>CAWBCR010000032.1:0-16569 GCA_963787375.1 uncultured Chloroflexia bacterium | reverse complement strand
ATTACTGGGCGGTGTTCATTCTTGAGGGGGCAGTGCTGGTCACGCTGGGTGGCCCGCCATCTTCGTGCCGGTTGATCGGGGAGATACTAAATCTTCAGGTTCCAGAGCCGTTTATCCAGCGACGAGTCTGCGCCTACTGCCACGCCTTGAACGAGTATCACGCGACCACCTGTTGGCGCTGCGAGAAGCTGCTGATGGCTACCGGCAGGCTCGACTAATCTGGGTGGTCAGCCGGTCACCGTAGGTCACGGGAACAGACGCCGCGCTTTCACCTCCGGTTCGGCGTCAGGCCGGTAGGTATACAGGCGGGCCGGGCGACCCTCTCCGCTGCGGAAGCAATTCGTCTCGCGCAGAACGTTCGCCTGGAGCACTTTGCGCCGGAAGTTCCGCTTATCCAGCTTCTCAGCCAGAACCACCTCATACACCATTTGAAGGTCGCTCAGCGTGAACTGTGCTGGCAGCAGCCGGAACCCTACGTCGGTGTATTCCAGCTTGTAGCGCAGGCGGGTCAGCGCGTAATCGAAGATGTCGGCGTGGTCAAAGGCAAGTGTTGGCAGCGCGTCGGCAGGGAACCAGCGAGCCTCGGCGGCGTCGTCACCCGCCCGCGCAGTGTCAACGCCGGGACGCATTAGCGCCAGGTAGACGACGCTGATCACCCGCATGCGCGGATCGCGCCCTGGGTCGCCAAACGTGTAGAGTTGCTCCAGGTGGACATCCTCGATGCCCGTCTCCTCGCGCAGCTCTCGCCGGGCTGCCGTTTCCAGCGGCTCGTCGATGTTGACGAACCCGCCCGGGAACGCCCACTGTCCGCTGAAGGGCGGGTTGCGCCGGCGCACAAGTAGCACATTCAGCTTTTCATCACGCAGGGTGAAGACAACAGTGTCGACGGTGACTGCGGGGCGGTCGTAGTCGCGGGGATCCTGGCTGGAGTTTGGCTTACCGGTCATAGGCCTTGCTCCTTAGCAGCGAGATCGACAGCGGCGGACACGGCGCATATTGCCGCATCCGCCGCCAGTTGGCAATGTCTGAGGCGCTATTGGCCCAGCGCCTGGTTGATCGCCAGCGAGATGTCGGTGTAGGCCGTATCCGGGCCGCGCCATGGTATGTTCTGAGTATTGAGATACAGCGTCGGCGTGCCCTGGATGGCCTTCTGCTGGGCTTCGGTCAGCACGGCGTTGAGTTCGCTGTTGACCTGGCCCGACACAAAGCACGACCGCCACTGGTTGACGTCGATGCCAATGGCCTGCGCCTGTGCGGCGAGGTTGGCTTGAGTATACGCACCCGGTCCAGATGAGCCATAGATCGCCCAAACCTGGTTGATCATCTCCCAACCCTTGCCCTGTTCGGCTGCGCAAACGGCTGCAGCAGCCCCGGGAACCGAGGTTGCCGGGTTGACAAAAGTGATCGGCTTGTAGACGATCCGCAGCTTGCCGGGGCGTACGTAGTCATTGATCAACTGATCGATGATGGACGCAAGGTCGTGGCAATGCGGGCAACTGAAATCGCCGAATTCGTACAGCGTCAGCGGTGCGGACGGATCGCCGATAGCCAGGCCAATCGCGCCGTCTGTGGTGACAACTTCCTGCGTCAGTCCATCGAAGCTCGACGCCACTGTCGGAACCGAGGTCGGGCGGTTGAGCAGGATGAGAAGGACGACGACGACAACTGCCACAACGCCAACGATGACGACAAGCTGGATTCGCGATTGGCGCTTGCGCTGCTCGCGCCGTGACTCGGCGTGAGCCCGGGTTGTTTTTTGCGACATGCTCTCCTCACTCAGGCTAGTCTCTACGTACAGTCATTCCGGTTGAATTACACTTGCCCTACGGACATGGCTATGAGTGTACCACAACACCGACCCTACTTGTACTCCGTTTGGCTGGCCTAGCGCTGCCAGTCGATGTGCGGCAGCGGCACCAGCCACGACACGCGCTTCCGGTAGGCGCGATATGGCTCGCCGTAAATGCGCAGCAGCCGCTGCTCCTCGACCAGCGAGCCGACGACGAAGTAGAGGGTGATCCAGATGTTGAGCAGCAGCACGTTGACCGTCATGACCGGGATCGCCCATACGGCGATCAGGCTGAAGAAGTACAGCGGGTGCCTGACATACGCATACATGCCTTTGATTTGCAGCGGCGGCGAAGGCAGCGGCAATGGATCCCCGTTGAGGTAGGCCACCGCCTGCGACAGCCCGGCGAACTGCCACACTTCGGTGAAGAACAGCGCACCGAACAGGCCGATCACCGCCAGAAGCTGTACCACGCGCAGGACAATCGCTGCCGTGCCAGACAAGACATAAAGTGTGCGATCCGGCAGCAGCAGGACCAGGCCCAGCACCGGCAGGATGGTCAGCGCGGAGACGATGTTGTATGCCAGCCGGTAGAAGCCCTCTACCAGACGCGGATCGAGCCGCTGCTTGAGCCAATCTTTCAGGCGCATACCCGCAGTCAGGCTGTGCAGAACGGCAAAGCCGACAAATGCGAGCGACAGGTAAGCGATGTTCTTTAGATAGACCATACGTCCTCTGGCGGTCGACTTCGAAACCTCTGCAACAGTTCAGCATCAAAAGATCATTGGCGCGTGTGTAAGACTTTATCTACCAAGAACATCAGTAATGATACTCGAATACGTCAGATTAGGCACTAAACATGAGGGAATAATGAACGATCAACCTGTACACGTTTCCGACGCAGACTTTGACCAGACAGTCCTGGGGGCCGACCTACCTGTGCTTGTAGACTTCTGGGCTCCGTGGTGCGGCCCATGCCGGATGGTCGCTCCGGTGCTAGAGCAGATTGCGCAGGAGCGAGGTGGCGAGTTCATTGTCGCCAAGCTGAACACCGACGAGAACCCGGAGATCTCTGGCCGTTATGGGATCATGAGCATCCCGACGCTGGTTGTCTTCAACCGGGGCGAGGCTGTCGAGGGCACTGTAGGTGCAGTCCCCTACGGCCCGCTAAATGAGTGGATTGGCGAGCTGCTTGAACGTTTTGCCAGTGAAGCGACTCCTGATACACCGGCTGAGCCTGCTTCGTGAACTGCACGTCAGGCGTCAACAGCAGCGGTTCTGCACCTGATCTTTGGGAGCAGTGAGCGTTTGATGCTGAAGATGGGGGATTGACGTACTGCACGAATCCGAATACGATAGCATCAGCAATCTGACCGTGTGTATTGATGAGGAGCGGGGCTGGGGCATCAAGTCGAGTCGTAGAACGACGTACGCCGCACGTGAATCAGCGAAGGTAACCTGGTAACACGCAACTGGCCGAATGAGATTCTGCCAGGGTTCGGCCCTGGCTCAATCGTTACCTAAGGCGCTCGTCCTCTCTACGAGCCTCGCAACCTAAGGATATCCTCATCAATGGAGAACAAGCTGTACGTCGGCAATCTGCCGTACTCAACGACTGAAACCGATCTGCAAGATATTTTTGGGCCCTATGGCACCGTCACCAGTGCAACCATCATCACCGACCGTGAGACGGGCCGTTCGAAGGGCTTTGGCTTCGTCGAAATGAGCACTGAAGAAGAGGCGCTGGCAGCCATTTCCGCCCTCGACGGCACGCAAATGGAAGGCCGCACCATCAAAGTGAACAAGTCACGCCCGCGCGAAGATCGCCCCCGTGGTGGTGGTGGCGGTGGTCGCGGACGCGGCGGCTGGTAGTATCTGAAAGCGCGCACAGCACGCCGGGTGAGCCTCCCTCAACAGGGGAGGCTCACTTGCTTTACCGGAGGGAGATTGGGCACCCATATACTGAACCCTGCGGCGGGGCTGTTGAGAAAGGCGGCCAATTAGCTTATCTTCTGGGTATACTCTTGGGCATGATCCCGGCCATCGGCAGCACATGGAGCATAGGATGGATATAGTCGATCTGATTGGCAAGAAGCGGGACGGTCATGAGTTCACGCGGGATGAGATCCGGTTCTTCATCGAAGGCTACACAGCCGGGCGCATACCGGACTACCAGGCCGCCGCGTGGTGCATGGCTGTCTACTTGCGCGGCCTGTCGTTTCGAGAGACGACTGAACTGACACTGGCAATGGCCGAGTCCGGCGAGATCCTCGACCTCTCAGAGGGACTCGATTTCGTGATTGACAAGCACTCCTCTGGCGGTGTGGGCGATAAGACGTCCCTGATCGTGCTGCCGCTGGTGGTTGCCTGTGGGGTGCCGGTCGCCAAGATGTCTGGACGTGGGCTGTCGATCACCGGTGGCACGCTCGACAAGATGGAAAGTATCGACGGCTACAACGTCAACCTGACTCGTTGGCAGTTTCTCCAACAGGCCCGCGAGATCGGCATCGTGCTGTCCGGGCAGACGGCGGACCTGGCCCCGGCGGATGGCAAGCTGTACGCCCTGCGCGACGTCACGGCCACGGTGTCCAGCAAGGGGCTGATCGCCAGCTCGATCATGTGCAAGAAAATTGCCAGCGGCGTAGATGGCGTCGTGCTGGACGTCAAGGCGGGCGCGGGCGCATTCATGCGGACGACCGAAGACGCCCGTGAGCTGGCCAAGATCATGGTCAATATCGGCACGCAGGCTGGCGAGAAGGTAACCGCGCTGGTATCCGACATGAACCAGCCGCTTGGCAATGCCGTCGGGAATGCGCTGGAGGTCAAGGAAGCAATAGAAACCCTCCGAGGCGGCGGGCCACCCGACCTTGTCCAGCACTGCATCGAGATCGCCGGGCACATGCTGCGGCTGGCGGGCAGGTCCACCGCGCGGGACCTCAGCGACATCCGCCCGTTGATCGAGGAGAAGCTGGCTAACGGAGCGGCACTGGAGATGTTCCGCACGCTGGTGCGCGCTCAGGGCGGCGACGTATCGCAGGTAGACAACCCCGACAAGCTACCCTGCGCGCCGGTGGTCGAGGAGGTTCGCGCGCCGCAGAGTGGGTACATCCGGGGCATCAACGCCCGCGAGGTCGGGACCGCCGTGCTGCACCTGGGCGCGGGCCGCCTGGCCAAGGGTGAGGCCATTGACCACGCGGTGGGCGCAGTCATCCATCACAAGGTTGGAGAACGGGTGGAGAAGGATGAGCCACTGTTCACCGTCCACGCCCGCACGCGGGAGGCTGCGCAAGCTGCCAGGGATCGCATTCTCGCCGCGCACGGGTGGTCCGAACGGCCTGGCATGCCGCTGTTCTACGACGTCATCTTCGGCAGCGACTAGCGCCCTGCCCACAACGTCTGTTCGGAAACCGCGTATATGATCAGCGAACACACCTGATGACAACCGGCGGCACCCAATGCAAACCCACAATGACGAACCGACTCTCAGCCTTTTCAAGCCAACCGCGCTGCAGCGCTGGGTCGCGTCGACGGCGAGAGTCCATGCGGCAGGGTTGGATCAGATTCCACTACAGGATGTGATCCTGGCCGTGCCAACGCTGTATGCGCGCGTAGTCTTGGTGATGTATAGGCAGCTTGTGCCGGAGCGCAGCATCTGCCAGGCGATTTCCCCCGACGCACTCCACCGAGTTGAATCCGGCAGCGACGTGCTGGTCGCCATCGCAGGCGGCGAGCGTCGCGACGCGGCAGTCTCCGAGGCGCTGAGGCTGGCCCGGCGACTGGGGCGCGCTGTGGTTCCGGTCGGGATGAGCGCGGGCCCCGGCGCGCGTCCTGTCGCACTGGGCGGGTCCGCGCTGCTGCTGCCGCATTCGCGTGTGGTTGTGGTGATCGAAGCGCCGTTCGAGGTGCCGCCCCAACCTGAGCGCATTCCCGATGCCTGGGTCGGCGCGATAGGCGGCATGCTGGATCGCGCCGCCGGGCAGTCGCGCGACGTCCTCGCCACGTGGCAGATGCACGGCCATCTCCCCGGCTAGAATTCAGGGCTCTATGGTGTACACAGGCACATGGGACTCGCAGCCGGTGACCGTCAGCCTCAGGGCAGACTGCCTCATCGTCAGCGTCGGCCCACCGGACCGGGCGCAGGTCGTCAGTACAGACCGCGCGGGACGCTTATGGACCGCCTTTCTCGACGGCATCTCCTACCGGCGTGGCTTGAACGGCAGAGTCATCGCGCGGCAGCGGGCAGAGGGTGGCCCACGCCGCCGCGACTGGCTGACACCCGACGAAGCGCGGCAGGTCGAGGTGCGCGCCACGCAGATACTGGCGGGACTCCGGCATACCATCGACGGCGGGCAGGCTCAGTTCCGGGTCCCCCTACCCTCTGCGGTTCATGATGCCATTACACGCGCGGCAGGCTTCACGCCGATCGAGTCGGCGCGCGATGCCCGGCGCTACGCCGAAGTGTACCGGCCCGTCGGCATCCTGCCACCTGATCAATACATGGCGCTGGTGCTGCAAATGACGGAAGGCTGCTCATTCAACACCTGCACCTTCTGCTCGTTCTACAAAGACCGCGTTTTTCACATCAAGACGCCCGACGAGCTTCGAGCGCACGCCGTGGCCGTCCATGACTTTCTGGGCGCCGGCATCAGCCTGCGGCGCTCGATCTTCCTTGCCGACGCCAACGCGCTGGTCGTCCCAATGGGCAGACTGCTGCCCTTGCTGGACGTCATCCACGATGTGTTTGACGTCGAGCGGATGGGTGGCATGTATGCCTTTCTTGACGGGTTCAGTGGTGAGAAGAAATCCGCCGTCGACTACGCCACACTGCGCGCGCTGGGGTTGCGCCGAATCTATGTCGGGCTGGAGAGCGGCAGCGCCGACGTGCTGCGCTTCCTGAAGAAGCCCGGCGACCCCAACGACGCTGTCCACGCAGTGCAGACCATGAAAGAGGCCGGGCTGTCGGTCGGTGTGATCGTCCTGCTGGGCGCAGGCGGGCAGCAGTTTGCCGCCGGGCATGTCGCCGGGACGGTTGACGCGCTCAACGCGATGCGTCTCGACGCAGATGACATCCTGTACTTCTCGGACCTGGTGATCAGCCCTGACCTGCCTTACGCGCTTGATGCACGGCAGGCCCGCCTGGCCACACTCGACGAGACCGCGTTGGCCGGTCAGGGCGAGGCCATCCGGCGCGGGCTGACGCGCATACATCCGCGCATCAGCCGCTACGACATCCGCGAGTTCGTCTACTAGCTGCATCCTCTCTTCGCTGTCGATACTTGCCAGATCGACCACTGCCTGCTATAATCTAATTTAGAATCATTATTATATAAAATCCATTACAATATACACGAGTGGTGATAAGGATAACGTTTTGAAACAGGAGAACCCGCTGATCGCCGGGCTGCGCGCCACCGGCTCCAAGCTGACCGCACAGCGGCTGGCGATATGCTCATGGCTGTACGGCAACGACAGCCACCCGACTGCCGCCGACGTGTATGAGGCGCTGCAGCCGGCATTCCCGACGATGAGCCTGGCGACGGTCTACAACACGCTCAGTCTGCTGGCCGGGCTGGACCTGATCCACGAGGTCGGCACGACCAGCGATGGCAGCACGCGCTACGACACAAATACGCAGCCGCACCTCAACCTGGTATGCATCCGCTGCCAGCAGATCATCGACGTGGATGGCGTCGATCTCTCCGCGTTCGCGCGGCTGGGACCGCAGTATGGCTTTGAGGTGGCAGACGTCAACGTCACAGTGCACGGGCTATGCGCAGCGTGTAGGGCAGAATTGGAGCAGGCCGAGCCATCACTATGACAACGCAAACCCAGCTACCCCCTTCACATCGATACTGTGCACAGGTCATCCTGGGAACGCTCGACGGCCAGCCGGGCGTTTTGGCTGCGCATGTCGACATGCACGCCAACACGCTTACGCTGGACTACGACCCGGACTTGCTGGACGGCAGCCGCGTTTCCAACCTGGCGAACGAAGTCGAAATCCGCCTGCATGAGAACTACGGCGGCTGCGCTATCCGCGCCGACGGCACGGCCTGCGACGAGTGCATCCGCCGCTTTGAAGGCCACCTGATCTCGCCATCCCTACAGTTCGCAACCGCCGCCGTGAGCAGCGAGGCAGGCGTGTTGAGCGTGAAGGTCTCACCGGATGCGCCTGCCGGGCGCATGGAGCAGCAGACCCGCCCGCTCAGCTATGAGGTCAAGACCTCCGACGATCAGCCCCACCCACTGCGCCGCGAAGTTGTCGAGCCGGTGCTGGTCGGGACGACGCTGCTCAGCCTGATCGGCGGCGTGATCGCGCGCGCAGCCGGCGCGCCGCTTCCGCTGATTGCCGCGCTGGCGGTGATCGCCTACGGCGCAGGCGGGTTCTTCGGCGTGGTCGACGGGCTGGCGACACTGCGCAGATTCAAGATCGACGTGAACTTCCTGATGCTGCTGGCGGCCATTGGCGCGGCGCTGATCGGTAGCTGGCCGGAAGGCGCGATGCTGCTGTTCCTGTTCTCGTTGAGCAATCTCCTGCAGAACTACGCCATGGACCGCTCGCGCAGCGCAATTCGGAGCCTGCTCGACCTCCGCCCGCCGACGGCGCTCGTCAGGCGCGGCGGCAGAGAAGTCGAGGCGTTGGTCGACAACCTGGAGATCGGCGAGGTAGTGATCATCAAGCCCGGCGAGCGCATCCCGGTCGACGGGGTCGTGGTCGAGGGCAAGTCGTTGGTTGACCAATCGTCGATCACCGGCGAGTCGATCCCGGTCGAGAAGCGCACGGGCAGCACGGTTTTTGCCGCGACGGTCAACCAGCATGGCGCGCTCGAAGTGCGCGTCGCCAAGCGTGCCGCCGACAGCACGCTGTCGAAAATCATCCGTCTGGTTGAAGAGGCGCAGGAGCAGCGCGCTCCGACCCAGCGCTTCCTCGACACCTTCGAGCAGTACTACGCCATCGCCGTCATCGCCGCTGCGACGCTGTTGATCGCCGTGCCGCTGCTGTTCTTCAGTCAGCCCTTCGCGCCGACCTTCTACCGGGGCATGGTGCTGCTGGTGGTCGCCTCACCGTGCGCACTGGTGATCAGCACGCCGGCCAGCATCCTGAGTGCCATTGCCAACGCGGCGCGCAAGGGCATCCTGTTCAAGGGCGGCGCGCACCTTGAAAACGCCGCCGCGCTGAAGGTGGTGGCTTTCGACAAGACCGGCACGTTGACACATGGCCGTCCGCAGGTCACAGACGTGATCGCTGTGAATGGCCACAGTGAGGATGAAGTGCTGGCGCTGAGTGCTGCTGCCGAGGCGCGTTCCGAGCACCCGATTGCGCAGGCCGTGGTGCAGGTGGCCGAGGAACGTCGCCTACATTTCGAGCCGGCGTCGGACTTCCAGGCGTTCCCCGGCATGGGGGTGCGGGCCCGCGCCGGCGAGACAGACGTGCTGATCGGCAGCCCGCGCCTGATGGAGAACGAGGGCCACACGCTCGATGAGGGTATGCGGGCCCACCTGCAGCGCCTTGAGAACGAAGGCAAGACGGTGCTGCTGGTCCACAATCACACTTGCGTCGGCGCGATAGCCGTCGCCGACCGGGTCCGGCCCGAGGCGCGTGACGCCATCCGGGCGCTCAGGCGCGCCGGCGTGGAGCACGTCGTGATGCTGACCGGCGACAACGAGCGCGTGGCGCAGGCCATCGCCGCGCAGGTCGGCGTGGACGAGTATCGCGCGGCGCTGATGCCCGCCGACAAGGCCGCAGTCCTCAAGGAGCTTGAGGCCAGCTACGGCCCGGTGGCGATGGTCGGCGACGGCGTCAACGACGCGCCCGCGCTGGCAACGGCCACGATCGGCATCGCAATGGGCGCAGCCGGCACCGACGTGGCGCTCGAAACCGCCGACGTGGTGCTGATGGCCGACGACCTGAGCAATCTGTCGTACGTCATCCGGTTGAGTAAGCAGGCCCGCCGTGTAGTGTGGCAGAATCTCGCCTTCGCCATCGGCGTGATCGTGATGTTGGTGCTGAGCACATTCGGCGTGTTCGGCCCAACGCTTCCCCTGCCGCTGGGCGTCGTGGGCCACGAAGGCAGCACCGTGCTGGTGGTCTTCAACGGACTGCGGCTGCTCGCCTTTGGGCCCCGGGCTGTGTGACAGAGACGAAAAGGCGGGGCTTCCGCCCCGCGCCCCGCAACGCAAAGAGGACCGGCAAACATCGCCGGTCCTCTTCATGATTCATAGGCTAATTCTGTGATGCAGGCATCCTAAGCATGCGCATGCCGTTGAGCGTCACCAGCAGCGACGCGCCCATGTCAGCAAATACGGCCATCCACAGCGTCGCCCAGCCGGGCAGCACCAGCAGCAGGAATACCAGCTTGATCGCCAGGCTGAAGGCGATGTTCTGGCTCACGATCCGCTGCGTCCGTCGGCTGGCGCGCAGCGCATCGGGCAGGCGCGTCAGGTCGTCCTGCATCAGGACGATGTCGGCGGTTTCCATCGCCTGTGCAGTGCCCGCCCCGCCCATCGCCACACCGACCGAGGCCAGCGCCAGCGCTGGCGCGTCGTTGACGCCGTCGCCGACCATCGCCACCGGGCCAAAGGACGCCTGAAGCTCGCGTATGATGTCGAGCTTGTCGGCGGGCAGCAGGTTGGCCCGCACATCGTCAACTGCGCCGATCTGCCCGGCCACGTGCTGCGCGACGGCTGTGTTATCGCCGGTTAGCATGGCAATGCGCAGGCGCGGATCGGCGTTCTTGAGCGCCCGCAGCGCCGCGCCGGTTGTCGGGCGGGGAGCATCCGCAACACCGATAAACCCCTGCAAAACGCCGTCCCTGTCGACCAGAACGACCGTCTGGCCCTGCGCCTCAGCATCGCTGATCTGGTCGTGCAGCGCGGAACAGCCGTTGCCGCCATCGTGGTACAGGGCATGATTGCCGACAGTGACCTGCGCCCCGTCGATGTCGCCGCGAATGCCGCGCCCGGCCAGCGCCTGGACCGATCCGGCGGGGGCATAGCGATGCATCAGCGCGCGCACACCGGCCTCGGCCATGATCGCGCGCGCCACCGGGTGCTCGGAGCGCCGCTCGACGGTCGTAGCCAGCGCCAGCATATCGTCGCAGGCTTCACATACCGCCTGCCCTGGCTCGCAGGTGGGTGTGCGAGTTTGTACCACCACCGGGCTGCCTTCTGTCAGCGTGCCGGTTTTGTCAAAGGCAAACACCCGGACGCGCGCCAGCGCATCGAGGAATGCGCCACCCTTGACCAGCACCCCCCGCCGCGCCAGCGCCGTCAGCGCGCTGACAACCGTCACCGGCGTGCTGATCACCAGCGCGCATGGGCAGGCGACGATCAGCAGCGCCAGCCCACGGTACAGCCAGCCATGCGGACCGTTGGGCGGATCGAGGAATGGCGCGTCAAACAGCAGCGGCGGCACGAGGGCCACCAGCGCCGCGATGGTCACCACGCCGGGCGTGTACCAGCGCGCGAACCGGTCGACGAAGCGCTCAGCGGGGGAGCGCTGCGCCTGGGCCTGCTCGACCAGCCTCACGATGCGGCTGATGGTCGAGTCGGCAGCTTCGCGCTGCGCCTCAATCTCCAGCACCGCCTCGCCGTTGACCGTCCCCGCGAAGACCTCGTCGCCCGGCGTTTTGGCGACAGGCACGCTCTCACCCGTCACCGGGGCCTGGTTGACAGCCGAAGCACCGCTAACCACGATACCGTCCACTGCGATCCGCTCGCCGGGCCGCACGACGACGCGCTCACCAATGCGCACCTCCGAAGCAGCGATAGCGAGTTCGTGCATTCCGCACAACGGGCACGGGCCGCCCTCGTAGACCGATCCATCGGCTGCAACCTGCCCGATGTGCTCGGCGCAGTCGATGCAGGGTCGCATGACGGTTGCTTCCTGTGGCGCGAGTGCCAGCAGGCTGCGCAGCGAATTCGCGGGCACGCTCGGCGGTGTAACCCTCCAGCGCCTCGCCGACCGCGAACAGCACGATCACCGTTGCCGCTTCTCCCGTCTGCCCGATCAGCACAGCGCCGCCGGCTGCCAGCGTCATCAGCAGGTCGATGGACACCTGGCGGCCCACCAGCAGCGAGCGAATCCCTTTGAGAGCTATCGGATAGCCGACGATCAGCGCCGCCGCGATCTGAAGCCCGAACGCTGCCCAGTGCGACACCGGTGTGGCGACCAGCCAGCCCACCACCAGCGACAGCGCGAGCAGCGCGGCGGACACGACGATCAGCGCCGTCTGCCGCGAGTGCACGAGGTACATCAGAAAGCCCCCCACCCCACCGGGCAATGGGGCAGCGCTGCGCTCGGCATCCAACTGCGCGGCGCGCTCCTCAGGCGTCAGCACGTCGTAGCCAAGCGCGCGCACGCGCTCGATGATGCGCTCGGTGTCCGCCGTGCCGGTAGCTTCCAGCGTGGCGCTGGTGAAGTTCACCTGAACTGCGTCGACTCCGTCAAGCTGCCCAACGCTGCGCTCAAGGATCAGCGCGCAGTCGGCGCAGTCCATGCCGGTGACGTGAAATGTGATAGGCGCGTGATTGGTGGCGGGGGGTGATTGGGACATGAGGTTCCTCGAAAGGCGGACGTTTCAGCTCAGATCATACCCATCATGCCGGCTTACAGCCAGCCGAGATTCGCCCTTGACAACCGACTGGATGCCCCGTATCATTTGGCAGTAATTGTGAGCCGGGTTGTTCCGGCCTGCATTGCAGTCTGCGCGAGGCGCAGCAGGGTTGACAACTGGACAGCGGGGATGCTCACAGCGCCAGGGCCTGCCGCAGTCGTTTGACTGCTACAGGTTGACGAGGATGGAGGTTCCCCACCGCGAGGTGGGGCTAACGGCCAGCCGCCTTCGCCAATGCGATAGTAGCCAGCCGGAAAATCGATCAGATCGGCGGAAGCCTCCCAGGGTTGCCATACCCTGACGATCCCCTAAGAAAGACGTGGTATGACAAAGCGGTGGTGCAAGCCAGCGACAACCGCATACCCGTATGATGGCTGCCGGACGGGCAGTGCCTGCCTGGTAAGTTTGTGCTGCCTGCAAGATCAGCAACAATGCCAATGCGCGGTCCAACAACAGGGCCGCGTAGATGCGTGTGTGCTGATCGGCTGACAGCAGCTTTCCCAGTTTCACCCCTGATTTAATCTAGCCGAACAGAACCACGCAGTGGGCCACACGCCACGGCATGCCGTGACGCGCGTCCGTGCGTTTGTGCTTGTTGAGGGAGGACCATGGCAGCAATCGGGAACATCACAGCGACCCATATAGCGTCGGCGCGTTACCACATCACGACACGCCCTGCCCCGCCACCGGCAGGCGGCTACCCCGCGCCCTTCGCCATCGCTGAAGACGGCAACTACGTCAAGTACGGCCATGAGGTATTCGCCGGCAAGGCCGCGCGCGGCGACGACTATTGGACCGCCGAGATCATCACGCAGACGTGGTATATGGCCGAGACGGGCCGCATTCCGATCTCCGGCGCGGGCTACGGCGGCAAGTTCGCCGGCGAGGGCTTTGACGGCATCTGGCTCGACATGAGCGAGATCGTCCGCCCCACGCGTGACGGCATCCACGGGCGCGAGACCATCTCGACTGCCGTCGACCTGGGCGCTGGCGCACCGCTGCTTGAATTCGACGCGGATGGCGCGCTGGCGAGCGACCTGCCTGCCTGGCTCAGCCTGCCCACCCCGGTGATCTTCAATCCGCTGCCTGAGCCGCTGCCGGGACGCGGCACGCTCCTGGCGATGGCTCGCGCAGCAAAACGGCTCGGCACGCTGGCGGTCATCGCGCCGGAGGACTACGCCGCCGACCTCGACGACTGCCACGACACGCTGGCGGTGCGGCTGGCAGGCCAGCCCGATGGCGTGCTGCTCGATGCATGGCAGCCGCGCTACGTGGAGATTGAGGCCTCGGCGGGTGACGTTCCCGCGCTGGCCGCGAGCGCAGCGGCGCGGTGGCCCACCGCACTCGTCGCCGCGCGGCTGGCGCTGGGACCGGATTCTGCGGACACTGTCGCCGCCTGGGCGCAGGCTGGTGTGCGCATTATTCACGTCTACGCCGACGAGGTTGGGCGCGACTCGGTGGGCAGGCCGCTCCCGGAAGTCCTGCGCGAGGTCCACGGTCGGCTGGTCGACGAGGGCGTGCGCGACCTCGTGACGCTGGTCGCCAGTGGCGGGATCGCCGCCGCCGAGCATGTCGCCAAGGCGATTGCCTGCGGTGCGGACCTGGTAGCCATCGACTTTGTGGCGCTGATCGCGTGGGGAACGTCGCTGTGGGCCGACCGGGGCGCGTCGCCGGTTGAAGAGCCGGACTTCGACGCCGAATGGGGCGCGCAGCGGCTGGTCAACCTGATGAACGCCTGGCGCGACCAGCTGCTGGAGGCGCTGGGTGCGATGGGCATGCGCGAGGTGCGCCGCCTGCGCGGTGAGATCGGGCGCACAATCTGGCACACCGCCGAAGAAGCCGCCTTCAAGGCGCGGCTGGGCGGCTGCGTGCCCCTCGCTGACTACCCCGCCCTGCCCCGCGAAGAAGCCCCTGAAGGCGATTTCCGCTGGCCGGTTTGGCTGCTGCACACCACCCAGCAGATGGCCCGCACCGGCCAGCCGCCCGCCGGCGCGGTCGAGTACCGCGTGGGCGATTCGGATGGTGGTTTCGACCGGATGGCGTTCGCTTTTGAACTGGATGCCGACCCTGCTGACGTACCCGCCGCCGACCCCGCCCACTTCGACATGTCGCTGCCGCTGAACCGCCGTGGCGATGGGCGGCCTGAGCGCCGCCTGCCGATGCCCTGGTACGGGGCGGGCATGAGCTACGGCAGCATCGGCTTCCCGGTGATGACCGCCCGTTTCAAAGCGGCGCAGGCGATGGGCCGCTGGCCTCCACCGGCGAGGGCGGCTATCCTGACGTGTTCATCCCGCTGGCCGATCACGTCATCACCCAGGTAGCGACCGGCCTGTTCGGCGTCAGCGAGGCCAGCATGCAGCGCGCGCCGCGTGCTGGAGATCAAGTACGCCCAGGGGGCCAAGCCGGGGCTGGGCGGGCACCTGCTGGGCAACAAGAACACCGAGTCGGTGGCGCAGATCGCGAGAGGCGGTGCAGGGCACCAGCCTGTTCTCCCCGTTCCCGTTCCACAGCGTGTACTCCGTCGAGGATCACAAGAAGCACGTCGACTGGCTTAAGCAGGTCAACGACCGCGCGCTGATCAGCGTCAAGGTCTCGACACCCACCGACGTCGACATGGTGGCCGTTGGGTCGTACTACGCCGGGGCGCACATCGTGCACCTCGACGGGGCCTACGGCGGCACCGGCGCCGCGCCGGAGATCGCCAAGAAGAACATCGCCATGCCGATTGAGTACGCGATCCCCAAGGTGCACCGCTTCCTGGTCGAAGAGGGAATCCGCGACCAGATCACGCTGATGGCCTCCGGCGGGCTGCGCACCGCGTACGACGTGGCCAAGGCCATTGCGCTGGGCGCCGACGGGGCGTCATCGGCACGGCTGAGCTGGTCGCCATTGGCTGCATTCGCGTGGCGCAGCTGCGAGCAAGGCCTGGGCTGCCCGTTCGGCATCACCACCACCGACCCAGAGCGCACCAAGCTAGTCGACGCGGAGGAAGGCCTGGCAGCGCATCGTCAACCTGTACACCGCCTGGCTGTGGCAGCTTGCCGGCATTCTGCGGTGCGCCTGAGGCTGAAAGCCATTGCGCGGAGCTGCGCGGGCGTACGGAGTGTTTGGTGATACCTGGCGTGACCTGATGAGCGCATGGTCAATCCATGAGCCGAGAACAGCAGCAAAGCATCTATTGGACGCGCGGGAGCAGGTCTGGCGACGGCCGGTGCCCCTCCGCCGACGCTGCGCCGCGAGGCAGCCGAGGGCGGCTGCGGCGTGCTGGGGCTGGCTTCGCGCAACGTGCCGATCGCCGGCCGGCACGTGCTGTCACCGCCAGCCAGCAGATGCACAATCGCGGCAATGGCAAGGGCGGTGGCATCGCGCTGGCCGGCCTCGACCCGGCCCAGATGCGCGTCGACGCCAGATACCCTGCGCACGCATACCTGCTGCAAATCGCGCTGCCTCGACCCGGCGGCGCGCGTCGAGGTCGAGACGCAGTGCATCGCGCCGCGTTTCGACGTGGCGCAGGCCTACGAGATCGACCACGTGCGATGACTTCCGCACGGTCGAGCGGGCTGGACATCCGCCCGCCCGACGTGTGTGCGCTATTTCGTGCGGGTCAAGCCGGACGTGCTGGCGGCGTTCGCCGGAAGAATGGGCTGGAGCGCTCGACCGCACGGGCGGTAGAAGACGAGTTCGTGTACCAGAACACGTTCCGCCTCAACCAGCGCTTCTACGCCAGCCTGGGCGAGAAGCGGGCCTTCGTGCTGAGCCACGCTCGCGACCTGCTGGTCCTGAAAATCGTGGGCTACGCCGAACAGGCGGTGCCTACTACCGCCTTGAAGATCAGGCAGCCAACGTGTGGATCGCCCACCAGCGCTACCCGACCAAGGGCCGCGTCTGGCATCCCGGCGGCGCGCACCCTTCATCGGCCTGAACGAGGCGCTGGTCCACAACGGCGACTTCGCCAACTACCACGCGTGTCCGAGTACCTGCGCCAGCGCAACATCGCTGCCGCTGTTCCTCACCGACACCGAGGTCGCGCGCGCTGCTGTTCGACCTGTGGGACCGCGTCTATCGCTACCCGCTGGAGGTCATCCTTGAGGCGATGGCCCCCACCACCGAGCACGACTTCGCCATGCTGCCGCCCGACAAACAGCGGCTGTACCGCGCCGTCCA
>CAWBCR010000031.1:0-290678 GCA_963787375.1 uncultured Chloroflexia bacterium | reverse complement strand
AGGACGCCTACGACAACTTCGTATCCTGCACTCGAGATCTCAACATCAATGGAACCCCGCTCGGCCATGACCTACTTGAGCATTCATCAATCCTCAAGTGTTTGAAGTAGAGGGGTTGATACTTGTCTCGCTTGTGGATTATCTGGCTGCACGATACGCAGTGGTACAGGGGGCCGCGAACATAATCGATAAGAACGAGTCTGATGTATGTTGATGACATAATACGCGAGATCCGCCGGCATTCTAAGGAACATCTTCGCTCAGAGATTCCCAACCGTCCCAAACAACGATCTGGACGCAATGGCGAGTTTAAGGCGAAGGGCTTCTACCGTCGGTCCTTCGGCTCCAGTAAGAGGTTCTCACGGGACTATTGCGGAATAAGACTTGATGACGATGAGATACGCCGGTTCAAAAGAGAATTGGGATCTCTTGGTACATGAGGCAAGGTTCAGAACCGATGATAGGTCATCTGAAGCCGCATGGTTGCTCAACATCGTAAATCGACTGCTGCTGGGATTGCTCCGCTATCAGGGGGATTACTGGAACTGCGCAAGTGCAGGGAGAGAAACCTTCAGTCGCGATGTCGATATTGAGTAAGGGAACTAATTATGTGACAAATCCAGCTCGAAGTGTGGTATATACGGTACTGGCTCATGTTCAGAAGAAGTGATCAGGTACAACAGAGTGCATGTACTTTCCAATTGTGGACCTTATGTGAGCCCCCATTCAGATGAAAGAAATGATCACAAAGATCCAGATCAGATCGAGTGCGGGCGGAGTGATGCATATTGAGCGGTAGTCGACGAGGCGAATTCCTGCAATTGCTGCTGCAACATGAGTTATTTCCAATGCAGATGGAATGCTTACGCGATGCTTTCAAACTGATAACAGCAGCCAAGCCTCAATAACCGAGTTGGATTTCACCAAACTCCAGATGAACTCTTGTGCCGACGATCCCCATCCACCAAAACCCAGCTTTTATTCTGTTTGTGACACGATCAGACAGATAGAGGACAACAAGAGGGCTTTTCTGAACAAAGAGAATCCGGCGGGATGGTTAAACGGTGTGAGGATCGCAGAACTCTTGAAAGAGTTTGAGACCAGCATACTGGCGAATTTGAAGAGAGTTGTCCATATGTTCTTGACAAAGCGCCAGGCTATCAGAGGGGCCCCTACATCATCGATGGGATGCATTCTCTGGTAGCCTACGGACTTTCGGCCAGATCCAGTTTTTCCCATTCCCATATTGTATTTTTCGGACCAGACTGAGCTTCCGGGCTGACTGGCAAATCGTCATCCCGCCCAATTGAGTGGGGGTGGCGGCTTTTGTCCCCCTTGCCACGAATTGCCGTCGAATAGAGCACCAGCAGGCCGATGCTCTGTGCTGTTCACCTCCCGGTTAGCAAACTCTACCCTTCATTATTATACGGCTGTCACCCCGCCACCCCCCTGCCAGATCGCGCGAAAACAGCCCAACCACCCTATCCTTTGACGTACGACAGCTTTTCGCAGATGAGACCATCCTTCACTTTGAAGACGTGGACCCGGACATGCCCTTCTGTTCCGGCCCCATCCACCCAGCTATAGTTCCAGCGCATGATACACCGGTTACCCACGCTGAAAACCTCCTCGATGTCGATGTGGGCCTGGGGCGACTTGTGGGTTAACCCGCCAGAACTGCGTCACGGCTTCCTTCCCCGAATACAGCGTGCCATCGGGAGCCGGGGCCGTGTTTTCGAAGACGCAGTCCTCGCTCATCAGCGCCATCATCCCGGCGACATCGTGGCGGTTGAAGGCCTCGTTGAACGCCAGGACAGCGCGGATCGCTTCTTCGACGCGTGACATGCGGATTGGACTTATGTCGATATGCCTCCGCTGATAGCCATCTGCGCCCGCGGGCGCGTTGCCGGCGGGCAAACTGCCTGAGCAAATGAGCAGAGCTCATTTGCGACCGTTTGCAAACTCTAACCTCCCGTTATACGGATGATCAACGCCAACCCCTTGACTCTTTTTCTCCCCCACCCTACAATGATTTAGAACATAAGTTCTACGCGTTTCGCCGGGAATTCCCGGCGCAGCGCACTATCTCACGGCGCTCGCGCGCCCGCCGCGCCCGCAGCGGGACCCACGGCAGAGGGATAATGATGGTCCCCCCGCCGCCCGCCAACGTCGCAGCCCGCGCGCCGCGCCCGCCCCGTCCGCCGCCTGACGCAGACTATGGATTGTCGCGCAGGGGGCCTCGGTGGCGAGAAGGAAGGATATCGGTCACACGGGATTCCGCATCACAGCGCCTTCAGCGCGCCCGCCGCAAGATCGGTGACCGCCCAATCGGGCGGGGGCGGCGGCGGGAGAGTCAGGCGCTCGGAAGGTCGATGGCAGCTTGCCGCGCTTCGGCAGCCATCGTGTGCAGGAGGCTGCGCCCACAGCTTCGGCTTCCCACCCCGTCGTGTTCCACCCGGCCACAAGCCATCCGTGGGCACCCACAAATTGAATACAGCGCCCTCTGCGCTCTCTGCGACCTCTGCGGTTAGTCTTCTTCTTCCTCCTCCTTTGCGCCCTCGCGGTAAGTCCTCTCTTCTCCCCCTACCGCCTGATCTCCACCACCACCCCGTCCTCGGCCCAGTTGTACAGCCACTCACCCGCGTCGAGGTTGAGGATGATGCAGCCAAACGAGGCCGGATGGCCCAGCACGTCGGCCCACAGCAGCCGCCCGCCGGATAGCGTCGGCAGCCCGTGGAAGCCGTTCATGAAACCGGGCCACGCCTCGTAAATGCCCAGGAAGTGCGGCATGTACAGGTCCCACAACGACGCGTAGGCGTTCAGCTCGTGGGTCTGCACCTGGAAGATGCCCGGCTGCGTCGGCGAGCGGTCGATGCCGGTGCTGATCACGAAGTCGTTGACCTGCTGCCCGTTCTCGTAGACCCACAGGTGCTGGTCGGTGATGCTGACCACGATCCGCTTGTTGGGGATCACCGGCAGCGGCAGCAGGTCGTTCAGCGACGGGATGGTCAGTTGCTGCCCGACCGTCAGCGCGTCGGGGTTGACGTCGGGGTTGGCGTTGGCGATCCGCCAGAACGGCATCCCCACCTTCCACGAGATGCTGATCAGCGTGTCGCCGGCCTCGACGGTGTAGATCGTCGGCGGGTAGTGGACGGTCAGCGTGGCGGGCGCGTGGGTGCGCAGCGCGCGCAGCAGCACGTCGCCGCCGTTGGACGTATCGACGGTGCGGCCATCGGTCAGCAGGCTGCCGGCAAGCTGACTCAGGTACGCGCTGACCTTGTCCGCGTCGACCGACACGTGTAGCCCGTCTTCGCCGTAGTTCAGGTCGAGCCAGGTGGCGATGTCCTCCGGCGGGATGCTGCGCTCGATGCCCTGATCGGCGAAGGGGTCGTACAGCCTCAGGCTGAGCGGCGCAGACAGCAGCGGCTGCGCCTCGGCCAGCGCCGCCGACGCGTCGGCGATGCGCGGCGCAACTGGCGTGAAGACCAGCGGCAAACTGCCCCCGGCGACCAGCGCGCCAGGCTCGACGCGCCACGCGGCCAGCGTCGCGTCCACGTCGAGCGCGCGGCCCGGCTGCCCGGCTACCGCCGTCACCTGCCCCCCGTCGATCTTCAGCGTGGCGTCCTGCGCCGGCTGGCTGAGCGACGAGGCCAGCGTCTCAAGCGCCGACCGTGCCGCGCCGTCGTCATACGAGATCACCGGTGCCACCGACGCGCCATGCAGCAGCACGTCGAACAGCCCCGGCCCTGCGCCGCCCTCGCGGCCCATCGTGACGGCCTGCTGCGCGGTGGCCTGTGCATCGAGCGTGAAGCCCAGCGCGGCGGGCGCGGCCCGCCACGTCTGCGCGCCGTCGGTCAGCGCGACGGTCGCGCCGCTGCCGCTCCAGGCCGTCTCAAGCGCCTGCGCGGCCTCGGCCTGCGTCATTCGGCCCAGCGGCACGCCGGCAGCCGTCACGCCGGGCAGCGCGCGGTCGCCCAGCGCGTAGGTCGCGAAGACGCTTAGCGCGCCGATCACCGCCAGCAGGCCGAAGGCCAGCCCGCCCAGCGCGACACCCAGCGCCGCCGAGCGGATCGTGAAGCGATTGAACAATTGTGGCGGCGGCTGCGCCGCAGGCGGCGAGGCTGTGGTCTGGATTGGGCTTGTGGTTCCATAGTCCCTTGCATCGATAAGTCCTGTCGCGTTATGCCCATTATAGGCGATGTCTCTGTGTATCATAACGCCAGAACGCGGCAGGAAGTTCGCCGGGTGAGGGGCTTGCAAGGCGACTGCAAGGATCGCGTAGGGGGTGAGGGCCTCATCTCCTTCCGACGCCCTATTGGGCGCGCGCCCTCACCGCTTTGAGGGCTTCGAGCGGCAGGACGATTTCGATGAGCTTTTTGCGGGTGGGTATAGGATCACCACTCCGTTTTCACAAGGCCCGATTGGACAATGTGCGGGTCATTGGTCAGCACAGGCACGCCCAAGCGCCGCGCCAGGCCGGCGATGATCCGGTCATGCATCTCTGGCACAGCCGCATCCTGATCAAAGTCCAGCACGTCATCCGAATCGAATGGCACGAACTCGAATTCGGGTCTGGCCTTCAACGCGCGGTACACGGCGGCAAAATCGGTGAAATGCCCGAACTTCTTGTCTGAGAAGAACATCTCGGCAACCGAGATAGCCGAAACAACCAGGTGGACCTCGCCGCGCCTGGCTGCTTCAAAAATGGTCTCCACTTGTTTGCTCAACTGGGGATGGTTGGTCAGGTACCAGATCAGTGCGCTCGTGTCGACGACGTAGGTGGCTGGAGTCTCAGCCGGCGAGATCGTCAAGGTCTTTCTCCCAATCAGTGCTCAGGCTGCGCAGGTAAGATTCCACCTCGTCTGCGTCGGCAGGTGCACCAGGACGCGCAAACTTCCCTTTGAGGCTTTCCAGGTTATCGAAGGCCCCGGCGGCTTTGCGGCGCGCAAACTCAGCCCTGATCTCCTCGCGGAGCCGCGCACTGCGTTCGGAGGGTGAGACCTGACTCCTGGCGCGCAGGTGCGCAATCAATGCGTCCTGTTCCTGGGGGGTGAGCTGCTCGGCGGCATGCAGAACCTGGTCGAACGACTTTGTGCTCATGGTCTGGTTCCCCGCTCGATTTCGATAACGTACCTATATTATAGTTCACGCTCATCACACCGACGACATCCCCCGCTCCGGCGAATGGCGGGAGGGGTGGCCCCTAGCCGACCTCGGCGAAGGCGCGGACCGGCATCGCGGCGACCTTCACGCCCTTGATCGGCACGGCAAAGAAGCGGAAGTCGACGCCGTGCAGCGCGGCCAGGTTGGCCATGTTCTCCACGATCAGCACGTCGCGCTGGAGGAAGGCGCTGTGCGCTGGGCGCTCCGGGTCGCGCGAGCTGTCGACGTTGATCGTGTCGACGCCGACCAGCTTCGCGCCGGCCTCGATCAGCCAGTCGATCACGTCGCGGGCGATGAACGGGTAGGCGTGATATTCCTCGCGGCCCCAGTGGGCGTCCCAGCCGAAGTTGAACAGCACCGCCCTGCCGCGCACGTCGGGCGGCGTGCCCAGCGCGTCGAGGCCCACCGCCTCGAATGGGCCGCGCCCGCGCACGTCGATGACCACGCCGGGCAGGATCACCTCGTCGAGCCGCAATTGGCTGATGTCGCGGCGGTCCGGATAGCGGTGGTAGGGCGAATCAAGGTAGGTGCCAATCGACGTCTGGAACGTGATCTCCGTCACCTCGAACATTGCCTTGCCGTCATAGCGCGGCTTCGACTCCTCGTGCGTCATGAAAGGCCGGATGTGCGCCGTGTACTTCGGTGACGCTGCCGTCCGGGGCCTTCAGCCGGAAGCCCGGCATCCCATCTTCAAAGTCGTGGCTGAGGTCGATGAAGGTGGTCATGTGATTCCCTCGCTGGGAAGATGCAGGGGCGCTGCCCCCGCACCCCCGAAGGGGCCTTCGGCCCCTTCACCCCGTAACCATCGCTGATGGAGAGGCGCAGCAAACTACTGTTGGCGTGATGCTCCGCGCGGCGCGCCTGAGCATCCACGCAGGGTCCGGGGGACTTGGTCCCCTGGCGGGGTCCGGGGCAGCGCCCCGGAATCTCCTCCTACTCCCAGTCGTCAGCCTTCTGGAGCAGCGCCAGCAGCTGATCTCCCTCGCTTTGCGGCGACCCCGCCACGCGATCGGCGTGGCGGCGGGCGAGCGCCACAGCCAGCGGCGGCGCACCGGCGGCGGCCATGTCGGCGGCGGACCAGTCCGGGTGGCAGCGCGCCACGACGAACGGGCGGCGCAGCCCGCGCGGGTCACCCTCCGACAGGCGCGCGGCGAGGCGCGGTGTGAAGCGCCGGGCCAGCACGGTCAGCGTCCGCCCGAACAGCGTCAGCGGGACACGCGCCTTGCCGCAGTCGTGCAGCAGAGCGGCAGTCAGCAGATCGGGGTGGGTGTGACCAGCCACCTGCAGGGCGCGCATCACGCGCAGGCTGTGCTGCTGCTCGCTGCGGCGCATGCGCTCGAACAGCGGCAAAAGGCCGGGCGAGAGGACCGCGCGCGCCGCGTCGAAGTCGACCGGGCGGGTGAAGGCAGTCAGCGCGCGCAGGCCCTGCCGGAGACGGTGCACTATATCCCCAGCAGCAGCCGCAGGATCATGGTGCTGGGCCCGCCGATCACAAACGACAGCACGTCGGCGTAGCGCAGCAGCGGGCTGATGTTGGCCAGCATCGGCGCGATGAATGTCAGCCCGATCAGCGCGTACAGCACGTACATGCTCTCCTGCTGGTGGCGCTGCCACCAGATCGCCGGGCCGGGCGGCAGGACCGCCAGCGTGATCGTCCAGCCGTCGAGCGGGGCCAGCGGCAGGATGTTAAACACGAAAAGCAGCACGTTCAGCCAGATCATGTCGGTGCAGATGCGATTGAGCGTGGGGATCATGCCATTCAGCAGCGAACCGCTGAGCGAGGGGATCATCAGCCCCAGCCGGAACGGGATGGCGAACACGGCGGCGACGATCAGGTTGGAGACCGGCCCGGCCAGCACCGCCGCGAACATCCCCCAGCGGCGGTTGCGCATACGGTACGGGTTGACCGGCGCGGAGCCGAGGATGGCGAAGCCGATCAGCACGCCGATGATGAAGCCGCCCACGTTGATGTTGGCGCGCGGATCGAGTGTCATGCGGCCCTGCTCTTTGGCCGTCGAGTTGCCCATGCGGTAGGCGATGTAGGCGTGCGCGTACTCGTGGACGGCCATCGCTACCAGCAACACGATGGCGTTTGAGATCAAGGTGGCAGGTGTCAGGTCGAACACCGGCGGCTCCTTTGGCTGTGAACAGGTATATCAATCAACGCCATAACTATACCAGCCGGGCAGGCGGCAGTCCATCCGCCGCCCGGAGCGCGCCCAAAGCCGGGTGCCGCTTGCCTGTGATTAGCGGCGGACCGCTGCTGCGCGGTATCCTCAGGCCGTGAGGCAGCCGCATGGATTCGGACAGGCGGGCCTGCGGCCCTGCGCTTTCCGGATCGCGGCCAAGATGCTACAATCGCCACAACGGAACAGGCTGTAAGCCCTGACAGACAGGTGTAGCGGTAGCCCTATGATCACCGAACGCGAACAGCACGTCGCTCCTTCTCGCCGCCGGGCGCGGCGCATCGTCACCGCTCGCCCGTGGCTGGCCCGCCTGACGCTCATCTTCGTCTCGATTGTCGTCCTCACCAACCTGGTGGCCGCGCTGCTGGTCGCCGGCTACCAGATTTACTACGACGGGACGATCTTCCCCGGCGTCAGCGTGTGGGGCGTCGACCTGAGCGGCATGAAGACTGAAGAAGCGGCGGCGGTGCTGGCCGGGCGCTTCAACTACCCGCAGAGTGTCACGATCACCTTCCGCGACGGTACTAACGTCTGGCCGATTACCGCCGGCGACCTTGGCGTGCAGTTCGACGTGGACCGCACCGTGCAGGCCGCCTACGGGGTCGGGCGGCAGCAGGGACTGCTGCCCAGCCTGCGCCAGCAGGTTGCTGCGTGGCGGCAGGGGATCGTCATCTCGCCGGTGATCGTCTACGACGAGCGTGCGGCCAACGCCTATTTACAGCAGATCGCTGCCGGCATCGACCGGCCCCCGCTCGACGCGACAATCGTGGTGCAGGGCCTCCAGGCGGTGACCACGCCGGGGCAGATCGGGCGGCAGGTGGACGTCCCCGCGACGCTGGCGAACCTGGGCGCGCTGATCCCGACGCTGCAAAACGGCGAGGTGCCGCTGACCGTCGTCGAGACGCCGCCGGCGATCATGTCTGCCGACGCCGCCGCACAGACGGTCAACACCGTGTTGGCCTCTGACCTTGAGGTGTACATCGACACCAGCAACGCTTTCCCCAACGACCCCGGCCCGTGGGTCGCCTCGCGCGAGTCGCTGGCCCGCATGCTGATCATCGATCGCGTCCCGCACAACGACGGCACGGCGGAATACTCGGCGCGGCTGGACGAGAACCAGCTTGGCTCGTTCCTCCAGCCGCTGGCCTCACAGTTGGCCCACGATCCTACCGACGCCCGCTTTGAGTTTGATGAGTCGACCGGCCAGTTGACGCCTATCGTCAACAGCCATCCGGGCCGCTCGCTCGATATTCCGGCCACCATCCAGCTCATCCAGCAGATGGACGTCACCGGCAGCTACCACGTGCCGCTGGTGTTCGACACCACCCAGCCGGACGTGCCCGACACGGCCACCGGGCAGGACCTGGGCATCACCCAGTTGGTCTCCTCGGCGACGACCTTCTTCGCCGGGTCGTCGCTGGAGCGGCGAGCAAACATCCAGACGGCAGCCAGCCGCTTTGACGGGCTGGTCATCAAGCCGGGGCAGGACTTCTCGTTCAACGAGTACCTGGGCGACGTGAGCACCGAGACCGGCTTCGAGCAGGCGCTGATCATCTACAACGGGCGGACCATCACCGGGGTAGGCGGCGGCGTGTGCCAGGTCAGCACGACGGCCTTCCAGGCGGCGTTCTACGCCGGCTTCCCGATCCTGGAGCGCTGGCCGCACGGCTACTGGGTGCACTACTACGATTTGGGCGAAGGCGCGGGCATGGACGCGACGGTCTACTCGCCGCTGGTCGACCTGCGCTTCAGCAACGACACGCCTTACCACCTGCTGATCGAGACCCAGACCGATCTCCAGAACCTGACGGTCACGTTCCGCTTCTACAGCACGTCGGACGGGCGCACGGTGGAGAAAGACGGGCCGTACATCACCAACACGGTGCCGCATGGCCCCGACCTCTACGAAGAGAACCCGGACCTCAAGCCGGGGGAGACCAAGAAGGTCGATTACGCGGTCAACGGCTTCGACGCGACGGTGTACCGCACGGTGTACCGCAACGGCCAGGTGCTGTACCGCGACACCTTCTTCAGCCAGTACGAGCCGTGGCAGGCCGTGTACCAGGTCGCGCCCGGCTACATTCCTGCCGGCGCGCAGCGCGCCAGCGGCGGCGGGTAGGCATCAGCGCATCAGGCAAGCGCACAGAGTGAGATTGTCCGCAGCCGGGAGCCAGAAGCTCCCGGCGTGCTTTTTGCATCTGCCCCGCAATCTGCTATGCTCGACACAGGCTGCGCGCGCAGCCATTCAGATCGTACAGCGAGCAAAACGATGAGCGAGCAACCAACTGAGCAGGTGCCACAGTCATGGCCGCAGCCGTGGTCGGGCGCGGACGTGCTGATCATTTCGGCGGCGGTGATCGTGGCCGGGGCGCTGGGAGTGCTGGTCACACGGGCCGACACCAGCGGGCTGGCCACGGCGCTGACCATCGGCGCGAAGCCCTGGCTGGCCCCGGTAACGCTGGCCCTGGCGGTGCAGGGCGTGCTGATCCCCGCCAGCGTGGTGCTGCTGGGCGCGGCGCGGCGCGGCCTGTCACTGCGTGACATTGGGCTGACCGGCACCACGATCATGTGGGTGCTGGCCGGGATCGGGCTGGCGCTGGTGCTGCTGCCGGTGCGGGTGGGGCTGGGGCTGGCGGTGCAGACGCTGGTCAACCCCAGCGCGCAGGACCTTGAGCAGGCCAGCGGCGTGCTGATCCCCGACGTGTCGCTGATCGGCGCGCTGCTGATCATCGTGCTGGGCGGCGTGCTGGTGCCCATCGGCGAGGAGCTGTTCTTCCGCGGCGTGCTGTATCGCTGGCTGCGCGAGAAGCTCGGCGAGTGGCCGGGCATCCTGATCAGCGCGGCGATCTTCGGGGCGGCGCACCTATCCCTGGCGACGGGGGTCGCGGCGTTTGTGCTGGGCGTGGTGCTGGCCTGGGCCTTCAGCCGCAGCAAATCGCTGTGGGCGTCGATCACCATCCACGTGGCCAACAACACGTTCGTGTTTGCGCTGGCGTTTGCGGCGATGGCGCTGTCGCGGTTGGTGGGGACCCAATGAGACGAGAAGAGACACGCAGAGGCGAGAGAGCGCAGAGAGCCTGTATTCAGTTTGTGGGTGCCCACGGATGGCTTGTGGCCGGGTGGAACACGACGGGGTGGGGGGCCGAAGCTGTGGGCGCGGCCCCCTGCACACGATAGCCGCCGAAGCGCGGCAAGCCGCCATCGACCTTCCGAGCGCCTGACTCTCCCGCCGCCGCCCCCGCCCGGTTGGGCGGTCACCGATCTTGCGGCGGGCGCGCCGCAGGCGCTCTGATGCGGAATCCCGTGTGACCGATGTCCTTCCTTCTCGCCACCGAGGCCCCCTGCGCGACAATCCATAGTCAGCGACAGGCGGCGGACGGGGCGGGCGCGGCGCGCGGGTCGAGCCGTTGGCGGGCGGCGGGGGGACCATCAATATCCCTCTGCCGTGGGTCCTGCTGCGGGCGCGGCGAGCGCGCGAGCGCCGGGTGATGGTGCGCTCCGCCGGAAGATTTCCCGGCGAAACGCGTAGAACTTATGTTCTGTAAGTATTGTAGGGTGGAAAGGGTCGACGAGTCAAGGGGTTTCTATTGATCATCCGTATAACGGCAGGTTAGAGTTTGCTAACCTCGCAAATGAGCTCTGCTCATTTGCTTGCGGCCCATCGGGCAATGCCTACCCCCTCTCCAGAGTTGGAGAGGGGGAACAAGAGCCGTCGGCAACGCGCCCGCGGGCGCAGATGGCTATCAGCGGAGGCATATCGACATGAGTCCAATCCGCATGTCACGCGTCGAAGAAGCGATCCGCGCTGTCCTTGCGTTCAACGAGGCCTTCAACCGTCACGATGTCGCCGGGATGATGGCGCTGATGAGCGAGGACTGCGTCTTCGAAAACACGGCCCCGGCTCCCGATGGCACGCTGTATTCGGGGAAGGAAGCCGTGACGCAGTTCTGGCAGGACTTCTTCCGCGAGTTCGCCCCAGGCCCACATCGACATCGAGGAGGTTTTCAGCGTGGGTAACCGGTGTATCCTGCGCTGGAACTATAGCTGGGTGGATGGGGCCGGAACAGAAGGGCATGTCCGGGGAGTCGACGTCTTCAAAGTGAAGGATGGTCTCATCTGCGAAAAGCTGTCGTATGTCAAAGGATAGGGTGGTTGGGTTGTTCGCGCGATCTGGCAGGGGGTGGCGTCGACCGCATCGTGCGACGGGCCGCAGAGTCCTTGCTTAGGTAATTGCTCGCATTCGAGTATTGATGATATTGCACCAATCAGGGTCACACTGCTTCAACCTTGCTTGGGTGCGAGAATAGCAGGCCATTGACACTAGCCGTGAATAGGTTGCCCAGGTGCCCATTCGATTATATACCGTTCCAACTCATCAACTTTGTTTTTGACGGCGTTGTAATAGTGCTTCCGCTCATCGCCGGGAAGACAGCTAGCAGCATATAGAAATGCCCTTCGCTCCCAGATTGGCATTTGCTCCATTTGGTATTTCTTGGGCTTCAGCCAGAAACCTTGCTCGCTCTTTCCGATTGCAAGCAAGACAGTGCGTCTGGTCCAGCAGATCGCTTGCGCTACTATAAATACTTGGCAGCGAGTCCTCGTTGCCCCAACCTCTGCTTCCAGCGAAAAGCGAGAGGATGAGCATCCTGTGAAACTCAAGATGGCTAACGACCAGAATCTTGCAGCAATTTGAGCAAGAACTGTCCTATTCTAATTCGCGAATCTGAAGGGAGTCACATCGATGACTTCTAGCAAGATAGCGGATTATCTCCGGAAAGACTGGGTAAAACATATCGATGTTGTGAAGTAGCAACTTGATGGCACTCGTACTTTGCAATTGACCAATTCGATTGATCAGGAATTTCGTTAACGAAATGTCAATTTCCTCCTTGTCCACTTGCTGTTGGAGCAATTGCAGTAGGTTTAGCTCATCGATTTGTGACTTGATGGATGTTTGCAAGGCTTGATAGTTAATAAACTCATAGGGGTCCTCTAGTCCAAGAAGAGCTACGATTTCCTCGAATCCATCTGCAAAACTTCCCGATCTCGCGCCTTATTTCCGTATCGACATAGTCACTTATGAAGTGCGCTGAATCAACAACATACGTCTTCTGGGATTGGAGCGTTAGCGAATATCCATAAAGTGTATTGGCTAGAACAGCGAGAGATCTGTAAGCTTCGTCCTTTGAGTGACAGAAGATCCGAAAATCATCAGCAAATCTGAGAAATCGAAGCTTCTCAACTCTTAGAGCTCTGTCGATTCCATCAAGTACGAGTTCTGAGAGCAGTCGCGAAGGATTGTTTCCAACTGGTATCCCGTAAGAAACGTTCTGATTCCAACCCTTCACCAAGTGACAGATAGCTTTCACATGTTCTTTGGATTTCGATATTGCCGAATCCAGAGCGTTCTCAAGATGATGGAAATAAATTCGTGGGAAGAAATCTGCTATGTCAGTCACTGCAACGAAGGGATACTGTTCTGCGAGTTCCTCCGAATGCTCTTGGAATTCCTTATATCCAATGTTCGGATCAAACATAAGGAAGTTCTCATTGTCCGGAACAAATCTGTGCGAGAATACAATCTCGGAATCCGCCGGTAATCTGGCAGACTCGATCTGTTCACCAACTTCGTAGATAAGTGCAGTGTAGAAAAGCGTGTCCAAAGGGTCAAGCTTATCGCGATCCGAAATCCATAGCGTTGCTTTGGCACCAAACAACGGCGAAACGGTCGAGTCTGGCGTTGACTATTATCTTGCTTGGAGAAACTCCTTAATACGTCGTCTTTGCAGTGATCTATGGCCTGGAATTCAAAGATTTGAGGGAATATATCAGTGTCGTGGTGACGAACAAGAGACTCAATCGCCCAAGTAACCAAATCGGCTGAAAGCGCAAACATGATCACTCCAATGCAGAGCAGAAATCATTTTATAAGTCTATACCAATTCTGATGACTTCAGCAATTACCGAGTCTAAATCATAGGTGCATTTCTCGGAATTGGCGGCCAACCGCCGCGACGAGCTCCGCCACCGGCTGGTCGATGCTGACCGTCACGGCTCGCCGGGACCGGCTCCTCCAGCCGCCCGATGATCAATCATCGGGCTATGAATGATATGTCGGCTGAAGCCAACCCGGAGACCTCACCCCTAACCCCTCTCCGCCCGGCGGAGAGCGGAACGGATCGCGGCGGGACAATCGCCCCGCTCTGGTTTCGCGCCCGGCGAATGTGATATAATCGGTAAAGAGGGTACATAATAGAACCCTCGCCAGAGGGACCAAAGGAAAACCGCAGCGATGAGTGTCGAGGGGACCACATTTCGCAGCGCAGCGCTGGCTGACGTTGCCGCGCTGAACGACGCCCTATCCACCTACCTCCGCCTGACCCAGTTTCCGATTGCCATCCGCATGATCGCGCCCGGCGAGCCGTTCCCGGAGCGCGCCAAACGCCCGCAGGCCGACCTCGGCGAGCAGATCGCGATCTGCCAGGGCTTCGCCATGAGCCGCCGCTACGGCTGGTCGATGGGCATGGACCGCGACGACCTGTCGTGCCCGCTGGCGAAGGTGGTGTGGGGCTTCGAGCCGATGCTCGACTACTTCCTGAACGGCATGACCTGCGCCGGGATGTACACCGAAACGCCGGCGGCGGGCGTGGTGACCGAGGCGGGGGTCGACAAGTGGGACTATGGGCAGTGGCAGGGGGTCGCCAGCGCGCCGCTGCACCGCGCCAACTTCGAGCCGCACGTCATCCTTATTTACGGCAATTCCGCGCAGGTGATGCGCCTCGTCACCGCCCGCCTGTGGTCCACCGGCGGGCGCGTTTCGTCTTCGTTCTGCGGGCGCATCGACTGCGCCGACGCGGTGATCACCGCCATGCAGACCGACGAGTGCCAGGTGATCCTGCCGTGCTACGGCGACCGCATCTTCGCGCAGACCGAGGACGGCGAGATGGGCTTCAGCATCCCGGCGAGCAAGATCGGGATGATCATCAAGGGGCTGGAGGGGACGCACAAGGGTCAGGTGCGCTACCCGATCCCCAGCTTCCTGCGCTACACCGGCCAGTATCCCGACAGCTACATGAAGATGGAACAGATGTGGGACGAGGCGGACCCGCCCGGCGATGGTGGATCGCCCACGAAATGATGGACATTATTCGGCAGGCACGCACCCTGCCGACGGTAACCGTCACACACAAGGAGCCACAGCATGTCAACTGATTTGCGCGCACAGGTGGACACCCACCTCCCGCCCAGTGAAATCGACGACACCGACATCGACCTCGACGAGCAGACGCTCAAAGACCTGTACTGGTCGATGCTGCGCTCGCGGCGTCTCGACGAGCGCTGCTGGGTGCTGCACCGCCAGGGCAAGATCGCGTTCCACATCTCCGGGCTGGGCCACGAGGCGATCCAGGTGGGGGCGGCCTACGCGCTGCGCAAGGGCTACGACTACGTCCATCCCTACTACCGCGACATCGCGCTGAACCTGGCGCTGGGCTACACGCCGCAGGAATTCATGCTGGCGGTGTATGGCAAGGAAGGCGAGGTGACCTCCGGCGCGCGGCAGATGCCGTCGCACTTTGGCGTCAGGCGGCTGAACATCGTGTCGGGGTCGAGCCCGGTGGCGACACAGGTGCCGCAGGCCGCCGGGCTGGCGCTGGCCTGCAAGCTGCGCGGCGAGGATCGCGTGGCGCTGACCTGCCTGGGCGAAGGCTCGACCAGCCAGGGCGAGTGGTACGAGGGGCTGAACTGGGCGGGCGTCCACAAGCTGCCGCTGATCTGCGTGGTGCAGAATAACGTGTATGCCATCTCGGTGCCGGTCACGATGCAGATGGCCGTGCCGAATGTGTCGGACCGCGCGCCGATGTTCGGCATCGCGGGGGCGGTGTGCGACGGCAACGACGTGCTGGCCTCGTTCCGCACGGTCAAGGAGGCCGTCGACCGGGCGCGCAGCGGCGGCGGCGCGACGCTGATCGACGCCAAGACCTACCGGCCCACGCCGCACTCGTCGGACGACGACGACCGCACCTATCGCAGCCGCGAAGAGGTCGAGGAGTGGAAGCAGCGCGACCCGATCAAGCGCTATGAGAAGTACCTGAGGGACAAGGGCGTGCTGACCGACGAGATGGTCACCGAATACGAGGCGCAGGCCAGGCAGGAGGTCGACGCGGCGCAGGCGTTCGCCGAGGCTGCGCCGTACCCGCCCGCCGAGGACGCGCTCGGCCCGGTGTACGCCGAAGATGTCAAGGAATAGGAGACAGCGATACCATGCCCGAAATGACGCTCATTGACGCCGTTCACGAGGCGATGGACGAAGAGCTCGCCCGCGACGAGAGCGTGTTTATTACCGGCGAGGACGTGGGCCCGCGCGGCGGTGTGTTCCGCGCGACGATGGGCCTGTACGACAAGTATGGCCCGGACCGCATCATCGACTCGCCGCTGGCCGAGCTGAGCATCGTGGCGGTGGGCATCGGCGCGGCGCTGGCCGGGATGCACCCCATCTGCGAGATCCAGTTCGCCGATTTCATCTTCCCGGCCTTCAACCAGATCGTCAACGAGGCCTCGCGCTTCTGCTACCGCTCCAACGGCGGCTGGACGGTGCCGATGACGATCCGCGCGCCATACGGCGGCGGCATCGGCGGCGGGCTGTACCACTCGCAGAGCGTCGAGGCGTTCTTCTCGCACTCGCCGGGGCTCAAGGTCGTGATCCCGTCCAACCCGTTCGACGCCAAGGGGCTGCTCAAGTCGGCGGTGCGCGACCCGAACCCGGTGCTGTTCTTCGAGCCGAAGAAGGGCTACCGGCTGATCAAGGGCGACGTGCCCGACTACGAGTACACGGTGCCGCTCGGCGAGGCGAAGGTGACGCGCAGCGGCAGCGACCTGACGCTGTACGCCTACGGCATGATGCACTTCTACGCGCTGCAGGCCGCCGAAATGGTCGCCGCGCAGGACGGCATCCAGACCGAGGTGGTGGACATCCGCACACTGGTCCCGCTCGACAAGCGGACGGTGCTCGACTCGTTCAAGAAGACGGGCAAGGCGCTGATCGTGTACGAGGACAACCGCTTCCTGGGCTACGGCGCGGAGATCGCGGCGATCCTCAGCGATGAGGCGTTCGAGTACATGGATGGGCCAATCCGCCGCCTGACCGGCCCGAACGTGCCGGGCGTGCCGTTCAGCCACACGATGCAGGACTATTTCATGCCCAGCCCGGAGAAGATCGCCGAGGCGATCCGCGAGCTGGCGGGGTATTAGCTAACAGGAGCGAGCATGGCAACGAAAGTCGTGATGCCCCAGCTTGGGGAGAGCGTCGTCGAGGGAACCGTCGGGCGCTGGCTGAAGCAGGTCGGGGAGAAGGTCGAGGAGTACGAGGGGCTGCTCGACGTGGAGAGCGACAAGGTCGAACTCGGAGATTCCCTCGCCTGCCGGTGGGACGGTGCTGGCGATCTACGTGCCGGAAGGCCAGACGGTCCACGCCGGGACGGTGCTGGCGATGATCGGCGAGCCGGGCGAAGACGTGCCCGCCGCGCCGCAGCCTGAGCCCGCCCACGCGGGCGCATCATCCGGCCACGCCGACGTGACGCCGGTGCCCATGTCGGAGCCGCAGCCGCGCATGGACGCGGTGCCCAGCGGCCCACCGACGGAGCCGTCGACGCCCAGCCACAACGGCGGTGGGAACGGCGGCGGCAGCGGTGCGCGCATCTCGCCGGTGGTAGCCAACATCGCCGCCGAGAACGGCATCAGCATCGACCAGATCAACCGCATCGACGGCTCAGGGCGCGGTGGCCGGGTGACCAAGAAAGACATCCTGGCCTACGTCGAGCAGGTGAAGGCCGGCGGCGCGCCGGCAAAGGCTGCGGAGCTGCCCGCCTGGGAGCAGCCCGGCAGCGGCGACCTGTTCAAGCCGACCGACGATCTGTACAAGACGGCTGCGGCTGCGCCCGCGCCGGCCCCCGCCGACCACGTCCACGCCGCGCCGCCCGCGCCCGGCAGGCCCGGCGAGGTGGTGCCGCTCAGCAAGATGCGGCGGCGCATCGCCGAGCACATGGTGCTGAGCAAGCTGCACACCGCCCCGCACGTGACGACCGTCTTCGAGGCGGACCTGAGCGCGGTGATGGCGCACCGTGACGCCAACAAGGGCGAATTCGCGGCGCGCGGCGTCAACCTGACGTTCACCGCCTACTTCATGGCGGCGGCGGCGCGCGCGCTGCGCCAGCACCCGATGGTCAACGGGCAGTGGACCGACGACGGCATCCTGCTCCAGCGCGATGTGAACGTCGGGATGGCGGTCGCCATCGACGAGGGGCTGATCGTGCCAGTGATCAAGCACGCCGACGAGCTTTCGCTAGCCGGGCTGGCGCGGCAGGTCAACGACCTGGCGATCCGCGCCCGCGACGGGCAGCTTGCGCCGGATGACGTGGCCGGCGGCACGTTCACCATCACCAATCACGGCGTGTCGCAGAGCCTGTTCGCCACGCCGATCATCAACCAGCCGCAGACGGCGATCATGGGCGTGGGGGCCATCCAGAAGCGGGTGATCGTCACCGACGACGACGCCATCGCCATCCGCCCGATGGTCTACCTGACGCTGACCTTCGACCACCGCGTGCTCGACGGCGCGTCGGCGGACTGGTTCATGGTCACGGTCAAAGAGGCGCTGGAGGGGTGGGCAGGGTAGCAATTACCTCATCCCTTGCCACGCTTCGCGAGGGCAGGCTCTGACTGTTTTTGATGGTAACATGTTGAGAAAAAGCGGAAAGGTAAAGGGGCGAAAATTGACCTCTTGACCGTCAGGGAAGCAGAGATGGCTAACCAACTTCGGGTGACGCTCGAAATCGGACCGAAAGGCAAGAAGGTGGTGGCAGTGGCGCCGGATTGGCCCGGTCTGGAGCGTGGTGCGAAGACCGGGGAGGCCGCGATTGAAAGGTTGCAATCCTATCTTCCACGCTATGCCCAGGTGGCGAAGCTGGCCGGGATGGATGGAGAGTTTGCAGCTATCACCACGGTTGACATGGTTGAACAATATCCGGGCACGGGATCAACCGACTTCTGGGGCATCTCTTTCGCGTTCTCAAGCTTCGACAGGCAAGACTTATCGAGCGGAGAACTGGAACGCGAACTGACCTTGATGCAGGCCTGCTGGGCGTTTTTCGATGATGTGCGGTTGCGCGTGTCGGCTGAGATGCAGAAGGGTCCGCGAGGGGGCGGGCGGGATCGGGACCGCATCGTCCGGCACGTGCTGGTCACGGAGCAGGACTGGGCTAAGAAGCTCGGTCTACGCACTCCTGACGGTGCGAATCTGACCGACGAGGGCCTGAGAGCGCACCGCGACGCCTATTGCAATGCCATTCGGACGTTCCATTCTGAGGGCAAAATGGCCCGAACCTGGCCGCTCCGGTATCTGATTCGGCACACCGCCTATCACACGCTGGATCACGCCTGGGAAATGGAAGACAAAGACCTGACCGTCGGAGTCAGGTAGGGTGTTATGCGGGAGGGTAGTGCCGTAGGATATGGGTGTTACCTATATCTGGAGAGGGGGAAAGGCTGCGCGAAGCGAGGCAGGGGGTGAGGTCGCTTACCGGTGGCGGTTTTCCAGACGCTATACTCACGACAGGGCAGGCGTTCGCCTGTCCTGGTTTGTGTATCGATGTGCGCAGGATACAAACCTCGCCCCTCTCGGGCAACGCGCCCACGGCGCTTATGCCTGGTGGCGAGGGGCAGACTGACGCAGCGAGGTCAGGGTGAGGTCACCCGCCCTTCCCACTATTCAAATCTAGAACAAATGTTTGACCTAGCGATATTCTCATTAATATTGTCGTAGTTCAACAATCAGGGGCCTATCGATTATGATGTCGCAGTTCGAATGTTTGTTCTGAAGGTGTCCGTTAAATCGGGGTAAGGTCAGGTGACTACCTCATCACGGGGCCGGACTGGAAGGGACAGGTGCCAAGCGGTATGATGCAAATATCCTCGCCGAATCACTCGGTGCTCGTCATAGGACGGATACTCGTGTACAGCGACAGCGACCTCCCAACTGCCTATGGCCTTGCAAAACAGATACGGCTCATACCGTTAAGTCAAAGGAATCAATAACATGAGCAGAACAACATTCACTTATTTTACGATACTCATCGGCGCGATATGCGCCTACTTCATCATCCGTTTGCTCTTCTTTATCGATTTGAGTACGAGAACCGTGCAGAGCGACGTGATACAAGGCGTCCTCATCGGCTTTGGGCTGGCGTTTGTCATGGCCCAGATTTACGCGAGGATCAAGGCCACCAAGGTCAACGGCTGGATCACCATGTTTGGATTAGGCGAGCCTAGCAACGGCATGCTGCTGCGAGCCGCGCACGCCCAACTGTTCCCCGGCCCGGTGAACGTGCCGCAAGAGGCGATGTATTGGTGGACGAACGCAGATGGCGCGGGCCACACACTGAGCGGACGGCACGACTACCTCATGCACTTTCCGGCAGGCGGGCTCCCGCCCAACGATGCATTCTGGTCGCTGACGATGGGTGATGCGAATAATCACTTTGTGTCGAATCCGATCAACCGATACAGCGTCAGCGACCGCTCCGGCCTTGCGCAAAACGCCGATGGCTCCGTCGACGTTTACATGCAGAACACCGCTCCGGTGGGGCACGAATCCAACTGGCTGCCCGCGCCTGCAGGCAACTTCATCCTCTGGCTGCGCGCGTATATGCCCGGCACAGCCATTCTCGACGGCGAGTATACGGTGCCGCCTGTTGTGGAGATGAAATGATGGCGTACGAACATTTACTCATATTCGGTGCAGTCATGGTCGTGGCATGGGCCCTTTTCACCTACTTCTGGCCAAGTTTGCTGCTGTATGTGTACAAGAGAGCGATCCTCGTTAAAGGAGGCGGCGACGGCCCCATCCCGGTCAATACGCTCTACACGGAGCCCCAAGCGATTTTTGCAGACCCCCTCCACCCGCCCGCCTCGGCCTCAAAATTGATGACTACCGGCGTGAACCACGACACGCTCCTTACGGTCGGCTGGTTAGACCTCAGTAAAGGACCGCAAATCTTGCACGTGCCGGATATGGCCGGTCGTTACTACAGCGTGCAGTTCACCGATCCGTCGAAAAACACCAATTTTGCCTACGTCGGCAAACGCACCACGGGAACCAAGGCCGGCGACACCCTGATCAGCGGCCCCGGCTGGAAAGGAGCCGTGCCGCAGGGAATGACGCAGATATCCTCACCCAACAATTCGGTGCTTGTTGCCGGTCGCACGCTTGTCGAGAGCGACAGCGATCTGGCGACCGCATACACCCTGGCGAAGCAGATACAGCTCACACCCCTGAGCCAGTGGCAGTCTAACCAGTAACATTAAAACACTATTGCCGCCAAAGAAAAACTTGAAATCGTCCTTTTCGCTTCCCGCTTCAAGGCGAGGCGGGTGGAAAGGGGGTTCGGGAGGAATTCCGCCCGGCGAGCCAATCATTCTCAGACACTTGCCTTCAGAAAATGGGTACTTGACACAATCCAAAACCCGGGAGTCAAGGATTGAAAAATGTATGCAGCAAATTCTCAATGGAAAGGGACCTAGCCAGTAATGATTGACCTTGCCCTGATTCCCCGGACAGGAAAAATGTCTCGGGCTGGAGAAATCAGGAGCAAGGAACATGAGAGAGAAAAAATATCACACGTACGCAGTGAGCGGCGGGGGTGAGCTCGCTTACCGGCGGCGCTTCTCCAAACGCTATACTCACAACAGGGCAGGCGTTCGCCTGTCCTGGTTGTTTTGTGGAAAGACCCTTTTGAGGAGTGTGCAAGCGTGAGCGATCAGACAAGCAACCAACCCGTTCAGCCCACCGGCTATTCGTCCGGCGCGGCGCGCCCCTCGCAGGGCGGGATTCAGGTCAGCGTCCCCCACCCGACCTACAAGCACCAGCCCTTCAGACCGCTGCCCCAGCCGACCGGCCAGCCGCCCTATCACCTCTCGCTGGACGACGTGCTCGCCCCGGAGCAGGTGCAGGCCATCCGCAACTCCGGGCAGATCGTGTTCCACATCGGCGGCGACACCGGCGGCGTGAAGACGCCCCAGCCGCAGGAGATCGTGGCGATGCACATGGAGGAGCAGATCGACATGGCAGACGCAGCTACCGCGCCCGCCTTCTTCTACCACCTCGGCGACGTGGTCTACTATTACGGCGAGCAGAGCGAATACTACTCGCAGTTCTACGAGGCCTACGCGCACTACGCCGCGCCGATCTTCGCCATCCCCGGCAACCACGACGGCGATGTGCTCGACAAGTCGACGCCCTCGCTGACGGCCTTCGTGCGGACCTTCTGCGCGGCAACTCCCGACTACCTGGCCGAAGCGGGCGACGTGCCGCGCACGTCGATGATCCAGCCCAACGTGTACTGGACGCTCGACGCGCCGTTCGTGACGATCATCGGGCTGTACACCAACGTCCCGGAGGGTGGTAGCCTCGACGATACGCAGGTCAACTGGCTGGTGAGCGAGCTGCGCAATGCCCCGCGTGAGAAGGCGGTGATCCTGGCGGCGCATCACCCGGTGTACTCCGCCGACGCGCATCACGGCGGCAGCGCCTATATGGGCCAGGTGATCAGCTACGCGGTGAACCAGTCGGGCCGCATGCCCGACATGGTTTTCGCGGGGCACATCCACAATTACCAGCGCTTCACGCGCGCTGTCGAGGGCTGGGAGGTGCCGTACATCGTCGCCGGGGCGAGCGGCTACTGGCACCTGCACTACATGGCCAAGCAGCCCGACGGCAGCAAGGTGCAGCCGCCGCTGGCGATGCCCAACAGTGACGTAACGCTGGAGAATTTCTGCGAGGACCGGCACGGCTTCATGCGGCTGACCGTCTCGCCGCAGAAGATGACCGGTGATTACTTCACCGTCGCGCGCCCGTACGAATCATGGCGCGGACCGGCGGCGCTGCTGGAGACGTTCACGCTGGACCACAACGCGCACAAGCTGGTGCGCTAAAATCGAAGCAGGGGCGGTGGCGATGTAACTTTCAAGACATCGCCAGGCTGCCCCTGCCGCCTCCCTGGAGGAAGCACCCCTCACAATGGCTGCTGGCCCAGCTTGCTGCCGCCCGACTGCACCTGAAGCCAGCGGATGATGTCCTGACGGCGCAGCAGCCCGACCAGATTCCCGTTTTCCAGCACCGGGATCTGGTTGACGTCGCGCTGCATGAGCTTTTGCAGCGCCTCGCTGCTTTCCTCGTTGGCCTCAGCCGTTGCCAGTTTATCGGCAGGCGTCATGATGTCGCTGACGTGGGTCACGTCCCACTTATCGCGCGTGACGCGCCGCACGTCGTCGAGCGTCACCAGCCCCACCAGTTGATCGCCCTGCACCACCGGGAACGAGCGCTCGTCTGACCCCATGATATGGTCGTGCACCAGGCTGCCGACGCTGATCACCGGCGGGACGGTCTGCGGATTCGGGCGCATCAGCCGGCTGACGGGCACGCCTTCCAGCAGGTGTTCGAGCAGCACCTGGCGGTAGCTCTGCGCCGACGCACTGTTGAGGAACCAGCCGATGAAGACCAGCCACAGCCCGCTCAGGAAGCCCGTGCCAAAGAACGGGATCGTAATGCCGAAGATCATCGCCACGCCGCCGACGATCAGCAACCAGGCGATGACCTGCCCGACCCACGACGCCCAGCGCGTGGCTTTCTGCACATTCCCGGTGATTTTCCACAGGATCGAGCGCAGGATGCGCCCGCCGTCGAGCGGAAAGCCGGGGATCAGGTTGAAGATGCCCAGCGCGACATTCACCGAGCCGAGCACCAGCATCATCGTCGCGAACGGGCTGAGCTGGCTCATGAGGTTCAGCGGGTTCGTTATCGCCTGCCGGGCTTCCAGCACGCCGACACCGGCAACCAACAGCATCAGGAAGCCCAGCAGCAGGCTGGTCAGCGGCCCGACGATGGTGATGATGAACTCCGCGCCGGGCGTGTCGGGGTCGCGCTGGATGTTCGACACACCGCCGAACAGGAACAGCGTGATGCTGCGTACGTCGATGCCCCGCGCGCGGGCGACCAGCGAGTGCGCAAACTCGTGGGCCAGCACCGACGCGAAGAACAGCAGCGCCGCCAGGATGGCCATCGTCCACTGGAAGCCGACGCTCCACTGGGGGTCCACCTGCCCGAACGTCGAGCTGAGGTCCCAGGCGATCAGGACAAAGATCAGCAGCCAGCTCCAGTCGATGGTGACTGTGATCCCAAATAACTTGCCAACGCGAAATCCGCCGTGCACTCAAGTCCCCTCTCTAAACCGTCGTGATGGGGCTTACGCAGTTGCCCGTGAAATATCTGTGCAATCTTGAATTGGCTTCAACTGCGTAAGCCCTGACAATAATGAATCGAGTCTGACCCCCCTCGGTCAGCCCCAGAAATCGCGCAGCGCCGAGGCGTACTGCGGCTGGCGCAGCCGGCGCAGCGCCTGCCGCTGAATCTGGCGGATGCGCTCGCGAGACAGCCCCATTTCGTCACCCACCTGCTCCAGCGTCTGCGGCTCGCCGCCGCGCAGCCCGTAGCGCAGCCGCAGGATCTGCGCCTCACGCGGGAGCAGCCGGTCGAGCATCTGGTTCAGCGTCTCGACCAGCGCCACCTCGTGCAGCGCCTCGTCGGGGGTGGGCGCCTCGTCGTCTTCGAGGAAGTCGCCCAGCTCGCTGTCTTCGCCCACGCTCAATTCCAGCGCCACCGTCTCCGGGTGGTTCTCCAGCGTGTCGACGATCTCGCTCGGCTCCATGTCGAGGTAGTTGGACAGCTCGACGGCGGTCGGCTCGTGGCCCATCTGCTGGCTGAGCACCTCGCGCGTGACGTTGATCCGGCGAAGCTGGTCGGAGACGTGCAGCGGCAGCCGGATCGTGCGCGACTTCTGCGACAGCGCACGCGTGATCGACTGGCGGATCCACCAGCTTGCGTAGGTGCTGAAGCGGTTGCCCATCGAGTAGTCGAACTTGTCGACGGCGCGCATCAGCCCGACGTTGCCCTCCTGGATCAGGTCGGACATGGGCAGGCCCTGGTTGCGGTAGCGCTTGGCGATGCTGACCACCAGCCGCGTGTTGGCCCGGCTGAGGTGCTGGCGGGCTTCCTGCCCGTCCGTGGCGATCTCCCCCAGCCGGGCGTGCTGATCCTCGGTGAGATCGCTGCCGTCGTCAAGCACGCACTGCGCCTGGTGGCCGCGCTCGATGCGCTGGGCCAGCGCGATCTCCTGCTCGGAGGTCAGCAGCGGCTCGGAGGCCATCTGCCTGAAATAGACGCTCACCGTGTCATCTGCGGGAATCCGGTCGATGTTCTCAGGGATGACTTCCTGGCCCTTGAACAGGTCTTCCTGCTCCTCATGCGCTTTCAGCAGCGCGGCAATCTGCTTGTTTTTCATTCGGTCCCTTCACCCTTTGCTGTGTCGTTCACCGGTAACCGCCCGGCATCTCCCCTTTTATTTCCGGGCCAGGCGCGCGCTGCAAGGCACACGCCCATACAGTAGTCAGGCTATCATGGCGGGCCTAAAAAAGTCCCAAAAGGATCTAAATAAATCCTAAATATATCTTGTCTGTGGATGGAGACAGCGTGTGGGGGTCGGTCGCTCAGCGGGTCAGGATGGGTTGAGCGTGTGGGCCACCGTCTCGACGAGCTGCATGACGCTGATGGGCTTGGCCAGCACATCGGCGATGTTGGGGTACTCCTCGCGGGAGATAGTCTCGACGTTGATGGCGGCGGTGAAGATCACCACCGGGATGCGGGCCAGCGCGGGGTCGCCGGACATCTCGGACAGCACGTCCAGGCCGGATATGCCCGGCATCCAGATGTCGAGCAGCAGCATGTTCGGGGCGTGCGCGCGCATCTCGACCAGGCCCTCTTCGCCGCTGGCGGCTTCGAGCACGTCATAGCCCCTGGCGCGCAGGTTCAGCGCTGCGAAGCGCCGGATGCTGGGTTCGTCCTCTACGATCAGGATCGTCTGCATGATCGCGTTCGATAGTTAAGCAGCACAGGATCAATCATGGCTCCTGACCGGATTATAGCAGATGGACAGGGCAGGGGGTTCGTGCAAATAGATGGGATTCTGGTACCATCGAGCAACGAGGCGGTAGGCGCAGACGGCGTCAGCAGGATATGATTGGGGACATACCGATGCACACACGGATCGCTGAGAGGCAGGCGGCATGAAAGAATCGCAGCGGCAGACGGCGGAGGGCATCCTCTTCACCGACATGTACCAGTTGACGATGGCGCAGCTTTACTACCGGATGGGCATGCACGAGATCCCCGCCCAGTTCGACCACTTCTTCCGCAGCTATCCCGACTATGGGCGGCACAAGGCCGGGTACTGCATCGCCGCCGGGCTGGAATGGCTGCTCGACTGGATGGACGGCGCGCACTTCCGCGACGAGGACATCGCCTACCTGCGCAGCGCCACCAGCCGCACCGGCGAGCGGCTGTTCGCCGACGACTTCCTCGACTGGCTGCGCCGCGATGGCACGTTCGAAGGGATCACGCTGTGCGCCATCCCCGAGGGGCGGGTGGTGCATCCCAACGTGCCGCTGACCGTCGTGCAGGGGCCGCTGGCGATGGCGCAGGTGCTAGAGTCCTCGCTGCTGAACCATATCAACTACCAGACGCTGATCGCGACCAAGGCCTCGCGGGTGTACGAGGCCGGGCGCGGGCGGCTGATGCTCGAATTCGGGCTGCGGCGCGGGCACGGCAAAGGCGCGAACGCCGGGACGCGCGCCGCGCTGATCGGCGGGGCCGATTTCACGTCGAACACCGGGCTGTCGTACACGCTGGGCTATCCGCCCAAGGGCACGCACGCGCACAGCATGGTGCAGGCTTTCATGGCGATGGGCGAGGGCGAGCTGGCCGCCTTCCGCGCCTACGCGGAGATCTATCCCGACGACTGCCTGCTGCTGGTCGACACCATCGACACGCTGGAGAGCGGCATCCCCAACGCGATCACCGTCTTCGAGGAGCTGCGCCGCAAAGGCCATAAGCCAAACGGCATCCGGCTCGATTCGGGCGACCTGGCGCACCTCAGCATCCAGGCCGCCAAGATGCTCAACGCGGCGGGCTTCACCGAGTGCTCGATTGTGCTGTCGAACCAGCTCGACGAGCTGACCATCTGGCAGATCCTGACGCAGATCGAGGCGGAGGCGGCCTCGTATGGCGTCGACCCCGACAGCCTGATCGGGCGGCTGGTGTACGGCGTCGGCACGCAGCTGATCACCTCCGAGGGCGACTCGTCGCTGGACGGGGTGTACAAGCTGGTCGCCATCGAGCGCAACGGCGCGTGGACGCCGGCGATCAAAATCTCGGAGACGCCCGAAAAGACGCCCAACCCCGGCCACAAGTGCGCCTGGCGCCTCTACGACCAGCGCGGCAAGGCGGCGGTCGACCTGCTGAGCCTGGACGACGAAGAGCCCGCCGAGATGAAGTCGCTGAAGCTGCACCACCCGTCCGACGCCAACCTGTACCGCTCGCTGCGCCACGGCGACATCTCCGAGGTCGAGCCGCTGCTGGTCGACGTGCTGCACGACGGCAAGCGGGTCGGCGAGGAGCCGACCATCGAGGACATGCGCGCCCGCCGCCGGGCGGACCTCGACCGGCTGGACCCCGGCGTGCGCCGCGTGATGAACCCGCACATTTACCACGTCTCGCTGACTGAGCGGCTGTGGAATTACAAGCAGGATTTGATCCGGTCGGTGCTGCAAGAGGCGAACAACGGGAATGGGGGGAGGTAGGGCACCGCTAAAAGCCTCATGCACCCATCGATGCGCTGGCTGGCTCTCGGATGAAAGTGCCAGGCATCAACCCGCCCGCATGAATTACCGAATCCTCTCATTGAAGATTAAGGTTCAATGCGGGGCGCACGCCATAGGGGACGCGGTTGACGCGACCGTAGCTGCGGATGCTGGCGCGCGTGCCGACAAAAGTCGCCCGCGACGGGTCGCCGAGCTGGGTTCTCAGCCACCACCATGAACAGCCATGTCTCTCGCCGTTTTCGTCGGTCACATAATTGTCTTCGACGCTTTTGTCATACACGTACAAATGACAGCCATCGGCCTTTTTTACTCTGGCAAATTCCGTTCCTATTGCACGACGTAAATCCTTGCCGAGTATATCGGTCAGTCTCTTCACCTCGGCAACGCCGAGCAAGAAAACCCTGTCCTCTGTGTCCGGGCTACCCGCTCCGTTGTCCGTGCAATGTGTCGTCTTGACGAATGCCTTCTCGGCGGCGTTGAACGCGGCGTCATAAAACTCGTCGTTCAGCCACTTCCGCAAATCGCAGTCGCGCCAGGTAACATCCGTATACTCACCGTGATACCGCTTGCAGTCCAAAATGTACTCGCTCAAAATGAACAGCTCACTACCGGAATTTTGCAGCACCCGCCACTTTATCGGCGTTTGGTCCGCGCCGTCCGCCGTCTGCGGATAAGTGCCGAAAGTCATGATTTCGCCGGGCTGTGCGTTCCGGTGCGGCGCGGAAGCAAGATTGTCGTCGTGCACGTCCCTAGCCGCTTTCATCTACGCCGAAAACCCGCATGATCTCGGTATTGGCCTCCGGTGCCACGATCAGGACGTTTTGCCGGATATCGTCCAGATGCCGGAGCACTGCTTCTGCCTCAATGCCGGCGGGCGCATAGACCGCGAATAATACATTGTGTGTCTCTGGAGTGATTGGCGTACGCCTATCGGGGCCATACAGGATGCTGGAGATGATCCCTTCCCGGTCAGACATCATCATATCGCCGGCTTTCAGAACCTGCTCATCACCTTGCAAGAGCGTATAGTGCTCATCGCCGCTGGCAACGTCGAGCGTGACAGGCAACCGCAGCACATCCAGATCATGGCCTGCCGTCAGCAGCAGGTTCTTGATCTCCGCCATGAACATGGCCTCGACCAGAGCCGCGACACCGGGCAGGCTCTTGCCTTTGAAAACAATCGATTTCAAGCTGCATCTCGACGTGATACGATTGCTTGAAGCGGCGGTAGTAAGCCCTATAGGCTTGAATGATCGGTAATGTACGGATGGCACTCCGGTCCTTACCTGCGAAACTGCTTCGAAGCTGCTCTTGCAGCAACTGCTTGCGAGCCTCCAGATCTGAATGCCGCCTGGGATTCACGACTCCGCGCATCACGAGAATCCCTGCGTGGGCATCCGGGTAGGCTGTTTTCCAGGCGGATGAGACTTCGAATACTGACTGATGATTGGTCAATGCAGGCATCAGGATAGCCTTGTTCTTTGGGTTCTGGTGTATATTTGCGGCACTGCCAGCGTTGACTGCCCGACGGTCGGTGGCGTGGCAATGTGGGCATCTTCTCATCTTCTACTTTACTCCGTGCCCATCCCTTTCACCACTTCCTCGCCTTGACACCCTCCCGCTTTCATGCTACTTTCACACCAACGTTCGAGCTACAGGAGACGTCTGGATGGGGTTTCACCCGGAGCGCATCGCATGATGGCCTGCATCGCTGACGGCTGCCGCTGCGCCACGGGTCGCTGCCTGTGGCGTTTTGATTCACGGATGAGGGTCGATTGAGCGACGACGGGCTGTTAGCAGGGCTGGTTACCAAGGCGCAGAGCGGCTTCTTCACCGTGGAGACGGCGCAGGGACCGTTCGTGTCGCAGGTGCGCGGGCGGCTGCTCCAGGAGCGGCTGGACACCGACCCGGTGGCGCTCGGCGACCGGGTCAGCATCTCGCTGGTCGACGTGCTGGAGAACGACACGATCACCCGGAGCGGCGTCATCGAGGCGATTGAGCCGCGCGTGCGGTCTTTCACGCGGCAGGCCCCGTCCAAGGAAGGCCGCCGCGCCGAGAAGATGCCCGACCGCGAGCAGGTGATCATCGCCAACCCCGACCAGGTGGTGTTCGTCTTTGCCTGCGCCAACCCGGAGCCGCGCCTCAAGATGCTCGACCGCTTCCTGGTCATCGCCGAGAAAGCCCACATCCCGCCGATCATCTGCGCCAACAAGCTCGACCTGGTGAAGATGCGCGAGGCGCGCGAGAGCTTCGCGCTGTACGACGCGCTGGGTTATCCCGTGGTCTACACCAGCGCAGTGACCGGCAAAGGCATCGACGCGCTGCGTAAGGCGCTGGTCGGCAAGATTTCGGCGCTCACCGGGCCATCGGGCGTGGGCAAGAGCAGCCTGCTCAACGCCCTCCAGCCGGGGCTGGGGCTGGCGGTCAAGACGGTCAGCGGCGCCACGACCAAGGGGCGGCACACGACCGTCTCGTCGCAGATGTTCCCGCTGTCGGGCGGCGGCTACGTGGCCGATACGCCCGGCATTCGCGCCATCAGCCTGTTCAACGTCGAGCCGTCGGAGGTGGACGGCTACTTCCCTGACATCGCGCCGTACATCGCGAAGTGCCGCTTCGGCGACTGCCGCCACGAGGACGAGCCCGGCTGCGCGGTGCGCAAGGCGGTCGAGGAGGGCGACATCTGGTATGAGCGCTACGAGAGCTACCTGCGCCTGCGTGAGGAGGCCGAGGAGGTCTTCTACCGCTGCTAGCGGCTGAGGGACAGGGGACTGAACGGGCGACCCGCGACAGGGCCGCCTTTTTGATTCCCCGGCTGCGGCGCAACTCATTGTATACTGGGTTTATGAGCCGGGGCCGTTGAGGGGGTAGACGCCATGCAGCCTGACCAATGGATGCTGTACCGGGAGATGCTGCGCAGCCGCTTGTTCGAGGAGGCGGTGTGCAGGCTGTGGGAGGATGGGCTGATCTCCGGCGAGATGCACACCGGGATGGGCGAGGAGGGCATCGCCGCCGGGGTGGTCACGCAGCTTATCGACGGCGACGCGCTGGCCCTCGACCATCGCGGCACGCCACCGCTGGTGATGCGCGGCGTCGACCTCGTGCCGCTGCTGCGCGAGATGCTGGGCCGCCCGGATGGGCTGTGCGGCGGGCAGGGCGGGCACATGCACCTGTTCTCGCCGCAGCACCTAGCTGCGTCGTCGGGCATTGTCGGCGCGGCGGGCCCGGCAGCGGCGGGCTTCGCGCTGGCGGCGCAGCAACTGCGGCCCGGCGCGGTGGCCGTGGCCTTCTTCGGCGAGGGGGCCGCCAACCAGGGCATGCTCCTCGAATCGTTCAACCTGGCCGCCGCGTGGAAGCTGCCGGTCCTGTTCATCTGCAAAGACAACGGCTGGGCCATCACCACGCCCTCGCCCAGCGTGACGGCGGGCAGCCTGGGCCAGCGGGCGCGCGGCTTCGGGCTGGACGTTGCGCCGGTCGACGGGCTGGATGTCGAAGCGGTGTGGCAGGCCGCGCGCGCCGCGCTGGAGCGCGCCCGCCGGGGCGACGGCCCGACCTTCATCCAGGCCACGTGCGTCCACCTCGAAGGTCACTTCCTGGGCGACCAGATGTTCCGCGTGGCGCGGCATCCAATCAGGGAGATGGTGCCCATCATCGGGCCGCTGACCCGCGCGTTCCTGAGGCCAAAGGGCGCACCGCCCGGCGAGCGCCTCCGTATCCTGCGCGAGGTCTCGACGCGCAGCGCCCGGCTGGCCCGCAGCCAGACTGCGCGCCACAACGACCCGCTCGACAGGCTGCGCGCCAAGCTGGAGGCAGACGCCGAGCGGCTGGAAGACCTTGAGCAGGAAGTCCAGCGCGAAATCCTGGAGGCAGTCGAGATAGCGACTGCCCCTCAGCCAGCCGGAGGGTAGGGCGATGCCGACGATGAGCTTTGCGAACGCAATCGACGATGCGCTGGCCGGCGCAATGGCCGAAGACCCCCGGATTATCGTCTTTGGCGAGGACGTGCCGATGATCCGGCGCAGCCTGTTCGTGCGCTTTGGCGCGGCGCGGGTGCGCGCGACGCCGATCAGCGAGAGCGCGTTCGTCGGGGCGGCGGTCGCCGCGGCGATGGGCGGGCTGCGCCCGGTCGTTGAGCTGATCATGGTGGACTTTATCGCGGTCACGATGGACGCCATCCTGAACCACGCAGCCAAGGTCGAGGCGTTTTCGGGCGGCAGGTGGCAGGTGCCGCTGGTGCTGCGGGCCGCCTGTGGCGGCGGCTACGGCGATGGCGGCCAGCACGAACAAGCGCTGTGGGGCTGGCTGGCGCACATTCCGGGGCTGGCGGTGGTGGTCCCGTCGACCCCCGCCGATGCGGGCGGGCTGATGCTGGCGGCGCTGGCCCACCCCGGCCCGGTGATCTATCTGGAGCACAAGCTGCTGTCCGATTATCTGCTGGAGAGCCTGGGCAGCGGCGGGCGGCGGACCATCAGCTATGACGTGCCGCAGGCCGGGGCGCGCGGCCCCGTGCCGCGACGCTGGTCGGCGCTGCCGCTGGGGCAGGCTGCCGTGCGCCGCCCGGGCCGCGACCTGACAATGGTCAGCGTGGGGGTGGGCGTCCACCGCGCGCTGGAGGCGGCGGAGACGCTGGTGCAGGAGGGGATCGACGCGGGCGTGATCGACCTGCGCAGCGTCGCCCCGCTGGATACCCAGACGGTGTGCGACGCGGTGCGCCAGACAGGCCGGCTGCTGGTGGTCGACGAAGACTACCGGGGCTTCGGGCTGTCGGGCGAGCTGGCTGCGGTCGTGCTGGAGGCGGGGATAGCGTTCACTTATGGGCGTGTGTGCACCGAGACGACCATCCCCTACGCCCGCGAGATGGAAGACGCCGCGCTGCCCAATGCCGCGCGCGTGGCCGATGCGGCGCGGAAGCTGGTCGGCGCGGCACAGACAACGATGTGACACCGCACAGGGGATCGGAGAGCCGATCCCCTGCGCTCAGAAGCTACGACCCTGCCTGTGCGACGAAGTCGATCTCCAGCTTGACGTTATCCTCCACCGAAGCGACCTGCTGCGGCAGCCGCAGGATGCTGATCCCGAAGTCGCTGTACTGTGCGATCTCGACGGTGGCCGTGCCGGTGATCTGCGTGTCGGAGACGGGCGTGGCCGTCACGTCGAAGGTCTCCGGCTGCGTCATGCCGTGGATGGTCAGGTTGCCGGTCAGTTGGAACGTAACCGGCTGGCCGACGACGATCTGCGACGGCATCCCGCTGATCCCCGTCTGCTCGAAGGTCACGACGGCGTTGGTCGCGTTGCCGGTCTGCAGGATGAGGCCGTGCAGCGTGCGGTTGCGCATGTTGTTATCGGTGGCCAGCCCGGTGATGTTCACGCTGAAGTCGCGCACCTCGGCGGTCGACGGGTTGGCGTAGTCGATGGCGATCTGGCCGGTCGCGCCGGTCGTTTTGCCGACGACGATGTTGTGCTGCCCGTTGAGCACCTCGCCGATGGTGAAGCTGACCGTCGTCTGATCCGGGACGAGCGTGAAGATCGTCGCGTCTGCCGGGGCGGGCGCGTCGGTGGGCTGGGCTGCCGCCCAGCCGCAGCAGGCGTGGACGTCGCCGGGGCGCTGCACGCCGCCAGCACGAGCGCCGCCACCAGCCCGGCGGCACCGATGATGAACCGTTTCAATAGCATATATCCCCCTCGTGTTTTGCAGTGATTCCGGCCAAGTATAGAACCTGCCTTTAAGCATCCGGTAAAGAACCTATTTAGAACCTGTTAAGATGCGTCTGTCGCGCAGGCAAAATCCACCAGAAGAGTGTATCGAATCCGGCGCGGCGCTTCACGCCCGGCAGCGGCGAATTCCCCTACACCGCTTCGACTCCATACAGCGCCCACACCAGCGCGTCGATCTGCGCGTCGAGGTCGCCGCGCGCGAGGGCGTCGGCGCGGGGCATCTGCCCGGCCAGCGCGGCCAATCGCGCCAGGCGCGGGTCGGTGGGGGGCACGGCGGGCAGCGGGAACAGGCTCAGCTCGCGCTTGCCCAGCCGCAGGTAGCCGCCGCTGAGCGCCAGCCCGCCGAACAGCGCCCGCGCCAGCCGGGCGGCAGGCCCCGAATTCAGCAGCGCGCACAGCGCGCCGAGCGGCCACGCCGACCCCATGATGATCGTCGTGCCGACGCTGGCCTGCGCCAGCCCGTGGTCGTGGACGGCCTGCGGGCGCTGGCTCAGCCCCGATACGATCAGCTTCTCGCTCAGCGCCTGCGCGCGGCGGCGCGGCGGCAGCGCGCGCAGCATGATCGCCGGGCGGTGGTAGCGGCGCTTGAGGAAGGTTGTGTCTTTGTGGCCCCACAGCGCGCGGTGACGGCCAATGCTGCCGCTGGTCAGCAGTTGGGCCGCGTCGACGAGCGGGGCGGCGGGCGGCGCGTCGAACACCTGCGGACGCAGGTCGTAGGCCTCGCCGACGGTCAGCCCGGCGGCCAGCGTCGCCACATCCCCTAACGGCACTGCCCCATCGAAGCAGCCGCGCAGCGCGTCCCAGTCCGGGTCGAGCGGGCCGCTCCACACGTCGCCGGGCGCGGCGTGCAGGTCCGACTGGCTGCCGTGCCGGATCAACACCGGCGTGTCGCGATGATCGGCGGCGCGATAGACGTGCAGCGGCGCGTCCGGCTGTGGCGCTGCGACGCGCAGCACGAGCGCCACCGGGTAGACGCCCGCCGCGAACGGCTCCGCGCCCGCGTAGTCGGCTATCGAAATGACGGTTGTCCGCGCGGACAGCCAGCGGCGCAGCGCGCCCGCGTAGTCGGCGGCGAGCAGCTTGTTGGGCAGCACCAGCCCCACCGCGCCGCCCGGCGCGGCCCAGCGCACCGCCCGCTCGACGAACGGCACGGCCAGGTCGAAGCTGCCGGTCGCCGTCTCATAGCGGGCGCGGAGCGCATCGCGCTGGTTATCGTCGGCGCGGGCGCGGGTGAAGACGCTGGCATATGGCGGGTTGCCGACCACCGCCTCGAACGCCTCCGGCAGCCGCGCCGAGAGGTCGTCGAGCAGCGCGTCGGCGCACAGCAGGCGGGGGCGCAGGTCGGCGGGCGTCGTGCCGGGCTGCGCGGCCCACAGCCACACGCTGATCGCGGCCAGCTCTGCCGCCAGCGGGTCGCTGTCGACGCCGTGTAGCTGCGCGGCGGCCTGCCAGCGCACGGACGGGTCGGCGGGGTCGCCCAGCCGCGCGGCGAGATGCTCCCCGGCGGCGATCAGGAAGTGCCCGGCCCCCATCGCCGGGTCGAGGACGCGCGGCAGGTTGTCTGAACTCGTCTAGCGCGTCGAGCGCCCAACCGGCGACCCGCCGCGCCAGCGCGGGCGGCGTGTAGTAGCGGCCCCGGCTGTGCGCGTCGGCGAGGAGACCGGCGTACAGGTCGCCGGGAAAGAGGGAGTCCGCCGCAGTGAAATCCAGCCCGGCCAGCAGCGCGCGATCTTCGGGCAGCGCGTCGAGATGTAGCCCGCGTGCCTCGGCCAGTTCGGCGGCGGCGGCGATCAGCAGGCGGCGCACGGACTCCTCGCGCGGCGCGTCCGGGCGGGCGGCCCGCAGCGCGGGGAGAATCTCGTCGCGCAGCGCAGTGCGAAGCGCGTCAGGGCCCATTGTTGAGCCACGTCTCAAGCTCGATCTCGTCGCGCAGCGGGATGCCGTCCATGCCAACCAGCGGGATCGACGGCTTGATCCGCCGCAACTCGGCCAGCGCATTGGGGCGCAGCGCGGCCAGCACGAAGCCGCGCCTCTGGTAGAAACGCAGCGCGTGCAGGTTGTCGTTGGTCGTGATCAGCCACAGGCGACGGCAGCCGTGCGCCTGCGCCTCGCCGTGCACGGCGTCGATCAGCGCCGAGCCGATCCCCACACCTGGGCGCAGGCTGTCGAGCGTGACGATCTCGCAGGCGGCGGCGTCCGCCGTGGCGTCGATCCGGTAGGTGACCAGGCCCAGCACCTCGCCGCCCGGCGCTTCGGCGGCGAAGCCGGGCAGGTCGGCGGGGCGGCAGACGCGCCCGCGCGAGACGGAGATCGGCGCGCCCCACTGCTCGGTGACGAATGCCTCGATCCAGTCATGATCGGCGGGCTGCGTGCGGCGCAGCGTCCAGGTATCCATGCGGCAAGTATGCCGCAGCGTGCGGATTTGCTCAAGGTGGCGCTTTGCCTCCGGCGCATCCCCCGGCTACCATAGGGCGATATGGAGCCGATCAACATGACAACCAGCGAGCAGACTCATCCCTCAGACCTGCGGCAGGCGGCGACCCGGCTGCTGCTGGCCGCCGCCGACCTGTACGGCGGGGCGGTCGTGGCCTACCTGGCGCTGCGCCTGCTGGTCGGCGAGCGGCTGTGGCCGGTGACGGTGGCCAACACGTTTGCCCACTGGCTGCTGCTGCCGTCATTCGTGCTGCTGCCTGCACTGCTGGCGCTGCGGCGCTGGCGGCGCGCGGCGCTGGTGTCGGTGGGGGTGGTGGCGTTCGCCGTGCTGTTTGGCGGGCTGTTCCTGCCCGGCCTGCATCCCGCCACGGCCTGCGCCAACGGCGAAAGCTGCGGCACGCCCCTGCGCGTCATGACCTACAACGTGGGCAGCGGCTACGCCGACCCGCAGGCGCTGGCCGATGTGCTGCGCGCATCGGGCGCGGACATCATCGCGCTGGAGGAGCTTGTCGACGGGCAGGCGCGCGGTCCTCGACCGCGATCTGGCCGACGTGTACCCCTACCGCGTGTTCAATCCGTCGGTCATCATCGGCAAGGGGGTCCTCAGCCGCTACCCGATCCGCGAGGACAGCGGCCTGTTCACCATTGCCACGTCGATGACCCACCTGCGGCTGGTGCTGGATGTCGACGGCAGGCCGCTGACAGTGATCGTCGCGCACCCGCCGCGCCCGGCCTTCATGCAGGGGCGCTACGTGATTTCGCCCGGCACCCCGACCGACATCGCGACGCTGGCGCAGATGGCCGTGCAGGGCGCGCCTGCCATCCTGCTGGGCGACTTCAACGCGACGGACCAGAACAGCACCCACGCCACGCTGGAGGCTGCCGGCCTGACCGACGCCTTCCGCGCGGTGGGCTGGGGCTTCGGCGCGACGTTCCCGGCAAACGCGCGGCCCGTGCCGCCGCTGGTGCGCATCGACTACGTATGGACCACCGGCGAGATATCCGCCATGCGGGCGTGGGTCGGGCCTGACGCCGGGTCGGATCACCTGCCGCTGCTGGCCGATCTGGTGTGGCGTTGATCGGCGCGCGACGCGCAGCATTGCCGCGCCAGTGGGGGCCTCCGGCGTGTTGTGCCCGCTGCGCTCCACGACTACCATAAGGCGATGTGGAGCCGATCAACAAGATAACCGGCGAGCCAACTTATCCCTCAGACCTGCGGCAGGCGGCGTACCGGCTGCCTGACGGCGGCTGAAATGGCGAGGTCGCCAACGGCTCGACGCGGTCATTGTTTAATACCACGTCAGCCCGCTCGTTTCGAACACAATAAAGTGTCGTCTTGCATCATCCCTCAAGCAATATTCGAAGGGAGCGAGCATGAAATCCTCTGCTGATTCTTCATCCAAAGTGCCAACTGCGACTGCTGCCGTCATTGGGTTTGCATACTTCGCAATCGCTGTTGTCGCATTGTATTTTCTGAATCCTGCCTATGATCTCATCAGCTCATTCGAAGGCAACTATCACCTTGCGCCTTACGAATTGCTGGTTGCCTCAACCTTTGTTGGTCTGAGCTTGGGGTCTCTCGCTCTAATTATCGGGCTTTATCAAGAAATGTCCCGATCGGTGGGGTCCTCGATTGGTCTTCTGCTCTTGGGGATTTGGAGCATGGGAATCTTAATTGCAGGGATTTTTCCCGCCAACGAAGGAGGTAGCACGGTTCCTCATATGACAACTGTTTTAATTGCAGGAATCTTCCCCGTCGTAGTGGAAGCTTATCCTGAAACAATATTTAGCTTCATCCATATACTTGCAATACTGGGGGCGTTCTTTGGCCTGTCTCTTGCCGCAATCTTGCTATCATGGCGTTTCAAGCATGAGGAAAAGTGGCGTTCCATCCGTCATTTCTCATCGATTTTAGCATTGGTGATGATCGCAGCGTCCATTTTCTTATGCCAGGCGATGTTCTTACGCATTTACACAGGATTTTGGGGGCTCAGCCTCAAACTTCTTACCTTTTCGAGTTTGTTATGGTTGCTTCTAACGGTGACCTACCTTCGGTTTGTAATTGTTAAACCTGTTTCTGAGCGATAGAAAGATCGCGGGCTAACATTGCGCGCAGCGGACGCTTCGCCTGTCGGCTCCGCGCCGCTGACGCATCCGATCTGCGTGTGGACCACCGCCGGGATCGCAGCGACGCGGGCGTGGGTCGGGCCCGACGCCGGGTCGGATCACCTGCCGCTGCTGGCCGATCTGGTGTGGCGCTGAGCCCGGTGAGGCCCGATTGTCCCCCCTCGCGGGCGCGGTTATACTTGCAGCTACGGACCCGGCACCATCCTGAGCAGTGGAGACTATGGCGACGACGATCCTGGTTGTTGAAGACGAAGAGACAGTCCTCGACACGCTGACCTACAACTTTCAGGAAGAGGGCTACAAAGTCCTGAAGGCGGGCGACGGCGAAGAGGCACTGGCAACGATCCGCAAGAAGAAGCCGGACCTCGTCATTCTGGACATCATGCTGCCCAAGCTCGACGGGCTGGCGGTGTGCCGGCTGGTCCGCAAGGACCCCGACGTGGCGCACATCCCGATCATCATGCTGACCGCGCGCGGCACGCAGGGCGACAAAATGGTCGGGCTGGACAGCGGGGCCGACGATTACGTCACCAAGCCGTTTGGCTTTGGCGAGTTGATGGCGCGGGTGCGGGCCGTGCTGCGCCGCGCGCCGGGCCGCGAGGCCCCCGGCGAGGAGTACGCGGCAGGCGACCTGCGCCTGGACGTGATCGGACGGCGGGCCTACCGGGGCAGCGAGGAGCTTCAGCTCAGCCACAAGGAGTTCGACCTGCTGGTCGAGCTGCTGCGCAATCGCGGGGCTGTGCTCTCGCGCGATCTGATCCTGTCGCGCGTGTGGGGCTACGACTATTACGGCGACAGCCGCACCGTCGACGTGCACATCCGCTGGCTGCGCCAGAAGATCGAAGACGACCCGTCCAACCCGCAGCACATCGTCACCGTGCGCGGCGTCGGCTACCGGTTTGAGGAATAAAGCCTATGACTTTCGGGACGATGGTACTGGCGTTTGTGGTAGGGCTGGGCGTGGGGCTGATCGTGCTGGCGGTGGTCGCGCGGCGGCTGCGCGTCGAGCTGGATGCGGCGCACGCGCGCATGTCGGAGCAGAGCGACGAGCTGGCCAATCGGCAGGCGCTGGCGGGGCGCGAGCAGGCGCTCGAAGCGCTGAGCGAGGTTGCCTACAACGCGCTGATCCTGGTCGACGGCAAGCGCAAGGTGATCCACATGAACGACGCCGCCCGCCGGCTGTTCGGGCCTGAGCCGCAGGTTGAGCCCGGCTCGCCGGCGACGCTGATCGCCGTGACACGCGACCACGAGCTTGACGACGCCGTCTCGACGGCGCTGCGCGAGGGCGAGGACGTGGGCTTGCAGTTGACGATCCAGGGCTGCACCTACCGGGTGCGCACGCAGCGCCTCCAGGTAGAGCCTGAGACGTTCGTCGCGCTGGCGCTGGAAGACGTCAGCGAGCTGCAGCGGCTGGGCCGCGCCCGGCGCGACATGGTCGCCAACATCAGCCACGAGCTGCGCACGCCCATCACCTCGATCCGGCTGCTGGTCGACACGCTGCTGCGCGACGCGAAAAAGCTGAGCAAGGCGCACACCAAGCAGCTCAACAAGATTTCCGCCGAAACCGACATCCTGCAGCAGATGGCGCAGGAGCTGCTCGACCTGTCGATGATCGAGTTGGGGCGGGCCGAGTTCATCTTCACGCCGGTGGCGCTCAACGGGCTGTGTGCGGAGGTGCTGGAGCGCTTCTCGGAGCAGGCCGAGCGCAAGAACCTGACCGTCACCACGCACATCCCCGACGACCTGACCGTGCTGGCCGACGCGCAGCAGCTTCAGCGCGTGCTGGGCAACCTGCTGCACAACGCCATCAAGTTCACGCACAAGGACGGCCTGATCGACGTCAGCGCGGAGGTGCAGGGCGACCGGGCGCAGATCTGCGTGACCGACAACGGGCTAGGTATCATGGCCGAGGAGCGCGAGCGGGTGTTCGAGCGCTTCTATCGCGGCGACCGCGCGCGGCGCGGCGGCGGAACCGGGCTGGGACTGGCCATCGCCAAGCACATCGTCGAGGCGCACGGCGGGCGCATCTGGGCCGAGCCCGCGCCGACGCTGCCCGGCGCGCGGCTGTGCTTCACGCTGTCGCTGGAGCAGGGCTGATCGCAATACGTGGAATGGCGAGGCCCCTGAGTATCTCTCAGGGGCCTTTTTGTTTGCTGCGGCTGTGACCTCACCCCCTGCGAACTGCCTGTAAGGCAGTTCTTCTTCCCCCTCTTCACCTGGTGGAGAGGGGGCGGCGGAGACGGTCGCCAGAGCGTCGAAGCGGGGGTGAGGTAGCCCTACAACGGCTTGACGTTCAGCGCCACGCCCACGCGCTCCACGATGTGGTGGATGTCGAACGGCTTGGTGACATACTCGTCGGCCCCGGCCAGCGCGGCCTGCATGCGGTCCTCCGGCTGCGTCTTGGCCGATACCATGATCACGTAGGTGTGGGCCGTTTCGGGGTCGTTCTTGACCTTCTGGCAGATTTCGTAGCCGGTCATGCCCGGCATCATCACGTCCAGCAGGATCAGGTCGGGCATCTCGCGCGCGGCGATCTCGTACGCCTCGACGCCGTCCTGCGCGGTGAAGACGCGCACGCCGTAAGGGTGGAATCGCTGCAGGATGTCTTCGAGAAGCTGCCGGCTGTCGCTCTGATCTTCGGCGATCAGCACTTTCTTGCCCATGCCGTGTCTGATCCTTGCTGCCGTCGGATGATGGCGTGAGTGTAGCATAGCGCGGGCAAAACTCGAAATCGGGGCAGCTAACGCAAACGGGCGCAGCAGCCTGCGCCCGTGACATTCCGGCGGGACGTGCGCTCAGTCCGAGGCGAGCGCCTCCTGCCCGTAGTCCATCTTGACGATGGCCCCAAACGGACAGGTGACCAGGCATTTGAGGCATCCCCAGCAGCGGCTCATGTCGATGAAGGGGCTGTCGGTGGGGTCGAAGCTGACGAAGGCGCTACCCCGGCACACCTCGCTGCCCAGGCAGCGGCGGCAGTGGCGGCACACCGCGTCGTCGATGACGAGCTTGTAGGGCTGGTTTCCGGCGGCTGATGGCATGGCGGGTGGCGTTCTCCTGTTCGATTGCGCGCTCGTATTTAGATGCGCGTTTCGCCTGACGGTTGCAGTTTACACACTTTTTACCCATCGACAATACGCGTGCAATGAGCCAGCCTTATCTTTGTCATTGTAGCGTATCGAACAGGTCATCAACAGATGGGAGGTATCAACATGAAGCGAGCTGAAATGGAACCTGAGCGTTAAGCGCATGGCTATCGGCGGGCTGGCCGCCGTTGGGCTGGCGGTCACCGTGCTGCTGGGCGGCGCGACGACGGCGTTGGCCGCAGGCGGCGGGACGGCTCTCGTGCAGGCCGACCCCACCCCCGACGCGCCGCTGATGCACCTGTGCTACCAGCGCGCGCAGCTTGCGCTGGCCAACCAGGCCAACCGCCTGACCTTCGCCGGCCAGATCACGACCGACGTGCAGGGCTGGATCGACAACCTGAAGGCGCAGGGCAAGGACACGTCGAGCCTGGAGACGGCGCTGGCCTCGTTTCAGAGCCAGATCGCCGACGCGCAGACCGCGCACGACCAGGCCGCGTCGATCATGGCGACCCACGCCGGGTTCGACGACCAGGGCAACGTGACCGACCGGGCACAGGCCCGCGACACGCTGCACCAGGCGGCGACCTCGCTGCGCAGCGCGCACTTCTCGCTGGCCGGCGCGTCGCTCGATCTGCGCCAGGCCGTCTTCGAGTGGCGTCAGGCCAACCGCCCGCAGCCGCAGCCCGGCGGAGGCGCGTAGTGACAGCGCATCGCCGCATGAGCGCGCGGCTGGCGATGGTCGCGGGGGCTGGCGGCGCTGGCCCTGGCGACCGTCGCCAGCGCGCGGGGCGGGCGTAACGCCCAGCCCACGCAGCCGCCGGTGGCGGCCCCCGCCACGCTGATCCGGCCCGCGACGGCAGCGCCCACGCCCGCGCCGCAGGCCACCGCCGCGCCCGCACCGGCCCAGCCGCCGACCGCCTCACCTGCACCGCAGGTCCAGCCGAGCGCCGTGCCGCCCAGCGCGACCGTGCAGGCCGCTCAGCCCGACGCGACCGGCGACGCCATCGCCACCAAGATCGACCAGTTCTTCAACCAGAACCAGCAGGACGACGACCTGACCGACGTGCCGTAGCCACGCGGCGGATCGCAGAAATGAACAGGGGCGACGCAGCAATGCGTCGCCACTGTGATTTCCAGCCGAGGATAGTGGCTTATACTGCCTTGTGCGCCGACTGCCGCCCGCCGGTCAGCGCGCGCAGCCACGCGACGTAGTCGCGGTTTTGCGGCTGGCGCAGCCCCTGCCGCGTGTGGCGATAGGCGTAGCTGCGGAAGATCGGCACCAGGAACACCGCCCGCAGCCGCAGCCACGCGGGCAGGTCGAGCGCCTGCTGGAGCGTGTCGAGGATCGCCAGCCGCTTCTTCGAATTGAGGGCCATCGCCACCACGCGCGGCAGCGCGATGCGCAGCTTGCGCTCGCGCACGAACAGCCGCAGCAGGAACGGCATCTCGCGCATGACGTTGCGCAGCAGCAGCCCCCATGCCCGGCGCGGCGCGTAGAAGCGCAGCATCCCCCGGAAGGTCGCCATCTGCAGCGCGTAGGGCGTCATGTGCTTGGGCTGGATCAGCGCGTGGTGCCCGTCGTATAGCGACCAGTCCTCAGTCAGGATGCGGCCCTCGGCCTGCATCTGCGCCGAAAACTCGGTGCCGGGCAGCGGCGTGATCGTCAGGAACTGCACTGTGTCGATGTCGCGCCGGATGGCAAAGTCGACCGTCGCCTGCACCGTCTGCGGCGTGTCGGCGTCGCAGCCGCACACGAACATGCCGTGCACGCGGATGCCGTAGTCGTGGAAGGCGCGGATACTGTCGTCGATCTGCTCGACGGTCTGCTGCTTGTTGAACTCCTTGAGCGCCTCCGGGTTGACCAACTCGAAGCCGATGTACACCCAGGCGCAGCGCGTCTCGCGCATCAGCTCCAGCAGCTCGGTGTCCCACTCGCCGGTCTTCTTGTCCTTGTAGATCGCCTCGGCGCGCATCTGCGCCGACCACGTCACGGTGATGCCGCGCTCCAGCATCCCGCGCAGCAGCGCCTTGGTGCGCCGCTTGTCGACCACCAGGTTGTCGTCGTAGAAGAACACGTCATGCCCCGCCGGCAGCGCGGCCAGCTCGTCCAGCACGTCTGCGATGTTCCGGGCGCGCACCTTCCGCCCGAACATCTTGATCACCGAGCAGAAGTTGCAGTTATAGGGGCAGCCCCACTGCGTCATCATTGGGTAGGTGATCATCCGCTCGTGCCCGACGATCTTCGTCAGGTCGGGCGCAGGCAGCGCGGCGAAGGTCGCGTTGTCGCAGTTGGGGCGGTCGGGGTTATGGACCGGCCCATCGGGCCCGTGATACGACAGCCCGTCGATGCCCGACACGTCGCCGTCGGATTCGAGCGCCTCGGCCAGCCTGACCAGCGTGACGTGGCCCTCGCCGCGCACCACGTAGTCGGCGTGCAGCAGCGCCTCGTCGGGCAGGAAGGTGGCGTGCGCCCCGCCGAAAACCACCGGCTTGCCCGCTGCGCGCAGCCGGTCGGCCATGGCGTAGGCGGGGGGCGTGGTGGCGGTCGTCGACGAGAAGCCGACCAGGTCGGCGGACAGCAGGTCGTCCCAGTTGACCGGGGCCAGCGACTCGACGTAGATCACCACGTCGTGCCCGCGCTGGCCCAGCACCGCCGCCAGCAGCGGGAGGCCCAGTCGCGGCAGCAGGCTGTGATCGTACACGTTGTTGCTCGTTGATTTTGGCTCTATCAGTCTGATACGCATACTCTTTTACCCTTTACTGCGTGGGAGGATATTCGTGTCCTGTGCAGCGCCCTACCGCACCAGTCCGTGCATCGGCAGGAAGCCGTAGGCCCACAGCACCAGCGCGGTAATGCTCAGCGAGAGCAGCGCCCCGGCGACCGTCTGCCACACGTTGTGACCCTTCGCGCTGACGCGCGCCCAGCTTGTCAGCGGGATGAGCGCCAGCAGCGGCACGGCGATCAGCCCGTACAGGTAGATCATCGCCGCCACCGGCCCGGCGACCCCTGCCGCGTGCCCGCTGGCCTTGTAGCGGATCACGTAATTCAGCAGGATCAGCCCCAGCGTGACCAGCGTGTACGTCACGGCGATGGCCTCGTAGACCTTCGGCGCGTGCGTCAGGCGCAGCACCACGAAGCCGATCGGGTAGCTGACGATCATGAACACAAAGCTGGCAATGCGCTGGCGCTTGATGATGCGCGCCTTCTCGCGGATTTTGCCGGGGATGTAGAAGAACAGGCTGCACAGCGGGATCAGGCTCAGGAACAGCAGCGTCCAGCCGAACCCGCCCAGCCGGTCGGGGATGTTCGCGGGGAGTTTGAAGAAGATGAAGGTGACCAGCACGCCGGACAGAACCGGCACGCTCAATAGCTGTGACAGCACCTCGCCGGCGACCCGGCGGGCTTTGCTCATCCGTTCCAAGTGGGGTCCTTTCATGTTATACTGGGGGGTGCACTACCCCTGGCGGCGCGTCCTGATGCTCCGGTGTGTGCCGCCTGTCGCCGCCGATACTTGCACTATCAGCGGCAGCCGGAGCATCGCCCGTTCCCTCTGAAGCGTTACCCATCGTCCATCTCAATCTCCTCCTCCTCAGGTTCCTCGTCGTGAATCCACGCCGCGACGTCGAGCTGCGGCCAGCGCTGCCGGATGGCCAGCATGTGCCGGCGCATCAGGTCCGCGCCCCGGTCAGGCTGACTGGCCAGCGCCGCGTGGTACAGCGCGTCCCAGAAGGCGCGCACCTCGTCGCGCATCTCCGGCTCGTCGAGGTAATGGCGGGCGAGCCGGGTGTAGAAATCGTGGAAGCTGTTCAGGATCAGCCCGTACACCGGGTTGCCGCACAGGTCGATCAGCGCGCGGTGCAGCCGCCACTGCGCGCGGGCGAACGGGCTGGGCCGGTCGGCCAGCCCGCGAAAGCCGTACAGCAGCCGGGCGACTTCCTGCGGCTGCCGCGCGATGGCTTCGGCGGCGTATCCCGGCGCGAGCAGGCTCCAGATTTCGAGCAGGTTGGGCACGAAGTCGGGCAGCAGGGTGATATCCACCTGTAACAGGTTGATCAGCACGTTCAGGTTGCCGTCGCGCATGAAGCCGTTGACCTGCGTGGGCTTGCCCTGCTGGATGTCGAGCCAGCCGTCGCGGGCCAGCCGCTGGAGCGCCTCACGCAGGGCGGGCCGCGCGACGCCCAACTGCTTGCACAGGTCGCGCTCGCCGGGCAGCGCGCTGCCTGAGGGATACGTGCCGGCGATCATGCCTTCGACGAGCTGGCGCTCGGCGCGGTTGGATGCTTTCTCGACGGCTCTGGTGGGCATGATGCTCCTTCACTGGTCTTACCAGTTGCCTTGAGTATAGTCTAGCACTGGTATGACCAGTTGTCAATGGGGAAGATCGTTTTGCTGGCGCGCAGCCGTGATCGGGCTTTTGGCTTTATGTTTTATCGCCTATAATGATCTTGTTCGTCTGCATAGCCGACGGAGACCATCATGGCTTACCAGCCGTACTATGCGAGATCGCACGCGCTGGTTGTGGGCATTGATGCCTATGCGGCGCTGCCACCGCTGCAAACCGCCTCGCATGACGCCAAAGCGACCGCGCAGTACCTGACCGACAGCCTCGGCTTTGAGGTCAGGCTGCTGTGTGATTCGGACGCCACCCGTGATGCCATCCTGGGCTATCTGATCGATGATCTGGCGAAGACCGGGCCGGATGACCGGGTGCTGGTTTACTTCGCCGGGCACGGCGTGACGCGCCGGGCGGCGGACGGCAGCGAGATCGGCCTTTTGCTGCCGGTGGGGTTCGACCCGGAGCACTATTCGTCCGCCATCGAGATGGATCACCTGGTCGATCAGAGCAAGTACATCCCGGCCAAGCACATCCTGTTTGTGCTCGACGCCTGCTTCAGCGGGCTGGCCATCACGCGCGCGGGCGGCGCAGGCAGACCGGCTGCTTGAAGACCTGATGACCCGCCGCGCGGTCCAGGCCATTGCTGCCGGGCAGGCCGATCAACAGGTTGCCGACCGCTATGGGCCCGGCGGGCACTCTGTTTTCACCGGCCTGCTGCTGGAGCGCCTCGCGCAGCGCGGCGGCCTGCTGACCGGCAACGAGCTGGGGCTGCACCTCCAGCGGCAGGTGGGGCTGCACACCCGCAGCCGCCAGACGCCCCACTTCGGACATCTGCTGGGCAGCCAGGGCGGTGACTTCGTGTTCTGGGCGGAGGAGACGGTCGTGTCGCTGCCTGCCGAGCTTCAGGCGCTGCTCGACAGCCCGCTGGTCGGCGCGCGGGAGGGCGCAGTGCACGAGCTGGCGCGTCTGTTGAAAGCCACCGACAGCGGCATGTCGCAGCTTGCCCGCGAGACGCTGGCCCACCTCGCTGAGACCGACGACAGCCTCAGTGTCCGGGAGATGGTGCGGCGGGCGCTGGGAGTGCCCAATGCAGATCAGGCCGCTGCGCCCGCGCAAACTCAGACACCCCGCGCCGAGCCCGCCCCGGTGGCGCCACCGCCTCAAGTGATCCGCGCCCCGGCGGCACCGCCGCCTGCCGGGGTGCCATTTGTGCGGCGCTGGTGGCGGGCTGCTGTGCTGGTGATTGCTGCTTTTGCCATGTACTTCACCGGTTCTGGTGCCACCATGGTGGCTTTGCTGGGCGCGATCATGCTGATCGTGGTCGGCATCACGCACGCCGCAAAACGGCGATGGGCGCGCGCTGCGTTGCTGGGTATCACTGCGCTGGGCGCGGTTTCCAGTCTTTTCGGTCTATTGGCAAACAGTTGGGCGCTGCTAACCGTTTTCGGGTCAGTCGCCACGTTGATCTGGGCAATCGTGGATGCCGTGCGGGGCGAGGCTGTCTAGGCTGTTACAGGGACGGAGGCCCCCTGCCTTTCGAGAGCCAACCCTTGACAGCCCCCGCGTCAGAGTCTTATCCTGTGCCTGTATGAACCTGCTGAAAGAAGGCCGGGAGATGACCACATTACCAACCCTCGACAAGACAGATGTAAACCCTTACGGACTGTGTACCTGGGCCGACGAGTCGGCCTGCGCCGGCTGTGACATCAAGGGGCGGCTGGTGTGCCGCCATAGCTGGGCCGACCTGGCAGCATTTGCTGCCCTTTTCATACCTTTCGTGGTCGCCAGCGTCGCCGGGATGGTGCGCGCGGGCTTTGGCTGGTGGATCGTCGGGTGGGTGGCCTACATGGCGCTGTTCTTCAACGTGTGGGAAACCTATGTCCTGTGCCGCCACTGCCCGTACTATGCCCGCAGCGGATCGACGCTGGTCTGTCTGGCAAATCAGGGCTGCCTCAAAATCTGGGACTTCGAACCGGGGCCGGCGACACGCGGAGAACAGGCCCAGTTTCTGATCGGGGCGGGCCTGCTGGTGCTGTTTCCCTTCCCCTTTATGCTGCTCGGCGCGCAGTGGCTGCTGGCCGGCATCGCGGCGGTTTGCGCGGTGAGCTTCTTCTACAACCTGCGGGTCAAGACCTGCCGGGAGTGTGTGAACTTCTCATGCGCCTTGAACAACACGCCCAGAGAGGTGAGGGATGCTTACCTGCGCCGCAACCCCGTGATGCGCGACGCCTGGGTGGCATCGGGATATAAGATAGGCGAGGATTAGCCCTGCAAAAGGGGGCGGCGGTCATCAACTGGTGGCCGCCGCCCCTTTTGATTCTGTAGCGAGTTCCTACGGGGCCGGAGCGGGCCGCGCTTCGAGCGTCACGTCGATCTGCATCGACTGGCCGCCGCGCGTCACGTCCAGCGTGACGACATCGCCCACGTGGGTGTTGTCGGCCAGGTAGGCGATCAGGTCGTCGATGGTCTTCACCGGCATGCCGTTGATGGCGGTGATGATGTCGCCGCCGGTCTCAATCTGCGCGCCGTCGATGACCGTTTGGCCGGTGCTGGCGCGCAGCCCGGCCTTTCCCGCCGGCCCATCGCTGACCACCGTCACCACCTGCACGCCCTGCAGGTCGGCGGGTAGGTTCATCGCCGTGCGCAGGTCGGGGAACAGCCCCCGCCCGGAGATGCCCAGCCACGGGTGCGCGTAGGTGCCGTCGCTGATCAGCACCGGCACGACTTCCTTCACCATGTCCGACGGGATGGCGAACCCGACGCCGCTGAAGGCCCCGGTGTTGGTGTCGATGGCGGTGTTCACGCCGATGACCTCGCCCGACAGGTTGAGCAGCGGCCCGCCGGAGTTGCCGGGGTTGATCGCCGCGTCGGTCTGGATGATGTCGGGGATGCTGAACCGCCCCCCGTCAATCGTCTGTGACTGCGAGGGCAGCGAGCGGCCCAGCGCGCTGACGATGCCGGTGGTCATCGTGCCGGTCAGGCCGAACGGGTTGCCGATGGCGGCCACCGTCTGCCCGACGCGCAGCACGCTCGACGTGCCGACCGGCAGCGGGTGCAGGTCGGACGCGGGCCGGTCGACCTGCACCACGGCCAGGTCGCTGTCCGGGTCCGCGCCGATCAGCTGCGCCGGCAGGTTCGTGCCGTCGTTGAAGATGACCGTGATGCGGTCGGACTGGCTGATGACGTGGTAATTGGTGACGATGTGCCCCGACGTGTCAAACACGAAGCCCGACCCTTCGGCGTACTGGTACTGGTGCTGTGGGATGTCGGGGATCTGCTGGTCGGGCGGCAGCGTGGGCATCCCCTGTGGCAGCGTGCCGCCGGTCAGGTCGATTGGCTTGCGCACCTGGATGTTCACCACGCCGGGGTTGGCCGCGTCGTACAGGTCGGCCAACTGCGTCTCAAGGTCGGTGGTGATGATCGTGCTGGGGGTGGGGGCCAGCGTGCCGACCGTCTGGCCGCCGGGCGGTGGGGTGGCCGCCACGACAGTCGCATCCTGCGGCGACACCTGGACAGACTGCTGCGGCGACAGCACCGACGGCAGGCCGATGGGCGACGCGCAGGCCAGGCTGGCGGCGGCAAGGAACAGGGCGGCAAGCGCAAAGCCGATCGTGCGTCTCTGCGAATGGTACATGGGTTGGTACACTCCTCACGGTGTGGCGAATCGGTGGGCCAACAGCGGCCCCCCACGGCTACAGCGCGGCATTAAGGGCCTAGTCGCCGCGCTTTATTGAATATATCTCATCGCGCCGCTCGATCCCACAGGGCGCGCTGTGGCGCAGGGCGTTATCATCTTCCCGGTAGTGTCGTAGGAAAGGACACTGCTGATTATAGCTGTTGGCCTGTAGCCTAATCAGCTCAGGGAAACAGCCTCAACCGGCCTCTTGGCAATAGTCGGAGATGAGACTTCCCGGCACTTCTCGATGAGGTAGATCGCTGTAGTCTTAAGCAACTTATCAGCGCGGGATCCGCCGATGTGTAGAATACCTCATTCGTCTCTTTGAGAACGGATGTGTGTTTTCGTCCACGACAGGCTCAGGAAGCCGCGATTCTGCCTCACTCAGCCCTCTCCCACCGGTATTCGATCTAGCCCCCATATCCGCGTGCACTTCCGGTCTATATACAACCGGATGAAAGCACTGCTTCCCAAACAGGCTAAGATGAGCTACCTTACGATAGTTCCTTACGACTCTCGCTTCAAAGCCATCATTCAGGAATTTACTGCAAAGGAAAGGCTGCCCAATGACACAGTCCTCTATTGAACGTAATATTCGCGCGAGGTTGCCCATCATCCGTTTCCTGCAAGCGTACCTGCCGCTCTCGGTGGCACGCTGGGCAGAGAAACGAAGTGCAACACGCGTGCGCCTGCCCGCTGACATCGCGCGCGAAGCTGTGTCTGCCGACGGCGTGCGGTGCGAATGGCTCATCCCCAAAAACAACCCAGAAGATCAAGTGCTGCTCTATCTGCACGGTGGTGGATTCGTCTATGGATTGACATCCCTACACCGTCAGATGGTAGCCTATCTGGCGCGAAAGATGTCCATCCGTGTGCTGATGGTGGATTATCGTCTCGCGCCGGAATATCCATTTCCCGCGGCGGTGGACGACTGTGTGACCGCTTATCGCTGGCTGTTGAAGCAGAGCTTTTCCGCGCAGAATATTGTGGTGGCGGGCGATTTGGCTGGCGGCAATTTGACGATCACAACATTGATGAAGCTGCGCGACAGCGGTGAGCCGCTGCCTGTGGCGGCGGCGTGTCTCTCGCCTGTGGCAGACCTGACCAATAGAGACGATCTCTTTAAGACGGTCGATGACCCGATGCTGCATCCCAGAGCAGCCAGAATCTACAATCAATCCTATGTGGCGCACAACGATGCACACGATCCCTTGATTTCGCCAGTATTTGGCGATTGGCACAACCTGCCACCGCTGCTCGTTCACGCCGGAGAAGACGAGATTTTACGCGATGATGCGGTTCGTATCGAGGAACTGGCAAAAGAGGCAGGCGTTGATGTGCGGTTGGAGATTTATCCGCGCATGTGGCATGTGTGGCAGCTTTTTTTGACACTGCCACAGGCTGTTCACTCATTGGACGACATCGCACAGTTCCTTCAATCGCACCTGGAAGTTATGACACAGCAACACCATTCAGGTTAGCTAACGCCCTGGCTGTGGTGAGTGTATCCTGTGGGCCTCAACCCCGGCGTCGATGCTCTGTCGAGCGTCTCCGCGCCCCCCTCTCAGGCAACGCGCCTGCGGCGCTTATGCTATGGAGAGGGGGAAGGGGGGCGAGGTTCCGGCCACGATATGCAATCCCTTCTCTGATTTGCTATACTGGCGGCCATGAACACATCCCCTCGCCGCCAACCGATCCGGGCGCTGCTGGCGCTGGCCTGCGCCGCGCTGGCGTGTATCGTCGGAACGGACACCGGTGCGTCGACTCCTGAAGCCAACCTGGCTACAGTCACCCCCGGCGGTCGCATCTCCGTCTCGCTGTTGACGCCTACCCTGATCCTCGACAGCGCATCGGTGCAGTCCGGCACGCTGATCGGGTCGGTGGCGACGGCTACCGCTGCCGCTGCGACCGCAATCGCCGCCACCGCTACCGCGCACGTCCCGACCCCCACCATTCCGGGGGTCTTCGTCGCGCCGGCGCAGTGCCCGGCGGCGGGCAACCCGACGCTGCCCGTCCAGCCGCCGCCCTTCAGCCGCTACCCGGAGACCATCGCGCAGTACCTTTCGGGGGGCGGTGCGACGACCATTCTGGAAGCCCGGCTGCGCGGCTGGGGAGCCATCGTCGATTACGGGGGCGTGGTGCTCGTCGACCGAGATTTCACCGGCGACAGCGTGCCCGAAGTGCTGGTCGTGGCGCTCGATCCGCAGCACGCCGAGTTCCCCTATCCCGGCGACCTGTACATTTTCGGCTGCGATCAGGGCGCGTACCGGCTGCTGTACCAGGCCGGCTATGCGCCCGATCGCGGCTTCCCGATCCTGCGCGCCGCGCAAGACATCAACGGCGACTACCTGAACGATCTGGTGTACGCCGTGCAGACCTGCACTGGCACCATCTGCACCACCAACGTCAAGCTGCTGGAGTGGAACCTGACGCTGGGTAACTTCGAGAACCTGTTTGCCGGCGATCTGCACGAGATATCGGCCCAGGTCGACGTGCAGGACGTGGACGGCGACAAGCTCGACGAGGTGGTCGTCACCAGTGGAACGGCTGCCGTGCCGGAGGCGGGCCCGCTGCGGGTGCGCACCACTACGCTGCACTGGGATGGCACACAGTACGTCGTGGCCAGCGTCGTGGCAGCGCCCGCGCAGTACCGCATTCACGTCATTCAGGACGGCGACGCGGCGCTGAAGGCTGCTGATTATCAGGGCGCGGTCAACTTTTACCAGCAGGCCGTCAACAACGACTCGCTGTTGAGCTGGCGATATCCTGACGAGGCGCAGTACCTCAAGGCGTACGCCACCTATCGTATCATGCTGGCCTACGCCGCGATGGGCAATGTCGACGCGGCGCAAAACGCCCGCGACCTGGTGGTCGGCACCTACGCGCCGCCCCCCGTCGAGGGCCAGCCGCAGCCCGGCCTGCTGCCCGGCAGCGCCTTCGCTGAGATGGCGCGCCTGTTCTGGAACGACTTTGCCATCAACCGCAGCGTCGGCACGGCCTGCCAGGTGGTCATCGGCTACGCACGCGCCGCGCCGGGATCCTACGAAGTGCTGAACAGCTTTGGCACGGCCAACCCGGTCTATACGCCCGCTGACCTGTGCCCGTTCAACTAGGCATCCGCAGCGCCGGTAATGAGTGGAGAGCATGATGAGTGAGACGGACCTGCAAGCGTTCTACGCTGGCAAGATCGACGACATGGTCGCGCTGACCCGCGAGCTGGCCGCCATCGAATCGCCAACAGATGATAAGATCGCCGTGGACCGGATGGGCGCGCGCGTCACGCGGGAGCTTGAGTTGCTCGGCGCGGAGATCGTCGTCCACCCGCGCGCCGAAGTGGGTGACATCGTCGAGGCCCGCTGGAACGCCAACGCGCCCGGCCAGCCGCTGTTGTTTGTGTGCCACATGGACACCGTTCACCCACATGGGGCCGTCAGGGAAAACCCGATCCGGCTGAACGGCGATGGACGTCTGTTTGGCCCCGGCACCTACGACATGAAGGCCAGCATCGTCGCCGTCGTCGAGGCGCTGCGCGGGCTGCAGGCGATGGGAGATTTCCCTGACAGGCCGGTCATCGCGCTGATGACCAGCGATGAGGAGACCGGCAGCTTCTACTCGCGCGGGCTGATCCAGGAGCGCGCCGAGAACGCCGCGCTGGCGATGATCATGGAGGCCGCGCTGCCGGATGGCTCGCTCAAGACGTGGCGCAAGAGTGTCGCGCACTTTGTGGTGCGGACCTTCGGCACGTCGGCGCATGCCGGCGGCGCGCACGAGTTCGGGCATCAACGCCATCGAGGAGATGGCCTACCACGTGCTGACCCTCCAGCGCATGACCAATTACGAAGTCGGCACGACGGTCAACGTGGGGGTGATCAGCGGCGGGACCAAGAGCAACGTCGTGCCCGACTCCTGCGAGCTTCAGGTCGACGCGCGGGCGATGACGCAGGCCGAGATGGATCGCCTGACGGAAGCGGTGCTGGGCCTCCAGCCGGTGGTGCACGGTGCGCGCATCGAGGTCGAGGGCGGCTTTGACCGCCCGCCGATGGAGCGCGACGACCTGATGCGCCAGACCTTCGAGCAGGCAAAGGTTATCGCCGCCGGCTGCGGCCTCAATCTGCGCGAATCGGGCACAGGCGGCGCGTCTGACGGCAATTACACGGCGGCGGTCGGCACCCCGACGCTGGACGGACTGGGGCCACTGGGCGACGGCGCGCACACCGAGCACGAGTACATCACCGTCAGCTCGCTGGCGACCAGCGCGACGCTGTGCGCGGCGCTGGTGCTGGGCTGGCCGAACGGCTGACACTCAGGCTCAGGTACGGGGAAAATAAAACCGGGGGTGGCTCAGCCACCCCCGGTTTTTCGATCTGTGTGATGATTAAGGCTGGTAGTCCATGGCGCAGCGGAAGCCGATGTCGGCTGCCGTATAGCCCTGATCGTACCATTCACGGTATGACGAGCGCATGAGCTGGCTGCCCGTCAGGTACGATCCGCCGCGCACGACGCGCTGCGTTCCGGTCTGCCCGACAGGGTCTTCACGGCCATCGCGGGCGTCGTAAGGATACGCCTTCACGATGGAGCTGGTCCACTCACGCAGGTTGCCAGCCATATCGTACGCGCCGACCCACGACTTGCCGCCGTCAATCGAGGCGACCGTGTTAGCGCCCGGTGCGTTGTTCGCGTTCACCGAGAAGCCGACCAGCCAGTCGTTACCCCACGGATAGACGTTGTTGTTCGGGCCGCGAGCGGCATATTCCCACTCCCTCTCGGTCGGGAGCCGCATGCCAATGCCCGTGCAGAAGGTCGTGGCATCCTTCCAGGTGACGTTGTTACGCGGGAAGTCGAGCCCGGCGTAAGCGCCATTCGAGCCGTACTGGGCGTTGGTCGTCTCGGTCTTGGCGATCCAGAAGGGCTGGTCAAAGCACTGCTCGTGCGCGGGGATCTCGGCCCCGGTGCCCTGCTGGTAGCCCATCATGTAGCAGCCGGTCGGGACGAGCACCATGTCGATCCCGTTAAACTGCTGGACGACCGGCGTCCACAGCGCGTTGTTGGTGATCGGGTTACCGGCCATTCCCAGACCACCACCTGCCGCCGGGGCAGCCGTTGCTTCGGGAGCCGGCGCGGCGGTTGGCGGCTCGGCCGTGGGCGGCTCAACAGTCGGCGGCTCGGCGGTCGGCGGCACAGCCGTCGGCTCCACCGGGCCAGGTGTGGGCGAAACCACCATAATGACGGTTTCCGGTGTCGGCGTGGCCTGTGGCCCGCAGGCCACCAGCAGTATTGCAAGCGCGGCGATCACGATCACAGCCGCCGGGCGTGCCCTTCTAGCAAAACTCCCCATTTCATTCCCTCCTCGGTTTTGAGTGCAATACGAACGTAAGCACCCCCTATCCTAACCTATTTCTGGCCAAAGCGATATCGTACCTTCGTCATGGGTGCAACGCGTGGACCGTCGCCGCGGGATCGTTGGTCAGCACGGCGTCGCAGCCGAGCGCGCGGTAATACCACAGCCGCGAGTTGGGCGTGGGATCGAGCGGACACACGGCCTGCCCGCGCCGGTGCGCCGCCGCGACGTAAAACGGGTTGGCGAACAGGATCGGCCAGAACGGCCCCAGCAGGTCGACACCGCGCCGGGGAATCAGGCGGCTCATGGTGATAAACCCGGTCGGGAGGTTGTGGCCCGCGGCCTGCGCGGCGGCGGCGGTCGCCTGCACGCGCGCCGTGTTGAACGACAGCAGCACCACCCGCGCGGCCATCCCGGCGGCGGCCAGCTCATCGGCAAGCCGGTGGCCTACCTCCGGCTCAAGGAAGCGGTCGGTCTTCAGCTCCAGCGCCAGGATGCCATCCGGCGGGATGATCGCCAGCGCCTCGGCCAGCGTCGGGATGCGCTCGGCGGCGAACGCGGCACGGCCATAGCTCGCGCTGAGCCGCCTGATCTCGTCGAGCGTCATGTCGGCCACCGCGCCCGTGCCGTCGGTCGTGCGGTCGACGGTGCCGTCGTGGATGCACACGAACACGCCGTCGCGCGTCAGATGCAGGTCGGTCTCGATCAGGTCCGCGCCGTCGTCCAGCGCGCGGCGGAAGGCGGCCAACGTGTTTTCAGGGCAGGCGGCAGAGTTGCCGCGATGGGCCATCACGTAGGGCCTGGGCTTGCCGGGAATGTCGAGCTTCATGCTGATCCTTACCTGTGTGTGTTGGCTGCTATTGTATGACCCATGTGCAGCGGCTGCCACCCCTGTGAGGTGGGGGGACCGGCGGCCTCTTCTCTCCTATCGACAGCCATGCTATGATGTTACCGCGCACGTCATCCAATTCTAAGGGAGCATCATGACCACCGTATCACTCGCCCGGCGCATCGAAGGCACCCCACAGGGGCGCATCCTGCGTGAGTTTGCCACGAACGCGGCTATCTTCCCGGTGTTTGACGCCATCCGCACGATGGCAACCCAGGGCGTGGCTGCTTACGTTCTGGCACTGCCCCACTACATGATGTTGATCTCCGCCGCTGTGCAGGCCTGGTTCCTGGGCACGCGCAAAGAGAACACGTGGTGGCAGGCCGCCGCCGGTAACCTGATCGGTGTGTCGCTGTACACCGTGCTCGACATCCTGCTCGAAGGCCCCGCCGACTTCGCCGGCGCGCCCTATCACTGGGTGTACTGGGTGTTCTCGCTGGGGATGGCGCTGCTGTACGCGGTCAAGGAGCTTGGGCCGCGCCTGGCGACGCTGGTCGTCGTGGCCAGCAGCCTGTGGCGCGTGCTGCTCTTCCCGGCGCTGTACGTGCTCTCGGAGACGACGGGCGAGCTGGGCGGGTCGCTGAACTGGGACACGCTGCGCACCTACTGGGCGTCGAGCGGCGGGCATACCTTCATCCTGCTGGCCTCGGTCATGTTCGGGCTGCTGCTGGGGCTCAGCGAGGCGCAGGTCAACCGCTATATGCGCTTCTTGCAGGAGGTCGCGCAGCAGCTCAGGCAGTACTCGGAGTGGTCGATTGACCCCAACCTGCTGGCGCAGTCGCTGCAGGACGTGTCGGCGCTGGGCCAGCGGCGCGTCGAGCGCACGATCCTTTTCATGGACATTCGCGGCTTTACCAACTGGAGCCAGCACAAGGACCCGGAGACGGTGGTCGGGATGCTCAACCAGTTCTACGAGATCTCCGAGCAGGTGCTGCGGGAATGCGGGGGACACAAGCCGCACTTCATCGGCGACGAGGTGATGACCTGGTTCGACGACCCGGCCACGGCGCTCAAGGGCGCGCGCGATCTGGTCACGCAGGCCAACGCCGCGCTGAGCGTCTACGGTCTGGCGGTCGGCGTCGGGCTGCACAGCGGCGAGGTGGTCGAGGGGCTGATGGGCTCGACCCACACGCGGCTGTACAACATCATCGGCGACACAGTCAACACGACCAGCCGGCTGGTCAGCGCCGCGCAGCCCGGCGAGGTGCTGGCCTCGGAAACCGTCGTGCAGCAGGTGGCGGGTGTCAGCGCCTCCGGCGAGCCGCGATTTATCACGGCCAAGGGCAAGGATAAGCCGCTGAAGGTTTACCCAGTGTAGGCAGGAATCAACAGGAGCCGCCGGCGGTATGGGGCGGCTCCTGCGCTGTGAGCGGGCTACGGGGTAGGGGTGGCTGTGCCGCTGCTGCCCGCGGGCACCTCGACGCCGTAATAGTAGGCCAGGTCGGAGCCCTGCGACGCCCACTTGGCGTACACCACCAGCGTGTATCTGCCCGGCTTGTCGTTGTACGTCCAGGCGATGTCCGGGTTTTGCGGTGACTCGATGTAGATCTGGTCGACGACGGCCTGTATCTCGCCCACCTGCAGGCTGATCGTCACCGTCTCCGGCAGCGGCTCACCGGACAGCCTGATCTTGATCGGCTCGCCGGCGGGCAGCGGCGTGTAGGTCTGGATCGGCGGCAGCATAATGTCGGTGCAGTACACGCGCGCCGCCTCGCTGCCTTCCGGCGCAATCGGCCAGCAGAAGCCGCCGCGTATGCCGTCGATGGTCTGGTCGCCCACGACAAGCTGGTACATGGGCAGCACGCTGTTCCAGTCGGGCGTCGGCGCGACAGTGGGCCCGCTGCCGCTTTCCACCGATGGGATCGTCGCTTCGCCCAGCGGCAGCGTCGCCTGCGACACCGGCGCGGCTGGCGTGTTGGTCGGTGTGGCCTGCACGGCGGGCCCCGACGCGCCGCACGCGGCCAGAATCAGGCCCGCCAGCGCCCCCGCGCATCGAATCATCCAGCGTTTTGCGTTCATATTCCCCCTCCTCAAGGTGTGTTCCCTCGGCTCAGAGTGTACACGCTTTTCAGGCCCGAACGGTAAAAGATGGCCGAAGTGGACTACCAGCCCAGCAGCGTGTGGATTCCCGCCTGCACCGGTGGCCCCAGCGCCGCCACCAGCACCGGCGCGGGCAGCATCAGCAGCAGCCCCAGCCCGACGCCCAGCACGGTCGTCATCAAGCCGGAGGCGCGCTCCCACCAGAAGGCGGCGCGCAGCGGCAGCAGGAAGCGGATCGCGGTGTACATGTCGAGCGGGAACAGCGGCAGCAGGTTGAGCAGCGCCAGCGTCAGGTTGAAGCGCACCGCCACGGTGAGGAAATCGACGGCGGTAGGCCAGCCTGCCCACGGGATCGTCGGCTTGAGGTGCAGCGCGGTGAGCGCCGCCTGCCCGCCCAGCACGATCCCCAGGCTGGCCAGCAGGCCCGCCGCCACGGCCAGCAGCCCGCCTATCGCGCCGGGGAGCCACATCCGGTGCGGGCGGATCGGCGTGGGGCGGCTCCAGCCAACGCCGCTCAGCACCCCGCCGATGATGCCGATGCCCTCCAGGTGCCGGAACGGGTTGAGCGTCAGGCGGCCCGACTCGCGCGGGGTGGGGTCGCCCAGCAGGGTGGCGACCAGCCCGTGCGCCAGCTCGTGCAGCATGAAACTGATCGGGGCGACGACCAGCCGCGCCAACAGCAGCGCGAGCGGGAAGCGGGCCCAGAGGGTGGCGAGGAGGTTGGCGAGCATGCGGCAGATTATAGCAGACGCCGCGCGATCTGGCAGAATTGGGCGGGCCGACCGGTCGTGGGGTTATCGTTTTCAGCAGGAAACCTTCACCCCCGCCCCCACACGCGCGATGCTGACGTGTCGCTGAGGGTCGCCTCGTTCCGTCGGGCTAGCGCCCGGCCCTACTCATGACCTGCGCGTATAATGGGGATGCCTCCCGGAACCAAAGAATATCCGACTTATTCTCCAGAGGGCAGGCAATGGGTAACTGGGTTCGAGCACTCAAAAGCGCAGCCACACCATCCGCTATTTTGAAGGCGTCTATGGTTTCTGCAAGTGCCTTGTTGCTGGCGATATATCTGGTCGCATGTGTTGAAGAAACATCGAATCCCCCGTCACCCACACCGACGGAGACCCACAATACCGTAACAGCAGCCCCAGAACCCTCTCCTACCTCTACCGAGATCCCTCGCCCGACGCCTACGCCATATCACGCATGTACCCAAACCCGCATCCTGGTAGGGGGTGAGCCGATTACGGGCGGCACGACGGATTTTGGTTACTATCTGATTTGTGTTGATGGCTCAAGCGTTGAAACGCTCACCACAGGAAAACCTTACTACTACGACCCATCGGTCTCTCCGATCAACAGGCTTGTCGCCTTTGCGACCGAAAAAGGCATCGCCATACTGGATTTAGCTGGCAATGTCATCCAGGTTATCGAAGCCGGTGATTTTGTCCGGTCGCCGAGTTGGTCGCCCGATGGAGAGTTCATAGCGTATATTCGTGATGGGCAGTTCCTAGAAGTCGTGAATCTTGAGACAGGTGTCGTCTCGGAGTCTCTCATCCCTCCTGAATTCAGGCATCCACAGCAGATTGTTGAACCCGGTTTTGAGAATGTCGATTGGTCTCCCGATGGGAAGCACCTTGCGCTGAACGCGAATTCTGATTCCCTGTTCCTCTTGGACGTAACCTGTAGCGCCGAGTCTCACATCTGCTCTGCAGAGAACTTCCGTCCACTTGCCGACCGGATTGACGGCAAGTTCTCTTGGTCACCGGATAGTGAAGAGATAGTCGGCGAGTACCTGGATGCAGTGAGCTACGTTCGAACCTTGCGCATTATCGACCTTCAAGGACGTGTAGTCAGGGAGTATTCCCCAACAGAACTGATGCTGCTTACTTCGCTGGAGTTCAATGTCGATCTCGAGATCCTTCAATGTCCTGTCTGGTCTCCCGATGGCAATGAAATCGCGTTTTCAGACGGCAGGGACGTATGGATTCTGTCGCTTGCGGATAACTCGCTGGTCAATTTGACGCGAGGATTAATGGAGATCGATAGTGTGGCTATGATGGCATGGGTGCCCTAGCTACCCTTCTTGGTATCCCTCACTCAGCAACCTACACCCGCGATGTCTGCCCCGCTCCATCTTGACAAATCTCATCTAATTAGTATATAATGTATCTAGATTGTGAAATATTTCTCTAGTGTTGCAGGAGGCTTCGATGAAGCGCGTGGTGATCGTGGGGGCGGGGTTTGGCGGGCTGCGGGCTGCCAGGGAATTGCGCAACAAGGGCCTCGACGTGTGGCTCGTCGACCGCAACAACTACCACCTGTTCCAGCCGCTGCTGTATCAGGTCGCGACCGCCAGCGTCGAGCTGGAGTCGATTGCCCACCCGGTGCGCGCCGCCGTGCGCCACTGGCCGAACGTCACCTTCCGCATGGCGGGCGTCACCGGCGTCGACTTTGACCGCCGCGAGGTGCAGACCGACTCCGGCGCGCTGCGCTACGATTACCTGATCCTGGCCGCCGGGGCCACCACCAACTTCTTCGGCATGGACAGCGTCGAGCGGCACAGCTACGTCGTCAAGGGCCTCGACGACGCCGCCCGGCTGCGCAACCGCATCCTGAGCGCCTTCGAGCGCGCCTCGACCGAGGCCGATCCCGACGTGCGCCGCGCGCTGCTGACCTTCGTCATCGCCGGCGGCGGCCCCACCGGCGTCGAGTTCGTCGGCGCGCTGGCTGAGTTGGTGCGCGGCGTGCTGGTCAAGGACCACCCGCGAGATCGCGCTCGACGAGACGCGCATCGTGCTGGTCGAGAAGCTCGACCGGCTGCTCGGCGCGTTCCCGGTCCGGCTCCAGCGTTACGCGCTGGCCCGGCTGCGCAAGATGGGCGTCGACGTGATCCTGGGCCACGGCATCCGCAGCGCCGAAGCGGACCGCGTCCTGCTCGACGACGGCACAACGATCCCCAGCTACATGGTGATGTGGGCGGCGGGCGTGCGCGCCTCGGCGCTGTCTGATGCGCTCGACGTGCCGCGCGAGCACGGCGGGCAGGTCGACGTGGAGCCCGACCTCACGCTGGGCGGCCACCCGGAGGTGTACGCCATCGGTGACATGGCCTACGTGGCGCAAGATGGTCGCCCGCTGCCGCAGATGGCCCCGGTCGCCATGCAGCAGGGACGCTACGCCGCGCGGCACATCCTCGCCCGCGAGAAGGGTAAGGACTCGCTGCCGCCCTTCCGCTACTTCGACAGGGGCACGATGTCGGTCATCGGGCGCGGCGCAGCCGTGGCGACCGTCTTCGGCGTGCACCTCACCGGCTTCCCGGCCTGGCTGGCCTGGCTGGGCCTGCACCTGTTCGAGCTGATCGACTTCCGCAACCGGCTGGTCGTGCTGATTAGCTGGGCCTACGACTACCTGCTGTTCGAGCGCAAGGTGCGGCTCATCACCGACCCCACCGAGAGGCCCGCCCCGCCGGTGGACGAGTCATCCACCCCGCTCGACGTGCGGCAGCCGGCCCCTGTGGAGCCGGTCGCGGAGGGGTAGCGATCCCCGGTCTCACCCGGTACTTATGCGTATAATGGGGATGATAACCGAGATAAAATCAGGGTGAGGGAAATGGATTTGTGAAAGGATGGCAGTGATGGCAAGCGTTCCGGTTGAGCAACAGATCGTCGAGCAGCTTCATAGGCTGGACGAGGCCCAGAAGCGCCGGGTGCTGGACTTTGTGACCGCGCTCCAGCAGACACCGGCCCGCACGGCGCGCGATCTGCTCCGGCTGCCTCCGGAGGAGCGTTCACGCCTGGTGACCGCTGCCTTTGAGGCGGCAGCGGATGAGGATTTCGAGGTCTTTGAAGCTTACAGCGAGGAAGACCTGGATGCCTGACGCCAGCCGGGGTGAGGTATGGGAAATCCGTTTTGATCCGAGCGAGGGCGATGAGATCCGGAAAATCCGCCCGGCTGTCGTGATGACCGCGCACAGCGTGGGGCGGATACGGCTGCACATTGTGGTGCCCATCACGAGCTGGCAGCCGCAGTTTGCCCGCTATTTCTGGATGGTCAATCTGGCCCCCACGCCAGAGAATGGGCTGGCAAAGGAATCGGCAGCGGATGCGTTCCAGGTTAAATCGCTGTCACTGAACCGGTTTCAGCGCAGGCTAGGCGTGCTCACAGATGACCAGATGGATGAGATCGCAGCAGCCATTGTGCTGTGCATCGGCTACGCCCCGGCCCGGTAAGATATACACGGCAGTCCGCTGCGGCAGGTGCTCGCGCCCGGTTCCCTACCGCGCCAAAAAATCCTGCAGCCGCCGGCGCGCCTCCAGCGTGTTGATCCCCGCCAGCGCCTCGACCGCCGCGTGCCGCACCGAGAGGTCGCTGTCGTCGAGCGCGTTCGTGATGCGGTCCAGCGCCGGGCGCAGCCCCGCGTCCAGCGCCGAGAGGCGCGCCGCCTGCGCGCCCAGCGCCTCCAGTGCCGCCGCCCGCACCACCTCGTCCGCATCCTCTGACGTTTCCAGCAGCGGCCCGACCGCCACCGGCGCGTCGAGCCGGCCCAGCGCCCACGCCGCCGACACCCGCACCGCCGTCGATGGGTCGTGCAGCGTGTCGACCAGCCGCCGCGTCGCCCGCCGGTCACCGAGCGTGCCCAGCACCCACGCCGCCTCGCGCCGCGCCCACCACTCGTCGGCGTTGAGCGCGTTTTGCAGCAGCGGACCCAGCACCAGCTCCGGCTCCGACTCGGCCAGGATACCCGCCACCACCTTCCGACCGCTCAGCGGCAGCACGCGCAGCGAGTCGATCAGCGCGCGGGTCGCGATCTGCGTGCGGCGCTCGTCCGGGTCGAAGCGGCAGCAGATGGCCCGCAGCGCCTCGGCAGCGGCCAGCCGCACCCCGCTGATGTCGTCGGCCAGCGTCTCGACCAGCGGCACGACCGACTCGTAGCTGCCGATCAGCCCCAGCGCCGCAATCGCGCGGATGCGCTGGCCGGGCGTGAACGTCCCGCGCCAGTTGCCGACCCGGTGCCGCGCCCGCGCCGGGACCACCTGCGCCAGCTCCGCGGCGTACACCTGCGCCTGCCCCAGGTTCGTCACGAATTCGAGGATGCGCTCGCGCTCGGCGTCGCTCTCGGCGTTGAGCAGCGCCTGCACCCGTTCGAGGTCGGCCCCGGCGCGCCGGATCCCGCCCAGCAGCGGCTCGTAGCCGCTGAGGTGCGTTGCGGCGGACTGCTCCCCGCCGATCTGCGGTTCCCGCCCGGAGGCGGCTGATGGGGATGCCGTGGCTCATAATGCCTGTAGTATAGCACGCTGGGGCCGTGATGCGGCAAGCGGCTACACCACGCTCCGCCGCGATCTGCGGCACCGGCGGCGTGTTCCGCATGGACCGTCAGGAGGCCCTGGATTTCGTCAATACCTATCTGAACCCGTAAGCCCAATCGAATACCCGTGGATAGATCGAGGGGCGCACGCACGTGCGCCCCTTCGCGTTGCCGTCGCCGCGCGGTCTGATTCCCCTCTCCCAGCGACCGCAGGTCGCGCCCGGGAGAGGGGCCGGGGGTGAGGGTTCCGCCTCTTCTGGCGCAGCCCACTGTGTGCGGTTATGATCCTCCCCAGGAGGATCCCCCCATGCCACCTGCACTCTCCTTTGTCCTCGGCGTCCTGTCAGCCGCTGCCGCCCTGCTGCTCATCGCCGCCTGGCTGGCCTCGGGCTACATCGTCCGCCGCCGCAAACCCGACCCACCCTGCCCGCCCAACGCGCTGGGCCTGCCCTTCGAGCATGTCACCTTCACCAGTCGCGATGGCATCGCGCTGGGGGGCTGGCTCACCGGCGAGCCGGGCCGCCGCCCCACTGTCGTCTTCTGCGCCGGGATGTTCGGCAGCATGGACGGCGACACGGACCGGGTCCCCGATTTCGTCGCCGCCGGCTTTGACGTGCTCCAGTTCGATTGGCGCGCGCACGGCATCAGCGACGGCTCGCGCGGGACGCTGGGCGTCCGCGAACTCGACGACCTGCTGGGGGCGCTCGATTTCCTCCAGGCGCGCGGCGTAGGCCATGTCGGCCTGATGGGCTTCTCGATGGGTGGGGCGGTCGCCTTGCGCGCCGCCGCCCAGGATAAGCGGGTGGCCTGCGTTGTCTGCGATGGCGGCTACGTCGGCCTCGACCACGCGTTGAACAGCTACCTGCGTGGCGACACGGAAATCCGCGTTCAGCCGGTGACCTGGCTGGCCATGCGCCTGATCGCGCTGCGGCTGGGCGGCCTCGACCTGAGCCAGGCCAGCCCGCTGCCCACCGCCGGCCAGATCGCGCCGCGCCCGGTGCTGCTGGTGCATGGCAGCGACGACCCCTTTGTGCCGCTCGCCGACCAGGACGCCATCTTTGCCGCGCTCGGCGAGCCCAAAGAGCTGTGGCGCGTTGAGGGGGCCGGCCACCGTGAGGCGCATGACCTCGACCCGGAGGCCTACACGCAGCGCGTGATCGGGTTCTTCAAAGCGCACCTCGCCGCTGGCGGGCCCGCCTGAAGCCTCTCCCGCCCGGTTTGGTCCTAATTGCCTGCCCGTTGTAGAATGACTCCCATGCAACGACAGGCCCAACACTCCAACCCCCTGATCGCCGCCGTGCGCCGTCTCGGTGGCCTGCTGCACTGGACGCGTCACAGCACCTACCTGATGGGCGCTTTCACGCTGATCGTCGGGCTGATCCTGTACTTCTGGTGGCCGCTGGCGCTCGACTACCTGCGCCAGGCCGACTGGTCGGGCAAGTGGTGGATCAAGGTCGACTGGCTGCTGATCGGCGTCTTCGCCGTGATGTCGCTGCTGCTGATGGCCGGAGCCAACCTCAAGTATGACCTGCCCATCGTGTTCGTGGCGACGCTCGGCGGGCTGGTCATCGAAAGCTGGGGGACGCAGACGCTGCTGTGGACCTACTACACCGCCGAGCGCCCGCCGCTGTGGATCATCCCGGCCTGGCCGGTGGCCACGCTGGCCATCGACCGCATCGTGCGGATTTTGCAGCGCGCCGTGCCGGAGCGCTTCGACGCGAAGGTGTTTCGCTGGGTGTACTGGCCGATGTTCGCCGCGTTCTCGACGCTGCTGCTGATGTTCGTGTGGCCCACGCGCGGCAAGTCGCTGACCGTGGTGTCGATCATCCTGGTCGCGCTGCTGATCGCCACGCCGAAAGACTATCGTGCCGCCTCGCTGACGTTTATCGCCGGGTCGGGGCTGGGCTACTTTCTGGAGCTGTGGGGCACGACGCGCCTGTGCTGGACGTACTACACGCTCCAGCAGCCGCCGCTGTTCGCGGTGCTGGCGCACGGTATGGCGGCCCTCGCCTTCTGGCGAGTGCTGCTGCTGCTCAAATGGCTGGTGCCTGCGATCCTCAGCCGGCTCGAACGGCTGATCGGCTGGCGGGCGCAGGAAGAGGCGGCCTGACGCACTATGAGGGGGAATGACATGGACGGATCGGCCATACTGCTGGTGCAGACCGGCAGCGGCAAGCTGCCCTATTTCGCCGAGTACCCCTACTTCGTGTGGGGCGAGGTCAACTACGACTCGGACGGTAACTGCCAGCGCCCTACCGACCGTGACTGGTCGATTCTGTACGTGCACAACCGCGAGACCGGTGACGAGTTCGACCTGCTGGAGATCGTCGAAGAGGGCGCGCCGCGCGTGTTCGAAATCACCGGCGGGAACGAGGAAACCGTCCGGCTGGCCGCCTACCTGACCGCGCTGCGCAGCGGCGGCAGTATTGTCGACCCGACTGCGGGGGGCCCTATCGACCTGGGGCCGTTCGCTGCCACGCTCGACGACCTGCCCGCCCGCGTGGCGCGCGCCGAGCGGGTGTGCCACATGTTCTGCAACCCCGACCTGGCCCCGCTGGACACGATGGCCTGGTGGGGCGGCTGGAAGTGGGTGGGGCCGTTCGCCACCGACTTTACCGAGACGCTGCGCTATGTGATGATGGGCATCAACGAGCACGACGCCTACCCGCCGCTGGTCGACTGGCTGCGCCGCTGGTGGGGCGAGGGCCCCGACCCGGACTATCGCGAGGGCGTGCGCCACGCGCTCAAGCTGCTGACCGGCGAAGACCCGGAGCGCCCGCCGCGCCGGGAGAAGCTCCAGTGAGCGGGCCGGGCGACCCACTCAGCCGCGCCCGCGCGGTGAAAGCCCGCTACGAGGACGACCTCATGCAGCGGCCCGGCGTGGTGGCCGTCGGCGTGGGGCTGCGCCAGCGTGGCGGCGAGATCACCGGCGAGATCGCGATCATCGTCAGCGTGCGGGCCAAGCGCCCGCCCGACGACCTCGACGAGGCGGAGCAGCTGCCCGATGCGCTGGACGGCGTGCCGGTCGACGTGCAGGAGGTCGGCGACGTAGCGGCGCTGTGAAATGAGCGCGGGATCACGCATACAAGAAGGCGCGGCCCGTGTGGGCCGCGCTGCATGTCATCAGGTTGCGTGGATAGAGCACTACTTCTTCATCGCCTCGCGCAGTGTGTCGATGTTCTCCTGGACGAGGTCGGCGCGGGGGTCTTCGAGCGAGTTGAGGATCTCGAAGCTGCGCTCGTAGTTCTCCAGCGCCAGCGCCAGCGCGCCGGACTTCTCGTACAGCAGCGCGATGTTGTTCAGCGTCGAGGCCTCGCCGGGCCGGTCGCCCAGCTTCTCCTTGAGCGCCAGGCTGCGCTTGAAGGACGCCAGCGCCCGCTCGGTGTCGCCCTGGTTAAAGTAGATGATCCCCAGGTTGTTGTGGGCCTGCGCCTCGCCGTCGGGCTGGCCGAGGTTGGCGTAGATCGCCAGGCTGCGCTGGTATGACTGCTCAGCCTCGCCGTCGCGGCCCAGCCGCTCGCACACCGCGCCGATATTCAGCCAGGTCTGCGCCTGCCCGCGCCGGTCGCCGAGCACAGTGTACATGTCGAGCGCGCGTTGGAAGCCGCTGATGGCCTCGTCCCACTGCTCTTCCCAGTACAGCACGCCCGCGACGTTGTTCAGCGCCTCGGCGATGTCTTCACGCACACCCAGCGTCTCGCGGATGCGCAGGCTGCGCTCATAATAGGTATGCGCCTGCAGGTACGCCCCTTCGCGCTCGTGGGTCGCGCCGATGTTGTTCAGCGCCGACGCTTCGCCGGCGGGGTCCCCCAGCTTCTCGCTGATCGCCAGGCTGCGCTCAAAGCATTCGCGCGCCGCCTGAAGCTGGCCCAGCATGGTGTGCGCGTAGCCCAGGTCGCCCAGGTACATGTGCTCGCGCATCACGTCGTTGGCGGCGGCTGCCGCCTCGACCGCGCCGGTAGCCAGCAGCGCCAGGTTGGCCCACAACCCGCGCCGCTCGAAGTAGCTCATCAACGCGTCGGTGAACACGTTGTCGGCGGCGACGTCGCCGTCGGAGGTGCTGCCGTAGACGAACATCAACTGGCCAAGCTGCCGGTCGATAGTCTCGTCGCTGTCGCGCTCGACGAGCCCCACGTAATGCAGCCGGATGCGCTTGATCGCCGCGTGCAGCGCATCGGTGTCGGCGGCCTGGCGCAGGTGGTCGCGCAGCGCGGGATGCAGCGCGTACAGGTCGAACGGCAGGCGCTGCACCAGCGACGCCTCGACCAGCAGCTCCAGCGTGCGGCGGGCCTCGACGGCGGATAATTCCCAGCAGGCCGCCGCTGCGTCGACCGAGAACGGCGAGCCCGCCCCGGCGGCGAACGCGCCCAGCAGCGTCGAGCGTTGAAGCTGCGCGCCGCCAAAGCGCGAGAGCACCACGTTCAGCACCAACCCCAGCGCCTTGCCCCGCATCTCCGCGTCGTCGGGGTCCACCTCCGACAGTTGTCCCTGGTCGTCGCGCAGCATTTCGAGCAGCCGCAGCCAGGTGATGCCCTGCCGCGCCTGCGCGCCGACCAACGCCAGCGCCAGCGGCGAGAATCCCAGCCGCTGCACGATCTCTTTGACGGTCGGCAGGTAGATGTCGGGCAGGATGCCGGCCCACTCGATCAGCAGTTTCAGCGCCTCTTCCTCGCGCATGCGGCTGATGGCGTAGCGGCGCGTCTTGAAGGCGTAGCTCACGTCGTCGACGGCGTCGGTGGTGATCAGCCGGGCGCAGTTCGGCCCGCCGACGTTCAGCGCTTTCAACTGCTCGACGTCCGTCACAGCGTCGATGACCAGCAGCGCGTGCCGGTCGCGCAGGACGGTGCGCAGCGCCGCCGCGCGGCTGGTTGTATCGGGCAGGTGGCTGATCTCGATGCCGAGCGCCAGCGCCCACACCGCCTGGGCGTGCTGCGGGTCGTCGCCTTCGCCCAGCGAGTACCACAGGACGCCGTCGGGGAAACTCTTGAGCACGTCGGCATCGTGGGCGATGGCGGCGGCGATGGCCGTCTTGCCAGAGCCCGACGGGCCGTGCAAAGTCAGCGGGGCCAGCGAGGCCGTCGGGCGGCCCAGCAGCAGCTTCTTGATCGCGATCAGCTCTTCGCGCGGGACGAAATACGGCGGCAGGTTAGGGGCCTGGTAGGGCACAGACGGATCAGGCGGGCCGCTGACCAGCTTGAAGGTCACGTCCTCTTCGGGCGGGGTCACCTCATCTGTATCATGAGCAGCGCTGGCTGTGCCCGGGTTGTCGGTCATGTCTTCTCCGGTCCTCACCCATAATGCCGGGCGCATCACGCGCCGGCATGAGCCTGGTCTCTATGCTGCACACCAGTATAACATAAGCCATGCGGGTGCGCTTGATTCTGGGCTGCGATAACAGGGAGTGAGGCCCGCCGCCGGGATCAAGGTTAACTCTGGCAGGGGATCAGCACGAACTCGTTGCGCCTGCCGCCGCATCTCATGATATGATGTTAGCGTGGATTTCATATCCGGAGCGCGGAACCATGTCACACAGCGCCAGTGCCCTTCGCTACGTATTCATCAGCTATCGCCAGACCGAGCCGGACAAGGCCTTCGCCCACCGCCTCGCCGATGCGCTGACCGCCGCCGGCCACACGGTGTGGATCGACGTGCAGGGCATCGGCGCGGGCACGCCGTGGAATCTTGAGATCCAGCAGGCGCTCGACGCCTGCTACGCCTACGTGGTGGTCCTCACCCCCGAATTGATTGAATTGACGTGGGTGCGCAACGAGCTGCTGTACGCCCTTCAGCACAAGCGGGGACGTGTCTACCCGGTGATGCTGCGCACGGTCGAGCTGCCGCCGGAGCTGATCGCCATCCAGTACATTGACTTTCGCCGGCACTTCGACCAGCCGCTGGCTGCGCTGCTCGACGCGCTGCCCGCGCCGCCTGGCGATGGGTCGCAAGCGCTGCCCGCGCCGCGCCGCAAGCGCCGCCTGCCGAGCATCGCCGCACTGTGGCTGCCGCTGACCATCGGCGCGCTGGCGCTGACAGTGGTGCTGGCCATCCTGTACGGCGGCAGGAAACCCGGCGATGCCACCCCCGCTGCGACAGCCACCACCCGCCCGACCGCCGGGGCCGCCACATCGACTCGCGTGCCGGTCATCGTGCCCGCCGGCCCGACCGACACGCCCGGGCCCACGCCGATCCCCCTCGACCCCTCCGAGCCGGTCTACAGCAACGCCGGCTGGCCGGATCCGGTCGTCCGCAGCTTTGACGGTGTCGACATGGTGCTGGTGCCGGTCGGCTGCTTCCTGATGGGCAGCACGCTGGCCGAGCGGCAGGCCGCCTACGACGCCTGCGTTGCCGTCCGCGAGGAGGGCCACTGCCAGGTCAGCTGGTTCCAGAATGAGGGCTCGCAGCACACGGTGTGCATCAAGCAGGCGTTCTGGCTCGATCAGACCGAGGTGACCAACACGCTGGCCGGTTCGACGGGCGAGTTCCCCGGCTCGACCCACCCGCGCGACTCGCTGACGTGGGCCGAGGCCAAGGATACCTGCGAGCAGCGCGGGACACGGCTGCCTACCGAGGCTGAATGGGAGTACGCGGCGCGCGGGCCGGACAGCCTGTACTATCCGTGGGGCGTCACTTTTGTCGGGTCGCTGCTCAACTACTGCGATGCGTCATGCACCTTCGACTGGCGCGACCCGACGATGAACGATGGCTACCGCTTCAGCGCGCCGGTGGGCAGCTACCCCGGCGGCGCGTCGTGGGTAGGCGCGCTCGACATGCTGGGCAACGTCGGTGAGTGGACGGCGACCATCTACGACGAGGTGTACTATCACTATCCCTATAACCCCGACGACGGGCGCAACGATCCCAACGCCAACGCGTCGGCGCGCGTGGTGCGCGGCGGGTCGTGGTACGACGCGCCGTACTTCAGCCGCGCCGCCGACCGGGGCGGGTTCCCGATTGAGTCGCAGGACGACACCACCGGCGTGCGCTGCGCCCGCGATTACAGCCCGGCGGATTTGCAGCCATAGCCGCGCCGGTCTACGTTCGAAGTATAATACCTGCAACGATCACAACAGCGGGCGAGGATTGCAGCACATGGCTGATCACGTATCTGATTTGACGATCGAGGAGTTCAAGACGCTCATCCGCGAGACGATTCGCGAGGCGCTGCTGGAGATCGTCGACGAGGCGGAAGACCCGGACGCTGGTAAGGAATTCACGCCGGAGGTCGCCGCGCGGCTGCGCGCCTATCTGGCCGAGAGGCCGGAAGGTCGTCCCCTGGAGGACATCGTACGAGAGATGGGCCTCGATGACTGAGGAGTTGGAATACAGTCTGAAGTTGACCCAAGGGGCAGAGGACGATCTCAAACGGCTCGACAGGGCCACCGCACGGCGGATTGTCAAGCGGCTCCGCTGGCTGGCGGAGAACGCACCGATTATTCAACATCAGGCCGCTCACTGGCGAATGGAGCGGCCTGTATCGTCTGCGAGTAGGTGACTATAGGGTAATCTACGACGTTGATCACGCTGGCCGTCTTATCATTGTGATGATCATCGGGCATCGCCGTGAGGTCTACGGGAAGTAGTCGGATTCACTCCGCCGCGATGCGCGGCATCAGCCGGCGGCGCACCACGCCCGGCACAATCGGCGCAAGCTGGCGCAGCTCGTCGCCGCTGAAGGGCCGCAGCGCCAGCGTCGCGACGGCGTACACCAGCCCACCCGCCACAAACGCCAGCCACATATTGACCCGCGCCAGGTACCACGTCGTGCCGGCGCACAGCGCCCCGGCCAGCGCCACCCGCCACAGCGTCGCCAGCCAGTCGATGCGGCCCAGCTCGCTCAGGATGACGGTGTAGAACATCCCCCACAGCACGAACTCCGACAGGATGGTGATGAACGCCGCCGCAACGTACGAGTAGCGCGGGATGTAGATCAGGTTCGCACCGATGTTGAAGGCTGCCACGACCACGAAGGCGACGGTCAGCGTGCGCTGCCGGTTCAGCGCGATGATGACATACTGCGTCACGCTGTTGATCCAGCCAATCAGGATCGACCAGATGAAGATCTGCATCGCAATTGCGCCGTGCGGCAGGAACGCTTTGCCGCCCAGCACGCCCACCAGGAACGGCGCGAGCAGCGTGGTCATGATGGCCGTCGGCGTGGAGACCAGCGTCATCAGCTTGACGGCCAGCACGTAGGCGCGCTTCAGCGCCGGGCGGTCGTCGACGGCCTGGCGGCTCATGATCGGGAACAGCGACAGCGTGAAATACGACGGGATGACCATGATCGCGTCGACCCAGGTGTACGTCACCCCGTACCAGCCGACCACCTCCGCGCCCTTGATCGCCTCCAGCAGCACCACGTCGATGCGAAAAAGAGCGTCGCCAGCAGGTGGTTGATCATCAGCGGGAACGACTCGCCCAGCGCCTCGCGCTGGAGCGGCCAGTTGAACGTCAATCGCGGCCTGAAGAACAGCCGCAGCGCCAGCACGCCCATGATCGCCAGCGTCACCGCGTTGACCAGCACGCTCACCCCCGCCAGCCCGACGATCCCCCAGCCGGCCAGCAGCGCGCCGATGCCCAAAGCGGTCGTCAGGAAGGCCGAGACGGTCTGGATGGCTGCCGGGTATTCGGCCTTCTCGTAGGCGTAGAACAGCGCCGTCAGGCCCGTCGAGATGGTCGAGAAGAACAGCCCGGCGTACAGCAGGCCGATGGTGATCAGCGTGGCCGCCGACTGCGGCGGCGTGATGAACGTCTGGCGGATGAGCATGAAACCGACCAGCGCCGGGATGCCGACCGTCACCAGCGCCAGCCGCAGCAGCGTGGTGTTGACCAGGTAGCGGTTGGCGTCGTCTTTGTGGCGGGCGACCTCGCGCATCAGGAAGGTGTTCAGGCCAAAGTTCGACAGGATCTCGAACCAGCCGTAAATGACGAACGCGTAGCGGTAGTCGCCCGCGCCGGTTGGCCCCAGGATGCGCAGCATGGCGAAGGTCAGGACGAAGTTGATGCCCTTGTTGAACAGGTTGAGGACAATCGGCGTGACGGTGTTCTTGGCCACGCGCCTGATGTCGCGCCCCTCGCCCGTCTCGCGGTAGAAGAAGCGCCAGGCCCACACCCCCAGCGCGAAGAGCATGCCCAGCCCCGTCAGGAACGACGCGAACGCGCCGAAGCGGAATGAGTCGGGGCTGAACTTCATGCGCACCGTCCACGCGCCCGGCTCCAGCAGCGCGCCCCGGAAATTGCCGTCGACGCGGTACAGCGGCACTTCCTGCTCGGTGGAATCGGCGCCGCCCAGCGGGCGCGCCCACGCCCGCCAGCCGGGGTAATCGCTGCCGGTGACCACCAGCCAGCGCGGCTCCTCGGCCTGCACGTCGACCCATACCTGCTGGCGCGTCGTAGACGGTGATGGCCGCCTTGCGCAGATCGGCAGACCCGGCGGGCTGAACAGGGATCGAGTTCCGGCAGGCTGGCCGCCGCGTCGATGATCACGTAGTGCCGCACGTCGTAGGCCAGCGCGGCCTGTGCGAACGCGCCACGCACGGTGCTCGACGCGGGCAGCGTGAAGGCGCGCGGCGCTGCGCCCGCGTTCTCGTAGATTGTCACCGCGCCGTCGTGGTACACCGGCATGTAGCGCGGATTGTCGAGCGGCGTCTCACTGATCACATAGCGCACGCCCAGCAGGTCGAGCAGCGGCGAGTCGAGCGCCCCGGCGTGCGCGGCGTAGATCGGCGCGATGCGGTTGTAGGGCAGGTCGCCCTGCTCCTGAATTAGGCGCATGTAGTCGGCGTACTGCGCCGGGATCAGGCTGTCGTAGCCGCTGATGTCCTGCAGCCCGTTCAGCCACGCGATGTTGGCGTTGAGCGTATCGGCCCCCGGCTGCTCATAGACGGCCAGCCGCCACGGGTCGAGTGGGTCGGCGGCCTGCTGCTGCCGGAGCCACGCCAGCGACGGCGGCACGAGGTCCAGCAGCGCCGGGTCGGCGGCGGGGTAAAAGCCGCACGTCGCGATTATCAGGTCGGCGGCGACCAGCAGCGCGCCGAGCGCCTGCCACAGCGGCACGCCGCGCACCGACCGCGCCGAGCGGCTCAGGCGGATCACGCCGCCCGCCGCCAGCAGGATCGCGCCGAAGATCAGCGCGTTGAGCGCCTCGTAGGAATAGAACGCGCGCGCGTCGGGGAAGGCGTACGACGCCTGCGCCAGCCCGTCGAAGGCGCGCTGCACCAGCCCGCTCAGCGCGCCATAGGCGAGGCGGCTCACGACGACGCCCACAATCACCGCCGCCCCGCCGATGATCGCGCCCCAGCCCAGCCAGCCCGCCAGCCGCCTGTGCAGCAGGGGCACGACATGCGGTGCCCCTGCTGTCTCATCGGTGGCGGGGGCGAGCGCCTCCACGCCGAACCCGGCCAGCGCTGCCACGCACAGTGTCAGCGGCCACACCCAGCGGAACGGCGCGTGCGACTGGTTGATGAACGGCAGGCCGTAGTACAGCAGCGCGTAGGTCGGCGTGCCGAAGATGAACGTCACCGACAGCGCACCCAGCACGGCAAAGATTGCGCGGTAGGGGCGGCCCGCCTGTTCCGCGCCGAGACCGGGGGCGACCCGCCGGTCGCCCCCGGCGGGGATGCGCGATCCGATCCAGTGGACCACCGCCGCCAGCGCCAGCAGCAGCGGCAGAATCCCCACGTAGGCCCCGCCCTCGACGTAGTTCTTCAGCCCCCACTCGGTGCTGCTGATCGCCTCGCCATGCGCGTTGGCGGTGATCGCCACCTGCGCCCAGCGGAACAGGTCAAAGTAGCTGTGATGGGCCGGGCTGCCGAAGAAGTTCGGCATCAGGAAGGCCAGCACGCGCCGCGCAGGGTAAGCCCAGCCCAGCACCTGCTGGTAGGTCGCTGCGCCCTGGCGGAAGCTGTGCGACGCCAATTCGTAGGCCGGCACGATCTGCACCGCGCCCAGCGCCAGCCCCGCCACGACCATCGCCAGCAGCCACGCCGCGCGGATCGCCAGCCAGCGCCAGCGCGACACGTCGTGGGGAATGAGGGTTTCTGAGATCAGCCGCCACGCCGCGTAGAAGCCCATCACCAGCAGCGTGAAATACAGCGCCTCGACATGCCCGGCCAGCGCCGCCATGCCCAGCCCCGCCGCGCCGGCAGCCGCCCACGGGATCGTCGCCGGGCGGCCCCCCAGCGCCGGCTGCTGGCGGATCACCAGCTCGATCATGGCGATCTCCAGCGGCAGCCACGCCGCCGTGGCGATGATCATCGGGAAGACCACGCTGACGACGAAGAACGCGCTCAACTGGTAGGTCAGCGCCGCGATCAGCCCACCGCCGCGCCGCACACCCAGCACCCGCATCAGCACGAACATCCACACGCCCGCCAGCCACAACTGGATTACCGTAAACCAGCCATAGGCCGCCGTGATGGGCAGGAACAGGAACAGCAGGCTGAAGGGGTACAGCATCGACGACTGCCCGGCGGCCAGGAAGGGCGTCCCGGCCAGGATATCGGGCTGCCACAGCGGCACGCGCCCGGACAGAATCTCACTGCGGGCGAACTGCTTCCACGGCAGGTTTTCAAGCACGAGGTCGGAGATCAGCGGGTTGTGCGCCGGGCCGACCCCGGCCTGCGCGGCCAGCGCTCGGTAGGGCTGCCACTGGAACAAGTTGTCGAGCGGCAGCAGTGTCTTCCCGCCGACCGTCTGCGGGAAGAAGACGATCAGCGGCACGACGAACAGCAGCGCAATGATCAGGATGTCGGGCGCCGCACGGCGCAGGCGGTCGTTCATGGGCCTCCCGGTGTGGGGCGGTAAGGATCGTGGCGATGAGTCTACCGCAGTGTGCGGGGATTGTCAGGTTGGCGGAAGGGGCCAGAAACAGGACAGAGCGCCGCCGGGAACGTGACGGAAGTCACCTTGCCCGACATATACATTACAAATATCATTGTATTGTGCGATAGGGCACAAACGGAGGTGCAAGATGCCGGAAATCAAAGTATGCCCGTCTGTTTCTGCTTGTAAGATCTACGCCTACCTCAGGATGAATGAGCAACTGGACTGCATGCGGCGCTACTGCCTGGGCTTCAACGAGAACTGCGCGCGCTGGCAGGTGAAGATAACCGGCGAGCCAGTGCCGCTCGACCTGATGCCCGATGGCACCTACCGGGATGTCACCGAGTTCATGCCGCCCAAACCCAAGCCTGAAGCCAAGCCCGAGCGCGAAAAGATCCACATGTGGATTTAGCCGGCAGGCACGCGCCGAGTACACCACGACTCCGCCCGGACACCCGTCCGGGCTTTTGTTTGCGGATCGTCCGGTGGATCACTGCCCCGGTATCTCGAACAGCTCCATCAGCGTCCCGATGACCGGCGCGCCAACTGCCTCCAGCCGGGCGCGCGAATGGTGCCCGCTGTGGATGAGCACGCAGGCCACGCCCAGCGCCTGCGCCACATCGTAATCGTGGGTGGTGTCGCCGACGAAGATCATGCGCTCCGGCGCGAGGCGCTGCCCGGCCAGCCAGCGCCGCCCCACGTCGAGCTTGCCGCGCGCGTGCTGGTCGCCCAGCCCGACCACGTCGGTGAAGTAACTGCGCAGCCCGAAGCGCGCCAGCAGCCCCTCGATCTGCACCTGCTCCATTGCCGACAGGATCGACTGGGTGACGCCCAGCGCGCGGGCCCGCTCCAGCGCCTCACGTGTGTCGCCGCGCAGGCCGCACTCCGCTGTGCGCACGCGGTACGGCCCCATGAACTCGTCGCTCAGCTTCAGGAACGGGTCGACGTCAAAGTCGAAGCCCGCCCGGCGATAGTAATCCTCCACCGGAAAATCGAAGATGGTCTCGTAGCGCTCAGGCGTCATGCCCGGCAGGCCGCGCCGGGTGAGCAGCCCGTTCATGATGTCGACGCACAGCCACGCGTCGTCGAACAGCGTGCCGTTCCAGTCCCAGATGATGTGGTCGTAGGCGAAAGTCACGATGATTCTCATTCTAGCTGCGCGGCAGCAGCAGCCACGCCGCGACGCCCATCACGATCAGCCCGACCACGCGGCGCAGGTCGAGTGGGATGGGCCGCGCGCCTGCCCAGCCGCGTGTGTCGATCAGCACGGCGACGACCATCTGCCCCAGGATGATCGCGCCCTGGCCCGCCGTCAGGCCGATGCGCGGCAGCGCGTAGGCCACGCCGCTGATGATCAGGATGCCCAGCACGCCCGCCCCGGCGACGATCAGCAGGCTGCGCGAGGTCAGCCCCCACTGCGCCAGCCCGCGCCCGCCGAGCGTGAGCGCCAGCACGATGATCGCCCCCGCCAGCCCGCCGGAGATGTTGATCAGCAGGCCGGTGCGCGCCGGGCCGATCAACTGGCCGGACAGGTTGGTCAGCGAGCCCTGCAGCGTGATCATGACGCCGCTGACCAGCGCAGCGCCCAGCGCCAGGATGATGGGTGTGCTCACTATAGGTTTTCCTTCTGCGCGTTCGCTTTTCATGGACGATCCCTGAGATGCTGCTCACGGATGGCGACTCTATTGTAGAGGCCCCGCGCCGGGGGGGAGAATGATCGATGGCGGTACAGTGTGACCTCACCCCCTCGCTCACTGCGTTCGCGTATCCCCCTCTCCAAACTTGGAGAGGGGAGAGCGAGCTGCCCGTAAGGGCAGGTCGTAGGGGGTGAGGTCATTCCAACAACAAACGACCGCCCTGACTGGCGGTCGGTGACGTGCCGCGCGGCCCGCGCTCAGGCGGGGTGGGGCGGCAGCGGCGCGCGGTCAGCGGGGGTCAGATGGCGATGCCGCCACAGCACGTCCCACACCCGCAGCGCCAACTCGATCTTGACCGGGATGCTCATCTTGCTCTGCCCGATGCGCCGGTCCTCGAAGTAGATGGGGATCTCGGTGATACGGTAGCCGAGCCGCTCCGCCACGTAGGTCATCTCGACCTGAAAGTCGTAGCCGTTCGACTGGATGCGATCCAGGCCGATGCCGAGCAGCGTCTCACAGCGCCACGCCTTGAAGCCCGCCGTCGTGTCGCGCTGATGCGTGCCCAGGATCAGGCGCGTATAGACCGAATTGGCCCACCAGCTCAACAGGTAGCGGCCAAAGCTCCAGCGCTCGTCCGTCTGGCCGCCCTCGATGTAGCGTGAGCCGACGACCACGTCGTACGAGTTCGAGCAGGTTGAGCATCTGCGGGATGTAGCGCGGCGAATGCGAGAAGTCGGCGTCCATCTGCACGATGGCCTGCGCGCCCATCTCCAGCGCGCGCTTGAAGCCGTCTTTGTAGGCCGTCCCCAGCCCCAGCTTGCCGGGCCGCCGCATGACAGTCACCCTGCCGGGGTTGCTGCGCGCCAGGTCGTCGCCGATGTCGGCGGTGCCGTCGGGCGAGTTGTCATCGACAACCAGCACCGACAGGTCGTCTACGTCGAGCGCCCACAGCTCTGCGAGCAGCGGCGGCAGGTTGTTGGCCTCATTATAGGTCGGAACCACGACAATGGTTTTCATTTCGGGCCCAGTGTACCGTAGTCAGGGGGCATCAGCAACGCGCGCCGATCACGCCAGCGGCAGCAGCACGTAGAAGATGCTGCCCTGGCCCGGCTCGCTGCGCACCCAGACGTAGCCGTCCATCATTGCGACCAGCCGCCGGGTGATGGCCAGCCCCAGCCCGGTGCCCTCGTACGGGCGGGTCAGCGAGCTGTCGACCTGCCGGAACTCGTCGAAGATGATGTCCTGGTCTGACGGCGTGATGCCGATGCCCGTGTCTGCCACGCTGATCAGCGCCCAGCGGTCGTCAAGGTCGACCGGAGCGTCGGGCGGGGTTTCGCGGTCGGCGGCGCGGCCCACCATGATCGTCACGCTGCCGTCCGGCGTGAACTTGATCGCGTTGCTGACCAGGTTCATGATGACCTGGCTGACGCGCGCGCGGTCGCCGAGCAGATCGGGCAGGTCGCCGGGGACGGCGCAGTCCAGCGCCAGCCCTTTCGCCTCGGCCATAGGCCGGGCCGTCGTCAGGCACTCGTCGAGCACCAGTTGCAGCGAGAACGGCGTGTGCTCGATTGCCATATGGCCCGCCTCGATCTTGGACAGGTCGAGGATATCGTTGATCAACTGAAGCAGGCGGTTGGCGTTGTCGCGCACGGTGAGCAGGCGGTCGCGCTGCTTGTCGGTCAGCGGGCCATAGGCCCCGCCGACGAGCAGGTCGGTGTAGCCCATGATGCTGTTGAGCGGGGTGTGCAGCTCGTGGCTCATGTTGGCCAGAAAACTGCTCTTGGCGCTGTTGGCGGCTTCCGCCGCTTCTTTGGCCTGCTTGAGCTCGGCTTCGGTACGCTTACGCTCGGCCAGCTCGTTCTGGACGGCCTGGTACAGCCGGGCGCTTTCCAGCGTCTGTCCGGCGGCGGCGGCGACGTTGCGGGCCAGCGCGATCTCGTTGTCGGTGAAGGCGCGCGGCTCGATTGAATCGAGGCCCAGCGTGCCGATCACCTCGTCGCGCACCACCAGCGGCACGATCAGCAGCGAGGCGGTGCTGCGCTCGTGTACGATCTGCCCGATGCCCGCCTCAGTCAGCTCGCGCTGCGCATCGTAGATCGCCAGCGGCTGCCGGGTGCGCAGCACCGTCTCAGTCGAAGCGTTGCCGGCCACCGGGATGACATCGCCCAGCGCCGACGTGCCACCCGCTTCCAGGTATTCCGCCACGACGGTGAGCTGGTCGCGCTGGTCGCCCTGAAAGACGGCGACCGCCGCCTGCGGCAGGGCCAGCGCGCGGGCCAGCTCCTCGCACAGCGACTCGAGAATGGCGTTTGGCTCCAGCGTCGAGGTGATGGCGGCAATCATACGGTTCAGCAGCAGCGTCTCGTGCAGGCGGCGCTCAAGCGCCTCCTGCGCGGCTTTGTGCGCCGTCAGGTCGCGGATGGCAGCCACGCGCATTTGACGGCCCGCAACCACGAGCGGCTTGCCACGCACCTCCATCGGGTAGCGGGTGCCGTCGGCGCGCAAACCGGTCACCTGATACGGCTGCGGGTCGGCGGCAGCGATCCGCTTGCGGACCTCGTCATGTGACTCCGGAGCGACGAAGTCGTACACCGTCGCCCCGACGATCTGCTCACGCGGGGCGCGGCTCATCGCCTCGAACGAGCCGTTCACGTCGGCGATAAGGCCGTCCTCGTGCACCACCAGCCCCTCGAACGACGCTTCGAACAGCGCACGGTAGAAGTCTTCCTGTGTGGAATCTGGCCTGTCGTCGTCCATGTCCATGCCGTTTCTGTTCGCGGGGGGATGTTTAGAAGACGGCAGGGATGGTGATCCAACCCTGCCGTCAGCGCGCGTGCCCGGCGCAGCGGACTAGTTGTGCTGGATCAGGCGCACGTATAACCACCAGTAGTGGCTCTTGGGAAAAGCCGGCTCCATCGCGCTGTCCCACACGAAATCGCCGTCGACAGAAAGGGTCATGAGCAGGTGGTCGGCGGCCTCCAGAGGAGCCAGCAGCGTCTGCCCGTCGACGCTGTCGCCCAGGAAGTCGATCAACAGCGAGATGACGGTGCGACCCTCAGCCTGCACCGGGTATTCGGAATGGAATATGCCGGGGTTGGTCTGGCATTCCTCAAGGAACTGGTGCCAGGAGTGCAGCCGCGCTCTGACCTCGCGCAGCGCCTTGTCTTCAGCCTGCACGCCCCAGTGGGCAATCTCCTGGTTGGCGGACGTGCTGACGGCCTCAAAGCGCCGCGCCTGTTCGGCAGACATCAGATGGCTGAGCGCGCCGAGGCGATGAAGGCGCAGCAGCAGCCCGCCGAACGTCCCCTGCGGCAGAGTCTGCGATCCAGCCGCATGGGTGCTGAGCTGCCAGTACAGCAGGTCGCTCAGAAGGTACTGCTTGAGATCGTCGGCGATAGCCTCTGCAACGTCCAGATCGCGTTCAAGGTCAAGCATTCGGTTGCCTTCCATGATGTTCGTTACTTAATCCGGATCCAATCAAGCGACACCTCGCTGCCTTTGCCCAGCGTGTGGCTGACGCGCAAGGTCGGGATGCGCCGGTCGTTCAGCCACCACAGGATCAGCAGCGCACCCGCGATCACGCTCAACGTGGCTAGCAAGAGTCGTCCCCACTTCATCGCTGTTTTCCTTTGCTCGTGCGGCTACAGCCGCCGGGGTTCGAGGAACTCACCGTGGCCCTGTATCTCGCCCCAGCGCTTCTGCCCGCCGCCGACATGCCACTCGGTCACGCGCTTACCGTCGTGTGTGACGTAGGTCAGCGAGGCGGGGATCATCAGGATGCGCTGCGTGATCGCAGTGATGATCTCGGAGAGGTCCACCTCTCGCGGCGCGCGCAAGGCCAGCCATTCGCCGGGTGTCCAGTCAAGCTGGAGCACGTGATCGCCAAAGTAGCCTGTGGCGCGCAGCGGTGAATCGGCCTTGACGCACTTCCAGTACACGCCAACAACACGCGCTACCCAGAAAGTGCTGTTGAGACGTTCGGTAACCAGATAGGGTTGTGTTTCAGGCTGCTGGTAAAACCACTTTCTGGCATTGCTGCTCATGTCGCGTCCTCGCTCCTCGCCGTGTGGTTGAAATGTCGTGCTTCTGGATTGCAGTCATGATACCCTAAACGCAATCGAATGTAAAAGCGGGACGCAATTGACAGCCCGCGATTTATGAATACGCTGGTAGGGGAAATCACTGGACGCGAATTTGAACTGTCAGAAATGCGAAAATGGGCCAGTATCAAGGAGAAATGGCGATGGACGTCAAACACCGCACCTCGTTCAGACCGGGTCTCGTGGCGCTGACTGCGCTGCTGGCACTTGCGCTGTCTGCGCTGGCCTGCGGCCCTACGACCACCACGCCGCCGACCGCCGCACCTGCGCAGCCCACGTCGGCGCCGCCGCCCACTGCCGTCCCTGCGCAGCCGACGGCAGCGCCACAGCCGACGACCGAAAAGGGCGGCACATTTATCGGCAGCACGCCAGAAGCGCCGCTGCCCGTCGCGGGCGCGCTGTCCCCTGACAACGTCAGCGCGCTGACCGTCCTGATCGATCCCCAGATCGATGCCAGCGTGCTGCCCGCTGCCGCTACCTCGCCCATCTCGCACGACGTTGCCACCTTCGGCAGCGACGGCGTCATCCGTGTGTGGGACCTCGATACCGGCGACGAAGTGCTGGAGCTGACCGGGCACACGTCATCCGGCTTTGCGCTGGCCTACTCGCCGGATGGCAGCATGATCGCTTCGGGCGGGGGGGACTACCGCGTCCGGGTGTGGGATGCCGTCAGCGGCGCGAACTTGTGGACCGAGGTGGTCAACGCCATTCCCTACCGCATCACCTGGGCCCCTGACAGCACGGCGCTGGGCGTCGTCGGCCAGGGCAGCAGCCGCATGGGGTTCTTCGACGCGCAGACCGGCCAGGAACTGACCGACCTGCGTCCCAGCGACCGCGTGCTGTGGGCGGCGGCCTTCTCGCCCGATGAGCGCTACATCGCCACGGTCGACAACACCGGCCAGGTCACGGTTTTCAACTTCCCGGGGCTGGATGTCGCGCTGCAAGACAGCTCGTCGGCCTCCGGCGCGGGCTGGGACCTGGAATTCTCACCGGACAGCTCGCTGCTGGCAAGCTGCAATGATGGCGGCGGTGTGTATATCTGGGACACGTCCAACATGACCATTACGCTGTCTGGCAAGGCGCACTCCGGCGACTGCGTGGACGGCGTCTTCTCGATTGACAGCCGCCTGTACTTCTCGGCAGGCGACGACGGCCACATCATCGCCTGGGATATGGCCAGCGGCACCGCGCTGGCCGACGTGAACGTCGGCGTGCGGGTGTGGACCCTCAGCGTGACCAACGACGGCAAGTATGTCGTGGCGGCGCTGGACGACGGTGCGCTGGCTGTGCTGGGGCTGCCCGGAAGCTAAAGCCTCATCGACAGGCTGGTTAGCAGACGGCGCGATCCACCCCGATCGCGCCGTTTTTGCGTGGCAGCGCATCCCCCCTGCGGCCCATTGACAGGCCAACCGACTCCTTCGTAGCATGGACTCACGTGGAAATACAATGCGTAATCCAGGAGGAAAAGCGATGAAAGCAACGTGGCGTATCCCGTTCATCCTGGTCTCGTCGGCGACGCTGGCGCTGCCAATGTCGCTGGGTGTGCTGGGCGTGATCCTGGTGTCGATCCTGAAGGGGTCGGCGCTGTGGAATACCATCGCGTTGATCGGGCTGTATGGCGGGACCATCGGCTTTATCGCTGCGTGGGTTCTCATCGCGCGGCGCAGGCTGCGCGAACAGGACTCGCGCGACCGGCTGCTGACCAACGCCAAAGAGTGGGGGCTGTCGATCCTGGCGCTGATGCTCAGCGCTGCGTGGGTTACCTCCGGCGCGGCGATGCTGCCACGCATGGAAGGGCTGGTGCCCGCCTACGTGTTGATGGCGCTGGTCGCCGGGCCGTGGGTATTTATCGTGAGTATGGTGTGGTACTGGTGGGCGCTGTAGGTGCAGAAGCGGGCGGGGCGCGTCGGCATCCCCGCCCGGTGTATAGAGCCTATTTTGTCTCGTGTACGAGCGGCTTGCTGCGCCGCTTGCGCGGCGTGACCCCGTCCAGCATGTGCTCCATCTCAATCACCTGACCGTGAATGGCCTGGGCAGCGTCGGAGGCGAGGAACACCGCCGCCCCGACGATGTCTTCAGCTTCGAGGATGGGATCCTTGTCGTTGATGTTCGCGCGCTGCGCGGTGCGCACCTTGCCGGGGTTGATAATGTTGACCCGGATGTTGTCCTGGCGGCCTTCCTGCGCGGTCGCCTTGGTCAGGCCGACCAGCCCCCACTTGCTGGCGCTGTAGGCGGCGAACCACGGCGCGGAGCGCGATCCGAAAGTCGAGCCGATGTTGATGATCGAGCCGCCGCCCTGGTCCTGCATAATGCGCCACACGTGTTTGGTGCACAGGAACGGCGCGCGCAGGTTGACGCCCATCAGCCATTCCCAAGTGCTGAGCGAGGTGGCCCACACCGGCTTGACCATCGCGCCGCCCGCGTTGTTGACGAGAATGTCGATGCGCCCGAAGGCATCCATCGCGCAGCGGACCATGTCCTCGACCTGGTCTTCGACTGTCACGTCGGTGGGGATAGGCAGCGCCTTGCGTCCCAGCGCGCGAACTTTCGTGGCGACCTGCTCCAGCAGATCCCGGGTGCGTGCGGCGAGGACCACGTGAGCTCCCTCACGTGCGTAACCCAACGCAATAGCTTCACCGATGCCTCTGCTGGCCCCGGTGATCACCGCAACCTTATCTTTGAGTCGCATCTTGCTCATATCCCCCCCCTAGTCGGAATCTGGGCAGATTATACGGCCAACACAGGCGGCTATCAAATAGGGGCCGGCGATGGGCTGCGGCCTCTACGATACATATCGGGGGGCGATGCCGACTTCAGCCCTGCTGCGCGATGAATCCGTGGCGGGCCAGCCAGCCTTCAAGCTGCTCCTCGCTGGCCTCGGTGATCATCGTGCCCCGGTCGACGCCGCGCGGGCTGCTGCCCTTCGGCAGCGGCTCCGGCTCCTCGTAAGGCAGGTCCTCGCCGGGATGGGCAGCGATGAGGGTCGGCACCGACTTGAAGCCCGTCCACGCGACGACACGCTTCTCCGCCTCCCCGTTCTGGTCGATGAGCAGACGGCGCGGAGAGAGGCCGTGCTTCTCGAAGACCCGGTCGGCCTTGGCCTGGTAAGGGCAGTAAGTTGAGCGGGTGTAGACGACAAGCTCTTTGTCTTCAGTCATGGTCCTGCTCCTGGGACATCAGGGAACGGGAGAAGGCGTCACCTCAGCCGGGAGGGGCGTCGCCGCCGTACCGTCGATAGGCTCGTTGCGCAGGTAGCACAACAGACCGCGCGCAATGCCCAGTGCGATCACGTCCTGGTGCTGGGTCAGCATCTCCCGGTCGAGGTACATGAAGCCTGTCTCGATAATAGCGCCGGGAGTGCCGGGGGCAAGCTCGGCGAAGTTGTGGTACTGCGTCATGTCGAAGGTGACGCTGGGATGGAACGACATGCCGGTGGTTTCGGCGTAGCGGTTGACCAGGCAGCCGACCAGCCGCTGGTCTTCCTGCGGCGTGGTCGTTTCGGCGAAGCTGGCGACTTTGAAGCCTGTCGCCAGGTCGTTGATGTATTCGCACGAGTCGGCGTGGATGGACAGCATCGCCAGCGCAGAATAGCCCTGAAGACGCGGGTCGAACTCGTCGAACAGGTCGACGGTGTAGCCGCTCTGGCGCATCCAGTCGACGACCAACCGGGCCACTGCCTCGTTGACCGACTCTTCGGTCAGGCCGTCGGCGCATATCGAACCGGGATCGGGCAGGCCGGAGGACGGGTTGAGGCCCATGTGCCCGGCGACAATGCCGATGTTGTTCAGCGCGACCGGGGCAGCGGTCGGCTGGGGCGGTGTGGTGGGGATGGCGGTCGGCAGCAGGGCGGCCATTTCCTGCGTCGCCAGCGCCACCGATAGCTGGTCGACCGACTCGACGGGCATGAAGGAGTTCGGCGTCCACCAGGTGAACACCGTGGCGATACCGCCTGCCGCCAGGAAGATCGCGCCGATGGTGCGCAGCATCACCCAGAAGTTGATCGTCGCCGGGGCAGCGGCAGGCGCTGCGGCCTGTGGCTCCGGTTCGAGCTCCGGTTCAGGCTCAGGCTCAAACTCCGGCTCAGGCTCGTACTCCGGCTCCGGCTCGACGCTCGCCACCGGCTTGAGGAACGACTCGTCGGCCTCGATGCGCCCGCGCCGTTTCCGCGCGCGGATGAACAGCGGCGCGCTGGGCGGCTCGTCTTCGATTGACGTCTCAGCCAGGAACGACTCGATGTCGAAGGGATCCGCGACGACCTCGTCCGGCTCCTCCGGCGTTGGAGCTGGCGGCGGCGCAGGGTGGTGCGATGGGGCCGGCTGCGGCCTGTCATACAGCGGGTGCTCGACGATGTCGGAAGGGCGGCGGGACTGCTTGCGCGCGCCAAACGGAAGCTGCCGTTCGTCGTTGTCGCGTTCGCCCAGCGGGCGGCGGTCAGAGGGATCCTGGTGGTCGGTCATGGCGTTATGATAGCGTATGGGGGGACGATACGCTATTCGGGCGCTGTTTGGCTCTGACCTCACCCCCTATCGCACCGCGACAGCGGGGCAGAGGGTGAAGTCAGGGCCCGCGAAGCAAGATGCGCGCGGCTTGCCCATACGCCCCATCCGCCGTACAATCGCGGCGACCGCCAACCGGCGCACCGATCTTATCTCAGGTGCATTTCAGGAGGCCGCCGCATGCCGTCCGACATCTTCAACACGCTGATTCTCATCGCCCGCCCGGCGGCGGGCAAGAGCGAGGTGATCGACTACCTCAAGCAGACCCCGCCCGGCGCGCGCGTGACGCGCTTCCACGTCGGCGCGCTGTGCGAGATCGACGACTTCCCGATGCTGTGGACATGGTTCGAGGAAGACGGCATCCTGGAGCGGCTGGGCCACCCGCGCCTGCACACCACGCCGCAGCTTGACTTCGTCGACCCGGTGCTGTGGCACGTGCTGATCGAGCGCATCGGCCTCGATTACGCCCGGCTGCTGCGCGACGAGCCGGACCTGTTCGCCACGCACACGGTGCTGATCGAGTTCTCGCGCGGGGCGGCGACCGGCGGCTACCGCGCAGCGTTCGATCACCTGTCTGACGACATCCTGCGCTGCGCGGCGGTGCTGTACCTCGGCGTAACGTATGAGGAGTCGCTGCGCAAGAATTGCCGCCGCTTCAACCCCGACCGGCCTGACAGCATCCTCCAGCACAGCCTGTCCGACGAGAAGATGGAGCGCCTGTACAAAGATGACGACTTCGCCGCCTTCAGCGCCACCGACCCGGCCTGGCTGCCGGTGCGCGGAGTGCGCGTACCGTACGTCGTGTTCGACAACCACGACGACGTGACGACCGATCAACCGGAGGCGCTTGGCCGCCGGCTCGAAGCGCGGCTCGGTGCGCTGTGGGAGCTGGTGAAGCAGCGCGAGGGATAGGCCCCCCTCGCCAGTGCGCGCCCGGTGCGATATCCTCACGGTGCCACATCAAACAACACTGAGGAGCGTTCATGAAACGGATTGTGATTACAGGCAGCACGCGCGGCATCGGCTATGGGCTGGCCGGTGAGTTCCTGAAGCGCGGCTGCGCGGTGACGGTCAACGGGCGCTCGCAGGAGGCCGTCGAGCGGGCCGTCGAGAAGCTGGCGGGGCAGTTCGCCGCCGACTGCGTGCACGGGCAGCCCGGCGACGTGTCACAGGCGGGGGACGTGCAGGCGCTGTGGGACGCTGCCGCCGCGCAGTGGGGCGGCGTCGACATCTGGATCAACAACGCCGGGCTGAGTGCCTATTACAAGCCGGCGTGGGAGATCCCCGACGAGCAACTGGCGTCGGTGGTCAACACCAATCTGCTGGGTGTGATGCTCGGCGCGAAGGTGGCCTACAACGGGATGCACGCGCAGGGCAGCGGCGCGATCTACAACATGTATGGCTTTGGCAGCACGGGCAGCATGCGCGGCGGGCAGACGATCTACGGCAGCACGAAGTACGCCGTGGCGTATTTCACCCGCTCGATGCTGAAGGAGATCCCATCCGGCTCACCGGTGCTGCTGTGCTCGCTGAGCCCCGGCATGGTCACCACCGACCTGCTGGAGAGCGCCTATGAAGACCCCGCCGAGTTCGAGCAGGCCAAGCGCATCTTCAACATCATCGCTGACCGCGTCGAGACGGTCACGCCGTGGATGGCCGAGCAGATTCTGGCGAACCGAAAACAGGGCATGGATATCCGCTGGCTGACGCGCGCGCGCCTGCTGTGGCGGTTTGCTTCTGCGCCGTTCGTCAAGCGCGACCTGTTCAGCGAGTTGCCGCCGGACTGACGCGCACGGAAGAGCGTTACCGCGAAGAGCGTGAAGGAAAGCCAACCCTTTGTGGTGAATTGAACCCGAAGCGGGTCTCGAAGCCGTATTTCCTGGTATACTTATCGGACGATTGTACCTGCACACCGTCGAGCCGGGGAGCGCAATGCCCCCGGCTCTGTTGCTATGGGTGGCTCACAGGGAGGGAGCGCGATGCAGATTGTCACCGACCGCGCAATGGACGCGGCCCCTGAACAGCTTGCAGGGTTGGACATCCATTACATGCCGCTTGAGTTCACACTGGACGGCAAGACGTACCGCAGCGGCATCGACATCCAGCCCGCCGAGTTCTACGAGCTTCTGCTGTCGACCGAGGGAATGCCCAGTACGTCGCAGCCGTCGGCGGGGCAGTTCGCCGAGCTGTACCGCAGCCTGGCCGCCACTGACCCCGACATCCTGTCGATCCACATCTCGTCAGGTCTGAGCGGCACGGTCAACGCCGCACGGCTGGGCGCGGAGATGGTCCCTGAGGCCAACGTTACCATCGTCGACACCAAGACGCTATCGGGTGCGGAGGCGTGGCAGGTTCTGGCGGCGGCGCGCGCGGCCAGAGCTGGCTGGGCGAAGGAGCGCATTCTGGCGCTGGTGGAGCGCATCGGGCAGGCTACCGACACGATGTACACGCTGGCCACGCTCACCTACCTGATCCACGGCGGGCGCATCAGCCATATCAAGGGGCTGCTGGCGCAGGTGCTGAACATCAAGCCGATTATTGGCGTCGAGAAAGGGGAGGGCAAGTACGTGCAGCTTGCGCAGCAGCGCACGCTCAAGAAAGCCATCCTGCACATCGCCGATCTGGTGGCGACCCAGCACGCGCCGGGCAGCGCGCTGCGGATGCAGGTGCTGCATGGCCTCAACGCCGAAGGGGCGCAGATGCTGCACGAGCGGCTGGACGCCGTGTTCGACTGCACGTGGCTGCCCACCGGGCCTATCGCGCCAATCCTCGGCGCGCACACCGGGCCGGGGCTGGTGGGCGTGGTGTTTGGGCCGCAGGCAGCCTTCGCCGATATCCCGTAAGGTGGCAGATGATCGAAGTGTGTGGTTCCGCCCGGCGGCGGGCGTTCTCTTCGGTCTCTGTGTTGAGGTAGCAGCCCGATGACAGGCGCAGCCGAATGATCCGCAGGCAGATCGCGGGAGCGGGACGATTTCTCCGCTCACCTATGTTTCCCATCTTCATGATCGTCTTCGTCGACGTCCTGGGCACCGGCATCGTGACGCCCGTCATCCCGCTGTATGCGCAGGGCGCGTTCAACGCGACACCGCTGCAAATCACCGCGCTGACCACCGTGTTCTTCGCCGCGCAGTTCGTGGCCGCGCCGCAGCTTGGCCGCCTGTCTGACCGGGTGGGGCGGCGTCCGGTGCTGATCCTGAGCCAGATCGGCACGGCCTCCGCGCTGTTTCTGAGCGGCGCAGCCCCGGCGATGCTGTTCCTGTACATCGCGCGGGTCATCGACGGTATCACCGGCGGCAACATCACCGTCGCGCAGGCGTACCTGACGGATATCACCGACGACAGCAACCGGGCGCGCGGGCTGGGGATCATCAACGCGGCGTTCAGCTCCGGCTTCATCTTCGGTCCGGCCTTTGGCGCGCTGATGGCGGCCCGCTTCGGCCCGCGCGTGCCGTTCTACATCGCCGGCTGCGTGTCGATCCTGACGGTGACGCTGTCGACCTTTTTGCTGCCCGAGTTGCTGACCGAGGCGCAGCGCGTCGAGAATCGTCAGACCCAGGCTGATCAGAAGACGCGCGGCCACACCACGCGGGAGACACTCACACGCTGGCAGACCCTGCTGCGGCTGCCGGGTGTGTGGCTGATCATGCTGATTGCGTTTGGCGGGCAGTTCGGCTTCTTCAGCTTCCAGACCACGTGGGTGCTGTGGGCAGAGGCCAAGCTGTTCGCAGGCTACAATGCGCAGTTCGTACAGCAGGCGGTCGGCTACATTCTGACCTTCATCGGCGTGGCCGGCATCATCACGCAAATCTGGCTGATCGGGCCGCTGGTGTCGCGCCATGGCGAAAAACGCCTGGTGTTCGCCGGGCAGGCGATGCGCGTGGTGGCCTACGCCTCGTTTGCCGTGCTGCCGCTGCTCGCGCCGACACTGCTGGTGGTGCCGCTGCTGTCGATAGGCGGCGGGATCATGCTGCCCTCGCTGCTGGCGCTGCTGACGTACGTCACGCCCCGGCAGGAGCGCGGCGAGGCCATCGGGCTGGTGCAGTCAGTGCAGAACGTGGGGCGCATCCTGGGCCCGCTGATGGGCGGCTGGCTGTTCCAGCAGGTCAACCCCGGCGCGCCGATGGGCGCAGCGGCGATCATCTCGGGGCTGACGCTGTTCGCGGCGCTGGCGCTGATCCGCATGCCAACCGGCGGTGAGCGGGTCGTGGTCAAAGCGCCCGGCGGGTAGCCTTTCTCCCGACCCTTGACAAAACGGGCGACAGGTGTAGAATGTGTGTGTCTGAAATAGTTGCGTGCACAATAGTTTCACGATCAACTAAAGCAGCGCTGCATGGCCGGGACCATTCCCAACATACAACTTGAGACCCAGCAACATTATCGCCTCATCCACGATGTCTACGTCCTGCTAAACGACGGCGACCGCCGCGTGCTGGATACCTTCGGCCTGACGATCTCACAGTATGCCGTTCTAACCAGCCTGGACATGGAAGAAGGCCGCCGGCTGACAAGCCTGAGCGACAAGCTGCTGCGTTCCAAGAGCACCATCACCCGTATCATCGATTATCTTGAAGAGAAGGGTTATGTCGAGCGTGTTGGCGACCCGGAAGATCGGCGCGCCCAGCGGGTGATCCTCACCCCCCAGGGAGCCGAGTACCGGGCGCTGGTGGCGCAGGCTCACAGCGTCTCACTTGAGCGGCGCTTCTACAACCTGGATAGCGCCGAGCAAATGCAACTCAAACTGCTGCTGCGAAAGCTGTGCGATGGCCTGCGCGACGATCTGGGAAGCGCGGGGGATGGATCAGAAACGGCCCCCGGCTGCTAGTCCCGTCATGTGCGCCGCCAGGCTCAGGACCCGGCAGCGCAGGGAGAAAGAGGAGGCCCCTACGAGGAGTTGAGATCGCAGTTCCGCCATACGTGAGTAGGCGCAGCGCATCGGGCGCTCGCGCTTGGATGTTTCAGAAACCTTCTAGTTCTACGAATGCTCCCGGAGGAGAAAGATGAAGAAGAAACTGTTCGTTGTTGCCGTCATGATGCTGGCTATGGCCTTCATCCTGGCGGCCTGTGCCCCGGCGACCCCGACCGCGGAACCCACCCCGGAGGCCATGGGGCCGATTGACCTGGTGATGTGGAGCCAGGACCAAACAGATGTCGAGGACGCCGTCCAGGCCAAGTTCCAGGAATGGGCCGCGGCCAACGCCCCCGGCTCGACGCTGACCATCACCCACTACGAGACCGAGGAGCTACGCACCAACTTCCAGACCGCGGCGCTGGCCGGCACCGGCCCTGACTTCATGTGGACCGTCAACGATCACGCGGGCCCCTTCACCGCCGCCGGCCTGATCCAGCCGGTGGACAATCTGGTGGACCTCAGCGTGTTCGTCGATTCGGCGGTCAGCGCTGTTGAGCTCAACGGCCAGCATTGGGGCGTCCCGGCGGAGAACGGCAACCACCTGATGCTGCTGTACAACAAGAGCCTGATCGACACCCCGCCCACGACCACCGACGAGCTGGTCTCGATGGCGCAGGGCTTCACCGGCGACGTGCAGGGTTTCGCCTACAACGAGAATGAGCCCTTCTGGCTTGCCCCGTGGTGGGGCGGCTACGGCGGCTCGGTCTTTGCTGCCGATGGCGTCACCCCGACCCTCAACACCGACGCGATGAAGAGCGCCTTTACGCTGGTCCAGAACTTCAAGTTCCAGGACAACATCCTGCCCGCCGAGTGCGACTATAACTGCGCCGATACCCTGTTCAAGGAAGGCCAGGTCGCGATGATCATTAACGGCGACTGGTCGCTGGGTGATTACAAGACGGCGCTGGGCGACAACCTCGGCGTGGCCCGCATCCCCGATATCACCGGCGCCGGCACGCCCGCGCCCTACACCAGCGGCAAGTTCTTCATGCTGCCCAAGACGCTGGAAGGTGCCAAGCTGAACGCCGTGATGTCGTTCATCGACTTCATGACGACCGACGTCCAGACCCAGCTCGACATCAACCTGCCGTTCTCGCGCCTGCCCTCCCTGACGGCGGCGCTCGCCGACCCAACCATCGCGGGCGACCCAATCCTGGCCGCCTCGGCTGACCAGATGAAGGTCGGCACGCCGATGCCGGTTGTGCCTGAGATGCGCTGCGTGTGGGACAGCATCCGCCCGAACCTGGAAGGCGTGATGGGCAACAGCGAAACGCCGGACGACGCTGCCGCCAATTCGCAGACGGCTGCTGAGACCTGCGTGAAAGACCTGGGCACGTAGCCCCGATCTCACCGAAACTGAGGGGGGCGCAAGAGCCAATCTTGCGCCCCCAACTGATCGTCATATACTGAAACCGACAGACTTTCCGGCAAAGGCACCCCATCAGGATGACAGCGGCCCTGCCCGCAGTCATCGCACATTATTAATCAAGGCCTGATATTCGACAGCGCCATCGCTAATCGGCGCTCGATCACGCTCGGTACAGCATTCGCTCCGCACCATTGGCCGTGAGCAGTGGACAGGAGGAAGATATGGCTTCACTGGGTCAGCGTATCCGTGATCGGAAGATAAACTCGACCTGGCTGGTGCTGGGAGGCGTGATCGCCTTCGTGCTGGTGGTGGCCTTCTTCGTGCTGCGTTTGCCGATGCCGGCCAAGGGCTACGGCGGACTGAACCGGCAGATCATCGGCTCCAGCCTGCAGCAGCTTATCCCCGCGCTGCTTGCGATCGTCATCGGCGCGATTCTGATCGAAGTGGCGGTGTACAGCCTGCTGCACTACGTTTTCCACAGCCAGTTTTCGCTCGCCTATGCGCTGCTCGCGCCTGCGGCGGTTGGGCTGGCGGTGTTTGTCGTCTACCCCTTTATTTTTGACATCCAGCTTGCCTTCTCCAACGCGAAGCTCAACACGCTGGCGTGCTACTCGATGGACCCCAGGATCAAGATACAGTGCTCGCTTCCGACGAACGCGCAGGGCCAGCCGATCCTGTACAGTCTTCAGTATGCCAAAGAGAATTTCCAGCGCGTGTTCTTTGTGCGCGACCCTGACACCGGCAAGCTGGTGTGGGGAACGCTGCTGTATACCCAGGCGTCGACCTTTCCCAACATTTTCGGGCGGACGATCCTGTGGACGGTGGTCAACGTCTTCTTCCACGTGACCGGGGGCATGATTCTGGCGATACTGTTGAACAGGCCCCTGGCGTTGAAGGGCCTGTACCGCACCCTGATCGTGGTCCCATGGGCCGTCCCACAGGTGATCGTGGCGCTGGCCTGGCGCGGCGAGTTCCACTCGGTGTACGGCTTTGTCAACCTGATGCTTGGCAAAGTCGCACAGTGGGGGATCGGCGGGTGGCACCTCAGCAATCTGTGCCTCGGCACCGTGTGCTTCGGCCCGCAGCCGTGGCTGAAAGACCAGCCGTGGGCGTTCATCGCGGTGGTGATCGTCAACGTGTGGCTGGGCATCCCGTTCATGATGGTCATCATCCTGGGGGGCCTGCAGAGCGTCCCGCATGACTTCTACGAGGCGGCCCAGATGGACGGGGCCAACGGCTGGCAGCAGTTCTGGAAGATCACCATGCCGATGATCCGGCCCATCCTCACGCCGGCGATTACACTGGGCGCGATCTGGACGTTCAACCAGTTTAACGTCATCTGGCTGGTGACGGGAGGCGGCCCACAGGAGAAAACCGACATCCTGGTGACGGCGTTGTACAACGCCGCCATCGGCAACAGCCGCTACGCCTTTGGCGCGGCCTTCTCGCTCGTGATCTTCGCTATCCTGCTGATATTTGCCTTGGGGTGGATCAACATCAGCGGTGGCCTGAAGGGGGTATACGACTGATGAACACGGCAGGCACTTCTCAAACACAGACAACTCAGGTCGAGACGGTTCGCGCGTCGGCGCTGGCCCGGCTGTTTGTGCGGACGGGAGGCGACGCCCCGTTCAAGCGGCTGATGATCAACCTGCTGCTGCTGGGCTACTGCGTCATCTCGGTATACCCGGCGCTGCGCGTGTTCAGCGTGTCGCTGCGGCCCGGCGACCGGCTGCTGTCGACCTCGCTGGAGATCATCCCGCAGGATGCCACCCTGGCCAACTACAGGGCCCTGTTCACCGACAAAGACTTCCTGGTGTGGATGTGGAACAGCCTGATCATCACCGTCACGGTGTCGATCATCGGTGTGGCCCTCTCAGCGACAAGCGGCTACGCCTTCTCGCGCTGGAACTTCCCGGGCCGCAACGTGGGCCTGATCTTCCTGCTGACCACGCAGATGATCCCGGCGGGCATGTTGATGATCCCGCTGTTCCTGCTGATGTACCGCCTGAGCCTGTTCGACACCTATCGCGGCGTGCTGTTCGCTTACTCGGTGTCGGCGGTGCCGTTCAGCATCTGGATCCTGAAAGGCTATTACGACACGATCCCGCTCGACCTTGAAGAGGCGGCGATGATTGACGGGGCCTCGCGGCTGGAGGCGTTCTACCGGGTGGTGCTGCCGCTTTCGACGCCGTCGCTGGCGATCGTGTTCCTGTTCAACTTCATGACCGCCTGGAATGAGTTTATCCTGGCACAGGTGCTGCTCAAGAGCGCCGAGCACCTGACATGGCCGCTGGGCCTGTATTCGCTGGTCAAGCAGTTCGACACCGAATGGGGGGCCTACTCCGCCGCGTCGGTCCTGATCATGCTGCCGGTGCTGGCGCTGTTCCTGTATTCGTCCAAATGGCTGATCTCCGGCCTGACGCTGGGCAGCGTGAAGGGCTGACGCCGCCACCTGACGGGCACTCCCGGCGCATCGACATCCATCCGGCTCCGTCTCCGATGCCTCCGATCGGGTAGGAGCCGGATCGCTTTATCGGGCGATGCGGGCGCAGGAAAAACATGGAAGACTTCATCTTCGGCACGCTGATCACCGACGACCTCAAGCTGGTCTACCATCGCGCGGCGCGGCGCGGCATCCAGCACGCGCACGTCATCGCGCCGCTGGACCCCGCCCCCGGCCAGCCGGTGACGCTGACAGCGCGCGTCGGGCCGGACCTCGATGTTCAGCACATCGCCTGCTACTACACACTCGACGGCAGCCCGCCCGCAGGCGGGCGCGGCGAGCCGCTGGGCAGCACGCAGGTCGCGCGGTTCGAGCAAGTCGAAGTCATGTGGGATTCGATGGTATGGGGCTACGTCGACCGCTGGCAGGTCGTTCTGCCACCCCAGCCGGAGGGCACCGTCGTCCGCTACCGGGTCGGCGGGTGGAGCGAATCGGGCGGCGAGGAGGTCTTTGCCGACTGGCCCAATGCCAGGGCGCAGGTCGAAGAGGCGACGGCGGCGCACTTCTCGAAGCGCCCGGTGCGGCCCGTCGAGCCGGGCCCGGTCTCGCCCGGCGACCAGTTCGTCTACCACGTCGATCGTTTCAGCCCGCCGCAGTGGGCGCGCGAGGCGGTGTTCTATCACCTGCTGGTCGACCGTTTCTATCCCGGCAACGGGCGTAAGTGGCTGGAGCCGGAGGACCTGCGCGGCTTCTATGGTGGGACGCTGTGGGGCGTGCGCGATAAGCTGGGTTACATCGCCGACCTGGGCGCGACGTGCATCTGGCTCAGCCCGATCTGGCCCAGCCCCACGCATCACGGCTACGACGTGACCAACAACGATCACGTCGCGCCGCGCCTGGGCGGCGACGAGGCGCTGGAGGAGCTGGTCGAGGCGGCGCACGCGCGCGGCCTGCGCGTGGTGCTTGACCTGGTGTGCAACCACATCTCGGCGCTGCACCCGTACTTTCAGGCGGCGAGCGCGGACATGTACAGCGAGTACCGCGACTGGTTTCTGTTTGACGACTCGGACCTGGGCTACAAGGCGTACTTCGGCGTCGCGTCGATGCCGGAGATCAACCTGGCGAACCCCGCCACGCGGCAGTGGATGATTCGACGTGGGCGTGTACTGGCTGGACGCGTTCGACGTGGACGGCTACCGGCTGGACCACGCCAACGGCCCCGGCCCCGGCTTCTGGTCCGACTTCCGCGCGGCGTGCCGGTCCGTCAAGCCGGACTGCTTCTGCTTCGGCGAGGCCGTCGATCCGCCCAACATGCAGCTTGCTTACGTCGGCAAGCTGGACGGTCTGCTCGACTTCAACTTCTGCGACATGGTGCGGCGTACTTACGGCTACCAGACGTGGACCGGCGAGCGCTTCGAGCGCTTCATCCCGCACCACCGCCGCCTACTTCGATTACGACGACTTCCTGATGCTGAACTTCATTGACAATCACGACATGGATCGCTTCCTGTACATCGCCGGGGGGCGGCGCGACGCGCTCGAACGGGCCGTCGCCATGCAGATGGCACAGCCCGGCCCGCCGATCATCTATTATGGGACCGAGGTCGGGATGGGGCAGCGCATCGTCGGGCTGGACCGCATCCCGCTGGAGGCGAACCGCCTGCCGATGGCCTGGGGCGACGATCAGGACGCGGAAGTGCTGGCCATCCACCGCCGGCTGATCGAACAGCGGCGCGAGGCGCGCCCGTGGGAGCGTGCCGCCCGGCTGGAGCAGGTGACCGGCCCGCGCTGAAACGTTTGGAATGGCGAAAAGGAAGACCATTCGCATATGGCAACCGAAACCATCAAACTGGCTGACTACACTTTTACTGTCGACACCGCCAGCGGCGAGATCGCCGGGCTGAAGCGCGGCAAGGGCCCGGACGTGCTGGGGCACGGCGGCGGGCCGGTCGTGCCGGCAGCCAGCGCCGCCTGGAAACGGATCGACGCCGAGCCGCAGTACCGCGCGCACCGCGTCGAGGACGACACGCTGACTATCGACATCGCGCTGGGGCCGCTGCTGCTGCATGACCGCTTCAGCGTGAGCGACGGGCTGATCGCGCGGCGGGTGGGCGTGGAGAACGCCTCCGACGCCGAGGTGCAGCTTACGGGGCTGCGCATCGGGCTGCGCGGGGCCAGCGTCGGCGAGGCAGCGGACTGTCTGTTTGAAGCGCCCGCTAACGCCATCCGCCCGCGCCTGCCGCTGCCTGAAGTGGCCGGCCTGCCGCTGTCCGGCGAGGTGCTGGCCCACGCGCACAGCGGCGCGGGCGACGATCACTTTGCGCCCGGCGCGCGCTTCCTGTGGGCCGAGCGCACCATCAGCGACGCGCCCGACGTGGGGCCGGGGCTGATGATCGTGCACAACGCTGCGCTCAAGTGGTCGCTGATGACGTGGTACGTGAGCTTCGTCGAGGCGGCGCGGCCCTGGGTCAGCGGCGACGGTGCGCACGCGGCGCTGGGCTTCGACCTGTGGCTGGCGGGCTGGCTGGCCCCCGGCCGGTCGCTCGACGCGGGCACGCAGTACGTCGAACTGCATCAGGGCGACTATAACAGCGCGCTGGACGCTTACCGCGCCCGCTTCGAGCAGACGGGCATCCTGCCGCCGGTGTATGGCGCGGTCGACAACGCGGCGGACTGGGTGGGCGTGTACGAGGCGCATCCGGGGCAGTTCGGCGGGTTCGAGCCGATGACGGAGAAGCTGCGCGCGATCAGGTACCTGGCGGTCGATACATTGTACCTGATGCCGGTCCATCCGCACCGCAACAAGAAGGGCATCGCCTGGGACGAGAACTGGGAAGGCGTCGGCAGCCCGTACGGCATCCACGACTTCGAGAAGCTGGAGCCCAGCCTGGGCCGCGACGCCGACTTCGCCGAGCTGGTCGGCGCGGCGCACGACCTGGGGCTGCGCGTGCTGCTCGACCTGGTGACGCAGGGCAGCTCGCTGGAGGCGGAGTACGTCAAGACCCACCCCGAGTGGTACGTTCGCGACGAGCAGGGCAATATGGTCCACTCGCACGGCTGGAACGACACCTGGTCGTTTGACTGGGCCAACCCCGACTACCAGCAGTTCGTCATCGACTACGCCTCTCGCTACGTCGAGGCGTTCGGCATCGACGGCTTTCGCGTCGACGCGCCGCACGGCAAAGAGCCGAACTGGGATCGCGGCATCGCGTATCACGCCAGCCAGACCAACCTGGGCACGGCCAAGCTGTGCATCGACCTGCGCAAGAAGCTGCTGGCGCTCAAGCCGGAGTTGGCGCTGCTGTGCGAGCTGTTCGGGCCGATGTGGGTCACGTCGCACGACGTGTCGTACGATTATCACCCCTACGCGATGGCGCTGGCGATGGCGACCGGCGCGCTGACGCCCGCCGAGCTGGGCGTGTATCTCGAAGACTACTGGGCCGTCATGCCGCGCGCCGACGACGGCTGCCCGACGCCGCGTGTGTGCTTCACCGAGACGCACGACACGCGCGGCTACCCGGCCTACGCGCTGCGCGGCAGCGCCGTCGCCCGCGCGCTGCTGGGCGTGCTGGTGATGTCTGGCTTCGTGCCGATGATCTGGTCGGGGCAGGAGGAAGGGCAGACGGAGTTCATCCGCGGGTTGATGCTGGCCCGGCGCGAGAACGCCGTGCTGCGGCGCGGCAAGGCGCTGTTCAACGCGGTGACCGTCGACGACCGGGACCATTATCGGCGCGAGGGCGGCAAAGGCCCGCAGGAAGAAGTCTTTACCGTCATCCGGCACGACGACGCGCGCGTGCTGTTCGGCGTGGCGAGTCTGTTCCCGGAGCAGGTGACGTATCGCTTCGGGCTGCCGGTCGGCGACCTGCCGCTCGACCCGCACGGCACCTACCAGCTTCGCGACCTGATCACGTTCAAGCTGTGGGGCGAGTATGGCCAGCAGACGTGGAAGTATGCGGAGCTGAAGGCGCTGTCGCTGACGCCGCGCATGTACCAGCCGTACATTTTTCGCATCGAGGCGGTGGAGTAGGGGCGGCAATGCGAGCGTGGTCCGCCCGGCGATCTGATCGCCGGGCCGTCCGCTGAAAGTGGACTCCAGCCCTGACCCGTATAAGTCGGTTTCCAACCGACTTGCCCGCCTTCGAGCGTAGCGAGAAGGCTCATAGACCGGCATTTGAATGCCGGGCTTGTGTAAAGAGGTAATCCCCATGACACGCAAATCGCTGTGGATGATTGTTGCACTGGCGCTGCTGGCGATGTCGGCCTGCACGACGCCCGCGCCGACTCAGAGGCCCACGCCGGAACCCACCGCCGGGCCGCCGCCCATCACGCTGGAGGACGGCAAGCTGTACCTGGCGATCATCTGGCACCAGCACCAGCCGGTGTACTACAAGGACCCGGCCACCGGCGTCTACCAGAAGCCGTGGGTGCGCGTCCACGCCGCCAAAGACTACGTCGACATGGCGGCCATGCTCCAGAACTACCCCGATATCCACGTCACCTTCAACCTGACGCCCAGCCTGATCAGCCAGCTTGACGACTTCGCCAATGGCGCGAAAGACCTGTACTGGGTCAAGACGGTCATCCCGGCGGACCAGCTTAGCGAGGATGACAAGCGCTTCCTGCTGGAACGCTTCTTCGACATCAACCCGACCATCATCGCGCGCTTCCCACGCTACCAGGAGCTTGCCGACCTGCGCGGCGGGGCCAGCCCGGAACAGATCGACGCGGCGCTGCAAAGCTGGCAGGAGCAGGACTACCGCGATCTACAGGTGCTGTTCAATCTGGCATGGACCGACCCCGACTGGCTGGCGCAGGAGCCGCTGGCCTCGCTGGTTGCCAAAGGCCGCGACTTCGCCGAGGCTGACAAGCAGACCGTGCTCGACGAGCACCTCAAGCTGATCAAGGAGGTGATCCCGCTGCACGCCGAGATGCAGCGCAGCGGCCAGATCGAGGTGACGATGACGCCCTACGCGCACCCGATCCTGCCGCTGCTGGTCAACACCGACCTGGCGAAGGTCGCCATGCCCGATGCGCCGATGCCGACACCCTTCCAATGGGGGCAGGACGCCATCGCACAGGTGGACCTCGGCACGCAGTTCTACGAGGATCACTTCGGCGCTGCGCCGCGCGGCATGTGGCCCGCCGAAGGCTCGGTGGCGCAGGTGGTGGTCGACATGATCGCCAAGGCGGGCATCCAGTGGATCGCCACCGACGAGGACGTGCTGGCCAAGAGCCTGCCCGGCTTCAGCGGCTTCACCCGCAACAGTGCCGACACTGTCCAGCAGGCCGATCAACTGTACCAGCCGTACCTGGTGCAGGGCACGCGCAATGGCCCGGTCGCGATCCTGTTCCGCGACCACCTGATCTCCGACAAGGTCGGCTTCACCTACTCGCAGACGCCCGGCGACCAGGCCGCCGCCGACCTGATCCAGCGGCTGCATAACATCAAGGATGAGCTAAACAGCGAAGGCGCGACCGGCCCGCACCTGGTCACCATCCTGCTCGACGGCGAGAACGCGTGGGAGTACTATCCCAACGACGGCAAGGACTTCCTCAACGCGCTGTACGGCGACCTGTCGAGTTCGGACGACATCGTGACCGTGACGCCCTCGGAGTACCTGGCCGGGCTGGCGGCGCAGGACCAGACGCCGCCCAAGATCGCCAACCTGTGGCCCGGCTCGTGGATCGACGGCACGTTCAGCACGTGGATCGGCGAGGACGAGGAGAACCAGGCGTGGGATGCGCTGGGCCGCACCCGCAAAGACCTGCAGGCCGCCATCGACGCGGGCACGCTGGACGATGCGACCCAGCAGCAGGCCATGACGCTGATGTACATCGCCGAGGGGTCGGACTGGTTCTGGTGGTACGGCGCGGACCAGAACTCCGGCAGCGACGCCGATTTCGACAACCAGTTCCGCAGCTACCTGGCGCAGATCTACCAGACCATCGGGCAGCCCGTGCCCGACTTCGTCCACGTGCCCATCGTCGCGCAGGCGGCGCAGGCCCCGGCGCAGGAGCCGCTCGCCCTGCTCAACGTGACGGTCGACGGGCAGGCGGGCGACGGCGAGTGGCAGGACGCCGGGCTGTACGGGCTGGCCGACGCCACACCGCCCACCAACTTCTACTACGGCTTCGACATCAACAACCTGTACCTGCGCCTCGACGGCCCGTTCGACCTGAGCGCGCTCGACGGGACGACCTACGGCTTCTACCTCAAGAGGCCGCGGGGCGGCCCCACCAACGCCTACACGCGCTACGGCCAGGGCACGACGCTGCCCGGCTTCGGCATCAACGAGCTGATTGAGGTGACGTTCTCCAGCGGCGCGCCGCAGGTTGCGGTGTACAGCGCCGACGGGCAGGGCGGCTGGACGCCGTTCGCGGGCGAGGGCGACATCCAGGCGGCGATCAGCGCCGATACGCTGGAGATCGGCCTGCCGTTCACCGCCTTTGCGCCGGACCTGCGCAGCGGCGACCGCTTCTCGCTGCGGCTGGTGGTCAGCCAGGATGGCACGGACGGCGGCATGTTCCCGGCGGACGGCCCGGCGCTGCTGACGGTGCCCGACCTGCCGCTGCCCAACGTGGTGCTCGACGTAACCGACCCGCAGAACGACGATCACGGCCCCGGCAGCTACACCTATCCGACTGACGGCGTGTTCAAGAGCGGCGTGTTTGACGTCACGCACTTCCAGTTTGGCTACGACGACAACGACTACGTGTTCCGCATCGACGTGCGCGGCCCGGTGGAAAACGTGTGGGGATCGCCTAACGGGCTGAGCGTTCAGACTGTCGACGTGTACATCGATACCGACGGCCCGTCGACCGGGGACCGGCTGCTGCTGCCGGGCCGCAACGCGGCGCTGACCTCTGAATACGGCTGGGACTACGCGCTGTGGGCCGAGGGCTGGACGCCCGGCGTGTACACGCCAAGCTCCGCATGGCCCGGTGCAGTCGTCGGTCCCGCTGACGATCATCACCGACCCCGGCACAGGGCGCATCACGCTGCGTGTGCCGCGCTCGGCGCTGCCCGGCGACCCGATGACGTGGCAGGTGGCCGCGATGGTGCTGAGCCAGGACGGCTACCCCTCGGCGGGGGTGTGGCGCGTGCGTGACGTGCAGGCGACGGCAGGGCAGTGGCGCATCGGCGGCGGCAGCGATGCCACCAACCAGACGCGCATCATGGACTACGTGTGGCCTGCCGGGCTGACGCCCTCGCAGGAGGACATGCTCGGCACGTTCACGCCGTCGACGGCGGGTGTCGACAGCCTGACGCCCGACGACTTCCCGCAGGTGCGGATGTTCGGCGCGGGGGAGTAGCCAGAGCGGGGGAAAACTCACAGCAAAGGCGCGGAGAACGCAAAGGAAGAAACAACAGGATTAACCGCAAAGATCGCAGAGGGCGCAGAGAAGTCTTCCTCTGCGTTCTTTGCGTTCCCTGCGGTTAGTCTTCCTTACCCTTCTCCATCCAGCGCGCGGCGCAGCGACCCCGCCAGCGCGCCGACCGCCTCGGCTCCCTGCTGCCCGGCGCGGACCAGCGCGCTGCCGACGATAAACCCGTCGACCAGCCCGTTCATCAGGCGGGCGTGCTGCGGCGTGCTGATGCCAAAGCCCAGCACCAGCGGCTGATCGGTCTCGGCGCGCACCCGTGCAATGAAGTCGGCCAGCCCCGGCGGCAGTTCGGCGCGCGCGCCGGTGACGCCTGTCAGCGAGACGACGTAGATGAAGCCCCGCGCGCGCCCGGCCACCAGCCGGATGCGCTCTGCGCGGCTGGTCGGCGCGAGGAAGAAGACCAGCGCCAGCCCGTCGCGGGCGCAGGCCTCGGCCATCAGGCCCGCTTCCTCCGGCGGCAGGTCGGGCACGATGAAGCCATCGGCCCCCGCCGCCTTCGCCGCGCGCACGACGTTCTCCACGCCAAAGGCCAGCAGCGGGTTGAGGTAGCTCATCAGCAGCATGGGCTGGCTGACGCCCCGCGCGCGCAGGTCGCGCACGGCCTGCAAACACGTGCCGACCGTCGTGCCCTGCTCCAGCGCGATCTGCGTGGCAGCTTGAATGGTGGGGCCATCGGCCAGCGGGTCGGAGAAGGGCACGCCGATCTCGAAGCCGTCGACGCCCTGCGCGGCCATCGCTGCGATGGCGTCGAGCGAGGCGGCGAGCGTCGGGTAGCCGACGGGGTAGTACGGCAGGAACGCGGCGCGATCCGCCGCCCGCGCGCGGGCAAACATTGCGGCAAGGGCCTCAAGCCCGGTGATGTCGTCAGTTGTCGTCATGATCTGCCCCCTGGGCGGCGGCCAGCAGCCCCACCCGCATGATCTCATCCGCGACGCGCACCCGCTCCCGCCAGATGTCCGGGTCGGCGTCGTGCCGGGCGGCCATTGCGCGCCGTGTCGGCGCGTCGGCTGCCGCCTCGCGGAACTGGTCGGGCGTCTCCCACTCCAACCCGTCGACCGCCACGTACTCGACGCGGCAGCCGGCGCGCAGCAGCATCAGCGGCCAGGCAGCGTCGATAGCCCAGCCGTATTCGGGCGGGGTGTGCGCCAGCACGTAGCGCGCTGCCGCCGGGCTGAAGACCTTCGAGCCCGCGCCCACGTCGACCGGCAGGCCCAGCAGGTGCGAGAAGGCCCGGTTGAACAACGCCTCGCTCTCGACCATGCAGCGCGGGTGTGTCGACCACGCCTGCGCGGTGCGGCCCGTGATCAGGCAGTCGGCGCGCGGCAGGCGGTTGAGCGTGGCGCGTAATTCGTCGGGGTAGCATTCCAGCCAGTGCAGCACGCGGTCGAAGTCGGCCTGGTGGATGGCGTCCGCGCCGAACGACAGCGCCACGTCCAGCGCGGTGTGGCGCGCGGTCGGCCACTCATCGGCGGCCAGCAGTTTGACACCCGGCAGCGCCGCCGCCTCCGCGACCTGCTGGCGGTCTGCGCGCGGCGCGGTGATCAGGATGATCCCGCTGTACAGGTCGTTCAGGCCGCCGATCAGACGGCGCAGGCGGGGCAGCTCGCCGCGAATCGGCCAGGTGGCCGCCAGCGAGACGCTCATGGCTGCATCGTGCCGATCACCGTGTCGAGGTCTTTGTCGCCGCGCCCCGACAGGTTGACCAGCAGGATCGCGTCTTTGGGCAGGGTGGGCGCGAGCTTCACCGCCTCGGCCACGGCGTGCGCGCTTTCCAGCGCCGGGATGATGCCTTCGAGGCGGCTCAGCAGGTGGAAGGCTTCCAGCGCCTCGCCGTCGGTGGCGATGGTGTAACTGGCGCGGCCCAGCTCGCGCAGGTAAGCGTGCTCCGGCCCCACCGAGGCGTAATCGAGCCCCGCCGAGACGGAGTGCGTCAGCGCGATCTGCCCGTCAGCGTCCTGTAGCACGTAGGTGCGCGTGCCGTGCAGCACGCCGGGCCGCCCGCGCGCCGGGTCGGCGAAGCGCGCCGCGTGCTCGCCCCCGGCGATGCCGCGCCGCCCGCCTCGACGCCGACCAGCGCCACGCCGGGGTCGTCGAGGAAGGCGCTGAACAGCCCGATGGCGTTGCTGCCGCCGCCCACGCAGGCGATGCAGGCATCGGGCAGGCGGCCCGCCTGTGCGACGATCTGCGCGCGCGCCTCGACGCCGATCACGCGCTGGAAGTCGCGCACGATCATGGGGTAGGGGTGCGGCCCCAGCGCCGAGCCCAGCAAATAGAAGGTGCTGTCGACGTTCGTCACCCAGTCGCGGATGGCCTCGTTGATGGCGTCCTTGAGCGTCCGGCTGCCGCTGTCGACCTGCACGACCTCCGCGCCGAGCAGCCGCATGCGGAAGACGTTGGGCTGCTGGCGGGCCATGTCGACGCTGCCCATGTAGACGTGGCACTCGAAGCCCAGCAGCGCGCACACGGTCGCCACGGCGACGCCGTGCTGGCCCGCGCCGGTCTCGGCGATGATGCGCCGCTTGCCCATGCGCTGCGCCAGCAGCGCCTGCCCCAACGCATTGTTGATCTTGTGCGCGCCGGTGTGGGCCAGGTCCTCGCGCTTGAGGTACACCTGCGCCCCGCCGAGGTGCTCGCTGAGGCGCGCGGCGTGCGTGACGGGCGTCGGGCGGCCCGTGTAGGTGGCCTGCAAATGGGCCAGCTCGGCGTGAAAGGCAGGGTCGGCCAGCGCGGCAGCGTAGGCCGCCTCAAGCTCATCGAGTGCCGGGACGAGCGTCTCCGGCACAAAGCGCCCGCCGTACGCGCCAAAGTAGCCGCGCGCGTCGGGCAGGGTCGAGATCGACGTGATGGGTGTAGGGTCTTGCATAGGGCCTCTCAATTCATTTTCCACCGCAAAGACGCAAAGAACGCAAAGGAAAGACGAAAAGGACTAACCGCAGAGATCGCAGAGTGGCCGAATAGCATTCTCTTTGCGCCCTTTGCGTCTTTGCGGTTCATCTTCCTCTTCACCGCTTCCACAAAAGCCCGCATCTTGTCCGCGTCTTTGCGGCCCGGCGTGCCGTCCTCGACGCCGCTGGCCACGTCGACGCCCCACGGGCGCAGCGCCGCCGCCCGCGCCCCGACGTTGTCCGGCGTCAGCCCGCCGGCCAGCATCAGCCGCGTGGTGAAGGCCGCCACCGCCCGCGCCAGCTCCGCGCTGGCCTGCTCGCCGGTGCCGCCGTACAGGTCGGGGTGATAGGCGTCGAGCAGCAGCGCGGGCAGCGAGCTCGGCGGTCGGGCGCGTGGGGCAGGTAGGCGGCGGCCAAGCGTAGCGCCTCATCGAGGCTGCGCGGGCGGATCGCCTTGTAGGCCGCGCCGGACAGCGCCGCCGCCGCGTCGGGCGGCTCGTCGCCGGAAAGCTGCGCCGCGTCGAGCCCCACCGCCGCGATCACCTGCCGGATCGAGTTCAGGCGGCTCGTTGACAAACACGCCGACCAGCGCCGGGCAGTTCGCGCCGAGCGCGTCCCGCAGCCCGGCGGCAAGGGCCTGCGCCTGCTCGACCGCCAGGCAGCGCGGGCTGGGCGGGTAGAAGTTCAGGCCCAGCAGGTCGGCCCCGGCGTGGGCAGCAGCCAGCCCATCATCGAGCGTGGTGACGCCGCAGATTTTGACACGGATCATCGATCCCCGCCCCCTATGAGCCGTGGCGGCCCGCCCCGCTCAGCGTGCGCACCGCCGCCGCCACGTCGTGCGCTGTGACCAGCGCCTCGCCGACCAGCACGGCATGCGCGCCCAGCGCCGCCATGCGCCGCACGTCGCCCGGCAGGTGGATGCCGCTCTCGGCGACGAGCGTCACGCCATCCGGCACCAGTGGGGCCAGCCGCGCGAACGTGTCGGTGCTGACGTCGAAGGTGCGCAGGTCGCGGTTGTTGATGCCGACCAGCGCCGGGCCGAGGCGCAGCGCGCGCTCCAAGCTCGGCCTCGTCGTGCACCTCGACCAGCGCCGCCATGCCCAGCCCGGTCACGATGTCGTGCAGGACGCGAAGCTGCTGGTCGGTCAGCACGGCGGCGATCAGCAGCACGGCGTCGGCCCCGGCGGCGCGCGCCTCGTAGACCTGGTACACGTCGAACACGAAGTCTTTGCGCAGCAGCGGCACGTCGACCGCCGCCCGCGCCGCGCGCAGGTCGTCGAGGCTGCCGCCGAAGAAGCGCTCGTCGGTCAGCACCGAGATCGCCGCCGCGCCGTTCGTGGCGTAGGTCGAAGCCAGCGCCGCCGCGTCGAAGTCCGCAACCAGCGTTCCCCGGCTGGGCGAGGCACGCTTGGCCTCGGCGATCAGCGCCGGTGCATGGCGGCGCAGCGCGCCGGTGAAATCACGCGGCGGGTCCGCGCGGTGGCTCAGCGCCATGGCGCACAGCATCGAGGTATGCGCCAGCCGCCGCTCGACCTCGTCGGCCTTGTGCATCATGATCGCGTCGAGAATGGTGCCGGTGTGGACGAATTCGGCCATCATGTGGCAAACCCCTTCGTCATCTCGATCAGCGCGTCGAGCTTGGCCAGCGCCGCGCCGCTATCGATGGTCTCGGCGGCCAGCCGCACGCCGCCCGCGATGTCCTTCGCCACGCCGGCGGCCAGCAGCGCCGCCCCGGCGTTCAGCAGCACCACGTCGCGCTTGGCGCTGTCGACCTCGCCGCTTAGCACGCCGCGCAGGATGGCGGCGTTGGCTGGCGGGTCGCCGCCCAGCAGCTCGGAGATGTGCGCGCCGCGAAAGCCGTAATCCTGCGGGTTCAGCTCCAGCGTCTCGACCGCGCCGTCGTGGTAGTGGCTGATGTGGTTGGGCCCGGTGGTGGTCAGCTCATCGAGGCCGCCGTAGCCGCTGACGACCATCGCCAACTCCGCGCCGAGGTCGCCCAGCACGTGGGCCAGCATGTCGGTCAGGTCGGGGGCAAAGACGCCCATGATCTGCCGCCGCGCGCCGGCGGGGTTGGTCAGCGGGCCGAGGATGTTGAAGATGGTGCGGATCGCCATCTGCCTGCGCGGGCCGATGGCGTATTTCATCGCCGGGTGCAGGCTGGGCGCGAACAGGAAGCCGATGCCGATCTGGTCGATGCACTGGCCGACCTGCTCCGGCGTCAGGCTGAGGTTGACGCCCAGCTCGCCCAGCACGTCGGCGCTGCCGCACTGGCTGGTCGAGGCGCGGTTGCCGTGCTTGGCGACCGGCACGCCGGCCCCCGCCGCCACGAAAGCCACCGTCGTGCTGATGTTGAACGTGCCGGACTTGTCGCCGCCGGTGCCGCACGTGTCGAGCAGCGCGCCGTCGTAGCGGGTCGGCACGCGGGTGGCGTTGGCCCGCATGGCGCGCGCGCTGCCGGTGATCTCGCTCTGCGTCTCGCCCTTCATGCGCAGCGCCATCAGGTACGCGCCGATCTGCGCGTCGGTGGCCTGCCCGGCCATGATCTGGCTCATGACCTCCTCGGCTTCGTGCGCCTGAAGGTGCCCGAAGCGGCTGGTGATGTCTATCGCGCGTTGGATGTCAGTGGTCATAGTTGCCCTCCAGAAAATTCTGCAAAATGCGCGGGCCGACCGTCGTCAGGATGCTCTCCGGGTGGAACTGCACGCCCATCACCGGGTGCTGGCGGTGGCGCAGCGCCATGATCTCCCCCTGCTGGGTGAAGCCCGTGATGCGCAGGCAGTCCGGCAGCGGCTCGGCGACGATCAGGCTGTGGTAGCGGGTCGCCTCGAACGGGCTGGGAATGCCGTCGAACAGCCCGTCGCCGTGGTGATAGACGCTGCTGGTTTTGCCGTGCATCAGGCGCTCGGCGCGGGTGACCACGCCGCCGTACACCTGCCCGATCCCCTGGTGGCCCAGGCACACGCCCAGCACCGGCGTCGACGGCCCCAGCTCGCGGATCACGTCCAGCGACACGCCGCTGTCGTCCGGCGTGCCCGGCCCCGGCGAGATGACGATGTGCGTCGGCTCCAGGCGGCGCACATCGTCCACCGTCGCCGCGTCGTTGCGCAGCACGCACAACTCTGCGCCCAGCTCGCCCATCTCCTGAACGAGGTTGTAGGTGAAGCTGTCGTAATTGTCGATGACGACGATCATGCTGCCTCCCTCACATCAACCCTTCTTCGGCCTGCTGCACGGCGACGGCCAGCGCGCGCGCCTTGTGGGCCGTTTCCTCGTACTCGCGGGCCGGGTCGCTGTCGGCGACGATGCCTGCCCCGGCCTGCACGTGGACTGTGTCGCCGTGCACGACCATCGCCCGGATGGTGATGCAGGTGTCCATCGAGCCGTCGTAGCCGAAGTAGCCGACCGCGCCGCCATAGGGGCCGCGCCGCGTGCCTTCCAGCGCCTCGATGATCTCCATCGCGCGGATCTTGGGCGCGCCGGACAGCGTGCCCGCCGGGAAGGTCGCGCGGATCACGTCGAAGGCGTCGAGGCCGGGCCGCACCCGCCCCTCGACCTGGCTGACGATATGCATCACGTGCGAGTAGCGCTCGACGTCCATCATGTGCGGCACCCTGACCGTGCCGTATTCGCACACGCGGCCCAGGTCGTTGCGGCCCAGGTCGACCAGCATGACGTGCTCGGCGCGCTCTTTGGGGTCGGCCAGCAGGTCGGCGGCCAGCTTCTCGTCGGCGGCCTCGCTCTCGCCGCGCGGGCGCGTCCCGGCGATAGGGCGCACGGTGGCGAGGCCGTCCTCCAACCGGACCAGCATCTCCGGCGATGCGCCGATCAGGCTCAGCGGCTGCCCGCCGTGCTCGCCGAACTCGAAGAAGAACATGTAGGGCGAGGGGTTCAGCGCCCGCAGTGCCCGGTAGATCAGCAGCGGCGGCGCGGACGTGCGGCGGCTGAAGCGCTGCGACAGCACCACCTGAAACACGTCGCCCGCCGCGATGTGCTCTTTGGCCTGCCGCACGCCGGCCTCGTACCGCTCGCGCGGCATGTTGGAAGTCATGACTGCGCCGGTCGGCGCGCCCGCCTGCGGGATAGGCGGCAGCGGCGCGTCCAGCGCGCCGGCCACCGCGTCGATGCGGCGCAGCGCGTCGTCGTAAGCCGCGTCGGGGTCGCCGTTGAGGCGCGCGTTGGCGAGGATCAGCAGCCGCTGCCGGGGATGGTCGAAGATGACCAGCGTATCGACCAGCAGGAAGATCGCATCCGGCACGTCGAGGTCGCGTGGAGCCGTGGCGGGCAGGCGCTCGAAGAAGCGCACTACGTCGTAGCCGAGGTAGCCTACCGCCCCGCCGATGAAACGCGGCAGGCCGTCAACCCGGATGCAGGTCACCTGCTGAAGCTCGCGCCGGATCGCGTCGAGCGGGTCTTCGCCGGGCGCAAGCTCTAGCCGCTGCGCCACGCCGCCCTCGATGCGAGTCACCGTGCGGCCCTCGACGACGAGCCGCGCGCGCGGGTTCACGCCCAGAAACGAATAGCGCCCCACCTGCTCGCCACCTTCGACGCTCTCCAGCAGGAAGGCCGCCATGCCCGCCGCCCGCAGCTTGAGGTAGATCGACACCGGCGTGTCGAGGTCGGCCAGCACCGAGCGGTACACCGGCAGCAGGTCGCCCTGCTCGAACAGGCGGTGGGCCTCTGCCCGTGTCGGGATGATGTGTTTGTGCTCGCGGACTGTGCTCGCCGGTGACGCCATACCTGCCTCCAGAATCAAAAAACCTTCTCCCGTTCAAGGACGAGAGAAGGTTCCCGTGGTGCCACCTTGATGAGCGCCCCGAGCCACTGCGCGTGTGGGCTGCCCGCTCTGACAGGTACGGCCTTGCGGCGATACCCTGCGCTGTGATAACGGTGCGCGCTCCGGGGCAGGCTAGTTAGCGCGTCTTGCGCCGTTCGCCTGCACGACTCCCTGACCCATTCCGCGCCTGCGCATGTACCCCCTTCGCAGCATCCGGAGGCTCTCTGAACACCGCCCCGGCGCGTACTCTTCCAGATCAACGTCTGTGTGTGTTGTCTATTCGGTTGATGGTTCTATACTAGTCAGAATTGGGGAGCTTGTCAAGCATAGATCGTCTTTGCGCCCTTCATGCCTTTGCGGTTTACTCTTCTGCATGACCTCAGCGATCAGGAGCCTGAACATGACTGCCGGCCTCCACCGCCTCGACGCCGTGCGCGGCTTCGCGCTCGATATGGACGGCACCACCTATCTCGGCGAGCGCCTGCTGCCCGGCGCGCGCGACCTGCTGGCGCTGCTCGACGCGCGCGGCATCCCGTACCTGTTCCTGACCAACAACTCATCGAAGGACCGCACGCAGTACGCCGACAAGCTCACCCGGCTGGGGCTCGACGTGCGGCCCGAGCAGATCTTCACCTCCGGCGAGGCGACCGCGCTGTACCTGCACGCCCGCCAGCCCGGCGCGCGCGTGTATCTGGTCGGGACGGCGGCGCTGGCGGAGGAGTTCACCACGCACGGCTTCACGCTGGCTGCCGACGCGCCCGACGTGGCGGTGCTGGGCTTCGACACTACGCTGACCTACGACAAGCTGTGGAAGCTGTGCGACTTCGTGCGGGGCGGCCTGCCGTACGTCGCGACGCACCCCGATTTCAACTGTCCGGTCGAGGGCGGCTACATGCCCGACATCGGCGCGATGATCGCCTTTGTGGAGGCGTCGACCGGGCGGCGGCCCGACGTGATCGTCGGCAAGCCGCACCCGCCGATGGTCGCCGCGCTGGCGGCGCGCACCGGCCTGCCGGTCGAGTTGCTGTGCATGGTGGGCGACCGGCTGTACACCGACATCGCGCTGGGCGCGGTGGGTATGGTGACCGTGCTGGTGCTCAGCGGCGAGGCCCGCCGCGAGGACATCCCGACCGCGCCGCACCCGCCGGACGTGGTCGTGCGCGACCTGGCGGAGCTGGTCGATCTGCTGCGGCAGATTGAGTCACGGGGATAGAAGATCATTCACCGCAAAGTCACAAAGGGCGCAAAGGAAGAAACAACAGGATTAACCGCAGAGAACGCAGAGGGCGCAGAGGACAGATCTCTCTGCGTTCTCCGCGTGCTCTGCGGTTAGTCTTTTCTTTGCAGCTTTGCAGTGAGTTCCGCGTTAGCGCGTTTCGGTCACCTTGTGCAGGCTGCGCGGGTGATCGGGGTCGTAGTCGCGGGCGAAGGCCAGGTGCATGGCGAACAACTGGCCGGGGATGATGGCCGGAACCGGCGACAGCCACTCCGGCACGCGCTCCGGCAGCGGCAGCGCGACGCGCGCCGCGTCGAGCAGGGCGCGGTCGTCGCTGATGGCGATCAGCTCCGCGCCATGCTGCTTGAGCGTCTGCGCGAAGTCGGCCAGCTCGGCCAGCATCAGCCCCGACGGCGCGATAACAATCGCCGGGAAGCCCTCGTCGATCATCGCCAGCGGCCCGTGCAGGAAATCGGCGCTGGAATATGGCTCGGCGACGGTGTAGGTCAGCTCCTTGACCTTGAGCGCCAGCTCGAAGGCGGTGGCGTAATTGTAGCCGCGCCCGATGACCACACAGTGCCGCATATAGCGATAGCGCTCGGCAATCGGGGCGATCTCCTCGCTGATGGCCAGCACGTCGTCGACAAGCTGCGGCAGCCGGCTGACCTCGGCGCGCATCTCGGCGTCGCCGGCCAGTGCGGCGCTCAACAGCGCGATCGTCGCCAGCTCAGCGGTGTAGGTCTTGGTGGCCGCCACCGACTCTTCCAGCCCGGCGCGCAGGTCGATGACGTGCTGGGCCTGCCGGGCCAGGTCGGAGCGCGGAAAGTTGGTGATAGCGGCGGTCAGCGCGCCCTGCCGGCGCGCTTCGGCCAGCACGGCCACGATGTCGGGGCTCTTGCCGCTCTGGCTGATGCCCAGCACCAGCGTCCCGTCGAGGCGCGGCGGGCGGTTATAGATGGTGTACAGGCTGGGCGTCGCCAGCGTGACCAGCAGGCCGTTCATCGAGCCCAGCAGATAGCGGGCGTAGCGCCCGGCGTTGTCGCTGGTGCCGCGCGCCGCCAGCACGATGCTCGAGATGCCGCGCGCCTGGATGTCCTCGGCCAGCATCTCGACCGCCCCGCGCTGGGTGTCGAGCAGGTTGGCGAGCACGTCCGGCTGCTGGTGGATTTCCTGGTAGAGGTGCGATTGTTCGCGCATGGTGTTTGCCGCCTTGATGAACAGGACGATGTCCGCCACGATTGTAACACGGATCACGCGCGGCGCATCGGCGCGACCAGCCGCAGCGAGAGCCAGCTCAGCGCATAGCCACCCAGCGCCAGCGCGTACAGCCAGTATGCGCCAACGGCGTCGAAGATCGCGCCGCCCAGCACCGAGCCGGCCATGCCGACCAGCGCGGGCAGCGTCACCGTGAACACCGCCAGCGCCATCACGCTCTGGTCTTCGGGCGCGTAGGTCGTCACGAACACGACGACGGCGACCAGAAAGAAGCTGTAGGCGATCCCGCCGACGGCGTGGACCGCGACGATGGTCGGCACGCTGGGGAAGATCAACACGGCCAGCATCGTGGCGCAGCGAATGGCGAACCCGATCAGCATGATGCGCAGCGGCCCGTGGCGCTTGATCAGCCGGTCGGCCCAGAACATGCCGGGCAGCTCGGCCAGCGCGCCGACGGTGCTCGCCAGCCCAATGATGAACTTGGTCGCGCCAAGCTGGTCGAGGTAGATCGGCTCGAAGCTGTACAGGCCGGTCGTGGCCAGCGTCAGGATCGTCAGCGCCACTGCCAGGCCGATCATCGGGCCGCTGGCGAACAGCCCGCGCGAGAGCGCACGGAGCGAGACAGGTCCGGTGCTCGCGCCGCTGCGCCCGGCGCGCATCATGCCGGGCGTGATGCTGCCCAGCAGCGGGATGCTCAGGCACAGCAGCGCCGCGTTGATGGCAAACGCGGGCGTGAAGCCGCTGTGTTCGATCAGCCAGCCGGCCAGGATCACGACCAGCGCCCAGCCCAGCGATCCCCACAGCCGCACGCTGCCGTAGGCCACCCGCCGCGTCACGCCCACCGCCAGCGCGTCGGACAGCGGGAAGACGCCTGCTTGAGCGACAGCCTGCACGGCGGCAAACAGCGCGATCCAGCCGAACAGGCGCTGCTGGCTCAGCAGCAGGATCGACAGTGCCGCGGTCAGCAGCCCCAGCCGCAGCACCAGGCGTGGCCGCGTGACGTGATCGCTCCAGCGGCCCCACAGCGGCGCGGCGATCAGCGTCGCCAGCGAGCCAAGCGTGCCCACCAGGCCGATCCGCGTGCCGGACAGCCCCTGCTGGCGGTAGAAGAGGCTGAGGTACGGGATGCTGAAACCGAACGACCCGATGTACACGAAGAAGTACAGGCGGGTGATCCACAGGTCGTGGCGGTTGAGGTCGGGTAAGTCAGTCATACAGGTCCCGGCAAAGATAAGATTTCACCGTAAAGCATCCTTGCGGTGAAATCCCGGCCTCACTCCTCATCGTCCCACACGCGGCCCAGCAGCTTGAGGCTGTGCTCGACGGCCTGCTGCGCTGCGTTGGGGTCGAGCAGCCCCGGCATGCGGAACACGTAGGGCGCAACGTCGACCTCGTAGCCGCCCTTGCGATGCTCGGCGGCGGTGGGCAGGTAGCCGATCAGCCCGTTGGCGTACCCGGCGAACAGTGTGCGCTCGGCAGGCGACTCGTCCTTGATCTGCGCGCCGATGGCAGTGAACGTTTCGGCGGCGTGCGCGGCGATCAGCACCTCGCCGATGCGCAGTGCCTGCACCTCCAGCGGCGTGTACCACTGGCCTTTCTGCTGTTCAAGCGTGGGCTCCCACGGGAAGCGCTGGCGCAGCACCCGGTCGATGTCGCCCACCGGCGCGCCGGTCCATGAGCTGAGCGTCTGCTCAAAGGCGGTCTTCGCGTCGGCCATCGGCTGCTTGACCAGGTGCAGCCATGCCTGCCCGTTGAGCGCGCGCAGCGGCGCGCCTGCAATGGGCTGCATCGCCGCGCGCACCGCCAGCGCGGCCTGCCCGGCCTCGCGGCCCAGCCGTTCGGCAGGCCCCCACGGGTCGTCTTCATTCCAGCCCTCGACCGGGTTCAGGTCGCCGGCTGCGCCCTGCACGAACAGGCACGGCGCGCCCGTCTCGGCCTCGACGGTGCGGCGCATCACGCCCGGCCAGTCGGCGGAGACGAGCAGGTTAGCCGGCCCAACTGCGACGCCGTGGCAGGCGAGATTGACCAGCGTCGCCAGCGGCGCGCCGTCCGCGGCGCGAAACTCAACGACGTGCAGCGAACGGTCGACCGGGCCATCGGGGTTATCGCCGATGATCACCGTGCCGTCGGGAAGCTGCTGGCGGCGGTTGTGGGCGATGGACGTCTCGCCCACGCCGTGCAGCACCTCGACCGGCGCGAGGCGCTCCGCTGCCGCTTCGACCAGCCCGACCAGCGTCTCGACCAGCCCGTCGAGATAGCGCCGCTGCGGCGTGTGTTTGGATGGGTCGGCGTAGCCGGCAGGGCCGCTGTGCGTGTGCGAGCAGGCGATCATCACCGCGCGCGGCGCGATGCCCACCCGCTCGGCGATGCCCTCGCGCACCCGGTCCACGAGCAACTCGTGCAGCCCCAGCAGGTCGAGCGCGATCAGCACGGCCTGCTGCGTGCCGTCGTCGAGGGCCAGCGCGGTCGCGGTCAGGTCGTCGTGGACGCCGGTGCTGCCCATCTCGCGGTCGTAGTAGCCGACAAGGTAGATGCCCTGTTCAGGGCTGGTGGTGGCGCGCGCCACGCCGGCGCGAAGCTGGCTCATAGGTTTACCTCCGAAGAAAAGGGCTTCACCTTATGCCGCCGGGCGCGCAGCGCGCTGACCATCTCCGGCGTGACGGGCTGGCTGCCCAGCCGCGGAAAGCCGGACGGCCAGCCGTGCTCGTCGGAGCCGCCGCCGATGGCCAAGTCGAAGCGGCGGGCCAACTCCATGAAATAGGCGCGGGCGGGCTCGTCGAGCCGATAATGATAGATCTCGATGCCGTCCAGACCCATCTCGACCAGCGCCGCAAGGTCGTCGGCGGTGATCCAGCCCTCGCTGCCGTCGGGCCGGACGAGGTAGGTGGGGTGGGCCAGCACCGCCACACCGCCGGCGGCGTGGATCGCTGCGATGATCCGGTCGATGGTGAACTGCGGATCGCACGCTTCACACCAGGCGGCGTTCCACGCGTCGGTCAGCGTGTCCGGGTCGCCCAGCCCTTTGGCCCCTAGCACGGCGATCCCCTGCCGCCAGTGGACGTAATGCGGGTTCAGCACATGCACCTCTTTGAGCGTGAGCGGGTAGCCGCGCTGCGTGAGCAGATCGCACGTCGCGCCAACCTGAGCATCGTACGTGGCCAGCATGTCGTGTTCGAGCTGGCGCAGGTCGGGCGTGTCGTCGAGAAAGTAACCCAGCAGGTCGGTCGTGCCGCCCCATTCAGGCCAGCCGTAGCCCTCCCAGCGCGTGCCAAACTCGATAGCCGGGATCAGCTCGATGCCCAGCGCCTCCGCCACCGGCTGCGCCTCGCGGCTACCGCGCATGTTGTCGTGGTCGGTGATGGCGATGGTCTTCAGCCCGATGTGGGCCGCGTGCCGCACCAGCTCTTCGGGCGTGGGGCGGGCATCTGAGTAATGGGTGTGCATGTGCAGGTCACAGGTGGCCATGGGCGATCTCCACGCGGATGGGATGTCAGTGGGGGTATTATGCTGCGCGGCACGGCTGGAGGCAACAACGCGGCGTTGCGTCGCCAGAACAGGCGTTGTACGCTATGCTTAGCGGTACTTTCGCCAGTTGAGAAGATCCGAGAAGACGCATATGGGTGAGGGGGAACCGATCCGTGTGATGGTCGTGGACGATCACGACATGGTTCGTCGTGGGCTGGCCGTATTTCTCGACACATTTGATGATCTGGAGCTGGTCGGTGAGGCGGCCAATGGGCAGGAGGCGGTCGAGGTCTGCGCTGCGTGCCACCCCGAAGTGGTGCTGATGGACCTCGTGATGCCGGGCGACCTCGACGGCGTGGCCGCTATCGGCGCGATAAAGCGCGAGCACCCGCCGGTGCAGGTCCTGGCTCTGACCAGCTACCAGGAGCAGGTGCGGGTGCAGGCCGCGCTGCGCGCCGGGGCGATTGGCTACGTGCTCAAGAACGCGTCGATTGAGGCGCTGGCCGAAGCCATTCGCCAGGCGCACGCCGGCAAGCCGACGCTCTCGCCGGAGGTGACGCAGGCGCTGATCGACGCGACGACGCGTGACCGCCGCACCGAGTTCGCGCTGACCGAGCGCGAGACGCAGGTGCTGGGCCTGCTGGTCGACGGGATGACCAACCGCCAGATCGCCAGCGCGCTTGAGCTCAGCCAGTCGACCATCAAGTTCTACGTGAGCAGCGTGCTGTCCAAGCTGCGCGCATCGAGTCGCACCGAGGCGGTGTCGATTGCGCTGCAAAATGGGCTGGTGGAATGAGGCGCGGGGCGTCCCCGGAAACTAGTTTGCGTCGTGGCCCTGGACGCAGTAGTCTTATTCACGGTCGCATCATCTCACAAGCCAGGATCGGACTCGTCCTCGCCTGCGCTGATCCCCGGAGGGCCTCGCAACATGCCTGCCAACCGCGACACGACAACCAGCCTGGGCCTCGAACGCCTGATCTTCTTCAGCGACGCGGTGATCGCCATCGCCATCACGCTGCTGGCGATTGACATCAGGCTGCCCGACGTCAGCGGAATGACCGCCGCCGACATCTGGCCGATGCTGGTCGACATGATCCCCCGCTTCGTCAGCTTCTTCATCAGTTTCTTCGTCATCGGGACATTCTGGATGGCGCATCACCGCGCGTTCACGCACATCAAACGCTACGACCGGCGGCTGCTGTGGCTCAACATGCTGTTTCTGCTGCTGGTGGCATGGATGCCGTTTCCGACCTCGGTGCTGGGCGTCTTCCCGGCGACCACGCCATCTGTGGTGTTGTACTCCAGCAGCGTGGTGGTGCTGTCGCTGGCGCGGGCCGGGCTGTGGGCCTATGCCAGCCACCGCCACCGGCTGGTCGACATCACGCTCGACCCGGTGACTATCCGCGAGGAAATGGTGCGCGCGCTGAGCTCGGCGGGGGTGTTTGCCCTGTCGATTGCCGTCGCCTTCGTGAACCCGCTGATCGCCATGTTTTCATGGTGGCTGGTGCTGCCGTTATTCCTGCTGCCGACCAAGCACTGAGCTGGCAATCCTCCTTTCGCCGCCCTTTTCGCGACTTGACAGCCCATCCAAACCGCTGTACTTTACAGGTACACTGTTCCTGGATTGTGCTTATCGGCGCATCAACCTCGCGATTTCACTCCAACCGGGCCGGCACAATCCGAAGCCTCAGCGACAGACTTCACCCGCAGCCCTGCACGCCGGCTGCGCGGTATCTGTTATCCCGAGGGCGTTCGCCCTATACAATCACTGACGATCTATAAGGAGGTGTACACACAGGCAATCGATTGAGGAGAACCTCGCGATATATTAATTGTACCGATTCGCAGTGAGAAGGAGAAGAAGTCCATGTCTCGTCAGAAACTCGGCGTTTTGATGCTGGTGTTAGTGGCCGGTCTACTGCTGGTGGCCTGCGGTGGCGCAGCAGCGACTACCGCCGCACCCAGCGGTGGCGGCGCTGCGACGAATGCGCCGGCTGCGACAAGCGCGCCCGCCGCGACGGCTGCCCCGGCGGCAACCGAGCCGTCGCGCAAGGTCGCCACGTTTATTTTCACCGAAGAGTTCGACACGCTCAACCCGTATTACAGCAACATGTGGTTCTCGCAGATCACCGACAGCCTCTGGCTTCCCTGGCCGTGGGAATACGACGACACCAACACCGTGTTCCCGGTGCTCGTCACCGAGATGCCCACCACCGAGAACGGTGGCATCTCGGCTGATGGCAAGACGATCACCATGAAGCTGCGGGATGACATCAAGTGGTCGGACGGTGAGCCGATCACCGCCGACGACTTCGTCTTCACCTGGCAGATGGTCGTCGACCCCAATAACACCGTCGCCTCGACATATCCCTTCGACCAGATCGCCTCGGTGACCGCGCCCGACGCGCAGACGGTGGTCGTGCAGTTCAACGACGTGTTTGTGCCGTGGGAAGCATCCCTGTGGCACGGCCTGCTGCCCAAGCACATCCTCCAGTCGGTGTACGACTCGGACGGCACGCTGGACAACGCCGACTGGAACCGCAACCCGACAGTCGGCTACGGGCCTTACGTCTTCCAGGAATGGCAGTCGGGCGGCTTCGCGCGCTTCGTGGTCAACGACAACTACTGGGGCCCGCGGCCCAAGATCGACGAGGTCTTCATCCGCTTCGTGCCCGACGATGCGTCGCAGATCAACGCGCTGGTCAGCGGTGATGGCGACATCGGCACGTTCATCGGCTACCCCGACATCCCGACGCTGAAAGACGCCGGCGTGAACGTGGTCCAGGTCCAGTCCGGTTACAACGAGGGCTGGTACCCCTACATGGGACCCAACGGCCACCCGGCGCTGCAGGACGTGCGCGTGCGCCAGGCGCTGGCCTATGCCTTCGACCGGCAGTCGCTGGTCGACAACCTGCTGCTGGGCCTGACCAAGCCCGCCGCCAGCTACTGGGACAACACGCCCTACGCCGACCCGTCGATCCAGCCCTACGCGTTTGATCAAGCCAAAGCCAACCAGCTTCTCGACGACGCCGGCTGGGTAGACTCGAACGGCGACGGTGTGCGCGACAAAGACGGTGTCGAGCTGGAGCTGACCTACGGCACGACCACCCGCGAAGTCCGGCAGGACACGCAGGCCGTCGCGCAGCAGCAGCTTGCGCAGGTCGGCATCAAGCTGGACCTGATGAACTACAACTCGGACCAGTTCTTCTCCGGCTACGGCGCAGGCGGCCCGGCAGCCACCGGCCAGTTGGACATCATGGAGTGGTCGGATACAACCCAGTACCCCGACCCCGACATCTCCTACTGGCTGTGCAGCGAGATTCCGAGCGACTCCTATCCAGATGGCACGAACTGGCAGGCATTCTGCGACACCGACCTGGACGCGCTGTTCCAGCAGCAGGCGACCGAGGCCGACCCGGCAACCCGCCAGCAGACCTTCTACCAGATCAGCAAAACGGTCTTCGACAAGGCCTACTGGATCGGGCTATGGCAGGACCCGGATACCTGGGCTGTCAGTGGCCGACTGCAAAACGTGAAGATCTCCGGCGTGAACCCGTTCTATAACATCGTTGATTGGGATCTCACTCAGTAGCGTGTCTGCGAGCGCCTTACACGTACTTGAAGTCACTATGCCGGGGCAGACTACAGCCTGCCCCGGCCCTATGTACCCCTGCGGGTAAGGGAGAATCGGCATGACCCGCTACATCATCCGGCGGCTGCTGCAGGCGATTCCGCTGCTGTTCTTCATCAGCGTGGTGCTGTTCGTGCTGATGATGAGCATGGGCGATCCGCTGGCAACCATGGGTGGCCGCCACGCCACACGCCCCTCTGACCGCGAGCGGCTGACGCGCCAGCTTGGGCTCGACCAGCCGCTCGCGCTGCAATATGTCTTCTGGCTGGCCGGCAACGACTGGACCAAGGTGGACCTCAACGGCGACGGTGTCAAGGAATCGCCGGGCCGCCGGCAGGGTGTGCTGCGCGGCGACTTTGGCAACTCGCTGGTCAACCGCATTCCGGCGGCGGAGGTGATCTGGGAGCGCATCCCCAACACGCTGCTCTTGATGATCCCGGCGGAGATCGTCACGATTGTGGGAGCGTTGGCCGTGGGCATCTACTCGGCGCTGAGGCAGTATTCGTTTGCCGACCACGCCATCACCACGCTGTCGTTTATCGGTTACTCGATGCCGATCTTCTTTGTCGCGCTGCTGTCGATGTACCTGTTTGCGGTGCTGTTTCGAAAATGGGGCTTACCCTACCTGCCCACCGTCGGCATGTTCGAGCCCGCGCAGGGCAAGACGGTGGCGCAGGTGGCGTGGCACATGGTGCTGCCGGTGTTCAGCCTGACGGTCATCAGCCTGGCAGGCTACAGCCGCTACATTCGCGGCACGATGCTCGAAGTGCTGAACGAGGACTACATCCGAACGGCCAAGTCAAAGGGCCTGCCGCGCCAGATGATCATCCTGGTCCACGCGCTGAAGAACGCCTCACTGCCGATTGTGACCATCGTTGGGCTCGACCTGCCGTTCCTGCTGGCCGGTGCGCTGGTCACGGAGAACATCTTCGCGTGGCCGGGCATGGGCCGCCTGTTCCTCGACCACCTGACGCGCACCGACGCACCGGTGGTGATGGGCATCCTGTTGATCAGCTCGGTGGCAGTGATCGTGTTCCAGATCATCACCGACGTCACCTATGCGTGGCTTGACCCGCGCATTCGCTATACCTAGGGCGAGGACGCACAGCATGGAGACGACTGTAGAAATCCATCCAACAGCAGACTGCCGAGGCGCTCGAAGCCCCACCCCTGACGCTGGGCGCGCTGTTCTGGCGGCGCTTCCGGCGGCACCATATGGCGCTGGTCGGGCTGGTGATCCTGGCGTTCCTGGTGGTGTACGCCTTCGGCGGCGCGTTCGTGCTCTCCGAGCAGTACGCCAACTACAACGACACCAGCATCGCCCTCCAAGCGCCATCGGCTGTGCACCCGTTCGGCACCGACCCGGTCGGGCGCGACATCCTGGCGCGCACCATCTACGGCGGGCAGATCTCGCTGATGATCGGCCTGCTGGCGATGCTGGTCGAACTGGTGATCGGGATCGCCATCGGCGCGCTGGCAGGCTATTACGGCGGGCTGATCGACGCCCTGCTGATGCGCTTCACCGAGGCGTGGCTCAACGTGCCGACGCTGTTCCTGCTGCTGATCATGGCCAAGTTCTTTGGCGGCAAGATCCCCAACCTGACGCTGCTGGGGCGCACCTTCAGCGGCAGCGTGGTGGTGATCATCGTCATCATCGGGCTGACAAGCTGGATGTACCTGGCGCGCATCGTGCGGGCCGAGTTCCTGTCGATCAAGGAAGAGGAGTTTATCCTCGCGGCGCGGGCGACGGGCACGCCCAACTGGCAGATCATCGTGCGGCATATCCTGCCCAACAGCATCGCGCCGATTGTCGTCACCGGCACGCTGAGCGTCGCCAACGCGATATTGGCCGAGTCGTACATCAGCTTCCTGGGGCTGGGCGTCCAGCCGCCCACGGCGACGTGGGGTAACATGCTGGAGCGCGCCGCATCCAACCAGATTTTGCAGGGCGCGCCGTGGATGTGGATCTTCCCCGGCCTGCTGATCCTGCTCACCGTGTTGAGCATCAACTTCATCGGCGACGGCCTGCGCGACGCGCTCGACCCGCGCAGCCGGGCGACGTAACCCCTGGGGAGAACGATGGCAACCCTGTTAGAAGTCGACAGCCTCAAAGTGCACTTCCACACGCCCGAAGGGACCGTCCGCGCGGTGAACGGCATCTCGTATCACATCGGGGAGGGCGAGACGCTGGCCGTGGTCGGCGAGAGCGGCTGCGGCAAGTCGGTGAGCATGATGTCAATGCTGCGCCTGATCCCCATCCCGCCCGGCGAGATCCTCAGCGGCCGGGCCGTGTGGCGCGGCGGTGACCTGATCACCATGCTCGACTCCGACCTGGAGGCGGTGCGCGGCAAAGAGATCGCGATGGTCTTTCAGGACCCGATGACCTCGCTCAACCCGGTGCTGACTATCGGGCGGCAGATCACCGAGTCACTGCGCGTGCACATGGGGATGGACCAGACGCAGGCCGAGGCGCGGGCCGTCGAGCTGCTGGAGATGGTCGGACTGTCTGAGCCGGCCCGCCACCTGGGCGACTATCCTCACCAGTTTTCGGGCGGGATGCGCCAGCGAGTGATGATCGCCATGGCGCTGGCCTGCGCGCCGAGCCTGCTCATCGCCGACGAGCCGACGACCGCGCTGGACGTGACGATCCAGGCGCAGATCATGGAGCTGGTCACCCGGATGCGCAATCAGTTGGGCATGGCCATCATCTGGATCACGCACGACCTGGGCGTGGTGGCCGGGCTGGCGGAGCGCGTGATGGTCATGTACGCCGGTTACATCGTCGAGGAGGCCGGCGTTGACGACCTGTACGGCAATCCGCGCCACCCTTACACGCTGGCGCTGCTGCAGGCGCTGCCCCGCGCCGACCGGCGGCGCGGACAGGAGCGGCTCAAGTCGATCCCCGGCGCGCCGCCCAGCATGCTCGTTGAGCCGCCGGGCTGCCCGTTCGCCGCGCGCTGCGATTTCGTCCGCGAGCGCTGCCGGACAGAGAACCCCGCGCTGCGAGCGGTTGGGGCGGGGCACACCATCGCCTGCTGGGTAGACGTGAAGACAGGAGACCTGCGATGAGCGAAGCGGCACCGCTGGTACGCGTGCGCAACCTGAAAAAGTATTTCCCCGTCACGCGCGGGATCGTCATCCAGCGCACGGTGGGCAACGTGCGGGCCGTCGACGGCCTGTCGTTTGACATCGCGCAGGGCGAGACGCTGGGTCTGGTCGGCGAGAGCGGCTGCGGCAAGACGACCGCGGGCCGCACGCTGCTGGGACTGTACCCGGCCACCGACGGTCAGATCGAGATCGAAGGCGACGACATCCGCACCGCCAGGGGCGCGAAGCTGCTGGCCATCCGCCGCAAGGCGCAGATGATCTTTCAGGACCCGTTCGCCTCGCTGAACCCGCGCTGGACGGTCAGCTCGATTGTCGGCGAGCCGCTGCGCGTGCACCACCTGCTCGACAGCGATGCGGAGCGGCAGGATCGCGTCAAAGAGTTGCTGGAGCTGGTGGGCCTGAGCTCACGCTACACCAACCGCTTCCCGCACGAGTTCTCCGGCGGGCAGCGGCAGCGCATTGGCGTGGCGCGGGCGCTGGCTTCCGACCCGGCCTTCATCGTGTGCGACGAGCCGATCTCCGCGCTGGACGTATCGATCCAGGCGCAGATCGTCAACCTGCTGGAGGATTTGCAGGACCGCTTTGGGCTGACCTACCTGTTCATCGCGCACGACCTGGCGATGGTGCGCCACATCTGCGACCGCGTGGCGGTGATGTACCTGGGCGTGATGGTCGAGCTGGCGCAGTGCGACGAGCTGTACGAGAACCCGCTGCACCCCTACACGCAGGCGCTGCTCTCGGCGGTGCCCGTCCCCGACCCGGCCCGCGAGCGCGAGCGGCAGCGCGTCATCCTGACCGGCGACGTGCCCAGCTCCATCGACCTGCCGCCCGGCTGCCGCTTCCACACCCGCTGCCCGGTCGCGCAGGAGCATTGCAAGCGTATCGTGCCTGCCTGGCGCGAGGTCGGCGAGGGGCACTGGGTCGCCTGCCACGAGGTCGAGCCGAAGATGGTGCCGGACGCGTAGACGATCAGCGACTCCATCTCAGGGGCGAGGCACTGCCTCGCCCTTATCATTTGCCTGACGGCGTAATCCGCAGCGGCTCACAGCGCGTCAGGAGAAGTGTGATCGCTGTGGATGACGGGAGCCTGTATGGAAATCCTCGAAAACCGTGAGAAATGGCTGGCGACGTTCCGCGCCGGGTGGCTGGCCCACTTTGAGCAGACCGGCGACTTCGACTGGAAGCTCTACAACCGCCCGACGAACACACAGCCGGTCGCCGGGCCGGGCGTCGACCCGGCAGCGAGCCGCCTGCTGCTGATCTCCTCGGCGGGGGCCTACCTGCCCGGCCAGCAGCCGCCTTTCGACGCGCCCAACCCGCTCGGCGACTACTCGGTCCGCCTGATCCCGTCTTCAACACCGCTCGACGGGCTGGCCTTTTCCCACACCCATTACGATCACGCGGCGGTCGACGCCGACCGGCAGGTGCTGGTGCCGCTGCGTCACCTGGAGGACATGGCCCACGAGGGTTCAATCGGCGAGATTGCAGAGCAGTTCGTCAGCTTCATGGGCTACCAGCCGGATGCCGCGCGGGTGGTCGACGAGACGATCCCGCTCATCCGGGAGGCCGCCCGCGACCTGCACGCGCAGGCCGCGCTGCTCGTCCCCGCCTGACCGATCTGCTCGCAGTCCGTGGGACTGATCGCACGCGCGCTGGAAATGGATGGCATCGCCACCACGCTGACCACCTGGCGCGGGGGCGTCACGCGGCTGACCCTGCCGCCGCGCGCCACGTTCACCTCGCTGAACCGGGGCGCGACGCTCGGCGAGCCCGGCGATGCCGCCCAGCAGCGGCGGGTGCTCGCGGCGACGCTGGCGCTGCTCAGGCAGGTTGCGTCTATCGAGCCGGTGATCCTTGACGAGAAACCGGCGGAATAGAAAGGGCGCGCACCGCGCCTACTGCTGCGCTGCGCGCTTGGCCTGACGCCGGTTCTGCTGCTCGTGGATCTCGCGCACGTGCGCGATCTTCTCCTCGATAGCCACCTCAAGCCAGCGTTCGCCATTTTCGGCGGTCGCCAGGCTGCCCGCGCCGTACGCGCCGGTCGCCGTGTCGTCGGTCCACGGCGGGTTGGCGACCAGCTCCCCGCCCTCGATCCAGTCCATGTAGTAGCCGGGCGTGCTGATATACGTCGTCTCGTCGACGACGCGCTCCATGTGGCACAGGTCGGGGCGCAGGTGCAGCATGTAGGCCGTCTCTAATTCCCCGGCGTGGCCCATCCCGCCGCGCTGCGAGCGGCGATACTCCTCCAGCACCGGCGCGGCGATGCGCCCGGAGGTGTGCAGCCAGGTGGTCGCGATGAAGGTCGTGGGGTGGCGCTCCCCGGCGTACTTGACGATGTTCACCAGGAACGAGCCGTTGCCGCCGTGGCCGCTCATCAGGTACATCCGGTCCGCGCCGCGCGCCACCAACTGGTCGATGACCACGCCCATGAAATCCTCGTAGACGCGCCCGCCCAGGTTGAACGTCCCGGCGAACTGGTTGCGGTGCGTGCTGACGCCGTAGGGCAGCGTGGGCAGCATCTCCGCCTCGCCGGGGATCCATGCGACGACGCCGCGCGTGATCGTGTCGATGATGACCGTGTCGACGCACATCGGCAGGTGGAAGCCGTGCTGCTCGGTGTGGCCGGTCGAGATCAGGATGACGCGCTGCGGTGTGGCCGCGACGCGCGCGGCGGGCGGCGGGTTAGCGGGCGCAAGCCGCAGGTGGTGCACGCCCAGCATGTCGAGGTTTTCCGCGCCGCCGTGCGCGGCGACCAGGTGCGTGAAGCCCTCGTCGTGCAGCGCGCTGAACACGCCCGCCACGACGCGGCGCAGCATGTCCGCGCCCACGTCAACGGCGCTGCCGGCCCAGCCGTAGGGCAGCGCAGGCAGCCAGCAGATCGTGTCCGCGCCCAGCGCGGCGGCGACAGCCTGCGGGTCGTAGCCCTCGCCCAGCGGCAGGACCATCGGCAGGTCGCGCGGGAGCTTCGGCACGTCGGGCCAGGTCAGGTCTTCGTAGCAAATGACGCTCGCCATGGGCAATCCTTTCCGGTAGGTGGGATCAGGGATGTTATATCACACCCGGCCCGTCAGATCAGGTACCAGTCCAGGAACCGCTCCAGCCGCTGGTGGAAGTCGATGCGGTTCCTGCGACGCAGCAGGCCGTGGCCCTCGTCGCCGTAGGTCACGTATTCGTAAGTCTTGCGCTCGCGGCGCAGCGCCTCGATCAGCTCCTCGGATTGCAGCGGGTGGACGATGGGATCGTGCAGGCCGTGCACGATCAGCAGCGGCTTGCGGATGTTAGCCACGTTCCACACCGGCGATCCGAGCCGGTAAGCCTCACGGTTCTGCGACGGGTGGTGCATCATGCGCTCAAGGTCCTCGCGCGCGCCCTGGCTGGCCTGCGCCCACGACGTCAGGATGTCGGAGTCGCCGTACTTGCCGACCCCGCACGCGAAACGGTCCTTGGGATCGTTGGCCAGCGCGCACACGGCCAGGTAGCTGCCATAGCTCGCGCCGAAGATGGCGATGCGGTTCGGGTCGATCCCCAGCGAGGTCAGGTAGTCGGCCCCGGCCATGCAGTCCCGCGCATCGTCGATGCCCCACACGCCGTAGTTGGCGCGGGTGAAGTCGACGCCATAACCCGTCGAGCCGCGAAAGTTGGGGCATATCCAGGTGTAGCCCTTGGCGACAAAATACTGGGCCACGCTGTCCCAGTCAGGCACGTACTGGCCGGTGGGGCCGCCGTGCGGGTAGAGGATCGCCGCGCCGTTGGGCTTCTTGGGACGGTACAGGAAGGCCGGTATCTCCAGCCCGTCAAAGCTTTGATAGCTGACCCGCTCCGGCGCGACCATGTCGACAGCGGCCAGCGCGGGCGGGTTGCTGTACGTCAACTGCGTGACCTGCTTGCTGTCGATGTCGATGCGGTACAGGTCGAGCGGGGTGCAGTAATCCTCGTACTCAAAGGTGATCGTCTGCCCATCCGGCAGCCAGTGCGGGCGCGCGTGGACGCCGAACGCGGTACGCAGGTCGGATATCTCGCCGCTGGCTGCGTCGATGGTAGCCAGGTCGATCTGGCCGGCGCGGTTGATGGTGCACGCCAGCCGCGTGCCGTCCGGCGACCACGACAGGCCGCCCAGATCGTGCCCGGCGTGCGTCACCTGCCGCTCCTGCCGCGTCTCCACGTCGAACATAAACAGCTCGTAGAAGCCGGGCCGGTCGGAGATGAAGGCGATGCGCTTGCTGTCCGCCGACCACTTCGGCGCGTAGTTGTGGCGCGACGGCGTGCCGCTCAACAGCGATATCTCGTCGCCGCTGGCGAGGTCGGCCAGCATGAGGTCGGTGCGGTTGAGGTCGTCCAGCGGCTGGTGGATGTAGGCCACGTAGCGGCCATCGGGCGAGGCGACCGGGCTGTGGTCGTGCCCATCGCCCCAGCTGATCTGGCGCGGCCACGACCCGTCGCGGTCGGTGAGCAGGATGCGCGTGCGGCGCTCGCGGTAGACGGTGATCAGCAAGCCGTTCGAGTTCGGGCATCCAGCGCGGCGTATCGGCCCCGGTGGTGAAGTCGGTCACCTTCCACGGCAGCCGTCCGGGCGGTGCGCTGAAGTGCGCGTTGGGCGTGGGGACTACCCACACGTGTCCCTGGTTGGTGAAGGCCAGCCACTGCCCATCCGGCGACCACTGCGGCGGGTCGTCGAACCAGAAGGGGGCGGGATCGCGGTCGAAGGTAATACGGGACGACCAGCCGCCGGTGGTGGGCAGCACGTACAGGTCTGAGGCGTCGTCCAGGTCCCAGTAGAAGGCCACGAAACGGCCATCACGCGAGGGGACGTGCGAGCGGGGCCGCCGCACCGACATGATCAGCGGGATGCTCCAGCCGTCGGGCGGGGTCAGGTCGGGGCGCGCCTCGGCGGGCCAGCCGTTGCGCTCATACTTCTCGTTGAGCTGTTCGCGCGGATCTCCGGGCATGGCTAGACCTCCAGCTTATAGGTGTGGTAGGGCGATTCGCAGGGGTTGCCCCAGCAGGCGTGCAGCTCCAGGGAAGTCAGGTCCATGATCATCGAGACGATGGTCTTCTGGCGGTCGAGCGGGTTGTCCACCTTGTCGATGTGATTGCAGATGCTGTTGGGGAAGTTGACGTGGTCGCTGAGGATCGTCTTAAACGAGTCGGCGGTGTGCTGGCGGGTGTGGCGCACCAGCCGGGTGGCGCGGTTGACGCGCACCCGCGCGCTGATCAGGTCCTCGGTGCTGTTCTCGTACTGCTTCATGCGGCGGGTGAGGTAGTTGTTGGTGTGGGCCAGCATCCCCTCCATGCCGTAGATCGTGGCGAAGTGCAGCGCCGAGACTTCGATGTTGTACAGCTCGCCGCTCGAATGCGCGATCAGGTGGTTGTAGCCTGCCGCGCGCTGGCGGTGCAGCACGCCCCGTATCGCCTCCGACAGCCGGTCAGCGCCCAGCACCGCCCGTGACACGAAGATGCGCGGGATCCCGACGCGTACATCATCCGGGTAGACCGAATCGCAGCACTGGGCGATGCCCGCCGCGTTAAAGCCGATATTGGGCAGCAGGCCGCCGTAGGTCATCGCCAGGTAAGGTGGCTCGCCTTCCGGTTTGGCGTGGATCAGGTAGGCGTTCACCTCGTCTTCGGGCAGCCAGTCCTCGTTGTGGCCGACCAGCACGTGGCCGGTCGCGGTGCGCTCGCCGGAGACGGCGATGCTGGTGCAGCCCAGGTACAGCGCATCCGACATGATCGCCTCGGTGCAGTTGAGGACCATCAGGTCGTCGAACTCGACCCCGGCAGCTTCGGCCATGCCGTCCAGCTCGTCGATATACTGCGGCATGTGCTCCTGCGCAAAGGGGTAGTACTTGTTGGCCTGCAAGACGGCCTCGTCCCACTCCAGCCGGAGCTGGTCGAAGGACGATTGGAAGCTGTCTTTGTAGACCGACAGCATGCGGTGGATTTCTTCCCCGCACGCTTCACCGACCTGGCGGCCCATCTCGCGGTGGGTGCCGCTGACTTTGACCATCTTGATTGGTTCACTGCGAGTCATATGTCACCACTTCTCTTCTGGGAACGGATCAAAAAACGGGGCGGACACTGCTCGGTTCTGCCGTGTTCGCCCCAGCGACTCCCTGAGAATCATCACGGCAGAATCAGCCGGATGGCAGAGGGCTTTCGGCCTTGGCGGGTTTCTCTTCGAAATAATCGTCCGGGTAGGGGGCAACCACCGGCGCGTCGTCGGGAATGGCAATATAGACGACGGTGTCGCCGGGGTAATGATAGATGCCGTGCTCGTGGCCGATGACGAACCCGTCATGCGCGGCGCGCAGCACGCCCTCACCAACCGGACGGCCCCACACGTCGCGAGTCTCGCACAGTGGATCGCCGGCGCGGACGATGTCGCCGGGCTGGACAAGGTGCAGCACGACACACGCCTGCTCGACGCGCACCGCGCCCGTCCAGCGCACGCGGTAGCCGGGCCGGGGAATGTCGACACCCTCAATCGGCTCCGCCGGGCCGTCGAGCATCCCCGCCCAGCGCAGCACGTTGCGCGTTCCGGCGGCGGCAGCCTCGACGATGGCCGGTTCGGGCACCTCGCCGGTGCCCAGCTCAACCGTGATGGCCGGGATGCGGCCCGACCATCAGCGCCGCGCCGGAGGTCGAGCGGTGCATCTTTTCCTCGACGTATTCCGGGGCAGGCAGGTCGGTCACGACGGTGTGGCCGTAAGCGGCCAGCATCTCTTCCTGAACGCTCGCCAGCTTCTCGGCCTCCGCGCGGCTACGCTGCGGGTCGTCGCCGGGGCGGTACAGCACGCGGTCGCGGAAGGCGAAGGTCAGCGAGCCGGTCCACGCGTTGTGGTAGTCGATCAGGTAGTCGGCAGTTTCGAGGATGGAGTCGAACAGGCGCGCAAAGGCGCGCTCCAGCGAGTGCGGCGGGCGCTTTTCCGGGCCGATGGCTTTCGGCGGGCGACCGTCGGGCCACATGCGGTTGGGGTTTTCGGGTGCGTGGTAGGGCTCGTAGGACATGGTGCGCAGCCCGACCGGGCTGAGCGCCGGGATGACGATAATCGTCCCGCGCAGGTGGTCGACCAGATCGGGGGTCAGCAGGCGATACAGCACCACCGGACCGGTGTGCTCCGGGCCGTGAATGCCGGCTGTTAACCAGATACAGGGACCTTCGGTGCTGCCCTGCGCGATGATCACCGGCAGAAACTCGGTCTGCCCGGTTGGATGCTTAAAGCCATCCCACTGCCCGTATTGAATGGTTCCCGGCTGCGCGACAGCCGTGCCAAGCGTGATCGGGTTGCCCATGAACCACTCCTTGACCGGACTCCCCCTTCAGGCTCAGGCTGGCGCTGCGGCTTGCTTCGCTGGAGCAGGCCCGCTGATTGCAGTGTACACGCGGGTATGGGAGGGCCCTTCTGGCCCAGAGTGTACCACACGAACGGCCCTTTGCGGAAATCGACCTGTAGACCCGAATTTCGCCATACCGGGGCGGAAATCCCGGTCTCTTTCTTCCCTTTGCGCCCTTGGCGTCTTTGCGGTGAATGGTTATTCAAGGTTGGCGTGGCGGGCGAACATCGCCGCCGCGTCGACGCCCATCTCGCCCATCAACTGCATGATCAGCGCGTCGAGCAGCAGGCCGAGCGCCTGCTCGAACAGCGAGCCCATCGGCTGGACGGACGTCGGCGCGCCCTGCGACGCGTTCTTGGGCGTCGGCGCGGCTATGTGCAGCACGCACGCGGCCCGCTCGCCGATGGGCGACTCGGCGGCGGCGGTGACGAGCGCCACCCGCGCGCCCAGCGACTGCGCCCGCGCCGCCGCGCCGACCAGCGACTCGGTTCGGCCTGAGCCGGACCCGACGATCAGCAGGTCGCCGGGGGCGATGGCGGGCGTCGTCACGTCGTCGACGACGTGCGCGGCCAATCCCAGGTGCATCAGCCGCATGGCGAAGCCGCGCATGATCAGCCCGGTGCGGCCCCGCCCGGCGATAAACACGCGGCGCGCCTGCCGGATTTCGTCCGCGCAGCGTATCGGCGTCAGCCGGGTCGACGCCGTCCAACGCCGTGCCCAGCTCGCGCAGCATGGTGTGGGTGAGGTCGTGCAGGGTGGTCATGGGCTATCTAATCCGCCCGGTAGACGATCTGCCCGCCGACCATCGTCAGACGCGGGTGATAATCGTCGTCCAGCACGGTGATATCCGCGTCGTAGCCGGGCTGAAGCCTGCCCTTGTAGACACTCAGCAGCCGGGCGGGCACGTCGGTCGCCATGCGGACAGCGTCCTTGAAGTCGACGCCCGCCTGCTCGACCAGCACGCGCAGCATCCCGTCGAGCAGCGTCGCCGACCCGGCCAGCGTGCCGTCTTCGAGGCGCACCGTCTGCCCGTCGCCGACCAGCGTGCGGCCCTCCCATTCGACGCGCCCCGGCGGCAGCCCGGCGGGCGGCGTCGCGTCGCTGACCAGGCACACCCGTTCGACGCCCTTGGCGCGGATCAGGATGCGCATCGCGGCGGGATGTACGTGATGCCCATCAGCGATGAGCTGCGCGACGATCTCGTCGTGGTCGAGCACCGCGCCCAGCGTGCCGGGGTCGCGGTGATGCAGCCCGCGCATGGCGTTGTAGGTGTGCGTGGCATGGTTCAGGCCCAGCGCCACCGCGCGGTGGACCGTATCGTAGTCGGCGTCGGAGTGGCCCAGCGTGGGGATGATGCCATGCTCAACCAGCCACGGGATGACGTTCAGCGCGTCGCCCTCCTCCGGCGCGAAGGTGACCATGCGCACCCGCCCGCCGGATGCGTCCTGAAAGTCGATCACATCGCCCTCGGTCAGCGGGTAGAAGCGCGCCGGGTTGCCCGCGCCGGGGTGTTTGGGCGAGAGCCACGGCCCTTCCATGTGGATGCCGAGCGGCTTCGCCCCAATGGGCGGCTGTTCGACCAGGGGACGCATCTGCGCCAGCGCCTCGCACAGGTCGACACGCGCCGCGTCGTAGCTGGTCGGGAGAAAGGCGGTCACGCCGTGAGCGGGCAGCGCGCGGATCACGTCGGCCAGCCCCGGCCCGGCGGCGGCATGGCCCTCCAGACCGTGAATGTGCACGTCGATCAGGCCGGGGATGATGCGTCCACCGCCCGCGTCGACGACCTGCGCCTCGCGCGGCACGTCGAACGAGCCTTCCGCGCCGGCAGCCCGGATGCGCGTCCCGGCGACCAGCACAGCCCCATGCGGGTGGACTTTCGACGGCGTGACGAGCGTGCCACCGGTGATCAGCGTGAGGGTTTCAGGCATGGGGGCTACTCCTGTTCGCCGAAGTTGCGCGCGGCGAGCGCGGCCAGCGCGTCGACCGCCTCCTGCGCGTCGTCGCCGTCGGCTGTAATTTGGATGGTGTGGTTCTGGAAGGTGCCGGAGGCGATCACGGCGATGAGGCTCTTGGCGTTTACCGGCTGCCCGGCCCTCGTCAGGTTGGTCAGGGTGATCTCCGACGCGAAGCGCGACGCCAGATCGACAAAGGCAGCGGCGGGCCGGGCGTGCAGCCCCACCTTGTTGGCAATGACGATGTCACGGGTTGCGATCATGACAGCGGCTCCTCACGCGCCATTATAACGCGGGCTGAGGCCCTGCCGAAAGCAGCGCGCACCTACGTGATTCCCCGAATAGCGTCCCTGCACCATCTGCGCCATAATATCAGGTGCGAAACCAGGGCACGTGATGGAAGGACCTCGCTGGGCATAGCCCCGGCAGTGTTTTATGGCAGAAGCCACTGATAGGTTCGCAATTCTACTGATCAGCCCCGATCCAGATGACGCTCGTGTATTTGGCGCGATGTTGGATGGCGAGGGCCACTTTGCGCTGACGCATGCCGCGTCGGTGGAGGCAGCGTGCAGCGCGCTCGCGCGCAGCCCCGCCGACGCGATCCTGCTGGACCTGGCGCTGTCCGGCGGCCTCGACGCGCTGGCCACGTTGCGGCAGGCGGCCCCCTACGTGCCAATCGTCGTGCTGGTTAGCCCTGATGACAGCGCCGAAGACGCCCTGACGCGCGGGGCGCAGGATGTCCTCGTCAGGGGCAGCTTTGACGGCAGACTGCTGGAGCGGTCGCTGCGCTATGCGCTGGCGATCAGCCGCGCCGACCAGTTCGCCCGTGCGATGCTGGATGGGCACTCGGCGCGTATCGCCATCGTCGACGAGCAGGGGACGATTGTTACCGTCAACGAGGCGTGGCGCGCACTTGCCGCCGAAAGTGGCGCGCCGCCGGAGGCGGTCAACGAGGGGGCAAATTATCTCGCCGTGTGTGACACCACCAGTGGCGAGGATGTGGATTTCGCCCGGCATGTGGCTGCGGCCATTCGCAGCGTGTTGGCCGGCGAGCGCGACAGTTTCGTGACGGGGTACACCTGCGCGTGCCCCGACGAGGAGAATTGGTTCTCACTGCAGGTGACACCCTTCCCCTCCGGCGGCCCCCGACGCGTCGTCATCGCCCATGAAGACATCACCGAACGCGTGCGCGCCGAGCAGCGCCTGCAACACTACGCCGATCAACTGGACGCGCTGCGCCAGGTGACGCTGGATATCACCGCCTGGCTCGACCTGGAATTGCTGCTGGACGCGCTCGTCAGGCACGCCATCCGGCTGCTGAACGCAGAAGCCGGCGGCATCTACCTCTACCGTCCTGCACGCGATGTGATCGAATGGACGGTGAGCGCGGGGCCCGGCATGGCCCCGCTGGGATCAGAATTGGAGCGCGGAGAGGGCCTTTCGGGCAGGGTGTGGGACAGCGGCGATCCGCTCATCGTGAACAATTATGCACAATGGGAAGGACGTGCGGAGGTCTATGCGGGCCATCCCTGGACCGCGGTTGTAGGCGTACCCATTGCTTGGAGTGGCGAATTCCTGGGTGTGCTCGATGCCAACGCCCGCGCGCCGCGTGTATTCACAGAGTCCGACGTGCTGCTGCTCAGCCTGCTGGCCGACCAGGCGGCGGTCGCCATTCAAAATGCCCGCTTGTACGAGTTAGAGCGCGAGCAGCGGGCACTGGCCGAGGCGCTGGTCGTCTCCACCGCAGCGCTGAACGGCACGCTCGACCTCGACCAGGTGCTTGATACCATCCTGAGCAGCCTGGAACGCATCGTGCCACACCAGGCGGCCAACATCATGCTGGTCGAAGATGGTGTGGGGCGGGTCGTTCGTACCCAGAATTACCCCGGCGATGTGGAGGCGCTCATGGACTTGCGCCTGCCGCTGGCCGAGACTCCCAACCTGAAGGTCATGGCTGACACGGGCAGGCCGCTGGCGATTCCTGATGTCAAGTCGTTCGACGGTTGGGTCAAATCGCCGGTGACGGACTGGATCAGGTCGTCCGCTAGCGCGCCGATCGTGAGCTATGGCGAAACGATTGGCTTTGTTAATCTGGCCAGCGCCACTCCCGGCTTCTTCAGCGAGGAGCAAGCCAAACGCCTGCAAGTTTTCGCCGACCAGGCGGCGGTCGCGATCCGCAACGCGCAGTTGTACGAGTTAGAGCGCGAGCAGCGGACGCTGGCCGAAGCGCTGGCCGGTTCAGCTGCAGCGCTGAACGGCACGCTCGACCTGAACCAGGTGCTTGACGCCATCCTGAGCAGCCTGGAACGCATCGTGCCGCACCAGACGGCCAACATCATGCTGGTCGAAGATGGTGTGGGGCGGGTCGTTCGCAGCCAGAATTACCCCGGCGATGAGGAGGCGCTCAAGGATTTGCGCCTGCCGCTGGCCCAGACTCCCAACCTGAAGGTCATGGCTGACACGGGCAGGCCGCTGGCGATCCCTGATGTCAAGTTGTTCGACGGTTGGGTCAAATCGCCAGTGACGGACTGGATCGGGTCGTTCGCCGGCGCGCCGATCATGAGCCATGGCAAAACGATTGGCTTTGTTAATGTGAACAGCGCCACCCCCGGCTTCTTCGGCGACGAGCAAGCCAAACGCCTGCAAGCTTTCGCCGACCAGGCGGCGGTCGCCATTCACAACGCTCGGCTGTACGAGTCAGAGCGCGAGCAGCGGGCGCTGGCCGAAGCGCTGGCCGATTCAGCTGCTGCGCTGAACGGCACGCTTGACCTCGACCAGGTACTCGACACCATCCTGGGCAGCCTGGAACGCATCGTGCCGCACCAGACGGCCAACATCATGCTGGTCGAAGATGGTGTGGGGCGGATCATTCGCAGCCAGAATTACCCCGGCGACCTGAAGGCGCTTAAAAGTCTGCGCCTGCCGCTGGCCGGGACCCCCAACTTGAAGCGCATGGCCGAGACCGGCAGAGCACTGGCCATCCCCGACACTGCAGCCTACGGCGACTGGCGCACATTCCCGATCACGGCCTGGATCAGGTCAGAAGCTGGCGCGCCGATCATGAGTGACGGCAAAGCTATCGGCTTCATCTTCCTCGACAGCGCCATCCCCGGCTCCTTCAACGATGAGCACGCCAAGCGCCTGCAAGCTTTCGCCGACCAGGCGGCTGTTGCCATCCGCAATGCGCGCCTTTACCAGGAGCTTGAGAACTACAGCAGCATTCTGGTGCAGGCCGTCGAAGAGCGTACCACCGATCTGGAAGAGGTGCTCAAGCAGGTTCAGGCTATCCTGCACAACAGCCCGGACGCCATCCTGCTGCTCAACGCGGACGGCACCATTGAGTTGGTCAACCGGGCGTTCAGCGAGACGTTTGGCTATGACACGGGCGAGGTTGCTGGCAAGCACACCGACTTGCTGGCCGCGGAGAAATGGTCGGCGATGCTGCGCGAGGCCATCACAGAAGTCAGGTCGATCCACACGTCCGTTCGGCTGGAGATCACGGCGCGCCGCAAGAACGGCGATTTGTTCGACGCCGACGTGGCGCTGGCCTCCATCTGGCAGGAAGGGGTGGTCGCTGGCGTGGTGTGCAGCCTGCGCGACATCACCGCGCTGAAAGAGGTCGAGCGCATCAAGGATGCGTTCGTCTCGACGGCGGCGCACGAGCTGCGTACGCCGCTGACAACCATCCGGGGCTTTGCCGAACTTCTGCTGATGCGCGAGATGGACGGCGAGCGAGCCCAGCGCTATCTGGGCATGATCAACGAGCAGGCTATCAACCTGTCGAAGATCATCGACGACCTGCTGGACCTGTCGCGGCTGGAAGCAGGCCATGGTATGGCGCTGGACCTGCAGCCAGTCGACCTGCCCCCGCTGATCGAGGATGCAGTGGGGCCCTTCCGCGAGCCAAACCCGCGGCATCGCTTCGAGATCTCTGTGGCGAGCGACCTGCCGGCGGTGCGGGTCGATCCGTTCCGCGTGGGGCAGGTGCTGCGCAACCTGCTGTCGAACGCCGTCAAATACTCGCCGCAGGGTGGCCCGATCAGCGTGCGGGCATGGCTCGAAAGCGATGCGGTCTGCGTTTCGGTGCAGGACAGTGGCATTGGCGTGCCGCCGGAACTGCAGCCCCGCCTGTTCGAGCGCTTCTACCGGGTCGATATGTCAAACTCGGCGGTGGGCGGCACGGGGCTGGGGCTGACCATCTGCAAGCAACTCGTCGAGATGCACGGTGGGCGCATCTGGATGGAGAACACGCCCGGGCAGGGCAGCACGTTCTGTTTCACGCTGCCCGTCGAGCCGGGCTAAGCGCCACTCTCCATCATTACGGCGTAGGACAGCGCCTGCTCGGCAAAATACGGCCAGCGGTCGGCAAACCGGCTGTGGACCCGCACCCATTCCGTCGACGGCGGCGTGTCGGGGCTCCCCGATGGCTTCCACAAATGTGAGCCCTGCAACTGCCACGCCTCTAACCGGACCTCCTCAGGCAGCCGGAAGACCATGTCAGACGCCTCAACCGCGATGAACGGCTGGTCGCCCACCCAGATGCTGGGATGGCAGAAGTACGCTTCATGCCGGATGCGCGGCTCGATCATGCGCAGGTCACGCAGAATAATGTCGAAATGACGCAGCACCTCGCGGGTGGCGTCGGTAGCCAATGTAGCCAATCGATTCCCTCTCAAATACCGCCCGCCGGAACTCCCGCCGGGCGGACTATCCTGACCAGATTGAGCGGCGCGAGGCTTTGCTGCCTCCGCGCCGCGTGGTATCAGGGCTATTCTCTATCACTCAGCATATCGTGGCTGTGTCAGAATCAGGTCTGCGCAGCGTCCAAAACATGTCAGAAAGTGACGGCGAGCCTTCCCTCCCTAATGGGCGTGAAGCCCACTGCCGCTGAGCCAGGGACTTAGTTGCTCGACGATCTCGCTGGCGGCGGTCAGCGGCGCGAGGTGCGTGGCGATCCGCCAGCGCGCCATCCAGTCCGGCGCAGGGCGGTCGGCGCTCATGATCAGCAGCGGGGTCCTGTCCAGTTCGGGATAGGTGCGGATAGCCTTGAGATCGCCCTCGTTCAGGTCGGGTATCTGGCACAGAAGAATGCAGTCGGGCGGGTTGCGCTGGAACAGTGTTGCCCCCTCGTGGATGCTCGCCAGCCCGATCGCGATGTAGCCCCGAATGACCAGGTTGTCCACACAGTATCGTCTAAGGTTCAATCCTCTTGAGAGGACCAGAATGTACGTCACCCGATAACCCGCCTGCGGCCAGGAAATAACTCTATGCCCCATGCTATTCTGACATGATGAGTCTAGCACAGGCGGCCTAAAAAAGTCCCAAACAGAACCTAAATAAGCATCGACGGAGGCTGGACATATAACTAGTGGCTTATGGACTTATGGCCGGGCTGTGTGCCGGACGCGGTGAATCGCAGATCGAGGAGAGCAGACGCCTTCTGCCCTGTGCCAGAAACGCCTGTCACAGTTTGTATGTTGCTACAGTGAGGCGCGCATCAGGTAGCCCACGCCCGATACCGTCTCGATCAGGTCGCTGTACTTGCTGCCCAGCTTCCTGCGGATGCGCCCCAGGTAGATGTAGAGGTAGTGACTTTCGTCGCGGTATTCGGGGCCCCACACGCGGGCCAGCAGCTCCTCGTGAGACAGGACGCTGCCGAGGTTGTGTGCCATCTCGGCCAGCAGCGCGAACTCGGTCCGCGTGAGCTGCAGGTCGATGCCGCCCACGAAAGCCCGGCGCGCTTCAAGGTCGATCAGCAGGTCGCCGATCTCGACGCGGTGCGCGTGGCTGGCCTGCGCTTCGCCGGAGGTGCGCCGCATGACGGCGCGCACGCGGGCCAGCAGCTCCTCGTAGCTAAAAGGCTTGGTGACGTAGTCGTCCGCGCCGGCGTCAAGGGCTCTGATCTTGGCCTCCTCTTCATCGCGGGCGCTCAGCACAATGATCGGCACGTCGGACTGGGCACGAACCCACAGGCACACGTCGATGCCGCTGATGCCCGGCATCAGCAGGTCGAGCAGGATGAGGTCGGGCAGGCCCCGCTTGAGGATGTCCAGCGCCTCGATGCCGTCCTGCGCCTCCTCGGTGACGTAGCCCCGCTTTTCGAGGTTGACGCGGGCGAGCTTGCGGATATTGGGATCGTCGTCGACGATCAGGACTCGGTACATGGCTGGCCGCTGTTTTCTTTCATGCATTGATAATCGCCTGAACAGGGTATCCGAGATTATGTCTCCGGCGGCGGCTCGCTGCTATCGGGCGACGGGCTCGCCAGCGGGATCGTGAAGGCCACGGTCGTGCCGGGGACGTCGCTGTCGACGATCCACATCTGCCCGCCGTGCGCTTTGACGATGCCCTGGCAGATGGCCAGCCCCAGCCCGACGCCGTTCACATGCTCGCTGCGGGTATTCTGGCCGCGCTGGAAGGCCTCGAAGACACGCTCGCGGTCCTCAGGCGGGATGCCCGGCCCCTCGTCGCTCACGTCGACGCGCACGGCGTCCTGCTCACGCCGTGCCGCAATGCGTATCGGCGTGGCGGGCGGCGCATACTTGGCCGCGTTGTTGACCAGGTTGATGACCACCTGCGCGATGCGGCGCGAGTCGGCATAGATCGGCGGCAGACCGGGCGAGATGTCGATCTCCAGCCGGTGCCTGGCGGAAAGCGTCTCCAGATCGACGCGGGCCGCGCCTATCACGTCGTCAAGCGTCACCACCTGGGGCACCATCGGCAGGCGGCCCAACTCAATCCGCGACACGTTGAGGAGCTGATCGATCAGTTCCGTGAGCTTGTCGGCTTCCTCGCTGATTGTCTCGACGAAGCTGCGCTGGCTCTCCGGGTCCCACGTCACGTCGTCGGCCAGCAGAGTCGTCGCGAAGCCCTTGATCGAGGTCAGCGGGGTGCGCAGCTCGTGGGAGATGGTCGCCAGGAACTGCATCTTCACGGCGTTGGCCTGCTCCGCCTCGTGGCGGGCCTTCGCTTCGGCTTTCAGCAGCAGCATGTTGTGCAGGGCCACTGCCACCTGCCCGACCAGCCCACGCAGGTACAGAAGGGTCGCTTCGGAGGGATCCCAGCGGGACGGGAAGTGCAGGTTGAGCATACCAAACCAGGTGTCGCTGGCGACCAGCGGGAAAAGGATCAGGCTGTGTGTGCCCTGATCGGCCAACATGCGGCGCGTGGTTGGCATCAGGCGCTCGTCGGTCGCCGCGTCCTCGATCACGACCGGCTGATCGCGGCTGAACAGCGAGATCGGGATGTAGTGGTCTAACACGAAACGGCGGGGAGTTCGACGGCGGCGCGCCCTCGGCGGTCCAGTCGACGAGCACCTCGCCATAGGTAGCAGGCTGATCGCCGGGAGGGTGGTCGAAGACAAAGACAGCAGCGCGCCGGGCCGGTGTGAGGTGGCTGCTGGTGAGCAGCGCGTGGAGCACGTCGTCTGGCGTGTGAGCCAGGGCAACCGCCTTGCCGATCGTATACAGGTCGGTGGTGATTTTGAGCGCGTCCAGCAACTGCCGCTCGGCCTCGCGACGGGCGCTGATATCGAGGAAGGTGATGCGCAGGCCCTGCTCATCTTCGGGTTGGACCCCGGCACTGACTTGCTGTATGGTGTCGATACGCCGCCCCCCCTTGGCGATCAATTCACATTCGCGAATGACCATCCCGTCCGGCGCGGGCGCAGCCGGGTCGATCTGGCTGCCACCGGGGCAGAAATCGGCCAGCGGGTGGCTGAGGACCTCGTCTCGCCGGTAACCCAGCGCACGCAGGAACGACTCGTTGCAGTCCGCAATGACCCTCTTGTGGTCCTCATCACGGACGACGGCATACATCACCGGCGCTTCTTCAAACAGGCTGCGGTAGCGCTCCTCGGCCTGCTGGAGGTCGCGGAAGAGGAACGCAAACGGTTTCACCAGCCCGGTCTGGATAATGGCCAGATAAGCCAGATAGAATGATGCGATCTTGAGCAGATGCCCGGTCATGTTCATGACGCCAAATACGCCTTTATAGGAGGCGAATATGAGCTCCGAGACGATCATCACCAGCAGCGAGCTGGCCAGGAGGGCCAGCACCTTCTGGTCGAAGGCCTGCCGGTATTTGACCAGCAGCAGCAAAGAAGCGAACACGATCAGGCAGATGATGTACTCGCTGATCTTCTTGAAGGGAGTCAGCCCGACGCCTTCGACGTAGCAGGTCGGGAAGATCCGCCAGTAGAAGATTGAGGCCAGCAGCGCGGCAGTGAGGATCAGAAAGCCCGCGAAGGCCAGCGTGGGCTTCAGCCTGCGCCGCAGGAAGATCGGGGCGGCGAGCAGCGCCAGACTCTGGAGGTAGCGGGCCGCGATCCATAACTGTGTGGGCAGGTTCGAACCGTACCCGGCAAAAACGCCCATGCCTTCATAGGCCAGCGTGTGGATCGTGTCCAGCACGGCGACAAACAGGTACGCGATCCCCAGAAACAGCAGGTAATCGTTGTCAAGATACTGCCGCGCATTCCAGGCGACCATGAACACGCCGCAGGCAACGACGATGCTGAATATCTCGCCAACGCTGTGAAAGAGGAGATAGCTGTGCAGGCCGGCCACATACAGCCCCAGAGCGACTAGGATTGCAGCCCCAATGTGCCAGTACGCAGCCCGATTTAGAATGCGTCTCTCCATGGGATCACCCCGTGACTATTCCGCTCCTTCAGGCCAGCGCAATAAAGCACTCTTGCCCGGAACCAGCCTTGAGACAGCCTGGAGATTCAGGTTGCGGGCCCCCCAGGAGATTATCTAACTATTTCGGGTTGCTTCAACTATCTAAGACGTTTGACTGTCCCGCAGGATACGGGTAACGATACCGGGCGTTGGGTCTTGGTGACACCTACACAAGTATAACATAGATAAACGAGTTGTTAACGTTCTTGTCAGGAATTTCGCGTGTTTCACAGTTGGGACAACCATCAGAAAGTCGAAGTGCGCCTGTTGCGAGTGCTCCTGCATGCGGATTGGCGCTGTCCGCCGGTTTTCTCTGCTCCGCTGTTGTGATAGAATAGCAGGCGGGGTGAGAATCTGCATCGGGCCGCGCGCAGCTTGCGCGTGCCTGATGATGCCTCGCCGTTTAACGTCCTCTGTATCAGCAACAGTTGTCGGGTCTGCGTAGAAGTCGTTATGCCCCGTGCATCGAGGTGCCGATCTGATTGAGAGACACGTCTCGGTCCTGTTGATCGGCAGCCAGCCAGAAAGCGAAGATCGGCTGCGCGCGCTGCTCGACAAGGCCGCTCCAGGCAGTTTTATCCTCACTGCCGCGGCGAGTCCGGATGCCGTGCAGGAGAGCCTTGCCCAGCACACCGTCGACATTGTCCTGCTTGACCTTCCTCCGCACCGAGAAACCGCGCTGGATGCGCTCGAACACCTGCTGAACCTTGCCCCCTCGCTGCCCGTCGTCGTGCTGACCGACCGGGTCGAGGCTGACATCGGCCTTGAGCTCATCCGGGCGGGCGCGCAGGATTACCTCGTCGAGAGCGGCCTCGATCCCGATCTGCTGGCCCGTTCGCTGGTGTATGCCATCGAGCGCAGGCGCGTGCGCGAGGTGCTCAACCGGACCAATCGCGCGTTCCGGGTGCTCAGTGAGTGCAGCCAGGCCCAGGTCCGCGCCGAAGACGAGATGGCTCTCGCCCGCCGGGTGTGCGAGGTGATCGTGACAACCGGCGAGTACGTGCGGGCCTGGATCGGCTATGTCGAGCCGGACAGCAGCAAACTGATCCAGCCCGTGGCGTGGGCCGGGCGCGGCGACGAGGTCGCCGCCGAGATACTGCCGACCTGGGACGACTCTGAGCTGGGGCAGGGGCCCAGCGGGCGGGCTTTGCGCACCGGGCGGCCCAGCGTCGTGCGGGTGGACGACGCCGGCTTCGCACCGTGGCGCGAGCGGGCGCAGCGCCTTGGCTATAGATCAGTGATTTCGCTGCCGCTGCTCAATGCCGGCAAACCGCTGGGCGTGCTGATCGTGTGCGCGGCTGAGTCCGACGCTTTTGACCTTCAGGAGGTGCAGCTGCTGTCGGAGCTGGCCGGCGACCTGGCCTACGGCCTCACCGCGCAGCGGCTGCGCGCGCAGAGCCGCGAATCCGAGGTGGCGCTGCGCGAGAGCGAGGCCCGCTACCACGGCCTGTTTGACAATCTGCCTGTGGGCGTGGTGAGCTCTACGGCGGGCGGCACGCTGCTCGACGTGAACCAGGCTTTTGTCGAAATGGCGGGCTATCCCGATCTCGAGACGCTGATGGAGGCGGGCACGGAGGCGCTGGATACGGGGGCCAACCAGGCGCGGAGGCTGATTGACGCGCTGGGACCCGGAGACAGCGTTCACAACTACCCGCTGACGCTGCGCCGCCGGGACGGTACGTTGCTGCATACCGAGTCGAACATTCGGGTGATCAGGGGCCCCGATGGCCAGCCGCAGTCTTACGAGGCCGTGCTCGTCGACGTAACCGAGCGCAACCGCGCCGAGGCTGCCGAGCGCGAGCAGCGGGCGCTGGCCGACGGCCTGCGCGACACTGCCGCTGTGCTGAACAGCACGCTCGATCTGGACGAGGTGCTGGACCGCATCCTCGACAGCGTAGGCAAGGTCGTGCCACACGACCGGGCGACGATCCGCATGATTTCCGGCGGGGTCGTCGAAATGGTACGCCAGGGCGGCAGCGGTGACCTCGTGCCCATCGACTTGCGGGATGTGAGTATTGACCTGGATGATTCCCCTCTCACGAGGCGGATCGTGGATACCCGTGTGTCGCTGGCCGTGCCGGATACTGCCTCCGAACCCGACTGGATACCTGTGAAAGGTCGCGAGTGGGTCCGCTCCTACGCCGTCGCGCCGATCGTCATCGGCGGCGAGGTGATCGGCTCTCTGAGCCTGTCGAGCCGCGAGCCAGGTTTCTTTACTCAGGCGCACGCCGATCGGCTGGGTATCTTTGCCAACCAGGCGGCGGTGGCCATTCAGAACGCACGGTTGTACAACGACGCGCTGCGACGCCGCCGGGCGGAAGAAGTGCTGCGTCGCGCCGGTGCGGCGCTGATCTCCACGCTGGACCTCGACCGGGTGCTGGACATACTGTTGGAGCACCTGCGCGAAACAGTCCCCTATAACGTCGCGACCGTGCAGCGTGTCGAGGGTGACAAGCTGGTGGTGTGGGCAACCGCCGGCTTCGAGGAGCCGCGCCGGCATGTCGGCGAGACGCTGTCGCTGGATGAGGACCTGCTGATCGGGCGGGTTATCCGCTCGCGCCAGCCGGTGTCGGTGGCGAACATTGCCCGCGACGAGGCGAAGATCGTGCCGCTGCTGCGCACCTATGCTCCGAGTGAAGTGGCGTCATGGGTGGGCGTGCCGCTGCTGGCCGGCGACGATGCCATCGGCGTCATCACGCTCGGACGGCGGGAGGAAAAGCCGTTCACCGCGGACGAGATCGATCTGCTGACCACGTTCACCGCGCAGGCCTCTTTCGGTGTTCAGAACGCGCTGCTGTACCAGCAGCTTGAGCGCCAGAACGTCGCGATGCAGCAGGCCGTCCGGGAGCGCACGTCCGAGCTTCAGCAGGCCAAAGAGCACGTCGAGACGATTCTGAACAACAGCCCGGATGCCCTGCTGATGCTGGGCACGGACGGCACGATTCAAAACGTCAGCCCGGCGTTCTACGGCTTATTCTGCTATTCGTCTGATGAGATGTTTGGCGAGCCGCTCACCCGGCTGGTGGAAGACCACTATGCCGGCGCGATCCAGCAGGCGCTGGACAATGCCCGGCGCGATCTTCAGCCTCAGCGCCTGGAGGTGACGGCCCGCCGCTGCGATGGCACCACTTTCGATGCCGACATGGCGCTGGCCCCCATTCGGGAAGGCGGCGATACGCTGCTGGGCCACGTATGCAGCCTGCGCGACATTACCGCGTTCAAGAGCGTCGAGCGCATGAAGGACACGCTGATCTCAACCGCGGCGCACGAGCTGCGCACGCCGCTGACGTCCATTCAGGGCTACAGCGAGCTCCTGCTGACCCGCCAGTTCGAAACAGAGCGGCAGGTGCGCTACCTGACCTTCATCAACAAGCAGGCGACGCAGCTTGCAGCCATCGTCGAGAACTTGCTGGACCTCGCCCGCCTGGAGGCGGGCCGCGGCATGGAGTTGTCGACCTCGGCTGTTTCGCTGTCTGTGATGGCCGGCGAGATCATTGCGCCCTTTGTTGAAGCATTCCCCCTGCATCGCTTCGCGCTTGACATCCCGGCGGACCTGCCGCTTATCTTCGGCGACCGGACGCGGGTGATGCAGGTGCTGCGCAACCTGGTCTCGAATGCAGTGAAGTACTCGCCCCAGGGCGGCAGTGTGACGGTGCGGGCCGAGCACATCGACTCGATGGTCTGTGTCCGCGTGATTGACGAGGGCATCGGCATGACGCCGGAACAGATGTCACATCTCTTCGAGAGGTTCTTCCGCGCAGACACATCCAACACCGCTGTGGGGGGGACGGGGCTGGGGCTGACGGTCTGCAAGCTGATCGTCGAGCTGCACGGCGGCACGATATCTGTGGAGAGCGAGTATGGCACAGGCAGTGTCTTTTCCTTTACGCTGCCCATCGTGCGTCCTGACAATCCCCCGGATTGACTGTCATGAGGTCCCCGCCTCGGGTGAACTCTGGTATACTGGCGGACAATAGTCGCAGCGTGCCCTTTCTGTGATGGAAGCAGCCCGTTTGCCGCGCCGATCTCTTGCTGACGGCGGGCAGCCGGGGTAGAGAAGCTGAGAATGGACGACAGTAAACAGGACCCGCCGGCGGACGACCGCAGTGAGGTCGAGCACGCCTACCGGCAGGCCGTCGAATATGGCCGCGACCTGGCCCGCATTTATACCGCCGAAAAGGCCCGGCGCGAGGAGCTGGAGCGCACACACCGGCTCCTGAGCGCTGTGTTTGCCAGCACGCCCGATGGGCTGGCCGTGCTGGACGATTCATTTGTGATTCAGCAGGCGAACCCCGCCTTCTGCCGGCTCGTCGAGTGCAGCGTTGAGGATGTGACTGGTCGCTCTGTCGGCGATGTGCTGGACGTCGACGGCCTGATCCCGGCACTGGAGGGCATCGCAGCGGGCTACAGCAACCCGGCCCAGGTCGAGATGACGATGGACGCGCCGGTCAAGCGCTCGCTGCTGGTAAGCATGGCGCGGCTGGAGGGTGGGCGCACGTCGCAGGGCTGGCTGCTGGTGCTGCACGATCAGAGCGAGCGCAAGCGGCTGGAAGAATCTGAAAGCCGAGTTTGTCAACATCGCGGCGCACGAGCTGCGCACCCCGCTGACGGCCATCATCGGTTACGTCGAGATGCTCGAATGGGTGCTGGGTGACGACGCCATGAACGAGATCGACGAGTACCTGGTGGGTATCCGGTCGGGGGGCCTGCGTCTGAAGCGGATTATCGAAGAGCTGATCCAGTTCGCCGACCTGAATGAGGGCTCGCCCCACCCGCGCGGCGCGAACGCGTTCGCGATTGGCGAGGTGGTCGAGCAGGTCGTGGAGGAATGTCGTGGCTACGCTGCTGAGCACTTCGTCCGGCTTGAGTTTGAGCTGCCCGCTGAGCCGATCCGGCTGGTAGCCGATCCGTCGCTGATCCACACCGCGCTCAGCCAGCTTGTGCTGAATGCGATCAACTTCAATCGTAAAGAAGGCTGGGTCCGGGTGACCACCCGGCAGACCGACGACACCGTCCACGTCGAGGTAGCCGACAGCGGCCTCGGCATCCCGCAGACCGAGCTTGAGACGATCTTCCAGCCGTTCTTCCAGGTCGAGGAGCACAATACGCGGCGGGTTGGCGGGCTGGGGCTGGGCCTGCCGATTGCCCACCGCGTGGTGACCCAGCTTGGCGGGTCGATTGGCGTCCAGAGCACGCTGGGCGTCGGCTCGACGTTCACGCTGCGGCTGCCGCTCCAGCCGCCCGCGCGCCGGAACAGCACCAACAGCGACTGAGGAGCGTGCTATTGCAGGCGCAGACGAATCACCTCAACACAATCAAACCTACTACTACAACCGAATCGATCTCATTGACATCGTAGGCCGGTCACCCTACTGCTGCGTCTCAGCCAGCCGCAGCGCGCGGCGCTTCCAGTGGCGGCGGCTGATGGCGAACGTTACGCCGATGACCGCCACGAACGCGACCTGCGCCAGCAGCGTCTCAAGCGTGGGGAAGATGCCGAACAAATCGGCCAGGATGGCGTGCGACGGCACAAACGTTAGCGCCGTGGCGCGCACCCAGCCGGCCTCTTGCAGCGCGTGGACGCCCGTCCCGGCGAAGCTGAAGGCCAGCCCCAGCATCAGGACGCTGGTGGCGGTGAACAGCGGCTTGACCGGCAGGCGGCGGCTGAGCGCAATGATCGCCACCGCCGCGCCGACCAGCGCCAGCACGCCCGCCGCAAAACCGATCAGCACCGGGGCAGGGCTGGCGCTGAACAGCAGCGCCTGGTAGAACAGCACCGTCTCGAACCCCTCACGCGCCACGACGGTGAAGGCCAGCCCGGCCAGCCCCAGCGCCGACCCGGCGCTCAGCGCCCGGCTGACCTCGTGCTGGATGGCTGCCGTCCAGTCGACGACGTACGCCTTGTGGAACAGCCAGTTGGTCACGTAGAACAGCACGCCCACCGCGACGAGGTTGGTCACGCCCTCCAGAATCTCGCGGTTGGCGTCGGTGACGGGGATCAGCGTGCGCGAGGCCAGCCACGTCAGGCCGCTGGCGGCGATGCCCGCCAGCACGCCCGCGTAGACCCAGCGGCTGTACTTCTCGTCGCGGTGCGTGTTGCGCAGCGTGCCCAGCACCGCGCCGATGATCAGCACCGCCTCCAGCCCCTCGCGGACGATGATCGCCATGCTGTTCAGCCCGGCGAACACGCCCGGCGTATGCTCGGTGCCGGCAGCGGCGAGCGCGTCGCCGGGATCGGCACCGCGCGGGATGGGCTGCGCGGCGCAGGCGGTCAGCGCAACGGCTGCCGCGATAGCCAGCAGCAGCGCAGCCCGCCGCGTGAAGGCGTTGTGGGTCGATGTGGAAGTCATGAAGGATGCGCTCCGCTTGATCGGCGTGATATCTGTCTCTATTTGACCACATTTATCGTCAATAATACAAGACCCGCCGTTGAGGGCGGGTACGGCGCGGGCGATCAGATAGGTGTCAACCGGGGTGCAAAAGCCGTGCACGTGGCCTTTACGGCGATTCGCCGCCGCGCGGCGCGCGCGTTATACTCTGAATCAGTATCAGTCGAACTCGCAGCAGACTGGCCCGGCTCTCCGCCGGGTTTTTAGGTGTTTGCTCGCAGGGCTTTCGGTCAAACACTTTATCGAACGATCAGTCACAATCATAAGAGGTTCAGCAGTGACGCAGGTACGTCCAGACATTCGCAACATCGCTATCATCGCTCACGTCGACCACGGCAAGACCACGCTGGTCGACGGGATGCTCAAGCAGTCACACGTCTTTCGCGACGCCTCGACGGCGGGCGAGCGCATCCTGGACTCGAACGCGCTGGAGCGCGAGCGCGGCATCACCATCCTCGCCAAGAACACGGCAGTGACGTGGGGCGGGATCAAGATCAACATCGTCGACACGCCGGGCCACGCCGACTTCGGTGGCGAGGTCGAGCGCGTGCTGAACATGGTCGACGGGGCGCTGCTGCTGGTCGACGCGGCGGAAGGCCCCATGCCGCAGACACGTTTCGTGCTGCGCAAGGCGCTGGCATTGGGCCTGCGCGTGATCGTCGTCATCAACAAGATCGAGCGGCAGAACGCGCGGCCATCGCAGGCGCTCAACGACACCTTCGACCTTTTCCTGGAGCTTGGCGCAAGCGACGAACAGGCCGACTTCCCGGTGGTGTACGCCATCGGGCTGGAGGGGCGCGCTGGCCTTTCGCCCGACGATCTGGCCGACGACCTGACGCCGCTGTTTGAGACGATCATCAATCTGACACCCGGCCCGACCATCGACGAGGACGCCCCGGCGCGGCTGCTGGTCACCACGCTGGACTACGACAACTACAAGGGCCAGATCGGCGTGGGGCGGCTGAATTCGGGCAGGATGTGGCGCGGGATGCCGGTGGTGCGCATGACGCCCCACGGCGCGACGATTACCGGGCGCATCGAATACCTGTTCACCTTCCAGAACCTCGAACGGCAGGAGGTTGAAGAGGTGCGCGCGGGCGACATCCTGGCCTTCGCCGGGCTGGACGAGATCGGCATCAGCGACACCATCGCCGACCCTGAGGCTACCGAGGCGCTGCCCGCGATTCTCGTCGAGCAGCCGACGGTGCGCATGACGTTCGGCGTGAACACGTCGCCGTTCGCCGGGCGCGAGGGCCGCAGCGGCTGGGGCACGTCGCGGCAGCTGCGCCAGCGGCTGTACGAGGAAATCCGCCACAACGTCGCGCTGCGCGTCGCTGACGGCGACTCGGCGGAGAAGTTCGTCGTCAGCGGGCGCGGCGAGCTGCACCTGGCGATCCTGATCGAGACGATGCGCCGCGAGGGCTACGAATTTGAGGTGTCGCGGCCTGAGGTCATCCTGCACGAAGACCCGGACACCGGCGAGGTGCTGGAGCCGGTCGAGGAAGTGCACATCGACGTGGCCGAGGAAATGGTTGGCATCGTGATCGAGCTGCTGGGCGCGCGGCGCGGCCAGATGCTCGACATGCACAGCGAGAACGGCACGACGTACATCAAATACCTGGTACCGACGCGCGGCCTGCTGGGCTTCCGTACGCAGTTTCTCACCTCGACCAGCGGCATGGGCCAGATGCACAGCCTGTTCTACGGCTACGAGCCGTTCATGGGCACGATCCCCGGTCGGCGCTTTGGCAGCCTGGTCGCCTGGGAGCATGGCATCGCCAGCGGCTACGGCATCAACGCGGTGCAGGATCGCGGCACGTTCTTCATCACGCCTGGCGTCGAGGTGTACGAGGGCATGGTCGTCGGCGAGAACATCCGCCCCGGCGACATTGCGGTGAACGTGGCCAAAACCAAGCACCTGACCAATCACCGCGCCAACACCGTCGACAACAGCATCTCGCTGGACACGCCGCGCAGCTTGAGCCTTGACGACTGCATTGAGTTTCTGGCCGAGGACGAGCTGCTTGAGGTGACGCCGGACAGCCTGCGCATCCGCAAGCGCATCATGAGCAACGAGCTGCGCGAGAAGGATCGCAAGCGCCAGGAGAAGTTGATTGAGGAGATCAGCCAGTAGCGGCCCCTCTGGTGGCGGCTCCGGCTGGGTTGAAATTCCACCGATTGTCGTTATCATCATAAATGTACTTGATAAACAAAACGTATGTAGCGCGCGCTGTCCGGCAAGACGGCGCGCGCTCTTTATGACCATGAGGGGACACATGACACAAATCAACACACCTGCCGGCAGCGAGCCGGGCCACACCTATCGCCAGGCCTACGCCGACCTTAAACGGCTGGTCAAAGACCGGGGGCTGCTCGACAAGCAGCCGCTGTACTACACCCGTGTTCTGCTTGAGCCGCTGGCGCTGCTGGCGATCTCGGTGGCGGTGCTGCTGCTGGTGCACAGCTTCTGGGTGCAGATGCTTAACGCGCTGTTCCTGTCGCTGATCTTCGTGCGGGCCGGTTTCGTGATGCACGACGCGGGCCACCGCCAGATCTTCAAAGCCGCGCCGCGCAACAACCTGGTCGGGCTGATCTTCGGCAACCTGGTGCTGGGCTCGTCGATCAGCTCGTGGCGCGAGCGGCACAACGAGCATCACGCCCACACCAACGAGCTGGGGGTCGATCCCACGCTGGAGATCCCGATCTGGGCCTGGATCGAGGAGCAGGCTGCCGCGCAGACGGGCATCGTGCGCTTCCTGATGAAGTACCAGGCCTACACGTTCTTCCCGGTGTTGAGCCTGTCGGCGTTCTTCCAGGCGTTCGCCGCCGTGCGCGACGTGTTCTTTGGCGAGCGGGTGGAAGATCGCTTTGTGCAGGGCCTGTTCCTGACGCTGCACTGGCTGCTGTACTTCGGGCGCTGCTGATCGCGCTGCCGTGGTGGCAGGCGATCCTGTTCTTCCTGGTGCATCACATCGTGACCGGGCTGCACCTGGGGATGGTCTTCGCGCCGAACCACAAGGGCATGCCGATTGTCGACCCGGAGCACGGCATGGATTTCCTGTACGTGCAGGTGCTGACCACGCGCAACGTGCTGCCCGGCCCCATCGTCGACTACATGTACGGTGGGCTGAACTATCAGGTGGAGCATCACCTGTTCCCCGGCATGTCGCGCAATATGCTGGGCCGCGCCCGCGAGATCGTCAAGGCGTTCTGCGAGGAGCAGCACCTGCCCTACTACGAGACCGGCGTGGTGCGCTCCTACCGCGAGATCCTGCGCTACATGAACGAGGTCGCGGCGGCGCTGCGCGGCTCGACGCGGAAGGTGGCCGAGACCGCGTAGGCGGTGGCCCCGGGTGCGATAATGTGGTACGATCTCGATAATTGAATAACGCGACAGAGAGCCATTGAGCCGTTGTCCCTTCGCAAGGGGAGCGGCTCTTTTTGTTCAAGGAGGAATCCCAATGCTAGGTGAAATGCGATCCTTTCCAAAGCGAGTAGTCACAACAGTTGAGCGATATACGCTAGCGGTTACTGTCGCCGGAGCCATCTATCTAGAGAGACCCCATGCCAATTGCGCATCTGATCTTTTGCAGGAGGCCCACCACGCGGAATGTAGTCATCAGGCGGAACACATTGACGAGAACTCGGCACCGTATGATCCGTCAACATCGAGTGGAGTTGTCACCCACGTGACCGGAAACTGGATACAAGGTAGCTTTGGCATTCCGAGCCACTCTGCGCTGTGAACCGGTAGTGGTAGGGGCGGGTCTGAGACCCGCCCCTACGAACCCGTGTCGATCCGTGTGGCAGGGGCACGGCATACCGTGCCCACCCGCGCAGCGATCCTCGCATGCGGCCTGAACCCTCGCCTATCTTTCCCCCTACCTTAAAGTCCACTTAAGGTGTTTCTAAGTACCCGATAAGGACATTCCGATCCCCAGCAGGTATGATCAGGATGATACCGGTGCCGTGACGCCGGTGTGAGAGTGATTTGGAGAATCTTGATGGACCAATTGCAGAAGCCAGAGAATGAGAAAAAACCGCGCGGCTTCGGCTGGATGTGGTGGGTGGTGCTGGCTGCGCTGATGATGTGGAATCTCACCGGCCTGCTGCCGCTGGGCACGCCTACCGTCAACCTGCCCTACGGCGCGCTGCTCGATCAGGTGAAGGCCGGCAACGTCGCCTCGGTGACGATTGCCGGGGCCGACATCAGTGGCACGTTCAAGCAGCCGGTCACCTGGCCGCCTGCCACACCGACCCCGGCGGCGTCGGGGACCCCCGCCGCAGCGCCCACGGCCAATCCGGGCGCGGCAGCGCCGGGCGGGCTGTTCGCGGCGCTGACGGGCAGCAGCAGCGCGCCATCCAGCGCATACACCCAGTTTGACGCAACCTTCCCGGAGGCGGTCGGCGACCCGACCCTGCTGCCGCTGCTGCGAGTCAACAACGTGACCATCGATGTGAAAACGCCGGCCACGCCGTGGTTCATGGTGCTGCTCACCACCGGCCTGCCGATCCTGCTGCTGGTGGTGCTGATGGTCTACATGGGCCGCAACGCGCTGAAGGGCCAGAACAACGTATTAGGCTTCGGCAAGACCAAGGCGCTGCGCACGGTGGGCGAGCGGCCCGAAGTGACGTTCGCCGACGTGGCCGGCGCTGACGAGGCCAAGTCGGAGCTTCAGGAGATTGTCGGCTTCCTGCGCGACCCGCAGAAATACTACGACATCGGCGCGCACATCCCGCGCGGCGTGCTGCTCGTCGGCGCGCCGGGGACGGGCAAGACGCTGATGGCTAAGGCCGTCGCCGGCGAGGCAGGCGTGCCGTTCTTCAACATCAGCGCGTCGGAATTTGTCGAGATGTTCGTCGGGGTAGGGGCCAGCCGCGTGCGCGACCTGTTCACACAGGCCAAGACGGCGGCCCCGGCCATTGTCTTCATCGACGAGCTGGACGCCGTCGGGCGGCGGCGCGGCGCGGGGCTGGGGCAGGTCAACGACGAGCGCGAGCAGACGCTCAACCAGCTTCTGGTCGAGATGGACGGCTTCGACGACCGCCACGAGGTGATTATCCTGGCGGCCACCAACCGGCCCGACGTGCTCGACCCGGCGCTGCTGCGTCCGGGCCGCTTCGACCGCGAGGTGACGGTCGCGCTGCCGGATTGCAAGGGCCGCGAGGGCATTCTGCGCATCCACACCCAGCACCTGGTGCTGGGGCCGGACGTCGACCTGGGGCTGCTGGCCAAGACGACTACCGGCCTGAGCGGCGCGGACCTGGCCAACCTGGCGAACGAGGCGGCGCTGACCGCTGCGCGGCACGACAACAAGCTGATCACGCTGGCCGACTTCGAAGAAGCGCTCGACCGTATCCTGCTGGGCGCAGTGCGCCCACTGCTGATGGACCCTCACGAGCGCGGCGTCGTCGCCTACCACGAGTTGGGTCACGCGCTGGTGGCCTGGCTCCAGCCGGGGGCCGACCCGGTCCACAAGGTGTCGATCATCCCGCGCGGGCGGACGCTGGGCGTCACCGAGCAGCTTCCTGAAGACGACCGCTACAACTACACCCGCTCGTACCTGATGGCGCGGCTGGCCGTGCTGATGGGTGGGCGTGTGGCCGAGGACGTGGTCTTCGGCGACATCACGACCGGCGCGGAAAACGACCTCGTCGAGGCAACCAGGCTGGCCCGCCGGATGGTCACGCGGTGGGGGATGGGCAGCCTCGGCCCGGTGGCCTTCCAGGCCGACGAAGCGCAGCCCTTCCTGGGCTACGAGCTGTCTCAGGGGCGTGACTACGGCAGCGAGACCGCCGACCACATCGACCACGATGTGCAGACGCTGCTCACCGAGCGCTACAGCTTCGTGCGGCAGCTACTGACCGATCACCGCGACCAGCTTGACCAACTGGTGACCACGCTGCTGCACGAGGAGACCATCGACCAGGAAGATATGGCTGACATCCTGGGCCCGCGTGACAGTGGCGGGGATGCGCCAGATGTTCCTGAGATGATCGTCAGCCCGGAGGATGGCACACACGCTGGAATGGGCAGATAATGGGTGAGCGGCAGGCGTTTTCGACGGGCAGCAGACCCGGCAGCGCCGGCGAAACTCTTTCGGCGCTGGGCCGGCGGTGCGAGCCGCCGCCAGCGCCGTTTCGGATAGACGATTGTTCCTCGCGGGCCTTGTGCTGGAACGGCGTTTGGCCCGGATACAGCACATTGAGGGTGCGGAATTATGGCAAAGCACATTCTGGTTGTAGACGACGACGCGCTGCTGCGCCGCAGCCTGACTTTCAGCCTGGAGCAGGCCGGGTACCGCGTCAGCAGCGCCGAGTTGGCGGAAGACGCGCTGACGCTGGCCCGCCGCGACCCGCCCGACCTGTTCCTGTTGGACATCGGCCTGCCGGGCATGGACGGGCTCGACGCGCTGCGCATCATTCAGGACGAGCTCGACTCGCCGGTGCTGTTTCTGACGGCCCGCCGCCGCGAACTGGACGAGGTGCTGGGGCTGGAGCTGGGTGCAGACGACTATATCACCAAGCCGTTCGACATCGCGGTGCTGCTGGCCCGCGTGAAGGCATCGTTGCGCCGCAGCGTGCCGGAGCGCGTACCGGCTGACGGCGGCCCTGTCGACAATGTGCTGACCGTCGGTGCGCTGACCATCGACCTGGCCGCGCATACCGTCACCATCGACGGGCGCGCGGTCGCCCTGCCCCCGCGTGAGTTCGACCTGCTGCACGCGCTGGCGCTCGAAGCCGGGCACGTCGTGTCGGTCGATGACCTGCTGGCGGGCGTGTGGGGTGCTGAATACGTCGGCGAGTTGCAGGTGGTGTACGTGCATATTCGCTGGCTGCGCGAGAAGATCGAGGAAGATCCGAACAACCCGCACCGCATTCAGACGGTTCGCGGCGTGGGGTATAAGCTGGAGGCATAACGATGCTGAACAGCCTGCGCGCGCGGCTAATAATGAGCCATACGCTGGTGCTGCTGATTGTCGGCCCGCTGGTCGGGCTGGCGCTGATTTACCTGGTCGAGACGCAGGTGGTCATCCAGCGCCTCTCGGAAGACCTGGGCGAGCAGGCCCAGGTGCTGGCGCTGGTCGCCTCGGCGGACCTCAACGCATTTCAGAATGAGCAGGAAGCGCAGGCCTTCGTCACGCGCTTCGCCCAGCCGCTTTCGGCGCACGTCTCGCTGTTCGATTCGCAGGGCCACGAGATCGCGTCTACCGGCCAGCTAGACCAGCCGCCCGACCTGACGCCGCTGCTTACTGGCAAGCTGGGGATCATGTTCCACAACGGCAGCCTGCCCACGGCGGAGGTCGCGGACGTGCTGGTGCCGGTGACCGTCAACGGGCAGGTGGTCGGCGTGGTGCGGCTGACGCACCCGATGGAAAACGTGGTCGTCAATTTTAACCGGCTGCGCACGGTGATCGTCAGCGTGCTGCTGGGTGGTCTGGTGCTGGGCGCGGTGGTCGGCTGGGTGCTGGCGCTCAACCTGGAGCGGCCCATCACCAGCCTGACGGTGGCGGTGCAGGACATGGCCGCCGACCGCGTCCCGGAAGCGATCCCGGAGAAGGGCCCGCGCGAGCTGCGTCTGCTGGCCCGCTCCTTTAACTCGCTGAACGAGCAGCTTCGCTCGCTGGAGAGCGCCCGGCGCAAGCTGCTGGCGAACCTGGTCCACGAGCTGGGCAGGCCGCTCGGCGCGCTGCTGGCGGCGACGCAGGCCATGCAGAGCGGCGCGGCGGAAGACATCGACCTGCGCGGCGAGCTACTGCGCGGCATGCAGGATGAGATCGGGCGGCTGCGCCGCCTGCTGGAAGACCTGGCGCAGCTTTACGACCGTCTGCTCGGCTCGCTGGAGCTGGAGCGGCGCGCGCTGCGCCTTGACACGTGGCTGCCCGAGATGCTCGCGCCGTGGCGCGTGGCGGCGCAGGAGAAGGGCCTCAAGTGGGAGGCGCACATCATGCCGATGCTGCCCATCATCCAGGCCGACGCCGACCGGCTGGCGCAGGTGATCGGCAATCTGCTGTCGAATGCCATCAAGTACACGCCGTCGGGCGGTACGGTGAGCGTCACGGCGCGGGTGGAGGACAGCACGCTGCGGCTGACGGTCGACGACACGGGCGTGGGTATCGCGCCGGAGGAACAGCAGCGCGTATTCGAGCCGTTCCACCGGGCGCAGGCCGGCAAGCGCTTCCCGCAGGGGATGGGGCTTGGCCTGAGCATCGCGCATGAGATCGCGACGGCGCACGGGGGGCAGCTTGCTCTCGAACGTTCGGCTCCTGGTGGCAGCCGTTTTGCGCTGTCGCTGCCGTTAAGCGCGGCAGGCGGTGAGCGAAGGGTGTGACATGATGGAAATCGCGCTGCTGCCGGCTATTCTGCTGGCGCTGCTGGCCCTGCTGGCCGCGATCCTCGTTCGCAGCGTGTGGCTGCTGCGCCATCATCCCTCCGGGGAGGTGGGGCTCGCTTCCGGCAACGAGACGCTGATCGGGCTGGCGCTGGTGGCCGCAGTGGCGCTGAGCGTGTTTGCAATCGTGGCGATTCTCGGCGTGCGCTGAGGAAGGGCCTCGCCTGACCTTCGGTCGACGCTCGATCTGTCCCCCTTCCCACTCATAGTGGAAAGGGGGACAGGCTGTTATCAGGCCATCTCGCCCGTCACCGGCGACTGGCGCACCAGCCAGGCGCGGATGATGGGCCGCAGCAGGTGCAGGAAGAATTGCCCGATGCCCAGCCGGTGGCGCACGTCGTCGAGGTAATCCTGAAGCGTGCGCTGCTGGAAGGCCAGTAGGCGTTGGCTGGCGGTCGTGTCGAGCCAGTCGGTCGGGAAGGGGATGCGCGTGAACAGGCGATCCGGCAGCATCCCGATGCCCACCGTGTCCAGCACGCTGCGCACCAGATCGCGCTGGTATAGCTGGCACTGCGCCCCGCCGCCGATGTGCAGCGTCTGGCCCCATACACCCTCGACTTCGAGCGCGTTGGCGATGGCCGTCGCCACGTCGCGCGAGTGGACGAACTCGATGCGGTTGTTGAGCGGGACGCCGAACATGCCGGGGTCGAGGATCAACCGCATGGGCAGCGCCGCGCCCAGCCGTAAGATCGCCCACGTCAGCCCCGACTCGCGCACCATCCGCTCGCACTCGACTTTGTGCTTGGCGTAATGCTCGATGGGGTGTAGCGGGTCGTCGACGGTGCGTGGCGGGGCCTGGTCCTGCGTGCGCCCGTAGATGTGCAGCGACGACGAGAAGATCAGGCGGGGCGGCGTGGGCATGGCGCGCATCGCGTCGATCAGGTTGCGCGTGCCACCCACGTTGATCGCCCGCGCACGCTCCGGGTCGACCTCGCTGTTGACGCCGGTCGCCGAGAGCGTGGGGATCACGAACGCCAGGTGTACGACCGCGTCCTGCCCGGCGGCGGCGGCGGCGACTTCTTCTGGATGGCGCAGGTCGCCAGGCGCGAATTCAACGTGGCTGCCGCAGCGGCGCAGAGCGCGCCGCGCTGCTTTGCGATTGGCCGGCGTGTCGAGGTCGAAGCAGCGCACGTGGTGGCCGCGCCGGGCCAGTTCCTCAAGCGTGCTGCTGCCGATATTCCCAAACGCGCCTGTCAGTAGGATGTTCATCTATTTACCTCTGCTGTAATCCTTCGAGCAGGAGACGGATAGCCTCCTGTGATACCTTTTCCCAATCGGTCTCGTCTGGGCTGAGCAGGCTCTGTACCAGCAGCCCAACGCCCATAGCGACGATCACCCGCGCCGCGTTTTGCGGGTCGACCGGCTGGAGGCTGCCCTGTTCCACGCCCGCCGCGACCATCGCGGCGAAGAAGTCGCGGTAGCGGCGGTACGGCTCGATGGTCCCCTGCCACACTTCCTTGTCGCGCGCGGCGCGGGTCCAGAACTCCAGATAGATGGGCAGCCGGTCGCCCGCCTCTGCGAAGACACCGCGCAGCACAGCGATCATGGTTGTCAGCGCCTCCGGCACGCTGGTAGCCTCGTCGCGCAGCGCAGCGAGCTGCCGGTCGGTGCCCTCCAGCCAGCGGTTGAGCAGCTCAAGGAAGAGCTGCTGCTTGCTGGCGAAGTGATGGTAGAACGCGCCTTTGCTCACGCCTGCCGCCCGGCAGATATCGTCGACGCTGGCTAAGTCGTAGCCGCTGCGGGCGAAACAAGCCTCCCCGGCGCTGAGGAGTGCGGCGCGTGTCTCGTCGGAGCGTTGCTGTTGGCGGTTCACGGTTGCCCCCTGAAACATACCGACCAGTCGGTTTGTATTATTGTATCCGGCATGGCGGTGGCGCGCAACATTCCGCTTAAGGAATCCATAAGCTGTGGGCAAACTTCCCTTAAAGTTTCTACTGAGGGCGGCGCGCTATCCTTTGAGTTGTAAAAGACGGAGACAGGTGCCAGGGGGTGCCGCTCCGAGATGGTAGCCAGGAGAATATTGATGAAGAAGTCATTCGTGTGGGTAACGGCATTGGCGGTAGCGGCCTCAGTGGCATTGAGCGGGTGCGCGGCCCTCACGGCGTCGGCGCAGCAGCCGCCCGTCGCTGCCGTGCCGGTGACAGCGCCCGCGGCGCAGGCTCAACAGCAGCAGCCCGCTGCGCAGGCGCAGGCGCCCGCAGCGCCGCTGGCAGCAGTCAGCACTGGCGCGGATGGGTTATCCGCGTACCAGAGCGCGCTTGAACAGCTTTACCAGCAGATCAGCCCGTCCGTGGTGAACATCCACGTATGGCTGGCACCGCAGGTCAGCCAGAACAGCGTCCAGCCGTTTGGCCTCCCCCAGCAGCAGCCGCAGTCGCAGGCGCAGGAAGCGCTGGCGTCGGGTTTTGTGTGGGACAGCCAGGGCAACATCGTGACCAACAACCACGTGGTTGAAAATGCGACCGACATTACGGTGACGTTCCCTGACGGGACGACCTATACGGCCAAGGTGGTTGGCACCGACCCTGACAGCGACCTCGCGGTGATCAAGGCTGACATTCCGCAGAGCGCGCTGAAGCCCGTCACGCTGGGCAATTCGAACCAGGTGCAGGTCGGGCAGGCCGTGATTGCGATTGGCAACCCGTTCGGGCTTGAAGGCTCGATGTCGACCGGCATCGTGAGCGCGGTAGGCCGTGACCTGCCTGCCGGCAGCAGCACACAGGGTTCCAGCTACACCATCCCCGAAGTCATCCAGACCGACGCGTCGATCAACCCCGGCAACTCCGGCGGCGTGCTGGTCAACTCGGCGGGGCAGGTGATCGGCGTCACGTCGGCGATTATCTCGCCGGTGCAGGCGTCGGCAGGGGTTGGCTTTGCCATCCCGTCGGCGATTGTCGCGCAGGTGGTGCCGCAGTTGATCGCGAACGGTCACTTTGACCATCCGTACATCGGCATCAGCGGCACCGACATGACACTGGACATCGCACAGGCAATGAAGCTGAACGATCAGCAGCGCGGCGCGCTGGTGGTCCAGGTGATGCCGGGCGGCCCGGCTGAGCAGGCCGGCCTGCTGGGCAGCACCCAGAACGTCACCCTTCACGGCCAGCAAATGCCAGTCGGCGGCGACGTGATCATCGCCATCGACGGCCAGCCGATCAAGACCTTTGACGACGTGGTGGCCTACCTGTCCAGCTCGACGACCGTCGGGCAGAAGGTTACGCTGACAGTGCTGCGCAACGGGCAGGAAAAGCAGATGGACCTGACGCTGGGCACGCGCCCGACGCAGCTTCAGCTCGCGCAGACCCCGACCAGCGCCTCGGCGCAACTCGGCATCCAGGGTATGACGCTCACGTCGCAGATCGCGCAGGCCATGAACCTGCCGTCGAACGCGCAGGGCGTGCTCGTCGTGGGGGTTCAGCAGGGCAGCGCGGCAGCGCAGGCCGGCCTTGAGGCCGGCACCCAGACGACCACCATCGGCGGGCAGTCTGTCACGGTGGGCGGTGACATCATCGTCGGCCTCGACGGCCACCCGATTGACAGCATCCAGACGCTGCAGGCGCTGATGTCGCAGCTCAACCCGGGCGATCAGGTTATCCTGACCATCGTCCGCAGCGGGCAGCAGGTCGACGTGCCGGTGATCCTGGGCGGGTCCGTGGCCCCGTAACTTAGCTTTCTTCTTCTCCTTCCCCGCCCGCCCCTGTGCTCTGCCAGAGCATAGGGGCGGGTGCATTTCTGGGCAGATCGGGTAAGATCAGGGTAGCCTGTTCGAGCGGCTCCATGAATCCTTCCACGCACCCGCATCAGAGGAGATCTCGCACATGAGTGTCCCTAAAACGTTCGGACGGATGGCGCGTGCCTCGACGCTTCTGCTGCTGGCGATGGTCGCGCTGGTGAGCGTACTGCTGTTCGCTGCCACGCGCCACCGGCAGAAACTGCCGTCGTATGTCAGCACCATTGCCCCAGACCTGGAGTTCGAGCAGGTGGCCGAGCCCGGCTTCGACGCGCAGGGCCGCTCGCGTGACGCCGACTCGGCGTGGTCGATGCGCTATTTCAGGGCCGACGGTGCGAACACGGGCTACCTGTACGTCGGCACCGACAACAACATCATCGGCCTGTCGCTGTCGGTGCTGCGCGGTGGCCAGCAGCCGCTGCCCGTCATGCCGCCGCAGATCCGCCGCTATCGGCCCGACATCTCCCCGCAGTTCTGGCAGGTGGTATTCGACTACACCGACTATGAGCAGCCGCCCTATCTGAACGAGGGCTTCCGCACGATGGCTGTCTACAAGGCCCGCAGCGACGGCGTGACGTATCTGTACGCCGGCACGATGGCCGCGCACAACCCCACCGTGTGGCGCAGCGCCAGCGGCGACCCCGGAAGCTGGGAGCTGGCCTTCACCTTTCCCACCGATCCGGCGGTCAACATCGGGTCGATCCGGGGCATGGTGGCCCACGATGGCCTGCTGTACATGGCGACCACCCCGCGCGGCGACATCCTGCCGGGCGGCATGGGACAGATATGGGCCACCGATGGCGCGACGTTCTGGCCGGTGATCAGCGACGGGTTCGGCAACCCGGATAACACCGGCATCACGCAGCTTGCCAGCTTCGACGGCTGCCTGTACGCGGGCACGTACAACGCGAAGACCGGCTTCGAGGTGTGGAAGATGGCCTGCACCGCCGACCCGACCGCGCCGCCGCAGAAGGTCGTCGACGGCGGAGGCGGGCGTCGCTACAACGAGTCGGTGATGAGCCTGCACGTCTTCGACGGCGAGCTGTACGTCGGGACCGGCATCCCGCTGGGCTTCAACCCGGAGACGCGTCACGGCCCGCGCGGCTGCGAGCTGCTGCGCGTCGACGCGCAGGGCAGTACGCAGCTTGTCGTCGGCCCGCCCAATGAAAAGCCGATCTCCGGCTACGGGCCGGGCTTCGGCTGGTATCTCAACAGCTACTGCTGGTACATGAACGACTACCAGGGCTACCTGTACCTGGGCACGTGGGACGCCTCGCGGACAATTGAATGGCTGGGGCAGGACGCCGAGAAGGTCGCGCTGCCGTTCCGACCGCTGCTCAACTACCTCGTCGCGCGGCCCGGCGACTGGCGCTCGCCGGTGGGTGGCGACCTGTACCGCTCGGCAGACGGCGTTCACTGGGAGCCGGTGTTCCTCGACGGGCTGGGTAACCCCGACAATCACGGCATCCGCACGCTGGAGGGCACGCCCGATGGGTTGTACATCGGGACGGAGAACCCCTTCTCGCGGCTGGAGGTGTGGCGCATGCTGCCGCCCGGATCGTGAGGGAGGGTCACTAAAACCCGCTATTGCATCTGGCCCGCAGGTAAGTTACCATCAGCGCCTGCAAGGCAAATCCACCTACCGGGTTATGTGACTATGAGCGATAAGCCCCCGTTCCTCTCGAAATCGATGCTGCCGGTTACACTCAGCGTCGGCGTGGCGCTGCTGGGCTGCGTGCTGCTGGCGGTGACCGCTGTGCTCCTGTTTGGGCAGTCGGGCAATGGCGTACACATCGGGCTGTTCGCCTCGGCCACGCCGACCGCAACGGCCACCCGCCGCCCGACCTTCACACCCATCCCGCCGACCGATACGCCCACCGCGACGGCGACCAACACGCCCACCGAGACGCCGCTGCCGACTCCGACCGACACGCCGACACCAACCAATCCGCCGCCGACGCGCGTCCCGCCGACCGCCACCCCCACCGAGACGTTCACACCCGCGCCGACCCCGCTGCCGGGCGGCTGGTCGCATGGCCTGCGCGACATCTCGTTCAGCCTGGATACGAACACCGTCGGGGCGGGCCAGGCGCTGTGGTTCAAGTTCACCGTGCGCAACACCGGCGGGGTGATGCCGATAGGCCACCTGGGTGCGCTGGTCCTCGACGCGTCGGGCAACCATGTGTTGCTCCAGTCGAGCTACAACGACTACACCTTTGCCGCCGGCGAATACCTGGCCTGGCACGATCACTTCAACGCGCCCGGTGCGGGGCAATACACGGCGCAGTTGATCATCTGCTATTCGACGGGCGGGCACTGCGAGATGCCCGACGGTGAATGGGAAGTGCTCACTGGGGCGATCCCGTTCACGGTGCAGTAGAGAACCTGCTGGAATCACACAGGCGGCTGGCCGATGTCTCATCGCCAGCCGCCTGTTTTGTATGATAGGTAAGCGCAGGAGAGTCCGGGCTACTTCCCCGCCGGGCCGGCAGCCATGACCGCCGGTGTGACCTCGTCCTCGTACTGCTTGAAGTTCTCCTCGAAACGGGCCACCAGCTCTTTCGCCTTGGCGTCGAAGGCCGCGCCGTCTGACCATGTTGCGCGTGGGTCGAGGATCTCGGCGGGCACGCCGGGGCAGCTCAGTGGCACGTTCAGGCCAAAGAACGGCTCCTGCCGCGTGTCGATTTGCGCCAGCGAGCCGTTCAGGATGGCGTGGACCATCGCACGCGTGTGCGAGAGCTGCATGCGCTGTCCGACGCCGTGCGGGCCGCCCGTCCAGCCGGTGTTCACCAGCCACACGTCGACGTTGTGCCGGTCGATCTTCTTGCCCAGCAGGTCGGCGTATTCGCGCGGGTGCAGCGGCAGGAACGGCGCGCCAAAGCACGCGCTGAACGTCGCCTGCGGCTCGCTGACGCCCTTTTCCGTGCCGGCGACCTTGGCCGTGTAGCCGCTCAGGAAATGGTACATCGCCTGCTCGCTCGTCAGCTTGCTGACGGGCGGCATCACGCCGAAGGCGTCGGCGGTCAGGAAGATGATGTTTTGCGGGTGCCCGCCGGTGCCCTCGCGCTTGGCATTCGGGATGTAGGTGATGGGATACGAGGCGCGGGTGTTCTCGGTGTAGACCATATCGTCGAGGTCGAGGCGGCGCGAGTTCATGTTCATGGCGACGTTCTCCAGGATCGTGCCGAACATGCGCGTGGTGCGGTAGATCTCCGGCTCGCCGGTGGGCGAGAGGTGGATCGTCTTGGCGTAGCAGCCGCCCTCCAGGTTGAAGATGCCGTCGTCGCTCCAGCCATGCTCGTCGTCGCCGATCAGCGTGCGGGTCGAGTCGGACGACAGCGTCGTCTTGCCGGTGCCCGACAGCCCGAAGAACAGCGCGACGCTGCCGTCGTCGCCTTCGTTGGCCGAGCAGTGCATGGTCAGCACGTCCTGGCGCGGCATCAGGTAGTTCATCACGGTAAAGACCGACTTCTTGATCTCACCTGAATAGTGCGTGCCGCCGATCAGCACCAGCTTGCGGGCGAAGTTGACCAGGATGAAGGCCGGCGAGTTGGTGCCGTCGATCTGGCGCGAGGCGTGGAAGTTGGGCGCGCCGATCACGGTGAAGTCGGGGGCGAAGCCGGGCAGGTCTTCTTCTTTGGCGCGAATAAACATATTGCGGGCGAACAGGCTGTGCCAGGCCAGCTCGGTGATGACGCGCACGCGGATCTGGTAGCGCGGATCGGCCCCGGCGTAGCAGTTCTGTACGAACACGTTCTTGCCCTGGAAATAGGCCATCATCCGCTTGAAGATGGCGTCGAATTGTTCCTCGGTGAATTCCTGGTTGATCGCTCCCCACCAAATGTGCTCGCTGGTGGTCGGCTCGTTGACGACGAACTTGTCCTTCGGAGAGCGGCCTGTGTGGTCACCCGTGCGCACGACGATTGGCCCCAGGTGCCCGACGAAGCCCTCCTGGCGGCGGATAGCCTGCTCGTAGAGCTGAGGGGTATGCAATTGCCAGTAAACCTGGGTGAGGTTGCTGAAGCCCAGATCCTCTAATTCGGGATGTGTTTGCAGAATCTCCATCGAGTCTCCCGTCCTTTGGCTGATTGAGCGTTTGCTAATCTGCCGTCCCCTTGCGGCAGTGGTCCCGTTACCCTACCGGTAACTGAGAGTCATAGCGTACCGGACTTCGCCTGTCAAATAGTATCAGGATGCACAGGTCACAGCACGTCACCCAGCACTGCGGCGGACTGGCACCGTGGGCAGCGCTCCGACCTGCTGCTTGTTGAGCTTGAGGTGCACGGCCTGCTCGTCGATGTGGTCGATCTGCGTCACGGGGATGGTAACATCCTGCTTGCCCCATAGGTGCCCTTCACGCAGGATCAGGTGCGTGATCCCCTGGCTGGTGGGGTCGATCAAGAACTCGTCGACCTGGCCCACATGCCCGTCGCTGGCCTCGACAGGCGTGCCGCGCCGCACAGCCAGCTCGTTGGGCGGGATGCGCTCCTCGCGCAGCGTGATGATCCCTTCTTCGGGCACGGAGTAGGGCCACATCATATAGCCCTGACCCATCATCAGCGGCAGGGTTGGCTCGATGAATTCCAGTTTGACGAAGCTCTGCATGTTGTCCAGGTCTTCGCGCGTGCAGCGCAACCGGACCTCGTTGGGCGTGCTGTCCACGATCATGCTCACCGGTACAAGGACTTCCTCGCCGGGGAATTCGGACCGGCGCACGACCACATGCGTAACCACGTCGTTCGTGGGATTCAGAATAATGTGCGTGGTATGCCCACACACCTGATCCGCACAGTTGACGACAGCATTAATAGGAATATCCATATGAACCTTTCCTTGACGATGCCTATCTCTTTACGCCGTCCCATTTGATGACCGTCTTGATCTCATCCGCGGCGTGCTGGTGCAGGGCCGCGTCGAACTGATCGTACGGCAGGCGGTGGGTGATGACCTTCTTGATCGCGTCGGGCCAGGTGTGATGCATCTGCTCCAGGTCGTCGATAGCCAGCCGGAAGTGCTCGCGGTTGGCGTTGACGCTGCCGATCATCACCTGGTTGTACAGCACCAGGTGCCGCACCAGCTCGGCCCCGTCGAGGCTTCACCGGGCGGTCGCCGCCGGGGATGCCGGTCAGCACGTAGACGCCGTTGGTCGCCCAGCGCCGCCCAGCAGGTTGAACTGGAGCCTGGCCACGCCGGTCGCCTCGAAGATCAGGTCGATGTGGCCGAACTTGTCGTCGATCTTGTCCGGCTCGATCTCGCGCCCATCGACATAGCGCCCGCCGATCTCTTCCAGCAGCTTCGGGCGGTTCGTGCCAGCGTCGACCACGTCCAGCCCGATGACCTCCGCGCCGCGCAGCCGCAGAGCAAAGGCCGCCAGCAGGCCAATCGGCCCCAGCCCGGCCACCAGCACCTGTCGGCCCTCCAGCCAGCGCGAGGGGTCGGTAGCGTCGGGCAGGCGGCTGATCTGGATGCGCACTGCCTCCGAGATGGCCTTCTCAGCGACCGAGGTGGGCTCGGCCAGCACGCCGATGTGCTTGATGTCGTCGGGTATCTTGACGACATACTGCTCGGTATCGACCACCAGCTCGGTCTGGTAGCCGTCGCGCTCTTTGATGCCGCGCTCGATGTAGTCGCCGGTGTAGCACATGTCGCTGTGGTTCATGGCGCACGGCGCGCAGTGGCCGCAGCCGCGCCGCACGGTGAAGACGGCGTAGTCGCCGGGCTTCACGGCGCTGACCTTCGGCCCCACCTCGACCACCTGTCCGAACATCTCGTGGCCCAGCACCAGGTCCTTCTCGCCGGGCGCAGGTGTGCCCCGGAAGCCGGCAGCCTCCTCTCGGTCCGTGCCGCAGATGCCTACTTCAAGGACACGCAGCTTGATCTCGTCGGGCGCGGTGAGCATCGGCTCCTTGCGTTCGGTCAGGTGAACTTCCTTCGTGGCGGGGGTAAGGGCAATGGCCTGCATATAGCTATCCTCCAATGGCAGTTTCGAGCGTGCGGGGTAAACAGCCGCCGCTCTTCTTGATTGTAGACGGCGGCGCTGCCGGATTCCACGCGGGAAACAAAACGGGCAGGCCCGCTTGAAATGGGATGGCCTGCCCTGAACGGCGTCCCACGCGCCGCCGACTAGCTCTGCGACAACAGAGCTACTGGATATTCGCCAGATATGTGAAGTTCTCCACGGACGGCATCGTGATCACGCCCACGCCGTTGGGCTGTGACAGCATCACCTGCATGGTGCCGAGCGCGGCATGCACGCCCATGATGACCGGTGCGAGCTGGCCGTCTGCCGTCAGTTGCTCGAACTGGCTGCCCAGGGTGACCATGTCGCTGGTGACGGTGAGCGTCAGCGGCTCGTTGGACTGAGCGACTGTGTCGCCGGTCTTCGGGTCGGTGATGCGCAGGTCAAAGGCCAGCACGGGCGCGCCATCGCGCGGATTCATCCCGGCGAAGGCTGTCGCGTCGGTGCTGTACAGTGTCACCCTGACGGGCTCACTGAATGTGCCCTGCGGGATCAGCAGGGTGTAGGGACCAGCCGGCAGGGCGATGTCCTGCTGGGTATCGACAATCTGGGAAGTGAGGGTGTTGGTGAAGTAGGCATCGCCAAGTTCGGGCGTCGTGAGCAGCGCCGCGTGCGCGGTTGGGGCACCGATTGAAAGGACAGCTAGGCCCCCCAGCACCAGCGCCAGGGCCACGACAATCACGGTAATTCGCCTTGTAGTTGATAACATCTTAATCTTCTCCATTGCTACGATCCATCAACTATCCTGACTGTAGCGCGCGGCGGAGAAGAACTGCCTTAAGGCTGTTTATTGTCAAACTTAAGGATAGCTTAAGATGGGGGATGTTATGTGATGGTGGATCAGCGCAGGGGATCGGCGCCCGGCCCCTCGACGCGCACCAGCAGCAAGGGGATGCTTTCCCGGCCTGCGATGCGGGGCGTCAGGCTGCCCGACCAGAAGGCGTCCAGGCCGGTCTTGCCGTGCGTGCTCATCACGATCAGGTCGGCCTCGATGCGCTGCGCGGTGCCGGAGATCACGTCGGCGGGGTCGCCGCGTGCCACTTCGGCGGTGATCGTCAGCCCGGCCTGCCGCAGGGGGAGCGCCTGCTGCTCCAGGTAGGCGGCGGCTTCTTCCTCAGACATGTCGAGCATGGCGGAGGTCGCGCCGGGCATCAGGCATGGCGGCGCCGGCCGATCGGCCGCTGAGCGTGCCCAGCGTCGGCACCACCATGACCAGGTGCAGCGTGCGCGCCGCAGGCGCGGGCCAGCCTCGCGGGCGATGGGCAGCCCCTGCTCGTGGTCGGGGTTGCCGTCCAGCGGGGCGAGCAGCACGGCGGCAGATGAATTCCGGTGCGCCACCGCTTTCGGTGGGCTGCACCACCAGCACCGACGCCCCGCCGCCCTGCGCGATGACCTGCTGCGCGATGCGCCCGAACAGCAGAGTGCGCAGGCCGCCGCGCCCGTGCGCGCACAGCACGATCAGGTCGCTGAACATCTCCCCGGCGTGCTCGGCGATGCTGCGCGCCACCTGGCTCGGTCTCTTCGGCGGTGTGCACGTGCAGGTCGACCGTCACGCCCGGCGGGAACGCGCGCGCGGCGAGCTCCTCAAGATAACTCTGCGCCTCGGCTTCGACTGACCAGGTGATGCTCGCCGTGGACGCTCCCCGGCGGGTCGCGCTCGACGATGTGCAGCAGCGTCACCGGCGCGTCGAACGCCTGCGCCACGTAGGCGGCAGCCGGCAGCGCGGCTTCGGCCAGCCGCGAACCGTCGAGCGGGACCAGGATGTGCTCTGAACATCGGCCTAGGCTCCTGCGAACGATCTGAACGAGCAGGAAGATATTCAGCGCCACGATCAGCAGCGCGACCAGGCTGGCAATGGCCGTCGTCACCTTGCGATTGACCAGCACGCCCATAATATCACGATGCGCCGTGAGACCACCAGCGGGATGATGGCGAACGGCAGCCCGAAGCTCAGCACCACCTGGCTGAGGACCAGCGTCCGCGTGGGCTCCAGCCGCACGCCGATCACGATGAAGGACGGCAGCATGGTGGCCAGCCGCCGCACCCACATCGGGATCTTCCGGTGGACGAAGCCCTGCATGATGATCTGCCCGGCCATCGTGCCGACCGTCGACGACGAGTGCCCGGAGGCCAGCAGCGAGACAGCGAAGACACCAGGCTCGATGCGCCGCCCAGCAGCGGCGTCAGCGTGCGGTGCGCCTCCTCGATGGTGCCGATGTCGCTCAGGCCGTTCACGAAGAACGTCGAGGCGGCCATGATCAGCATGGCGGCGTTGACCAATCCGGCGATGCCCATCGCAATCCCCACGTCGACCAGCTCGAAGCGGTACAGGCGGCGCAGCTTCTGGGGGTCGCGGACCACGATCCGGCCCTGCATCAGGCGCCGAATGCAGGAAGATGGCGTGCGGCATCACCGTCGCGCCCAGGATGCCGGTCGCCAGCAGGACGCTCTGCGGGCCGGAGAAGATCGGCACGACTGCGTGATAGGCGATCAGCGCCCAGTCGGGCCAGTCGAGATCGTCTCGATCAGGTAGCAGGCCGCAATGATGCCCACCAGCGCCGGTGATCAGGCCTCGATGGGCCGGAAGCCGTGCGCTCCAGCAGCAGCACGACGAACGTCAGTGCGCCATCAACACCGCCGGGACGAGCAGCGCCGGCAGTCCGGTGATGGCCCCCAACCGGCGAAGATGCCGGGCACGATCAGGTTGAAACCGCAGCGCCGCGCCGAGAAACTCGGCCAGGTCCGTCGCCATCGCCACCAGCTCCATCATGACCCACATGCCCGAAGCCCGCCCAGCGCGGGCAGTGATCGCGCATCATCTCGGCCAGGTTCTTGCCGGTGGCGATGCCCAGCTTGGCCGACATCGACTGGATGAGCATGGCCATCAGGTTGCTGGCGACGATGACCCACAGCAGCATGTAGCCATACTGCGCCCCGCCTGAGATGTTGGTGGCGTAGTTGCCGGGGTCGATGTAGGCCACGCAGGCGATGAAGGCCGGCCCCAGGAAGGGCAGCAGCCGCCCGATCAGTCTTTTTTGCTGGTGCCGGAAAGAACTTCTTCGGCGGCGGCTAACGTACTGCGGTCGCCAACGCGCACGCCGTCTTCACTTGCGAGGTCGGTAGGCTCCATAGAACGAATCTCCACATGAGGCAGGGGTATCGGGCAGCCGCGGCAGGTGCCGCATCACCCACTGTCCATGATTTTGACACACTCTAAAGGAGAAGTCAAGTTTTGAAACAAATTGTTTAAGTATGCCTAAACATCCCCGCATTGGAGTGCATTTTCGCCGGGCCTACTCGCCGGTCGCCGGCAGCAGGTTGGCCTCTTGCAGCCGTCTCGCCTCGCGCCAGCGCCGCCACAGGACAAACAGGCCGGTGCCGCCCACGACAACCTGTCCGATGAATATATCCAGACCGGGGAACACCAGCGCGCTCATGACCGCTGGCAGCGCCATCCCACAGCGCGTGCAGGATCACCACGCCGAGGTAGGCCGCCAGCACCTTCAGGTTGAAGTGGAAATGGCCGGGGCGGCTCTCGCGGAACAGCACGCCGGCCAGGATGGCGGTCCAGGTGCCGTGCCCGATGGGCGAGAGAAGCCCGCGCAGCAGTTCGACGGAAACTGTTGCCGAGAGGCTGCCGCCGCTTTGCAGAAAAGCGGTGAAAGCGTAGCCGGTGCTCTCCAGCGCGGCGAAGCCCATACCGGCTGCCGCGCCCAGGATGAGGCCATCCAGCTCCGAGTCGTGCGTGGCGGCCCGCCGGGCGATGACCAGCACGCCTAGTATCTTGGCAAATTCCTCGATCAGGCCGACGATCAGGAAGCTGGCCGGGTCAAGGCGATGAATAAACAGCGGCTCAAGGATCGCTGCTGCAAACACGCCCAGCAGGCCGCCGTAGAAGAAGCTGAGCGCGACGGTGGGCATCGTGAGGCGGCTCAGGTGGCGGTGATTGTAGAAGAAGGTTACGTAGGTGACGGGCACCATGAAGCTGCCTATCAGGACCACGGTGGGGAAGAGTATCGGGTTGCCGGTCATGATCAGGACGACGACACCCACCACGTAGAAGAATACGCCGGCCAGCAGCACGCGCCACCATGACATGGTGCGGGTGGGCCGGGGTCGTTCGACAGGAAGCTGCTCGGGGGGATTCGTCTGGGGTAACATGCGTGTCCATCCTTTCGTTCGTGATGCCTGTCAAGTCGGATCGAGAGATCCGCAAGAGACGATACAGGTTGTCAGCCGCCTGCCGACAGCACGTGCTCGCCGGGCGTGATGGCCCACGTCTGCGCGCCGCCTGCCCAGCGCACGCGCAGCGTGAAGGGCCGATCCGCGCTGACTGTGAGCCGGGGCGGGGCAAGCTCGTCGGGCCGGGCGTCGCACAGCAGATCGAGCGTGGCCGCGCCGAGTGGATAGCGTCGCGTGCCGTGCCGCTCGACGAGACGCACGTCCCACAGCAGCGACTCGCCGCCCGCGTCGGGCCGCAGCCCGATCAGGTATTCGAGCGGGATGGCAATCGCCGACAGGCCCGTCCAGCCGACGAAGTCGGGCCGGGCCGGCTGGCCGGGGGCAGGGCGCTCCGGCGCGTAGTTCTCCCACAGCGTGCCGGTCTGCTCGAAGACCTGCGCCACGTTGTGAACGTGGTTGCGGGCGATGTCATACGCCAAGGCATCCTCGCCGCGCCCGGTGAGCGCCCGCAGGATCATCATGTTGGTGGGCGACCACACGCCGCCGCGCCAGTACGCGCCTGTCTCGGCGTCGTAACCGAGGCTGTCTGCCGGCTGCGAGGGGACTCGGTGCGGGCGGTTGAACTGCGCCGGGTCGGACAGGTGCGCGATCAGCTGCGCGGCCCTGTCGTCGGGCACGACGCCCGCCAGCAGCCCCCAGTATGCGCCGATGCTCTTAACCGGGCTGAGCGTCCCGTCCGGCGCGCGGTCGGTGTAGAAGCCAGACGCCTCATCCCACAGCTTCTCGTTGACCAGCACCGCCAGCCGCTCGAACTCGGCGGCGAGGTCGGCCTCGAACTCGTCGCGGCCCAGCGCCTGCCCGATCTGGATCAGTGTGCGGGCGTTGAGCGCCTGCTGCATCGTCGCGTCGACCCAGGTGTAGTGGCGGTGATGGTGCTGCGAATCGGGCACGCGTGTCTGGTTGTCCATGCCGGAGCCCCAGCCGGTGGTGAAGTATGAGCCGTCGGGCCAGGTGCGCCAGTCGCGCCACCACAGGTGATAGGCCACCAGCGCCGGGAACGCGTCGCGCAGGCGGGCCAGGTCGCCGCTGAGCGTGTAGTGCGCCCACTCGGTCCAGGCCATGATCGGCGGGCCCGTGCTCGACGGGTCCTGTGGGGTGAACACGTCGCGCCCGGTGAAGGTGTTGATCTCGCGGCACATGAAGCCGTCGGCGTGCTGTTTGGCGTAGAAGTTGTCGAGCGTGCCCATGAAGTCGAACAGCCGGCGGGCGTAGCGCCCGAACATCGTCATGAAGCACGAGTCCCACATGAAGGTGTTGTCGTTGAAGGCGGTGTCGATGAAGCTGGCGACGAAGCCTGATTGCGGCTCCGGCTGGCGCAGGTTCGAGAAGGCGATTTGCCACGCCCGGTCGAACAGCGCGACCCACAGCGGGTGGTTGTCGGCGACGAGCGCAGGCAGCCTGTCAGCGTCGTAGGCAGGCAGCGGGGCAGGCGCAGTGCTGCGTCCTCGGAACGGGTTCTCGCCGGCGGGGTAGCGGGCTGGCGGGTAGATCACCCCGTCTCGGATGGTCATCGGTGGCTGTCTTTCTTGACTGGGTGCTCAGGCTGATAAACTGAGTATAGCGTACTGCGCGGGCAGCAGGTCTCTCTTTGACCCCCAAAGAAAAGCGCCCTTTGTGGATTGATCTCCCTACCGCCCGCTCGACACCGCCCGCCGCGCCATCGTGTCGACCAGCCCCGGCGCGATGACCTTGATCCACATCCCCAGCTTGCCGCGCGGCGTCATGATCACCTCGCGGCGGCGGCGGGCCAGCGCCCGCAGTGTGATGCGCGCGCAGGTCGCGGTCGGCATGGCGTGGCCGTAGTCCACCGGCTGCTCGTCGCCCAGCGGCTGGCCGTCGGGGCCGGGGATGCGCGCGTGATAGCCCGACGCCACGAACGCCGGGAAGACCATCGTCACGCTGACGCCGCTGCCCACCAACTCGATGCGCAGCGTGTCGAAGAAGCCGGTCAGCGCGTGCTTGCTGGCCGAGTACCCGGAGCGCTCCGGCACGCCCGTCTTGCCGGCCAGGCTGTTCACCACGCCGATGCGCCCCCGGCTGGCCTCGAGCGCCGGCAGCGCATAATACGTGCACCACACGCTGCCCAGGTAGTTGACGCGCATCACGCGCTCGATGACGCTCAGGTCCTGCAGCGCGTCGACGCGCGACCACATGCTCGTCCCGGCGTCGTTGATCAGCGTGTCGATGCGCCCGTAATGCTCCGCGCTGCGCCGGATGAGCGCCTCGCACTGCGCCTGCTCGCTCACGTCGGTGGGCACGGCCAGCGCCTCGCCCCCGGCGGCGCGACATTCCGCCGCCACCTGTTCCAGCAGGTCGGCGCGGCGCGCGGCCAGCACCAGCTTTGCGCCCTGCGCCGCCATCTGGAGCGCCATGTCGCGCCCGATGCCGCTCGACGCGCCGGTGATGATCGCCACGTTGTCTTTGAAGGTGTCTGCCATGCTGCTGCCTCTAAGTTCTGTGCAAGAATTGACACCGTAAGTATAGTGGAGACAGGCGGCGCTTCACACCCGGCTGCGCTGCCGTCAACAGATTGCACAGCGAGGAGTGAACTCATGGGCAGCGCAGCGCGCTTCGAACCAGCGCCGGTCAAACCGGCGATATCCACCCGCGTTCTGGAGCAGATCGACATCCGCGTGGGCACGATTGAGCGCGTCGAGGACATCGAGGGGTCGGATAAGCTGGTGAAGCTGACGGTCGATTTTGGCGACCACCGGCGCACGATCCTGGTCGGCATGAAGCAGGAGCGGCAGAACCCGCAGGAAGTCGAGGGCCGGCAGGCGCTGTTTGTCGTCAACCTGGAGCCGCGCCGCATGATGGGCGAGATATCGGAGGGCATGCTGTTTGACATCGGCTACGCGGACGGGCTCGTGCCGGTGCTGGCCGTGCCTGAAGCGCGCGTGCCGGCTGGGGCCCGCGCCGGATGACAATCCTCACAATTTCTTAATCAGACGTTTATCGTTTCGAAACAAGCTTTCTGTATACTCCCCCGCGTGTTATGCCTCAGGGATCGCGGCGGCAGCCAGTGACCGCCTATCAGGCCAGCATCTGAGGGGATGGTGCAGGCTGCCTGCCGCGCCCATCACACTTTCGCCAGAGGGGAATGATATGACTGATCAACCATCACCATCACCGGATGTCCCAGCCGATTCGTCCCCGCCGCGCCCGCGGCGGCGCTGGCTGCGCCTCATCCTGCTGATCGGCGGCGGCGTGATCCTCGCGCTGTTCGTCACCATCCAGTTTATCCCGGTCAACCGCGCGGACCCGCCGGTGCAGACGCCCATCGCCTGGGATTCGCCGCAGACGCAGGCACTCGCCCAGCGGGCCTGCATGGACTGCCACAGCAACGAGACCGTCTGGCCGTGGTATTCGTACGTGGCCCCGGCGTCGTGGCTGGTGTACTACGACGTGATGCGTGGGCGCGCTCAGCTTGACTTCTCGGTCAACGGCGGGCGCGGTGAGGGCGACCGTTTCGCCCAGCAGAATGACCTCGCCTACCGGCTGGGCGCGATGCTGGCCGGGCAGGCGTCGGGCCGTGGCCGTGGAGACTTCGGCGGTGGCGAGGGCTTCAGGCCGCCCAGCGGGCAAGTCCCGCAGCCCGGCAGCGGGCAGACCCCGCCGGCTAACAACGGGCAGTTTCCGAGTGGTGAGTTCGGCGGCGGCGAGGGCGGTCGGTTCGCCGAGCAGATCCTGTCGGGCCGCATGCCGCCCTCGAACTACACCATGCTGCACCCCAACGCCGTGCTGACCGACACGGAGCGCCAGCAGCTTATCCAGGGGCTGAACGCCACATTCCAGGGTCGGTCGGGCGGCTAAGCCGCTTATCCTCACACACAGCGCCCGGCGGAGAGCTGGACTTCCGCCGGGCGCTGCCATATGAATATCAGCCCACAGATTTCACAGATGACACAGATTATATGAATTCCTGATCCGTGCCATCTGTGGACTGATGTCTTCACACCCCCAGGATGTGCGTCACGACCGTCGCGCCGGTGCCGCCGATGTTCTGCGTCATGCCGACCTCGGCCCCGGCGACCTGGTTCGCGCCGGCCTGGCCGCGTAGCTGCGTCACCACGTCGACGATCTCGTACACGCCCGTCGCGCCGACCGGGTGGCCGCGCGCCTTCAGCCCGCCCATCGTGCTGATCGGCACCCGCCGCCGGGCGCGATCTCGCCGTCGCGGGCCAGCACGGTCGCGCAGCCCGGCTCGGCGAAGCCCGCCGCCTCCAGGCTCAGCGCCGCCATGATCGAGAACGCGTCGTGCACCTCGAACACGTCCACGTCGCGCGGCGCGATGCCCGCCATCGTGTAGGCTTTCTGCGCGCTCAGCCGCGCCGCGTCCAGCTCGATGACGTTGCGCCGGTCGTCGAGGTTCAGGCTGTCGGTGGCGGTGGCGCTCGCCAGCACGCGGACCGGCGTCACGCCGGCGATGTCGCGCGCCATGTCGCCCGGCACGACGATAGCCGCCGCTGCGCCGTCGCACACCGGCGAGCTGTCGTACAGGTTGATCGGCGGCGCGATGACCGTCGCGCGGCGGTAGGTCTTCTCGCTGATCTCCTCGCGGAACATGGCGTTGGGGTTGTTCACGGCGTTGTGGTGGGCGTTGATCGGGAACGCGGCGAACGCTTCGTGCGGGATGCTGTGCTCGTACATGTAGCGCTGCATGATCAACGCGTTGAGCGCGACGAACGTCACGCCGTGCACGCCCTCGTAATCGGCATCGGCGGCGGTCGCCAGCGCGGAGGTCACCTCCGATTTGCCCGCGTCGGTCATCTTCTCGACGCCGCACACGGCGGCCACGTTCGCCATGCCGCTGGCGACCGCTCGCACCGCCGCCTGGAACGCCACCCCGCCTGATGCGCACGCCGCCTCGACCGTGGTCGCCTCGATGCCACGCCAGCCGCAGAAGTCGGCGACCAGCGCGCCAAGCTGCGCCTGCTGGTTGAGCCGCGCGGCCAGCATGTTGCCCACAAACAGCGCGTCGGGCCGCTCGACGCCCGCCTCAGCCAGCTTCGAGTCGGCGTAGGCGGCCTGCAGCGCGCTGAACGCCAGATGCCTCAGGCTGAGGTCCCACTGCTCGCCGATGGCCGTCTGCCCGATGCCGATGATGCACACGTCTCGCATGGATGCTCCCTTGTCGTCAGGTCTGTCGCAGGAAGTGTACCGCATCCAGGCCGCTAGCGACTCTCAGAACCTATCAGGCAACGTAGGGTTTTCCCCCATACCACCCCGCTGGAAATTACCCTATAGTAAGGACAGTAGCGTAAGCCATCCGAAGCATCGTATTGTTCTCTCCTCCTCCTTAGACAACGAGCGCCACAGGCCAGGTGACGCTCATTGTCGTTTTTACGTACGGACCCCTCACCCGGACTCATCCGCAGCCAGCGTGGCGCTGCCGTGCCCGCTCAGCGCATCCTCATGCCGGGACAGCACAAATAGCAGCGACGACAGCCGGTTGAGATAGCGCACGATCTCGGCGTTTTCGATAATGCCATCGTCAAGCAGCCTGACCACGCGCCGTTCGGCGCGGCGGCAGACCGTCCGCGCCAGGTCGAGCGCGGCCCCGGCGGCGCTGTCGCCGCTGACGGTGAAGGCCGGCGGCAGGTCGAGGTGCGCGCCGTACAGGTCGGTCTGCTGTTCGAGCCACGTCACACGCTGCGCGTCGATGGTACGGAACTGCGGCGCGGTTTCCTTTGTCGCGGAAAGCTCGGCCATCAGGTGATACAGGTCGCGCTGGATGCGCAGCACGGCCTGCGCCGCCTGCCGATCCGCCATCTGCGCGCGGGCCACGCCCAGCGCCGCCTGCGTCTCGTCGACTTCGCCGGTGGCTTCCGGCTGCGGGTGGTACTTCTTGACGCGCCCCTTGCCCAGCAGGCCGGTCGTGCCGTCGTCGCCGTCGGTGGTGTAGAACGTGATATCGCCGGTCATGGCGTCACTTCGCCACCTGCGGCATCACGTCGCGCGCAATCCCTTCCAGCCCGTCGATGTCGTCCAGGTCGAGCCATTGCAGCATGATGCGCTGCACGCCGGCCTCGGCTAACTCGCCGATCTGGTCGACAAGCTGGCTGGCGACGCCGATCAGCGCGCCGCGCTGGCGGACCTCCTCAACGGAGGTGTAGCGCGGGTGGGCGTCGATGCGTTTCTGGATGGCGGCCTCGTCGCGCCCGTACCAGCAGCCGGTCATCATCGAGCGGTGCACGTCGCCGGGCTTGCGGCCCGCCTCGGCCAGCATCTGCGTCGAGCTTCTCGCTCTTCTTCTTGAACTGGTCCGGGCGGAGGTAGACGCAGTTCCATTTCGCGCCGTATTTCACCACGCGCGGCAGGGTGTACTTCGTGCCGTTGCCGCCGACTAGGATCGGCGGGCCGCCGGGCCGCTGCGGGCGCGGCAGCAGGATCGCCTCGTCGAGGTAAAAGTAGCGGCCCGCAAAGCTGACCGGCTCGTCGCTGTGCCAGCAGCCGCGTGATGACCTCCAGCCCCTCGTCGAACCGCTGGAAGCGCTCCGGCTCGCTCAACAGGTCGCGCCCGAAGTTGTGGTGCTCGCGGTCCTGCCAGCCTGCGCCCAGCCCCAGCCACAGCCGCCCGCCGCTCAGGTCGTCGACTGCCGCCGCCATGCGCGCGGTCAGCGTGGGGTGCCGGAACGACACCGGCGTGACCAGCGGGCCGAAGTCGATGCGGCTGGTGTTGCTCGCCAGCCATGTCAGCGAGACCCACAGTTCCAGCGAGTCGAGGTCGGGCGGGCCGGCGTTGGTGTAATGGTCGGAACGGTACAGGCCGGCGAAGTCCAGGTCTTCGACGGCCTGCGCGATGCGCTTGAAGCGTGGCCAGTTCAGGCCGTTCTGGCCTTCCAGCATGATGGCGAGGTCGAGCATCGGACATCCTTTCTGGCCGGCTGCGCCGTCAGCAGGCCGTGAGCGCGCCGTCAGGCAGGCGTAGGGCAGCCTGGCGCGGCGGCTGTTACACTGTCGATGGGTTGGCGCTTATAGTATAGCAGGGGTTGGTATGCGGTCGAAGCGAACGGTGAGACACACCATGCGAATCGTGCTGATCGGCCTGATGATCGTCATCGCGCTGCCGTTTGCCGCACGGGCAGGCGTGGCCGCCTGGGCAGCGCGCTACACCTATTCCGCCGACAGCGCCCCGGTGCGGCGGGTGGCGATTGTGTTCGGCGCGCAGATTTACGCCAGCGGCGCGCCCAGCCCCATGCTGGCCGACCGCATCGCCGCTGCTGCCGACCTGTACCACACGGGGCGGGTCGAGGTACTGCTGCTGACCGGCGACAACAGCACCGCCGACTACAATGAGCCGGGCGCGATGCGCGCCTACGCCATCCGGCTGGGCGTGCCGCCGGATGCCATCGTCCTCGACTACGCCGGTCGCCGCACGTACGATAGCTGCTACCGCGCCCGCCACATCTTCGGCGTGACCGACGCCGTGCTGCTCACCCAGCAGTTCCACCTGCCGCGCGCGCTGATGACCTGCCGCGCGCTGGGCGTCGACGCGGTGGGCGTCGCCGCCGACTACCAGCGCCCGTGGGGCTACTCGCGCGTCTCGCTGACCTACAGCCGCATCCGCGAATTTGGCTCGACGCTCGTCGCGCTGGTCGACGTGCTGCGCAAGCCGCTGCCGCCCATCATGGGCCAGCCGCTGCCCATCTTCCCAGGCGACGATGGCGCGTAAGAGAAGAGATTCGGTCCATCAAGAACATCCATAATCCCCTCTTGTGTCCTCTGTCGCGCCCTGCGCGGGCATCTCAGGCTCAAACCAGTGGCTAGGTGAGCCAATAGACTGCGGCAAAGTCGGCGAGCCATACGCCAGCCATCAGCGCGAGCACCAGCAGCGACTCTCGCAGCCGCTGCGGCAGCCACTTGAGTACGAAGAAAGCAACAAATGGTAGCTGCGCAACCATGAGCAGTTGAAAGATATGGGCAGCGGCACCTTCATCTGCTTCGTGGACAATGCCATAGACAGCCGCGTGGCCCACGACCAGGGCCAGGGCCGCGAGTGACATCGCCAGCGGAACCAGGGCGCTCGGCTTCTTGACCAGCCAACCGTTCTCCAGATCAGCGTTCATTGCTTGCCCCTCTTGAACAAGAAATCGTTTGAAACGGTCAGGACCCTACCTCGTTGATGAAGCGTCTCAGTCCTGACGGTCCTGGCAGCCAGGATTCTATAGCACCATTGTGGGTGCTGCAATCATGAACACGGGCGCGCCAGCAGAAGCCAGAATGGCGCGAATTGCGCGAATGGCAAACTCGCATTAGGGTAATCGGCGTGATTCGCACACAGAGCATATGAGGCAGCACTCATGACCGGCACGCCATTCAAAGACAACGTCGTGATCGTCACCGGGGCGTCGAGCGGCATCGGCGCGGAAGTGTCGCGCCAGATGGCCGCGCAGGGCGCGCGGCTGGCCCTCGCCGCGCGTGACGCCTCGCGCCTGGAGCAGGTCGCCGCCGAGTGCCGCGCTGCCGGCGGCGACGCGCTGACCGTGCCCACCGACGTCACCGACCGCGAGCAGTGCCGCACGCTCGTCGAGCGCTGCGTGGCGTATTTTGGCCGGCTCGATACGCTGGTCAACAACGCCGGGATCAGCATGTGGAGCCGCCTCGACCGGCTGGCCGACCTCGACGTGATCGAGCGGCTGGTGCAGGTCAACCTGATGGGCAGCATCGCTGTCACCTACTATGCCCTGCCGCACCTCAAGGCCAGCCGGGGGCGCATCGTCGCGGTATCGAGCATCGCCGGCAGGGCGGCTGCGCCGGGCGTCAGCGGCTATTCGGCCAGCAAGTTCGGCATGGTGGGCTTCTTCGATTCGCTGCGCATCGAGCTTGCCGATGACGGTGTCAGCGTGACGATGGTCTATCCCGGCTTTGTCGAGAGCGAGATCCGGCAGCGGGCCCTTGGGTCAGACGGCAGCCCGCTCGGCGCGCGCGCCCGGCCCATCGCCGGGCAGATGAGCGCCGCCGACTGCGCCCGCCACATCGTCGACGCCGCCGCGCGCCGCCAGCGCCAGCGCGTGATGACCTTCGAGGGGCGCTTCAGCCCGCTGCTGCGGATCGTCGCCCCGCGTCTCATCGACCGCCTGTCGGCGCGCACCATCCGCCGGGGGAAGTAAGAAAGCCGTCTCACGCCTATTGCGCGAACGAGCGATTCCGATTAGTGTATGCGGCAGAACAGCGCACACATCATGGAGCGACGACGCCATGCTGATAACCGTCTACAGCGCCGACGGCCCCCGCGCCGTCGCCCCTGCCGATCTGCCCGACCTGCTGAAAACCTCGGACGACACGATCTGGGTCGACATGACCGGGCCGACCGCCGACGACATTCGCGTCATGCGCGACGTGTTCGCCTTCCACCCGCTGGCGATTGAGGACACCACCAACCACCGCCAGCGGCCCAAGATCGAGGAATACCCACTGTACCTGTTTACCATCCTCAACCCGGTTGCGTTCGACGGCAGCGAGCTGGATTTCCGTGAGATGGACATCTTCACCGGGCATAACTTCGTCGTGAGCGTCCACGCGGCAGACGAGCCCGCCATCGCAGCGACGGCCCGCCGCGTGCCGCCTTCTTCCGGCCAGCTTGATATGTCGTCCAGCTACCTGCTGTACGTGCTGATGGATACCGTCATCGACAGCTACTTTCCCATCCTGGACCAGATCAGCGATGCCGTCGAGGACCTCGAAGACAGCGTCGTCGGAGAATCCGGTACCGAGGTGTTGAGCCGGCTGTTCACCCTCAAACGCACGATGGTCGAGATGTGGCGCGTGGTGTGGCCCCAGCGCGAGATCCTCAACGTGCTCTCGCACCACAGCCTGCCCTTCATCGACCAGAGCACGCTCCAGTATTACCTGCGCGATATCTCCGACCACCTGATGTGGATCGCCGACATGGTCAACACCTTCCGCGACACGCTGACCAGCATCACCGACCTGTACATGTCGGCGGTGTCGAACCGGCTCAACCGCGTGGTCAACCGCCTGACGGTCTTCACGCTGCTGATTGGCACCATGACGGTCATCAGCGGCTTCTACGGCATGAACTTCGAGCATACCTGGCCGCCCTTCAACGTGTGGTGGGGTATTCCGTTCGTGCTGGGGCTGATGGCGGCGCTGGCCGCCGTGCTGCTGGCCGTCCTGCGCCTCCTGGAATGGATCTGATGGCCCCGCTGCCCCGTGTGGCGCCGTCGGAGCGCCTGCACCACGTCGACGCGCTGCGCGCTATGGCCGTCCTGCTGCTGATCGTGTTTCACACCGGGCTGGTCTTCACGCCGTTCTACAATTTCGTGGTCGTCAACCCGCAGCGCAGCCTGCTTGTTGGCACGTTCCCGGTCGCGTTTCTGCACCTGTGGCACATGCCGCTGCTGTTCTTCTTGGCGGGATGCAGCCTGCGGTTCGCGCTGGGCAAGCGCAGCGGCGGGCAGATCGTCGGCGAGCGGGTGCAGCGCATCTTCATCCCGTTCGTGTTCGGCTTCGTGGTGCTGATCCCGCCGCAGGTGTATTACGGTCTCGTCTCGCGCAGCCAGTTCCTTGGGCAGCTATACGACCTTCTTCCCGCTGTACTTCACCCAGGGTGTGCGCGATGGGATCATCACCTACCACCACCTGTGGTTCATCCTGTACCTGTTCGTCTTTTCGCTGGTGACGCTGCCGCTGCTGCTCGCGCTGCGCAGCCGGCGCGCCCGCCCGCTGATGGACCGGCTGGCCGCGTTCCTCGCCCGCCCCGGCGCGATCTTCCTGCTGCCGCTGCCCCTCGTGCTGACCGAGATCGCCTTCCGCGCGCGCTATCCCGGCTACTACAACTTCGTCGATGACTGGGCCAACGTGGCGCTGTTCGCCGGGATGCTGGTCGCCGGCTTCGTCGTCGTGTCGGACGTGCGCATTATGGATGCCATCCGGCGGCAGTGGCGGCTGGCGCTGGCGGTCGCCGCCGTGCTGACCACGACCATCCTGCTGATGGTGTGGATCATCGGCGACCGGCCCGCACCCGGCTATTCGAGCCCGGCCTATATCCCGTTTTGCGCGGCGACGGTGCTCAACACGTGGTGCTGGATCGTAGGGTTGTTCGGGGCGGGGCAGGCGATCTTCAGGCGGCGCACGCGGCTGCTGGCCTATGCCAGCGAGGTATCATACCCGCTGTACATCCTGCACCAGACGGTGCTGGTCGCGCTGGCGTTCTACATCACGCCGCTGTCGATCAGCATTGCTGCCAAGTTCGCGTTGATCGCGCTGCCCACGCTGCTGATCAGCGCCGGGCTGGTCGAGCTGGCCAAGCTGACCGGCGTGACGCGCTTCCTGCTGGGGATGCGCCCGCGCCGGGCGGCATAGCCTATTCCCGCTTGCGATCTCCCCAGCGCGCGTCGGCGTCGGCACGGCGAATCAGCCACGTCCCGCCGCTCTTGAGTGCCTCGATCCAGCCCTGCTGGATGGCCTCACGCACGGTGCGATCCGATATGTGGTACTCGGTGGCAACCGCCGCCGCCGTCATCACCGCGTCGAGCAGGTTTGGGCCTTCCGCAAGCCGCTCCCGCTCGGCGAGCACCTGCGCGGTCCTGGCCTGCGCGGCACGGGCTGCCTCATCGATCTCGTCCCGGTGCTCGTAGTAGTAGGACAGCGCAGCGTGGACTTCGGCCAGCGACAGGCCCAACGCCTCCGAGATCTCCGCGACGGGCCATCCCGCATGATGGTAGTCGGCAATCTGCTGGACGCTGACGCGCCGCCCCTCAAGGCACGGCTTCCCGCCCAGCACGTCCGGCGTGCTGACGATCTGTACCGTCTTCAACACGTTTGTCTCACTCATACGATTCTGGCGCTCCTGGCGCTCGTGATCGTGTCGTTTCTTAAATGGGCCAGAACAGGTTGTACATCTGTTCCGGCTCCCGTTCTCTGACGATCTGCTCTAGCTGCGCGATCAGCACGCCGGGCGAGCGCGGGCCTGACACAAACACGATCCCCGCGTGCACCGTTCCGTGTTCGACCCACAGGTCGTTAATCGCCTCGTTGATCGCCATGAAATCCTGATCAGCCGTCACCAGCACGCAGCCCAGCTCAGTCGCCTTTGCAAGCTGCAATGTATCGTTGACCTCTGTCCGCATGCTCTGTTCCTGCGGCGTGTGGACGGTGATTCCCTTTTTGCGCAGCGGCCCGATGATACGCTGGTCGACATTTTCATCGAGATAGTACTGAATGCGGTCGAGCAGTTCCTTTGTTCCCCCAAACAGCGATACGATATCGTCGTGCTCCATTACAATGTCTTTCTTGTCAGTCAGGTGACAGGCAAGCTTGGTGAACAATCTCATTGTACCTCCGAATTCGGAGGTACGCAACTCGTGCAGCGAGACGAACGGGGTGCAGGGGATCGAATCCCCTGCCGGGGGTGCGGGGGCAGAGCCCCCAATCCTCCTCCCCGCCGTTTGCCCCCCGACCCGCTCCCATGTATAAATGCCTGAACACCACGTGCAAGGAGCATCCATGACGGGCACCCTCATCAACATCGTCACCGTGCTGGCCGGCTCGACGCTGGGCGCGCTGTTCGGCAACCGCCTCGGCGAGCAGGTGCGCGAGACGGTGCTGCGCGGGCTGGGGCTGGTGACGCTGGTCATCGGCATCCAGATGGCGCTGCAAACCGCCAACGTGCTGATCGTGCTGGGCTCGGTGCTGGTCGGCGGGATTCTCGGCGAGTGGTGGCACATCGAGGAGCGGCTGAACGGCGTCGGCGCGTGGCTCGAAGCGCGCCTGTCGCGCAGCAGCAGCGATGAGGAAACGGCGCGGTTCGTGCGCGGCTTCGTGACGGCCTCGCTGTTGTTCTGCGTGGGGCCGCTGACCATCCTCGGTGCGATCCAGGACGGGCTGACCGGCGACTACCGCCTGCTGGCCATCAAGGCCATGCTCGACGGCTTCGCCGCGCTGGCCTTCTCCTCGACGCTGGGGCTCGGCGTGGCGTTCAGCGTGCTGGTGATCCTCGTCTACCAGGGCGGGCTGAGCCTGCTCGCGGCGCAGGCGCATGCGCTGCTCACCGACCCGATGATCGTGGAGATGACGGCCACCGGCGGGGTGCTGATCATGGGGCTGGCGATCAGCACGCTGCTGGAGATCAAGCCGATCCGCGTGGGGAACTTCCTGCCGGCGCTGGTCATCGCGCCGCTGGTCGTGGCTGCGCTGGTGGCGCTGGGGCTGCCCATCGCGCCGCCGTTCTGACTGCTGTGTGAGGATGCCCATGCCTGACCTCTCGATGAATGTCACGATTGTCATTCTGGGCGTGGTGCTGGCGCTGATCCTGTTCGATGCAGCGCTGGCGCTGCTGGCCTATCAGAAGCAAATCTGCGCGGCGGCGGCCATGCAGCCGGAGGACGTCAGCGAGTTGGTCGTCGAGCCGCCGGAGGTGCTGCTGCCCGCCGCCGAAACGCTGCGGCGGCTGGGCTTTCAGCGCGTGGGCGAGGCGGGTCGCCCGGAGCTGGCCGCCGTCGCCGGGCCGGCACAGGTGTGGTACTTCGCCGACCACCACGCGACGACCTGCGCCGGGCTGTTCACCGGGCAGGGGCGGGCGGTGGTGGTCTTCTACTCGTGGTTCGCCGAGCGGGCGGTGATCGTCACCGGGTACCTAACTGGCGAGACCATCGAATCGCGCGACTTTCGCTTCCACGTCGTCAACAGCAGCATCGAGGACGCCTACCAGCATCATCAGGCGCAGATTCCCAACTTCGCGGATCACTACGGCGCGCCGCTCCGGCTGGACGCCATGCCGCTGATCCTGCACCTCGACGAGGTGTACAACGTGCGCTTTGCACCGCGCCGCCTGCGACCGCCGCTGATCCGGCGGCTGCTGACGCCGCTGCTGCAACTGGCGCTGGTCGCGGTGCTGATCGGCGCGATCCTCGCCATCCGGTTCTTCGACCAGCCCACCGGGCCGGTGCTGGCTGCAACGGTGGTGCTGATGGTGGGCATGGGGCTGATCGCGCTGCTGCTGCGCACACGGAGGTGACACGCCTGCGATCTGTCCGTTATACTGAGGGCAAGCCCTGCTCACCCCAAAGGACGGTCTCGCCATGACAGCCGAAAGCCTCGCCGCGCTGGTCCGCCAGCTTCTCATCCTGGTGCTGTTGGTCGAAGTCGTCTCGTTGGTGCTCAACGTGGCGGCGCTGCGACGTTTCAACCGCGACAGCGCCCACAAGTCCGACTCGGAAGAGCTGCGCCAGGAGCGGCAGCGCGCCACCACGCCGGTGATCGCCAGCGCCTACGGCACGCTGGTGGTCGGCGGCGGGCTGCTGGTCGCGTGGTTGCTCAGGCCGCCGGTTGGGCCGCTGGTCGGCGTGCTGGTGGTGCTGATGATCCCCGCCATGCTCAGCGACGTGTTCATGGCGCTGTGGCGAGCGCGCAATCAGAAGTCGGGCCAGAGGGATCAGTGATGAGTGCCGGCAGCGACCCGCTGATCGCGTGGCTGCTCGACGCGCGCACCCCGTCGATCCGCTATCTGGCGCTGCGCCGCTTGCTGGATCGCCCGGAATCGGATGATTACGTGCAGGCTGCGCGCCGCGCGATGGCATCCGGCGATCCCATCACTGCGATCCTGGCCGGGCAGACGGACGGCGGGCGCTGGGCCATCGATAACAACCATTATTCGCCCAAGTACCACAGCACCCATTGGAGCATGATGCTGCTGGCGGAGCTGGCCGCCGATGGCAGCGACCCGCGCGTGCAGCGCGGCGCGGCCTTCATGCTGGACGACGTGCGGGGAAAGCTGGAGCGCGGCTGGTCCGGCCATACGACCGGCCTGGGCTGCTTCTGGGGGAACCTGCTGCGCTACGTGCTGCACGCCGGGCGGGCCGGGCACCCGCTGATACCGCCGCTCGTCGAGCGGACCCTGGACGAGGTCCGGCGGGATGGCCGCTGCGATGCCAACTGGGGAATGCCCTGCGCGTGGGGCGTGGTGCGTGCGCTGTGGGGGCTGGCCGCGCTGCCCGCCGACCTGCGCACGGAGCCTGTCGAAGTCGGCGCTGGAGCAGGGCGCTGCCTTCCTGCTCGACACGTACCATCTGGTCGAGGCCGACTACCCGGCGCGGGCGGTCAGCCGCCACTGGCAGCGGCTGAACTTCCCGCTGTTCTACCAGGTCGATATCCTGTTCACGCTGCGCGTGCTGGGCGATCTGGGCGCGCTCGACCGGCCTGGCGCGCAGCCCGCGCTCGACTGGCTGGCGGCGCAGCGCCGTCCCGATGGCCGCTGGCGCGGGGTGAATCCCTATGGCAGCCGCACGTGGCCCGCGCTGGTCGACCGCGAGGAAACGTCGCGCTGGGTATCGCTGCACGCGGCGGACGTGCTGAAGCAGGCGGGCCGGCTGGAGATCGCCGCCTGACCTCAGCCACTTTTGCGCCGCGCGCCGTTCGGCCTATGATAGATACAGGGTGATCCCCACCAGTTCCTGTTCTTAAATTTGTGTAATTCGTGGGCTGAATCTCTTTTCTGCCGCAAAGAAAGCTTATCCACGGATCTGGGAATCTGATAATCTGTGGACTTCACGCCGTTACAAGGAGCGGAGCACATGGAAATCCTGGGCATCGACATCGGCGGGTCGGGCATCAAGGGCGCGCCGGTCAACACCGATACGGGCGAGCTGCTGGCCGACCGCTACCGCATCCCCACGCCGCAGCCATCCAAGCCGGACGCGGTGGCCGAGGTGGTGGGCGACATCGCCCGCAAGTTTGGCTGGCAGGGGCCCATCGGTGCGGGCTTCCCGGCGGTCGTCCGCCACGGGACGGTCTACAGCGCCGCCAATGTGCACAAGAAGTGGATCGGCACGGATGGCCGCGCGCTGTTCGAAACGGCAACCGGCTGCCCGGTCCGCCTGCTTAACGACGCCGATGCAGCAGGCATGGCCGAGATGGCGTTCGGTGCGGGCCGGGGTTACCAGGGCGTGGCGCTGATGGTCACCATCGGCACCGGGCTGGGCTCGGCGCTGTTCGTCAAGGGCATCCTGGTGCCCAACTGTGAGTTCGGACACGTCATCCTGCGCGGCAAGGATGCTGAGATGAGTGCCTCGGACGCTGCCCGCAAGGCCAACGACCTCTCGTGGAAGAAGTGGGGCAAGCGCTTCAACGAGTATCTGCAACTGCTGGAGGCGCTGATGAGCCCCGACCGCTTCATCCTGGGCGGCGGCGTCAGCAAGCAGTTCGACCACTTCAAGAAGTACATCACGGTGCAGGCCGAGGTAGTGCCGGCCATGTTCCTCAACGAGGCGGGGATTGTCGGTGCGGCGCTGGCCGCCCACGACCTGACCGGGTAACTTCCCTGCGGCGAAATACAAGCGGGCGCAGATCGCCAGACCTGCGCCCGCTGCTTTTTAGCGCCCGTCCCGCTACGGTTGCGGGATCACAATCGGGTTGATGGGAATGACCGGATTAGGCAGCATCGATGTCGGTGTGGCCGTCGGGCAGTTCCCCAGCAGAATGCACGGGTTGATGGTGATGATCTGGTTGGATGGTGTGGGCGTCGGCACGACGAGCGTCACCGGTATCACCGGGAAGACGAGCGTAGGCCCGGCACTCGTCGGTGGCACAGCAGTCGGCGGCACAGCGGTCGGCGGCACAGCGGTTGGCGGTACAGCCGTCGGTGGCACGCCGGTTGGTGGCACAGCCGTCGCGCAGGCTGGCCCCACCAGCGACGGGACGTTGCTGAGGTCCGTCACGGGGGTAGTGTAGCCTGCCGCCATCCAGCCCGCCTGCCCGTTATAGTCGACCTGCCACCACTGCCCGTCGGGCGAGTGGGCCGTCACCTGGACCTCGGTGCCGCCGCTGAACTGGCCGATCACCTGGCAGTCCTGGCTGGGACCATAGCGCACGTTCAGGTCCTCATTGGTGCGCACGGTGCCGCCCACGGGTGCCTGAGTAGGCGCGTCGGTGGGAACCGGTGTCGCCGTAACCGACGGCACATGGGTGGGTGCCACGTTTGAGTACGAGCTGCCCGGTGGCTGTGTGGGTGCAATGGCCTGGCCGCCCACGCCGCAGGCCACTGCGGCGGCTCCCAGAGCGATCAAGCCCACCCATGCCAGCGGTCCGAATGGCCGCTTTCTGCGTGATTGGGGTTGTTGATCTGATTGATCCATCATAATCTCCTCCTTGATACGGACAGGCCAGCAAAACGGTCTATCGCTGTCCACTACCAGTTTCCAAATTCCCACTTATTGAATGTACCTGAAAAACGACAGAAATCACCCATTTGGTGGGTAAGATTGGGAATTTATTCCTATGTAGCCGGGCTGCTCTCGATAATCGCCATCGTCGGGTAGGGTAGATCGATGTCCATCTCGCGGCTGGCCTTTTGCAGTGCGGCCAGCACGTCGTTGTGCGTGGTGGCGAAGTCGTCCTTTGACGTGTCGATGTAGTAGTACAGCCCGCCGGTGATGGCGCTGTCGCCAAAATCGTCCATGGAAATGAACGGGGCGGGGACGGTGGCGACGCCCGCCACGCCGCGCGCGGCGTCGAGCAGCGCCTGCATGGCGTGGGCCAGGTCCTCCTTGTAGCCGATGCCCAGCGAGACGTGGCGGCGGCGCACAGGGTAGGTCTGGTAGTTGGTCAGCACGCTGGTGTAGACCGTCTGGTTGGGCACGATGACCTGTTGATTGTCGAAGGTCTTGATCGTCGTCGAGCGGATCTGGATGTGCGTCACCCAGCCGGTCACGTCGTTGACCTTGATCAGATCGCCGATGCCAAACGGGCGCTGGATGAGCAGCAGCGCGCCCGCCAGCAGGTTCTCGATGATGTCTTTGAGCGCAAAACCGACGATCAACCCGCTGACACCCAGCCCGGTCACCAGCGCGTAGACCCGCACGCCCAGCGTCGCCAGCGTGATCGTCACGCCCAGCAGCAGCGAGGCGATGTACACCGCCATGACGAACAGCGTCTCGACTTCCTGCGGCGCTTTGCCGCGTTGCGCCAGCCGCCGCGCCCAGGTGCGCGTCCAGCGCGCGATCAGCCACATGATCACGCCGACGATCAGCCCGGCCAGCAGGCGCGGGGCGAAGGCGATGATCTGGCTCAGCATCCCCTGGATGGTTATCAGCGCGTCGTGCACGGCCTGTGCAAGGACGTTTGCAGGGCTCACGGGTCTCCTCCCTCGGCTTGTGAATGGATGCATTTCAGGATAACGAATCGTGGCGGTGGTAACAAGGCGGTGTTCCTGTGGTAAGATGGACAGCGGTGGTGCGACCCATCTCGCATCTGGAGGCCTTATGCCCACAGATATCTTCGATTTCACACTGGGCGGCATGCGCTGCGCGTCGATTGGCGACGGCTCGAAGGCGTTCAACGTCAGCGCCTATTTCCACAACGCCCCGCCCGCCGAATTGGCCGCCGCGCTGACCGCGCACGACCTCGGCGGCAGCACGCTCGACACGCCGTTCAACTGCCTGCTGTTGGAGGTCGATGGGCGCGCGGTGCTGGTCGACAGCGGCAATGGCGCGGAGGCGGCCCCCGGCGCGGGGCGGCTGCTGCACAACCTCGCGGCGTGCGGGCTGGCGCCTGTCGACGTGGACGTGCTGATCCTGACCCACGCCCACGCCGACCACATCGGCGGGGCGGTTGTGGCGGGTCGCCCGGCGTTCCCGCGTGCCCGCATCGTGCTGGCGCGGGCCGAGTGGGATTTCTGGCAGGCTGCGCGCGCCGGTGGCGATACGACGGTGGCCCGTGCCTGCGAGCGGCTGGACGCGCTGCGCCCGCAGCTTGACCTGATCGACGCGCCGTGTGACGTCCTGCCCGGCGTGGCGGCGATCCCGGCACCGGGCCACACGCCGGGCCAGATCGCGCTGCTGATCGAGTTCGGGCGGGGTGCGGCTGCTGCACCTCGCCGACGCTGCCGCCCACCCGATCCACCTGGAGCACCCCGGCTGGAACATCGTCGCCGACGTGGACCCGGCGCAGGCCGTCGCCACGCGGCGGGCGCTGCTGGCCCGCGCTGCGTCGGAGCGCATCCCGATCTTTGGCTATCACTTTGCGTTTCCGGGGCTGTACACGGTCGAGGCGGCGGGCGAGGCGTTCCGCGCAGCAGCGTACACGCCCGCCGCGTGACGGGAGATATCTCACCGCAAAGACCCAAAGAACGCAAAGGTTCCTTAGTTCTTCCTCTGCGCCCTTTGCGCCTTTGCGGTGAATGTCCTACAGCAGCCCGATCACCAGATACACCGCGCTGACCCACATGATCACCGCCGAGACGCGGTTCAGCACGCGCCGCACGCCCTCCACCGACCCGACCAGCCGCCCGCCGTACGCCAGCAGCGCGAACCACAGCCACGAGTTCAGCACGCAGCCCGCGCCGAAGGCCATCCGCGCGCTGCCGGTGTAGGCCAGCGAGCTCGTGCCGATCACGCCGATGGTGTCGAGGATGGCGTGCGGGTTCAGCAGCGAGACCGACAGCGCGAACATCACCTGGCGGCCCGGCGGCCAGCGCGCCGCCTCCGTGGCGCGGTCGGAGGCGGTGGGATCGCTGCGCCACGTCAGCCAGCCGATGACGAGCAGGAATGCCACCCCGCCGACCACCAGCGCCGTGCGGAACCACGGGATGGTCAGCACCAGCACCGAGACGCCCAGCACTGCCAGCGCGATCAGCAGCGTGTCGGACAGCGCCGCCACGGCGACAACCGGCAGCGCCCGCACGAAGCGCGGGTGCGCCGCGCCCTGCGTCAGCACGAAGGTGTTTTGCGGCCCCAGCGGCAGGATCAGGCCCAGCGCGAGCGCGTAGCCATGCAGGAAGGCGATCAGCATGAGGCGCATCGTAGCATGGCTCGCCCGCTACGGCAAGACGGCGCAGGGCGACCGGCTAGTCGCTCCCGCTCAGCCCATAGATTGTTAATCTCTTCATCTGTGTCATCTGTGCAATCTGTGGACTGATATCTTCCTTGCCCATAGTGGACTCACCCTGCTGCCCATGCTAGGATATAGGCGTTGTGAAGAAGGGGCATGGCGTGCAATGGACAATCACAACCTTTCCCCCGGCGACACCTTCGATACGCTGTGCGGCCCGGTGCGCATCGTCGCGCGGCTGGGCAAGGGCAAGTCGGGCGTGTCGTACCGCGTCGAGGATGGGGCAGGGCGGCACATGGTGCTCAAGGTCATCCACCACGAGCCGGTCGGCTACTACGGCTTTGGCGCGGATAAGCTGGGCGTCGAGGTGCGCGCCTGCCAGCGGCTGACCGCGCTGGGTGTGCCCGTGCCGGAGTTGATCGCGCACGACGCCGCCCGCGACTACCTGCTCAAGGTCTACGTCGCCGGGCCGACCGCCGCCGAGCTGATCGCAGCCGGCGGCATGACCGAGCCGCTGCTCGCGCAGTTGTTCGCGCTGGCGAACCGGCTGGAGCCGCAGAGCATCAACCTCGACTACTTCCCGACCAACTTTGTCGTCGCGGGGGACGAGCTGGTGTATGTCGATTACGAGATCAACCCCTTCACGGAGCCGTGGAGCCTGCGCCGCTGGGGCATCTACTACTGGCTCAACGCGGCGGGCTGGCGGGCCTTTCTCGACACTGGCGACGCTTCGGCCATCAACGCCGACGTGGCGCGCGGCCTGCCGATCACCGCGCCGTTCGAGGCCGAGGCGGCGCGGCTGGCGGCGGCCTATGGGATACGGGAGGGTAGGGGCGGGTCTCGGACCCGCCCTCCACGCTTTTGAGAATCTATGTATCGAAGGAGCCATCATGGAATACGCCAATCTTGGCAACACCGGTCTGAAAGTCTCGCGGCTGTGCCTGGGCTGCATGACCTATGGCACGTCCAAATGGCGCGACTGGGTGCTCGACGAGGACGTAGGCGCGGCCCTTCTATCAAGCGCGCCGCTCGAAGCGGGCATCAACTTCTTTGACACCGCCGACATGTACTCGCGCGGCGTCAGCGAGGAGGTGACGGGCCGCGCGCTGCGCGACTTCGCCAGACGCGACGAGGTGGTCATCGCCACCAAGGTCTTCTTCCCGATGGGCGATAAGCCCAACCAGGGCGGGCTGTCGCGCAAGCACATCATGGACGCCATCGACGGCTCGCTGCGCCGGCTGGGCATCGACTACGTCGACCTGTACCAGATTCACCGCTGGGACCACGACACGCCCATCGAGGAGACCATGGCCGCGCTGCACGACGTGGTCAAGGCGGGCAAGGCGCGCTACATCGGCGCGTCCAGCATGTTCGCCTGGCAGTTCGCCAAGATGCCTGTACCTTCAGGACCGCTACGGCTGCACCCGTTTCGCCTCGATGCAGAATCACTACAACCTCATCTATCGCGAGGAGGAGCGGGAGATGATCCCGCTGTGCATCGAGGAAGGCATCGGCCTGATCCCGTGGAGCCCGCTGGCGCGCGGCTTCCTGGCGGGCACCCGCAGCCGCGAGGGCTGGGGCGCCGACCGTCCGCGCCAAGACCGACGACTACGGCCAGAACATGTACTACCAGGACATGGACTTCGACGTGGTCGACCGCGTGTAAGGCCGTCGCCGAGGCGCGCGGCGTGAAGCCCATCCAGATCGCGCTGGCCTGGATCCTGCACAGGCCGGGCATCACCGCCCCGATCATCGGCGCGAGCAAGATGCCGCACCTCGACGAGGCCATCGCCGCGCTCGACATCGCCCTGTCTGACGACGAGATGGCGCAGCTTGAGGAGCCGTATCGCCCGCACCCGGTGCTGGGCCACGACTGACCGTCGAGACGCGTTGTAGGGGCACGGCATGCCGTGCCCTCCCGCGTCCGAAAGGACCGCTTATGCCCGACCGCCCGCCGATCGTCACCAACAACGCTGGAACGCGCCAGTTTGCCTGCTTCGCCGGGGCGGCGCTGGTCTTCGTCGTCAACCCGCAGGGGCAGATCCTGATGCTGTCGCACCCCAGGGCGCGCGGCGGCTGGGAGGTGATCAACGGGGCGCTTGAGCACGGCGAGACGATCCTCGACGGTGCGCTGCGCGAATTGCGCGAGGAGGCCGGGCCGCACCTGCGCGTGAAGCCGCTAGGCACGATCCACGCCTACACGCACGTCTACGAGGCGGGCCTCCAGATGATCAGCGTGTGCTACCTGATGGCCTATCAGAGCGGCGAGGTGGTCCCCGGCGACGACATGGCCGGCAGCGCGGTCGGCTGGTTCACCCCGGCGCAGATTGAGGACGAGTCGTTCCGCTCGATAGCCCCTACCCAGAAATGGCTGATGGGCCGTGCCGTCGAGCTGTATCACCTGTGGCGCGACCAGGACCATCCCTTTGAGAAGGGGCCGGGCGAGCACGGAGGCGCGAAATATGGCGGCTGAACCGGCGGCCACCCCGCTGGAGCGCTGGCTGCTGCCGCTGGCCCGCTGGCTGTGGCCCGGCCTCGAGGCCCTGCCGCCCCACAACCGCGCCTTCGGGCTGATGACGCTTGGCTCGCTGGCCTACGGCGCGCCGCTGGCGGTCGCCGGGCTGGTGTGGGCCGCGCTCAGCGTCGACCTGCCGCTGCTGCGCGCCCGCTGGCCGCTGCTGCTGGCCATCGGCATCCTCAGCTACCTGTTCCGGCGCTTCCCGGTGTACATCAACGTCGAGATCCAGCCGGGGACCTACGCCACCTCGAACGCCACGCTCGATATTGTGGTGTGGTCGGCGGCGCTGCTGTTCGGCCCGACGGTCATCGTGTTCGACGTGCTCGCCGCGCTGGCCGTCGCCGCGCGCAACTGGCAGGCCGAAGACCTGCACGACCGGCTGGGTAAAGCTCAGGAGGCCACCTTCTCGCTGCTGGGCGCGACGCTGCCCCGGTTGGCAGGGCTGGTCGCCTACCGGGGGTGGGGTGGTGCGCTGCCGCTGCCCGGCTTCGCGCTGGATGCGCTGCTGCCGGCGCTATACGCGACGGGCGTCGAGGTGGGGTTGGGGCTGCTGCTGATCGCGCCGCTGCTGGCGCTGTTCATGGCGGCCACCAGCGGCCTCGTGCGCCGCACGGCGAGCCCGCTGTCGGTCGTGCTGACGCTGCTGAGCCTGGGCGCGGGTGTGGCGTTCGTGCTCGACCCGGTGTCAGTGTTTGTGGCGGCGCTGTACGCACACAGCGGGCCGGGCGTGTACTTCTTCTTCATCGCGGGCGGGCTGGCGGCGGCGATTGTCGGCGCGCGGCTGAGCGGCATGGCCGACGAGGCCCGCCAGCGCTCGCGCGAGATGCAGCAGACCGAGCGGCTGGCGCGGGCGCTGCTGGCCGCCCCGCCCGATGGCTCGACGCTGCGCGCCCTGCTGGCCGAGTACGTGCCGGGCATGGTGTCGTATAGCTGGACGGAGTGCCTGCTGTACGAGGGCACGTCGATCATGTGCCTGCCCGAAGCGTGGGGTGGGCTGCCGCTGGAGGCGTGGATCTGGCTGCGCGACCACCCTGGCCGGTACGTGTTCCCGGCCCGCAAACCGCTGCCGTGGGGCGGCGATCCGTTTAGCCGTCACGTGCTGGTCGTGCCGATCACCCGCGCCAGCGACGACACGCTGATCGGCGGGCTGGCGGTCGCGCGCTCGGCGGAGCGCGGGCCGATTGAGCAGGTGCTGCCGGTGGCGCAGTCGCTGGCGGCGCTGATCGCCTCGGCGCTGGTCCGCGCTGACATGCACCGCGAGACGCTGATCCACGCCCGCACGGTGCAGGAGCTGGAGATCGCGGGCAACATTCAGGCCACATTCCTGCCCAACATTCCGCCGGAGCTTGAGGGCTGGTCGGCCACGGCGCTGGTGTCCTCCGCGCGTGAGACGTCCGGCGACTTCTTCGACACGGTCACCACCTGGGATGGGCGGCTCGCGCTGGTGGTCGCTGACGTGGCCGACAAGGGGCTGGGCGCGGCGCTGTACATGGCGCTCAGCCGCACGCTGCTGCGCACCTACATCAACGAGTATTCGACGCGTTACCCCGACAGCTACGCCTTCCACCCGGAGCGCGTGCTGAACACCGTCAACAAGTGCATCGTCGAGGATACGCGCAGCGAGCTGTTCGTGACGACCTTCCTGGGTATCATCGACCCGGCGCTGTTCTCGCTGACCTACGCCAACGCCGGCCACAATCCGCCGCTGCTGTTCACCCACGACGGCCAGCTCAGGCGGCTGACGCGCACCGGCATCCCCATCGGCGTGCTGCCCGATACACGCTGGGAGCGGGGCAGCGTGCGCATGGACCCCGGCGACCTGCTGGTGTGCTACACCGACGGCCTGACCGACGCCGAGAACGCCACGCGTGAGCCGTTCGGCGAGGCGCGTCTGATCGAGGCGGTGCGCCAGCACATCGACCTGCCGGTGCGCGACCTGCGTGATCGGGTGGTCGAGGCGGCCCGCGACTTCATGGACGGCACCCCCCAGCCAGACGACATCACGCTGCTGATCGTTCGCCACGAGTTGCCCGAACCCCCGTAGACATTTGGCTCACAACACAAGATCATCCACAGATGACACAGATTTCAATCTCTTCATCTGTGCCATCCGTGCAATTCTGTGGACTGATTTCTTCTCCCGACCGCTAAGTCAAAAATGTTGTTGACAAACCAAAAATTTTGGTATAGAGTCAAATTGCTAGCAAAAAAGGAAGCGGCATGCACAGGATTCCGGAACAATGCCCATCGTGCGGCGGGCGGCTGATCGTCACCGAGCTGACGTGCTCCGCCTGCGGCGCGCAAGTACACGGCCAGTTTGAGCCCGACCTGTTTTCGAGGCTGTCGCCCACCGACTTTGACTTTGTGGTCCTGTTCGTTAAGAGCAAGGGCAACGTCAAGGAGATGGAGCGCGAGCTGGGGATCTCCTACTGGACCATTCGCAGCAAGCTCGGCGAGATCGTCGAGACGCTGGGTTTCGGCGAGCAGGCCGAAGACGACCTCTCGCTGCGCCGCCGGGCGGTGCTCGAACGGCTGCGCGCCGGCGAGATCGGCGTCGACGAGGCGGCGGCGCTGCTCGAAGAGCTGAAGCGCCAGCGCTGAACGTCAACACACACCCGCCCGCCACCGGGCGGCATACAGGAGTAACGCGATGTCTGAAGAACGCATGATCATTCTGGAGATGGTCGAGGGCGGCCAGATTTCGGCAGAAGAGGCGCATGAAGCTGTTTGACGCGCTGGGCGAGCAGGGCAAGCCCGGCTTTCAAGGCCCGCCCATGCCCGACACGCCCGCGCCGCCCGACATGCCCACACCGCCCGACCCGCCGCTACCGACCCGGCTTCAGCGAGGGGATGCCCGGCAGCGCTCAGGCCGTGGATTTAGGGTTGAGATCCACAGCCAGCGCCGCCAGCGCCAGCCCGACGCCGGCTACGCGGCGGCGATGAAGCTGGCTGGCTTCGACTTCACGCCCGACGAGCTGCTCGACCTGCAATGGGCCGGCGTCGACGTGGATTACGTCCGCGCGCTGCGCGAGGCCGGTCTCGCCGATCTCGGCGCGCGCGATCTGATCGCGCTCGCCAACCACGGCGTGGACCCCGACCTGATCCGCGAGCTGCGCGAGGCCGGGCTGACCGGCCTGACGCCGCGCGATCTGGTGAGGTGCGCCGATCACGGCGTGCGCCCGCAGTTCGTCCGCGAACTGCGCGAGGTTGGCCTGGCTAACCTGAATCCGCACGATCTGGTGCTGATGGCCGATCACGGCGTGCGCCCGCAGCTCGTTCGTGAGGCGCTGGAGGCGGGCCTGGAGGGTGTGACGGCGAACGACCTGGTGCTGATCGCCGATCATGGCGTGCGGCCCGACTACATCCGCGAGGTGGGCGAGGCTGGCCTGCCCAATCTGGACCCCGAATACCTGGTCCGGTTCTTCGACCGTGGCGTGCGCCCGGAGCTGATCCGCGAGGTGCGCCAGGCGGAGTTTGCCGACCTGACCCCGCGCGACGTGCTGAAGCTCGCCGATCACGGCGTGCGCCCGGAGTTCATCCGCCAGATGCGCGAGACCGGGCTGCCCGACCTGACCCCGCGCGATCTGATCCGCTTCTTCGACCACGGCCTGAAGCCGGAATACGTCAAGGAGATACTGGCGCTTGGCCTGCCCGACCTGACCCCGCGCGATCTGATCCGCTTCTTCGACCACGGCGTGAAGCCGGAATACGTCAAGGGGATGCTGGCGCTTGGTCTGCCCGACCTGACCCATGACGTGATCGTCAGGCTGTACGACCGTGGCGTGACCGTCAAACAGGCGCAGGCGGCGAAGGAGACCTACGGCGTGGAACTGACCGTCGACAATCTGTTCGACCTGGTAAAACGGGGCATTGTGATCGATTGAGCGAATGGTAGGGGCGGGCACGACACGTCATGTCGCCGCCCGCCCCTGTGTGATCCTTCCGTCCGCTACGGCGCACGGATGACGACCATCTGGATCTCGGTCATCTCCTCGATGGCGTACTTGAGCCCCTCGCGGCCCAGCCCGCTGCGGCGCGTGCCGCCATAGGGCATGTGGTCGGCGCGGTAGTTTGGCCCCTCGTTGATAATCACCCCGCCGAAGTTCAGCCGCTTGATGGCTTTCAGCACGCGATTGATGTCGTTGGTGAAGACCGACGCCTGCAGGCCGTAGGTCGTGGCGTTGGCTGCTTCGAGCGCCTGCTCGAAGTCGTCGGTGGGAATGACGCTTGCCACCGGCGCAAACACCTCGTCGGCCACCACTTTCATGTCGGGCGTGACGTTCGCCAGCACCGTCGGCCAGTAGACCGGCCCCTCGCGTCGGCCACCGGTCAGCACCTGCGCGCCCGCGCCGGTCGCCTCGCCGACCCACGCCTCGATGCGGTCTACCTCGCGCGGGTCGATCATCGGGCCGACGTCCACCCGCTCGTCGAGCGGGTCGCCGACGACCATCGCCTCGCTCGCGCCCACGAACTTCTCGGTGAACGGCTCCGCGATGGCCTTGTCGCTGTAAATGCGCTGCACCGAGATGCACACCTGTCCCGAATTGTAGTACGCGCCCACCGCGCAGCGTTTCGCCACCAGGTCAAGGTCGGCATCCGGCGCGACGATCACCGGCGAGGTGTTGCCCAGCTCCAGCGTCACGCGCTTGATGCCCGCGATGTTCGTGATGCGCTCGCCGACCGGCGGGCTGCCGGTGAAGGTCACCTTGCTGACGCGCGGATCGCGCACCATCCACTCGCCGACCGTGCCGCCGGAGCCCACCACCAGGTTGATCGCCCCGGCGGGCAGCCCGACCTCGTCCAGCACCTGGCACAGCAGCACGGCGGTCAGCGGGGTGGTGCTGGCCGGCTTGAGCACCACCGTGTTGCCGGAGGCCAGCGCCGGCGCAACCTTGTGCGCGACCAGGTTCAGCGGGAAGTTGAACGGCGAGATCGCCGCCACGACGCCCACCGGGCGGCGCACGTAAAACCCGAAGTAGCCCGCGCCGGATGGCACCGCGTCCAGCGCGATAGTCTCGCCGTTGATGCGCTTGGCCTCCTCGGAGGCAATCGTAAACGTGCTGATCGCCCGGTCGACCTCGCCGCGCGCGTACTTGAGCGCCTTGCCCGCCTCGGCGGCGATGGTCCGCGCAAATTCGTCGTAGCGCGTCTGGATGGCCTGCGCCGTGCGCAGCAGGATGTCGGCCCGCTTGAAGGCGGGCATGTCGGCCATCACGGTGGTGGCCCGCTGCGCCGCGCCAATCGCCGCGTCGACTTCCTCCTGGCGGGCAGTCGGCAGCGCGCCGATCACCTCGCCGGTGTATTTGTTCGTCACCTCCAGCAGCGGCCCGCCGCCGACCCACTGCCCGTCGATGAACAGCTTCGCTTCGCCAAACGTGAGCTTCTGTGCCATGTACGCCCTGCCTCCTTGAACCCATCCACAGGCCGCCGGCTGCGGCGGCGCTCAGTTTCATGATACCACACCGGTAGAAGAAATCCGCCCACCGATTCCGATTTCTTCATCTGTGGACAATCTGTTTCTTCCGTGCCGAATTACAAAGGGGCACCCGGCGGTGCCCCTTTCCGATCCTGTGCCAGTCCGGCGGTTACTTGCCCTTGTTGAGCAGCTTCCGCGCCTGGACCGTGATCTTCTTGACCGGGCTCGGCTGGCTCTTGGGCAGCGTGATGGTCAGCACGCCGTTGTCCAGCTCGGCCTTGACCTTGCCCGCGTCGACGTCTGCCGGCAGCCGGACCGCGCGGTCGAACCGGCCATACGAGCGCTCGATCAGGTGCCACTGCCGCTGATCGTCGTTCTCCTCACGGCGGTTCTCGAACGCGCCCGACAGGTGCAGCGTGTCGCCGACGATCTCGACGTCGACGTCGTCTTCGCTGAGGCCCGGAACGAGCGCCTCGACGACGATGTTCTTCTCGTCCTCAGACATGTTGAGTGTCAGCCCGCTGCTGCGCCCGCCGTCAAACCAGGTGCGGTCCGGCCACGGGAAGCTGCTGTGCATGAGGCCCTGCATCTCGTCGATCATGCGCGTCATCTCGCGGAACGGGTCCTCACTATAAGGAACGATCTGCTTTTTCATGTGTATCCTCCTCACAACTTTCTTTTCGAGCATACAACCTTCTTTATAGGACGCCCGCATCAGAATTACATCAGGGCTGCATCAGAATTTCGCAAGACCTGCCGGCGCGTTTCACAAATGTGAATCTTTTGACAAATGTGTACACATTTGCCCGATCTTCCTGTATCATAATAGACGATAGAACCTATCCTGATGACCCGAATAGGATGCTGACATGCGGTCGACGCCGGGCCCCGACAGCACAAACGCAGACGAGGAGCGCATCGCGCTGCTTTCGCGCGTGGCGAGCATGTACTACGAAGACGAGATGACCCAGCAGGAGATATCAGCCCAATTGGGCTACTCGCGCTCGGCCATTTCGCGCTTTCTGACCGAGGCCCGCGAGGCCGGTGTGGTCGAGATCCACGTCCATCACCAGCCGGCGCGCCATGCCGCGCTGGAGCGCGAGCTGCTGCGCTGCTTCGACCTGCGCGAGACGCGCGTGCTGGTCTCCAACGGCCTGCCCTATTCCCGGATGCTGCGCCTGCTGGGCGAGCTGGCCGCGCGGCGCGTGGAGCAGGTGGTCGCAGACGAGTCGCTGCTGGGCGTCTCGTGGGGGACCAGCGTGTACGAGGTAGTCAACGCCATCCGGCCACCACACTTCCCCGGCGTGACGACCGTCCAGCTTGTCGGCGCGCTGGGCACCCCCGACCCGCAGATCGACGGGCCGGAGCTGGCCCGCTGGCTGGCGCAGCGCTACGGCGGGCGCTACCAGACACTGCCCGCGCCGGCCATCGTCGGCAGCCAGGCCGTGCGCGACGGCCTGTCCGCCGACCCGCGCGTGAAGAAGATCCTGGAGCAGATGGCGCGCGTCGACGTGGCGGTGGTCGGTATCGGCTCCGTCGAGCCCTCGATGTCGAGCCTGGTGCGCGCCGGCTACCTGACGGTCGAGGAGATCGGCGAGGTAGCCGCAGCCGGCGGCGTCGGCGACGTGTGCGCCATCAGCTTCGACGTGCACGGCAGCCTGCTCGACATCCCACTCGCGCGGCGGGTGGTGGGCATCCACCCCGACGTGCTGCGGTGCATCCCGTTTGTGCTGGGCATCGCCGGGGGCAAAGTAAAAGCGCCGGCCATCCTGGGCGCGCTGCGCGCGGGGCTGGTCAACGCGCTGGTCACCGACGACACGGCAGCGCAGTGCCTGATGGAACTGGACTCGCAGACAGCAGGCGGACGTTAAACAGCTTGAAAGGATACTCATAACAGATGATGACGACACCGACGGCCACGCTCGCGCCTGACCGCGCCGCGCAGCTTCTGGAGCACATCGGCGCGGAGCAGGCCCGCGAGATGCTGGAGATCATGTGGACCACCCGCGCCTTCGAAGAGAAGGCCAAAGAGCTGTACGCGCTGGGCAAGATTCACGGCACGATGCACCTCAGCATCGGGCAGGAGGCCACCGCTGCCGGCGCGAACTACGCGCTGCGGCGCGGTCACGACTACCTGCTCAACCATCATCGCGGGCACGGCCACGTGCTGGCCTGGGGCAGCGACCTCAACCGCATGATGGCCGAGTTCATGGGCAAGGAGGCCGGTTACTGCCGGGGGCGCGGCGGCTCGATGCACATCGCCGACGTGGAGCATAACAATCTCGGCGCGAACGGCATCGTGGGCGGCGGCGTGCCGATTGCGGCAGGCGTCGGACTGAGCATCAGGCTGCGCGGCACCGACCAGGTCGTGATGGTCAACTTTCGGCGACGGCGCGGCCAACGAGGGCTCGTTCCACGAGTCGCTCAACATGTCGTCGATCTGGGACCTGCCGGTCATCTACCTGTGCGAGAACAACCAGTACGGCATGTCGATGTCGGTGCAGCGCGCGTTCAACATCGAGCACATCAGCCAGCGGGCGGTGGCCTACGGCATCGTCGGGGTGACGGTCGACGGCAACGACGTGCTGGCCGTGTATGACGCCGTCTCGCAGGCGGCGGCCCGCGCCCGCGCCGGTGAAGGCCCGACGCTGGTCGAATTGGTGACCTACCGCTGGGAGGGCCACTCTAAGAGCGACCGGCAGGCCTACCGCACGCGTGACGAAGTCAAGGAATGGCAGGAGCGTGACCCTATCCCGCGCTGGGGCCACCGGCTGATGGAAGCCGGCATGCTTGAGCAGGACGAATTCAACGCGGCCCACGACCGCGCCTACGAGCGCATCGAAGAGGCGGTGGCCTTCGCCGAGGCCAGCCCGGAACCCGACCCCGCAACCATACTGGACGGTCTATATGCTTGAGACGACAACAACACCCACCACCACACGCGAGCTGACCTACGTTGAGGCGCTGCGCGAAGCCTTGCGCCAGGCGATGGAGTCCGACCCATCGGTGTTCATGGTCGGCGAGGACATCGGTGTGTACGGCGGCGCGTTCGGCGTCAGCGCCGGGCTGATCGAGCTGTTCGGCGAGGAGCGCGTGCGCGATACGCCCATCTCCGAGGCGGGCATCGCCGGGCTGTGCGTTGGCGCGGCAATGACCGGCATGCGGCCCGTCGGCGAGATCCAGTTCATGGACTTCGTGGCGCTGTCGATGGAGCAGCTTGTCCTGCAGGCCGCCAAGGTACGCTTCATGTTCGGCGGCAAGGCCAAGGTGCCGTTCGTGCTGCGCATGCCCGGCGGGGCAGGGACGGGCGCTGCCGCCCAACACGGCGAATCGCTGGAAAACTGGCTGGTCCACGTGCCGGGCCTCAAAGTCGTGATGCCCTCCAACGCCTACGACGCCAAGGGCCTGCTGCTCTCGGCCATTTACGACGACAACCCGGTGATCTTCGTCGAGCACAAGCTGCTGTACAAGACCAAGGCTGCCGTGCCCGAAGAGATGTACCGCGTGCCGCTGAGCGTGGCGAACGTGGTCCGCGAGGGCCGCGATCTGACGATTGTCGCCACCTCGCTGATGGTGCAGCGCTCGCTGGAGGCTGCCGAGAAGTTGAGCGCGGAGGGCATCGAGATTGAGGTTGTCGACCCGCGCACGCTCAACCCGCTCGACGAGCGGACCATTATCGACTCGGTTGTCAAGACCGGCAAGCTGATGGTCGTGCACGAGGCGGTCGGGACCGGCGGCTATGGCGGCGAGGTCGTGGCGCGCGTTGCGGCCAGCGAGGCGTTCGACTACCTCGACGCGCCGATCCGCCGCGTGACGGGCCTCGACATCCCGATCCCCTACAACCGTACGCTGGAATATCACACCGTGCCGCAGGTCGAGCGCATCGTCGACGAGGCGCGCCAACTGGCGACAGGGGGCTATTAGGCTGGCTGCGGGAGTTGTTCAGCCGGCTTCAGCCGGCTTGACCGCGAACGAGTGCAGCGAGTTCGCTCATAGCCCGGCAGTTGACTGCCGGGCGGATCTGACCTGACCTGACCGTGAGGAGCATTGCGCTGTGGCAAAAGCCATCATCATGCCCAAGTTCGGCTTTACGCAGGAAGAATCGACCATCGCCATATGGCTCAGGCAGCCCGGCGAGGTCGTGGAAAAGGGCGATCCGATCTGCGAAGTGACGACCGACAAGGTCAACATGGAGGTCGAAGCGCCGGAGAGCGGCGTGCTGGGCGGCGTGCGCTATCCCGCCGGTGCGACCGTCCCGGTCACCGAGGTGATCGCCTACATTCTGGCCGAGGGCGAGCAGCCCCCCGCTGGCGCTGCGCCCGCAGTTGCTGCCGCCGTGCCGGCTGCCGAGGCCGCGCCCGCTGCTGCACCGTCGAGTGGGGCAGGGGCCGTGACCCCCGTCGCGCGGCGGATGGCCGCCGCCGAGGGCGTCGAGATCGCGAGCGTGCCGGGCAGCGGGCCGGGCGGCAAGGTCACCCGCCGCGACGTGGCCGACTATCTCGCCGCGCGCCCGGCAGTCCCCGGCAAAGTGCGGGCCACGCCCGCCGCCCGCCGAGTCGCCCGCCAGCAGGGGCTTGACCTTGCGGCGGTCGCCGGCAGCGGGCCGCGTGGCCGCGTGCAGGAAGTCGACGCGCTGGCAGTGGCGCAGGCCGTCCCGGTTCCTGCGCCATTGGCCGCGCCTTCCGGCCAGCCGGTGATCATCCCGCTGGAGGGCATGCGCCGCACCATCGCCGACCGGATGCAGGCCAGCTACCAGGATGCGCCGCACGTGCTGTTCACCCACGATATCGACATGACGCGCGCCATCTCCTTCCGTGAGTACGCTAACGCGCGCCTGCCGGAAGGCCAGCCGCGCATCTCGATGACCGCGCTGATCGTCAAGGCGGTGGCCTGGACGCTGCGCCAGCACCCGCTGTTCAACAGCTACCTGCTCGGCGACGAGATTCACATGCTGCCCGACGTGAACGTTGGCGTGGCGGTGGCGCTCGACCCGGGGCTGATCGTACCGGTGGTGCGCGAGGCGGATCGCAAGGGACTGGTGCAGATCGGCGCGGAGGTGGCCGACCTGTCGGCGCGGGCGCGCTCCAACCACCTGCGCCCTGGCGACGTGACCGACGGCACATTCACGGTCAGCAACCTGGGCATGTACGGCATCGACTTCTTCACGGCGATCATCAACCCGCCGCAGGTGGGGATTCTGGCGGTGGCCCGCACCGCGAAACGCTTCGTCCCCGGCGAGCACGACGAGCCGGTCGTGAAGCCCATGATGACCGTCACGCTGTCCGCCGACCACCGCGTGATCGACGGCGCGCAGTGCGCGCAGTTCATCGCCACCCTGCGCGACGCGCTTGAGGAGCCCTCGACGATCCTGCTGTAGACAAAATCAGCCCGCAGATGACAGAAATCTGCGGGCTGATTTCTTTACCGGGCTTTCTGAAATCCTGAATCAGAAACGGGATAAACCGTCGTCGGCCTGCTCAGTTTACATCAGTTTCAAATTGGCTCAAACCTCTCCTATAATGATCGTAACGAAAGTCCAGAGAATCAATGAAGCGGATGAGATCCAAGGAGAGAATATGAAGACAACAATGCTTCCAGAGCACCCCGATGCGAAATCGCCGGCGGGTGCAGACATTCGTTTCATTATGGATGGCGAAACGGGCAACATGATCCATAGTACAGTCCCTCCGCATCAAGTGAATAGAACGACTGTTCACGCAACGGTCAGCGAATTCTGGTACGTGTTGGAGGGACACGGTGAGATCTGGAGAGACAATGGCGTAGAGAGCTGCATCACGGATCTTGTTCCAGGCACCTCAATCGATATTCCGGTAGGAACAGCATTTCAATACCGAAACGTATCAGCCGTAGACTTGAAGTTCATTTGCATCACCATGCCGCCTTGGCCGGGAGACTCAGAGGCTACTTTTGTCAAGGGAAAATGGCAGCCAACGATTTGATACCGTTGATCGCCCTCACCGCTTCTACTACTTTTTTGCTGCAAACAAGCTGAATGTTTTGGAAATAGTCATCAGAATAGATGGATTCTAGACCACAATATATACTGCGGTTTCAGGTCTTAACATCAAGTTCCCAAGAATCCAGTTCTTTAATCCGCAGCGCTTTCCGCATTCTCCGCAGTCAAGCTTCAACCCCCAGCACGAACCGCTCAATCGCCTCGGCGACGCCGTCGTCGTTGTTGCTGCCCACCATCACGTTGGCGGCGGCCTTGGCGACCGGCATCGCGTTGCCCACCGCCACGCCGATCCCCGCCAGTCGCAGCATCTCCACGTCGTTCTCGCCGTCGCCGATAGCCATCACCCGCGCCGGGTCGATGCCCAGTTCATCCAACAGCCGCATCAGCCCCGCGCCCTTCGACGCGCCATACGGCAGCACTTCCAAAACGTAATCCAGCGGGCGCACCAGCGACGCCTGCCCATCGAGCTGTGCGGCCAGGTCCTCCCGCGCGCGCGGCAGGCGCTCCGGCTGGCTCATGATCAGAATTTTGTTGATCGGTACCCGCCCGGCCTGCTGGCTGAGCGATCCGATGACTTCTGCCGGCGGTTCGTGAAAGGCGATTGTCGTGTCGGTGAAGGCGTCGCGCCGGTTGGTGATGATCCGCGCGCCGCTGTAGGCGACCAGGCTCAGCCCTTCGCGCTCGACGTAGTCTGCCACCAGCCGCACGACCTCCGGGGTGAGCGTCTCCTGGCTGTGCACCACACCGTCCGGCCCGACGATGGCCAGCCCCTGGATGTACACGCCGGGCAGCGTCAGCCCCAGCCGGGGGAGGATCTCGCGGGTGGAGTAGGGCGATTTGCCAGTGGCGATGGTCACCTGCACGCCGCGCGCCATCGCCGTCTTGATGGCGGCCTCGGTGCGTGGAGTCAATTCGTGATGGTCGTTGAGCAGCGTGCCGTCGACGTCGACGGCGATCAGGTCGATGGGGGATGGTGGCACGTTAAGGAGGCTCCTGCCGGGTGTGATGGGCTGGCGGCACAGGCCCGTTTTGGTCGGGCCATCCTATTATACCCGCTGCGGAGCAGGTTTTCGCTATGAGTTCACCAGCCGGTTCTGCAGTGCCAGCGCGACCGCCTCGGTGCGGCTGGAAACGCTCATCTTGGCCAGGATGCTGCTGACGTAGAACTTGATCGTCGACTGGCTGAGGCTCAGCCGCTGCGCGATCTGCCGGTTGGTCAGTCCTTCGACCAGCAGCGCCAGGATGTCCTGCTCGCGCTCGGTGAGGTTGAAGGCGACAGAACTCGTCGCGCGTGGCGACGTTCACCAGCGCCTGTGTGGCCTCCGGCGACAGCGCCAGCCTGCCCTGGAAGGCGGCGCGGATGGCCGAGGCCAGCGCGTCAATCGTGGCGTTCTTCAGTAGATAGCCGACCACGCCCGCCTTGAGCGCCTGCTGGACGAGCGCCTCGTCTTTGGAGCTGGTCAGCGCCACGACCTGCACCGCCGGGCTGGCGGCCCGGATCGCGCGGGTGGCGACCAGCCCGTCCATGTCGGGCATCATTAGGTCCATCAGTACCACGTCGGGCTGGAGCTCGCCGCACACCTCAATCGCCGCCCGGCCCGTCGACGCCTCGCCGATGAGCAGCATGTCGTCGACGGTGTCCAGAAAGACGGCCAATCCTTTGCGCACCATCTCGTGGTCGTCCACCACCACGACCCGAATCGGTCTATCTTCCATGTGATTGCTCCCTTGCGGCCCCTTACGTCGCAGACGGCCACTGCATGCTGATCCGCGTGCCGGCCCCCTGGCTGCTGGTCACGCTGACGGCGATGCCGCTGGCCTCGGCCCGCTCGCGCATCATCTTCAGGCCCAGGTGCCCCGGTCCCACCTGCCCGGTGTCGAACCCCCGGCCATCGTCCACAATATCCAGCGACACGCGGCCCGCCCCGCAAACCAGCTCCACGCGCACGTGCCCGGCCTCGGCGTGCTTGAGGACGTTGTTCAGCGCTTCCTGCGTCATGCGATACAGCGCGATCTTCACGTCAGCCGGCAGGCCCCGGTGGCCGGCCACCGCCAGCGAGAAGCGGGTCTGCGTGCGGCCTGCCGCCGCGTCGACAAGCTGGCGCAGCAGGTCTGCCAGCGATGCCTGTTCGAGATCGGCGGGGCGCAGCTCCAGCAGCAGGCCGCGCATCTCGGCCAGCGCGCCCTGGATCAGCCGCTCAAGCTGCTCCAGCATGGCCGGGACTTTCTCCGGCGTGCGCTCCCACTGCCGCCCGATCGACTGCGTGATGACGCTGGCCGAAAACAGCGTCTGGCTGACCGCGTCGTGCAGGTCGCGGGCCAGCCGCTGCCGTTCCTCCAGCGCGGCCAGCCGCTGCGCCTGCTCGTACAGCCGCGCGTGCTGGATGGCATAGCGGATCGCGCGCTCCAGCGTGGCCGCGTCGATGTGCCCCTTGACCAGGTAATCGGCGGCCCCGGCCCCCATCGCCTCGACGTCCAGCTCGTGGTCGCCGTGGCCGGTCAGCAGGATCATCGGCGCGCGCCTGCTGTCGCCCAGCGTCTCGCGGATCAGGTCGAGGCCGCTGCGCGCCTCAAGCCGGTAGTCGATGATGTAGACGTCGTGCTCCCGGTGGCGGATGATCTCGCGGGCCTCGTCGTAGCCGGCCACCCAGTCCAGCGCGAAAGTCTGCCAGTCGATGCTGGCCAGCAGGTCGCTGAGGAGGGTGTAGTCGTCCTCGTCGTCGTCGACGATCAGCACGCAGAGTCGCGTCCATGTTAATTCGATTCAGGCGGCAGGTTGACAACCTCCAGCCAGTAGGTGCCGATGGCGCGCATCGTCGCCACCAGCGCCTCAAAGCTCAGCGGCTTGGTAATGTACGAATTCGCGCCCAGGTCGTAGGTGCGCGCGATGTCCTCCTCGGCCCGCGAGGTGGTCATGACGACGACCGGGATACGCCGCAGCTTCGGGTCCGACTTGATCTCCTTGAGCGCCTCGCGGCCATCCTTGCGCGGCATGTTGAGGTCCAGCAGGATCAGGCCGGGCCGCTCGTTGTCCGCCAGGTGCGCGAAGCAGCCGCGATGGTGCAGGTAATCCAGCAGCTCTTCCCCGTTGGCGACAAAGTCGATATGCCCGACGTGGCAGCATTCGTTCAGCGCCTCCTGCATCATCATGCGGTCGTCTTCGTCGTCATCCGCGATCACGATCGTGATGGGCTGCGAGTGTGAATCCATGGCGTTAATGATCACCTTCCCGGAGGTGGCTGGCAGGCAGCCGGATAATAAATGCGGTGCCCTGGCCGGGGCTGCTCTCGGCCCGGATGGTGCCGCCGTGCCGCTCGGCGATCTTACGGCAGATCGCCAGCCCGATGCCGGTTCCCTCGTACTCGTTGCGCCCGTGCAGCCGCTGGAACATCCCGAAGATGCGGTCCGCGTATTTCTGCTCGAAGCCGATGCCTTCGTCGCGCACGACAATCTCGACCAGCCCGGCCATCGCCTGCCGCTGTTCGACGTGCACCACCGGCGGCTGGTCCGGCTGGTGGAACTTCAGCGCGTTGCCGATCAGGTTCTGCAAGAGCTGCCGCATTTGCAGCCGGTCGGCGTCGATGGTTGGCAGCCTGCCGATCTCGACCTTGCCGTGCGCCTGTTCGATGCTCACCTCCAGGTCGGAGATGACCTCGGCAGCGACCTGCGTCAGGCTGACGGGCGCGAACGGCTGACCCCGGGTGGTGATGCGCGAGTAGGCCAGCAGGTCGTCGATCAGCAGTTGCATCCGCCCGGCGGCGTTCAGCATGCGTGTCAGGTAATCGCGGCTGCGCGCGTCCAGCGAGTCGCCCGCGCTGGCGGCCAGCCGCTCGCCGAACGCGTGGATCTTGCGCAGCGGCTCTTGCAGGTCGTGCGAGGCGACAAAGGCGAAATCCTCAAGCTCGCGGTTGCTGCGCTCCAGCTTCTCCGTAAAGGCCCGCCGCTGCTCTTCGGCCCTGGTCTGCTCGGTGACGTCCATCGAAACCAGCATCCCGGCGATGATCGCGCCGTCCTCGTCGAGCACCGGCAGCGCCTCGATACTGAACACAAGGTCACCGCTCTTGCGTGTGAAGTGCGTGCGCTGCCCGTCCAGCGCGGCGCGGTAGATCGGCGCAAGCTGGTCAGCCGTTTCCGGGAGCAGCACCTCGAACAGCGTGTGGCCCTCCAGCGCCTCGCGCCGGTAGCCGGCGGCTTCCAGCCCCCCGCCCTCGGCGGCCAGAAAGCGCAGGTCCCGGTCAAACAGAAAGACGGCAGCGCCGGGAAAATTACGGGCCAGCGTGCGATACAGGTTCTCGCGCCGGGCGACCTCCGCTTCAAGCTGCTTGCGCCGGGTGATGTCGGTCATGAAGCTCAGCACGAACAGGCCCTCGTCGCTGTTGATGGCGCTCAACCCGATTTCGAGCGGGAACTCGCTGCCGTCCTTGCGCACGCCGGTCACGATCAGGTCGCCCATCGGGCGGGTGACGGGGTTGGCGAGGTAGCCCTCCCGGTGTTCGATGTGCGCCTCGCGCAGGTGCTCCGGCACCAGCCGGTCGACCAGCTGGTCGATCAGGTCATCCAGCGCCCAGCCGAACATGCGGGACGCGCGCGCATTCGCCCAGCGAATGACGCTCGAACTCGTCGGTCACGATAATGGCCTGCGGCGCGCTCTCGAACAGCACGCGGAAGCTGGCATCGTCGACAGGTGGCGGCGGTTTGCCGTCGAGAGATGATTGTTCCATCTGACATCCGACTGTATACTTTCCCTACTGCTGTACCTGCTCCCTGTAATGCCAGGAGGAATCTGCCATGATGGACGAGCTTGTGAAGCTAATCATGAAGAAGACCGGCCTGCCCGAAGCCAAGGCGCGGGCGGCGGCCATCGTCGCCGTCGACTTCATCAAGTCGAAGCTGCCTGCGCCGGTTGCGGGACAGATCGATGCGCTGATGACAGGCAAGGGCGCGGGAGACATCGCCAATATGGCCGAGCAGCTTGGCGGGCTGATGAGCGACAAGAAAAAGAAGAAGTAGTAGTAGCCAGCCGGCTCGCCACTGTGTGTCGCGCCATCGCTGCACAGGGTAGCGCGATACACGCACCATGTCAAGATGGGCAGCGTTCCTCTTAGCATAAGGCGGAAACGTTGTAGAGGCATTGTACAAGGGGCGAGTGTCTGCTAGTCGCATCGGCCAGACCGTTCGGTTAAGCCGGGTGGCCAGGTGAGCGTTCCACGGCCTCACGAAGTCAGCATCAGCGCATCGTCCGGCGACCAGTCGACCGTGACATTCTCGCCGGAGCCGAAATGCTCCGGCTCTTTGCCGCCGGCGTTCTGCACCCGCACGGCCTGCAAATAACGATAGCCACTGCGCGTGCCAATCCTGGGATGGGCGTTCGATCAGGGAGCCGGCTTGTGAGGCTTTCGTGCGGTCACTTGCGGACGCGTCTTCGGGCTCCCTGACTTATTTCAATATATTGTATAGCGCCTGCTGGTTTAATCAATATGCAATTGCAGCGATATGTGTGAATAGGGCGTCAATGGGGGGATTTGTGGTGGAAGGCGGTGATCACGGCTGTGGGGTGGGGTGCTCTCCGGCGGCGGGCAGCGTGAAGCTGAACGTGCTGCCATACCCGTTGGTGCTCTCGACAGCCACCTCGCCGCCCAGCCGCCTGACGATGCGCTGCACAATCGACAGGCCCAGCCCGGAGCCCTGCGCACGGGTCATGAGGGTATGCGAGAACTCGTCGAACAGGTTGGACTGCTCCTCTAGCGCAAGGCCCGCCCCGTTGTCGCGCACCCAGAAGCGCAGCATTTCGCCGGGGGCGGGTTCCGCGCCCAGCTCGACCGCCGGCGGGCTGCCGCCGTACTTGAGCGCGTTGCTGATGTAGTTGGCCCACACTTCCTGAACCCACGGCGCATGGCCCAGCGCGACCGGCCATGCCTCCGGCGTCACGATGCGCCCGCCGCAGGCGTCGATCTGTTCGGCGAGGCGGTCCTGCGTATCGGCCACAATCTGCGCCATGTTAAGTGGCGTGATGGGCACATCCTCCTGCCGGCGCACGCTTGCCAGCAGCAGCAGCTCGTTGATGATGGCGTACATTCTCACGCTGGAGCGGTTCATCGCCTCTATCGACCGGAGCAGGTCGGGGTTATTCAGCGTTGCGGTCATCTCCATGGTCAGCGCTGCGTGGCCGATCACGATGGACAGCGGCGCTTTGAGGTCATGCGCGACGGTGTGCGCGTAGGCGTCCAGCTCGCCGATCAGCCGGTGCAGTTCGGTCGTATCGTGCAGGACGAGCAGCCGGCCCACCTGCCGCCCTGACCGGGCCAGCAGCGGCGAGACGTGCAGGTCGAACTCGCGCGGCTGGCCGTCTTCCTCCAGCGACAGCGGCGCGGCTGTCGTGGCGTCCGGCGGCTGGTCGAGAATCTCATACCATGTGCTGAGGACCTGCCGGGCGGGCTGGCCGATGGCTTGGGCGCGGGTGATGCCCAGGATCGCCAGCGCCGCCGGATTCAGATCGGCGATACGTTCCAGTGTGTCGAGGATGATCACCGCGTCGCCCAGGTTCTCGACGACGGCGTCGCGTGCGATGGGTGCGATGTCGAACAATTGGATGTTGAACATCCCCCACGCGGCGAGGAGGACCGTCGGCAGGAAAGCGTAGACGTTCCAGTCGATGCCAGCCGGGACCAGCCGTGCGAGATACAGGATGTTGACGATCAGCGGGATGGACGTGCCGGCCAGGATCGTGCCGATCTGCTGGCGGTACACCCCCGATGTGCGGGCGAAGGCCCGTACCAGCAGCGCCACAGCGCCGATAAACAGCAGCCAGTTGTAGGCGACGTAGACCCAGTACCACGTACCCCGCTCGAAGAACATGGCGAGCGTGCCGTACAGGTCGCGATAGGTCACGTCCCGCCACAGCCAGCCGTGCAGCTCATTGGTCCAGGCCAGTGTCAGGGTGATAGCGGGGATGATCAGCAGTGTGATGTGCTGAAACGGCGTGAACACGCGCTGCCGGCCCGTGTAGGCCAGCACCAGAAAGAACAGCGTGACCGACACGGTGACGATGCCGATGTACTGGACTTTCATCCACAACAGCACGCTGGCAGGCGTCGTCGCGCCAAGCTGCACGGCGTAGCCCAGCACGTAGAAGATCAGCGCGACGCAGGTTGCGAACAGATAGATGGTGCCGGGTGTAGCCCGCCGCCGCCAGGCCATCGCCGCAACCACGCCTAGCATTAACGTACCGACGAAGAGCGGAACTGCAAAGGGAGTGAAGCGCCAGAGCATTAATATCATCCCACAAGGGTGGATTCCGATGACTTAATTATACTCGATGCGGGAATCTGTACAGTGGGGGAATCTATGCAGGGGCAGCCAACGGCAGGGGGCGCACAACCGTGCGCCCCATACGCTTAACTCTGGTTGCGTGCTACGCCCAGAACATCTCCCCGGCGGGCTGGCTGATCGCCGCCTGCTTGAGCGTCGTGACGGCTTTCGTCAGCCCCTCGTCGGGCGACATCAGCGCGTCCTCGTGCTCGATGGAGATCACGTAGTCGTAGCCCACCAGCCGCAGCGCGCTGACGATGTCGCGCCACACCTTCACGTCGTGCCCGTAGCCAATGGTGCGGAACGTCCACGAGCGTTTCGCGATCTGGTCGTAGGGCTTGTGGTCGTTGCAGCCGTTGACGCTGGTGTTGAACGGGTCGACGTACACGTCTTTGCCGTGCACGTGGAAGATCGCGCTGCCCAGCGCCCGGATCGCCGCCACCGGGTCGACGCCGTTCCACCACAGGTGGCTGGGGTCGAAGTTGCAGCCGATCATCGGACCGGTGGCCTCGCGCAGGCGCAGCATCGTGTCGACGTTGTACACCATCATACCGGGGTGCATCTCGAAGCCCAGCGTCACGCCGGAGTCCTTCAGCAGCGGGTGGATCTTCTTCCAGTAGGGGATCGCGACCTTGTTCCACTGGTAGTCGAGGATCTCCAGGAAGTGGGGCGGCCACGCGCAGGTGACCCAGTTAGGCATCGTGTCGCCCGGTGCGCCGCCCGGCAGCCCGGCGAAGCCGTTGATCGTCGGCACGTCGAGCAGGTTGGCCAGCTTGATCGCCCGCTTGAGGACGCGGTCGGCTTCCTTGGCGATCTCCTTGTTGGGGTGGATCGGATTATTGTGGATGCTCAGCGCGCTGAGTGTCAGGCCGTGCGCGTGGATCTTTCCCAGCCACTCCTCGCGCTTGGTCTTGCTGCCGATCAACGCGTCGACCGGGCAGTGCGGGTCGCCGGGGTAGCCGCCCGCGCCGATCTCGACCGATTCGACGCCAAACGCGGCGGCTTTGTCGAGCGCCTGCTCAAACGACAGATTGCCCCACAGGGCGGTGAATACACCGATCTTCATGGTAGATTCCTCCTGTTTACCGTTCAGAGAGGCGGACCGGCAGGGCGTCCTGCTGCCGCCGCAGCTTCACGACCGTTGCGTCTTCGTCCAGCGCCACGTCGTCCCAGGTAACGACCTGCCCGGCAGCCACCGGGCGCACGACCCGCGCGCCGGGCGTCAGCCCGACCGGCAGCGCGTTCAGCCGGGCCGTTTCCGCCGCCGCGTCCATCACGCCGTAGGTGGTGTATCCGCCGAAGCGCTCCAGCACGTCGCCGGGCCGCAGGTCGCGCTTGGCGACCGTCATCACGTCGGCCACCGGCTCGTCGAGCGGGGCCATCCACACCTCGTGCTTCAGGTGCGCCCGCGCGATGGAGATCGGCGCTTCGAGGAACCACAGGTGGTAGGGCCGGAAGAAGGTGAAGTAATTGCCCTTGCCGACCTTGAGGTAGTTCAGGTCGTCGCGGATGCGTGTATCGGGGATGCGCACCGTGACGAACACCCCGCCCGACATGCTCGGCCCCTGCACGAAGTCGACCACGCCGGGGAAGCGGCTGATGCCGCCATCCTCGACCAGCGCAAACACCTGCGACACGGTCTCCTGTGTGGCCTCCGGCCCGATCATCCCGCGCTGTAGCGGGCGGCAGCCGGTGGCGTTGGCCGCGCATGTCATCTCGAACATCGTCTTGGTGCCGTCGACGTAGGACGCCACCTGCACCGGGTCCTTGTCCGATTTGCGCGCCGACTCGGCCACGCTGTCGGGCGTGGCTGCCGGGTTGAGCGGGTTGCTCTTGCCCTTGCCGATGGCGATCACCTCGTAGCCCAGCGTCGTCACGAAGTCGTACAGTTCCATCAGGCAGCCCGGCTCGTCGCCTGACGATACCGTGTACAGCGTCCCGGCCTCGGCGGCCAGCTTCTTGAGGATGCGGCCCACCGTCACGTCGGCCTCGATGTTGATCAGCACCACGTCTTTGCCGTTCTGGATGCAGGCGTGGGCCACCTCGGCCCCGATGGCTGGCGACCACGTCGAGTCGGTCACGATGTCCAGCGCGTCGAGCCGCGCCAGCAGCGTCGGGTCGGCGGTCACGACTCGCTTTCCAGCGGCGATGGCGTCCGACGCCGCGCCGGGCGTGTCCGCCTCGACGATGGCGTCGCGCGGCACGCCTGCCGCCACGTAAGCCGCGATAGCGTCGGCCACGTCGGCGTTAGCCAGCGCCGAGACGACCATCCCCGGCACGTGGGCCATCGCGGCCACGAAGCCGCTGCCCATCCATTCAATGGCGCTCGCACCGACGCGGATCGGGTTGCCTTCCGCCTCGCGGCGCAGCAGCTCGTTGCGGATCATACGGCCACCTTTCGCTTCGCCTTCAGCACGTCGCGCGCCGCCTGAACGATGTCGTTCGCCGTCAGGTGATACTTGACCAGCAGGTCGTCCGGGTCGGCAGACTCGACGTAGGTGTCGGCCAGCCCCACGAAGCGCATCGGCACCGGCGCGTTCTCGGCGACCACGCGGGCCACGTTGCTGCCCATGCCGCCGTGGATCAGGTGCTCCTCGGCTGCCACAATCGCGCCCGTTTCGCGCGCCGCCGCCGTGATTGTCTCCACGTCGAGCGGGCGGATCGTGTGCAGGTCGACCACCCGCGCCTCGATCCCTTCCGCCGCCAGCATCGCCGCCGCGTCCAGCCCGGCGGCGACCATCATCCCGCACCCGATGATCGTCAGGTCGTCGCCCTGCCGCACCACGTTCGCCTTGCCGATCTCGAACGGGCAGGCGTCGTCGGGGTAGATGTGCGGCATCGCGATCCGGCTGGAGCGCAGGAACACCGGCCCGACGTGCTCGGCGGCGGCCTGCACCGCGCGGTGCATCGACGCCGGGTCGCCCGGCACCAGCATCACGAAGGTCGGCATGCCGCCCACCAGCGCCAGGTCTTCGATGCCCATCTGTGTGGGCCCGTCCTTGCCCAGCGTGATCCCGCCGTGGCTGCCGACGATCTTAGCGTTGAGGTTCGAGATGCCCACCGCCAGCCGAATCTGGTCGTAGGCGTTGCACAGCAGGAACGACGAGAAGCTGGTGATGAACGGGATCATCCCGCACGCCGCCAGCCCCGCGCCGATGCCCACCAGGTTGCTCTCGGCGATGCCGATGTTGAAGAATCGCTCCGGGAACTCCTGCCGGACCAGTTCGGCCTTGGTCGAGTTGCCCAGGTCGCCGTCCAGCACGACCACGCGCGGATCGCGGCGGGCTTGCTCCAGCAGCGCGTCGCCGAACACATCGCGCATGGGTTTTCCGGGCTTCAGCCCGGCGATCTCACCCAGCTTCATTGATTTCCTCCCGCGCCCTTGCGGCCTGTTCGGGCGTCAGCGCGCGCCCGTGGAAGGTGTAGTCCGCTTCGACGAACGATACGCCCTTGCCCTTGATCGTGTTGGCGATGATGATCGACGGCCTGTCGGTGATATCCTGCACGCCCTCCAGCCGGTCGATCACCGAGCCGACGTTGTGCCCGTCGACCTCCTCGACGTTCCAGCCGAAGCTCCGCCACTTCGCGCCCAGCGGCTCCAGCGCCATCTCGCGGGCGATAGGCCCGGTTTCCTGGTACTTGTTGTAGTCGAGGATGGCCGTCAGGTTGCTGGCCTTGAAGTGCGCGGCAGACATCGCCGCCTCCCAGATTTGCCCGGCCTCGCATTCGCCGTCGCCCAGCAGCACGTACACGCGGTAGTCCAGCCCGTTCAGCCGACCACCCAGCACGTGCCCCACGCCCAGCGACAGCCCCTGTCCCAGCGAGCCGGTCGTCGCCTCGACGCCCGGCATGCAACCCTGTATCGGATGGCCCTGCACCGGGCTGCCGATCTGGCGCAGCCGCCACAGTTCCTCGCGGTCAAAGTACCCGGCGTGGGCCAGCACCGCGTACAGCAGCGGCGCGGCGTGCCCCTTGCTCATGATGAAGCGGTCGCGGGCCGGCCACCACGGCTCGTCGGGTCGGTAGCGTAGGATGCCGCCGAAGTACAGCGCGACGGCGATCTCCACTGCCGACCACGAGCTTGACGGGTGGCCCGATCCGGCCTTTGTCGTCATGTCGAGAATGTCAAGCCTGATCTGCCGGGCTTTTTCCTTCAGCCCATCCAGATCGAGGCGGGTTGGTTCAGTCATATATCGGTAACCTTTCAGCCTTGATGTTGCGCCAGAAATGCGTCGACCTGCGCGGCGGTGGGCAGCGCCGGGATCACCCCCTGCGTCAGCGCCGTCAGCGCCCCGACGGCGTTGGCGTAGCGCAGCGCCTGCGCCAGCGTCGCCGTGTCGAGCCGGTCCTGCCAGCCGCCGCCCTGCGTGAGCCGCGTCAGCAGCCCGGCCACGAACGCGTCGCCGCAGCCTACCGCGTCGACCGTCTCGACGTGGAACGCCGGCACAAACCCGCCGCCCTGCGCTGTGCGGAAGAAGCTGCCCTGCGGCCCCAGCGTGATCACGCACACCTGCGGCCCCAGCGCGATCATCGCCTGCGCGGCAGCGTCGAGGCTATCCCTGTCGTCGGCGTCGACGCGCTCGCGGCCCGCCAGCAGTGCCGCCTCGACCTCGTTGACCTTGACCAGGTCGGCGCGCGGCACGACCGACTTCACCACGTCGACCGCTTCGCCGGGGTCGCGCCACAGGGCAGGGCGGTAGTTCACGTCGAACGACACCAGCGCCCCCGCCTCGCGCGCCAGCCGTGCCGCCTCCAGCGTCGCCGCGCGGCTGGGCTCCTGCGCCAGGCTCAGCGAGCCGAAGTGGAACGCGGCGGCGTCCGCCAGCAGCGAGCGGTCCAGTTCGTCGGCGCGCAGCAGCATGTCCGCGCCCGGATTGCGATAGAAGATAAACTCGGCGTGGTCGGCGTCGGGCATGGCGATGAAGGCCATCGTCGTGCGCGCCTCCGGGTCGAATCGCACGCCGCGCGTCTCGACGTCCTCCGCGCGCAGCACGTCGTCCAGGTAATGCCCGAAGGCGTCGTCGCCCACCTTGCCGATGAAGGCGCTGCGCGCGCCCAGCCGCCGGGTCGCGACCGCCACGTTAGCCGGCGCGCCGCCCGGCTTGGGCCGGAAGGCCGACACGTCCGTCAGCCGCCGGCCCAGCTCCGCCGGGAACATGTCGATCAGCAGCTCGCCCAGCGTGACGATCATCGCGCTTACGACCCTCCCAGCATGCGCCGCATCAACTGCGCGATGTGGATCGCGTCCGAGGTCTGGAAGCACTCGCGCAGTTCTTCGCGCGGGACGCGGCTCAGCAGCTCGTAGCCGAACTTCAGGTTCTTGATGCTCTCGTCGACCGCTTTGGCCGGGTCTTCGCGGTACGGGAACAGGTCGAGGCCGAACCAGCCGTCGTAGCCCCACTCTTCCAGCCAGAACAGCGCTTCGAGCGTCTCCCACAGGTTCACCGTGCCGACCATAATGTCGTCGTCGAACAGCTTCCAGTTGTCATTCCAGTGCGTGTGGAACAGCTTGCCGTAGCGGCAGCACAGCCCGATCGACTCGGCCAGGTTTTCCTTCATGATCAGCGCGTGGCCCATGTCGATGTTCACGCCGAAGTTGGGGCGGTTGATCTCGTTGACGATCGTCATGCAGTGCCCGATGGTCGGCAGCAGGATGTGCGTGCGCGGCTCGAAGGCCTTGTACTCGACCACGATCTTCTGGTCGGGGTTGTAGTCGACCCACTCGGTCAGCCCTTCCACCAGCCAGTCGAGCGCCTTGCGGTGGTCGATCTGGAACGGGTAGTCGTAGCCGTCCTGCGCGGGCCAGTAGACCATCACGTGCGCTTCCATGTGCTGCGCGATGTCGGTCGTGCGCTTGACGAGGTCCAGCGCCTGGCGGCGCAGCTTGGCGTCGGGGTTGGTGAACTGCCCGTACTTCCAGCGCGGGTCAACCCACAGGTGCGGGCAGAACTGCACGATCTCCAGCCCGAGGTCGTTCGCCAGCGACTTGAGGTCCTTGTAGGTGTCGTCGGTGACTTCGGTGGGGTAGTGCATCTCCAGCCCGCCCACGCCGTCGACGGTCGCCGCGAGCTTGAAGCGCTCGACGATGGTCTTGTCGGGGCGGTAGCCCTGTTTGACGAACCGGTCGCTCGTCGCGCCCAGGAACCAGATGCCGGTCGAAACCTTGATGTCCATAATGTCCCCTTCTTTGCTGGTATGCGTCAGGCTTGTCAGTCGTGCAGTTCGTTGTGCAGCGTGTAGCGGTCGCCGCGATGATAGGTCCGTAGAAACTCGACGGGCACGTCCTGCCCGGTGAAGGAAATGCGCTCGATGAACAGCAGCGCCGCGCCGGCCTTCACCGACAGCGTCTGCGCCTGCGCGCGGCTGGCCGCCACTGCGCGGATCTTCTGCCGCGCGTAAACCAGGTGTAGGCCGTACTCGCTGGCCAGCGTCTGCCGCAGCGAGCGGGCGGCGTAATCATACTTGAGCACGCCGGGGCAGTAGCGGTGCGCCAGGTACGACGTTTCGAGGCTCATCGGCTCGTCGTCGGCCAGGCGCAGCCGCACCAGGTTGGCGACCTCCTCGCCGGGCGCGATGTGCAGTGCCTCGGCGATCTCGTCCGGGGCGGGGATGATCTCCGAAGACAGCACGGTCGTGTGCGGCTCCAGCCCGCGCTGGCGCATGTCCTCGGTGAAGCTGATGATGCGCGACGCCCCCTGGTCGATGGTGGGCCGCGCGACGAACGTGCCGCGCCCGCGCTGGCGGTAGATCAACCCGTCGTTGACCAGCATGTCGAGCGCCTGCCGGACGGTGGTGCGGCTCAGCACGTACTGCTCCAGCAGGTCCGTCTCGGTGGGCAGCATGTCGCCCGGCTTCCACGCGCTGGTCAGGATCTGCCTGCGCAGAATCTCGTAAAGCTGGTAGTAAAACGGGACCTTGCTGTCTCGGATCATGCTCGTTCAACCTGTCTGCGGCGGAGACGATCTGGTCGCAAAATGTCGGAACATTCTAATATTATAACAATTTCGCGTGGTTGGCAAGAGGGTGCTTCCAACCTCACCCTCTGCGACGCCCGCAGGGCGTCTCTCTCCCCTCTCTAAACTGGAGAGGGGGAGTCGGAGGCGGCATAAGCCGCCGGAGACGGGGGTGAGGTCAGGAGGCGAGATCCATCACCTCCCCCTCCAACCCCAGCTTCGCCAGCAGCGCATACACCACGAACCCCGTCACCAGCGAGTACACCACCGTTGGGTGCCACGCCGCCAGCAGCGGGTGCCCCACCAGCCCGGCCACGATGTCGTTGTTGAGCACGCCCACCACAAAGCCGATGGCCCACGCGGCGTAGCCCGGCACGCTGATCCCCCGCCGCGGCCCGGCCCATTTGCGCCCGCTCAGCAGCCAGTCGGCGATCATCGCCCCCGCCACCGGCCCGAACGACGCGCCGATCAGCCCGAAGAACGACTCCAGGTTGCCCGCCAGCCCCAGCACCGCCAGCGCGATGCCCACTGTCGCGCCGCCCAGCGTCCACGCCAGGCGCGGCACGCGCGGGATCATCGTCGACAGCGAGTTGCCCATGATGAACGCGCACACGCCCGACGACGGGATCGCCGAGGCGGCGAACAGCAGCAGCATCACCGCCGCCAGCCGGGGGCTGACCACCGGCAGCGCGCCCGAATAGGTGAACGTCGCAAGGTTGGGGTCGATGCCGTGCGCCCCGGCGACGGTCAGCAGCGCCAGCCCCGCGCCGACGGTAATCGGCGCGATGATGCCGAACACGCCGCCTAGGATCACATCGCGGCGGCTGCGGTTCGTCATGCCAAAGTCGACGCCCGCCGTGCCCGCCGTCGCGAAGTTGCCCAGCCCAAGCTGCACGATGAACAGCGCCGGGGCCCAGATCGGCGGCGGTGCTGACGACATCCACAGCGGTCGGCCCGCCCCCGCTGCGACGTGCGGCAGCGCGCTCGCCGCGGTGATGGCCAGCATCGCCAGCGGGATGATCGACACGTACTGCCCGACCTTCGAGATGTAGTCGATGCCCAGCGCGCCGAGTGTGGCGAAGGTGTAGCCCCACACCACCGCGATGGCCAGAAACAGCAGCGAGAACCCGCGCAGCGACGGGTCGGCGTCGAACGGCGTGAGCGGCTGCACGTTCACCGCCAGCAGGATCAGCCGCACGGCGTAGTAGGTCATCACGCTGAACCAGCCGACCTGCAGGATGCCCATGAACACGCCGGGGATGAGATAGCCGCCCTTCGTGCCAAACGTCGACGAGCCGACGACGTACAGCGGCAGCCCGGTGCGCATGCCGAGCATCCCGAACACCACGTATTGCAGCGCGAAGCTGAGGATCGCCGTCAGCGCCACGCCGACCAGCGCCCCGGCCAGCCCGCCCAGCGGGATCGCATTGCCGAACGCCTCGTAGTAGACGATCCATAGAAACACGCCGATGTAGGTCGGGGCGGTGTTCAGGTACCACGGCTTGCGCTCGGCGGCGGTCTTGGGCCGCGCGGCGGCGAGGTAGGGGGGTAGGGTTTGGGTGGTAGACATGGATGGCTCGCTTTCGTTGGATTTAGTCGGCATCTCTTAAGAATAGCGCCACATACGATCCGGTCGATCTGTACCCCAGCTTCAGCGCCAGCTTCATCGACTCCGGGTTGGCCGCGTCCCAATGGCACTTGGGCCGCACAACCTTCGCTCGGCGCGCACAGTCTGCCCCTCTCCCGCCGGGAGAGGGGCAGCGAGGCCGCTCGATAGAGCGGCTGAGCGGGGTGAGGGTTCAGCTACTTCTTCGCCGTCTCCAGCGCCTTGAAGTCCACCACCTGCTGCCGGATGGCCCGCTCGGTCGGCAGCCGCTCGATGCTCGACGCGCCGAAGAACCCGACGATGCCCGGCATCTGCTTCAGCGCCACCCCGACGTTCTGCGGCTCGTCCAGCGGCCCGCCGTGGCAGATCACCATCTGGTCCTTGTTGACCGCCCACGCGGCTTCGGCCATGCCCATCACCCGCGCGATGGCCTCGTCCAGCGAGAACGCCTCGCCCGCGCCGATGCTCCCGGCGGTCGTCAGCCCGACGTGGCACACCATCAGGTCGGCCCCGGCCTTGACCATTGCCCGCGCCTCGTCGGGCGTGAACACGTACGGCGTGGTGAACAGGTCCAGTTCGTGGGCCATGCCCACCATGTCGACCTCTTTGTCGTAGCCCATGCCGGTCGCTTCCAGGTTGCTGCGGAACTTGCCGTCAAACAGCCCGACGGTCGGGAAGTTCTGCACGCCGGAGAAGCCCATCTCTTTGAGCTGCTTCAGGAACACCGGCATCAGCCGGAAGGGGTCGGTGCCGCACACCCCGGCCTGCACCGGCGTGTTCTTCACGACCGGCAGTACCTCGGCGGCCATCTCCACCACGATGCCGTTGGCGTCGCCGTAGGGCAGCAGCCCGGCCAGCGACCCGCGCCCGGCCATCCGGTAGCGCCCCGAGTTGTAGATGATGATCACGTCTGCGCCGCCCGCCTCGGCGAACTTGGCGCTGATGCCCGTCCCCGCGCCGCAGCCGATGATCGGCTTGCCTGCGTCGATCTGGGCGTGCAGCCGCTTGAGGATTTCCGCACGTGGGATTCCGACTTGTAGAGTCATGGTTGTGATCTCCTTTCAAGGGTAAGAGCGGTTAGCGTTTAGCAGTTGGCTTCAGCCGTTACCTCACCCCTTGCGCACCTGCCCTGCGGCAGCTCGCCTTCCCCTCTCCACCAATCATAAGGCCTAAGGCGCGTTGCCGGAGAGAGGGACGCCGAGCGCAGCGAGGAGGGGGTGAGGTCACACCCTCCTACTTCATCATCCCCTTCAGCAGTTCCACCGCCTTTTCCGAGAACGCCGCGTCGTTGATGTTGGCGTTCATCCGGCCTACGCGACCTTCCGGGTGTAGGCCCGGACCTGCTGGCGGAAGCGTACCTGTCCGTAAACCTGCTGTAACAGGTAGCTCACCCCGAACACCACGACCACCGCCAGCATGCTCTGGATCGGGCGGATGCCCAGCAGGCCGCTGCCCCGCAGCGCGATCAGCACCAGCACAGACAGGTTCGCGCTGGTGATCACGTTGACGACCAGCGAGAAGGTGCTGACCGGGTTCATCCACCACATGCGGTTCTCGATCTTCTCGATGGCCCCGACCTCGGCTTCGGCGGGCATGGCCTTGACCGGAAAGTGGTACAGCGGCGGCGTGGCATCCGGCAGCCGTTCGGCCAGATACAGCCTCAGGTCGTCGATGGCCCGCGCGTAGCGGGTGTTGTCGGCGTAAATGCCGACCAGCGCGGCCTGGTAGACGACCCCCAGCAGGCTGCCAAAGGCCAGCAGCCCCACCACAATCCCCGCGTTGAACTGGATCGACGACCCGAGTTGAACCAGCAGCACGATCCCGCCGATCAGAGCCGAGAGCAGCGTCAGGTAGAAGTTGAACAGGCTCCGGCCTGCCGAGGCGCTGTCAGCGAACAGGTCCTTCAGCACCGAGTACTCGCTCAGCAGAAACTGCACGGTCGCTTCGTCGAGTGGGGGCGGCTGCTCCGGGCCAGGCTTGTCGTCCACAGGCTGTTTTTCTTCTGACACTTCCGTATGCTCCTTCAGGCAGACTGCGCGATCATGTCCTTCAGCAGCGCGACCGCCTTCTCCGAGAACGCCGTGTCGTTGATGTTGGCATCCATCTCGACCACCGGGATGCCGGGCTTCAGGTTCTGCTTGATCGCGTCGAAGCAGGCCGCGTCGGCGGCCTCGTCCCAGAACGCGCCGCCGGGGCTGTCAAGCTGCGACACGCCCTTCAGCGGGATCAGGATCGTCACCGGGCCGGTCGATTCGTTGGCGGCCCTGGCGATCCACTCACCGATCTGCCGGTTCTCCTCGACGTTGGTGCGCAGCAGCGTCACGTCCGGGTTCCACTCGTAGAGATTGCGGCCTCGGTACTTCTCGGGCACCGTCCCGATCCCGGCGAAGTTTGCCATATCAACACAGCCGGGCACGATCACGCTCGGCACGCCGTTCCGCGCCGCCGCGAACAGCCGGTCCGGCCCCGCCGACAGCACGCCGCCGCATACTTCGTCGGCCAGCTCCGTCGTGGTGATGTCCAACACGCCTGTCACGTACCCGGCGCTCACCAGCGATTCGAGCGTCTTGCCGCCGGTCCCCACCGCGTGGAAGACCAGCACCTCGTAGCCGTCGGCCTCCAACAACTGCTGGGCGTGGCCGACCGCCTTGGTTGTGTTGCCGAACATGCTGGCGGTGATGATCGGCTTCTCGTCGGCGGGCGCGGGTGTCTCCTGCTCGATCATCCCCGCGATGGCCCCAGCGGCGTTGGCGTAGATCTTCCGGCTCAGCGAGTTGATGCCCTGCACGTCCACGATGCTGGGCATCATGGTGATGTCGGTGGTCCCGACGTAGGGCGATACGTCCCCGGCGGCCATCGTGCTGACCATCAGCTTGGGCACGCCCACCGGCAGGCCGCGCATGGCCGCTGTGGCAAGGCTGGTGCCGCCGCCCCCGCCCATCCCCAGGATGCCATCCAATTTGCCGTCCTCGTAAAGCTGGCTGACGACCTTCGCCAGCCCGTCAGACATGGTGCGCATGGCCAGCGTCTTGTCGCCCGCCTCGCGCAGTTCCTTGAGGCTGTGCCCGCCTGCCTGCGCCACTTCTTCGGCGGTGACGTCCGGCGTGAAGGGCGGCTCGCCCATGATGCCGAAGTCCACCACCAGCGTGTCGAGGCCCCGCGCGGCGATCAGGTCGCGCACGAACTGGAATTCCGCGCCCTTCGTGTCAAGCGCACCGACAATCACAACCGGTTTGGGCATGATCGAACCCTCCTATAAACTAATGGCTTATAGCGTGCGACTTATGGCCACCTGAGCGCGGCCCCTGCGAGAAATCCCAGGATGACGAGCACGTCACCTCCTGCGTGGATCAGAACCGCGCCCCAGATGCTGTTCGTCTTCTGCATGAGCCACCCCCACAGCAGCGCGAGCGCCATCAGCGCCACCATGAAAAGCAGGATGTCGATGACATAGGTCGAGCTGATGTGGACCGCTGCAAAGACAATCGCCGTGATAATGAGGGATATTTTGGCCCCGACCAGCGGCTCCAGTTTCTTCAGGAACAACGCCCGGAACCACAGTTCTTCCATGAAGGCGTTAGAGAAAATGAAGATCGCTATCCAGGGCAGGGCGGCGGCGACTGTTGCCCAGCTCAGGCCGGAGCCTATGGCCTGCACAGCGGCGATGCCCGCGAAGGCCGCAAACCCGATGATGCCGACGATCAACCACAGCTTGAGATTGCCGCCCTTGAGGAAGAGACCGTCCATGTCACCGCCGGTTGCGAAGTGCAGCACAAGAATGGACAGCACAATCGGCAGGGCTTCACCGAACTTGGCCATTGCGACACCCTGCACCGTCGCAACGGAGAGTCCCAGAAGCCTCATCGGAATGTTGCCGCAGTACTGGGCCAGCAGAACACCCAGCGAAACGGCGAAGAAGCCGAGGATGATCGGCCTGTACTGTTGCAAGCGTTCGTTCCTGCCCAGTGCAAGCCAGGCAATCAGGCTTGCGACAGCCATGCCCACCTTCAGGGTCGTCCTGACATCCTGCGGGACAAAGCTCACATATGCGGCAGCGCCGATGATCCCGCCACACACGATGAACAGCGCGATTGTGCTGAAGTACTGCGCCCTGCCAGTACGATGTTGTGTTTCGTCCACGACACCCTCCTTAACTCTGTTAGAGCTTATGCAGTGGGCTGCCTGTGGCCTCACCCCTGACCTCACTGCGCTCGGTCGCCCCCTCCATCCAATGAAGACGGAAGGTGAGGCCGCCCCGGCGCTTCGAGTGTGTAACTCCTATAGCTAATCGCCAATCGCTAACCGCTAATCGCTATCACGGCGCATTCCAGATGATCACCGTGCCGTCATCCGACGCCGACGCGATCTGCGTCCCGTCCGGCGACCACGCCACCGCGTCGACGCCTGCCGTGTGGCCGCTGTAGGTCTTGAGCAGATCGCCGCTGGCGGCGTCCCACACAATCACCTGGCTGTCCTGCGCCGCCGTCGCGATCCGCGTCCCATCCGGGCTGAAGGCCGCGCCGCGCAGCACGTGCTGGTGCCCCACCAGCGACGCCACCCGGTCGCCGCTGGCCACGTCCAGCACCATCGCCGCCGCATCCGACGCCCCGGCAGCGATCTGCGTCCCATCCGGCGACCACGCCACCGCGCCCACCCAGCCGGCCTGCCGGGTCAGGTGGTTGTCCGGCCCGCCGATGACGGCGGACGCGTCGGCGGCAGCACTCACGTCCCACAGCAGCACGTAGCCTGTGTTGGTGCCGGCGGCCAGCGTCGCCCCGTCCGGCGACCACGCCACGCTCCACACGCCCTGTGCGCTGGCGGGCAGCGTGTGCAGCGTCTGCCCATTGTCGACGTTGTAGAGGATCAGCGTGTCGTCCAGCGAGCCCGCCGAGGCCAGCAGTGCGCCATCCGGCGACCATGCCAGCCCGGCGATCACGTCGCGGTGGCCGGTCAGCGTGGCCAGCAGCCGCCCGGTGCGGGCATCCCAGATGTGCACCGCCTTGTCCGCGCCGCCGCTGGCGATCAGGTAGCCGTCCGGCGACCACGCCACCGCGTCGACCACGTTCGCGTCGGCGTCCAGCGTCAGCAGGGGCCGCGCGCGGACCGCGTCCCACACGATCAGCCGCCCGCCGGAGGCCGCCGCGATCCGCGTCCCATCCGGCGACCACGCCAGCGCGCTGTCGCGCCACCCCGCCGAGGTGTGCACGTGCTGTGTCTGCTGCGGGCGGTTCGCGCCGCTCACGTTCCACACGCGCAGCGTGCCATCCCGCGCGGCGATGCTCAGCGTCTGCCCGCCCGCGAACCACGCCGCGGCCACCGGGTCGTCCGACAGCCCGCCGGTATCGCTCTGCGGGCTGCCCTGCGCGTCATACACCGGCGCGCTGCCGTCGGCCAGCGCTGCGCTGAACCCCCCGCCGTCCGCCGCAGCGGCGAGCCCCAGCACGTCGCCGGGCAGGCCGTCGATGCTGTAGCGCAGCGTCTGGCTGTCCGCGTCCCACGCGTCGATGCGGTTATCCAGCCCACCCGCCAGGATCGTCAGCGGGCTGCCCGGCAGCCACGTCAGCGCCAGGATCGCGTGTTCGGCGGACGTGTCGATCAGCTCGCCCAGCGAGCTCGGCGGTCTGCGCGTCCCACACGTCGATCTTGCCGTCGCGGTTGGCGGTTGCCAGCAGGCTGCCGTCGGGGCTGTAGGCCACCGCGGTCACGCCGCCGGGCGTGTAGTTCAGCAGCCCTACCGGCTCGATGCTCGGTCCGCTGCCGGTCGGGAAGATGCGCGCCACCGTCACGTGGCCGTCGTTTGTTCCTGCCGCCAGCAGCATCGATCCGGCGGCGGCGGGCGGCCCCCACGCCAGTGAGATGGCGTCGTCCAGCACCGGCACGCTGCCGACCTGCTGCCCGCTGGCCGCGTCGAACAGGATCACTGTGCCGCCCTGCAAGCCAGCGGCGAGGTAGCGCCCGTCGGGGCTGAACGCTGCGCTGTGCACCCGCGTGCCCGCCGCGAACGCCCAGTGGTCGGCCAGCGTGCGCGCGTCGTACACGAACAGCCCCACGTCGCCGCCAACGGCCAGCGCTGTTCCGTCCGCCGAGACCGCCAGCACGTTGATGCTGCCCCGGCCCAGCCGCGCCACCGCGTCGGGCGGGACCGGCCCGGCGAACGACGCGCCGCCGCTGCGCCCCCGGACGACGATAATCAGCGCGGCTATTGCCGCGACCGCCAGCAGCCCGCCGCCGATCAGGATCGTGCGGCGCGACGGCGGCCAGCGCCGCGCTGTGGCGCGCGTCAGCCCGCCCGCTTTGTCAGTTGGCATCAATTTTCCCCGATGGCAGAGCCGCTACCCCGCGATCAGCAGGATCGCACCCAGCACCAGCAGCGCCACGATAATCTTCTCGAACGTTTCCTTGTCGACCTTGTTCGCGCCCCACTTGCCCACCCACACGCCGAACGGCAGCAGCGGGGCCAGGAACACCACCTGCCACAGCCGCTGCCAGTTGAACAGCCCGGCGTACAGGTAGTACGGCACCTTGATCCAGTTGAGGATGAAGAAGAACAGCGCCGACGTGGCGATGAATACCTCCGGCGTCACGTCTTGCAGCAGCAGGTAAATGCTGACCGGCGGCCCGCCGGTGTGCGCCAGCGACGACGAGAACCCGGTGACCGTCCCTGCCACCAGCCCGTGCCAGTTCTTCAGGTGGTAATCCGGCGAGCCGAGGATGCGCTTCTCGAACAGCTTGTAGATGGCGAACAGCAGCACGATCACGCCGATGCCGATCTCAAGCTCGCGGGTGGGCGCTTTGGTGATGAACCACGTGCCGATGGTCACACCCACGATGGAGCCGGGGATCAGCAGCAGCACCAGCTTCATGTTCCAGTTTTTCCAGTGCAGCCACACTGCGAAGATGTCGGCGAACATGAGGATCGGCAGCAGCAGCCCCAGCACCTGTTCGGGGGGCATCACCAGCGTCATCATCGGGACGGCTAACACGCCCAGCGTGCCGCCCAGCCCGCCCTTAGCCAGCCCGATCAGAAACGCGACGACGGCGGTCATGACGTAGAAGACAATCAGGTTGTTCGAGAGCATGAAGTCGTGTGTCCCTTCGGTGAGTGGCTGTAAGGTCTATCCGCCCCCATCCGGCAGCGCGAGCAGATCGCCTAGCCCCAGCGCGCGCAGCGTCTCCGCTGTCGGCGCGCCGTCCGCGTCCCAGCCCATGATGGCGTAGTACTCGTCCAGCATCGGGGCCAGTTCGACCACGTGCCCGGCAGCCGGGCCGGACGGCATCGGCTGCGACAGGTTGCGCGGCGGCAGCGTGTCGTCGGCGCGGGTGAAGCCCTCGCGCGCGTTGAACAGCCGCGCCAGCGTCGAGATGCGGTCGCCGACGCGCTCCAGGTCCTGCACGCGCGGGTAATCGAAGCCGGTCGCCGCCGTCACGAGCTGCCATAGCTCTTTCAGCGACATGCCATATGCCGGGAAGATGCACAGGCACGCCGAGTCCCACACCGCCTTGTTGGCCTGGTGGTCGCGGAACAACTGTGCCTTGCCCTCAATCGCCAGCGGGTCCGCCGAGCCGCTGAACAGCTCGCCCAGCGGCGCGCCCCGCAGGTGGCACGCGCCCCGCTCCGAGATGGCGTAGGCCAGCGCGGTGCCTTTCGCCGCGCTGGGATGGTAGCCGGGCATCTCCAGCCGCTTGACCTGCATCGCGAACGACTCCGTGCCGGGGTAGCGCGCCGCGATGGACGCCACGCCCTGCGCCAGCCACTCGCCGCAGCCCTCGACCTTCGCCATCTTCTCGACCAGCGCCAGCGCCGCCGCCCCGTCGCCCCAGCGCGGTTCGATCCCGTCCAGGTCGGCGGCAGGGATGATGCCCTTCTCGAAGGCCTCCATCACGAAGCCGATCACCCCGCCCACGCTGATCGTGTCCATGCCGTACGCGTCGCACAGCCACGTCAGCCGGATGATCACCTCGCGGTCGCCCACGGCGCAGTTAGGACCCAGCGCGTACACCGTCTCGTACTCCGGCCCCTCGATCACTTTGCCGTCGGCCAGCGGCTCGGTCCACTTGCCGCAGGCGATGGGGCAGCCGAAGCACGCGTACTCCTTCTTCCAGTGGTTGGCCCGGAACGCCCCGCCCGATACCTCGTCCGACTGCTCGAACTGCCCGCGCTGGAAGTTGCGGGTCGGCAGCGCGCCCATCACGTTGATCAGGTCGACGATGTTGGCCGTGCCCTCGCGCTGCAGCAGCGTCGTGTCGCTGCTCATCCGCACCGCGCGGAAGGCAAGCTGCAGCGCGCGCTCGTAGGCCGCTTTGTCGTGGACGCGCACCGCGCCCGCGCCGCGCACCACAATCGCCTTGAGCATCTTGGAGCCCATCACCGCGCCGACCCCGCCGCGTGCCAGCGCCCGCGTTTCGTTGAAAATGCTGGAGATGTTGCGCTGCTGCTCGCCGGGCGGCCCGATGACCAGCGGCTGCCAGTCGTGCCCGAAGTCCTGCCAGATGCGCTCGGTCGTCTCCATCACCGACAATCCCCACAGGTGGTCGGCGGGCCGCACCTCCGCCGCGTCGCCGTCGACGACCAGCATCGCCGGCCCGGCAGCCGCGCCGGTCACCACCAGTGCGTCGTATCCGGCGTACTTGAGCATCTGCCCCCAGTAGCCGCCGCAGTACGCGTCGAAATAGGTGCCGGTCGCCGGTGAGCGCGTCGTCACGCCGAACCGCCCGGCGGTCGGCGCGGTGGTGCCGGTCAGCGGGCCGTTGTGAAAGATCAGATGGTTCTCCGGCGAGAGCGGCACGACGCCGGCGGGCTGCTCGCTGTACAGCAGCCACGCGCCCAGCCCCTTGCCGCCCAATATCAGCGGCATGGCCTCGGCGGGCAGGGGGGTGCTGTGGATGCTCCCCGTTGACAGGTCCACCCGCAGAATCCGGTCGCAGTACGCGCGTTGGGTCAGGTCCATGACGTTACTCTCGCTTCCCCGTGAAGTTGGGCCGCTCGTCGACGAAGATCGCGTCGGTCGGGCAGATGCGCGCGCACTCCGGCTCGCCGCCGCACAGGTCGCACACCACCGGGTACCAGTCGATGGCGTGGCCGTCGCCAAACGTGATTCCCTCGTCGGAGTGGACGATCACGCCCGTCGGGCAGATGTCCACGCACTCGGCGCAGTTGTTGCAGCGATCCGTGATCAGCTCCACCGCCCCTGACTCGGCGTGCCAGCGCAGCGCCTGTTCCGGGCACACGTCGATGCACTTCTGGCACAGCGTGCAGAACATCACCTTGTGCTGTCCGGGCTTGTTGCCGGGGTCGATCCGCAGCCGCGACAGGTGCCCGCTGTAGCCGTCCTCGTGCGACGCGACGCACGCCGTCACGCACAGGTTGCAGCCGGTGCACAGCGCCGGGTGCGCCTTCAGCCGCAGGAAATCCCAGCTTTCGCCGCGCAGCGCCTCGTCGACCGTCCAGCCGTCGTGCGCGATGCCGCACAACTGCCGGATCATCGGCTCCGGGTCCGGCGACTTGGTGACGTTGCGGCCCATCAGGCAGCCCGACGCTCCCGCTTGCAGCGCCTCGTCAAATAGCTCCAGCGCGTCGCGCTCGTAGTCGGAGCGCGCGCCGCCCAGCACCAGCACCGGCACGCCCGCCACGTCGATCAGGTGGCGGAAGGTGTCCACGTCGCCGGTGTATGGGATTTTGAGCGCATCCGCGCCGATCTCGACCGCCATCCGCGCGCCCAGCGTCAGGATGTCGACCGTGTTCGCGCCGGTCACCTGCCCGCCGTAGGCCAGCGGCTCGATGATGCACGGCAGCCCACCCGGCGGCACTCCGCCACAAACCGCGCGTTGACTTCGATCCCGGCCTGCTCGATGCTGTCCGAGTAGCCCAGGAACAGGTAAATGGTGATCGCCGTCGCGCCCAGCGCCAGCGCCTGCTCGGCGGTGATGACCTTCTGGTGATACAGCAGCCGCTGTGGGACGGCGTTCGCCACGTTCGAGTTGCCCAGCCGGGGCATGTTCATCCAGTCGGCCCGCACGATTAGCGCCGGGCCGTCGCGCCCCTGGAACAGCGGCGCGAGCCGCATCGCCTGGCCGGGGCTGACCAGAATCCCGTCCACCCCGCCGCGCGTGACGGCCTCGACGATGGGCCGCAGCCGCACGACGTTGCTCGTCACGTCGCTCATGTAGCCGTGGTCGGCGGCGACGCACACCGCGCGCCCGTCGCCGTGGCGGTTGAACAGGCGATCCATGCGGGCCTGTAATCCGGATGTCGTCATCGCTGCGCCCCCTGCGCCGCCGCCCCGGCGTGCACCAGCCCGCCGAGCGCGCTCACGATGCTGACCGGCTCGGCCTGCGCGAACAGGTCCGCGCCCAGCCACAGCCCGGCGGCCCCCGCCTCCAGCGCCTCCTGAATCGTTCCGCTGTCCATCGCGGCGAGGTCTTCCGTCTCCGGCTTGACCCACACCGGCAGCCCCGCGGCCATCGTCGTGATCGTCTGGAACGACACTTTGCCCGGCCACGGCACGGCGACGCCGTCCGCGCCGCCCTCCAGCGCGTAGCTGACGCCCAGCTCAATCGCCTTGAGCCGCAGCACCACGCGTGGCCCGATCGGCTGCACGTCGACGATTAGCGGCATGCCCATCCCGCTGCCTGTCAACGCAAGCTGCACCGTGCGGCGCAGGCAGTCCGCCTCGACTGCTTCCTCGTGCCCAAGCAGGAAAGTGACGACCAGCGCGCTCGCGCCCAGGTCCAGCGCGTCGGCTGGCTCCAGCAGCGGCACGCTGCCGACCATCTCCGGCGGCAGCACGAAATCCGGCCCGCGCAGCGCGTTGGTCCAGTCGGCCCGCACCAGCAGCGCGGCGTCGTGCCGCGTGCGCCCGCTCAGGCGGCGGGCCATGCCGGGGCTGGCCACGATCCCGTCGACCAGCGGCAGCAGCGGCGCGACCGCCTGTGTGAAATCCTCCAGGCCGGGCAGCGCCCCCAGCGACAGCCCCGCGCTGGTGTCGATGACGAGGCTGCGCCCGTCGGCGGGCCGCACAAACTCACGAATACGATACGTCTTGCTCTCCATGCATTACCTCCACGACACTTGCCGTGCTCCACTGAACCATCGAGCCGGTCAGGGCTGGCTTCAGCCAGCGTGTCGACCGTAGCCGGGAGCTTTTAGCTCCCGGTGGCCCCCGCCGCCCAGATCGCCGACCCCTCATCCTTATGCCACCCAAACGCCGATAAGTCAAGCGGGCGCTGCGCCCAGCCCTGCGCCACGCGCGCCTGCGTCGCCTCCCAGCTTCGCAGCCCGCTGATTGCGTCCGCCGCCTCCACGTTGCACGCGCCGACCGCTACCGCCATCGTCAGCGCCTCGCGCGCCGAGAGACCGCGCAGCAGCGCGCTCAGGAACCCCGCGATGGTCGCGTCGCCGGAGCCGGTCGTGCCCACCACCTCAACCGCGAAGCACGGCGACCACCACTCACGGTTGGCCCACGCCGACGGGTCGGCGGGCGCGGCGCGGCCCATCAACTTCAAGCGCCGAGGCGTCGGCGGTGCGCAGGTACGCCCCCCGGTAGCCCAGCTTCAGCAGCACGACCTTCGCGCCCAGCGCCAGCAGATCGTCAGAGATCTCGCTGAGCAGCGGCGGCGTGACGCCTTCCAGCACGTCGCCCCGCGCCGACCCCGCCCGAAGCTGCTCGTAGGTGTCGCGCCGGATCATGAACAGCAGCTCCTCGATGCTCGGCGCGAAGATGTCCACGTACGGCAGCGTGTCGGTCAGGATGCGCCACCAGTCGGCCCGCCCTTCCTCCGATAGCGGGTCGGGGAAAGCCATGTCCAGCGAGGTCGTCGCGCCTGCCGCCCGCGCCCGCCGGAACACCTCGACAAGCTCCAGCCCGTTCGCCGCGACCATGCGCCGCATCAGCGGCGGGTAGCCGAAGTGAAACAGCCGCGTTTGTTCGAGCAGGTCGTCGCGCACGTCGTCCGCGCAGAAGGTGTGATTGGCCCCCGGCGAGTGCAGAAAGATGCGGTCCACGCCCGGCGGGCTGATGATCACCGTGTACGACGTGGACGTCGCCTCGTCCCGCACGATGCCCGCCGCCAGCGCCGGGTCGATCTGTGCGGCTAGCTCGCAGATCACCTCCCCGAACGGGTCGGCGCCCACCTTACCAATCAGCCGCGTCGAGATGCCCAGCCGGTGCAGTGCCAGCCCCGTGTTCGACACCGGCCCGCCGGTCGAGAAGGTCGCCGCGCCGACCCCCACCAGGTGCCCCGGCTGGAACTGCGCCGCGAACTGCTCGCCCGGCACCTGCGACAGATCGGGGATCACGTCCAGGCAGATGTGCCCGGCGACGATGGCCTGCAATGGTTCGTCCATAAGTGTCCTTCTGGCTGGCTTACCTCACCCCCGCGATCTCACCCCCGACCTCGCTCACGCTCGGTCTTCCCCCCCTCTCCAAATTTGGAGAGGGGGAAGGCGGGCTGCCCGCAGGGCAGGTCGCAGGGGGTGAGGTAATCAGCGCCCTGTCTCGGTGGTGGGTTGCCTCAAATACGGGATCGTCATCGGCCCCTCAGGGATCGCGCACACACGCGCGCCGGGCCCGTGCTTCTCGATTAGCTCCGCGACGGTCCCCTCGATGCTGCGGCACGGCGTGAACAGCGCCTCCGTGATCTGCTGATCGGTCAGGTTGTCGCTGTAGACGTGCACCTCGGCCTTGAACTGGATTTGCGCCTGGATCTGCACCTGCCACTGGTCCTGCGCGCTGTAAGCCCGGCTGCGCGATCAAGTCCAGCACCCCCTGCGGCGAGCCGCCCTCGCGCAGCAGCGCGGCGTAGCGCCCGTGGTCGGGCAGCCCGTCCTCGCACGCGGCGGCGATCGATGATGTCGCCGCCCTCCCGCACGATCTGCGCGGCGGCGCTCATGCCCTTCACCGACTGGTACAGGTTCTGGTCGAGCGGGTAGCCGCGGTTGGTCGTGATCACGATGTCGTACGGTGCGCTGACGCCCGCCATCGCGTTCGCTTTGACGAACGCGCAGCCCTGCGCGTGCGCCGCCAGCATGTCGCCCGCGAACACGCCGGTGATCTGCCGGCTGGCGTTGAGCGCCACGTTGAGCAGGAAGGTGGGCTGCGTCATCAGCGCCACCTCGCGCATCTCCTCCCAGATCGGGTTGCCGTCGATGACGCCCCACGTCGCCGCGCGGGTCGCGCGATCATGCGCAGCCCGTGGTTGGTGAACACGCTCTCCGCCCCGGCCAGCGACGGCAGCATCGCCTTCGGCCCGCCGCTGAACCCGGCGAAGAAGTGCGGCTCGATGAAGCCGGTCAGGATTTTGACGCCGGCCTCCATGTAGGTCCGGTTGACGCGCACCGGGTGCCCGTTCGACGTCTTGCCCAGGGCGATCAGGTTGGCGTCGTCGTGGCAGTCGTGCTGCAGGCAGCGGTAATGATCCACGACCGCGTCTCCCAGCATGGCGCGCAGTTCGGCCTCGGTCTGCGGGCGGTGCGTGCCCAGCCCGTTCAGCAGCGTGATGTCCTCGCGGCGCACGCCCGCCGTCCTCAAGCTCGCCCAGCAGCACCGGCAGGATGCGGTCGTTGGGCGTGGCGCGGGTGATGTCGGTGTGGACCACGACCACCGAGTCGCCCGGCTTCACGAGCTCGCGCAGCGCCGCCGACTCGATGGGCGCGCGCAGCGCCTCGCGCAGCGCCGCCGGTTCATCGGGCAGGCCGGGCAGGTTGTGCGGCGCGATGATGTCCGTGTTGTCGGGTAGCTCGACCGGCAGGCCGTTGCGTCCGTAAGCCAGTTTGAATTCGCATACCAATCCCTCAACAGACAGCCCACAACGCGTTCGAGATTGGGGCTGAAAACGACCGCCGCGAATGAGCTTCGCGGCTGATCGTGCTCTCATCCGGGCCGATAGCCGCGACGTTCAGTCGCGGAAGAGGCCCCCTTCACTCTCTGGCCTCATCCCCTGACGTCACCCCCTCTCCACCAAGCATAAGCGCCGCAGGCGCGTTGCCGGAGAGGGGGACGGGGGGTGAGGTTTTACGCCTCAAACCACGGCTTGCCGCGCTCGTCGGTCAGCACCAGGTCGTTCAACGCGCCGACGCCCTTCTGCAGCCCTTCGCGCAGGCTCATCAGGCTGTCCTCGTGCTCCATGCTGAGCACGTAGTCGTAGCCCACCAGCCGCAGGTTGCTGACCAGGTCCTTCCAGAACCCGAGGCCGTGGCCGTAGCCCACCGTGCGGAAGATCCACGAGCGGTTGGCCTCGTCGGCGTACGGCTTCGTGTCGAGCACGCCGTTGACCGGCGCGTTCAGCGGGTCGATCTTGGTGTCTTTGGCGTGGACGTGGAAGATGGAGTTGCCCAGCTTGCGGATCGCCGCCAGCGGGTCGATGCCCTGCCAGAACAGGTGCGACGGGTCGTAGTTGCAGCCCGATCTCCGGCCCGACCGCGTCGCGCAGGCGCAGCATCGTCTCCGGGTTGTAGACCACGAAGCCGGGGTGCATCTCCAGCGAGATCATGTCGACTCCGTTGTCGCGGCAGAACTTCGCTTCCTCCTGCCAGTAGGGGATGACCTTCTCGTTCCACTGCCAGTCGAGGATGCGCAGGAAGTCGGGCGGCCACGGGCAGGTGACCCAGTTCGGGAACTGGCTGCCGTCGCTGTCGCCGGGGCAGCCGGAGAAGGTGATCACGCGCCGCACGCCGATCTTCGACGCGACCTGCACCGTCTCGCGGAACTGCTTGCGATGCAGGTTGGCCACGTCGGGGTTGGGGTGCAGCGGGTTGCCGTGGCACGACAGCGCGCTGATCTCCAGCCCCCGGTCGTCGACCTTCTGCTTCCACGTCTTGAGCTTGCCCGCGTCGGCCAGCAGTTCGCCCGGCTTGCAGTACAACTCGCCCAGTTCGGCCACGTACCCGCCCGATCCGATCTCGACGGCGGTCGCGCCCGTCCCGGCGATCCAGTCGAGCGCGTCGTCAAATGATAGCAGGTCCTGAAATACGAAGCTGAATACGCCGACTTTCATGGGAAGCCTCCTCGTGGGTGGGGGTAATGGCCTCACCCCCTTTCCCCCTCTCCACCAAGCATAAGCGCCGCAGGCGCGTTGCCGGAGAGAGGGGACGGAGACGCCCGCCAGGGCGTCGGGAGGGGGTGAGGTCTGTCGCTCGTTAGAATGCGCGATCGGTGAACTCGCGGTCGTGGACGTTGACCTCGACCTTTTGCAGCTCGATCACGCCGCGCGCCACGTGCTCGGACAGGCGGCGGAACGCTTCCTCGCCCTTCTCTTTGGTGGCCCGCATCGGGTTGCCGATGACGCCGCTGTCGATGAACTCGTGGTGGTCCATCGGGAAGGTGAAGTACTTGTAGCCCTCGAAGGCCACGTCGGGCATGCCGTCCTTCTTGTCGAAGGTGTCGGGCAGGTTCTCCGGGATGTGGGCGCGGGTGAATTTGGCGCGCTCGAAGCGCACCAGGTGCTCATTCCACGCCATATCCTGCGAGGTCTCCAGTTCCGACGAGTGCCAGCCGGGTGTCTCGTCCAGTGGGTTCTCCATCAGCCCTTCCAGGATGCCCACGTAGTTCTCCATGTACGGCTTCACGAAGCCGATCAGCGCGCCCGTGTCGTAGCGCAGCTTGCGCAGGATCGGGTCGATGACCTTGACGTTCGAGCCGTGCCCGTTGATGAAGATGATGCGGTTGAAGCCGTGGTGGATCAGGCTGCGCGCTACGTCGTGCACCAGGTTGAGCAGCGTGCTTGAGCGCAGCGTGATCGTCCCACGGCCCGATCCCGGCGCGTACATGTGCTGCGGCGAATAGCCGCACCAGATGGCCGGCGTGTGCAGCACGGCGATCATCTCCGCCACCCGTGTCGAGACTTCCCACGCCGTCACCGTGTCGGTGTATAGCGGCAGGTGCGGCCCGTGCTGCTCCAGCGACGCGATCGGCACCAGGATCGTGTCTTTGGTCTTGAGGTACTCGCGGATGTCCATATAGGTCAGGTCGCCCAGGTCCCAGGAGATGAACTTCTCGCGGAAGTCCTGCTCCTCGACCAGGTGCGGCAGGTCACGATACTTCTTGCCGGGGTTAAGCATGGATATTTCTCCTTGGTCTCCAGATAGCTAAGCGTTGTGCTTCTTCATCATCGCAATGAACATGTCGGCCACCTCGACGCCGAACGCCGGGTCGTTGACGTGGCGCTCGAAGGTGGTAATCGGAATGTCGGCCCGGATGTCGGCCCGCAGCGTGTCGAGGTACGCGCGGTCGTCCTCCGGGTTCCAGAATACGCCGCCGGGCACGTTGGGGATCGACAGACCCTGCGTGGGCACCGCGATCTCGACCGGCGCTTTGGCCTCGTTCAGCCGCTCGGCGAACAGGTGGCCGAGCGCGATCATCTCGTCGTGCGTCGCACGCACGAGGGTATATTCAGGGTTGTGGTCATACACCGGGCGGCCTTTCAGCGCGTCGGGGATCGCGCCCGCGTGGAACACGCAGAAGTCGATGCAGCCGGGCACCACCACCTGCGGGATGCCCGCCCGCCCCACGCGCTTCAGGCGGTCGGGGCCGCCGTCGTGGATGCCGCCCGTCATCGGGTCGAGCGTTTCGTTGGTCGTGAAGTCGATCACCCCGACGAACTGGCCCGCTTCGGCCAATTCTTCCATCGCCGGGCCGCCCACGCCGTTGGAGTGGAAGATCACCGCCTCGTAGCCGGCCTCGGCCAGCCGGTCCTTGATGGCCATCACGGCCTTCGTCGTGTTGCCCAGCATCGTCACCGCGACGTACTTGTCGCCGGGTTTGGGCGGCGGCAGCACGTGACCGTGCTCCACCAGCCCCTTGAGCGCCGCCGCCACGTTATCGTACACGGTCGTGGCGATCGGGTTGAGCCCCAGAATGTCCACGATGGAGTGGACGACCATAATGTCGCTGGTGCCCACCATCGGGTCGAAGTAGTGTTTGCCGGACGCAATCGGTGAGACGAGCACCTTGGGCACGCCCACCGGAAGCTGCATCATGGTGGCTGCGCCCATCACCGCGCCTTCCGCGCCGCCCATGCTGGTGATCGCGTCCAGCTTGCCCTGCTGATACAGCGCCAGCGTCAGCTTCTTGAGCGCCTCGCGCATGCCCTCCACCGCCTTGCCACGGCTGCCGGCGTTGCGCAGCGCGTCGATGGTCGTGCCGCCGTAGGTGGCGGCCTCTGCATGGCTGATGTCGGGCACGATGCCCAGCGGCTCGCCCAGGATGCCGGAGTCGACGACCGTGGTCGTCAGGCCCAGCGCCTGCAGGCGGTCGCGCAGGTAGGCGATCTCCGGTCCCTTGGTGTCGAGCGTGCCAATGATGACGACATTTTTGCCCATAATGCGATCTCCGTACCCATATCTGAGTAGGGGCGAGGCAAAACAACCGCAGGTTGCCCCCTCGCCCCTACTATGCCCTCCAGGGCAGTGCTTACTACTAGATCAGCGGCAGCAGCGTGTCAGCGCAGGTCTTGACCTGGTCGCTGTAGAACTCCTCGGTGAGGATGTTGGAGCCGTGATCGACGATGAACTTCCTCTGATCCTCGCTGATGTCGACCTTGCTCAGGTCGGTCTCGACCATCGTCGGGTACGGGTTGGCCGGCGTGCGGTCCACCGGGGCCACGAACTCGACGGTCAGCGCGCCGTCATAGCCGATTTCCTTGAGCGTGCTGACGACCTTGCCCCAGTCCCAGTGGCCCAGCCCGCACGCGAAGCGGTTGGTGTCGGCCACGTGGAAGTCGGTCAGGCGGCCCTTGGTCGCGCGGATCGACGCATACGGATCAGGCTCTTCCAGGTTGATGTGGAAGGCATCCAGGCACACGCCGCACTCAGGGCTGGTGGCCTCGGCCAGCGCCAGGGCCTGGTTGGCCCGGCTGACGAAGTAGGTCTCGAAGCGGTTGATGGGCTCGATGGCCAGGCGAACGCCTTCCTTCTTGCCCCACGCATCGATCTCCTTCATGCCCTCAACGGCGTTCTTCCACTCCTCTTCGGGGGTGGCATCGGCGTTGACCTTGCCGACCGTGCCCGGCACGATGGTCATGATCTCGCCGTTGAGCTCTTTGACCATCGTGATGCAGTCCTTGACGTAGTTCACGGTGTGCTCGCGCACGGCGGGATCGGGCGACGGCAGGTGCAGCCCCTGGAACATCAGGGTGACTGCGCCCCAGCAGCGGATGCCGTTCTCGTCCAGGTAGCCCCTGACTTCCTTGGTGTTGTACTTCTTGGGCTCGCCGCTGATCTCGATGCTCTCGTAACCGTATTTCGCCAGCCGCTTGATGGTGACTTCAACCGGCTCGGCCCTCATCCAGTTGTGCATTGACAGGTGCATTTCGTTCCCTCCTATAGTGTGTGATGGCTTGCGTTTGGTCCGTGATGTGATCGCGGCGGTGCCGCCGCGTGACATCCCTATACCAGGTGGTCGGCCAGCAGTTCGTACAGCCCCTGCACCTGCATCCCGAAGCGCTCGGTGTGCTCGCTGAGCGCGTGCAGGCTGGCCGGGTCTTCGCAGATCAGCAGACGCGCGCCGCGCTCGGCGGCGTCGCCCATGCGCGCCCACGTCAGGTGGTTGGCGAGATGCGGCTGCGTGAACTTCAGCGCCCCGCTGCCGACCGGGTGCGTGCGATCCCGCCGCCAGAACAGCTCGATGCCCGGCGCGGGCATGACGGCATTGAGCAGCGCGCGCGGCGCATCGACCCGCTCGGTGACGCGCACTGTGTGCGTCGGGTCGACGTAGGCGTAGGGTGCGCCCGCCGCGCCCTGCTTGAAGCTGATCTCGCCCGCCGCCAGCTTTTCTGCCAGGAACGGGATCACCTCGACCAGCTCGACGCCTTCCGGCCAGTCGATGCCCAGCCGCTCGTCGGCTAGCTGGCTGAAGGTGAAGTAGTCGCCCGGCGCGAGCACGAACACCCGCGTCGCGCCGCTGGCTTTGATCTCGTCCAGCGTGGCCGTGACGAGCGTCTTTGCCGTGTCGACAAACCCCAGCGACGAGGCAGTGTAGCCGCTGTTGCGGCCCACGCCCACCTGCACCGGCTCGACGCCTGCCGCCTTCAGCAGCTTGAGCGCCGCCTCCAGCGCGGGGGGCCACAGGTAGGCGGCCTCGTCGCCCACGAACAGCGCATCGGGGCCCGTGCCGCTGATGACCTCCAGCGCCGTCTCGGCGTAGGGGGTGCCGAACTGCACCAGCTTGTCGTTCACGTCGTAAGCGGCGCGCGGCGCCAGCCCCTGGTCGGCGACCTCGGCCCGCGCGGCGGCGATGGCCTCCGGCAGCGGCTGGTCGAACACGCAGTGTGCGCGGCACGTGCCGCAGTCGGCGCACGAGTACAGCACGTCGACCGTCTCAGCGTTCCATTCGAGCAGCCCGCGCCGCACCGAGGCGATGGTCAGCCCCCAGCCGTGCGGGGTGAGCGTCTCCAGCCGGGTGACGTGCCCGATCGGGCACACGTGGCGGCACATCAGGCAGTAGCGGCAGTTATCGGTGGTGGCGATGACGTTTTCGATGGCCATGACTGTTCCGCTCCTCGCCTAGAACCCGAACCCGGTTTTGCCGGGGTTCATAATGCCGTTGGGGTCGATGGTCTTCTTGAGGCGCAGCACGAACGGCCACGCGTCGCCGTACTGGCGGGCCATAAAGCGCCCCAGCTTGAGCCCCACGCCGTGATGCTCGTTGACCATGCCGCCGTTCTGCATGACGGCGTTCATGGCCGTGTTCCACACGTGGTTGTGCAGGCGCAGCGCCTCCTGTGCGTCGGCAGGCGGCTCCTCGATGATGAAGCGCGAGTACAGCATTACGCCCCAGTGGAACCAGTGCGAGAAGTGCCCGATGAACTTGACGTTCTGGTCTTTGAAGCCATCCTCGATCGCGTGTTTCTCGGCGTAGTACAGCTTCTCGATGCGGTCGTAGGTGGTCACGGTCTCTGTTGTGCCGTACATCCACGGCAGCTTGAGGTTCTTGGGCGGGTAGTAGAAATCATAGCGATGCTCCCACCAGCGTTCGCCCGCCTCGCTGCCCAGGTCGCGCGCGCCCAGTTCGTCGCAGATCTCCAGCGCCTTCTTCTGCTGGAGCGCCGCGATGTCCGGGTCACCGTCAAAGCCGAGCACCATGTACGCGCCGTCAAGCTCGTAGCCCAGGATGGCCTTGACCCGCGAGCGTGTCGACTCCGGGTCGTACAGCCGGATGACGAACGGGCTGAGCCGCTTGGTCATGATCTGGCGGCCCGCTTCGAGCGCCTTGGTCAGGTCGTCGAACAGCACCGCACGCAGGTAGCGCGACTCCGGCAGGTAGTCGACCTGCATCGTCGCCTCGGTGATGATCCCGAAGGTGCCTTCCGCGCCCAGGAACAGCCGGAACCAGTCGGGGCCGGAGGCGTGCTGTGGCACGTGCGGCGTGCGGATGATCTCGCCGGTGGGCAGCACGATCTGCATCCGCATGACCATGTCTTCGGCCTTGCCATACTTGGTGCTGACCGTGCCCGTGCCGCGCGGAGCCAGGTAGCCGCCCAGCGTGGCGCAGTTCGAGGAGGCGGCGTAGTGCGGCAGCGTGAGGCCCTTCTCGTTGAGCGCCCACTCAAGCTGCTGGCCGTTGATCCCGGCCTGCGCTGTCACCGTCAGCGACTTTTCGTCGATCTCAAGGATTTTGCTCATGCGCTTCAGGTCGACCACGATGCCACCGTAGATCGGCAGCGCGCCGCCCTGTGTGCCGGAGCCGCCGCCAAACGGGATCACCGGGATGTGGTACTTGTTGGCGACCTCCATGATCTCGGCGATCTGCTCGGCAGACTCGGGGTGCAGGATGTAGTCGGGGGTGGTGAGCGGCTGGCCGCGGTCGAGCCACATCTGCGGCATCCACGACCAGTCGGTGGAGTACACGAGTTTGTCGCTTTCTGCGACCGAAATGAAGTGCGGGCCGACGATCTGCTCAAGCTCGCTGCGGATCATCTCGTAGTGGAATTGGGCACCTTGCGTCAAGAGAATGCTCCTTGTTTTGCGCCGACTATTTGCCCATCAGCGCGCTCATGATCATCCAGTCAAGCTCTTCGTAGTCGCGCGCCGCGATGACCTCGTCCAGTGCGGCGCGGTCCAGCGACCGCACCACCTCGACCATGCGCAGGAACATGTCGAGGCTGTTGCGCAGGTGCTTGGTGGCGATCTTGGCCGGCTGTGTGCGCAGCGCCTTCACGTCCAGCCCGACCATGCCCTTTTTGTAGAATTGGTGGTCATCGAGCACCCGCGCCTGGTTGAAGGCGCGCCGCAGGTCCACCGACCCGAAGGACTTGTCCTGGTCGAACTTCAGGCCGTTCTGGTCGTTGAGGTGCACGCTGAACAGCTTGCCCCACGTCATGGCGAAGCTCATCTCGTCCGACGGGTCCAGCCCGGCCAGGATGGCGTGCGCCGACTCGACCAGCGCGCCGACCCGCGACGGGTCGTCGGACTGCATGCCCAGCGCCAGCGCGTGCCCGATGGTCGGGATGTAGGCCAGGTCCATCGGCTCGTTGGGCTTGGGCTCGATGGCGATGCGGATGCGCTCGTCGTGCTTCAGGATGGTGTTGACCGCTTCCAGAAGCTGCTCGGTGGCCTTGACGGCGTCCTTTGCCTCGCGCATGTAGGTGCCCTCGCGGGCCAGCCACAGCACCATCAGGTCGCAGTCCATCTCGCGTGCGATGTCGGCGGCTTTCTTGGCGCGGTCGAGCGCGTACTTGCGATCCTTCGCGTTGTTCGACGTGAAGCCGCCGTCGATGGTGCGCGGGCTTTCCCACAGGCGCGGTGCGACGAACTCGGCGACCAGCCCGTTAGCCTTGAGCTTCTTCGCCATGTCGCGCGCTTCTTTGCTGATCTCCGCGGTGGATTTCGAGTCGATGTCAGGCACGGCGTCGTCGTCGTGGAACTGCATCGCGTCGAAGCCCAGGTCTTTGAGGGCCTTCATCTTCTTGGCGAAGGCCACCGTGGGCCGCACCGTCGGCCCGAAAGGATCGGCCCCTTCGTGGATGTTCCACGGGCCGAACGAGAAGCGATAGCCGTACTTCTTCATAGGGTCGATCTCCTGTCCTGGCCCGACCAGCGCGCCAATCGCGGCGAATGCGTCCTTGAGCGCCGGATACAGCGCGTGGTAGCGTTCATAGTAAGGGGCATAGGCCGCCGTCGTGGCGTCGTCGGGCGTCGTCCGCCCCGTGATGCTGATCATCGCCTCGCACGCCGACGGCGCGTCGGGGTAGAACCCGGCGGCCACGCCGGCCAGCAGCGCCGCCCCGAAGGCCGCGCCCTCGGTCGTGTTGACCGTCACCAGCTCCACGCCCAGCGCGTCGGCCATGATCTGCCGCCACAGCGCCGACTTCGCCCCGCCGCCCGATACGCGCACCTGCCTGATCTCACCCAGCCCGGCCCCCTGGATCAGCGTGAAGCTGTCCTTGATGCCGAATGCCACGCCTTCCAGCACGGCACGCGTCATGTGGGCGCGTGTGTGGCGCACCGTCAGCCCGATGAATCCACCGCGTGCCAGCGGGTCGGGGTAGGGAGTGCGCTCGCCGGTGAGATACGGCAGGAAGAATAGCCCCTCCGCGCCGGGCGGCGCGTCTGCTGCCTCGTCGATCAGCGTATCGAAGTCGAAGTCGGGGGCCAGCGTGTCGCGGTACCACTGCAATGAGCCCGCCGCGCTGAGCATCACGCCCATGAAGTGCCAGCGGTCGGGCATGGTGTGGCAGAAGGCATGCAGCCGCCCCTGCGGTTCGATCAGCGGCGCTTCGGTCGTCGCAAACACCACGCCCGACGTGCCCACCGTCAGCGCGATGATCCCCGGCTCGACAGCCCCAACTCCCGTGGCCTGCGCTTCCTGATCGCCGCCGCCGCCCACCACCGGCGTGCCCTCGGCCAGCCCCGTCTCGGCGGCAGCCTCCGCGCTGACGACGCCTGTCACCTCCGAGCCTTCATAGGTCGGCGGCAGCCATTCGGCGGGGATGCCCAGCGCGTCCAGCATCTCCGGCGACCATGTCCGTGTTTTGAGGTCGAACAGGATCGTGCCGGAGCCGCCCGCGCGGTCCATTGCGAAGTCGCCCGTCAGGCGGTAGCGGATGTAGTCTTTTGGCAGCAGGATGTGTCGCGCCCGCGCGTACACGTCCGGCTCGTTCTCCTGCACCCACAGAATTTTGGGCGCGGTGAAGCCGGTCAGCGCGTCGTTGCCGGTGATCTGGATCAGCCGCTCGCGGCCCAGCCGGTCGCGGATCTCGTCGCACTGCGCGCCGGTGCGCTGGTCGTTCCACAGGATCGCCGGGCGCAGCACCCGCCCGTCCTCGTCGAGCAGCACCAGCCCGTGCATCTGGCCCGTCATGCCGATGGCGGCCACGTCCGAGCCGTCCGCGCCAGACTGCTTCAGCGCGGCGCGGATGCTCTGGCTGACGCCTTCCCACCACGCTCGTGGGTCCTGCTCGGACCACAGCGGGCGCGGCGTCGACAGCGCCAGCGGCGTGGTCGTGCTGCTGACGACCGTGCCCTGCGCATCGATCAGCAGCGCCTTGGCCCCGGTGGTGGACACATCGATGCCAAGCAGCAGCTGTTTGCCAGTCATAGGTTTATGCTCTCTCCGTTGTGATAGGGCGCAGCGCCGATTTAGCGCACGCCCAGCAGCAGGTCAAACGTGAGCTGATCCAGGCGCTCATAGGCCAGCCCGCGCGCGCCCAGCGCCACGCGGTCAAAGCGGTGGGCTCTCAGCGCGGCGGCTCTTTCCTTGCTGTACGTGCCCAGCATAGGTAGCACGCCCTCGTGATCGGCGTTGACCTCGGCCACGATGGCCTGGATCTCCGCGTCGGCGTTCCACTGCGCGGCCTTCTCCTTGAGGATCAGGTAGCTGCGCATGCAGCCCCGCGCAAAATCCTTGACGCCCTCGTAATCTTCGGTGCGGTAGGCGTGCGCGTCGAAGTGGCGGTTGCCCTGGTAGCCGTAATCCTCCAGCAGCTTCACCAGGAAGAACGCGCTCTTGGGGTTGACCGACCCAAAGCGGAAGTCCTGGTCGTAGCGGCCAAAGGCCTGATCGTTGAGGTCGATGTGGAACAGCTTGCCCGCGTCCAGCGCCTGCGCCACCCCGTGCGTGAAGTTCAGCCCGGCCATATGCTCGTGCGCTACCTCCGGGTTGACGCCCACCATGTCCGGGTGGTCCAGCGTGGCGATGAAGGCCAGCATGTGGCCTGTCGTCGAATTGTACATGTTGCCGCGCGGCTCGTTGGGCTTGGCCTCCAGCGCGAACTTGAGGTCGTAGCCCTGTTCGATGACGTACTCGCACAGGAAGTTGATCGCCGCGCGGTCGCGCTTGATGGCTTCCATCGGGTTCTTGGCGGCGTCGGTCTCGGTGCCCTCGCGCCCGCCCCAGAACACGTACACCTTCGCGCCCAGCTCGACGCCCAGGTCGATGGCATTCATCGTCTTTTGCAGCGCGAAGGCGCGCACGCGGGGGTCGTTCGAGGTAAAGGCCCCATCCTTGAAAGCCGGGTCGGCGAACAGGTTGGTGGTCGCCATTGGCACCACCAGCCCGGTTTCTTTCAGCGCCGCCTTGAAGTCCGCGACGATCCGGTCGCGCTCGGCGGGCGTGGCGTCGATGGGCACTAGGTCGTTGTCGTGTAGGTTGACGCCATACGCGCCAACCTCGGCCAGCAAATGGACCAGCTCGACGGGTGACAGGGCGTCGCGGACCGGCCCGCCGAACGGGTCGCGCCCGATATTCCCGACCGTCCACAGGCCGAAGGTGAACTTGTGTTCGGGTTGGGGTTCGTAAGCCATGTGCAAATCCTCTTTTGTGAGGCGCGGGTGCGCTTGCTAGATGTTGTCAGCTCCAGCGGCAATCTCGCTCACCGACCCTGCCACCTTTTCCTGCTGGCGGCGTATGCCCTTGGGGATGACGTGGCTCCACAGGATGTAGGTCAGCGTGAAGAACAGCAGCGTGTGGAAGCCGATGCGATACGCGATGAACAACCACGGCTGGAACATGGCGATCACGCTCAACACGATACCGGCGATGATCACGTTCTCAATCGGCTTGTAGATACGCTGTACGATCCGGTTGTTCAGCGTGGCGGTGATGAACCAGATCAACGTCATGTAGAACAGGATGATGGCGACGAAGATCAGGATGAACGGGACACCCAGAAGAATGACGTTCTTCTTCAGAAGATCCTCTGGAAGACCATTAAAGACGGGCTGTAGCAGGAACCCGCCGACCAGCAGAATCACGCCGGCGATGGGCAATCCGAGCGGTACATGGGGGCGCTTGTTCGTCATAGCTTAATCCTCAAGACACTGTCAGCGCGGGCAGGAAGCTGCCGGGCTGGTGGGCGCGGAGGGCCGCACAGCGTTCGCTCCGCGCCCGTTTTTGCGATTGATTCTGGCCGCGAACCTCATGCCCCTCCCTTTTCCCCTCTCCACCAAGCATAAGCGCCGCAGGCGCGTTGCCGGAGAGGGGAGGGAGACGCCCGCAGGGCGTCGGAAGGGGTGAGGTTACCGGCAACTTAGTACTTGATATCGACCTGCTTCCGCGACTCGGACGACTTCACGATGGCGTCGCAGATGACCGCCGCGCGATAGCCGTCCTCGAACGTCGCGCCGTGCGGCCCGACCTCTTTGTCGTTGACGATGCAGTCCAGCAGGTGGGTGATCTCGTGCACGAAGGTGTGCTCCCAGCCGATGATGTGCCCGTGCGGCCACCAGTTGCCCCACCACGGGTGATACCCCTCGGTGACGAGCACGTTCGTCCAGCCCTGCGTTTCCTTGGGCTCGCTGCCCACCCAGAAGATGTCAAACTCGTTGAGGCGCTCCAGGTTGAAGCGCACGCTGGCCTTCTCGGCGTTGATCTCGAAGCAGTTGTAGTTCTTGCGACCGGCGGCAAAGCGGGTCGACTCCAGCGTGCCCAGCGCGCCGTTCTCGAACTCCAGCGCGGCGACAAACGCGTCGTCCACGTCGACCTTCGCCATTTGGGTCGGGTCGTCAGGCATAGGGCGCTCGTCGATGTACGTGCGGGTGTAGGCGGCCAGGCTCTTCATGCCGCCCACCAGGTAGTGCGCCAGGTCGATGATGTGCGCGCCCAGGTCGCCAATCGCGCCGCTGCCGGCCACTTTCTTATCCATCCGCCACCACTTGGGGGCGTTGTAGTGCGGCAGGATCCATTCCTGGAGGTACACCGCCCGCCAGTGATAGATCCGGCCCAGCGCGCCGCTGTCGATCAGGTTGCGGATCTGGCGGATCGCCGGCACGAAGCGGTAGTTGAAGGCGACCATGTGCTTGACGTTCACCTTGTTGACCGCGTCGAGCATCGTCTTCGATTCTTCGGCGCTGCGGGCCAGCGGCTTTTCGCACAGGATGTGCTTGCCCGCCTGCGCGGCGGCGATGCACGGCTCGGCGTGCGCGTTGTTGGGCCCGCCGTTGTCGAACAGTTGGATGCGGTCGTTGTCCAGCATCTTGCGCCAGTCGGTGTAGTAACCCTCATAGCCAAAGCGCCGGGCAGACTCTTTGACCGCGTCCTCGTTGCGGCCACAGATCGCCACCAGGTCGGGGATCGCCGGCGGCGGGTACATCATGTAGGGGAGTGTCTTATAGGCATTGGTGTGCGCCTTGCCCATGAAGGCGTAGCCCAGCATGCCAACGCCCACGTGCGGAGCCTCGCCTTCGGCTTTGGCTCCCGCCATAGTTGTGAAGCCGGTTTCCTTGTCGCTCATTTGGCCCTCCAGGCTACTTCTTGCTGTCGGCGGAGAAAGCCGCGTCAAAGATCACGTCCGACGGATCGAAGTCCATCTTACGGATCATCCCCAGCGCTTCCGGCGCGCCGAACTCGCGGTCCATCACCGTGTCTTCCCACTCGATGGACAGCGGGCCCTGGTAGCCGGAGCGGTTGAGCGCGCGTACCACCTCGTCCCAGTTCACGCCGCCGCGTCCCGGCGACACGAAGTTCCAACCCCGGCGCGGGTCGCCGAAGTCCAGGTGCGAGCTGAGGATGCTGCGAGTGCCGTCCATCTTCTCGACCTTGGAGTCCTTGACGTGCACGTGCCAGATGCGGTCGCCGAACGTGTCGATGAACTTGACCGGGTCGACAAACTGGTGCACGAAGTGCGACGGGTCGAAGTTGAACCCGAAGGCGGGATGGTAGTCGATGGCTTCCAGCGCGCGCTGCGCGGTGACGATGTCGTAGGCGATCTCGGTCGGGTGCACTTCCAGCCCGTACTTGATGCCGTTCTTCTGGTAGACATCCATGATCGGTGTCCAGAGGTCGGCGAACATCTTGTAGCCGGCGTTGATCATGTCCTGGCTGGTGGGCGGGAAGAAGTACAGGTTCTTCCACACCGGCGAGCCGGTGAAGCCGTTGACGATCTTCACGCCGAACTTCTTGGCAGCGAGGGCTGTATTCTTGATCTCTTCGGCGCAGCGCTCGCGCACGCCGTCCGGCTTGCCGTCGCCCCACAGGCGCGGCGGCAGGACGCTCTTGTGCCGCTCGTCGATCGGATCGTCGGCCACGCACTGCCCCACCAGGTGCGTGCTGATCGCCCAGCACTTCAGGCCGTACTTGTTCAGAATGTCCCAGCGGCCCTTGACGTAGCTGTCGTCTTCCAGCGCCTTGTCGACCTCAAAATGGTCGCCCCAGCAGGCCAGTTCAAGCCCGTCGAAGCCCCATGCTTTGACTTTCTTGGCCAGGTCTTCGAGCGTCAGGTCGGCCCATTGGCCGGTGAAAAGTGTGACAGGTCGTCCCATGGTATGCCTCCTTGTGATGGTTTAGTTGAGGGTCTTCTTCAGGAAGGCCAGCCCGTCCGTCGCCAACTGGTCCTGCGAGGGGGCCAGCGTGCGCCAGATGGCTGCCGCCCTGGCGATGCTCTTGACCTTGGCGGTGAACGACTCGATCACGACCGGGCCGTCATAGTCGATGTCTTTGAGGCCCTGCCGCACGTCGCCCCACGTCACGTTGCCGCTGCCCGGCGTGCCGCGGTCGTTCTCGCAGGCGTGCAGTTGGAACAGCCGCTTCTTGCCGACGGCGCGGATGGCGTCGCCCAGCGATTTCTCTTCGATGTTCATGTGGAACGTGTCGAGCATGATGCCGCAAGCCGGGTGGTCGACGCGATCCACCACCTCGATGGCCTGCGAGGCCAGGTTGATGAAGCTCGTCTCGAACCGGTTGAGCGGCTCGACAGCCAGCAGCGCGCCGTGGTCGCCGGCGTACTTCGACAGTTCCTTGAGGTTGCCGACCAGCAGATCAAGGTCCTTCTTGCGATCCTCGGGCGTCTGCTCCCAGGTGCGGCCTACCGCCGAATACAGCGGCCCGACCAGGTTGCGTGCGCCCAGCGCCTCGCAGGCGTCCACCGCACCGCGCACGTATGCCATGCCGTTGTCGCGGATGGCCTTGTCAGCGTGGATCAGGTCGCGATCGGGGCCCATCGCCGCGCAGCACGTCACGCCGAGGTTGAGGTCGCTCAGGATCGCGCGGGCGGTCTTGTAGTCGAGATCGTCCAGGCCCTCCAGCGGCACCTCGATTGAGTCGAAGCCCATCTCGGCCACCTTGGGGGCAAGCTCCTTGAATGCGTCGGTATCCACCGGCGATGTCCAGACCCAGGCATTTACACCGAATTTCATAGGTCGATCTCCTTACTAGGCGCGGGCGCGGCTCGGTGCGCCCGCCGGGGAATAGAGCACAACGCTACGACATGACGCGCTTGCCGTCCATGTCGAAGCAGTGAACCCGGTCGTGGATGATGTCGAAGCGCACTTCGTCGTTGATGCTCATCTTCGCGATGCCGGGGATCAGGCTCATAATCTCCTGGTTTCCGGCCTGAATGTGCAGGATCGTCTCCACGCCCAGCGGCTCGGTCAGCAGCACGGTCCCGCTGTACTCGCCGTCGGCGGCGGGCTTGATGTCCTCGGGACGGATGCCCAGCCGGAACGTACCCGGCAGCTTGAGCTTTGGTGTGGGCATGCGGATCGTGCTGTCTTTGACGGAGATGGTCCCGTTGTCGACGGTGGCCTCAAACAGGTTGATGCGCGGCGTGCCGACAAGCTGTGCCACGAACGTCGTGGCCGGTGTGTCGTAGATGTCAACCGGCGTCCCCACCTGCACCAGGTGGCCCTGTTCGAGCACGCCGATGCGGTCGGCCATCGTCAGCGCCTCGATCTGGTCGTGCGTGACGTACAGCGTGGTGCTCTGCTGGGTCTTTTGCAGGTGCTTCAGCTCGACGCGCAGCGACTCGCGCAGTTTGGCGTCCAGGTTCGACAGCGGCTCGTCCATCAGGAAGATGCGCGGCTCGCGCACGATAGCCCGCCCGATGGACACGCGCTGCATCTCGCCGCCCGACAGGTTGGCCGTCTTGCGGTCGAGCAGGTGGCCGATGCGCAGCTTCTCGGCGGCATCCTCCACGCGCGTCTTGATCTGGGCTTCGGGCGTCTTGCGCAGCGGCGAGCGCAGCGGGAAGGCCAGGTTGTCGTAGACCGACATGGTCGGGTACAGCGAGTACTGCTGGAAGACGAAGGCGACGTCGCGGTCGGCGGGGGTGAGCTGGTCATACGCCTCCCCGTCAAAAATGACCGAGCCGCTGTCCTGCTTCTCAAGCCCGGCGATGATGCGCAGCGTGGTCGTCTTACCGGCGCCGGTGGGGCCCAGCAGCACGAAGAACTCGCCGTCGCCGATGTCGAAGGACACGTCCTCAAGCGCCGTCACACCGGGAAAGTTCTTGGTGATGTTGCGTAGCTCGACGTTGCTCATTGGGCTCCCTCCCGGAGAATGGCGGCTTCGGTCTGCGGGTTGAAGAAGCGGGCCATCTCAGGCTTGATGTCGAAACGCACCGGCTCGCCGATGGGGTACTGCGTCATCCGGTCGGTGCGGATGTGCGACGATGTCGTCCTCATTCATATTGATGTGCAGCATGGTGTACCCGCCGTGCAGATCGCTGGCGTACACTTTGCCCGTCAGGCTGCCGTTCTCGCTGAGGGTAGCCGCCTCCGGGCGGAACCCGACGATCGCGTCGCCTGCCGGGATCGTGCCAGCCCGCCGGCACGTTGAAGCGGTTGTCGCCGGGCATCCGCACCACGCCGTCCGCGTGGCTGCCGCTGACCAGGTTCATGCCGGGGCTGCCGATGAAGCGCGCCACGAACAGGTTAGCCGGGTTGTCGTACACCTCACCCGGCGTGCCGACCTGCTGGATTTCCGCAGCCGACATCACCACGATGCGGTCGCCCATCGCCATCGCCTCGATCTGGTCGTGCGTGACGTAAACCGTGGTGGCGTGCTGGATGATATGCAGCCGCTTGATTTCGGCGCGCATCGTCTCACGGAAGTCGGCGTCGAGCGCGCCAAGCGGCTCGTCCATCAGGAAGGCAGCGGGCCGGCGCACCAGGGCGCGGGCCAGGGCCACGCGCTGCTGATCGCCGCCGCTCAGCTTGCCGGGATGGGCGTTGAGCAGGTGGCCGATTTGCAGCAAGTCGACCACTTCCGCGACACGCTTGTCGATGGTCTCTCGCGATTCGCCCTGCGCCTGAAGTGGAAAGGCGATATTCTGGCGGGCGGTGAGGTGGGTGTAGAGGGCATACAGTTGGAACACGAAGGCGATGTCGCGCTCGCTGGGGTGCAGCCAGGTGACGTTGCGCCCGTCCAGCAGGATCGTTCCACCGCTGACGGTCTCCAGCCCTGAAATCATGCGCAGCGTGGTCGTCTTGCCGCAGCCCGAAGGCCCCAGCAGCACCACGAATTCACCGTCATGGATGGTCAAGTCCATGGGCTTGACGGCGTGCAAGTCACCGAACAGCTTTTCGACCTGGCGAAGTTCAATTGTGGCCATTATTCTCAATCCGGTCTATGAGTTTCGCAAAAGGGACGGTCGGGCCGCGTTAGCGGCGCATCGCGCCAAACGTGACGCCGCGCAGCAGATACTTGCGCAGCGCAAACGTGACGATCACCACCGGGATCAGGAAGCCGAGGCTGCCTGCCGCAATGGCCGACCATTCGATACCGCCGCGTCCCAGCATGGTCGCGATGCTCGGTGGCGCAGTTCGCGCTTTGTCGCTGGTCAGCATCAGCGCGAAGGCGTACTCGTTCCAGGCGAAGATCAGGCAGAACACGGTCGTCGCCGCGATGCCGGTCACCGCCTGCGGGACGACAATCTTGAAGAAGGTTTGCAGCCGGCTGTACCCGTCGACCAGCGCCGCCTCTTCGTATTCGAGCGGGATCTCGTCGATGAAGCCTTTCAGCAGCCACACCGAGAACGACAGGTTGAAGACGGTGTATAACAGGATCATTCCCAGGTAGGTATCGTGCAGCTTGAGCTGCCGGTACATCAGGAACAGCGGGATGGTGATGACGACTGCCGGCAGCATGCGGGTGCTGAGGATGAAGAACAGCAGGTCGTCTTTGCCGGGTATCGCAAACCGGCTGAAGGCGTAGGCCGCAAACAGGCCCAGCACCACCGAGGCCACCGTCGAGATCCCGGCGATGATGACCGAGTTCTTCAATCGGAACACGTAGTCGCTGGGGCCGGTGATTTCCTGCCCGGCGTCCAGCGCCATGCGCTGGAACAGGCTCAGGTTGCCGGCGGCGGCCTGCGCCTGGATCTCCGCGATGCGCGACTGCGCGGCCAGGGCGCGCTCGGTCAGCAGGAACATGAAGCCTTCCATCGTCGGCTTGAAGTTGACAACTTTGGGCGGCACCGACACCACGTCGGCGCGCGACTTGAACGCGGTGATGATCATGACGTAGATGGGGATCAGCAGGATCAGCGCCAGCGCGATCACCACCAGCGCGCGGATGGTGCGCTGGAAGCGCGCCTGCGGGCTGACCTTGTCCACCCGGATCGATTCGAGAACGGGCGTGCGAGGGCCGGATTCCTCAAAGTGGTCATGATTTAGCCCTCCCCTTTCATCTGGTTCAGATACTTGATGTACATGTTGCTGACCGCGATGATGATGATCAGGATGATGTAGGCCAGCGCGCTGGATAGCCCGTCCGGAACTGCCCGAGGAAGGCCTGGCGATACAGGTTGACGGCGATCAGCTCTGTCTGGACCCCGGGGCCGCCGCCCGTCATGCCCATCACCAGGTCGAAACTCTTGAACGCCTCGATGCGTGCGGAACAACACGGCGATCAGAAGTAGCGGCGCCACCTGGGGTAGGGTGATGCGCCGGAACTGGAACCAGGGGCTGGCGCGGTCGATCGCCGCGGCCTCGTACAGGTAATCGGGGATGGCGTTCAGGCCCGACGAGCACCAGCAGCATGACGAACGGGCTCCACATCCACACGTCGACGATCACGACGGCCCACAGCGCCAGCCCCGGTACCGGCTGTCGCAACCACTTGCTGGCCAGCATGTCAACGGCCCTTGGCCGGGTCACCGAAGCTCCGAGCAGGTAGTTGAAGAAGCCGAAGTTCGGGTTGTACATCAGCTTCCAGAACAGTCCCACGACCACCGGGCGAAATCATCATGGGAACCAGGATCAGCGTGGTGATGATGCCCGCTGCCGAAGAACTTCCGTCGCACGATCATCGCCAGCCCGAACCCGATCGAGGGTCTGAAGACCGACCGACATCAGGGCGTACCGCCCTGTCGTGGCGAAATAGTGCCACATATTCTGGTCGTTCAGGATGGTCTTGAAGTTGGCCACGCCCACCCATCACCGGCAGTCTGCCGGATGACCGAGATAGTTCGTGAAGCTCAGGTACAGGCTGTACAGGAGCGGGAAGACATTCATGGCAATCAGGAGGAGCAGCGTCGGCCAGATGAAAAGGTTCTGGATGGCCCGGTCGCTCAGGTGCCGACGCGCCTGTGAGCAAGCCTGGAGCCGTGGAAATCCCCTGCAAGTTCGCTTGCGCGGAGCAGACATACCGGTCTCTCGTTTCAGTCTCGTCGCGCGAGGAGAAGCGGCTCCGCCATTTCAGCGGCGTCTGCCGCTTTTGTCTGCTTACACGGCTAGCAGTGCCACGCCTCCCCGTCACACGGCTGAGCGATCAGTTACTTGATGTAGCCGCTGTCGCGAGGATCTTCTCGTGCTCCTGGCGATGCCGTCCATCGCTTCGACTGCGCGGTGCCCTGGCACTTTCCACGATGTAGCGATGCAGATACTCGCGCTGCGTGCCTCGAGAAGCTGGCCGTAGATCGGGATGTTCCAGAAGTCCTTGACGAAGGTCATGGTCGTCGGCGAACGCCGGGTTGATACGGGTGTCCATCCAGGAATGCCTGCGGTCTGCAGCACGTTCGTGTTGCAGGTGTAGCCGCCCAGGCTCGGCCCACTTGGCCTGCACGTCTGTCCTGGGCGAACCACTTGATGAAGTCCAGCGAGGCCTGCTGGCGCTCAGGGCTGATGTAGCGAGATCACGCTATGCCCTGGCCGCCCAGTGCCGCGCCGTACTCGCCGGTCGGGCCGGCGGGGTTCGCGAAGAAGCCGGTGCCTGCAGCATACGGGTCGGTGTCGGGGTTAGCCAGCGCCGGCAGGAAGGCGAAGTAGTTCATCGTCATGGCCACCTGGCCGCTGATGAAGGCGTCGTTGGTCTCGGTGTAAAACGCGTTCGACAGGCCGGGTCCCTGGCAGCACTCAGTACAGGTCCTTGTAGTACTGCACGGCCGTCGATGGCCTCGCCTGGCGTTCACCATCCCCATGACCTTGTTGTTCGCCGTCCTGCCACACGCCGCCCCAGGGAACATGGCGTTCTCCACGCCCATCGTGATGGCATCGTAGTCCTTCTGGCTGTAGATCGCCACGCCGTACAGACCCTGGTCTGGGCGCGTGAAGAACTTGGCGATGTCCATCAGCTGCGCATAGGTCTCCGGCACGGCCAGGTCATAGCCGTACTTCGCCTTGAAGGCCGCCATCTCGTCGGGATTCTCGAACAGGTCCTTGCGATAGGCCCAGCCGTCGGCGTCACCTTCGGTCGGGTAAGCCCCAGTACTTGCCGGAGCCTGCCGGGTACTCGCCGTAGTAGGTGAGCGTCGCGGGGGTGACAGTCTTGTCGAGGCTGTTCGAGGTCATGAAGTCGGTCAGGTCCACGTAGTGGCCCTGAACCGCGCCCTGGCCCAGCCACTGGCTGTCGCCGATGACCATGTCCCAGGCATCGCCGCCGGCGGCCATTTCGGTGAAGAAGCGGTCGCCGAACGAGCCCCAGGGCTCCTGGACGATGTTGACCTTGATGCCGGTCTGTGCCGTGTAGTCGGCGGTGAGCTGCTGCAGGTAGTCAGCGGGGTCCCACTGCGCCCACAGGATATTCAGCTCTGTGACGCCGCCAGCAGCGGCGGGCGCTTCGGTGGCTGCCGCCGGTGCTTCGGTAGCGGCTGCCGGTGCCTGCGTGGCGGCTCCACCACCGCTCGGTGCTTGTGTGGTCGCTGCGGGGGTGGCCCCACCGCAGGCTGCCAGCACCGAAGCTGCGAACACGATCACGAGGACGTAAAGCAGTTTCTTGTGCATTGCGAACTTCCTTCCCTCTTTGGGATCTCAGAGACTTCGTTAAGACGGTCGTAGAACTCACTGCGCTGCGTGCACTCTTTTGTCGGCACTTCACCTCCTTACAGTGTTCACACCGATCCATGTCCTTCACGGGACCTGGTTGCCGGATAGCTTACCCGGCTGTGCCAGTATCCCGGTGACAACAGTTGCTACGCCACCCATAATGCAGGCGTTGACGCCATGCCGGGCTCTCACCACGTGGGTGTGCGTCGTGTTGCCGCTGAGGCTGCGTTCTCTGAGCCGGTCCTCTACCGCCGGCAGCAGGAAATCAGCCGCCTGGCTCAGGATGCCTCCGAACACCACCAGTTCCGGGTCGAAGGCGTTGACCAGCGACGCAATCCCGATGCTCAGGTAGCGGGCCAGCGTGTCGAGTGCCTCCAGCGTGACGGCGTCGCCTTTCTTGGCGGCGTCGACGATCTGCTCGATGGTCAGGTGCGAGAGGTCGCTGCCGGCGATCTCCTGCAGCACGCTGCACTCCCCGGCCTCGACCGCTTCGCGGATCGACCGGTACAGCGCGGCCTGGCTGACCACCGTCTCCCAGCAGCCCCGGCTGCCGCAGTTGCACAGCGGCCCGCCCGGGATGATCGTCATGTGGCCGAACTCGCCGGCGAAGCCGCTCGTGCCGCGGAACAGCGCGCCGTTGCGCACGATCCCGCCGCCCAGCCCCACGCCCGCGCTGATATACAGCACCTCGTCGCAGCCCTGCGCCGCGCCGGAGTAGTGCTCGCCCAGCGCCGCCATGTTGGCCTCATTGTCGATGAAGATCGGCCCGTCGAAGTGCTCGCGGAGGAAGTCGGCCAGCGGGGCATCATGCCAGCCCAGGTTGGGGGCAAACAGCAGGCTGCCGGTCTTCTGGTCTACCAGGCCCGGCACGCCAAGTGCCAGCCCCAGCATGCCGCCGTTGGCGTTCGGTTCGGCTTTGATCGCTCGTTCGATAAGCGCCAGCAGGTGCTCCAGTGTGGTACGCTGGCTCATCGAGCGGCGCACCCGTTCGACGGTGTGCCACTGGACCTCCGAAAGGAAGTTCGTGCGGCTCACGGCGATGAAGTCCACGCCAATCTCGGCGCTGATGATGTAGCCGGCGTCGGGGTTGAGGTCGAGCAGCATGGCAGGCCGCCCGATCCCGGACGTGTCGTAGCCCACTTCGCGCACGAAGTGATTCTGAATCAGCTCGCGGACGAGGCTCGATACAGTCGTCTTGTTCAGCCCGGTCATCTCGGCCAGCGTCGCGCGCGAAATCGGCGCGTGCTGGCGCAGGTGTGTCATAATGACGGATAGGTTGATTTCTCGCACCAATGACTGATCGCCGGTGCGAGGCGGATCGAGTTGCGCCATATAGGTTTGCTGTGTCCAGCCTTGTCGAGCAACTGCTTACTGCTTCGGGTCCGGCACGGTCAACCAGCACACGTCACGTTTTGGACTGCGTCGATTCGCAAGAACGGTACCAATACGGCTTAAAAGGGGAGAAAATTGGAAAGCTTGTTTGTTGGCCCAACCAACAAACACAATTGTAATGACATTTCCCGGTTTCGTCAAGATCTCGTGGAAAATATCCCAATGTTATGACATTTGACTTGTGGAATGTCCCTGTGCAGTATTGACGCCGCCGCCGAATCGGTCCTATCATGGGGATCGGGCGTCATCACGCACATACCCCCGGCCCGCGCTGATTGGAGTCACACGATGCCATCTCCCGCACCCAGACACGTCGCGCTGTTCGTCACCTGCATGGTCGACCAGATCATGCCGGAGGTCGGCGTCGCGACGCTCAGGGTCTTGCAGCGCGCCGGCCTGGCCGTCGACTTTCCGTCGGAGCAGACCTGCTGCGGCCAGCCCTTCTTCAACAGCGGCTTTCATAAAGAGACGGTCCGCCTCGCCCGGCACACCATCGAGACCTTCGAGAGCGCGCCGGAAGTCGTCCTGCCCGGCGGCTCGTGCACGGCCTTCGTCCGCGCCGAGTACCCCCACCTGTTCGACGGCGAGCCTGAATGGCAGGCGCGCGCCGAGGCGCTGGCCGCCAAAACCTACGAGTTGAGCGAGTACCTCGTCCATCGCGTCGAATGGGAGCCTGCCGTCAAGGTCGGGCGCGCGCAGCCGGTGACCTACCACGACTCGTGCCACATGTGCCGCATCCTGCACCTCAAGCACGAGCCGCGTGCCGCGCTGGAGAAGGTCGGCGCGGCGGTCCACGAGATGGACGAGCCCGACCGCTGCTGCGGCTTTGGCGGCCTGTTCTCCGTGCGCATGCCCGAAGCCTCCAACGCCATGACCGCCGACAAGCTGCGGCGTGCCGCCGAGTCCGGCGCAGCGACCGTCGTCACCGCTGACCCCGGCTGCCTGATGCAGATGCGCGGCATGGCCGAGGGCGTGCCCGTCGAGCTCAAGCACCTGGCCGTCGTGCTGGAGGAGGCCACCCGATGAAAAGCGCCACGATGCACCAGTTCCGGCAGGCCGCCGCTCGCGCCATTGACGACCCGCTGTTGCAGCGCGCGCTCGAAGGCGCGACCGCCACTTTTCGCAATGGCCGCTATGCCACCTGGGACGAGCTCCCCGACGTGGACGCCCTGCGCGACCAGCTCAAGGCGATCCGCGCCGGCACCATTGCCCATCTCGCCGATCACCTGGAGACCTTCGAGCGCAACGCGACAGCCGCCGGCGCGCAGGTGCACTGGGCCCGCGACGGCGCGGAGGCGACCCGTATCGTCCTCGACCTCGCCCGCCAGCATGGCGTCGATCTGGCCGTCAAGAGCAAGTCGATGGCCACCGAGGAGATCGGCCTCAACCACGCCCTCCTCGACGCTGGCGTCACGCCCGTCGAGACCGACCTCGGCGAGTGGATCATCCAGTTGGCCGGCGAGGGGCCTTCGCACATCATCGCCCCCGCCATCCACAAGACGCGCGGCCAGGTCGCCGACCTGCTCAGCCGCGAGGTCAACCGCCCGCTGTCCGCCGACGATATCCCGGCCCTCACCGCCGAGGCCCGCCGCGTCCTGCGTGAGAAGTTTCTCGCGGCGGGCATGGGCATCTCCGGCGGCAACGTCGCCGTCGCCGAGACGGGCAGCATCGTCCTCGTGACCAACGAGGGCAACGGGCGGCTGGTGACCAGCGCGCCGCCGGTCCACGTTGCCGTCATCGGCATCGAGAAGGTCGCCCCCACCTGGCAGGACGCGGCGGTGTGGCTGGCGTTGCTCGCCCGCAGCGCGACCGGCCAGCCGATGTCGATCTACACCACCGTCATCACCGGCCCTGCCCGCCCCGACGATCCCGACGGCCCCCGCGAGGTGCACGTCATCCTCCTCGACCACGGGCGCAGCGCGCAGATCGGCACGCCCTACGAGGAGATTCTCCAGTGTATCCGCTGCGGGGCCTGCCTGAACGTGTGCCCCGTCTACCGCGAGGCGGGCGGCCATTCCTACGGCAGCCCGTACAGCGGACCCATCGGCGCGGTGATCAGCCCGCTGCTGTTCGGCATCGAGCCTTACGAGGCGCTGCCGCAGGCTTCTTCGCTGTGCATGGCCTGCGTCGACGCCTGCCCGGTGCGCATCGACATCCCGCGCATGCTGCTCGCCCTGCGCCGCGACGAGGTCGACGGGCGCGTCATGCCCTGGCACGAGCGTTTCGTCGAGCGTTTCGCGGCCTGGGTCCTGCTGACCCCCGCCCGTTTCGCCTTTTTCGCCGGGCTGGTCCGGCTGGGGATGATCCCCTTCAAGCGCGGCACCGGGCTGGCCATCCCGCGCTGGCTGAACCCGGTGGCCCCCCGCCGGCTGCCGTCGCTGGCCGCGCGCTCTTTCCGTGCGATGTGGAAGGCAGGTGACCTGAAATGAACGCCCGCTCTGAAATCCTTGGCAGGCTCCGCCGCGCTGAGCGGCCTGAGGCGCACTGGCCCGCCTGGCGCTCGCGCCGTCACTTTGATGACCTCGCCGCCCGCTTCGAGCAGTCGCTCACCGCCGTCCACGGCGAGGTGCTGCGTGCCGCCGACCTCGACGGCGCGCTGGCCTGCGTCGACGGCCTCCTGGCCGACCTCCACGCCGGGAGCGTCGTCGTCAACGACGAACCCCCGCTCGACGCGCTCGACCTCGCGGCGCGCTGGCCGTCGCTGCGCTGCCACGTCGTCGGCAAACCGCCCGGCGACCTGCGCGCCTTCTGCGCGGCGGCGGACGTGGGCCTCAGCGGTGCCAGCGCGGCGCTCGCCGAGACGGGCAGCGTCGTCATCCGCAGCGGGCCGGGCCAGAGCCGCCTGGCGACGCTGCTGCCGCCGGTGCACGTCGCGCTGGTCCCCACCGCCTGCCTCACCGCCGACCTGTTCACCTGGGTCGCCTCGCTGAGCGGCCCGCTGCCCGCCGCCCTGACCTTCGTCAGCGGCCCCAGCAAGACCGCCGACATCGAGCAGACGATGGCCATCGGCGTCCACGGGCCGGGCCGGCTGGTCGTCGTGCTGTACGATTAGCGGGCGACGCGATCAGTCTCCCCCGGATGGGGTGGTGCGGTTGTATTCAGTTTGTGGGTGCCCACGAATGGCTTGCAGCCGGGTGGAACACGACGGGGTGGGAGGCCGGAATTGTGAGCGCGGCCTCCTGCATACGATGGCTGCCGAAGCGCGGCAAGCTGCCATCGACCTTCCGAGCGCCTGACTATCCCGCCGCCGCCTCCGCCTAAGACGGGTTGACGATCTCGCGGCGGGCGCGCCGCAGGCACTCTGATGCGGAATCCCGTGTGACCGTTATCCTTCCTTCTCGCCGCCGAGGCCCCCTGCGCGACAATCCATAGTCTGCGTCAGGCGGCGGACGGGGCGGGCGCGGCGCGGGGGTCGCGACGTTGGCGGGCGGCGGGGGGACCATCATTATCCCTCTGTCGTGGGTCCCGCCGCGGGCGCGGCGAGCGCGCGAGCGCCGTGTGATATTGCGCTTCGCCGGAAGATTTCCCGGCGAAACGCGTAGAACTTATGTTCTGTAAGTATTGTAGGGCGAAGGGAGGGAGAAGAGTCAAGGGGGTGGCGTTGAGCATCCGTATAACGGGAGGTTAGAGTTTGCTAACCCTCACCCCCGGCCCCTCTCCGCCGGGAGAGGGGCCGGGGGTGAAATAGTAGCAGTTCTCAGTTGGGGGATTTCCTTGCAGCTCTCTCTCTGAACCATTCTATGAAAGAAGGTAGAGTTTCATCAGCTACGACGGTTTCAACAGGAAAAGTGTAAAGCTCAGCGTACCGGGAATAATAGATTGCCAGTGTCTTGATTGTAGGTGGGTACGGGGCGTTGGATACGCCGCCAATCTTATACAGAACATAGTACCCCACAAGCTGGTTGAAATAGTCGCGAGTAAAGCTCGGCTTTTTCGTGGTCTTGATGTCTATCAATGCGTGGTCGATCAGCAGGTCTGCGTCTGCGCCGCCTACAAGTGTAGATGCTTCACCAAAGGTGGGATTGAGCATGCACAGCTTTTCTGCCCTGAACATTTCCGGGTCAACTATGGAGATCAACTTCCTCACGTCAGCCACATCTTCGCTATCTACACTGCCCAAGTTTTCATCGATGTAACTCCTTCTCATAATGGGGTCCAATTGAGCAAGGAGGAGTGTGCTCCTTATTACCTCATCAGACATCTCGCCAGATGAAAGGTAGCCGTGGTGAGCAGCCTTGGCGCGCTCAATTATCTGTTGGGCTTCTTTGATTAACGGGGTCTTAGGGAAGGACATCTTGCCCTGTTTCCGCATCTATCACAACGTTTGAGAGAAGCGGAGATAATGGGCCATACGCTCTCAGCGACCCAACGTCTAGTGACCGTCCCTGGGTTAAGGCGTTCCAAATAGAATCTCAGCAGGTAATCGAAGGCCGTACCAACCAGAGAATAGTGGTTTGTTCGGGGAGGAGCCAGGATTTCAGTCTTGAGACTAAACTTGGGTTTGGGGAAGTGCCGGGCGAACTCGTCTTTGACATCTTTGTTTGCTAAGAAGCGTGTTAGAGACATGTCTCTTATCATCCTGAGGGGCGGGTCTCAGACCCGCCCCTACCGGCGGCAGCACGCAACGGGGGCACGGCATGCCGTGCCCCTACCGGAGTCATTCGTCGTCGGCGTCCTCGCCGTTGTCGGCGAAGAGGTCTAGCTGCTGACCGCCCTCGCGGGCTTTACCGGCGGCCTTATAGGTGACCTGCACGGTGGGCACCTGCGGCTGTTTGCCTGCCAGCAGATCGGCGATGGTGAGGATTTGCAGGCGCGGGTAGGTGACTTGATCGTCCTTGACCAGCCCGCGCTCGTAGACACCCGCCGACGCTGCCTCGGTGAGCATGGGCTGTGTGGGCGCGTCGAGGGTGAGGAACAGCCCCATGATCGCCTCCTCGCGGTCGACGACGTGGGCGAAGTCGCGGACCTGCGCCACGCCGACCTTGCCGCTCTTGACCTGCACGACGATCTTTTTGGCCTTCTCGCGCGGGTTGTCCACCACGTACAGCACGCCGTCGACGCCGGTATCCGCGCCCTTCTTACGCTCGCCAGAAGCAGGCCGCGCGCCGACGAGCGCCAGCGCCCAGTATTCGAACTGGAAGCGATCCTGCCCGGCAAGCTCACGCGCGCCCGCCTCGTCCTCTGGCTCGCCGACGACGCGGAAGGCGCAATCGGGGTAGCGGTCTTTGAGGCGCGTCTTGATGAGGTTGACGGCCAGATGCGTCACGTCGATGCCGATCCACTCGCGGCCCAGCCCCTGCGCGGCGTCGATGGCGGTGCCACAGCCGCAGAATGGGTCGAGCACCACGTCGCCGGGGTTGGAGGCCATGTTGACGATGCGCTCCAGCAGCGCGACGGGCTTCTGCGTCGGGTAGCCGAGGGACTCGTTTGCTTGAGAGTTGATCGGGTTGATATCGGTCCAGACATCTGTGATAGGAACACCCGGCATCTCATCAAGATATCGCTTGTATCTTGGCATACCGCTGCTCGTATACACCAAACGCCCCTCATCATGCAGTTGCTGCATCTTTTCTCTTGTCCAGCGCCATACTCGTGTCTGACCATGCCACTCGTATGTGAGATTTGGGCGGTTCTTATTCGGATTCAATGTATCGCTCAGGGTATATCGCCTGCTTGTGCCTTCTTCAACGCTGTTATAGTGACTCGCAATGTACGACTGTTCGTACTCGGTAAACTGCCTGTTGTAAACCCACTCGTCGCCCTTGCCATACCAAAGAATCACATCGTGATTGTTTGACGGCACGCGTGTAAGCATGGCCTTTTGAGGTCTGTCGTTTCCAAATCAATCTCATTAATCATCTTGTCCTTGCCGAAAATCTGATCCAACAGAATCTTCAAGTAATGGCTGGCCGTCGGATCGCAGTGCAGAAACATTGTTCCGTTGGGCTTCAACACGCGGTGAAGCTCGACCAGCCGGATCGCCATCATGACCAGATAGGCGGTCATCTCGTTGCGGCCCAGGAACGACACAAAGCCGTTCATCATATCGACCAGAGCAGGCGGGCAGGTGCGGGCGATGTCGTGGAAGGTGGCCTCGGTGTGGGCGTCCCAGGTCCAGGTGTCCTCAAAGGCGCTGATCTGCGCGGCGGAATCGGTGACGCCATTGTGTTCCTGAAACAGCACGTTGTAGGTGCGGTTGGAGTTGAAGGGCGGGTCGAGGTAGATCAGATCGACCGAGTCGTCGGCGACGTAATCGCGCAGAATGTCGAGGTTATCGCCATAGTACAGGGTGTTCATGGGTGCGTCTCCCTACGTGGGACCGTTGAACCATCAGCACCATGATACCACAATTGTGTGACAGGTTGTGACACATCAAAGAGAAAAGGGGACGAATTGGCGGGCGCGTGCCATGACCTCACCCCTTGCCCCTCTCCGCCCGGCGGAGGGGGTGATGGGTTATTTCTACCGCACCGCCACCTTTCCCAGCCGCACGGCAAGCTGCTCCAGACTGGCCAGGTTGTGCAGCGGCAGGAAGGCGTCCACGTGCGGCAGCACCGCCTGGATGCCGCGCACCAGCGGCTCGTAGTCGTCGCGGCCCAGCAGCGGGTTCAGCCACAGCAGGTGCGACGTGCTCCGGCTCAGCCGGGCGATCTCCCGCTCCAGCAGCCCGATGTCGCCCCGGTCCCAGCCATCGCTGATGATCATCACGCTGGCCCCGCGCCGCAGCACGCGCCGCGCCCAGCGATAGTTGAACGTCCGCAGCGACTGCCCGATGCGCGTCCCGCCCGACCAGTCCACGACGGCCAGCGCCGCCTCGGCCACCGCCTCCTCGACGTTGCGGGTGCGCAGCGCGGGTGTGATGCGCGTCAGCCGCGTGCCAAACACAAACGTCTCGATCTGCTGCCCGTCCTGCTGGACCATCGCGTACATGAAGTGCAGCAGCAGCCGCGAGTAGCGTTCCATCGACCCGCTGATGTCGCAGATGATGACCAGTGGCCGCGGCTTGAGCTTGCGCCGCCGCCACGCCAGCCGCACGATCTCGCCGCCCTGCTGCATGCTCTGGCGCAGCGCGCGCCGCACGTCGAAAGTGTCGGCCCGCTTGCGGGCCCGCACCCGGCGGCGCGTCAGCCGGGCGTTGAAGCGCCACACCAGCGCCTCGATGGCCCGCCGCGCAGCGGCGAGCTCCTCGTCGCTGAAGGCCGCAAAGTCCTTCTGATACAGCCGCTCGGTGGCGCTGTACGTCGAGGAAACGCCGGTGTCGTCGCTCTCTTCGGCCTCATCCTCGTCGGCTGACAGGTCCAGGTCGGAGGGGCGCGGGGCGGGGGCGTCGCGGGCCGGCTCAAGCGCGTCGAGCGCTTCCTGTTCGGCGGCCTGCCGCTTCCCAAAGCCGAACTCAGCCGCCCAGGTGTAGCGCCCGGCCCAGAACAGCTCGAACGCCTGCCGGAACGCGTCGCGGCGGTCGGGGTCGTGCACCAGGAAGCACTCCGCCGCCGTGTAGAAGTCGTCGTAGCGGCGCAGATCGATGACCGGCAGGCTGCTGGCCAGGCTGATCACCTGCTGGGTGCCAATCGAAAAGCCCATCCGCCGCAGCATCCCGGCGAAGTGCAGCAGGTTGGCTAGCAGGTAGCTGTCGGGCGGGGCGTCACGGGCGGGCATGCTGGGCGAGGTCGTGCAGCAGGTCGGTGCGCACGCGCTGGACGTCGTCCTGGTACTTGAGCAGCACGCCCAGCGTATCGGCCAGCACCTGCTCGTCGACTTCGTGCCGGTGCATTGCCAGCAGCGCGTGGCCCCAGTCCAGCGTCTCGGCGACGCCCGGCGGCTTGAACAGGTCGGCCTGCCGCAAATCCTGCGCCACGGTCACGATCTGGCGGGCCAGCGCGCCGGACAGCTCCGGCAGCTTCATCTGGACGATGGCGTACTCGCGCTCAAAGTCGGGGTAGTCGATCCAGTGGTACAGGCAGCGCCGCTTGAGCGCGTCGTGCACGTCGCGGGTGCGGTTGCTGGTGATGACCACCACCGGCGGCTGCGCGGCCTGGATGGTGCCGATCTCCGGGATCGAGATCTGGTAGTCGGACAGCACCTCCAGCAGGAAGCTCTCGAACTCCTCGTCGGCGCGGTCCAGCTCGTCGATCAGCAGCACGGGCACGCGCTCGGCGTTGTCCTCGACGGCCTGCAGCAGCGGGCGCGCCAGCAGGAACTCGCGGCTGTACAGCGTCTGCGCCATCTCCTCGCGGCTGGCGCGGCTGGCTTCGAGGATGCGCAGGTGCAGGATCTGGCGGGCGTAGTCCCACTCGTAGACGGCGTTGTTGACGTCGAGGCCCTCGTAGCACTGCAGGCGGATCAGGCGCGCGGCCAGCACCTCGGCCAGCACCTTGGCGACCTCCGTCTTGCCGACGCCCGCCTCGCCTTCGAGGAACAGCGGCTTGCCCAGCTTGAGCGCCAGAAAGACGACCGTCGCCAGCGCGCGGTCGGCGACGTAGCGGGCATCGACCATCGACTGCTGGACAGCTTCGATGGACTCAAGCATCGTTCTTGACCTTGACGATCTCGGCCATGATGCTCAGCGCGATCTCGCCCGGCGTGCGCCCGCCGATGTCCAGCCCGACCGGGCCGTGCAGCCGCCCGATCTCGTCGTCGGTCAGGCCCGCCTCGCGCAGCCGCTCGACGCGCTTCTGCTGGGTGCGGCGGCTGCCCAGCGAGCCGACGTAGCGCGCGCCGCTGCGCAGCGCGACCATCAGCGCCGGGTCGTCCAGCTTGGGGTCGTGCGTCAGCACCACGACGTACGCCCAGCGGTCCAACGCCATCTCTGGCAGCGCGTGCTGCGGCCACTCGCGGACCAGATCGGTGGCGTGCGGGAAGCGCTCGCGCGTGGCAAACGCCGTGCGCGGGTCGACGACGATGGTGTCGAAGCCAAGCGCGCCGGCCAGCGTCACCAGCGTCTCGGCGATGTGCACCGCGCCGACGACGATCAGGCGCGGGGTGGGCGGGTAGACTTCCACGAAGACGGTCGTCTCGTCGTCCAGCGGGACGATGGCGCCCTCGCCCTGAGCCAGGTGATCCAGCGCCAGGGCGACCAGCGCATCGCGCCGGTCCGGCAGGTCGAGCGGGCCGCTGGTCGAGCCGTCCGCCGCGACGACCAGCTTGTGGTTTTTCTGCGCGGCGGGCCCGTCGATCAGGCTGACGACGGCCATCGGCTGGCGGGCGTCGAGGTTGGTGGTGATCGTCTCGTAGACGCCGTCGAGCGCGCTGAACGGTTCGACGAAGATGTCGATCTCGCCGCCGCAGGCCAGCCCGACCTCCCACGCGTCGTCGTCGGCGACGCCGTAGTGCAGCAGGCGCGGCTGGCCGGACTTGAGCGCGGTCGTCGCCTCGTCGATCACCGCGCCTTCGACGCAGCCGGCGCTGACCGAGCCGGCGATCTCGCCGCCGGCGGTGACGATCATCTTGGAGCCGATCGGGCGTGGGGCTGAGCCCCACGTGCGGACGACGGTGGCTACGGCCAGCGGTTGGCCCGCCTGCCGCCACCGCTCGAGATGTTCTAGCACGTCGCGCATGGCTGTCTTCTTCTCTGGCAGGCCAACCGGGGCAGCGCGCGCCGCCCCGGCTGGCATCGGTCGTGATCGCTACTCGACGATGACCTTCTCTTCGGTCAGCAGGTGGGTGCGCGTCGAGCAGTGCGACGCGGCGTCCTCTGCCGCGGCCTTGCCCTCCGGCGTGGCGAAGGCCGCCTGCCGGGCCGCGTCGTCGTCAAACCAGAACTCCGACACCACGTCGTAGGGCAGGTCGGGGTTGTCGGCGTTGACCACGCTCATGCGGTAGTGGCGCAGGCCGGGCAGCTTCTTGCCCAGCGGCGGGTGCTCTTCGAGCGCCCATTTCTTGAACGCCTCGTAGCTGATGCCTTCTTTACGCTTCATCAACGAGATGACTTTCAGCACGTGATTCCTCCATAGGATGCTATCAGATTGGGCGGGTAGGGGCACCCCTTGCGGGTGCCCCATGGAGGACGGGGACAAGCCCCGCCCCTACCTGACCTCACCCCCGTCTCGCTGCGCTCGACACCCCCTCTCCAAATTTGGAGAGGGGGATGGGGGGTGAGGTTCTGTCCTTACCCCGCCTGCTTTTCTTCGATTCCGCGCAGCACCTTCTCCGGCGTGACCGGTAGCTCGGTGATGCGCACGCCGACCGCGTTGTAGATCGCGTTGACGATGGCCGGGATGGGCGAGTTGGCCGTCATTTCGCCGACGCCCTTCACACCATACGGGCCGGTGCTGGACGGGTATTCCAGCACCACGCAGTCGATCTCCGGCAGCTCGGCGGGGCCAGGTATCACATACTCGCTGAAGCTGCCGGGCGCGTGGTCGGTTTCCGGGTAGTAAGGCGCGGTCGTCTCGTACAGCGCGTGCGCCATGCCCATGAACGACCCGCCCCTGATCTGGCCTTCGACCAGCGCGGGGTTCACCTGGCGGCCCACTTCATAGGCGCTTTTGAGGCTCAGTACCTTGACTTCGCCTGTCTCGGTGTCGACCTCGACCTCAGCCACGGTACACGAATGCGCCTCGGTCGAGTCGGGGTCCATCTGGCCCGTGTCCGGGTCGACATCGCTCTTGGGCTTCATGAAGATACCACGCCCGGAGATCGTCTTGCCATACTTGAAGTGCGCGGCCAGCGCCAGGTCGACGATGTAGATCGACCGGTCGGGCGATCCCTTGACGCGGATGTTGCCCTTGCCGTCGGTCTCCAGGTCGTCGGGGTTGGCCTCCAGCTCGTCGGCGGCGACCTCCATCATCACCTTGCGCGCTTCCTGCGCGGCCTGCATCACCGCGTTGCCCACGCGGTGCGTGGCGCGGCTGGCGAAGGTGCCCATGCAGTGCGGGCCGGTGTCGGTGTCTGCCGTGTCGATCATCACGTTCTCGAACGGGATGCCCAGCGTCTCCGCGCCGATCTGCGCGATGACGGTCTTGAGCCCCTGGCCCAGGTCTGAGCTGGACAGGCTGATCACAAAGTTGCCGGTGGTGGTCGAGTGGATGAGCGCCTGTGATGGGTCGCCGCCCAGGTTCATGCCGGTCGGGTAGTTGACCGCTGCGATCCCCACACCTTTTACTTTAGCCATGAGAGACCTCCTCGCGGTTCCCCGAATGCATCTGCTTGAACTCTTTGGGCAGATCGTGGCCGACCATCTCAGCGGCAGCCTGCATCACCTCGATCAGCGTGGCATCCTCAACTACCTTGCGGTGCGGCTTCATGTCGCCGTCGTGGTAGGCGTTGATGAAGCGGATGGTCCACGGGTCGAGCCCGACCGTCTCCGCGATCTTGTCCATCTGGACTTCGATGGCGAACGAGGCGGGCGTCACGCCGAAGCCGCGCATCGCGCTGCTCGGCTGGCGATTGGTGTACACGCAGTAGGCGTCAATTGACACGTTGGGGATGCGGTACGGCCCTGCCGCGTTGGCGGCGTGCTTGGTGACCGCGTACGGCGTGTGGCGGTTGTACGCGCCGGAGTCGGCGTAGGTGGTCACCTGCCGCGCGACGATGCGCCCGTCCTTCATCACGCCATCCTTGAAGTACATGCGCCACGCGCTGCGCGTCGAGGAGGCATGCATCTCTTCCTCGCGGCTGTAGACGTACTTCACCGGGCGGCCAGTCTTCATGGCTGCCAGCGTGGCAATCGGCTCGACGATCACGTCGACCTTGCCGCCGAAGCCGCCGCCCACCGTGCCGCCCACGAAGTGCAGGTTCTGGAAGGGCATGTTGAGGATCAGCGCGGTGTTGTCGAGCGTGAAGAACAGCGCCTGCGTGTTGGTATACACGGTGAAGCGCCCGTTGGCCTCCGGCTTGGCGATGCAGCCCGTCGTCTCGGTCGGGACGTGCTCGATGGGGCTGGTCTGGTAGCGGCCTTCGACGATGAAGTCGGCCTCCGCGAAGCCCTTCTCCACGTCGCCAAAGCGCACCTTGCGGAAGGCGTTGGACTGGCCGTGCTCGTAGTCGTAGATGAAGTGGTTGGTGCCCCAATCCTTGAGGATTGGCGCGCCGGGCTTGAGCGCCTCTTCCACGTCGAACACAGCAGGCAGCTCTTCGAGGTCGAGCTTGACGCGGCTGACGGCTTCCATCGCCGCTTCTTCGGTCTCGGCGACGATGGCGGCGATCTGCTCGCCCTGGTACAGCACCTTCTTGTCGGCGAGCACCGGCTCTTCGTCCGGCCCCACGCCGATCAGGCACAGGATGGTATAGACGTTTTTGGGCACGTCCTGAGCCGTCAGCGCCATCACAAAGCCGGGCACCTTCTCCGCCTCGGAGAAGTCGATGCCCCTGATGTTGGCGTGCGGGACGGGGCTGCGCACCATCTTGAGGTGCAGCATGTCCGGGAAGGACATGTCGCCTACGTACACCGTCTTGCCGGTCACGTGGCCCATGCCATCGCGGCGGGGGACGGACTGGCCGACAACGTTCAATTCCTGGTCTGTCATCGTCACAATCTCCTTATCCCCTACCGCTTGGCCGGCGCTTGAGCAGCGTCTTCGATGGCCTCGATGATCGGCTCATAGCCGGTGCAGCGGCAGTAGTTACCGGCCAGCGCCTCGACGATCTGCTCGCGCGAGGGGTGGGGGTTGTGCTCAAGCAGCGCCTTCGAGACCATGATCATGCCCGGCGAGCAGTAGCCGCACTGAATGGCATAGCGGTCAAAGAACGCCTGCTGGATGGGGTCCAGCCCTTCGACGCTCCCCAGCCCTTCGAGCGTGAACACCTCCTGCCCGGCCACGTCTTCGACCGGCAGCAGGCACGACATCATGGGCTCGCCGTTGACCAGCACCGTACAGCTTCCACAGCCGCCCTGCTTGCAGCCGGCTTTGGTGGCCGTGTAGCCAAGCTGCTCGCGCAGCAGGCTCTGGAGCGTCGTCATCGGCTTGATCATGACGTCGATCTCGCGCCCGTTGAGGGTGAAGGTCACGATTTTGGATGTCATGTCTGTCTCCTATTCGGCGATCTGCGCCAGCGCACGGCGCACGTATACGTCGACCATCTTGCGGCGGTACCACTCGGTCGCGATGCCGTCGGTGAAAGGCTCGCACTCGGCTGCGGCAGCCTGCGCCGCCGCGGCGATGCTCGCCTCGTCCAGCTTATTGTCCGCCAGCGCCGCTTCGGCCTTGACGGCGCGCAGCGGGTGCGGCCCGACCGCGTTGAGCGCGATGGCCGCCTGCTTGACCTTGCCACCGCTCAGCGTCACGTGGGCGGCAACGGTCACGATGGCCGGGGTGTTCTCGGACTTACGCCCATACTTCACGTAGGCGGTCTTGCCTTTGGGGATCGGCACGCTGAACTCGGCGACGATCTCACCCGGCTGGAGCGCGTTGGTCATGAAGCCGGTGTAGAACTCGGCGAGCGGTATCTGGCGCTCGCCCTTCTTGCCGACCAACCGTACCTGCGCGTCGAGCGCCAGCAGCGCCACGGCAAAGTCACCGGCGGGCGGCGGCGCGAACAGGTTGCCGCCGACGGTGCCCATGTTGCGGATCGACCAGCCGCCGATGGCGTGCGCGGCCTGCTGGAGCATGGGCACCGACGCCTCGCGCAGGACGCGGGTGAGCGTCGTCGTGCCGCCGATCAGCAGGCTGCCGTTGGCGCGTTTGATATAGTCAAGGCCGGTTTGCCGCAGGCCCATCACCCTATCCGGCATCGAGACGCCGTCGTTGATGAGGGGCATTGCCAGCGTGCCGCCGGCCATGACCAGCAGCGACGGGCCGTGCGTGTCGAGCAGGCCTATCGCCTCGTCCAGCGATTGTGGTAGGAAATATTCCTTGATGGCCACACCTATACCTCCTGGGTCATTCGAGGACAGCGAAGAAACGCGCGGGCGAGCCTTCCGCGCCGTCGATCCTGATGAACGGCGCGAAGAACTGCACCCGGCGGTCGGTGGGCAGCCTGGACAGGTTCGTCATCTGCTGCATGAGCAGCGCGCCGTTTTCCAGGATGACCTTGTGGATGATGAAATCCTCGGACGTGAAGTCGGGGAGCCGCGCGCAGTACTCGCTGAAGCAGTCGAAGCCGATGGCCCGCGCGCCCCGGTCGATCAGCCATTGGGCGGCTTCGGCGGAACAGAACGGCGACTCCATGTAGTAGGTCGGGAAGTCGCCCCAGTGCTTCTCCGTCCAGTCGGTGCGCACCAGCACGATGTCGCCAGCCTTGACGTGCGCGGCGTGCGCTTCCATGTCGGCCACGTCGATGCGATGGTTGGCCTCAGCGAAGCTCAGGTCGACGACGACCGCCTCGCCCATCACGCGGTCCAGCGCCACGTCGATGGCCGTCTCGCCGTCGACCACCGTGTGCCGCGAGAAGTCGACGTGCGAGCCGGTGTGCAGCAGCATCTCGATCTTGCTGGCCTGCCAGAAGCCCGGCCCGCGATGGTAGCTGGTCAGCGTAAGCTGGAGGTTGACCGACGGCGGGCTGAGGGTCTTTTCCCCTATTGGAACGGACAAATCAACTATCTGCATGGTGGACTCTCCTCACGAACGCTCGTCTGCCTGCTTCCCGGCGGCTGTGGCAGGTGCCAGCCGCTGATCCAGCCTGTCCAGCCCCTGCTGGATCAGCGTCCGGGCCACGCCTTCGATGAAGCGTGGGCTCACCCGGCCCAGCGCGCCGGAAACGGTAGCGGTCCCTTCGTAGCGGAAATGTGTCTGTGCCTGTACCTCCTCCAGTGTGAATGCGGCCTGGCCTGCTATTATCCCGGTTGGCCCACTGACTTCGCCCATCAGATGGGCCTCAACCGGGGCGGTCTGCTCGATGAGGGTGACGGTCGTGCGGTACTCCCCGCTGACAGCCGCCACGCCCAGGATGATCTCACCGGTGTAGATGTCGCCGCTGCGCTCCAGCCGCCGGCAGCCGGGGATCAGCTCCCTGAGCGCGCCAGGGTCGAAGATCAGCGCCCATACGTCGGCGGCGCAGGCGCGGAAGGTGAAGTCACCGGCAAGAAACAGCGTCACGCGGTCGCTCCTGTGCTAGCGGATGGGGTTGCGCAGAACGCCCAGCCCCTCAACTTCGACTTCGACTGTGTCACCCGGCTTGAGGAATACCTGCGGATTGCGGAACACGCCCACGCCATCCGGCGTGCCCGTGCTGATGATGTCGCCGGGCAGCAGCGTGCAAGTGCGGGTGATGAACGCGATCAGGTACGGGATGTCGAAGATCATCTCTGCCGTGCTGGAGTCCTGCATCAGCGCGCCGTTGAGCCGGCAGCGGACGGCAAGCTTCTGCGGGTCGGCGATCTCGTCGGGCGTGACCAGCGCCGGGCCTATCGGGCAGAAGGTGTCGAACGACTTGCCGCGCACCCACTGCTTGTCGCCGAACTGCACGTCGCGGGCGCTGATGTCGTTGACCATGGTGTAGCCCGCGACCACGTCGTAGGCGCGCTCGGCGGGCACGTTTCGCGCCTCGCGTCCGATGATCACGGCCAGCTCGGCCTCGTAGTCCACCTGCTGCGTCACGTCCTGCGGCCAGGTGATGGCCTCATCCGGCCCGATGACCGACGACGGGAATTTGACGAACAGCACCGGGCTTTCGGGCAGCGGGATATTCTGCTCGCGGCAGTGGTCGGCGTAGTTCAGGCCCACGCAGATGATCTTGCTGGGCTCCAGCCGGGGCGCTTCGATGCGCACGTCGGCCAGCGGCAGCATGGCGGTGTGCGTTTGTTCGGCCAGTGCGACGACGCGCCGCACGGCGTCCCAGACCGCATCGCCACCCCGGACCAGCGCCGCCAGGCTGGACGGCACGTCCGCCCCGTCGAGGCGGTCGCGGAGGATGCTGGCAGCCAGCGCGACGTCGATCACGGACTCGCCGCTGATCGCGCCGAAATGGGCTGCGCCGTGGTGAGTGTAGGTCACAAGCTTCATGGACACGCTCCTCGTGCTGATAGAATGGTCGTGCGATCAGTCTCCGCCGTCTGAGTGGCGCGGCGAGGGGGCCATCTGCTGCGCGTCGACCAGGCCCACCAGCCGCCGCTCAACGTGGTCGAGATGGTCGAGCATGGCCTTTTGCGCGGCCTGCGGGTCGCGGTTCTTGAGCGCCTTCACGATTGTCCGGTGATCGGCCAGCGTGGCCGCGATGACGCCGGGGATCGACGTGGTGCGGCTGCGGCTGGCCAGCCCGAGCTGGCTGATGCTGGTCATGGTGCGGGCCAGGATCGGGTTGCCGGCAGCGCGCGTGATCAGCTCGTGCAGCTCCAGGTCGGCCTCCAGGAACGCGTGCGGGTCGTCGACGCTGGCGGCTGCTTTCGCGATGCAGGCCTCCAGCGCGGCGATCTGCTCGTCGCTGATGCGCAGCGCGGCCAGCGCCACGATGCCGACCTCCAGAATCTTGCGGGCCTCGAATAACTGCACAAAGGTCGAATCGTCGAGCGCGAAGACGAAGTCGAGATGCTCAACCAGCAGCTCCGGCTCCAGCGAGGTGATATAGGTGCCATCGCCCTGGCGGATCTCGACGATGTTCATGATCGACAGCGCGCGCAGCGCCTCACGCAGCGAGGGCCGGCTGACGCTCATCAGACCGGCCAGCTCGCGCTCCGGCGGGAGCTTATCGCCGGGCCGGAGCTGGTGCTCTTTGATGAGGCTCAGCAGGCGGGCAAGGATCTCTTCCGAGATGGCGCTCTTTTTTACGGAGCCAAACGTCATGATGTCCCGGTGTCTTTGGTAAAATGGTCTGACCAATTACCTGCCCTGCATTGTATGCCTTTTTGCGGTGCGGTGTCAAGATATTGGCCGCGCGGCGCGCGGATGGTGGTATAATGTGGCGCAGTTGGGGCGGTGGCGGAATGGCAGACGCGGCGGACTTAAAATCCGCTTTCCGTGAGGAAGTGTGGGTTCGACCCCCACCCGCCCTACACGAACCATAGCGACCCCGTCAGAGATGATTCTGACGGGGTTTTGTCTATATTTGCATAGATTCTGTCCTTGAAAGACCCTCAAGGGTGGTTCGACTCCCATCGATATCCCGCGTTTTGAGGTAGGCGTTATAATCCCTATCGCTGACATAGTGTGAGGAACCATTTCAAGTTAGTGGCAACGCTTCATGATGAAGTAACTCTGGCCTCACCCTCAGTTCCCTTTCCACCACCGATACTGACGGTATCAGTTGAGAGGGGAGCACAACCATAGAACAGCTTAAGGATTCCGAATAACATACCAAGAGGCATCAAGTGTACGTTCTACATGTTCACTGGTATGTGCCAGAATCACCCGAAGATGAAAGCGGCGTCCTGGTGTGGGCCGAAACGTCAGCATCAGCGCATCCTAAACGCGACAGGCGTCGAAAGTCCGCCCAACCTCATCCTTTTTACTCTCTACGGACGAACTACAGGCGCATCTTAAAACGGTCGTGCCGGATATTGCTTCCCGTCGCACACTCACTCTCTGGTTGTCGACCAGTGAATTCGGGCCAATTCCATCGCCAGAGTTGATCCATGACTGGGAGCAAGCTGATGGTTCTGATCTGCTGCTCTGGGAGGTCAGCGGGCTCTGGTTAGATGCACGGTCAGCATTTCAATTCTTTGTCGCACTGATTGATCAAACTCCCGCCTCCTTGCGACCGGGCAGCGATCTGCGCTACTGGCAGGTTGGTTTCAACTTCATTCTGGAGGTGCTGGCCCGGCAGAAATACCGACCAACCCTGATTGACCTTCAAACAAAAAAGGGCGTGCGTTATGAAGCGCGCTGGCAGCCAGTGCTGGACAGCGAAGAAGATGCCCGGCGCATCACCCGGCTGGCGCTGGGGATGCCCTCGATTTGCCGGGCCGGAGCACCGACACCAGAAGAAACAATACCGCCGCGTGCCCTGCTCGATAGTTTTCTCAACCATCTGACCGATGCCGCAATACGCTTTTGGACGGCTATTCCACCGGCTGCCGGTAATCGACTATCGGATAACTGGCTGCGTGCGTTATTTCAGAATGATCCGGTTGTGCAGGGCAGCCAGGACCAACTACGCCATCTGGATAGCAGTTATCGTGCCTGGTCCCGCACCCTGACAATTGCCGGGGACAACTATTATCGCATTGCCTTCCGGCTTGAAGCACCAGACTTGGAAGAAGAGGACTGGGAACTGCATTATCTGTTACAGGCGCGCGATGATGCCAGCCTGGTGGTTCCGGCGAATGAAGTATGGCACGCTCAGGGCGGGATGCTCGAAGTCTTGGACCGGCGCTTCAAACGACCACAGGTGCGCCTGTTGGCCGGACTGGGGTATGCAGGGCGGTTCTTTGCACCTATCCAGAGAAGCCTGCAAAAACAGAACCCTGCTTCGGTGAAACTCTCATCGCAGGAAGCCTTTGACTTTTTGCGCACCTGCGCGCCGCAGTTGCAGCAAAGCGGCTTTGGTCTGCTGACCCCACCCTGGTGGAACAAACCCGGTACACGGCTAGGAGTGCGCCTGAAACTGGATAGCAATCGGGCAAAAGGGGTCGCCGAGGTCTCAACCGGCCACATGAGTTTTGATAAACTGGTCAACTACCGCTGGCAGTTGTTGCTTGGTGATACGACACTCACCCGTGAGGAATTCGATGCGCTGGTCGCCTTGAAGTCGCCACTGGTGCAGATTCGCGGCCAGTGGGTTCAACTTGACCCGGATCAGATTGAGAAGGCGATTCAGTTCTGGGAGAAACAGCAGTTAGAAGGCGATCTCTCAATCCTGGAAGCGATGCAGTTATCCCTTGGGGGAGTTGATGCCCACGGCGACCTGCCGGTAGACGGAGTGGAGATCGACCGCTGGCTGGATCGTTGGCTCAACACCTTACAGGGGGAGGAAACTCTGGAGATTCTTCCCCGCCGGAAAACCTGTACACTACACTGCGCCCTTACCAGGAGTATGGTTATTCCTGGCTTGACTTTGCCCGCCGCTGGGGAATAGGAGCCATCCTGGCCGACGATATGGGGCTGGGCAAAACCATCCAGACGCTGGCAATGATCCAGAATTTGAAGGGGGAATCCGGCGGACTCCCCGCCCCCGTTTTGCTGGTCTGTCCGACCTCGGTAGTGACTAACTGGAAGATCGAGAGTGACCGCTTTACCCCTGATATCAGTACGATGATCCATCAAGGTGGTGACCGCCTGCGGGATGAGGCGTTCCTTGAAGCAGCTCAACAAGTGGACATGGTGCTGACCAGTTATGCGCTGGTTCGCCGTGATGCCGAAGTGATGCGCCAGATCGACTGGTTGGGGGTGGTACTGGATGAGGCCCAGAATATCAAGAATCCCGCCACTAAACAGGCCCAGGTGATACGCAGCCTACAGTCAGATTTTCGGTTGGCCCTGACCGGAACGCCTGTCGAAAATCGCCTGTCTGAACTGTGGTCGATCATGCACTTTCTGAACCCTGGCTTTCTGGGGAATTGCACGGACTTCCGCAGAAAGTTCATCCTTCCGATTGAGAAATACGGGGATGAACAGGCCACCGACCAGCTGCGCCGGCTGACCCGTCCCTTTATTCTGCGCCGCCTCAAAACCGATCCCACTGTGATTCAAGACCTGCCAGAAAAACAGGAGATGAAGGTTTATTGTAATCTGAGCGAAGAACAGGCCACGCTCTATGAGGCGGTCGTACAAAACGCCCTGCAAGCGATTGAGGACCAGGAAGAAGGCATTCAGCGAAAAGGGATGGTCTTGAGCATGTTGATGCAGCTCAAGCAGATTTGCAATCATCCGGTGCAGTATCTCCACCAGAGTGAAACGTACCGCCCCTTTGAAGACAACAACCGCAGCGGCAAGCTTGAACGTTTCCATGCCGTTCTGGAAGAGGTACTGGCGGAGCGCGACCGAATGCTGATCTTCAGCCAGTTCACCGAAATGGGCGATCTGCTCAAGCAGTATATTCAAGAGCGGTTTGGTGTTCAGACGCTGTTCTTGCATGGAGGAACCCTGCCTAAAAAGCGAACTGAGATGGTAGCACGCTTTCAGTCGGAAAATGGCCCGCCCGTCTTCATACTCTCCTTGAAAGCCGGGGGGACAGGGCTGAATTTGACCAACGCCAATCATGTTTTCCACTTTGACCGCTGGTGGAATCCCGCAGTAGAAGATCAGGCCACCGACCGCGCCTTTCGCATCGGGCAGACGCGCAATGTGCTGGTGCACAAGTTCGTCTGCCTGGGTACGGTGGAAGAGCGCATTGACCAGATGATTGAAGAGAAAAAGGCGCTGGCGGAAAGTATCGTGGGCACGGGCGAGAACTGGCTGACCGAGATGTCAACGGTGGACTTACGCGCTTTAGTAGAATTGAGGGCTGTATGAGCTGGTATTACGATTACAAACCAACCATTGAAACCGATGAAGGGATCAAAGCGAAAAGTAAGCGCGGCGCTTTCGTCAAGAACTGGTGGGCGTCTCGCTGGATCGAACAGATGGAGCAGTTGATGGACCCGGGGCGGCTGCGACGGGGCCGCACTTATGCCCGTAAGGGGCAGGTGTTATCGCTGACAGAAGGGCGTGGGGGAGTCAGTGCAAAGGTTCAGGGTTCCAGAAGCCGCCCCTATAAAATCACCATTCAGATCAAACCCCTGACCGAAATAGAATGGGAACGGGTGTTGGAGGCGCTGCTGAGCCGCCCGATCTTCATGGCACAGTTGCTGGCCGGGGAGATGCCCCAGGATATTGAAGAGGTCTTTGCAGCGGTTGAACTGTCGCTCTTCCCTTCCAATAGCAATGATCTCATCCAGGAATGCAACTGCCCGGATTATGCGGCGGTATGCAAGCATCTGGCTGCCGTGCATTATATTCTGGCCGAGCGTTTTGACGAAGACCCTTTTCTGTTGTTCCGGCTGCGTGGCAAATCCCAGGAGGAGATTCTGGCAGTGTTGAGCCAGCATCACAGCGCTGATCCGGAAGACAATTACGAAGCAGCCTATGAACCGTCGCCGCCTTTATCAACGGAAGGATTCTGGGAAATCGGCAGAGAACTCGCCCATTTCCGCACACAAATCGCGCCACCCGATATCGCTTATCCGGTCCTGTTACGCCTGGGTGCGCCGGGCTTCATGGAGGATATTGAGGCGAAGTTAGGACCGGTTTACGACAGCCTCACACAAGCGGCGCTGAATGCAGCATTCGAGGATGAAGAAGTGCTCGATGAAAGGGAAGAACCGGATGACAATGCTGCGTGAATTGCTCGATCAATGGACAAGTGATCAGCTCAAAGAATACGTCAAACTGCTGGGAGGTAACACCAGCATTACTCGCAAAGGAGATCGAATCGCGTTTATCTGTCAGCAGATGCTCAATCGGGATTCGCTTGCCAAAGCCTGGGAACAACTGGGGCAGATATCTCAGCGCGCCGTTTCTGCCGCTTACCATAATGGGGGCGAATTTAACGTTGCCGCGTTTGTCAACCAGTATGGCGAATTGCCGCCCCGTCCTGACCAGAACGCCCGGTACTGGGGTTTATTGTATCAGACTCCCATTCTCTTTGATCTATTTGTTGACAGAATACAGTTGCTGATCGCCCAGGATTTGATGCCCCTGTTGGAAGACCTGGCACTGCCAGTAGAGCGGTTTGAACTGGCGGGCGTAGCGACAATTCCAGAGGTTGCAGAACAGGAAGGTTTTAGCTCGCCTGTGATCAGGGTTGAAACCGAGTTGATCGGGCGCACCGATCTGCTGGCTTACCTGCGGATGGTCGAGCTGGGTCACGTTAAGTTCAGCGGGACCAATCACCGCCTGACCGCGGCCAGTGTCCACAAGGTTGCAGACAATCTGCTTGATGGCGACTTCCGTGACTTTCCGGAGAAGATCACGAGACGGACAACCATACGCCCCTTCGGGCTGGATGTGTTCACCCAGGAAGCGGGGTTGGTCTCTCGCAGTGGTACGTTGACCCAAACCGGGAGGGAGTATCTAAAGACGCAGGCTCCAGATGTCTTGCTCCCCGCTTTTGAGAAGTGGTCCGGAGCTAATGGTTTTGATGAGTTGCAGCGGATTACCCATCTCGGTGGCCTGGGATCAAAGAAGACACGGATGACGCGGCCTGGCTTTCGCCGGGAGAGGGTGATAGAGGCGCTTTCCTGGTGTCCGGTCGATACCTGGATCAGCATCCTTGATTTCTGTCGAGCTTTCATCATCTGGGATTTTGACTTCGAGGTTGAAGAAACCGGTTACAGTAACCTGTATGTTGGCTCTTCCTATTATGGCAGTCTTTCCGGTACATCCTATTGGGACGTCACAAAAGGGTTGTTCATCAATGTCATTATCTGGGAATATCTGGCGACGCTGGGGGCGGTTGATATTGCCTTTGCTGAAGATGAATATTTCACCGTAATTGACACCCGTTACCTGTATATTGATGAGCCGATTAGCCAATATGACAGCCTGCTCTATTTCCGTATCAATCCCTGGGGGGCGTTTCTATTGGGGCAGGCCGGTGAATATATATCAAGGGAACCTGAAGAGAACAATCTGTTTCGGATCGATGACGACCGGCGGGTTCATCTATTGGGTGATTGTCCACCCGCCGAGCGATTGCAATTGGAGGCGCTGGCCGAGCAAATTGATGAGCAGACTTATCAACTGGATACCGTTAAGGTCCTTACTGCCGTTGAAGGTGGGCAGAGCCTGGAACAAATCTCTACGTATCTAAAGGCCAATCACCAGGGCGATTTACCATCAAGCACGGCTGATTGGCTGGCGATGTTCCAACGCAATCAAGGGGCATTTCGGCAAGGCGGTGAAACCACACTTATCCAACTCAAGCAACCCAGCCTGAAAGACCTGATCGCCGGGGATATAGCCCTATCAAAGATATGCCGGATTCTGGATGACAAAACGATTCTCATTCGCCGATCTCAGATGACACGTTTTCGGAATCGCTTGAAAGAGCTGGGTTATCTACTGCAATGAGGGGAGGGACGGCGTTTGGATTTGCCGTCTCTGGCAAGGCTCTGTATACTGTCGGCATCACGCTGAGCAATCGCTAAGAAGGTTCGGCACAACTCCCCTCTGCCCTGTTTGTTCAAGATTGCACAATTGGATGCCCGGCTGAGCACGATATGTGCGTGGGCTCCGCCGCCCCATCGACGGCGGATCATGCCGCGCCCGCAGGTACACGAACCCGTTGCGGTCGACCTGCTCGCCGGTCCAGCCGTAGCTCGACGTGCCTTCCCCGACGCTGTCGTAGACTGTGCCGTACGGGTCGCAGGTCTGCGCCAGCAGCGGCTGCCCCCTGCGCTGTCGAGTGGTCTGATACACCAATTCACAAGAGCGTCTCCCCCATGACAAACGAGGCAGAAGCGTGGAGCGATGGTTACCCGCCGCGCTCTACTGCTCTGGCGCTGATTCTGAACGCACGCACTGGAGTATAATGGGCTCATTGAAAGTCGTGGCCTGGCATCCGCCAGAAGAAACAGTATGAACTGGTCGCACGCCGCATTCCTGACACCCTATGTCGTATCGCTTCTGATCGCAACCACAATTGCTGTGTACTGCTGGCAGCACCGTGCGACGGTTGGCGCGGTGGCCTTCGCGTTGGTGCTGCTGTCGGAAACAGCCTGGATACTCGGCTACATCTTCGAGCTGCTCAGCCCCGGCCTTCAGGGTAAGGTGTTCTGGGATAACGTCCAGTTCTTCGGCACGTTTGGCGTGCCGATTGCGCTGCTGGCCTTCGCCCGCGACTATGCTGGCCGCCCGCTGGCACACCCTCGCCGGACACTTGGGTTGGTGTCGGTCTTCCCGCTGCTGTTCATGATCTTCGTCTTCGTCGACCCGATGCACCTGCTGCGGCCCGACGCGCATCTGATCCTGTCCTCGCTGTTCTCAGAGCTGTCTTACAGCTTCACCCCCGCGTTCTACATCGCGACGGCGTACATCTATGTGCTGATCCTGTACAGCCTTGGCGTCCTCGTCCTGAGAGTGGTCAGGGCCCAGCCGATGTATCGGGGCCAGCTTGGCCTGGTGACCGCCGGGATGCTGATCCCGACGCTCGGTGGCGTGCTGACCCTGGCTGGCTTTCAGCTTGGCCCCCACCGCGACATATCCCCGTTTACCTTTGCGCTGGGCAACCTGCTTGTCGCCTGGGCGCTGTTCCGCTACCGGCTGTTCGATCTCATGCCGGTGGCCCGCGACAAGCTGGTTGAGAGTATGTCTGACATCGTAATCGTCATCGATGCGGCAGACCGTGTGGTGGACCTCAACCCGGCGGCCCGGCAGGTGGTCGGCGGGTCAACCGGCCAGATGATCGGAGCGCCGCTGGCAGATGTGTTCCCCAACCAGCGCCCGATCATCGAGCGCTACGGCGACCTGGATGAGCTTGCCACCGAGATCGTCACCGAAGACCCATCCGGCATGCCGGTGCAGCTTGATCTGCGAATATCGGGCCTGTATGACCAGGGCGGACATCTCACCGGGCGTCTCATCGTGGCGCGAGATATCACCGACCGCAAACGCGTCGAAGCCGCCGAAAGCGAGCAGCGTAATCTGGCAGAGGCCCTGATCGACATCACCCGTGCCATCAACAGCACCCTTGAGGTTGACGAAGTGCTGGAGCGCATCCTGGAGAACGTGGGGAAAGTCGTGCCCCACACCCGTGCGGAGATTCTGCTGGTCAGCAGCGGCGTCGCCCGGCTGGTGGGCAGCCGCAGCGATGGCGCCGACACGCCGCCACAAGTGCTTGGCATCCGAGGCCCGGTCGACGAAGTCGGTCCGCTGCGTCACATGGCTGAGAGCCGGCAGGCGCTTGTCATCGCAGATCGGCGTGCGGATTTACCCCCGGCTTTTCCGGGGGCAGATTGGATACGCTCTTATATTGGCGCGCCGATTGTGACAGATGGGCAGGTAATCGGTTTTGTCAATCTGGCGAACACACAGCCCGGTTTCTACACCGACATCCACGCGGCGCGCCTACAGGCTTTTGCCGATCAGGCGGCAATTGCCATCGAGAACGCACGGTTGTACACCATCGCGCAGGCAGCGGCTGTCTCGGAGGAACGGCAGCGGCTGGCTCGCGAGATTCACGACAACGTCAGCCAGACGATTTTCGCCGCGAGCAGCATCGCCGAACTGCTGTCGCGCATCACGGACTGCCACTCCGAGAAGTTTCATTCCTACGTCGATGAGCTGGGCGGGCTGATACAGGTCGCCATGGCGGAGCTGCGCGCCCTGATGCTGGAGCTCCAGCCAGATGTGCTGGCTCAGACCGAGCTGGGCGCGCTGATCCGGCTGCTGTGTAACATCTTCACTGCCAGCACCCAGATTGCGGTCAGGGTCGCCGCCGCCGACAGGTTAGTCCTCAGACCGGAGGCACAGATTGCCTTCTACCGGATCGCTCAGGAAGCGCTCGACAACGTCAGGCAGCACGCCAGGGCGTCGCATGTGGACGTAACACTTGAACGCGTCGACGGCCGTGTCACGCTGCGAATCAAGGACGATGGTTGTGGATTTAACGTGGAGGCTGCCGATATAGATGGCTCTGGTATCGCCACCATGCGCAATCACGCAGCCAGCGCGGATGCTGGCCTCACGATCACGAGCAGCGCCGGGGCAGGCACCGAAGTAGTCCTGAGAGAGGCATAGCGGAATGGAAGATAAGCAGATCCGGGTGATGCTCGTCGACGATCATAGCAAGATCCACCGGGCAATCAGCGCCGTCATCGAGTTCCTTGACGATATTGTGCTGGTCGCCCAGGCCAGCAACGGCGAAGAGGCAATCCAGTTATGCGCGCAGTACGAGCCCGACGTGGTGTTGATGGATGTCATCATGCCCGGCATGGATGGCATCGAGGCCACGCAGGTGATTACCGGGCGTTACCCGCAGGTCAAGGTCCTGGCGCTGTCAAGCTTTCAGGATGCAGACAGCGTGCGGGAGATGGTCAACGCCGGCGCGGCGGGCTACGTGCTCAAGAACTCGTCGATTGATGACCTGGCAAATACCATTCGCACCGCCTATGCAGGCAAATCGGTCTTCTCTGCTGAGGTCATGCAGGCGCTGCTCAACCCGTCGAGCGCCAGCCCGGCTCATGATTACGGCCTGACCTCGCGCGAGATTGAAGTGCTGCGTCTGATGGTCGACGGGCTGAATAACCGCGAGATTGCCGAGAAGTTGGTCGTCAGCATCTCGACAGCCAAATTCCACGTGAGCAGCATCCTCACCAAGCTGAACGTCGGCAGCCGGATCGAGGCCGTCGCGCTGGCCGTCGAGAAGAACCTGGTCAGGTGACCAGCTAAGACCGTCCCCAAAACTGGCTCCCCCGCCAGGTAGATTGCCCGACGCTTTCCCCTACAATGGGTGCACCTGAGTGAGGGAAAGGCCACAACCATGCTGACGATACAGATTGTGCTGGCCAGCCAGCGCGCGGCGCTTGCGAATAGTCTCCGGCTTGCGCTAAGGCCAACGCCCGATATCCGTTTCTGCGCGCGGGTGCAGGCTGCGCCAGATTTGTCAGATGCGTGCCGGCATATCGCCCAGGGCCTGATTCTGATGGACGCCGGGCTGGTGGACATATCCGGCGCGGATGCGGTTCAGCTGGTCGTCGCTGGCTATCCATCGATCCGGGTTCTGGGTTTTTCTGACAGCGCCGACCGCGCACAGGTGCGCGCCATCCTACGTGCCGGGGCCACCGGCTACATCCTGACCACCGATCCCCTTGATAACCTTGCCCAGAGCCTGCGATCTGCTTATGCCGGGCGAATTGTCCTGTCTGCCAACCTGGTCGAGACGCTCCTTGGCGGTTGCTGATCGCCGCTGCCGAAAACCAGTGCCGTTGGTTCTCTACCTGGTCAGGTGACCAGTATACTGACCAGCAAAAAATGCTACCAGAACTCTCCAGTTTACCAGCAGACACGCCCACAGTTTAGCAGATAACATGTATGAAGTAGGACATCCGGGCATTTTCACGACATGATTAGTGATGACGGGGGAGCTGTCTACTATGTCAACCAGCGAAGCAACACTCAATAACCAAGTGAAAGCCCCACGCGGGCTGGCCGCAGCCTGGAAATGGTGGGTAACGCCGCGCTCGACTGACCGCGAGGTCGCCTTCCGCGAGCGCACCGTGCGGGCGATGGTCGTCTTTCTGAGCGGCCTCATGCTCACCATCATCACCATCACCTTCCTGGCCGCTTCAGTTCCAAACCAGCGCGCGCTGGTTTGGGCGGCTCTGCTGCTGGTAATAGCCGGCTCCGGCATCGCCGTGAGCCGGGGCAAGGCGACGCTGGCGGGTATCATTCTTGTGTCGATCCTGGCCCTCGCCCTTGTCATCGTTGTAATTCGCAACGGCTACTGGTCCGGCACGGTTCCGTACGTCATCATGATCGCCATCCCGATGGCAGCGGTCCTGCTGCGCCGGAGGCTGGCGCTGGCCAGCATTGTGGTGATCAACCTTATCTATGTGGGAATGGGCCTCTGGCAGGCTGCTAAAGGCATCTCTCCGAGCACCATGCCTCCTGATCCCCTGGCGCTGCCCGTGCTGGGCAGCATGGTCATTACCGCAGGAGTTGTCGTGGTTACGGCGCTGGGAGCCTACCTCCTGAACGAGTTTGACACGCGGCTCAAGGACGTGAACCAGTTGGTCGCCACGCTGGAAAGCCGTGTCGCCGAGCGCACCCGCGACCTGAAGATCGCCGCCGATGTGTCACGCCAGGCGACTACCGTGCTCGACCCGGACAAGCTGCTGCCGGACCTGGTCGAGCGCACCCGCCAGGGTTTTGACCTGTACGCTGTGTCGATCTTCCTGTTCGACGAGCAAAGCGAGCGCATCACGTTGAAGGCCAGCACCGGCGAAGCAGGCCGCAAGATGCTGCTGGCAGGTCACTCGTTCCACATTACACAGCGGCCCAGCATCGTCGCACAGGCGAGCGCCGAGGGCCAGCCGGTTGTCATCGAGGACGTGACACAGTCAGCCACGCACCTGGTCAACCCCGACCTGCCTGCTACACGGTCCGAAGCGGCGCTGCCGATGCTCGTCGGCCAGCGGCTGATTGGGGTGCTGGACTTGCAGTCGAAGGAAGCGGGGCGCTTCCGCACCGAAGACCTTGAAATCCTGGAGACGCTGGCCGAACAGATCGCCATCGCCGTTCACAACGCCCAGCTTTTTGAGGAAGTAGAAGCCTCCCGAATGGCGGCTGAAGAAGCTAACGAAGTCAAATCGCGGTTCCTGGCCAACATGTCGCACGAGCTGCGCACGCCGCTCAACGCCATCCTGAACTTCACCGCCTTCGTCGCCGACGGCGTCATGGGGCCGGTCAATGAGGAGCAGGCGGACGCGCTGCAGCAGTCGATTGCCAGCGGAAAGCACCTGCTCAGCCTGATCAACGACATCCTCGACATCACCAAGATCGAGGCTGGCATGATGGAGATGTTCATGCAGGAAGTTGATCTCAACGCTGCGCTGGCGGCGACCGTCTCGGTGGCTAAGGGGCTGGTCAAAGACAAGCCGATCAAACTCATTACTGATATCGATGAAGACCTGCCGATAACCTACGGCGATAAGCGCCGGCTGCGCCAGGTGTTTCTGAACCTGGTGTCTAACGCGGTCAAGTTCACCAATGAAGGCGCTGTCGAGATTACTGCCCATCGCGAGAACGGCGGTGTCCAGATCAGGGTGCGCGACACAGGCATCGGCATCGCACCTGAGGATCAACACCTGGTGTTTGAGACGTTCCGCCAGATCAAGAAGCACGACCTGATCGAGACGCCCGGCACTGGGCTGGGCATGCCCATATCCAAGTTCTTTGTCGAGTTGCACAGTGGGCGCATGACGTTCGAGAGCCAACCGGGTAAGGGCACCTGCTTCACCGTGGCGCTGCCAATCCTGAGCCAGGCCGAAGCCGATGCGCTCGCCCAGATCACGCCCGAGGAAACTGCGGAGTAGACCGCCGTGTCTGCTGAGGTGAGCTTCCTGTGCATCGAGGATCATCCTGCCAGCCAGCGCGTGATGGAACTGCTGCTGAAGGAGATCATGGGCTACAGGCATGTGACCATCCTTGACAACACCGAGGACATCATCAATCGGTTGGAAGAGATGGGTGAGGACTATGACGTCATCTTCATGGACCTCGACGTGCAGCCCATGGGTGGCCTGGAAACGCTGCATGTGATACGCCAGCACAGCCGGTTGGGCAAAGCCTGTATCGTCGCAGCGACGGCCTCTATCTCGCCCGGCGAGCTCAGACAGGTGCGCAGGGCAGGCTTCAATGGGCTGATCGCCAAGCCGATCAACCCAACTGAGTTTCCGGCGCAGGTCCAGCAGCTTCTACAGGGGCATGAGGTATGGGAGGTGGAATGATGGCCGATCAGAACGAGATCATGCATCTGATTGCAGAGCTTGAGAACGCTGATTTTCTGGCCTGCCTGAATGTGCAACGCGAGCTGGCGCAGATTGGCGAGGCGGCAGTCGAACCGCTGGTTAATGGGCTCAAGGCCAGTCGCAGCGTGCGCTGCCGCTCCATTATCATCGGGACACTGGACAGGATCGGGGGGCCGCAGGTTGCAGCAGTTCTCCTTGGCCTGCGCACCGAACCCATCACTGCGCTGCGCATGACTGCGGCTAAGGCGCTGGTCAAAAACGCGAGGGCCGATCTCGTGCAGGATTTGATCGATTGGCTCAACGATGAGCCTGAAGCCGTGGTCCAGATGTGGCTGGTGTTTGCCCTGGGCAGGCTGGGCGGCGCACAGGCGGTTGATGCCCTGGTGGACATTTTGATCCGCACGACAAGCGCCACAGTGCGCGGCATGGCCATTCGAGCGTTGGGAGAGACAGGCGACCGGCGGGCGACATGGGCGGTCTTGCAGTATCGGTCTGATGCAGACCACCATGTCCGCCAGGATGCCAGAAACGCGCTGACAAAGCTGGGATACGTGAACGGAGAACAGCTCAATGGATAACCATGAACCGACTTTCCTTTACGTGGAAGATGACATGTTGAGCCGGCGCGTCATGCAGGTGATGCTCAACAGTGTGCTGGGCTATTCGAAAGTTGAGCTTTTCGAAAACAGCGCCAACTTCCTGGGACGCCTGCATGGACTCGCTTCTCCGCCAGATGTGATCTTCCTCGACGTGCAGATCGGGCCGCACGATGGCTACGCGATGCTGGAAATGCTGCGCGGCGATCCGTGTCTGAAGGATGCGACCGTCATCGCGATGACGGCGAACGTCATGTCGCACGACGTGGACAAGCTGCGCAAAGCCGGTTTCAGCGGGCTCATCGGGAAACCGATTTTGAAGGACATCTTCCCGGAGCTTGTCGAGCGGATTTGTCAGGCGAGACGATCTGGTACATCCCCTAGCCGATCTTCAAGGAGCTTGCGATGGTTCTGGAAGGGAAACGCATTGTCGTAGTGGAAGACGACGTAGTCAACATGGCAGTGATCTCGCTGCTGCTCAAGCAGCAGGGCGCTCGCGTCATCCAGGATGCCTGGAACAGAGATACCGTCAACCGGATCAAGGCCCTGCTGCCGGTGGATATCATCCTGCTCGATCTGATGCTGCGCGAGGGGGTCAGCGGGTACGACATCTACCGCAAGATCAAGGCCGATCCTGCGCTGGCCAACGTGCCGGTTGTCATCGTCAGTGCATCTGATCCGGTGCCCGAGATGAAGCGCGCGCAGCAGATGGGTTTCATGGGGTTTATCTCAAAGCCTATTTCGTATCAGGAGTTCCCTGTCCAGATAGAGCAGGTCTTGCTGGGTATGCCGGTGTGGGCCGGTTAGCCTGCCAGCCATCGGAATGACGCGTCGCAACACATATGTTGTATTGGATACAGGAGACAAGGATAAAGATCATGAGTTCCTTTGAGGGTGCCACGGCCATCATCGTCGAAGACGACAGTGTCAGCGCTGCGGTGCTGGCGCGGCTGCTGGGTCAGCTCGGCGTGCAATCCACTGTGCTGAGCGATTATCAGATTGCGGACAGCCTATCTGCCACTCCGCATCCCAGCGTCATTTTTCTGGATCTGGAGATGCCGAACGTCAATGGCTACGCCGTGCTGGAGATTATCAGGAACACGCCGCACCTGGCGAGTGTCCCCGTGGTGGCCTATACCACACACCTCAGCCATATGCGTGAAACGCAGGCAGCCGGCTTTGATGGGTTCCTTGGCAAACCTCTGGATGTGGACCTGTTTCCTGCGCAGTTTGAGCGCATCATGAACGGGAATGGGGTCTGGGAAGCCTCGTAGCCGGCGATATCGCCAGTCCGTGCGTCGCGGGCGCTGGCCCACACAGTGGAGAATTCTGAGCGGCCCGTGGCTTGGCGCAGAACGGACACTGCCGTGGGGCCGCTTTACTCATCCGGGCTGATTTCCTGTTGATGCCTGCAGGAGAATGACCCGATATGCAAAGTGGCCCCTCAGACCGGCTGGCCTGGTGGCCTGTGCCGCGCTTAACGCTCACCTGCATCGTTCAGTGATGGCCGCGGCGTTTGGGTTTGCCATCCGTGGCAAGGCTCTGTATACTGTCACCATCACGCTGAACAATCACAAAAGGGTTCGGCACAACTCCCCCCCCCCGCCCTGCTTGTGCAATAATGCACAACCGCCTGCCCGGCTATCTCGGAACTAGCCGTGAAAGTGCTGCTCAATACTCTTCATTTAACCACGTTCGCGATCTACAGCGCCGCCAGTGCGTAGAAGAGCCGTGCCGCTAGGCCGCCCGTCAGGCCCAGCCAATCAGGCGGCGAACCAGTATGGATATCCAACCGATTTTGGGCACAATCAGGATAACTCGTCCGTCAAACTGGGGTGGCGAGACGGGGGGATCGGCCACGTTGTTGTTGTCGCCCTGGGTAATGAACCAGATCTCGTCGCCAACCGCTTGTATCTCTCGCACGCGATGGACAATGTAACTCTGCCCGCTGCGAAAATAAATCAGGTCACCCACCCTGACGCTTTCGGGGGGCACCTGCTGCACGATCACCACGTCGCCAACATACAGCGTGGGGTTCATGCTGGGGCCGCTGACAAGTGCGGGCTGAATGCCAAACAGCCCATTGTTGAACCAGACCAGACTGACAGCAACCACTCCGACCAGCACCCATAGTGCGTTGGTGACAGCGTCATGTGCAGGCGACCTGGTGGGTTTCTCCACAGACACCAATGCGCGTGGCAGGCTGGGTCCTGCCAGGAACTGCTGGTTGATGATCCACAGCCCAATGCCGGGGGCCATAGTGCCCAGAAAGGCTGCCACGCTCCAGTGCAGCCGTGGCAAAATCGGCGACAGCCATTCAAACCCCTGCAGCACGCCACGATAGGCGAGCGCGGGAATCGGCCCTCCGATGAGCGTCAAAATCGACGCCAGCATGTTTTCCATCACGGTCGGAAAAACGAAATCGCCCAATACGCTGAACAGGGAAGGAAAATCGTGGACAGAGCCGATAAGCGTCATCGGGATCGAGAGCACAGCAAACAATAAGGTAGCAGCAACAACCGCCTGCGTTGGATGTCGGTGTGAGAGAATACGCACCAGACAGGCGCGGCTTAGCTCAAGCGCGACCAACTGCGACATCGCATAGAGCAGATTGCCTAACAGGGGCAGCAGTTGATGCGCATAAGGGGAGCGCCCGAACCCCGACAGCATACCCGCCAGCATGTAAACTGCCACCTGGAACCCCCCGGCGACAGCCGCCGTCAGTATAAGCTTGACATCCCTCACCGGTTTATTGCGGATACCGTACTGCCAGGCGGACCCCGCCAGCAGGACCAGCGCCAGCCACAGCGCGGGTTGGGCCAGGTACATCGTCTGCGCAGCGGTGAAACGGTGTGCTACGACGTCATGCACCAGCAGATAAATGGCAGCCGGCAGCAGGATGGTGGCCGCCCACAACCACTGCCATGATGTTACAGGTTGGGCGAAGACTCGCCCCAGGTCTTTCGGTTTCAAAGAGAAGGGTGCAGTCTGGTTCTGCATGAGCGTCCTCGCACCGGGTATCGGGCCAGAGACGGGTGGGCCCGCCTGAACGAACCCACCCGTATTCTCGCTAACGTGCTGAACTTTTACGGGACAGTGACCACGACGCGCCAGTAGCCCTGGATGCTGGTGCGCGGAATGTCCGGCCCAACAGGCCCCTGACCCCAGAAGTAGTCATTGTAGTTGTTTACACCACCCGGGCCGTAGACCCCCATTACAGTCGCCTTCACGCCGGATGGCTGTATTTCCTTCGCCGCCGCTAACCAGGCAGTGCGCACCGGTACGGGTGGCAGATTGATGAACAGGATCTGGCGGCCCAGCAGGTAGTCTGCGTAGCGATTGCCAAATCCCCCCGAGTTCGTAGGCCGTGGTCTCGAAGCCGGTCAGCAGATGCAGCCCGTCGAAGTCCGGTCCCCACCGCTGGTACCACGGGGGCAACGTCCCGCCAGGATAACCCTTTAGGACCGAGCAGGACAGCAGCGAGAGCCATTCGAGGTCCAGGTTGCCCCACTTGACGGCATCGTTGTAGACAACCGACCCGTCGGCCTGATTGCTCACAAAGGTGAACCCACCGGGCCAGCCGTGACCGATGTAGAAGACCAGGTCAACGTTGTCGACGTATGATTGGTCCAGCCCATCGCCTCGCAAGCTGGGGTCGATGAAGTCACGTTCCCAGGCGTTCGTCCCCGACCAGTTGAAGCGTTTGAATGCCTCGTCGTCCATCCGGTTGGCAAAGCCGGCCTGGTTGGCTGCGCCAAGATCGGACACACCACGCTCAACGCCGAAGTCTGTCACGCCGCCCACCAGCACGATCGGACGACCGAACCGGGGTTCGATGTTCAGAAAAGCGACGGCACCCAGATCCAGCGATTGGCTGGCCGTAGCCGTCACGCCATTCGCGTCGGTAACGGTCACCTGGACTATCTCGGTGGTAGAACGGTCCGAAGCCCCGGCTACATACTGGACCTCGCTGCCTTCTTCGCCGCTGAGGTCGGCTGACGACGACTGCCACTGGTAGGCATACGGTGGCGTGCCGCCGCTCACTGCCGCGCTGGCAAGAACCGTGCGCCCGTCGAGCGAGGCAGTCAGGTCCACAGACGGGATGTATTGTGCGTCGCTGGTAGCCGGGAACAGGCTCTGGAGCAGCACGACAGGTTCCTTGCCCACTTGCGTCGTTCCCTGGCAGTCGTAGTAGGGAATCAGGTCCGAGGCCCCACCACCTTCCAGCGGTGGCGCATAGTAGACCAGTGAGGCTTTGGATTGCACACCAGGCAGCCCGGCATTGAGCGCCTCACACTGTCGCTGAGCGTCCACTGGCCCGATGATGGGTATCTCACTGCCTCCCTGTACCTGATACAGCGAATGGACCAACTGAGTGACGTTGCCACCGGGGCCGTAAGTCATTGCAACCTGTGCGCCGGGTCCGATCAACGGAATGCCGCCCAGATTGAACTCGTAGTTGACCTGTGTATCCAGGTTGACCCCATCGGCCATGATGTTGCCGTCAACGCCAACGGCCTCGAACGTTGAGTGGGCAAACACCGGCGTCCCATCCACAGCAGGCAACTGAGCCGCCTTGAAAGCGGCCTGTGTCCTGTTCAGAGCATCTTCTGTTGAAATGGGCGTGATGTCCGCCAGTGCGCCGAAGTTGAACCCCTCCTGCAAGAGCTGCTGATCGGGGTTCGCATCTTCGCCGAGCCCCAGGTCGCCGCTGGCATCCTGCATCGGGACCGCCTGGAAGTTGGCCGGATCGACAAAGGTCATTGCGCCATCCTGGAAGCCGACCATGCTGGCCGGGACCCCGAGATTGTCCGCCAGAGATGTGGCCTGGACCTGGCTGATTCCGGCCTGTGTGACATGATAGACCGGCAGCGTCAGTGCGGCGGGTTCGCATGGCTCATTCCACTGATTGAGCTGAAGCTCAATCAGATAGGTCATGGCCGCATCCTGGGGCGCTCCCATCAGGACCTGCTGATCGACGTCCATGTAGACCGTCTCACCCGGGTCGATCTGCTGGCACTGCTCGATCTCGGTCAGATGGATGGCCGCATCCGGCTCAGAATCGCCGTTCAAGTCGAACGATTTGGGCACACCCGGATCGATGGCCTGCCCATTGACCGTCGCGCTGGCGATCTTGACGGGGATGCTGCCGTCGTTTGTTATCGCCAGCCAGGCCGTGCAGTAGTAGTCAGGATAGGCAGCGTTCAGGGTGATCTGGGCAGATGTCGCGTTGGCCTGGATCAGCGCGCGGCAGTTCGCCACGGCCTTATCGTGATGGTCCTTGACATCAGGCCCGCTGGCAGCCGGGTCGCAGCTGGGATCGCCATTGATGGAGATCGGGCAGTTGCCGGTGTCCTGCGAGTCGCGTGCGGTATCGTTCACCGTTCCGTCGTCATCGGTGAAGGCCCTGGTGAACGCGGCTTTGACGTTACCGGTATTGATAATCCCCCGGATGAACAGGCTCTGGCTCCAAAGACCGTAGGCGACACCCAGCAAAGCCAGGGCCAGCACCACGATCATGAAGAGCGTCCCTATTGGTATTGATCGTCGTTTCAACATTGGCTACTTCCTCCATGCATGGTCGATCTGTCCCCTCAGGCGCAAAGCAGGTCATCCACCTTCGGCGCATGAAGCGGTATTCCACTGGCTGATTTGGAATGCCAGAACGTAGGACATCTCTGTTTGCGGTGGTATATCCGGCAGCACTTCCTGCCCCAGGTAGAAGGTTATCTCCTCCCCCGGATCAAGCTGCTGGCACAGCTCGATATCAGCGAGGACCACATTTAGATCGGGAAGATCGTCTCCGCTTAAATCGAGCGCCAATGGAGTGCCGGGTATGAGGGGCTGGCCGTCGTATGTGATGTCTTCAACCTTAACCGGGATCGTGCCCGCATTCTGTATCACGAACCAGCCGGTGCACGCGTATCCAGGATACGCATTGAGGATGTGTATCTCGGCGGACTGGCTTCCGGGTTGATCCGGGTCACCCTCGGTTAGGGTTACGGAACAACTGGCCACGGCCTGGTCAAAATGGGATTTATCATCCGGTCCAACCGCTGACGGATCGCAGCTCTGGTTAGCATTTGGTGGATTCGGACAACTGCCGGTATCCAGGCCGTCCAGAAGTGGATCGTCGACGACGTTATCATCGTCGGTGAACGCTGAGGCAAACGCGGTATTGACAGATCCGGTCTGGACAGAGCCCGAGATGACAAACAACTGGCTCCACAGACCATACACGATACCCAGCGCAGCCAGCGCCAGCAGCACGATGACAAACAGAGCGCCAAGTGGGACAGATCGATGTCTTATCACGGGTATTCCTCGCTGTTCGGCGACAACCACATCGCACAAACAGATCGACAGACCAGACAGGATTCACTGCCCTGGCCGTTACGAATATCGTACAAAGACGGATTTAGACTTGGGGGGAGGTAGCCTGAGAGGTTATAATAACCTGTGACGCAGGGGTACTAACCTACCCCAAGTCTCTGACCTCGGCTGGTTGCACCCAGCCGGGGTCCCTCTTCTTATTTAGTGATTATGAGTCAGGGCATAGCACCTCCGTGCACAATACACAACCATCACACTGCATTAGGCAAGTATGGTTGGCTATGTGGACGCCCATTCAATTAGATTGTCCGGGATCGGAGGAACGAATGGAGTTAGACCTGCCAGAACAGACTAACACCACTTGGGCAGTGTCAGAATCAGGAATCTGATCGAAGTGATTACCCCATAGAAGATGAAATGCCCCATTCCAGCCCAACGCGACACAACCACTAACCCCACCAGTAGTCGCATCGACTTAACGTACCTCATCCCGTTTTCAGTCTATCATTGAAGATAATTGGAGTCAACCACTCGGGTATTCGTCGCCGGGGTGCAGCTTGCTGGTGGAAGCGTAGATTTTGTATGCCGTCAACACCGCGCTGAGCAATCGCTAAGAGGGTTCGGCGCAACTCCCCGCTGTCCTCTCTTGCCCAACAATGCACAACCGGCTGCCGGATTGAGCGCGATGATGTGCGAACTCCGCCGCGCCATCACGGCATATCATGCCGTACCCGCAGGTCGATGAACCCATTGCCGTCGACCTGCGGGATACCTCACCACATACCGTTTGAGATGCTCGAACATCACACGATGGCTTACCCCGGCATCTCTTGTGCGTCGACGTGCTAGCGTCGCATGTCAAGCAGGTAGATCGACAGGTCGGTAAGCTTTGTCAGAGCGCCGGATGCTGGTTCGTAGCGATAAACCCCCTGATCGGTGGGCGAAGTGTATGACTGACAGATCACACTGCCATCCGCCAGCAGCAAGGTGCAGCTGGTATCTGCGTTATCGGGCAGCTCGCTGAACGTCTGGCTGTCGTCGAGCTTGACCCAGGCTGACGTGCTGCCGTCCGGCGCATACTGCGTTAGTATCAGCCCATTCGGGTATCTGTCCAGCCAGAGATCGGATACGCTCTCCACCGCGACCGGTAGGGGGATAATCTCACCCGTCCCGGTATTCAGCATCGCATTGTAGGTCACCGGGTCGCCTGCACCGGTTGAAATGATGGCACTGCTCCCGATGGGGTCGCTATGGCCCGACGAGCTGCCCCTGACCGTCACTGGTCAGACGCCAGTAGGCGGATGCGGTATGGTCGAACACCAGCAGGCTCTGATCGTCGAGCATCCAGCTTGAAACGCCCCAGTTGGGGATCTTCTCCGGGAGGATGTACGTCCGCGTCGGCTCGCTGCCGAACACCGGCGCCAGCGTCAGCGGGCAGTCCTGTTCGCAGGCGTACTCGCTGATCATGATCCAATCGCCAACCAGCCACCTGGAGATCTTGGTGCTTGTGGGGGGCTGAGGATTGACCGGGCGGCCATCGGCGGCGGTCACGTCCCCGGTTCGAAAATCCAGCCAGACATCTCCGGTCGCATCGGTGTAGACGTGGTCGAAATTCGAGTAGGAGTACAGCGTCCGGTCCTGCCCGGTCGTCAGGTCCCGCTCGACCACCTGGGACGGGAACCCTGAGTCTCGGTCGGTGGTCACGAAGCGCAGATAGCGCCCATCGGCGGAGAATCGCGCTGCCGGGTTCAGGTCTGCCACATTGGGCGCGACCAGGGTGGCTTCCGCCGTGTCGGTGTTGATCAGGATGGCGGCCTCGGCGATGCCATACGGGTAGCGGATCACCACATACGGTTCGCTAACGGCAACCAGGTCCCA
>CAWBCR010000030.1:0-44288 GCA_963787375.1 uncultured Chloroflexia bacterium | reverse complement strand
GAGATGCGCCCTGCTGATTTTACCGAGCTGCTGGGCGTACTCGGCAGAAGAGCGCGAGGACAACTGGCCGCCCGAAAAGAAAGCGGACTGACGTGCTGCGTTTCGCCTTGGTCGCCAGGCGTATCGCGCTATCGCTGGCCTTGCGGCGCTGGCTCTGCCTCTATTCTGGGCTGTCCCTACCCGCGTCTCAGCGCAGCCCACGCCCGACCCGCGCTTTGGTGTTGTCGAGCCTCAGGCCGCGCCTGAGCAAGCCACTGACCTTGCCGCGGCGTGGGGCCGGGTGCGCTTTCACTGGGCGGCTGTCCAACCGGACGGGCCCGACCAGTGGGTCGAGGCCGAGTTGACAGAAGCGCAGCTAGACGCCGAGCTGGCCTCAGGGCGTGAGCTGGTCGGCCTGCTGATCGGCGTCCCCGATTGGGCCAAAGACGAGAAAGGACTGCCGCGCGGCCTGTATCTGCTGCCAGACTATCCTGGCAACCTGTGGGCGGCGTTCGTGCGGCAGGCGGTGACGCGCTACCGGGGCCGTATCGACCACTGGATCATCTGGAACGAGCCGGACATCTGGGACACATCGCACCCTGGCTTCACCTGGCCGGGCACCATCGACGACTACGTGCGGCTGCTAAAGGTTGCTTACCTGACAGCGAAGTCCGCCAACCCGGACTCCGTTATCCACCTGGCCGCCGTCAGCCATTACTGGGACGTCGAGTTTGGGCGGGAACTGTATTACCCCAAGCTGCTCGAGGCCATCCTGGCCGACCCGGAACTCTGCACAGCACAACGACTTCTTCGATGTGGCCTCAATGCACCTGTATTTCAACCCTGCTTCAGTCTACGAAGTGCTCCAGCAATACGCCGGATTTCAGGCCGAGCACGGGCTTGACAAACCCATCTGGCTGGTCGAGACCAACGCTGCGCCGTCGACTGATCCCGCCTGGCCGGTGCCCGATCCGACCTTCCGGGTCTCGCTGCTGGAACAGGCGGCCTATATGCCGCAAGGCATCGGGCTGGCGCTGGCTGCCGGCGCGCAGCGCGTCGAAGTCTACAAGCTCCTGGACACGCCGGGCGACGTGGTGGCCAACCCGGAGCCGTTCGGGCTGGTCCGCGCCGACGGCACGCCGCGCCCCGCCTTCATCACCACGCGGGTGGCCTTCGCGCAGTTAGCGGGCGTCAGCGGCGCTTGGTGGAACGAACAAGGCGTTGTCTCACAGGTGGTTCTGCAGAAACCGGGTTCAGTGACGCGGCTGCTGTGGGCGCGCGTGACTCACGGGCAGGTGGCGCACATCCCTGCGCTTGCCACGTCCGCCACAGTGACCGACATGTGGGGCAATCAGAGTACGGTGCCGGCCACCGACGGCACGTACCAGCTTGTGCTGTATGGCGGTGAGTGTCAGCAAACGGTGGGCGACTACTGCATGATCGGCGGACCGCCGCTGTACGTGACCGAATCCGCTGCGCTCGATACAGGCAGCCTACCCACCATCCTCAGCTTCGAACCTTTGCCGGATATTACCAGTGGGGACCACCAGGGCGGCTGGCTGCGCTGGGTGCTGGTCGCTGCGGGACTGGGGGTCGCCGCCGGGTTTGAGCTGCTGTTCCGTCGCCAGATGGTCCGCGCTGCGTCGGGCGACACCCGGGAGAGATAGCCATGCCGGACGTGAAGATATTCTGGGATCCGCAGGGCTTCTCAGTCGATACGCTGGGGACGAATGAGTATCTGCGCACTGCCGATGGTGACACGCTCTACGTCTCGATGTCGATCCGTATGCTAAACATCGACACGCCAGAGACACATTATCCCAACTGGTCGAAACCTTCCGAGCAGGACGACAAACTCGCCACGCTTGCCTACTGGATCGAGCAGGGTAAGGCCCCGGTCGGCGACGATCTGGGCGCGTACCTGCATGCGCGCCTGGCGACCGGCCAGGCAGGCACGCTTCAGGAGCAGCAGGGAGAGCAGGCCACTGCCGTCCTGCGCCAGTTGCTCGACAAGATGCTGGTGCGGCCCACCGGCGGCAAACGGTCGCTGTTCATCAGCACCGCGGATGCGCCGTTCGATAGCTATGGGAGGCTGCTGGCAAACATCGCCCCGGCCTACAATGCCGACGAGCGAGCAGCGCTTTCCAGGTGGGAGCAGGCGACGTTTAACCTGCTGATGGTGCGGGCAGGCTGGGCGGCTACCCTGATCATCTACCCCAGCATTCCCAGATACAATGACCTGCTCATGTTCCACGAGGCGGCCAAAGAAGCGTACATGGCCGGTCGCGGCGTGTGGGGCGAGCCGATGGCGCTGACCGGCTACGAGTTCCGTGGTGCTGTGAAGCTCTACGACATCACCAAGCATCTGAACGATGGCGAGAGGCTGTTCGATGACCAGCGCTCGGCGTGGATCGAGCGATATTGTGTCGACCTGACTACGCGTTCGATATACTATCCGGAAGATTACATCAAGATTGCGCCTTACAACCGCCTGTTTATCTTTGCCGGCGATGTTGCGGAGGCGGTCGGCAGGCTGAACCTGACGCCAGGCGACTGAGGAGGCAAGCCGTGCGTATCGCGATTTGCTCCGACATCCATGATAACATCTGGAAGCTCGAAGCAGCGCTGCCCGGGATGAGCGCTGCTAACGCGCTGCTGTTTTGTGGCGATTTCTGCGCGCCGTTTACGTTGACGCAGCTTGCGCGCGGCTTTGAAGGGCCGGTGCATGCTGTGCTGGGCAATAACGACGGGGATCAGCGCTTGCTGCTGCAAATGGCCGAGCAGGCTGGCAACGTGGAATTGCACGGCCAGCTTGCCGATGTCGATATTGGCGGGCTGCACATTGCCGTCAACCACTACCCGGAGATCGCCCGCATACTGGCCGCCAGCGGCGCGTTCGACGTGGTGTGTTATGGGCACGACCATGTGCTGCACGAGGAGAACGTTGGCGCCACCCTGCTGCTAAACCCCGGCGAGATCATGGGGCGTTTTGGGCGCAGCACCTATATGCTGCTGGAGACAGCTGACAGATCGGTCGTTGTGTATGACGTTGAATGAGAATCCTGCGCCAGGGGGCTACACCGCCCCTGCAACAGGAGTGGGGTGCCTGGCCGGGATCGGTTTGGGAGTCGCGTTCGTGGCGATCAGCGCGCTGGCATACGTCCTGTTGGGCCTGTTCAGCGTGCCGCAAAACATCCGGCTGCTGATCGCCTTTGCCTGCGGGCCAATCCTCGGTACAGCCGCGGCGATTCCCATCGCGCTGATGTTCAGCCGCCGCGCGCAGCGGGCCGTGGCCGAAAGACATGAAGCAGCTTCGCGGGACTCCTCTTAAGCGCTTTCTGCGCGATTACCGCCGCGCGCACGCTACCCGCCATCGGCTGGTCGTGGTCCTGCAGAGCGTCGCCTACCCGGTCAACGTCGGCTCGATGTTCCGCATCGCCGATGCGGTCGGCGTTGAGAAGCTGTACCTGTGTGGCATCACCCCCACGCCGGACAATGCGACAGTCGTCAAGGTTGGGCGAGCCAAAGATCACGCCGTCGATTGGGCCTACGAAGACCGTGCCGAGGATGCGCTTACGCGCCTGCGCGCCGCGGGCTACCATATCACGGCGCTTGAAATCACCGACAGCGCGGTGCCGTACTTCGAGGCGAGTTATCCTGAGAAGTTGTGCCTGATTGTCGGCAATGAGGATCACGGTGTCACGCGCAGCGCGCTCGAATTATGCGAACTCGTCGGTGTTTGTGCCGATGTACGGCAAGGGGCGCTCGCTGAACGTGCACGTCTCGGCGGCGGTGGTGCTGTATCACATCCTGCACAACAACTAGGCCCACACACTCAGAGCAGCGACAGGCCGGGCTCCTGCAGCTCGGTCTTTTCAATAGTCCGGGCTAGGTCGCGGGCGATCAGCTTGGGCACGTCGTCGAGCGTGGCGGGGACGGCAGCCACCCGAACAAAGTCGAACGCGTCGGACAGATCGGCGTCGGCAATCTGCGGACGCCCGCCCAGCATCACCAGCCGCAGATCGGCGCGGTGGCCGGCCAGAAGCGTTGCGAACGGATCACCGCTGTCGTTGGCGATGACGATCAGGTCAGCGCGCGCCTCGTGCGCCAGCCGCCCGGCGTCGGGCAGATGCAGCAACCGGGCCGCGTTGTCGAGCACAAGACGCAGCACGCGTTCGGCAGGCAGGTGGCTTTCATCCGCCGCCGCCTTCAACTCCTCCAGCAGGTCGAGCGCGCCCGTCATGCGTGAGGCGGTGCCCAGCGCCATACGCCGCTCAAGGCCTGCACGGAAGTGTGTCATGCCCAGCAAGTAGCGGTCGGTCTGCGGGCACCACACCAACCCTGCGCCCGCTTCCTCGATGCGCTTCACGTCATCGCTGGACAGCCCCGTGCCATGCACCAGCACTGTGTTAGCGCCCAGGCAGCCCTTCGCCGCCAGCACGCCCAACTCATGCGCGGCGACGATGTCCGTGCCCTCAGCGATGCGGATCACGAACGGTGCGTCCGGCGGGGTACGTGCGTACAGATCCTCGATATCCTGCCCGGCAAACAGCGAGTGCGCCCAGCCGAAGCGCTCGACCACGCGCACGGGGAAGCGATGGCTCGTCAGGCCCCGGTGCAGTTGACCGTGATGCAGCACGGTGGTGGTCCCCGTCAGCAGGTTCTTGAGCCCGCCGATAACCATCCGATCAGACGCAGGGATGGCGCGCAGCTCGGCCAGTCCCGGCGCGCCCATCTGCGCGCGCATATCGGCGTACCAGTCACGAGCATGATCGTAACACTCGCGCAGCTTGACGCGCGGGAAGATGTTCAGATCGAGCTGCTCGTGGGCGTTGATGAGCCCAGGGAAGACGGCATGGCCGGTCAGGTCGAGGACCCGGTCGCCCGGCTGTGGTGAACCACCCAGTGTGGCGATGCGGTCGCCGACCACGCGCAGCGTGAGTCGCCGTGGGCCGTCGGGGAGTATGAGGAGCGCACCGGTGATCGCGAGGTTCGGCATGCTGCGATTATACAGGCGCGGCCCTGCTGCTGCGACCCATGAAGTGCGCTGCGCGCCCCTGCTTTGACAAAGGCCCGCGCCATTTGTATAGTCACAATGCCAATACTTGCACAAATCGTCTTACGGCCAACTGGGTACAGCACAGGTTGTCTAAGACGCTCCTCTGGCTACACGCACATTCAGGAGATGCGAATGATCAAAGTGGTTACGGTTGAACAGATGCGCAGCATCGAGAAGGCGACCGATGCTGCCGGTGTCAGCTACGCGCAAATGATGCAGCACGCCGGGCGTGCAGTGGCCGATGTCGTCAAAGAACTGCTGGACGATGATGCGCAGGACAACCGTGTCGCTGTGCTGGTGGGGCCTGGCAACAACGGCGGCGATGGGCTGGTGGCCGCCCGCATCCTGAAGGAAGAAACGGACGCAGAAGTCGGCTGCTACCTGCTCAAGGCGCGCGACGACAGTGACGAGGTGTTCGCTACCGCGCGCGATGCCGGTGTCTTCATTGCCGTGGCGGAAGACGATCAGCGCTGGCGGGCGCTCAACAATCTCGTCAGCACTGCTGATGTCGTGGTTGATGCGCTGCTAGGCACCGGTGCGCGCCTGCCCATCGAGGGTGATATGCAGAAGCTGCTCAAGCAGGCTTCTTCGGCGCTGGTACACCTGCCCTACGGCCTGGACGCTGATGGTGCGGGTCTGACCTGCCCGTCGAATCCGGCTGCCCCCGAAGGCCGCAGAGCGGCGGTCGTGGCCGTAGACTGCCCGTCGGGGCTCGACTGCGACACCGGCGCGCTCGATCCGCTCGCCATCCAGGCCGACATTACCGTAACGTTTGCGGCGGCGAAGTTTGGCCAGTTTATCTTCCCCGGTGCGGAAGCTGTCGGCGCGCTGTTCGTCGCCGGGATCGGTACGCCTGCCAAGCTTACGGAACTGGCCGCAGTCGACGTCGAATTGGCAGACGGGGCCGGCGTGGTGGGGCTGCTGCCTGCTCGCCCGCGTAACTCGCACAAAGGAACCTTCGGCCACGTGATGGTCGTGGCCGGTTCGGTCAACTATACCGGCGCGGCGGCGCTCTCGGCGCAGGCTGCCTACCGAGCGGGCGCCGGGCTGGTGACGCTGGCTGTACCGCAGGCTATTTACCCGATACTGGCCTCGCAACTGCGTGAGACCATCTGGCTGCTGCTGCCGCACGACATGGGCGTGATCAGCAGTGCGGCGCTGGAAGTGTTCCACGAAGAGGCTGGCGAGGTCGATGCCATGCTGCTGGGCCCCGGGTTGGGCCGCGAGGAGGCGACCGCCGAGTTCATGCGCGGCCTTTTTCAAGGGGACCAGCAAGCCAAGAAGGGCTCGATTGGATTTGGCGTGCACAGTCGTGAGCAGCCCGAAGTAGCAGGCGAGTCGAATGGGCTGACCGGTCCGCTCGTCGTCGATGCGGACGGGTTAAATCTGCTGTCGCATATGGATGGGTGGTGGAAGCTTCTGCCGGCTGGCAGCATCCTAACTCCACATCCCGGTGAGATGGCGCGGCTGTGCGATATGGAGATGGACGCCGTTCAGTCGGACCGATGGAATGTGGCCCGCAGCAGGGCGCAGAAGTGGAACTGCGTCGTCGTATTGAAAGGGGCGTTTACAGTCATCGCCGGGCCGGATGGCCACATCGTGACGATGCCCTTCGCGACGGATGCACTGGCCACAGCTGGCACGGGCGACGTGCTATCGGGGTGCATCACCGGGCTGCTGGCGCAGGGGCTTGCTCCGTTTGATGCGGCAGTAGCGGGGGCGTACGTACATGGGCTGGCCGGGCAGATCGCAAGCGGGCAGATGTCGTCGCGCAGCGTGATGGCCGGCGATGTGCTGGACGCGCTGGCGGAAGCGTTTGAGGCCACAACCGGCCTTTAGCACTTGCGCCGCCGCTAATCAAGAACGGGACCATTGCGGTCCCGTTTTTGTCTGCTGTATTGCGAAATAGCGTCGGTGCCTACGACTTGCCCTCGTCGCCGCCCAGTTCCTTGCGCACACGCTTTGCGGCTTCCTTGCCCTCGTCGAGCGCGCCGCCCAGACGCGTGCGTGCTTCCTCAACCTGCTCCAGAGCCTTTTTCTGGATTTCCTCAGCCTGCGCGCGGACGTCTGCGAGTGTCTCGTCGGCCTGCTTACGCAGGCGGCGGATTTCGTCGTCGCTGCGGTCACGCAGCTCGACGCCGCGCTGAACGATCTGCTCGCGGGTTGCCTCACCAGACTGCGGGGCCATCAGAAGCGCGCTTGCCGCGCCCACCAGGCCGCCGATGATGAAGCCAGTCAGAAATGCGCCGAAATCGCTGCCATTGTCTGCCATAGTATCAATCTCCCTCTTTCTTTTCAGTGATGGGTTCGTTTCCTTGCGTGGTGCCCTTCTTAGGGGCCTTCTTCTTGCTTCGCGATGGCACCTTTGGCGCGTCAGCCGTGCCGGTGTCTGACTCGGGAGCCGGTGGCTCGCCGGGAGTCGCCCGCGTCCCTGTCGCGGCTGCTGCTGAGGCCGCCGCGGCGGCGACGCCGGCTGCCGTGCGAATCGCGTCGACATCCTTCAGCACCTTGCCGATGCCGCGCAGCGTGCTGTTCGCCGCGATGATAGGCTCGGCGAGGTTCTTGCTGAGGAAGGCCGCCGTCCCGCGCACCGTGTTGATCGTGTCGGAGGTGGACGTGATCAGCGGCTGAACCTCGTTGTTGAGGAGGTTCACAAAGCGTGCCACCTGGATCAGAAAGACCGTGATCGCCGCCCCGATGACGACCATTTCCAGCGCCAGCACGATGATCATCACGTCGCGGATCACCACCACCGCTGGTGCTGCCGAACCAGCGTTGGCCGCCAACACAATGGCGATAACCACCAGCCCGACGGTCAGAACGACGATCCCGATGATGATCCCGATCATCACATTCTGGAAATCGCGGGAGTCCTCGTCTTGTGCGTTGGGCGCGGACGTACTGCTCATAACAACGCCTTCTCTATTGCGTTCAGGTTGGCAGCCAGTTGCGAAAGGGTCAGAGCTGTCGAAGCCATGTCTTCTCCAAGCGTGGACAGCGCTGGCATATCCCCAATTCCCATTATATCACACGCCACATAGCGTGAAAAGATCAGTGCATCGCCGTGCGCCATACCGCGTCAAGTGCCTCAAGCGCGGTCAGGTTGCGGACCGTCATCCCGAACTGGAGGAAGTACGGCTTGAAGTCCGCCGGGGCGGCCCATCCAGGGTGCACGCCATCGTCGCTCAGGCCGTCGTTGGGCAGGCCGTCCAGCGCCGCGTGATAATCCCACAACGGGATATCGTACTCGTGCGCCAGTCTGACAATCACGCCGTTAAGCTCTGCCACACGGCCATCGACCGTGCCCTTTGCCGGCGCATAATTGAACTCCGGGATCGTGCTGAGCACCGGGATCACGCCCATGTCGAACGAAGTCTGGATGATCTGGCGCATCCAGCTTTCATACTGGCCGGTAGGCGTCGTCTGTACGTCATTGGTGCCCAGCATGATCAGCGCCACCGACGGCCTGACGATCCGGTATTCGCACACCAGTGGTATCTCGCCATCCAGGCACAGGTCGCTGTTGGCGTATCTGGGCGTGACGACCTGCCACGCCGACCAGCCACCCTTTGCCGCCAGCGAGGTGTTGGCGAACGAGTTGGCGTCGCGGGCGGGTTCCTGGGAGAAATACTCGATCACCGGCTTGAGGAACGTGAAGTCGCGCAGGTTGTAGTTGCCAAGCCCAATCGGCGTCAGGAAGGCATCGTTATCGGTAATACTGTCGCCTACCTTCGAGAACACGTCGGCACGGTTGCCGAGTTGCTGACCGCGGACGAAGATCGCGTGAGCCGTCGCGGTGATGTTCGAGATGTACGGGTATGTAACAGCCTGCGGCAGGCCGGGTTGGGCTGTGCCCTGCGGCTGAACTGTCGTCGACAGGTGAGTGGCGGTGTCATAAGTCATGGGGACGCCATCCAGAGGTCTTGACATTACCCACTGGCGCATCACCCAGCCTTGAATACCCGCTTCGCCGGTCACTACCACCTGCACCCAGTAGAAATCATCCGTGCGCCCGATGACGGTCAGCGGAGTGCCATCTTCCAGAGTCGCAACCGTGCCAAAGTTGGTGCTGGGGCCCTCCCGCACGCGCAGCCGCGAGCCGTCGGTGCTGACCTGACCGCTCACAACCGTCGGCGCGGTTTGTGGCACATCTATGCTGACCTGTCCGCCTATCTCCGTCGGCGCAGTCTGTGGCACATCTGTACTGACCTGACCGCTCACGACCGTCGGCGTGGACTGCGGCACATTTGTAGCAACAAGGGGGATTACGATCTCCTGATCAGGCAGGATCAGGTCAGGGTCGAGACCGGGGTTTGCCACGATCAGCGCGTCGATGGTGACGCTGAAGTCGTAGGCGATTGCCAGCAGCGTGTCGCCTGGTTGAACGACATAGTACCCGTCGACCAGGGTGCGACCCGGCGTCTCCTCCAGTGTCGGCGCAGGCGTCGGGGTAGGGGGAGGCGTGGCCGTTGGCGTGGCGATCTCGGCGGTCGGATCGGCGATAATGGCAGCCGGTGCCGTCAGAGTGATCGACTGCTGCGGGGTCGCGCCTGCCATCGTGCAGCCGGTCACGATGAGCGCCAGTACGGCAAGATCCAAACTAGTACGGCTGATTCTCACGATACGCTCACCACCAATACAACGCCTCCGCCTTTTTGCGCAATCGAAGCTGCTGGTATATAAATCCCGTGTCTTATCCACGGTTGCAGAGTGTACCACAATCGTTTGTGGGCCACCGCTATCAGGCAGGGTTGCATGCGTCGAGTGACTGTTGTGCTGGTTGTTGTGGCGCTGGTCTCGCTGGGTCTTGCGGCTTGCGGAAGCAGCCAGAGCGGCGCGGTTCAGGCCGTGCGGGGCTATCTGGATGCGCTGGTCGCCAAGGACTCCAGCCGTGTGTCGGCGTTGTCGTGCGCAGACTGGGAATCGGACGCACAGGTGGAGGTCGACTCGCTGGAAGCTGTGACGCCACGACTCGACGGTGTGTCGTGCTCTGAGAGCGGCACCGACGGTGATGCGACCCTCGTTACCTGCACCGGCAGCATGGTCCTGAGCTACAATGGCGAGGACCGTTCGCTGGACCTCAGCCGCCGCACGTACCGGGTCGTCCAGCAGGGCGGCGATTGGCTGATGTGCGGTTACCAGCAATAGCGGACGCCCCCCTGTGAAGCAGCTCCTAACGCGGGAAAACCTGTATGCCCTTCTGCTGTGCCTGATCGTGATCGCGGTCGTCGTGATGACCGCTTCCGCGTCTCCGCAGTGGATCTACCAGGGATTCTAGCCCCGTGACGCTCCTCGACATCCTGATTCTGATCGCCATTGCGCTGATCATCGGGCTGATTGGCTCCGAAACGTGGCGCAGCTGGCTGATGCTGGCTGCCAGCGTGGTGGCCGTGTTCTGGCTGCAATCGGTCACGCCGATCCGCCATCTGTCGTTCTGGCTGTCGGTTGGAACGCTGCTGCTCACCGTGCTGATCTGGGCGGTAAGCCGCCCGCAGGACACCCTGCAATCAGATCGGCGCGAGATGCTGATCACTGGCGGTGTGGTGGCCGGGTTGGTGGCGCTGATCGGCCTGATTCGCTACCTGCCGCCTCAGGTGTGCTGTCTGACCCCCACACCGCCACCACAGTTTGTAGTGGTTGCTTTGGGTGTCGTGCTGGCTGCCGGCGTGGCGGCGCTCGTTTGGCGCTTTGGTGCGGCACGGCGCGGGTGGGTACTAGGGCTCGCGCTGCTTCTGGTCGGACTGCTGCTGGTGCTCAAGTTTGAGCCTGCCGGGCTGGCCGCAAGCGCACTGCTGCGGGGACTGAGCCAGCAGGCCGTCGACCAGGCGTCGGCGCTTGACCTGCGCTGGCTGGGTTTCTCCTACGTGGCGTTCCGTCTGCTGCACGTCCTGCTCGACTGGCTCAACAAGCGCCTTCCGGTGCTGGGCTTGCGCGAGTTCGTAGTGTACGTCATCTTCTTCCCGGCACTGGTCTCCGGGCCTATCGACCGCGTCGAGCGTTTCGTCAAGGACTCCCGCTCCACGTTCAGATTGGGGGCGGCTGACGTGCTGGCCGGTGGGCAGCGCATCGTGCTGGGGCTGTTCAAGAAGTTCGTGCTGGCCAACTCGCTGGCGCTGATCGCGCTCAACAGCCAGAACGCTGCGCAGGTGCATCAGGCTGGCTGGACGTGGCTGCTATTGTACGCCTACGCTTTCCGCCTGTTCTTCGACTTCTCCGGCTACACCGACATCGCCATCGGCATGGGCCGATTGATGGGCATCCGCCTGCCGGAGAACTTCGACAGCCCCTATCTCAAGTCCAACCTGACCACCTTCTGGAATAGCTGGCACATCACGCTGGCGATGTGGTTCCGCGCCTACTACTTCAACCCGATCACGCGCAAGCTGCGCTCCAATCCGCGCCAGATTCCGGTCGAGCTGATCATTGCCTTCGGGCAGATCACCACCATGCTGCTGATCGGATTGTGGCATGGCGTGGCGTGGAGCTTCGTCACATGGGGCGCGTGGCACGGCATAGGGCTGTTCGTACATAACCGCTGGGCGAACGCCATGCGCGCCCGCCTGCGTCGGCTGGAGGAGCGCCCAGCGCTCAAACACGCCTACGATGTGGGGGCTGTTCTGCTGACCTTCCATTTCGTGACGCTGGGCTGGGTGTGGTTTGCGCTGCCGACCCCGGCGCTGGCCGGGTCGGTGTTCATGAAGCTGTTCGGGATGTAGCCGATGTCAGATCTGCCGCCCATCGAACGCGCGCACATGACCCCCGCTCGCTTTGTGATCGGCGTCATCGTCAAGGCCTTTATACTATTCGTGGCGTTTAACCTTGTCTATGCCGCGCTTGACCCGCTCTCGGTGCTGTCGCGGCTGTCGGTGTACAACACGCTGGTGCCGGGCCGCGTGCGCCTGCCTTTCGGCGAGAACCCTGATATCGCCTACAACTTCAGTCTGTTTCAGCTTGATGCGATGTTTGCGTCTCATGTCGTCACGCAGCCCAAGCCAGCCGATGAGTACCGCGTGATCCTCATCGGCAACTCGTCGGTGTGGGGGTTCCTGCTGACACCGCCACAGACACTGGCCGGACAGATCAACGCCGCCAGCCTCACCCTGGCCGATGGTCGCCACGTGCGCGCCTACAATCTCGGCTATCCGACGATCACTCTGACCAAAGACCTGCTGATGCTGTCCCGCGCGGTCGATTACCAGCCCGACCTCATCGTTTGGCTGACTACCCTCGAAGCGTTCCCCTATTCGCAGCAACTGTCGTCGCCCATCGTCCAGCACAACCCGGACACGGTCCGGGCGTTGATCGCTACCTATAACCTGTCTCTCGACCCGCGCGACCCGGCCTTCGTCGCCCCGACCTTTCTAGATCGCACCATTGTCGGACAGCGCCGCGCACTGGCCGATGTGTTGCGCCTGAACCTGTATGGTTTCATGTGGGCTTCAACCGGCGTCGACCAGTTTTACCCGGATACATATACTCCGGCCCAGACCGACCTTGAGACCGACCCGTCGTTCTTCGACCTTCAGCCACCGCTGACTCGTACCGATCTAGCCTTCGACGCGCTGGACGCCGGTGTCGCGCTGGCCGGGCAGACGCCGGTGCTGTTGGTCAACGAACCGATCCTGATCAGCAATGGGCAGAACAGCGATGTTCGCTATAATTTCTTTTACCCGCGCTGGGCCTACGACGACTACCGAGCACTGCTCGCCGGCGAGGTCGATCGGCGCGGCTGGCACTACCGTGACCTGTGGGACCTTGTCCCACCGGAGCAGTTCACCAACAGCGCCATCCACCTGACGCCGACCGGCTCGTCGCTGCTGGCCGGACGGGTCGGCGCGGCGATTGTCGACCAGGCTGAGCATGTTGAGGGGCCGTAGGTGTGGATGTGATACGATTTCGTGTAGCGAACCTGTTGATCGTGTTCAGTGCGGTTGTGGTGCTGACCACTGCCTGCGCCGCACCGCCTACCCAGAGCGCGCCGCCATCCTCGCCGACGGCGACGACCGCGCCCACGCCAACCGCCGCGCCGACGCTCACACCTGTTCCCGCAACTGCCACCCTGCCGCCCACGCAGGCCGGTCCGACGTCGACGCCGTGGCCCGAAGACTGGCGCGATATGCCCGTCGTGCCAACTGTCAGCGATACAGCCCGCGCCATCTACCAGCACGGACTGGCGCTTGGTCGCGACCCTACGGGATTCTCCATCATTGGCGACTGCCAGAACGTGGCTGCGTTCTTCCTGTCGGCATTTGCCACACCGGGGCAGTACGATCTGGGCGACTATCCGTATCTGGAGGAAGTGATCGCCTACTACCGGCAGTCGCAGTCCTTCACCCGCGAGCGCGTCGCCGCGATTGGCGGCTTCAACGTGGCGGCGATCCTCTCTCCGCTGCTCAACAACAACCCGGAGTGCGACGTGCACGAGTCGCCGCTGGCCTGCGAATACCGCATTAACAACCCGAGCGTGGCATTGATCAGCATGGAGACGTGGGGCGGCTACGACCGTCCCTCAGAGACCTATCAGAGCTACCTGGAACAGGTCGTGCAGTACTCCGTCGACCAGGGGGTGGTGCCGATCCTTGCCACCAAAGCCGACAACCTTGAGGGCGACAACAGCATCAATCAGGCGATCTATAACGTTGCGCGGAAGTACGATGTGCCACTGTGGAACTTCTGGCGGGCCGTGCAGCCGCTGCCTGACCATGGCCTGAGCAGCGACCAGTTTCACCTGACGTATGCGCGCCCGTTCTTCAACAACCCGGCGAACATGCGCACGGCTTGGCCTGTTCGCAACCTGACTGCGCTTGCAGGCGCTCGACGCGGTGTGGCGTGGCCTGACGGGCCGTGAGCCTGCTGCTGGCGCGCCGTCTGGTGGGTAGATTATCAGCGAACCGAGGGGAGATTACATGGCTGACGACATTCGTAACGCACTGAAGACGTATCTGACGAACGACATCCTTAACGACCCTGATTACCCACTCGGCGATGAGGAGGCCCTCATCTCCAGCGGCCTGATCAACTCGTTTAGCCTGGTCGACATCGCGCTGTGGGTTGAGGGGCACTACGGTGTGCGCATCGACGACAGCCAGCTTACCGCCGACAACTTCGACACTATCGCCGCCTTTGCTGACTATATCGTGGCCAATCGCTAACCGCGCCCTATCGTGTGGCCTGCCACAGCCGGATCTCGCCATCCGCGCTGGCGGTCATGATCGTTGTGCCGTCCGCCGACCAGCCCAGCGCCAGCACCGCGCTGCCCATCTGTTTTGAAATGAGGTCCTGCCCGGTGACGGCGTCCCACAGGTAGAACACACCATCAGCGTCGCCTGCACTGATGATGCTGCCGCTCGGGTTGAAAGCCAGCGCGGTGATCGGCGCACTGCCAGTGCTGATCGTCGCAGCGACCTTGCCGCTGAACACAATACGCAGCGTGATTGTGCCCGCGTCGTCGCCGCTGGCCATGAACAGCCCGTCAGGGCTGAAGGCCAGCGCCTGAGCCTGTTCCTCCTCGAAGCTGTTCAGCGCCCGCAGCCCGTCCACATCCCATAGAATCAGCTTCTGGTTCGTCCCGGCAGATGCCATCAACGCGCCCTCGGGGCTGAAGGCGACGGCGATGATCGACCGGCCAATTGCCAGCCGCTGGATCAGCTCACCTGTGCCGCTGTCGAGGACGTACAAGCTGCCTAAGTCGCTGCCGGCGGCGAGCAGGGGCCGAGCCGGGTTGATTGCGATGCTAAGGATCTGCGGCGAATCGGCGGCGAGCGCCGGGGTAAGGCTGCCGCCTGCGCGATCCCACAGCACGAGCCCCCCGGTTTTTAGCGCCGCCGCTGCCAGCATACCGTCGGCGCTGAGCGCCACGCGCGTGTCGCCTCCCTGGGTGTTATCCACCGCCTGCGGCGGCGCGTCTGTTGCCTGTGTCGTAATCGCCCACAGCCCGGAGCCGGTTGCCGCGAGAATCAACTCACCATTGGAAGTCAATGCTGCATCGTTCAGCCCTTCGACGCTGAGCTCGCGCACCGGGTGCAGGAACGCTGCGCTGTCGAGATCCGACTGCCGAAGGAGTAGGCGTGGCAGTCGCGGTTGGGGTAGGGGATGGCGTGGATGAGGGTGTCGGGGTCGAGGTGGCGGTTGACGCTGGCGTGGCCGTCGCCCAGGGGCCGGCGTGGGGCTGGCAGGCTCGCTGGCGCTGCATGCGGCAAGCGCCAACACCACGAACAGCATGAAGGACAAAACACTGCGGGCAGGTCGTCTCATGGTATCTTACCGGCTAGGTACGCGGGCGCACATGGTCGCCCCTGGCAGACAGGATCGTCGTCGATATCAGCGCAATCAACGAGCCCAGTGTGGCGGGGAAGATGTTTGTCGGTCCCAGCGCCAGCACGCGGATGTCCATCACCTGCCCGACTGCCTGGCCGATGCCAAATCCGATCCACGAGGCGACGATCAGCGCCACCAACCGCCGCCCGTTGCCACCTAAAATCAGGTGCGCCAGCGCGCCATAAAGCGTCGCCAGCATGATGTCAAACGTGAATGAGGGTGATAGCGTCAAAGCATTGTGCCTCTATGATTCAGCCTGGTCCCGTGTCGCCACCAGCATCAGCACCTGGCTGCGCGGCAGTATCTCGTTAACCGCGTCGGCGGCAAAACCCACGTTGTGGAATGCGCTCAGCGGGTCGCCGGGCCACGGCCCGCGCTGTCCGGTAACGCGATACAGCCACTCAAGCGTACCTGCTGTCGGGCCACCCGCCGTCAATATGCCGCTTACGACCACAACCATCCGCCCGCCGGGCTTAAGTACGCGGTGGGCCTCGGCCAGCGTCTCAGGAGCGACGATGAACTCCGTCGGGAAGGTGCTCAGGATGGCGTCGAACTGCCCGGCGTCAAATGGCAGGCGCTGTGCGCGGCAGCGCGCCAGCCGCGGCGTAAGGCCCTGGCGGCGCAGCTTGCGTCGCGCGATGCGCCCCATGGCCGCCGACAGGTCAACGCCCACGCTGTCGATCCCCTCCGCTGCCAGATCGATCTGCATGTTGCCGGTCCCGTGTGCCAGCTCCAGCACGCGCTGGCCGGGTGCTGCGCCGAGACGCCTGAGACCTGCCTGCTGCCAGCTTCGCCACTGCCCCAGCGAAACGACCCGGCTTACCAGATCGTAGGTCCAGGCCAGCTCATTGTACAGCAGCCGGAAGCCAACGCGTATCAGCCACCACCACGCCTGTGCCAGCCCGCGCGCCATGCCCCTACTTCAAATCCGCAAATGTAATGAGCTGGATGAACTCGGTCTGGATCACCTCTCGCGTGCTGGCGGCGGTCAGCGCGGCCAGTTCATCGCCACGCCTGTCAGTGTAGCCGGAAGCGTCTCGCAGCGCGTCGTCGACTTCAGCCGGGTGGCACATTAGCTCGCTGACGCCTTCCTTCAGGTCGACCAGTATCAGCAGCAAGTCACCCAGCGTGGCGTTCTGGCCGTAGAACCCGGCGACAAAGGCATCGGGCGTGCGCAGGCCGGATTTCTCGGCAATGGCCGTCAGAATATTGGCCATCTCGGCAGCATAGGCCGGGTTGGGCATACCCTCGATGGCGGCCTGCACGTGTTCAGCGCGTCGCGCGGGGTCGTCGGCCTCGGCAGGCAGCGGCCTGCGGATCGGTACGTCGAGGTCGCGTGCAAGCTGGCCCATCAGTGCGACCATTGGCGGGCTGAGGTAGGTGATGTGGTGGTGGCTGTCCAGGTGATCGGGGCCGCGCCCAGCGATTTCCTCGAAGCGCGCAATCTGAGCCCGCAGCTCGCGCTCGACTTGCAGCATGTCGACTGTCGGCAGCCCGGCGATCACATCGCCTTTGCGCCGAAACAGACCGTCTGGTCCCACCAGGTCGGGCACCTCGGTGGCAGGCAGCGCCGGCCTGCCGGCTGTCAGCGTGAGGTGCAAACCCATGCCGAGGTCTGGCGTGTCCGCCTGCGCCTGCTTGATGCCACGCTCGGCGTCGGGCATGTTGATCATGACGCTGGTTGAGGTGATGATTCCGTCAGTATGCCCGCGGATAATCCCCCGCGAGAACTCCCGACGTCAGACCGAAGTCGTCGGCGTTGACGATCAACTGCCGCAGCCCGCCCATTCAACATCCTTTCCGGTTCTGGCATGCACAGGGGCGCAGCCCTGCGCCCCTGCAACAGATATTCATTCTAGCTGGCCTGATTATACCTCGCCACGCAAGTCGCTCAGAACTGAGTCAGGCCGGTCGCTGATGATTGCATCAACGCCCAGGTCGCGCATCCGCCTGACATCCTCAGCTTCGTTGACCGTCCACACGTTGACGCGGTACTCGCGCCGGTGCGCCCAACGCATGTAGGCGTCGTCGACCATCGAGAAGTGCGGATGGCGCGCCTCGTGCCGCCCGATCAGCGGACGGGCCATCCAGCCCTTTGCCAGCGGCAGTGGCAGGTCCGGCGCGTACAGATAGCCGACCGGCAGTTCCGGGGCGATGCGTCTGACCATGCCCAGGATCAGCGGGTTGAATGACGAGAGGATCACACGCTTCGACATGCCATGCACGTGGATGGAACGTGCCACGGTGCCGACCAGATCGCGTGCCGCGCGACCCATGCCGAATGCCTTCAGTTCCACGTTGACCAGCACGCGCGTCCCCACGGCCTCAAACACCTCGTCCAGAGTTGGGATGCGCGCCCCGGCGAATCCGCCGGAAAAGGTCGCGCCGGCGTCAAGCTCGCGCAGCGCGGCCAGCGTCATCTTCGACACTTCGCCGCTGCCGTTGGTCGTCCGCTCGACGGTGAAGTCGTGCATGACGACCGGCGCGCCGTCCAGGCTGAGCTGCACGTCAAGTTCGACGCCGTCCGCACCGATCTCCGCGGCGCGCGCGAAGGCGGGCAGCGTGTTCTCAGGTGCCTGCTCGCGCGCGCCGCGGTGGCCGAAAACCAGCAGGCGGCCCTGATAGAAATCGTCTAGCGGCAGACTAATTCGCGCTGGCATGGTCAGCCGGGGGTAGGGGGCCCGGAATGATGCGCCGGGCCCTGCAGGCTCAGTCCAAAGACACTACAACTCGACGAAGTACGACTCGCAGGCGCGGTCGAGCAGATCCTGGCTCATCTGGAAGGGCACCCCCATATAGCCGGAGATGTCCTTCATCTGGTCGATCAGGTCACGCGGATGGCTGCCGCGCAGCGCCCGGTCGTGCTTGATATACCACTCTTGCAGCAGGTAGGCCAGCATCTGATCGTCATAGGGCAGGCCGCGCAGCTTAGCCATTCGCTTGAAGATTTCGCGGTATTCCTCAAACGATGGGTCACCGATCTCGATCTTGTGCCGGATACGGCGCAGGAACGCCTCATCGACCAGGTCCGCCGGGTCCAGGTTAGTCGAGAAGACGATCATCACGTCAAACGGTACTTCCAGCTTGCGGCCATTGGCCAGGGTCAGGAAATCGGCGCGCTTTTCAAGCGGCACGATCCAGCGGTTCAGCAGGTCGCGCGGGCGCACCTGCTGCCGGCCAAAGTCGTCGATGAGGAACATGCCACCGTTGGCTTTCACCTGGAAAGGCGCCTCATAGTATTTGTTGATCGGGTCGTAGACCAGGTCGAGGGTCTCCAGCGTCAGCTCGCCGCCGACCATGATCACCGGGCGTCTGATCTTGATCCAGCGCGGGTCAGGCCTGGTGCTGCCCGAGCCGGTACCCTTGTATTCCTCTTCCTCGATGACCTCGTGGTTGACACCGTCGAACACCCGCACGATCTGGCCGTCGATGTCGATGGCGTAAGGGATATACATGGGCTTGCCCAAGACCACGTGCCCCACCGATTCGGAAATGGTGGTCTTACCATTGCCAGGTGGGCCGTACAGAAAGATCGACTTGCCGGAGTTCACCGCCGGGCCGACCTTCTGCAAGATGCGCTGATTGAGGACCAGGTGCGAAAGCGCACTTTCCATCGTCTCGCGGGTCACCAGCGTGTGCGTTTGCTGCTCGCGTATCGAACTGGTGTATGCGTTTAGCGTCACCGGGCACGGGCCAGCATACTGCGAACGGTCCAGCGCCTCGCGCGCCTTCTCGATACCCAGTCCGCTGATGATGTACTGGTATGCTCCTTCGCCAAAGCCACCGCTGCCGCGCACTTCGACCTGCCGGTCGCGCTTCAGGATGTCCATCACCTGGTCGATGACACCCGTAAAGGGCAGCGCGATTGCCTCGGCGATGGCGTAGCCAGATTTGAAGCCGCCAAAGTAGAGGATCTTGAGCACGAGCTCGATCAGGTAGTATATGTTTAACCCGGTGTCATCGATGCTCTTGATGGGGCGCGGCTGCCAGTTCTCGCCGGAGCCGACGCCGTAATGGCCTTCCTCACCCTGTGCAGCCGCGGCCTGCTGCGGGCTGACTCCCTGCGCGCCGCGCTGTGCGGCCTGCTGCTGCGCGATCTGTGCGGCGCTTGGTTTAATGTTGCTGCTCATGCGGCACTCCCTCCAGCACTTTGCCGACGCTCAATACATCTTCCTCGGTATTGTAGCAGTGCGACGACATGCGGATATGCGGCTTGCCATCCGAGTCGACGTGACTGACCACGATGATACCCTGTTTCTTCAAGGCACTGACTGCCTGCTGCGGATTTCCGGGCCAGGCAAAGGTGACGATGTTGGCGTGACGTTCGGGCTGAGCGGGTGTGATGACTTCGTACCCTCTGTCGCTCAGATCGGCGATAGCCACGTTGCTCAGGTGGCGGACCCACGCGGCGATGTTCTCGATACCCAGCCCGTTTAGCATATCGATGGTAGCCAGCAGGCCAGCCATCGCCACATGGGCGGTAGTGCCCATCATGAAACGCTGCGCGCCGGGACGGGGTGTCATCTCGTACCTGAGCCAGTGTTCCCACCCTTCGACGGACAGCGCCCCGACGGCAATGGGCTGCATCTGCTCGATCAGCTCCTGGCGGATCACCATGAATCCCTGCCCGGGCGGCCCTGCTAGCGCTTTCTGGGCCGTCATGGCCAGCGCGTCGATGCCCATCGCCTGCATATCGATCGGCACCACGCCGACCGCCTGGGTTGTGTCGGCGACCAGCCAAATGTGATGGTCGGCGCAGTAACGGCCCAGCGCCTGCATATCCTCACAGCGCCCGGTGAAGAACTGAACCGCGCTGACAGCCACGACCCGCGTGCGGGCCGTGCGCGCCCCGTCGAGCGCCTCAAGGCTCAACCCACCCTCGCGTGACGGCACGAGCACCGCCTTCACCCTTTTGCGCTCAAGGTTCATCCAGGGGTACGCGTTCGACGGGAACTCGACATCGCACAGCAGTACCTCATCGCCTGATTCGAGTGGCAGGCTCTGCGCGATCAGGTTCAGGCCGGTCGACGTGCTCTGTGTCAGGCAAACCTCTTCGGGCGTCGCGTTGACCAGATCGGCGATGCGCTGGGGCAGGAGAGTCTCTGCTGCCTCGCCCATGTCTTCAAAGGCGAGCGTGCCCCCGGCGGCCATCGCCTCGATCCTGTGGATCATCGCGCTCTTGACAGGAATGGACAGCGGAGACATACCGGCATGGTTGAGATAGGTCAACCCGTTGCGCACGACTTCGAACTGACCGCGAAGTGCGGTCAGATCATAAGCAGGGCTGGAGATTTGAACGGTACTCACAGTGCAACACCTCTATGACGGGCACGCTTCTTCAAGCTTCTCCGCGATTATAGCATCGCCATCCTGTGCTGCACAATCGTGCGAAACGAGACGCATCCGCCGCCGCTGTAGGGCTTTCGTACAGCATTGACCTGTGCCACGTGGTACAATCTCCCATTAGGTGAACGACAGAACCGGTGGGCATGCGGCCCGCTTTTTGTGCAGCATGCCCGGTGTCGAGAGTGCTGCATTCGCCGCTACGCTCGAAAAGCAGGAGAAGGACATGATCGAACGAGTGCATTGGCTGGGCCATGCCAGCTTCCGACTTAACGGCCCGCCGCACGAAGACGGCCCTGTCATCTACATCGATCCGTGGCACCTGCCGCCCAACTCCCCGTCCGCGGATCTCATCCTGATCAGCCACGATCATCACGATCACTGTTCTCCAACGGATATTAAGTTGATCCGCCGGCCCGATACGATCATCCTCAGTAACCAGCGTGTCGCGAACATGCTTGGCACTGGCGTGCGGGTGATGCGCCCGTGGCAAACCGGGCCGCTGCTGCCCGGTGCGGGAGCGGTGAGGGCCGTGCCCGCTTATACCATCGATGAGGCGTACCACGCCAAAGCGTTCGGTGGCCTCGGGTTTGTGATCAGCATGATGCACCACGATATCTACTACGCAGGCGACACGGACCTGATCCCGGAAATGGACACCATCGGCTGCGACATCGCGCTTCTACCGGTCGGCGGTGCATTCACGATGAACCCTGAAGAAGCTGTGCAAGCGGTCGACCGCATCAAGCCGCTGATTGTGGTCCCGATGCACTATGGCCGTGAGGTTCCAGGAAGCAAAGATCTGGGACGGGCCTTCGTGCAGATGGTTAACAGCGGTGTACAGGCAATGATCCTGCCGATTGAGGACGAGCACGTCGGCGTGTAACACCGCGGTTGCCGTGAACAGGCATCAAAAAAGACGGGGCGGATGGTTAGCAACCATCCGCCCCGCTGCGTTACGGTGTCAAGTGCGCAGCCTCAGGCTGCCCGCTGCTCGTCAGACCACTTGAGCTTCTTCTCGTTCGCTGCCAGTATCAGCGGGCGGCTCTCGCCGCGAATCGCTTCGGCGTTGACGACCACCTTGGTAATGTCGTCGCGCGACGGGATCTCGAACATCACGTCGAGTAGCGTGCTCTCAATGATCGAGCGCAGGCCGCGCGCGCCGGTCTCCCGTTCGATGGCTATCCTCGCGGCTGCGGCGAGAGCCTCATCGGTGAAGTCCAGCTCGACCTCATCCAACGCGAACATCGCCCGGTACTGCCGGACCAGCGCATTCTTGGGCATAGTCAGGATGTCGATCAACGTCTGCTCGTCGAGTGGGTCGACTGACACGACGACAGGCAGGCGACCGATGAACTCCGGGATCATCCCATACCCGATCAGGTCTTCGGGCCTGACGCTGCGCAGCACGCCGGCATCATCCATGTCGCGGTGGTTGGACGCGCTTCTGAAGCCCATCGTGCCCTTCGTCCCGATCCGGTTGGCGATGATGTCTTCGATCCCCGAGAACGTCCCTCCACAGATAAACAGGATGTTGGTAGTATCGAGCTGTATGAACTCCTGGTGCGGGTGCTTGCGTCCGCCCTGCGGCGGCACGTTGGCCACGGTGCCCTCGATGATCTTGAGCAGCGCTTGCTGCACGCCCTCTCCGCTGACGTCGCGCGTGATCGACGGGTTGTCGCCGCTCTTGCGAGCTGTCTTATCTATCTCATCGATGTAGATGATGCCGCGCTCGGCGCGCTTCAGGTCGAAGTCCGCTGCCTGAATCAGCCGCAGCAAAATGTTCTCGACATCCTCGCCGACGTAGCCCGCTTCGGTCAGCGCGGTCGCATCTGCGATGCAGAATGGAACATCCAGGAAACGCGCCAGCGTCTGTGCCAGCAGCGTCTTGCCGACGCCCGTGGGGCCGATCAGCAGAATGTTGCTCTTGTCGATCTCGACATCGTCCAGCCGCCCGCCGACTTTGATCCGCTTGTAGTGATTGTAGACCGCCACTGACAACACGCGTTTTGCCCGCTCCTGCCCGATCACGTACTCGTTCAGATGCCCAGAGATGTCCTGCGGCGACGGGATGTCTTCTGATAGCAGGTCTTCTTCGGTCGGGAACGTGCTATCTTCTTCTTCAAGTATCTCACGGCACAGGTCCACGCATTCATCGCAAATGAACACGCCTTCCGGCCCGGAGATAAGCCGCCGTACCTCGGTTTGAGGTCGCCGGCAGAACGAACAATGCTGCGGTCCATTTTGATCCGTTTGCATAACTTACCCTGCCTTCTCTTGCGGCTCAAGCACCCCGTCAATCAGACCGTACTCCACGGCGTGTTCAGCGGTCAGGAAGATATCGCGATCGGTGTCGTCCGCGATCTTCTCGACCGGTTGCCCGGTGTGGTGCGAGAGAATCTCGTTTAGACGTTCGCGCAGCCGCAGGATTTCCTTGGCCTGAATTTCGATATCGGTGGCCTGGCCTTGCGCCCCGCCCAGTGGCTGATGCAGGTGGATGGTCGCATTGGGCAGCGCGTAACGGCGACCCGTTGTGCCAGCCGTCAGCAGCACTGTCCCGAAGCTTGCTGTGAAACCGACCGCTACCGTGCTGACAGGCGCGCTGATCTGCTGCATGGTGTCATAAATGCCCAGCCCGGCGTAGATTGCCCCGCCCGGCGAGTTGATGAACATCTGGATCTCTTTGTCGGGGTCCTCACGGTTGAGGAACAGAAGCTGCGCCACGACCAGATTAGCGATCTGATCATTGATCCCCGTCCCGACGAAGATGATCCGTTCCTTCAGCAGCAGGGAGTAGATGTCGTAAGCGCGCTCGCCCCGGCCTGTGGATTCCACGACCATCGGAATCAGGCTGGTAGGGAAGACTGGCATCATGGTTGGGGGCTCTCCTTGTGGCATGCTCGGCTCATGGTGTCGCTAATTGCTCACTCAACCTGTGCTGACAGGCCCCTTCGTCTCACGACTCCGCGGTATCCGTTTCGTTCACATCTGCGGCTGCCTGTGCAACCACTTCGTCTGCCGCTTTGGCTTTTGCCTTGGTGGTCGTCTTCTTGGCCTTTGGTTTCTCTTCGCTCTCCACGTTCGCCTTGGCGGTCGACTTCCTGGCTTTTGGCTTCTTCTTAGCCTCGTCCAGTTCGCCCTCCACCGTCTCACCCGGTGCCGGCTGCTCATCGCCAATTGGTGGCTCTTCGCCCTTCGCGATTGCGATCAGGCGGCTGACAGCCTTTTCCGCGAGCAGGCGGTTGGCAATCGAGCGCCGCGCTTCCGGCGAACCAAACAACTGCCGGGCCAGCGTCGCCTGACTGCCATAGGCGAGTGACATCGTGCTGATCTGATCATCGATCTCTTCGTCTTTAGCGTGCAGTTCTTCGACCTCTGCCAGCTTGCCCAGGATCAGCGCATGCTTGAGCTGGCGCTCGGCATTCTCACGCACTTCGTCGCGCATCTGCTCGTCAGTTGTATTGTTGATGCGCTTGTATTCGTCGAGATTAAGCCCTTGCTGGCGCAGGCGGTCGTCAAAATCCTCAAGGAACTTGTCGATCTGCTCTTCAAGCATGACCGGCGGGTAGCTCACTGTCGCCACCCCGCCGAGCAGCTTATCGAAGATCTTCTCGGTGTACTCGTCGTCGGCTTCGTGCTGCGCCTCGTGCTCAAGCTCGGCACGGACGCTGATGCGGAGGTCTTTTACAGTCTCGTATTCGCCCAGCTCCTTGGCCAGGTCATCGTTCAGCTCCGGCACCTTGTGCTCGTAGACCTCGTCACAGCGCACCTCGAAGTGCAGCGTCTTTCCGCGCAGCACTTCCGCGACCTCTTCATCTTCCTCTGAGAATGAGATGTCGAAGCTGCGCTCGTCGCCAGCGGCCATCCCAGCGACCTGTGAGGGAAAGCCCGGCACGGGGTAGGTGGCCTCCTCGGCGACCTTGACGCGAACACCCTGGCGGTTAACCCATGTCGAGGGCTGGTCAGGATCCTCGGGCTCATCGCCTTCGCGCACCAGCGTTCCGACGATATCCAGCACGGCTACGTCGCCCATCGCGATGGGCCGCTCGACTGGGTCGAGCGTACCCTGCTGTTCGCGCAGAGCGTCCAGCGCTTCTTCGACTTCGTTCTTAGTCACCTTGGGCGCTTTGTACTTGATCCGAACGTCCCGATACTCACCTAGGCCCACATCTGGAGTAAGCGGCACGGTGAAGGTCAGCACCAGGGGATCGCGCTCGGAGGATACTTCCGACAGCTCACCAGGCGCATAAGGGTCCACGTCGGCTTCCTTCAGTGCCTCGACATACACGGCCTGCCCCAGTGGATCGAGCGCCTCGTCAAAGATAGCTTCTTCGCCAAAATGCTGTAGGACGATCCGGTAGGGAGCTTTGCCCTTCCGGAAACCAGGGATGTTCACGTGCCGGGAAATTCGCCGCGCGGCGTCCTGCATCTCCCTGCGGAGTTGTTCAGGGTCGACGGTAACGGTCAGTTTTGCCTGGCGGTTTTCGAGCAGCTCTTTTTCGACTTTTGCCACGTTGCTTTCCCTAAATGGTGTTTAAGGTAGTTCCGAATTATAGCATGGGCCACAACCCGCTGCCATCGTGCAAGACCCGTCCGCAGCAACCCTCCCAGCAATTGGGAGGCCGCCTGCACGACGCTGTCATGCCCAACCGTCAAAGACGTTCTGAGTGACATCAGCGGAGGGGCCGCACTTCGGCAGGTAATCGTCCGGCGTCGAGGTCGCAGGAGGCTCTACGAAGCGTGTAGAGCCCTGGACTCTGCCGATGGGGAAGGCGGGACTCGAACCCGCACGCCTCGCGGCACATGATCCTAAGTCATGCTCGTCTGCCAGTTCCGACACTTCCCCAGGTTCGCGCAGATTATAGCCCAGGTGCTGGGGCAGTCGCAACAGCGACGTGCGTTCCAAAGCGAATTGAGCTTGGCGACTGCCCAGGATTTGATATACTTACTTCAGGTCGGTTTCTGCGCTCCGATCTTGTTGTGGCGTACTGCATAAAAACGGTCGGAATATGAGTGATTTAATCGACCTGGGTGCGGCACCGATACGCGGCAAGGCGAAGAGAACGAGCAGGAGGAGTTTTCGTTGGATATGGACCCAAGGCTTATCCTATCGCTAATTGTGGGCGGCCCGATTGTTCTGATTATCGGGGGAGGAATCTCTATGGCTGCTGGTCTGTACGTACTGGATCGACTTATCCGGTCGGCCAGGACGGCTGCGGCTTCGCAGCCCGCAGCCAAGCCGCAGCGCCCGCGCTAGAACTGAGCGCTATCGCTGGCTGCGGATCAGCGATTAGCCCATGTGCTGTCTCGGCGCGAACGGCAGCCCACTCACCGTGGCGGGAATTTCCACCGGACCATCGCCCACGCTGACGGCTGTGCCCCACGCGTGATGCGGCCTTCTGACGACTGCCAGCGCGATCCAGCCCAGGCGCGGTGACTCCGCTACCGATGTCACCGTTCCGCCGCGCCGACCTTCGGCGCGCACGTCCATTCCGGCAGCCGCCGGCCCGCCGAGCCACAGTCCGACAAGCTGCTGGGTGACCTTGTCGTAGGTGATCTGCCGGGCGAGTATCTCCTGTCCGGTGTAACAGCCCTTTGTGCTGCTGACGGCCCCATTCAAGCCTATTTCCAGCGGCGTGTAATCCTCGTTCAGCTCAGCGGGGCCGGGCTGCCCGGCCTCAATCCGTAACGTCTCGTATGCTGCTGGCGCGAGTGCCGCCGCGCCTTCCGTTTCCAGCGCGTCGATCACGGCCTGGGCCTCATCTGCCGCCACGAGCAGCCGCCAGCCTGGGCCGTTGAGGCCTTCCATTCCGACGACCCGGACCGCTGCGCCACCAACCTCGGCTTCACCGACCTCGTCTGGACCCGGAACGCGTGCCACCCCAATCTTCTCCAGGAGCGCGCCAGCCGCTGGACCTTCGACGACAATCTGGGCGACCTCCGCACTTGCGTCCTCGACGGTCACGTGATCCATGAAGAAGATGCGGCTCTTGAGGAACCCCGCCGTTGTGGGTGCGCGTCCCACAATCGTCAGCAGCGCGAGAGCGTCTTCTTCAGCAAACATAGTCCATACGTCCATAATGCGCGCGGTTGGCGAGGTCAGCACGTTGGGCACGGCCTTCCCCGGCGCGAGCAACTCTACGTCATTGGAAGTCTGCCGCTGGACGAATCCAGCCCGGTCCGGCCCCGCAATTCGCAGGTACCCTGCGCCGTTGAGCCGTACATAGGCCGCACTTCTGAGCGCAGCCTCGTATCCGGCCATGTTGCCTATCTGGACGGCCATCACTTTGCTCTCTCACTGCTCGTCTATCACGACGGCTGCTTTTGGACAAGACCTGTCTTCTTTGCTTGGAGATTATACCACGAAGGTGGCTGGCAAATCCGCGATGGTGCGCACCATGCACAAAAAACCGCCTCGCCCCGCGCCGATCTGGCATGGGCAGGCGGCGTACAGCGCCCCTGGCAGGAACTCGAACCTGCGGCCGTCAGCTTAGAAGGCTGCTGCTCTATCCGCTGAGCTACAGGGGCCTGACGAGCATTGTAACGAACGGCATGCTGCCCGTCAAGAATGGTGTCGGGCGGCGGGCGTCAGACGCTGCGAAGGTGCTCAGTTAGCAGATGGCGCGTCTGGTTCGACGTAGGGGCGGATGCCTTTGTAGACTGTCCGGCCTGACAGCGTCTTGAGGATCATGTCGGCGGGGCGTCCCGTGCGTGTCGCCAGCTCAGGGGGCGTCATGGGATGGTTGCCGGAAGCCAACAGCGCCCGGAAACATGCCTCGATTAGAGTAGTGCGTTCGGTGATGAACTCGGGGTTGCGGCTGCACTGTGTGAGGAAGGTGTACATCATCGCGTCGACACGTTCGACCTGACCCGTGTCGGGGTCGATCCAATCTATCTCTCGGTCCCTGTCGCTTTCGGTGATGTCACCGGAACCATACTCATCGCACATCTGCTGGATGACGACCTTGAACTCTTTGCCCGACTGGTCCCACCATTCGAGATCAATGTGGAAGCGGGTGTCCATGGTTGGCTTTACCAGGCTTGACGGCATCGTTGGTCGCATCACGGTCAGCGGTCCTTCCGTTCGGGGGATCCCCCAGCGGTTATGAGTTGGATTGAGATTCCTTGAGGTGCCAGTACAGGCCCCCGACATGCTCAAACTGGGGGAGGCCAATCAAGTATGTGAAGATTGGCCCGGGTGGCGAGCGCCGCACAATGTTGATCGCACTGTACAGCGTCTTGGCATGGATATTGCCCTGCGGATTGAGCGATGCCAGCTCTTTGCCGATGTCAACCATCAGCTTCTCAAGTGGAACGTCTCGCTCCTGCGTGCGCTGCCACAGCGCGTCGATGGCGGCTTCATCCTCCACATCGATGATCATCAACTCGTCGTAGTCACAGCCGATGGTCCGCTGCCGGTTCTCGAAACGCAACTGGTTGTTCTCAACCGATGCCGAACGGATCCACTCCTTGCGCGGGTTGCGCTTAGCGTAGGTGATCTCTACCCGGCCCGGCACATCGGTGCGGCTGATGGTCAGGTAGCCCCCGGTGGGCACATCGTATTTCCCGAACCAACCTTCGAGACCGTACACATAGCCTCCGGGCCGCACAACCCAGGCAGGAATCTCGTCGCTCGACTGCGGATCGACCAGCGTAAACCGTATCCGGGGGGCCTCGTAGGCAGTGGGAAACATGCGCCGGAGTTGGTGCGAGAGTGGCAGCGTGCCCGCACGCCGATGCGCATAGGTCAATGTGACCGTGACCGATTGAGGTCGCGGCGAACGAACCATCGGGATGTCCGAGTGCTCGTCCTCAATCTCCCGCTCCAACTCAACCAGTTCCGGCGTCCACGAGTTCGGGTCCGAAAGGAGCGGGGTATAGGCCAGGCGGGGCGGTGGGGTGCGCACGCCTTCTGGCTCCATCCGCACCAGATACCAGAGCACCTGTCCGGCGGGGCCCACCTCGTCGAAGCGCGGGTCCTCTTGCAGAGCGTAGTTCATCGAGAACTCGGCCAATCGCTCGTTGATGCCCTGCAGCATCCCGATCTGGTCCAGTATTTCCGGCGTAGTCATCGGGCCGCCGCCGATCATGTCGAGCACCGCTTCGGCCAGGTTGAGATGCCCGACATGCACATCGGCCAGCAGCGAGCGCGGGAACCATCGACCGGCCAGGCGGACCAGGTCCTCATGCTCCTCCAGGCGCTCCTCAATGGCTTTCGCCACGCTGCCACCGTACTCGATGAACAACTCTTCCGACGCCAAAAGGTCATCATCGGGCTGAGTGGAGACCTCTTCGACCTCATTGAGACGATGCTCCATCTTCAGGCCACTGGAGAACTCGCGCTTCTGCCCGCTCGCGAACTCGACTTCCACCACGGTGAAGTCACCGTAGTCGCTGTTGTCGCCGGCGCGCGTGGAGGTTACCTTGCCTCTGGTGTTATTGAGCAGCGGGAAAAGGATCTCGTCGCCAACTTTGTATGTATTTTGCGGGTGGTAGACATCACTGGCATGGGCCTTCTTCTCGAGCGCGTCCTCCTCCTGCTGAACGCGATAGCGAACCAGAACCAGCGCCATTTCGTCCGGCGACAGGGGCGTTTCACGCTCGAGAAGGACGTTGTACAGGTGCTCTATATCGGCCTGTTCAACCTTGAAATCTTCAACCCAGTAATCTGCAGTCTGGGTTTGTCGCTGTGACACCTGGGACAGCCTCCCTATCGTGATGGACCCATACCGAAGTGCTGGGAATGTGTGGACTCTTCAGCATTAGAGGGGATCTCTGTTGCATCCAAGATTATACCCACCCCCCGCGTCACCTGCAATGCGCGGGAGCTATGCGTGTCCAGGGGTGACGCGCCCTCAGTTCAGCGAGCGGACTACGGAAATGTCGTCCTCACCCACTGCATCGCATCTACCTGGACGCCTTCGACCCACATCTCCCAGTGCAGATGTGATGCGGTCGACAGGCCGGTGTTACCCACCTTGCCAATCATCTGCCCGGCCAGAACCTGGTCGCCGGGCTTGACGAGAATGGCCGACTGGTGGAAGTAGGCGGTGTAAACCCCGCGTCCGTGTGAGAGAATCGTCACATAGCCCCGAATGTCCAGCCGCCCAGTGTCGACGACGATACCCGGCGCGGGCGCATAGATTGGCGTCCCAACCGGGCTGGCGAGGTCGGCGCCGGAATGGAACGTGGTGTAGTCGGTCCCGTTGTACGAGCGCGCCGTCCCGAAGCCTGACGTTAGCACAGCAGCCACAGGCAGGCGGAACAGCCCGTCCCACAGCTTGTCAGGCGTAAAGCCGGTCATCTTCTGGGTCAGGTACTGCAGTTCACCCTGGACGGTTACCGGGTCGTTAAGCAGCGCACCTTCCTCCTCGCTGACCGCGACGCGCTCGCGTGAGTATTCGCCGCTGGCGACCAGCACATTGCGATTATACGTCGCTATACTGCCGTCAGGCCCGGTGAAGCTCAGCGTCATCGGGTACAGGCCCGGCTTGGTCCAGCGGTCGACACCAATCAGCGCCTCGTGATGCATCCCGTCGCTGAAAACATCCCATGTGCGCCCCAGAAAGGTGATAGTCACATCGCCAGGATTGTCGGTGTCGATCAGCAGGCCGCCAGTTCGACCTTGCTGAAGTGGCAGCGGATGCAAACTAATAGATACCCAGGGCGGCTGCAGGTCGGTCGTGTCGCCGCTGCTGCCGGGAATTCGCAGCAGACTTCCGGGCAGCGCCAGCAGGGGATCATCGAGGCCATTGGCGGCAGCCACCGCGAACACGTTCACGTTTTGCTGCAGCGCCACGTGCCACAGGCTGCTGCCGAAGGCGAGCCGCACCAGATCTGCTGTGCCATCCGCCGGGGCAGGAGGCATCCTGAGAATTTGCCCCGCGGACATCAATGTCGGGTTGGCGATCCCGTTTAGCTGCGCGATCTCATCGGGTGTCACATCGTAGCGGGCTGCCAGCGCAGTGAGCGTATCGGCCAACCCGATGACGACCGTTTGCCCGTCATTGTCCACTGCCGTCCGCACCGCGTCGGGGATCACCAGGCGCTCGCCCGTGCTAATGTCATCCATTGATCCCAGGCTGTTGGCCTGCATTAACGCATCTGCCGGGATGTGATAGTCGCCGGCGATGCTCTGTACCGTTTCTCCGGCCTGTACCACGTGGATCGTGACGGCTGGGGTCGGGGTAGGGGGTGGTGAGCCGCCGTCTTGCGCGTGCGCCGGCTGTGCGGCGACGAGCAGCACCGCCAGGGCTGCTGCCAGTGCAGAACTAACAGCGCGCTGCCAACTTCTTACGCTATGCCTCGTCTTCAACAAATACCAGCTCATCTCCCACATCGACATGTTCAAGTATGGCCGGGACACATTCAAGTGTGTAGCGTGCGGGTTTGCCCGGCGCGTACGCCAGCCGCCATGGCTTGGCCAGCACGCTGTCAACAACGCGGAAGGATGTGTCCAGCCAGATTGTCGCAATAGCGAAGTTCATGAACAACATGTGTATCGCAGTTGCGCTCCGGCTTTCACGCTGCTCGACCATCAGCAGCCCTTCGCCCGGAGCCAGCTCGCGGCGGAACATCAGGCCGCGCAGCTTGCAGCCGAACGAAGAGCACCACCGTACCTGTTCGAGCAGTGTGTCGCCACGCTGCTTATGGATGAGCCGCCCGATCCTGGCCATCAGCGCGTCTGTTCTGCCTCCGACAGTGTCATAACGTGACGCAGGGGCGCTGTGCGCCCCCGGCGTGGTCGTGATTTTGCAGGCTGATGATGCTAGCTCTGGCCCGCGTCCGTGTCGCCCAGCACCCGATTGATGCTCTGCAAGAGTTCGGCAGGGCTGAACGGCTTGGTGATGTAATCCTGCACTTTTGCGATGTGCAGGCCAAGCACCTTATCGATGTTCTGGGCTTTGGCTGTCACCACGATCACAGGGATGTCCTTCATTGCGTCGTCGGCTTTCATCTGCTGGTAGACATCCCATCCGTTCATATCAGGCATCATCAAGTCTAGCAGCACCAGGTCAGGCTTGGTCTTTGTTATCAGGTCGAGCCCTTCCTTACCGCCCACAGCGCCCATTACTTCGAAGCCGCGTTTGGTCAGGATCAACTTGACGAGTTCGATCATGGCTGGTTCGTCTTCGATGCAGATTACCTTTCGACGATTCTCGCCGGGCTGGTCGGTCATAATTTCCTCAGTTCCCGTAACGGTTGACTCATGAAGATGAAGACTATGTTATTCGGTTCTCTTACCGGACAGGTGAATGTCACCTGCCTGATAACACGATTGTACTTCACTTAACGCACGGTGCAAAGCACCCTGCACACAATCTGGCCGTGATTGAGTGGGGGATTGGAGCTGCCTGCCCATTCCTGTTGGAACTGGTTCCTGTCGTCGGCCTTTCCGATGGCTGCCATGCCGCGATCGGTCTAGCCGCGAATGAGCCGCCCGATCCTGGCCACCAATGTCTCGGCTTAACCTCTCTGCCTGTGTCATAACGTGACGCAGGAACGCTGTGCGCCCCCGGCGCGGTCGTGATTTTGCAGGCTGATGATGCTAGCTCTGGCCCGCGTCCGTGTCGTCCAGCACCCGATTGATGCTCTGCAATAGCTCCGCAGGGCTGAACGGCTTGGTGATATAGTCCTGCACTTTTGCGATGCCGCCAAGAACCTTGTCAATATTCTGGGCTTTGGCCGTCACCACGATCACGGGAATGTCTTTCATCGCACCGTCGCGTTTCATCTGCTGGTAGACCTCCCATCCGTTCATGTCGGGCATATTCAGGTCCAGCAGGACGAGGTCGGGCTTGGCCTCTAATATCAGGTCGAGCCCATCCTGACCGCCCATTGCGCCCCTCACGTCGAAGCCGTTCTTGGTCAGGATCAGCTTGAGAAGCTCGATCATGGCTGGTTCGTCTTCGATGCAGACTACCTTTCGACTATTTTCGCCAGGCTGGTCGGTCATAATTCCCTCAGTCCCCTAACGGTTGACTCATGATGATCAAGACCACGGTGTCCGGTCCTCTTACCGGATGGGTGAACATCACCTGGCTAGTATTGCGATTGTACTTCACTTGACGCATAGTGCAAAGCACCCTACGTACAATCTGGCGATGATTTGGGTGGGGAATTATAGCTACCTGCCCATTCGCGCTAAAACGGGCTCTTGTCGTCGAGCCACCCGGTGGCTGCCGCGGGCAGGTCGGCCAGCTTCCCCTGTTGGATGGTGCAGGTCGGCAGCGAGTTGAGAAACATCCGCCCGTAACTCTTGCTTAATACGCGCCGATCAAAGATAGCCACCACACCACGATCGGATTTGCGGCGGATGAGCCGTCCGAAACCCTGGCGGAAGCGCAGGATCGTCTCTGGCAGTGCATACTCGTTGAAGGCGTTGTCGAACAGTTCGCTGCGCGCGGCGAACAATCGGGTCGCTCGGCACACTGAAGGGCAACCGCACGATCACCAGCACGCTCAGGTCGGGCCCAGGCACATCGACGCCTTCCCAGAAAGAGCGTGTGCCCATCAGTACGGCCTTTTCGCTTTGCACGAAGCCTTCCAGAAGCTGCGAGCGACTGGACCCATCGCTCTGATCGTAGATTACGATGCCGTCGGCATCCAGCATCTCACCGATGCTGCTGACTGTCTGCCGAAGCTGCGCGTAGCTGGTGAACAGCACCATTGCCCGCCCATTCGTCGCACGGCATAGCTCAAGAATGCCCTGTTCGACGGCCTTCTGATAAGCCATGAAGTTGCCCGGCTCCGGGATGTCGTTCACAAGATAAAGCAGCGTGTTGTTCTCGTAGTCAAACGGCGAGTCGACCACGATCTCCTCGACGCCCTCTGCGTCGAGCTGCTCGCGGATGAAACTGAACGATCCGCCGGTGCGCAGCGTGGCGCTGGTCATCACGATCGTGTCTTTGGCGTTCCACAGGTACTTTTGGACCAGCGGACCAACGTCCAGTGGCGCGGCATGCACCGAGATCCGCCGACCGTCCGGCGCGAACTCTGCCCAGTACACCATGTTGGAATCAGGCTTGCTGGCCAGTTCGCTCAGACGTTCGTGAAGTTCAACAAGGTGCCGCGCTGCCGAGCTGGTCGCTGCCAGCAGGTCATCGAAGTCCTCGATGTCGTAATCGGCAAGCTGGCTCAATCCCTGCGACAGCTTGACCATCGCCTCGGCAATTGCCGACGTGAACTTGCTTAGGTTGTCCCAGCGCATCTCGACGTCCGCCCAGGCAGGCTGGCGGCGCAGCGGATCGAGGATGCGCACCTGCTGCGTGTACTCATTGCGCGGGATGTTGACGTGGCTCTCCAGGAACTGCCGCAGCGTAGTGAAGAACCAGTCGACGTGCTGGTTCATGTCTCTGGCGGCGGTCGATACCATGTTCACGAAGTCTTCAAGCGTCCGGTAGAAGCCTTCGGGGATCGCGCCATGCGACTGGCGCAGCAGTTCGCCCAACATGCCGCTCTGCGGCGTGCCAAGTTCGGCCATCTGCCGCTGGATCGCCTCCGGGTCGGTGCGAAAGCTCATGCTGGCGGTAACGGCGTCTTCCAGGTGGTGCGCCTCGTCGACGATCAGGTAGCGATACTCCGGCAGCACACGGCCTTCGGTCGCCACATCCGACAGCAGCAGCGCATGATTGACGATCAGGAGATGCGCTGCCTCGGCGTTACGCCGCGCCTGGTAGAATGGGCACGCGCCGCCCATCTGCCCTGCGCAACGATCGGTGGTGCAGCCCTCATCTTCGGCGCTCAACCGTCGCCAGATGCTCGACTTCGACCGGCCCGCGAAGCGTAATCTCGCCACGGTCGCCGCTCTTGCTCATCGTCAGCCAGACCAGCAGCTTGGCCAGCACGTGCATCTCTTCAGAAGAAGTTGGGCCCCTGCGGCGCAGCGCCGCAAGCCGCCGTGGACACAGGTAATTGCTGCGTCCCTTGAGCACCGCCGCGCGAAACGGGATGCCCAGTGTGGTCTGAAGCAGCGGGATGTCCTTGTTGATGAGCTGCTCTTGCAGGTTGATGGTATTCGTGCTGATCACAACCCGGTCGTTGTTTTGCGTGGCGAAAGTGATCGCCGGCAGCAGGTAAGCCAGCGACTTGCCAACACCTGTCGGCGCTTCGATCATCACGTGCTGGCCGCTGTTGAACGCCTGGGCCACGTGACGCAGCATGGTGACCTGCTGTGCGCGATGCTCGTAGCCTTCCAGCGCGTCTGTCAGTTGGCCGCCCGGCTCGATCAGCCCGGCCAGTTCATCGATATCGAGCGGGACAATCTCCTGCCGGGGGCGCAGCGTCTCGCCCGGCGCGGCCGGCCGAGAAAAGAGCTGGTCAATATCCTCATCGATTTCCGCAGCGCTGACTTGTTTGGGGGCGGTGAAGACCTCGCGCGAGCGGTCCTGCAGCGCGGCCTCGAATACCAGCTCGCCATCCCAAGGCATCTGTTTGCCCAGCCGCACAATCTCGGCCAGGGTGTCCAGCGGAAGCGCCATCACCCTGTCCCACAACGTCTGGAACAGCGAGACCGTTGTGTACGCGTCGTTCAGCGCCCGATGCGCATCGTTTGAAGGCAGGTCGAGCTGTGCCGAAAGCGCGCTCAGGTTGTATCGCGCGGCGTCGGGCAGCATGACGGAGGCCAGCACGTAGGTGTCGATAACCGGGTTGCGCAGCCCCAGGCCGCTGGCGATCAGGAACGTCGTGTCGAAACGGACATTGTGACCGAGAATCGGAGCCCCGCCGATAAAGCGGCGAAGCTGCGGCAAGACCTCTGCGATAGCAGGCGCGTGGCTCACGTCCCGGTCGGTGATGCCCGTAAGCTGCGTGATGAAGGTTGACAGCGAACGTCCGGGGTTGACCAACGTGTGCCATTCTTCCGGAGTGTCGCTGCCCTGAAACTTGACCGCGCCGATCTCGATAATGGCATCGTAGTCCGGGTCGAGCCCGGTGGTTTCAAGGTCCACCGCGACGACAATGTCGCGCATGGATGGTCCTTTCTAGGGGCTTATCGCCGCCGATGAGGGAGCCCAGATGCGGGTACACCCTGGTCAGGCCGCCCAACCAGGGCCAGGGCCAATCGATCGTAACAGATGCCGGAAGGCGCTGCAACTTGAGCACCGACAGGCCGCTAGCGCTGGGGCGACTGCCAGATAATCGGGCAGTGCGCCTCCAGCGCCGCCAGCAGCTCTTCGTAATCCTGTAAAGCATCCGGCGTGGCGATGATCGTCTGGCGCAGGCCCTGGCCGTAGACCAGACCCGGCAGCCGGTTGAGCGGCGACAACCCTTTACGAAAACCGATGCTTGCGATTTCGAGCCGCCCTTCGTAGTCGCCGACCGCGCCGTATACTATCACACGGTCGATATTCTCCCAGGGCACGAAGCGCCGCGGCAGCAGCAGCCTGTTAATCATCAGGCCATTCTCGGTCACGGTGATCTCGGCCACCGCTACCAGCGCGCTGACGGCGACGTACGTCATGAAGATCAGCGATACGATACCCAGCAGCCTGAAGCGCGGCGCAGCCAGCCAGCCGCACAACACCAGTTGGGCGACCATCAGCACCGGCAGCCATAGCCGAATGTGCCGTTTGGTGAAGCGATGCTGGGTGACGATCTGACCTTGATTTGGGCCGGGTTTCATGGGTGGTCGCTGTGCCTGTGAACGGACGGATGAGGGTATCGCACGTGTCGCACTCGCGTTCTACGCTAATCTAACCCAGAACGAATTGCCGTGCTATAGTAGGTATAATCGGTTGGTGCTCTGCCACCATCATACCATTATCTGTGGGCGATCGCGCGCACAGCATCGTCCGGTGGTAGACTTGCCCAATCCGAAGAAAGGCGTCCCGACGATGGCCAGTGCTGCTGCGAGGCCCCTCACTACGATCGACCTGCCGGCCCGTCCCGCCGAGGAGTGCAAGATCCTGGTAGCGGATGACGATCCACGCATTGTCGAGGTTTTCACGGCAATCCTGTCTCGCGACGGGTACCAGGTACTGCCCGCCGCCGATGGATACGAGGCATTTGAACTGGTCAGGCGTGAGGGCCCGGACGTGGCTGTGCTGGATGTCATTATGCCCGGTCTTGATGGCATCGAGGTCTGCCGGCGCATCAAGGCCGACGAGGCAACGCGCTTCCTGCCGGTCATTCTGGTGACCGGCCTATCGGCGCGCGCCCGCCGGCTCGACGGGCTGCAGGCTCGCGCCGACGACTTCCTCGACAAGCCGGTTGACCCGCTTGAACTGACGGCGCGCGTACGCTCGCTGCTGCGCACCAAGCAACTTTACGATGAGGTCGAAGCCAATCGCCGCGACTTGGAGAAGCGCGTCGCCGAGCGTACGCGCGAGCTTAGCGAGGCTAACGCCCGGCTTGAGGAAATGAGCCGTGTCAAGGGTAACGTGCTGGCTATCGTCGCGCACGAGCTGCGCACACCGCTGCACCAGGCCAAGCTGGCGTACGGCCTTGTTCGCCAGGAAGAGATCGAGCAGGCACGCAAGCTTGAGTTATACGACACAATCGACGAAGCCTTTAGCGCGCTCGAGTACCGTCTGGAAGATGTTGAGGTGTTCAGCGATCCGACCGATCTCAAGCTCACGCCGGTTTCCGTCCCCACGTTGATCACCAGCGCCGCCGAGCAGGTGCGCCGGTTGAGCCGCCAGCATCCCAACGCGTTCGAGCTTGACATTCCGAAGGCGCTGCCGCCGGTCATGGTTGACGCCGGCCCGCTGAGCCGTGCGCTGGCCCATGTCATGCACAACGCCGCCAAGTTTGGCGAGGGCAAGCCCGTGGCCGTCACTGCCGCCTCACATGGCGACGGCGTCAAAATCACCGTGCGTGACGAGGGCCACGGTATCTCCGACGACATGATGTCCAAGCTGTTCCTTCCGTTACAGCCGGGCGACGACAGCACGACCCGCCGCTATCCCGGAATGGGAATTGGCCTGGCGCTGGTCAAGATGATCATGGACGCACACCATATCCCGATTGAAGTGGTGACCGGGGCCGACACTGGCACGGCCTTCTCGTTTGTCCTGCCGGTTGCAGAACTGTAACCGTTCCTCGCGGGAGCGTCACGCTGAACAATCCCGACTTTACATACCGCAGCACGCTGCACCGCCTGCTGATGGCCCCGCTTGTTCTGGAGCGCCTGCCGGGGGTGGCTGCGTTTGCGATCCTGTTCATTTTCGTGCTGCTCGCCGCGCTCCCGTGGCCGGATGCGGCGCTTAAGTTGTGCGCGCTGGGCCTGCACCTGGCACTCGACGCGCTTGACGGGCTTTCTCTGGCGCTCTTGCCCCGGCTGGGCCGCTCGTTTGGGCCGGTGAGACCGCCGCTGTTCATGCTGGCGGCGGCCCGGATGTTGCTGACGATGTTCGTCGGGCTGATTGGTGGGTGGGACATGGCCGCGCTGATCGCAGCAGGTGCCGTGCAGATCATCGTGTTCGGCGTCACGCTGTACGGCCTGTGGATCGAGCCGTTCCGGCTGGAGGTCACCCGCGAAACCCTGGAGTCCCCACTGCTCGACCCCTCGCTGCCAGCGGTGCGTGTGCTGCATCTGGCCGATCTTCACGTCGAACGGCCCACCCGCCGCGAGAGGCGGGTCGCGCAACTGATCGATGAGCTTGCGCCGGACGTGATCGTCTTCAGCGGCGACTTCGTCAACCTGACCTATCACACCGATCCCATGACCATCGCTTCCACCCGCGAGTTGATCTCAAGATGGCGTGCCGCTTCGGGTGTATTCGCCATCTCCGGCAGCCCGGTGGTCGAGAACCCCGACGTCGTCGCGCAGATCGTGGACGGTACCGGCGTGTGCTGGCTGCGTGATGAGGTGGTCACGCTGGAAGTACACGGCCAGCGGTTGGCCATCTTCGGCGTGACGTGCGCCCACAACACACCTGACGACACGGCGCGGCTGCATGCGCTGCTTGACGCCGACCCGCATAACGATTCGTTCCGGCTTCTGCTGTTCCATTCCCCAGACATTGCGCCGGAGGCGGCCCGCAGCGGTATTGACCTGTACCTGTGCGGCCACACGCACGGTGGGCAGATCCGCCTGCCGTTCTACGGAGCGTTGATCACCAGCTCCTCACTGGGCAAGCAGTACGAGATGGGGCGATATCGCGTCGAAGGGATGGCACTCTATGTCAGCCGGGGGATTGGCATGGAAGGTGGCAGCGCGCCACGTGCACGTCTCTTCTGCCGTCCGGAGATTACCCTGTGGACTCTGACGGGAGCCTGAGCGCTGGCCTGCGCCGTGCAGGTCGGCAGAATATGGCGGTGCTGCTCGCCACCACGCTGCTCATCGTCCTGACGCGTTTTCTCTGGTATCGCCTGCTGCCGCTTTACCTGCGTACGCTCGGCGCGACCGATGCACAGGTCGGCATGGTATTTGCCGTCGTGCTGCTGCTTGGCCCGCTCCAGCTTGTGGGAGGCGTGATTAGCGACCGCTGGGGCCGCCGCCACGCGATTTCGGAACCCACCCTCGTGCTGGCCGTGATTCTGGTCGTCGGCGCGCTCGCACATCACTGGCTTCAGCTTGCGCTTGCAGTATGGTTCGTCTCGGTGGTCGGCAATGTGCAGGGGCCGGCCTTCCAGGCCCTGCTGGCCGAAAGCGCCACGGACGCCGACCGGGGCCGGGTGTTTGGCGCTTTCTACATGATTGTGGCGCTGGGACAGATGGTCGGCCCGGCCCTCGGCGCGCTGCTCCTGCCCGCGATTGATGTCAGCGGCCTGATCTGGCTCAGCGTGAGCGGTGCAGCGATCAGCGGCGTGGCACGGCTGCTGCTGCTGCGCGAGGGGTCGTACACGCTGATCGCCGCGCACGCTGCCACCATTGACCTGTGCGCAATCCTGCGCGACCCGGCTATCCGCCGCCTGATCGTCGTCAACAGCCTGTTCCTGCTGCTCCAGAGCCTCACCTCGCAGGGACCGTTCGTCGCCCTGCATGCCGCCGACAGCCTGCACATGGGCGATCAGGCCATCAACCTGCTGTTTGCCATTGGCGGCGTCGGTGCGACGCTTGCCGCGCTGATTGGCGGTGGCCTGGCCGACCGGGCCGGTGGGCGACGGGTCAGCGCGATATCGCTGGTGCTGCACGGCATCCTGCTGGTGGCTTGGGGCAGCCTGCCCTCGGTTACGGTGGCAAGCTACGTGCTGTTCACGGCCAGTTGGATGGCTGCTCAGATGGGGATTGTCGCTTATTCGGCGTGGTACAGCGCCTACGCGCCGACGGCTATCAGGGGGCGTGTGCTGGGCATCGTCGGAGCTGTGGCGACCGTTGCCAGTGCGGTCGGACCACAGGTCGGCTCCTGGCTTCGCACGGCGACCCAGTCGCTGGCGGCATCGCCCCTGCTGTCGGCGCTGCCCTATGCTGGGCAGGTAGCTTCTGCGACGCCGATCATTGCGTCGCTGCTGGTGGCGGTGCTGCTGGGCGCGCTGGTGCTGCGCATGCCCGGCAGGCACGGTGCGGCCTGATGCCACACCTACAGCCCTGACGCCTCTCGCTCCTCAGGCGTACCGCACGCGCCCAGGGCGTAGACGATGGAGTCCTGCATCTGGTGCAGGTGTGTCCGGTCGTGTGCGGCGACAAAGCGCACCATCTCTTCAAACGTCGTGGGGCCGAAGATGGCGTCGCGCGCCGGGCGATCCCATTCCTTGTCCGGAATGGCACGCAGCCAGTTGACCATTTCTCCGCGCTCAGTGGCGAACGTTTGCAGCGCCCCATAGACGTCGACGGCGAGAAAACGCGCGCTGTCATCAGGTGTGGCCGCCATCGTCGAGAGAAAGGGATTGTCGGCGCTGAGGATGCGCGAGAGCCGCTGGCGCTCATTCAGGTCGTGATCGCGCAGGTGGTCGATTGTGTCGCGCACCGACCATTCGTCCTCGGCAGGCCGGCATTCGAGTACGTCGCGGCTGTAGGTCTCGACTAGATGAGCCACTGCTGCTGGAAACGCTGCCAGCCGGGTCAGCAGCGCATCGCACTCTGACCGTTTCGGCTCGATGAGCTCCAGCCAGCCCGACTCGACCATGCTGACGAACTGTGGGTAACTGCCGCTGCCACTCAACCGCAGCGATTTGTCGGGCGGAACGCTGTCCGGCTTGGCTAGCCAGAACGTGTGCATGCCAATCGCCGCCGCGCCGGTCATGTCGTTGACCCAATCGTCGCCGACCATGATGGCCTCGCATGGGTGGAGGTCCAGCCGAAGTAGGATCTCGGCGTAGTATTCGGGACGCGGCTTACCGAAGTGCATCGTCTCCAGCGACGTAAGCAGTTCGTAGGGATAAGCCTCCGCCGCCACACCGCCTGCGGCCATACGCTGCCGGATGGCTGTCTCGGGCAGGCCGGGGTTTGTTGCGACGACGATCCGATACCCTTGGTCAACCAGGCAGTCCATCAGCCGCTTCGATTCCGCACGCGGCGCGATGGTCGTGACAAGCTCCGGGTAGCGCTCCCGGTAGAAGCCATCAAATACAGGTGACATCGCCGCAGTCGACAGCCCGGTACGCTGCGCGAGCCGATCCATCAGAGCGACGTACAGTGTGCGTGTCGGGTCGGCTGCGGCGACAACCTCGCCGAAACTGCCCATCAGCACGCCGAGGAACTGATCTGGCGTGCCAAACGCAGGCAGCCGCGCGGTGACATACTGGCTCAGTGCGTCCAAATATCCCGTGAAGAACGTTTCGGTGTGGGTGGTGATCAGCGTATCGTCGAGGTCGAGGAGGACGGCTTTGATCATGGATAGTCCTATTCTTCGAGCAGGTCGGCCAGCGTGGGGCGCTCGCTGGCGCACAACTCACAGCCAACGTACGGGTCGCTGATCGGGATATCGTGCTTCTTGCAGAAAGTCTTCACGGTCACTTGCCGCCCGATGCCAAGGAGGCCCGGTCTGATCTCGGCCACCAACCCCAGGTTCTCGCTGGCATTGGCCCACAGGATCCCCGGGACGGCGCAGCGCGCGCAGTCAGACGGCTGCCAGCCCCTTGCGCCGGGCGCCCACTTGATCAGCCTGCATTCCTGGACACTGCGTCCCCGGTGAAAATCCTCGTAGTAGTATCGGCACTCCGTGCCGGCTGGTGTCTTCATGTTCGTCCGCTTCCGGTCGAGATCTAAGTTTCGCTAAGAGTATACGGATGTTGGCGCATCGTTTCCACACATCAAAGCGCCCCTGCAGGACAGGGGCGGCAGCAGACAGAATCGGGTGGCACTCAGACCCGCGTGATGTACTCGCCGGTGCGGGTGTCGATGCGAACGACGTCGCCTGTCTCAACGAACAGCGGGACGGTTACTCTGAGCCCGGTCTCGGTAGTCACCTGTTTGGTCGCGCCGGTGGCGGTGTCGCCGGCAACGGCCATCTCGAACTCGACCACCTCATGCTCGACGGTCACCGGGAGTTCGTAATCTAGAATCTCGCCATCGTAGGACGACAGCTTGAGCTCTGTGTTCTCCTTCAGATACAGACGGTCGTCGTGGAACACCTCTGCCGGGATCTGTGGCTGCTCGAACGTCTCGACGTTCATGAAGTGCAGAAAGCCAGTATCTTCGTAGAGGAACTCAACGACCGTCGTCTCCAGCCGGATGTTTTGCACGCGGTTGCCAGAGATGAAGGTCATCTCGCGTGTGTCGCCGCTGCGCAGGTCGCGCACCTTCACGCGGATGCTGGCGTTACCGCGCCCGGTCTTGTTGTGCGAATACTCAAGCACTTTGTACAGGTTGCCGCTTTCCTCAAAGCACACGCCGCGGCGAAGCTCGTTTACGTCGATCATACTGCTGGTGTCTCCATTTGCTCGATCCAAACCTTCGATGACTGCCAGTAAGTCAATAATGCGCGCGATTATAACGCGCTGCAATACGGTCGGGCAAGGCCACCGAAGTCGCCCAGGGTAGGGGGATCACCACACGCCGTCGGGAAAGGTGCTGACGCCCGCGTGGTGGCCCACCCGCTTGTACATACGCATGTCGCCAAACGGCTCGCCCAGTATCCCATCATGGATAGCCCACGAACGCCCGCGGATGGTACGCCATGCGTCCGGCCCGCGGAATGGCGTCGATCCATCGAAACGCTCACCGAAGTCGCCGTCGGGCCGCAGCACCGCGTTAATCCACTCCATGCGGCGGCGTCCGGAGAAATAGGCGAACCCATAGCGCTCGTAGACGACGGCATTATTGTAGGTCAGCGGCTCGATGATGACCATTTCGTGGCCGGTGCGGCTGACGAATTGCTCAAACGTCGGAACGGCCTGCCGCGAGATGCGCAGCCCTCGCCGTACCTGGCCCGGCGCGAGCCCGGCCTGCATCGCGCGCGCTTCCTCGACCATATTGCGCCGGATGGTGCCGAAACGCGTCGGCAGGCCATTCTCGTCGATATCTGTGCTATAGCGTGGCAACTCGGGGTCGTTGACGATCAGCAGCAGCAGCGCAATCTGGTTGTTGAGGGTGTCAGCCATATGCAGATACAGCAGCGGGTCATGCGCGCCGGCCTCGTGGAAGGCGATGATCTCGACCGAGCGCGTGTCAGCCGGGCAGTTGATCCTGAAACGCTGGGTGTCTTCAGGTGGGATGCCGTAATCGTCCAGCAGAGTGCCCGGCACCAGAGATAGGTAAATCGCCTGCTTGAGGCTGGCGTCGAGACCGTTGATGCCGCGAATCGACTGCGGCCAGGTGATCGCATCCAGGTCTGTCGGCACAGTCAGCCTCCCTGGCTGTGCTCACGAATGGCACGCCTGATCTTGCGCTCGGACTCGCGCTTGGCGATGGTCTGGCGCTTGTCGTACAGTTTTTTGCCTTTTGCCAGCCCGATCTCAAGCTTGGCGCGACCGCGTCGCAGGTAGAGCCTCAGCGGCACGATGGTATAGCCTTTCTGCTGCACGGCTTCGCCCCACTTGTCGATTTCTCGCTGGTGCATCAGCAGCTTACGCGGGCGCAGCGGGTCGTGATTGTCGTGGTGGGCGGGATCGTACTGGGCGATGTGCATCGAAATTACCCACATCTCGCCGTCGCGCTCGGTGACAAACGCCTCCTGGATGCTCACGTGCCCGTTGCGAACCGACTTGATCTCGGTGCCGGTCAGGACCAGCCCTGCTTCAAGTGTCTCATCGACGAAGTATTCATGGTGCGCCTTGCGATTGGTCGCGATCACTTTGATCGTGTCTTCTGGCATGTCTCCTATTGTCCGGTCTCAAGATACTGCACCGCACGGTCAAGCTGTGGATCGCTGGTATCAGTCGGCTGCGCCGGCGCGTCGACGGTGATGTCAGGTTCGATTCCCACCTTGGTGATCGAAATGTCGTCCGGAGTAAACCAGTTCGCGTACGTCACGCGCAGCAGCGAGCCATCGCTCAGGTTGTACTGGAGTTGTACCGAGCCCTTGCCAAAGCTGGTCATACCGATCAGCGTGCCGCGATGATTGTCCTTGATCGCGCCTGCGACGATTTCCGATGCGCTGGCGCTGTTGCCGTTGATCAGCACAACAAGCGGGATGTTCTCGGCGAAATCGCCGGAGTGGGCCTCGTAGGTACGCGTGTTACCGTCTACATCGCGCTGGATGAGGATCACGTCTTTGGGCAGGAACATATCTGCGATGTTCACCGCCTGGTCGAGGTAGCCGCCGGG
>CAWBCR010000029.1:0-132981 GCA_963787375.1 uncultured Chloroflexia bacterium | reverse complement strand
CGAAGCCCATCGCCAGGATCAGCATCCAGCCGGGCGCGCCCGACAGCGCATAGCGCGGCCTGAAATACCCCTTCCGCGCGATCAGCTCCAGCGCGGTCAGCAGCGAGAGCGGCAGCAGCGCGTACAGCGTCACGAACAGCGCCTGGCGGCGCGGGCGGCGCAGCCACAGCAGCGCCAGCCCCCCGGCGATCAGCGCGATGGCGATCCAGCCCGCCCAGCCGCCCATCTGCGGCTGCTGCGCCGCGATCTGGAGCGGCGGCGGCAGCGTCTCGCCGAAGACGAACGCCTGAAAGGCCCACGGCAGGTTGACCGGCCCGGCGGTCGGCAGGTAGCCGCTGGTGTACAGGCGCGGCTGCGCGTACCACGGCGCGATCAGCGCCAGCACCGCCACCTGCGCCAGCACCCACGTGCGCAGCCTGAGCCGCCGCTGGACGATCAGCACCAGCGCGTAAAGGTTCTGCGCCAGCAGCACGAACGCTTCGAGGTAGAAGGTGTACAGCGTCAGCGCGGCCATCACCACGTACAGCGCCCACGCGCCGAACGTCGGGCGGCGGGCGCGTAGCGCGCGCAGGTAGGCCCACATCGCGACGGCGCTCAACCCGACCCATAGCGCGGTGCTGCGTAGGTCCTGCGCGAACCAGATTTCGTACGGGCTCAGCGCCCACAGCAGCGCCGCCAGCAGGCCGACCTTCGCACCGGCCAGCATGCGCCCCATACCGTACACCGCCGCACAGGCGACCAGCCCGGCCAGCGCCGAGAGGTAGCGCGCCGCGAACTCCGTCTTGCCGACGAGCAGCACCCAGCCGTAGATCGACAGCACCGCGCCCGGCGGCTGGGGATCGACGGTGGCCAGCGGGCCGAGCACGTCACGGATGTTGCTCAGCCACACGATCATCGTGAAGCCCTCATCGCCGCGCAGCGCCGACGCGCCGAGCCGCCACACACGCAGGCCGTAGGCCAGCAGCAGCACGAGCACGATCGCGATGTGGATAGGCCGGATGCGGAACCGGGGATCGGGTGCAGTGTGGGCGTTCATGCGCCGAATTGTAACCCATGCGGCGGGGCAGTCCAAGGCGAAAGAATGGTGGTCGTGCGAACAGCCTGTCTCTTGCCACGGCTTTGTTACCTCACCCCCCTGCGACCTGCCCACAGGGCAGATCGCCTCCCCCTCTCCAAATTTGGAGAGGGGGAACAGGCCGAGGTCGACCGCAGGCCGGGTGAGGTCAGGGGGCGAGGTAAACAGGTCCCCTTGCGCTTTTGAAATAGGCTCTTATAGTTGGAGCAGGGAATACCTGATCCGCGCTTCGCGGCTGCGGCACTGGCCGGGCACTCTGGACGCGCAGCCGCCCCAGGAGTCCTGATATGTGGCTGTTCCGGTTCCTCAACGCGCGATCCAGGGGGTTTGTCCTCGTGTTCGGGCTGGGCCTGATCGCGCTGGTCGGCCTGCTCGACTACGGGACCGGACCCGAGCTGAGCTTCTCAATCTTCTACGTGATCCCGATCGCGCTGCTGACGTGGTACGCGGGCCGTGAAATGGGGATCGTGGCGTCGACCGCCAGCGCCTTCATCTGGCTGCTCAACAACAACTGGAGAGGCCAGGTCTACGATAACCCGACCATCCCCTACTGGAACGCCGTGGTGCGCTACGGCTTCTTCCTGATCGTCACTCTCGCGCTGACGTCGCTGCACCACGCTCGCGATGAGCAGGAGGAGATGGGCAGCTTCATCGTGCACGACCTGCGCGCGCCGCTGGGCAACGTCTTCACCGGGCTGTCGCTGCTGCAGGAGATGACTGCCGCGTCGGCGGACGGTGACACGCGCGACCTGATCACGACCTGCCTCGCCTCCTGCGACCGGATGCTCAACCTGATCAACTCGCTGCTCGACCTGAACCGCATGGAGAGCCGCGTGATGCAGTTCCAGACGGTCGAGGTCAGCAGCCGGGCGCTGCTCGACGACGCCGTCCGGCAGGTGGCGGCGTTGTACGAGCAGAGCCAGGTGCAGCTTGAGACCCACGTCGACGAGGGGGCAGCCGCCGTCCTGGCCGACCGCGACATCTGCCTGCGCATCCTGATCAACCTGCTGGGCAACGCCGTCAAGTACAGCCCCAGGGGCTCGACCGTCACCGCCAGCGCCACACTCAGCGAGAACGGTATGATTGTCTTCGCCGTAGCCGACCAGGGACAGGGCATCCCCAAAGAGTGGCACAAAAAGGTGTTCGAGAAGTTCGGCCAGGTCGAGGCGCGGCGGGCCGGTGTGGCCACCGGCAGCGGTCTGGGGCTGGCCTTCTGCAAGATAGCCGTCGAGCAGCAGGGCGGGCGCATCTGGCTCGACAGCGCCCCCGGCCAGGGCACGACTGTCACCTTCACGCTGCCGGCAGCATCCACGCCTCCCGATCATCCCGCGTGACAGATCGAACGCGCGCGATCCCCGGCCTGAACCCGCCATGCACATAACCGCACCTGAGACCCCGTCCGGCAGCCCGCCGCTGGAGCCGCACATCGAAAGCGGCCTGCGCTGGTCGGCCACGCGGCAGATCGTCACCGGGCTGGCCGGGACGCTGGGCGTGCTGGCTTACTCGCGCATCCTGAACCCCGCCGACCTGGGCGCGTTCGGGCTGGCACTGCTGGTCTACAGCGGCCTGCTGCTGCTGGTCGAAGCGCCGATCCGCGACGCAGTCGTCACGCTGCGCGGTCGGGAGGCCGCTTACGAGAGCGCCGCCTTCTGGCTGCTGTTGGGCTTCAGCCTGCCCGCCGTCGCCGCCGTGATGGCCCTCGCCGGGGTGATGGCCCGCTTCTACCAGTCACCGCAGGCCGCCGGGCTGACCCGCGTGCTGGCCGCCGCTTTCCTGTTCCAGGCGATTTCAGTAGTGCCCGCCGCGCTGCTGCTCAAACGGTTTCGCTTTGCCATCCACGAGGGCCTGCAAACGCTGATCGGTCTGCTGCTGCTGGCCGGCTGGATCGGCCTGTCGCTGGCGGGCTTCGGGCCGTGGAGCCTGGCGATCCCACAGCTTGCCATCTCGGTGGTGTGGGCCGCCGCGACCTGGATCGCCGCCGGGTTCCGGCCCATGCTGCGCCCCGGACGCGACGCGTTTCGCGTGGTGTTTCGCTTCAGCCGCAGCCTGTTCGGCAGCGAGCTGATGATCTACCTCAAGCAGAACATCGACAACGCCGCCGTCGGGCTGCTGGGCGTGCAGGCGCTGGGATCGTACAGCTTCGGGGAGGACCAGTCGACCTTCGCGGCGGTTGGCGTGGGGGCGGCTATCGCGCAGATCGCGCTGCCGGCGATGGCGGCGGTGCAGGACCGCCTCGACGAGCTGAAGCGAATCTACCTCGACATGCTGCGGCTGACGGCCACGCTCACCATGCCGATGCAGGTCGGCAGCATCGTGCTGGCCGACCTGGGTTTCAGCGTGATCTTCGGCCCGCAGTGGGCAGGGGCCGTGCCGGTGTTTCGCGCCTATGTTGCGTTCCGGCTGGTCAGCACGCTGCTGGTGATCAGCGACGCGGCCATCTCGGCGATCCGCCGCCCGGATGTCCGCTTCGCCGTCGACCTGGCGCAGATGCCGTTCTTCATCGCCGGGACGTGGTTCGGGCTGCGGGTGTGGGGCGGCATTGTCGGCGTGGCGTGGGCGCTGACCATCGTGCGCACGCTGGCCGGGCTGGTATACTTCGCGGTGACGATGCGCCTCACCGGCATAACCGTGCGCGACGTGATCCGCATGCTGGGGCCCAGCGCGCTGGCCAGCGCGCTGATGGGGGCCGCCGTGTACGCGCTGCGCCAGGTGGGGGTGTTCCAGCGGCTGGCCGCACCCATCGGCCCGGCGCAGGTCGCGGACGGAATTGTGCTGGTGTCGCTGGTGACGGTGGGGGCTCTCGGCTACTTCGCGCTGCTGGCCGCCATCGACCGCGCCGGCTTCATCAGCGTGGCGCAGGAGGCGTGGCGCATCCTGATCCCGGCGGGGGTGCGCGGGCGGCTGCAGGCCATCCTCACGCGGCATCGCGCGCCGGTCGAGGGGTGAGTGCGGCCCCCACCCCCTAAGGGCACAGCGGCACGAACCGGTTCGACTCCCTGACAGCCGCGTCCCACGTGAACTCGTGATTGTCGCTGAAATAGTAGTAGGTCACGCCGTTGGGCAGCAGCGCCACCACGTTACCGCTGACACCCAGCATCTGCGGCACCCAGAAATCGCAGGTGAAGCCCTGCGTGCGGCCATATTCCTGCGCCCAGAAGGCGTCGTTATACATGCGGTACGTGTCGATCCGCACGCCGCGATTGTCCGGGTTGTGCTGCATGGCCGCCGCCAGCAGGTCGGGGTACAGCACCTGCGTCCCGTCGATCTTGCCACCGTCGTTGTTGAGCAGCGTCGCCATCTTGGCGATGTCGTCCGGCACCCACCACAGCCCGTAGCCGCCGTCGGCCTGTCCGTGCCAGTTGTCGTCAGAGGTGCGCATCGTGCTGAACGCGCCCGGCCCCATACCCAGCGGCTTGTACACCTCCTCCACCACGTACGCGAAGAGGTCCGCCTGTGGGTCGACTTGGGCCTGAAGGTAATTCTGCATGGCGCGCGTCACGATGAACGTATCGGAGGTGTGATACACCCACGTGCTGCCCGGCACGGCGCTGTGCGGCCAGCCAAAAGCCAGCGCGATCCGGTCGGCGTAGGCAGACGTGGTGAAGTAGCGGCCCATCTGCTCGCCGTCCTCGTCGGCCATGTAGCTCGCCGACTGGAAATTGCCGGAGGCCATGTCGAGCGTGTCGTCAAACGTCACGTCATCCCACTCGCCGGCAGCGGCTGCCGCTTCGGGCACGTAGTCGATGATCCGCGCGCCGATCACGTCGGGCGTCACCTGCTGCGCCAGCCGCATCAGCGCGATGCCAGGAAACATTGACTTGGCCGTCGAGTAGGACGCGGCGCGCAGGTACTCGCAGTACGGGTAGCGCCCGAAGCGCGTCTGGCAGCCGCCCACGTAGTTCACCCCGCCGACGACCACCCCGTACCACGTCATCGCCTCCGGCGTGACGCCCTGCCCGAACGCCGACAGGTCCACACCGGGATAGTCGACCGCCAGCGCCTCGATGGGTTTCGTCGGGAAGCGGTCGGCCAGCTCCTGCCGGAAGGCCGCGCCGATCTCCTCAGCGTGGTCGACGGGCCCGGCGTGGTACTTCGCGTCGAGCAGCCCCCAGAAGTTCGCGCGCCCGGCGGAGGTCGTCTCCTGCGTGATCTGGTACCACACCTTAGACACCTGCGCGTCGTCGAACAGGAAGGTCATCGTGCCGTTGAAGATCGCGTTGCCGCCCTTGAGGACCAGCGCGAAAGGGAACGAGGCGCGCGAATAGCCGCCGTCGCCGGTTTCCTGCCACACGCGGCCCGGCTCGATGATGTAGTCCCACTCCGGGTGCGTGGTGATGATCAGCCCGCGCTGCGCGGGCACCAGGTAGTCGTCCACCTGCACGAACGCGTAGTCGAACTCCGGCAGATAGCGGCGCGCCGGGATGCCTTCGAAGGTCTGGCCCAGGTCCTCGAAGCCGGGGGCGGATAACTCGCCGATCAGCTCCAGGCGGCCCTCGAAGACGTGCTGCGGCGCGGCGGCGTCCGCCGGGCGGGTGAGCGCACTCTCGTCCAGCGGCGACGAATAGGCGAAGCCGTCCGTCAAGTCGGCGGCGGTCAGCAGCGTGCGCGGGCCTGACGGCGCAGCCGGTGTCGCGGTGAGCGCGGCAGTGGGCGCAGCGCCGGGCGCGCACCCGGCCAACCCTAGTCCGACGATCAACAGCGTCGTGGCGATGCCGGCTGAGCAGCGGCGTTCCAGCATGAGATTGCTCCTTACGTGCGTGAGGCTGTGGCTCCCTACCTTTATTATGGGGGAAACACCGCGTAAGGGGATGGTCCGGTTGGGCTGTTTGGGGGAATCACCCGGCGACGCGCGCCAGCGGCTCCTTCCCGCAGCCGGGCGGATTCTCACCATACCACCCGCTGCGCGTGGGCGGCGTCTGATCGGAATCGCGGGGGCACCCGTGAAGGTGCCCCTACCCTGACATCGTTTGACCGGGCTTCTACGCCTCGAACGGGTACTTGAAGCCCCACTGCGCGCGCAGCGCGTCGAGCGTCTCGATGATCGACAGCGTCTCGTCGAGCGGCATGATCGCTAACTCGGTCTTGCCCGCGCGGATGCAGTCCATGACGTGCATCGCCTCGAACTCGTAGCCGTTGTATTGGCCCAGCGGCATCTCGATCCGCTCTGGCGCTTTGCCCTCAGCGTAGACGGTCATCGAGTCGGGCTTGTACCACGGGTCGTGCACCTCGATCTTGCCCTTGGAGCCGAAGATCACCGCCTCTTTCACGTCGACCGAGGTCTGCGAGCACATGATCGACACAATCGGGCCGCTGTCGTATTTCAGCACGTAGGCCCCCTGGTAGTCCGCGCCGGACTCGCCGAAGTAGGCCAACCCCGTCACCGCGTCGGGCTTGCCGAGCAGGCTGTAGGCCCACGAGACGCCGTACGAGCCGGTGTCGAGCAGCACGCCCGCCCCCAGGTTGACGTCGTAGAAGCGGTTGTGCAGGTCGTAGGGCGGCGTGGCGCAGAACTGCACCGTGATGCCGTTGATGCCGCCGGTGACGCCTTCGGCCAGCAGCTCGCGGATGCGGACGTGGATCGGGAAGAAGCGCGTCCACATGCCTTCCATCAGGAACAGCCCCGTGCGCCGCGCCAGGTCGATCATCTGGCGGGTCTGCCCGGCGTTCATGGTCATGGCCTTCTCGCACAGCACGTGCTTGCCCGCCTCCAGGCACAGCGACACGTCGGCCAGGTGGCGCACGCCCGGCGTGCCGATGTATACGATGTCGATGTCGGGGTCGGCGGCGACGGCCTCGTAGCCGACGTGCCGCCGGGGGATGTGGTACTTATCGCCAAAGGCGTCCCCGGTCTCCTGCGTGCGCGAGCCGACGGCCAGCAGCTCGGCGGACTTCGGGATGTTGTTCAGGGCGTAGGCGAACCGGTTGGCGATCTTGCCGGTCCCCAGAATTGCCCAGCGCATACGGTCAGTCATGGTGTTTGCTCCTGTGATGCAAGCGGGGGCACCCGCAAGGGATGCCGCTACGTCGCGGGTTTGTGAGAACCGTCAAACATAACGCGCAGCGCGTCGAGGTCGGTGCGGGCGGTCAGGTCGAGGCTCAGCGGCGTGATCGACACCAGCCCCTGCGCCAGCGCCCAGGTGTCGCTGCCCTCTATGGCGAACTCGCCCTTGGCAATGAGGTGGCTGACGTACGCCTCGCCGGTGAACGGGTCATCGCGCGCCGGCAGCGTCAGCCGGTAATAGCGGAGGCGGTCCTGTGGCGCGACCACCCAGCCGCTGTGCGGCGTCGCCGACGCCGGCACCTCGACCTTGAACAGGTCCACGTCGGGGGGCAGCGATTTGCCCAGCATCCCGGCGGCGAACAGCCGCGTGAAGTGCATCGCCGCGCCGAAGTCCAGCGACTCCAGATCGTGCGCAAAGTGCAGCCGCTTGTCGACCTCCAGCGAGACGGCCAGCGACGGGATGCCCAGCTCGGCAGCCTCCAGCGCCGCGCCGATGGTGCCCGACACGGTGACACACGTGCCGACGTTCTCGCCGTAGTTGATGCCCGACACGGCCAGGTCGATGGGGCGCGGAGCCAGCTCCTGCACCGCGTGCTCGACGACCAGCGCGGGCGTGGCGTTGGCAGCGACGGCGGGCCACACCTGCTCGCCAAATCGTACCTCGCGCCGGAACAGCCGCCCATCCGCGCCGTGCTGCTGCGAGCGGCTGCGACTCATGCTGGTCTGCTGCTCCGCCGGGGCCACGATCAGCAGATCGCCCAGCGGGTCGAGCGCGGCCACGGCTGCCGCCAGCCCCGGCGAGTCGATGCCGTCGTCGTTGGTGACGAGGATCAGCGGTCGGGTCATTCGCCGCCCTCAACCCCGACCGGCGCGAGCGCCTCGGCCAGCTCGGCGATGCTGTCGAACACCACGTCGGGCCGGATGGGGGTGGTCGCCAGGATCTCCGGCGTGGTGATGCCGGTCATCACGCAGATGGTGCCGATCCCGGCGTTGATCCCGCCCAGGATGTCCGTCTCCAGCCGGTCGCCGAGCATGGCGGTCGTCGCCGCGTCGGCGTCGAAGTGGCGCATGGCCGCCTCGAAGATGGCGGTGTGCGGCTTGCCGATGACGGTCGGCTCCATCTCGGTGACGCCCTTCAGCGCGCCGATGACCATCCCCGTGCCGGGCGCTAGGCCATCGGGCGTGGGGAAGCTGGCGTCGGTGTTGGTGGCGACGAACTCCGCGCCGCCCAGGATCAGCCGCATGGCGACCTTGATCTTGTCGTGGGTGATGGCGCGGTCCTGCCCTGCGGCGACCGCCACCACCGGGTGCGGCGGCGGCTCCTCGCCGCTCGTGACGGTCAGCCCGGCGTCGATCAGCGTCTGGGTCAGGCCCTTCATGCCGACGCTGTGCACGGCGGCGTGCGGCCCGTAGCGCCCGACCAGGTACTCGGCGGTGACGGTCGAGCTGGTGAACACGCGGCTTGAGTCGGCCTTGATACCGAAGCCGTCCAGCTTGGCGACGTAGTCGCCGACGGTGCGGGTGTTGTTGTTGGTCAGCAGCGCCCACTGGATGCCGCGCGCGGCGATGGCGTCAAACAGCGCGTCGAGCCCCGGCACGGCTTCGGCGTCGCTCCACAACACGCCGTCGCCGTCGATCAGAAGCGTTTTGAGTGTTTTGAGGTCCATACCCTATTCCGGTGAGATGATGGGATCAGATGATGATTCGCAGGTTTACCTCACCCCGTCTCGCTGCGCTCGACTCCCCTCTCCAAATTTGGAGAGGGGGAAGACCGAGACCGACCGCAGGTCGGGCGAGGTCAGGGGGTGACGTTCAGCCGTTCACATCCACCCCGGCCAGTTCCAGCACGCGGGCAGCGGCCAGGCTGTCGGTGACCAGGATGGTGACGTAGCCGGCGCGTAGCGCGCCGAGGATCGCCTCGGCCTTGGCCGGGCTGCCCGCCACGGCCAGCCGCGCCGGGACGCGCAGCAGGTCATCCTGCGCGATGCCCACCAGCCGCTGGTGAAACTCCAGGTCGGACGTTTGCCCGTTCACGTCAAAGTGATGGCCGCTCACGTCGCCGACGGCCCCGGCGGCGCACAGCGCGCGCAGATTTTCGAGCGAGATGTGCCCGCCCTGGTACAGGCTCGCACAGCTCCGGCTGGGTCGAGCCGATGCCCAGCAGCGCGATGCTGGCGTGCCTGCCGGTCTCGATGGCCTGCTGCACGTTCGGCATGGCCAGCAGCGAGCGGGCTGTGTCGGCGTTCTCTACAATGAAGGGCGTATACAGGTACACACCCTCGCCGCCGGTCTTGCGCGCCAGCCGCTCGACCAGCGCCTGCGCGTTGTAGGCGTGGCTGCTCGATCCCAGCACGCCCACCAACTGCACGACCGTCACCGGCACGGGGTCCGGCAGGTCGAAGGCGTCGATGGTCGCGCTGACGGTCGTGCCCCACGCCACGCCGACCGTCGCGCCCGGCGTCAGCATCGTGGCCAGCACCTGCGCCGCGGCGTGCCCCAGCCGGTCACGCAGGTCGTCGTCGTGCGCGGTGTTCTTCCACGAGACCACGTAGGCGCTGCGCAGCCCGAAGTGCTGCATCAACGCCGCGCCCAGTGCCGCATCGTAGCGCAGGGGCCGCCGGATGCGGATGTCGACGATGCCCTTTTCGCGTGCCTCGGTCAGCATGCGCGAGATCGCCGAGCGTGTCACACCCACCGAGCGTGAGATCTGCGCCTGCGTCAGCGAGTTCTTCATAGTACATCTCGGCCACGTCGGCCAGCAGCTCGTCCCGGTCATCACCACGTCGATGTTTGCTCATAGGAGTTTGCCTGTCAAGTCTGCCGCGGCTGTGGTTAGATGGGCAGCCTGATCACAGGGATGGGCGGCTGCGCGTACCCCGGTAGCAGAGGCAAAGTGTACCTGATGATTCATGTCGCGCCGGGGAGAGAGATGGAGTGGCGGCAGCAGGCCGGTTCTCCTGCGTCGCCTCGAAAGATACACGCCCCGGCCTTCGTTTGGGAATTGACAAACAGGCTTTTTTGTTGTACGCTAATTCACGAATGTGAAATTTCAATTCACAATTGTTACTTTAGCCCAGAATTTAAGGGGAGTCAAGCACCTAAAGCATCCGAGTGGTGTTCTTGATTATGGATATACTCCCAGAGCACACGTAGCGACTGTGTGCGCCAGGCCCGGACTGTTTACCTTCTCATGTATAGGCCTTGTCCCTCCTTCGTAACCATGCGCCGGTGGGCCCCGACGCGACTATCGGACCGCACTTTTCGCGAGCACAGCTTCTTGCTCGCATCCCACACTCTCGAACCGTCGTTCCTCGGCTTACACGCCGACCCGGAGGTGGTCCGCCATGGGGATTACCAGCTTTCTCAGCCCCGACGCCGTCATCCTGAACCTTGAGGCCGCGACTTCGGAAGACGTGATCCGCGCGTTGGGCGGGCGACTGCTCAAGCTGGGCTGCGTCAAAGACGACTTCATCGAGGCCACGCTGACCCGCGAGGCCAACATGCCCACCGGCCTGCCGCTGGGCGGCAGCATCAACGCCGCCATCCCGCACGTCGACATCGAGTACGTCAACCGGCCCGCGCTGGCGCTGGCGACCCTCGCCCAGCCGGTTGTCTTCCACAACATGGTCGAGACCGACGAAGAGGTGCCGGTTCAGCTTGTGATCATGCTGGCGCTCGACCAGCCCAAGTCGCAGATCGAGATGCTTCAGCAGGTGGCAGGCGTGCTCCAGCAGCCGGCGACCATCGACCGGCTGATGGCGGCCCGCACCGTCGACGAGATTTTTTCTGCGCTGACCAGCGTCGAAGCTGTGTAGCGAATTCGTTTTCAGCAAGGTTACAGCGGAGGTCAAAGACATGACAAAAACGGTACTAGTGTCGTGCGGGACGGGCATCGCCACTTCGACGGTGGCCGCCAAAGCCATCGAAGACGCCTGCAAGGCAGCCGGGATCGCGGTCGTCACCAGGCAGTGCAAGGCGACCGAGCTGCCGGGGCTGGTTGCGGGTGCCGATCTGATCGTCACCACGTCACAGTTACGCTTTGACCCCGGCATCCCGGTAATTAAGGGCCTGGCGTTCCTGACCGGCGTCGGCACGCAGGCGGTCATCGACCAGATCATCGACATCCTGAAAGACTGAGTGTTTGACCGAAAGCGCTTTCGGTCAAACCATCGGTTTCATCATGAGAGTTTCTAGACACTCTTGATGAAGCACTTAACAGGCGGCTGGCCGGCACCTGACCGGCTTAAACGCAAGACCACTGACGGGCCGCAGTGACAATAAGGAGGCAAAAGGAGATCAAACACACCATCGACGCTCACGCTACACTCAGTCTCGATCTCACGACTACAGTTCTCTAGCTACCAACCCTGGAGGGTTCTGGCATGGATGCGATTGTTCAAGTCATCAACCAGTTGGTCAACACGCTGGGCTCGACCGTGCTGCTGCCCATCTTCATCTTCATCTTCGCCATTGCGCTTGGCGCGAAGCTGGGGCGGGCCTTCCGCGCGGCGGTGACGATTGGCGTCGCCTTCGTCGGCATCAACCTGGTCATCGGCCTCATGTGGGGCGCGCTGACAGGTGTGTCGGGGGCGATGGTCACCAATGCCCACATTCAGCGTGACATCTGGGATGTCGGCTGGCCTGCCGCCGCCGCCGTCGCCTTTGCGACGAAAGTCGGGTTGCTCGTCATTCCTGTCGCGCTGCTCGTCAACATCGTGCTGCTGATCCCCGGCATCACCAAGACGCTCAACGTCGACCTGTGGAACTTCTGGCACTTCGCCTTTGCCGGCTCGCTGGTCACCGTTGTGACCGGCAATCTGTGGATGGGCCTGGTCGCCGCCGGCCTCGCCGCCGCCTTCATGCTGTTCCTGGGCGACTGGACGGCCAAGGGCATCCAGGAGTTCTATGATCTGCCCGGCATCTCGATCCCGCACGGCGCGACCGCGCCGCTGGTGGTCATCGGCCTGCCGGTCAACTGGCTCATCGACAAGATCCCCGGCCTGCGCGACCTTCAGGCGGACACCGAAGCCATCGAGAGGACGTTTGGCCCGACGCTCGGCGACCCGATGATCATGGGCCTGCTGATCGGCATCATCCTGGGCCTGATCGCCTACTTCGCCGAGTTCGGCACCGACTTCGTGGGCACGCTGGCCAAGATCCTGATCCTGGGCGTGAACCTTGCCGCGGTCATGGTCATCCTGCCGCGCATGGTCAGCATCCTGATGGAAGGCCTGATCCCGATCTCCGAAGCCGCCCGCGACTTCATGTCGAAGCGCGCCGGTGGCCGCGAGGTCTACATTGGCCTCGACTCGGCCATCCTGACCGGCCACCCGGCCAACATCTCGACCGGCCTGATCCTGGTCCCGATCGGGATCGTCCTGTCGATCATCCTGCCCGGCAACCGCATGGTGCTGTTCGCCGACCTGGCCGTGCTGGTCTTCTGGTGCACGCAGATCGCGCCAGCGGCCAAGGGCAATGTGGTGCGCATGATCATCATCGGCACCGTGCTGCTGATCGTCGGCTTCTACACCGCGAACGCGCTGGCCCCGGCGATCACGCAGAACGCGATCGAGACCGGCACCATCACCATCCCGGAGAACGCCACGATGGTCTCCAGTATCGCCGACGGCTTCGTGTGGACGCCGCTGGCCTTCATGTGGGCCGGCCAGTACCTGGGCTGGATCGGCATGGGGATCTGGGCTGTCGTCGACGCCGTGTTGTTCTTCCTGTACAAGCGGAACGAAGAGGCGTGGGACGTCTTCGCAGGCGCTGCGCCGAAGGTCGTTGAGCCGGTTGTTGAGCCGACTGCCGCGCCGGCTGGCGATAAGTAGCCGCTTCTCAACTCTGAACGCGAGCAGGGAGTGCGGCGCAGTCCGCGCGGCGCTCCCGTGGAACGGGGAGCCGTTTCCAGAACAGGCGCAAGCCTGGCTGAAACGGCTTCCCGGTTGTGGAAGGATCGGTCAGGATGGTCGGGTACATTGTCGACGTGATGTTGGGTCAGGTGGGCCGCGCGATCCTGCACTTTTACCAGGCTAACGCGCTGGTCATCAGCCTGCTGCTGCTGGCCTACGGGATGACCATGTATACAAGCTGGATGACGCTGCTGCGCATCCACCGCTACCTGGTGATCGAAGTGGCCAAGGGCATTCACCTGCATGAGCATCTCAACCGCAAGAGCACCATCAAGCAGGTTCGCGAAAAGGTCGGCGTTCCGTGGGAAGCGGCGGTGACCGCCGCGCCGTTCCCGCTGATTGGCCGCATCACCGCGTTGATCCCCCGGCGCAAGACGCTCGCAAACGTACAGGACCTGCTCGACGAGAAAGAGATTATCGAGCACGCCTTCGACCTGCTCGGCGGCGCGAAGATCCGGCGCATCATGCCCAGCTACAAGCGCATGGTGGCCAAGGAAATCTCGCAGATCGACACCAACCTGCGCTGACAGCCCCGCACCAATCGGACCACGATTCGCACAGCCGCCCCGTGAGACTACCGGGGCGGCTGTTTTTATCGGGGGGGGGGGAGAGAGAGGGGGAAGAAGAGGGGGGGGGGGGGGGGGGGGGGAGGGGGGGGGGGGGGGGGGAGGGGGGGGGGGGAAGGGGGGGGGGGGGGGGGGGGGGGGGGGGAGGGGGGAGGGAGGGGGGGGGGGGGGGAGGGAGGGGAGGGGGGAGGGGGAGGGGGGGGGGGGGGAGGGGGGGGGGGGGGGGGGGGGGGGGGGGGGGGGGGGGGGGGGGGGGAGGAGGGGGAATTTAGAGCGACGATTTCCGAGGCGTGATCAGGGGGGGGGGGGGGGGGGGGGGGGGGATTGGGGGGGGGGGGAAGGGGAGGGGAGGGGGGGAGGGGAGGAGAGAGAGGAGGGGGGGAGGGGGGGGGGGAGGGGGGGAGGGGGGGGAGGGAGGGGGGGGAGGAGAGATAGAGGGGGAGAGAAGAGGGTGGGATTGAGGGGGAGGGTGAAGGGGGTGAGGAGAGAGGAAGAGGGGGAGGGGGAAGGGGAGAGGGAGGGGAGGTGGGGGAGGGGGGGAGTTGATGGGGGAGTTTGGTGAGAGGGAGGGGAGGGGGGGTTGAGAGGGAGGAGTGTGAGGTGGGGGGGGGGGGGGGGAGAGGGGGGGAATGGCAATAGAGCGTTAGGAGAATAGGGGAGAGGGGTCAGTGAGTATAGAGCCGATGCGCATAAGCCGTTCATGGGTAGGGGGGGGGGGGGGCCTCAAAAGGGGGCAGTCGGGACCGCGGCCGTGATGTGCCGGTCCTGCCCGGCGACATGCGTGGCGGATTGGAGGCGCTGGCCCCCGATCAGACGAATTATGGGTGTTCGCCACTCAGACGGCACGGTTGATTGGGAGGCATGTACGAGGAGAAGCGCGCGCGTGGGACGTACCCGTTCTGGGCTGGCAGGATCATGAGATCGTCAGGAAGATGACTCGATGCCGGACCACTCGCCCCCGGCGACTACCTGCTGGCAGGCATTAGACGGCGACGGGTGCACCCCGGTTGTGGCGCGGCGCTGTCCGGCAATCGCTTATGGGGGTGTCACCGTCGCCGCGAGTCGTAAGCAGCATGAGTTTCTCCGAGACTCAAAGGGGGCGGGCGCTGATGCATTTATTGACGCCCCCACTCATCAGACATGATCTATAATTAATCTTTTCAAAGAAACGTAATAACGCCGCATGTCGCCCTGCGCGACGGGCACGCGCCGCCGGATCAGCTTCTCGATGTCCTTGAGGTACGGGCGCTCGCTGTCCTCACAGAAGGCCAGCGCGATACCGTCCGCGCCCGCGCGGCCCGTGCGGCCAATGCGGTGCACGTAGGTCTCCGGGATCGTTGGGCAGGTCGAACTGGATGACGTGCGAGATGTCCTCCACGTCGATCCCGCGCGAGGCGACATCCGTCGCCACCAGCACGCGCGTGCGGCCCGCGCGGAAGTTCTCCAGCGCCTGCTGCCGCGCCGTCTGCGACTTGTTGCCGTGGATCGGCTCGGCGGGAATGCCGGCCCTGACCAGGTTCTTGACCACCTTGTTCGCGCCGTGCTTGGTGCGGGTGAAGACCAGCGCGCGCGTCACCGCGCGGTCGCGCAGCACCTGCTCCAGCAGGTCCTGCTTCTTCTGCTTGGGCACGAAGAACACCTTCTGCTCGATCGCCTCGACCGCCGGTTGATCCGGCGTGACTGACACGCTGATCGGCTTGCGCAGCATGCTGCTGGCGAGGTCCACGATCTCCTGCGGCAGCGTCGCCGAGAACAGCAGCGCTGGTCGCCGGACGGCACCAGCTTGACGATGCGCCGCACGTCGTAGATGAAGCCCATGTCGAGCATGCGGTCGGCCTCGTCGAGCACCAGCACCTCGACCTGATCCAGCTTGATGTAGCCCTGGCCCGATCAGGTCGAGCAGGCGGCCCGGCGTGGCGACCAGCACGTCGACGCCGCGCTGCAGCGCCTGCACCTGGTTGCCCTGGCCGACCCCGCCGTGAATGACGGTGGCCTTGACCGGCGTGTACTTGCCGTAGTCTTTGAAGCTGTCCTTGATCTGGATCGCCAGCTCGCGCGTCGGCGAGAGCACCAGCACGCGGATCGGGCGCACGGCCTTCTTGCCGTTCGAATGACCCGGCACGACAGGGTTCTCGACCAGCCGCTGGAGGATCGGCAGCGCAAAGGCCGCCGTCTTGCCGGTGCCGGTCTGCGCCGCGCCCATCAGGTCCGCGCCGTCGAGCACGTAAGGGATGGCCTCCTCCTGGATCGGTGTCGGCTCGACGTAACCCGAGTCGGCCACCGCACGCAGCAGGGGGTCGATCAGGCCCAGGTCGGCGAACGACGGGCCGGCGGCCTGCGCCTGCGCCGATGGCTCGACGGCGCGCGGGGCGGCTGCCGGCGGCGCGACGCGCTCGCCCAGCGGCGTGACGTCGACGGCGGAGGGGCCCTTCTTGCGATGCTCGACGCCAAACGCGACGCGCTCGCCCTCGTCGAGCCGCGGCTGAAGGCTGCGCTGTACCGCCGAGTGGTGCAGGAAGATATCCTCGCTGCCGTCGTCGGGCGTCACGAAGCCGAAGCCCTTTTTGTGGTTGTACCACCTGACCGTGCCGGTGAGGCGCTCGGCGGGTGATACGCTGTCAATAGATGCCATTATACTGCTCATACCTTTACTTTCTGGCCGTAACAAACGAAGGACCCGGCCTAATGCCGGGTCCGAGATGGTCTGTCTGTGGTCCTTGTGCATTAATCTGAAGAGAGTATACCCTGCCGGGGGTCAAAGCGCCAGCCGCGAGAATCTGACCTCACCCCCTCGCCCGCTTCGCTCGGTTCTCCCCACTCTCCGGCAACCCGCCTGCGGCGCGGCCAGGGGGTGAAGTTTCGATCCCTGTATTGACTTCACCCCCCCTGCCCGTTATGCTTATGTGCTGGCCGCCCACACGGTTCATGTGCGCGCGCCGCGACAGCCAACTACAGGAGTACCGATGACCATCACCACGCCCGAATGGGTCAAACACGCCGTCTTCTACCAGATCTTCCCCGACCGCTTCGCGCGCAGCCCGCGCACGCCGCACGCGCCGGGCATCGTCTTCAAGCCGTGGGGCAGCCCGCCCGAACAGCAGGGCTACCAGGGCGGCGACCTGCGCGGCATCGTCGATAAGCTGGACTACCTGACGGACCTGGGCGTCGACGGCGCTGTACCTCAACCCGATCTTCGCCTCGGCGACCAATCACCGCTACGCCACCTACGACTATTTCCACGTCGATCCGCTGCTGGGCGGCGACGAGGCGCTGCGCGAGCTGCTCGACGAGGCGCACCGCCGCGACGTGCGCGTGGTGCTCGACGGCGTGTTCAACCACACCGGGCGCGGCTTCTGGGCCTTCCACCACATCGTGGAGAACGGCGCGGACTCGCCCTACGTCGATTGGTTTACCATCGACGGCTACCCGCTGCGCCCCTACTCCAGCGACGCCAAGCACCCGGCCAACTACAAATCGTGGTGGGGGCTGCCGTCGCTGCCCAAGCTCAACACGAACAACCCCGGCGTGCGCGACCACATCATGCAGGTCGCCCGGCACTGGCTGGAGTTCGGCGCGGACGGCTGGCGGCTGGACGTGCCCGGCGAGATCGACGACGACTCGTTCTGGCAGGAGTTCCGCCGCACGGTCAAGGCCGCCAACCCCGACGCCTACATCGTGGGCGAGATCTGGCACGAGGCGCAGCGCTGGCTGCAAGGCGACCAGTTCGACGCGGTGATGAACTACATCTTCATGTGGGCCTCGCTCAGCTTCTTCGCGGGGACACGCTGCGCAAGTATCCCAAGCCGCACCTGCGCCTTGAGCCGCTCGACACGCCCGGCTTCTCCGAGGTGATCATACGCATGCTGAACCTGTACGACCCGGCGGTGACCTACGCGCAGCTCAACATGCTCGACAGCCACGACACCGCCCGCGCGCTGTGGATCGCCGGCGACGACAAGGCCGCGCTCAAGCAGTGCGTGCTGTTCCAGATGACGATGCCCGGCGCGCCGAACATCTACTACGGCAGCGAGATCGGCATGACCGGCGCGGACGACCCGTACTGCCGCGCCGCCTTCCCGTGGGATGAGGAGTCGGCGTGGGACCACGACCTGCTGGCCAACGTTCGCGCCGCGACCGCGCTGCGGCATCAGCACGCGGCGCTGCGCACCGGCTCTTTTACCGCGCTCGACGTGCCGGACGGCTGTTTTGGCTTCGTGCGGGCGCTCGACGGGCAGCAGGTGGTGGTGCTGTTCAACAAGACGGAGAAGCACACCGCGCTGAACGTCGACCTGCCGGACGGGGCCCCGCAAGCGTACCGCTCGGTGTGGCCTGCCGGGGACGAACAGGCGCTGGCCGCGAACAGCGGCCACCTCGCGCTGACGATCCCCGCGCGTGGGGCGGTCGTGCTGGCGGGGGGATAGGTTAGGAGTACGCGCAGCAGGTCAGTTCGATCCGAACCAATCAAGCCCTTCCAGCGCCCCGGACGGACCGAAACTCAATCGCTTTTGTCCGCTGCCATCTTTACTCATGAGGTAAATCTCGTAGCTCTCGCGCGGACCGCCTTCGGATTGCCAATGTCCTCCACCTCGACCGGAGAAAAAAGCAATCGTCTGACCATCGGGGGACCAGACAGGTACCATATCCTGGTGAGGCTCATTGGTCAACCGTGTAGCATCCCCACCGCCCGCATCCATGACATAGATGTCGATATTCCCGTCGCGTTCCGGTTCAAACGCTATTTGCTCGCCATCCGGCGACCACGCGGGATGACTGGCATAATCCAATCCCTCAGTCAGAAGTGTAAGATTAGAGTTGACGAGATCGAGTACATATACTACCCATGACCCATTCTCTTCGTTGAACGCTGCCAGTGCGATTCTTCCGCCATCAGGTGACCAATCAGGGTATCGTACACAGAGCTCAGTATCCAGAATGGGACGCGGGTTTCCTCCGTCGCTGTCCATCACATAGAGATGACATCCCAGACTATAAGCGATTTCTGCACCGGAGGGTGACCATGCCGGATAATCCTCTGTGCCCATATCGTCGGTGAGGCGCACCAAATTGCTTCCATCCTTATTGATTGTATAGATATCGACATTCCACCGTGTACCTTCTGATGTCATATGGGAAAACGCAATTTCCATCCCGTTAGGAGACCAAGCCGGATAATGTCCGTCGCCCAGACACTTTTCTGCCATCTGGTAGGGCCCAAGATACAGAGGTCTCCCCCGTATTCACTGACCACTATACTTCCTGCAATTCGAGACTTAGACGAAGAATAAAGGAGCCCAAAGGCAATGAGTAGCCCGGCTGCCAGCACCCCTATTATCTGTATGTAGGTCTTCACGTTGCGCATGATTTAAGTCGTTGGTAGTAACCCAGCGTGTAAAACTCTCTCCCCGCGCGCGGGGCGGTCGTGCTGGTGGGGCTATAGGGCCCGGTGTCTGAAGTAACTTTGGACTGCCCAGGATGAAGGTTGGAAGTACATGCGATTCTTTATTTCTTCGGACCAAGATCCCAATCTTTGATGATGGTTAGCTTTCCATATAAGACAATCACTTCAAACATGGTCGTGTTGACTACAGCCGGTTTCCTGTACTCATCTGCGCCCAATAGAATTCCAATCACATCCGCAAGGGTATCGATGCCACCATTGCCATAGAATTCCCAGTGTATCTCCTTGCAGTTGATGAACAGTACTTGGAATGACTTTGACGATTCCCACGGAGCATACAAGCAATCGAGTAACAGTTCCTTGCCCCATAATTGAACTCTGGCATCAGTTAGCAGTATGCCTTGGGCGGGAACCCCCATTAATTCATAGATCTGTGTTCTACCCGTCATCTAGATCTTAGCCTCTCTTCTAGGAGAGTGTGAGTTGTACCGGTCTTGATTGAGAGATGGTCAGGCTGGGCATCAGCCAGCGTGCCGCCCGCCTCAGCCCGCCATATCCATCACCCGCGACGCCGCGCGGCTGTCGGTGACCAGCGTCGTAACGTAGCCGCCTGCGAGATCTCTGCCACTGAGCACCCCCTGTCGCAACGCGATGGGGATGTGATACCCCATCTATTATAGAGCATGACACAGCGCCGGGTTGTTGACAACACGGCGGCGGCCCGGCGGTTCGCAGATCGCCGGGAAGGGATCGCCGGGAACGAGACCCATCAGGCGCGCCTTGCCAGCCCGCCGCAGCGGTGGTACTGTAGCGGCGCAGAGTGGCATCTAAGGAGGGCGCGTGGCGCGGATCAGCGGCAGGAGCATAGCGATTCTGTGGGCGGCGGTCGGGCTGACCTACGCGGCGGTCATTCTGCTGACCGACCCGCTCATCACGATGCCGGAGGCGCGGCGGCACGCCGTCTTCGACCAGCTCGTGCAGCCTTCGTGCACGGCCAACCTCGACGAAACACCGTGCAACCCACTCGCCGAGCCGGTAATATGTCGCTACCATAAGATTGGTATAGCTTACCGGGCAGAGTATGGCTCCAAGGCGAATCGGCGACTGAGCGTGGGCGAGTACCAACTGCTGCGCATCTACCTGGACGGCGTGAGCCGGGGCTGGCCGGCCAGCGCCTGCCCGGCCCCCTGACGTGACGAGGTGACGCGATGCCATCCGCTTTCTTCCTGCTGACGCCGGCGGTGCTGGCGGCGGCGCTGTTCGTCATCAGCGTGGGCGTCTCGCGGGACATCCGGCGGGCGGAGCGCGCCGAGGACCCGGCGCTGCCGCGCGGGCTGCGTCGCGGCGACGTGCCCATGCTGGTCATCGGGGCGGCGCTGCTGGCGCTGGCGGGGTTCGTTGAGGCGACCTCGGCCCACGACTGGGCGCTGCTGATCGACAGCCAGCGCTGGATGGCGGCGCAGGGCACGGTCGTCTCGGCGCGGGTGTCGCAGGTCTCGACGCCGCAGGGCTTCCTGTACGCGCCCGACGTCACCTACAGCTACCGGCTGGGCGGGCAGGAGTACAGCGGGCACGCGATCACGTTCAACGACACGCAGACCGACAACGAGGCCGCAGCCGCGCATGTGGTGCAGGCCTACCCGCGCGGCAAAGTGGTCGACGTGTACGTGGACCCCGCCGACCCGACCCACGCGGTGCTGTTGCGCAGCATCGCGCCGGGGCGGATGTTCCTGGTGGCCATCGCAGTGCCGGCGATGTTCCTGGGGGCGTTCCTGCTGGGGCTGGCGCTGGGGCGGGTGGGGAAGGTGCGAGAGAGCCGCGAGACGATCGCCTGAGTACGTCAGGGTAAAAGGTCGAAGAAATCACAGTGGGGCGAGCAAAGACGCTGAGATCAACCGCGGCGGACGGGTGGTGACAGGTCTGCTATGTCATCGTCGAACATGCCCTCCATCGGCGACGACAGGTCCGCAGGCGGCTCACCTCCTGGCCGGCCCACAGGCCGCGTGTGCGATCCAGCATCGCGCGCAGGTTGCCGCTTTCGTCCACGTGACGCAGCCCCATCTCGATCTCGTCGCCGTCGTACCAGATCGGGCAGCGCTGGTCGAGCGGGATAAGCTGGCCGTTTTCATAGCGCAGTCTGATGATTGTCATAGGCACATCTCCTTGCCCCCAGTATACAGGGTCGGGCGGCGGTTGGCACTTACCCCCGACTCACTGAGCTCTCTCCTGTCAATTGTTGCTCTTGGATGCAAGATAGACCCTAATTCGATTGAGCCCTGGGAAGTCGTTGTCGAGGTCGTTTGGGTGTCGGTTTCCCTTGCGTACGTTGCATGCTGTGCACGATGGCACACAATTGTCCCAGGTTGTCCCACCGCCAAGCGAAAGTGGCAAGAAGTGCTCAATCAATTCGTATTCACCTCCGCAGTATGCACAGCTATGTTCAAAATACTCAAGCGTGCTGTACCATTGTTCGAATGTCAGGCTGCTATTCTTGTTAATGCAACGTAGTAACTCTGGATAGCGTTCATCGACATGCCGCGCCGCCTCCCGCGCTTCCAAAGTTTTGCCTTCAAGGGCACTTGCCACCAAGCGCTTCATCTCATTCGCAACACGAGCGGTGTTCTCGTGCACTGGCACTATTCTCTCCAAAGCAGTGGGTAACCATTGCAGCCGCTTCCGTGCCTTCTTCCGGTCTGCTTCTCCAGACGCCCCGTAGACTGATGAAGGATCTGATGCAATAAACCAAATCGAGCTCCGATTTGACTGCCCGTCTTCTTTGTTTGGGTAGCCGTCGTATATCTCTAGCAAGGGCGGGCGTGTAACAATCTGGACACAGGCCGCTGGCGACTGCCTTCCACCGCTCTGTAAGATAACGAGAGTTGTTTGGATGCAGAATCGTCTCCTTGCCACACAGCAAGCACTTGTTTGTCATGGGGCTAGCCCCTAATCATTGCCTCCGCCGATAGAATTCTCTCTCACCGCCGGTTGAACACCCGCAGGACGGTCATCACCACAATCGCCAGCCCGATGCAGCCCAGCGTGATGCCCAGGTACAGCGGACGGCGGTCGGGCGTGATGCCGAAGGCGGTCACCGCCAGGTTGCCCAGCTCCCCGCCGGCCAGGATCGCCGCCAGCCAGTTGAGGAACTCCGCCGCACGCGCCTCGCGAAAATCGTGGTACTCCGACGAGTAGTTGAGCAGCAGGTCCTGCTTGCGCTCGAAGCGCTCGCCAAGCTGGTCGAGCTTGTGGTGCGCGCGGGTCTTCTCCAGGAACTCGATGCGCGTGGCAAACGGCGTGATGTCCTCCTGATACTGGATCAGGTCGGCCAGCGCGCCGTGCAGCGCGCCGATCATCTCGCGGCGGCGCAGCGGCGAGGACGCCACCAGCACGTCGAGGCGCTGGAGGTAGGCGCGCAGCAGCGCGTCCTGAAGATAGACCCATTCGAGCAGGACAGCGTAGTGCATGTACAGGTAGTAGACGGTGGCGGCTTCCGTGCGCAGGCCCAGCCGACCGCGCGTCTGGGTGATGATAGGCGGCAGCTCGTCGTTGAAGACGATCAGCTCGCTGTTGCCCAGCAGGTAGACCGCCGTCTCGGAGTCGGTGCTGAGGTTATCGGACAGCTCGCGCTCGACGACGGCCAGCGCCCGCTCGCGGAAGTAGGTGTCCATCGCGCCGACGCCGCGCAGCGGGGCGGCATACTGCGCCACGAACTCGCCCAGGCTGCCGGCCTGCGGCTCGGTCTCGACCAGCACGACGGTCGTCGAGCCGGTGGGCCGCGCCGGGCGGATGTCGACGGCGGTGGGGGCCTGGCGGCGGCGGCGCACGCCGTGCGGGTCGGGCGCGTTGAGGTGGGCTGAGATGATCTGCGACAGGTCACGCAGGCCGCCCAGCGCCAGGTGCTTGTCGGGCCCCAGGCCGACGACGCTGAAGAAGCGCCACTCGGCGGCGGCCTCCGGGATCATGTTGCGCCAGGCGTCGGGCAGGCTCAGAAGCTGGGTCTGGATGCCCAGCCGCACCAGTTCGATGGCCTCGTCCGGCGTGAAGCCCGGCACGGCGGGCATACGGTCGTCTTCGGGATGCGCGCCGGGGGCGTAGATCGCAGCGGTGTACTCGACGATGCCGACGCCCGCGCGGTGCAGCACCACCTGCGGCGTCACGCCGATCCACGAGCGCAGGCTGTCGGCGTCGACGGCGGCGGTCCTGATCTGGGCCGCGCTCAACTGCGCCGGGGGGCGGTGCCAGCGGGCCAGCGTGGGCCGCAGGTTCGCCATCTGCAGGTCGGCAAGCTGGAAGCGCAGCAGGTCAGGATGGCCGTTGCGAGCGACGTTCTGCGAGACGCGGTCGGCGACGCGCAGCTCCTCCGGCCAGTTGCCGGGCGGCTCGGCGCGCGTGTCAGACAGGTAGCACGGCAGGCGGCGCAGCCGCTCGCAGGCGCGCGTCAGGAAATCGGCGTGCTCGTTCTGCTCGTTGTGCGCGACGATGAACGTATCGCGCCACACGATGCGCATCTGGCGGATGTACAGATCGGGCGTGTCGGCTGCATCGGTGTGCAGAGTCATGGGCGGCTCCCCGGACAGGATACGGGCAGTGTAGCATGAGTCGGCGGGGGGAACAACGCGCGCGGGCGGACCCCCACCCCCGGACGCCGCGCGGGCAGCACACGCATGAGGGGAACCTCACCCCCTTCCCCCTCTCCAAGTTTGGAGAGGGGGAGTTGGAGGCGGCTTACGCCGCCGGAGACGGGGATAAGGTCACGCGCACCGCGCAACCAAAGTTGTGCTATGCTAGGGATGTCTGGGCCGACACCACCACCTGGAGCAAACCCGATGAACCCTCGCGAGCGCGTGCTGGCCGTGCTGCGCCACCAGCAGCCCGACCGAGTTCCCCGCATGGTCAACTTCTACCCGACCTCGTTTGAGCGCTTCCCCGGCAAATCTGGCGAGGAGCTGTTCGACACCGAGATCCGCTTTGTGGACATTCGAGAGCCGCGCGAGCAGGTCGACTTCCTGCGCTACCTGCGCGGGCTGCCCGCCGACGTGTACGTCGGGGCGACGCCGATCCTGCGCACCTATCACGACTGGGGCTACCACCCGGAGATCGCCAACGACGCGCGGCTGGCCGACGCGTACAGCATCGAGGAGATCGCCGCCGCGCCGCTGCCCGACTTCATGGTGCAGGTCCATCCCGACCGGCTGCGCGCCGCCGTCGAGGCGCACCACCGCAGCGGCTACGCGGTGATGGCCTCACCGCCGCACCTGGGCGGCGAGCTGTTCGAGACGGCCTACCGGCTGCGCGGCTTCGAGCAGTTCATGATCGACCTGGCGACGAACCCGCCGCTGGTCGACTACCTGCTGGAGCAGCTCACGGCGATGCACCTGGCCGTGTCATTGGCGCTGGCGCGGGCGGGCATCGACCTGCTGGCGCTGGACGACGACATCGGCGAACCGACGCGGATGCTGATCAGCCCGGCGATGTGGCGGCGCTACTTCAAGCCACACGTCAGGACGATCATCGACGCCAGCCGCGCGGCCAACCCGGACCTGCACATCTTCTGGCACTCCGACGGCTACATCGAGCCGATCATCCCCGACCTGATCGAGATCGGCGTCGACGTGCTGAACCCGGTGCAGCCCGACGTGATGGACCCCGCTGCGCTCAAGCGGCGCTATGGCGACCGGCTGGCGTTCTTCGGCACGGTCGGGACGCCGACGCGCTGGGCGTGGGGCACGCCGGCGGACATCCGGGCCGAGGTGCGCGAGCGGATCGAGACGGTGGGGGCAGGCGGCGGGCTGATCCTCGCCCCGGCCTACGACCTGGAGCCGGAGGAGGGCATCCCGTGGGAGAACGTCGAGGCGTTCTTTGCGGCGGTGGCGGAGTTCGGGGCGTACTGATGCCGGGGAGGCTGCGCACATGAACAAGCGTGCGATCTTGGTGCTGATTGGGGTGGCGGCGCTGGTCGCGCTGCTGGCGGGCTGCGTGGTGCAGGATAGCCCCGCGCCGGGCTGCATGAAGGTCATCGGGCCGGCGGTGGGCGGCTGCGCGGGCAAGACGGCCATCCTCGACGTGGAGGTCGCGCCGCAGGTGGACTGCCTGATAGTCAGCGCGAACAACTGCAACGGCGGCGTGCTGGAGGTCAGGAACCGGTGCGGCGATCCGCTGGCGCTGGGTGGTATCGAGATCGCGCCCGGCGAGAGCGCCTCGCTGGACGTGGCGGAGCAGGGCGGCGCGTTTGCGCCGGTCGAGACGAGCAGCAACTTCTCCGACTACGCCCCGACGCAGGACCAGCATGTCGAGCTGGCGGGGACGCTGGGCGCGCAGCCGGTCACGGTGGCGTTCACCAAGACCGCGCCGCTGTGCAAGTAGGGGCGAGACATCATCAGGAGGTGTGCGATGCGACATCCCACGACCACACGGCTGGCGCTGGCGGTCGGCATGCTGGCGGCTGCCGCGCTGGCGGCGTCGAGCATGGCGTGCTGCTGCGGGCCGCAGTCCACGGGCCCGGCGGCCACGCCGACGCGCATCCCCAACGGCCCCACGCTGACGGCTGAGCCGGGCGGCGGGGCGCATCACTTTGAGGATGAACAGGTCGCGTTTGATTACCCGCCGGACTGGCAGCCGCTGTCGGTATTCTGGCCCGACTACAGCGTGCCGTATCACGACACGCAGACCGGCTCGGACGTGCTGGCGGGCGTCGCGCAGATCGGCACCGATACGCCGTTCGAGAGGTACTCGGTGGCGTGCCAGGTGCGGGTGACGGCTATGCCGGAAGGGGTCGGGCTGGCGGAAGCGGCGCAGCAGGCCTACGCCGGGATTCCGCGCGAAGAGACGCTGTCGCAGGGCAAGGCGCTGGTCGACGGGCTGCCAGCCTACGAGGAAATCTACAAGCAGTTCTGGGGCGAGCCGCTGTGGCAGCGTCGCGACGTGTGGCTGGAGAAGGACGGGCGGCTGTACACCATCGCCTGCAAGTCGTTCCCCAACGGGTTCGACACAGCGCAGGCCGGTTTCGACGTGATCGTGAGCAGCTTCCACGTGAAGTGAGGAGCCGGGGCGCACACCAGACATATCATGCTATACTGGTGTCGTTAACCTCGTACGTGGGCCGGTCAGCGAACCAGTAGGAGATCAACTGATGCTGCTCATTCTGGAGATTGCCATGCTCTTCGGCGGTGGCTGTGCACTCATCACCGGGAAAATGCCCACCCTCCTGTTTGGCGGTCCGGCTGTATGATGTGAAAGGTTTTGACGGGATGGGCCGCCTGGCGAGACGAGTTGTGGAGGCACACGATGGACACATGGCCTGAGGGTACGCTGCGACCCGGCCAGGTGCTGCAGAACCGCTACCGCATCCTGGGCATTATTGGCATGGGTGGAATGGGGGCCGTCTACCAGGCCAGCGACCTCCACTTCCGCGTCCTCAGGCTGTGCGTGGTCAAAGAAGCGGCCCCGTCGCAGGACCCGCGCCTGCGGGAGACGGCTGCCCGCAGCTTCAAGCGCGAAGCCGATATCCTTGCCACGCTGTACCATCCTGCCATTCCGCATATCTACGACACTTTCAGCATCGAGGATCGGGAGTACCTGGTGATGGAGTTCATGCAGGGGCAGGATCTTGAAGTGCTACTCAACAGCACCGACCAGCCCCTGCCTGTGGGACAGGTCTGGCAGTGGGGAATCGAGCTGTGCGACGTGCTCGGTTACCTGCATCATCACCAGCCCGAGCCGGTAGTTTTTCGCGACATGAAGCCCAGCAACGTGATGATCGACGATCAGGGCCACGTGCGGCTGATCGACTTCGGGATTGCGATGACCTTCCAGGCGGGCGCGCGGGGCACGCTGTTTGGCACCGACGGCTACGCCGCCCCTGAGCAGTACAAAGGGCTGGCCTCACCTGCCAGCGACGTGTACGCGCTGGGAGCGACGCTGCACCATCTGCTCACCCGCCGCGATCCGCGCTTCGAGCCAACGTTTTCCTTCGACCAACGACCCATACAGCAGTTCAACTCCGACGTGCCGGATGGTCTTGTGGCTATCATCGAGCGGGCGCTGGCCTGGAAACCAACCGAGCGGTTCGCCACCGCTGCCGAAATGGGGCAGGCCCTCGAAGCCCTGCGAGGCAGTCCATAGAACGCCCGGCCGGACGTTAGGCCCACGCCAGTAATCACCGCTGGTAGGGGTGGGTGGCGATGCTTCGCACCGCACAGACCCGCCCCTACAACACCGACGGCTCATGCCGCCCGCCAACGTGGGCATGCCATCGAAAGGAGCCCCCACATGGACCCTGCCCCATCCACCGCCCGCCCCCTCCCCGAAGCGCTGATCGCCTACGCCGCCTTCTGCGCGCTCAGCCTCGTGACCCGCGCCGTGCCGGCGGCGCTGCCCGTCCTCGTCTTCGCCGGGATTCTGTTCCCGCTGGGCTGGGCCTGGCGGCGCGACGAGTGGGTCCGCATGGGCTTCGCCCGCCGGACGCTCGGCGCGGGGCTGGCCTGGGGACTGCTCGGCGGGCTGGCCGCCGCGCTGATCGGGTTCCTCACGGTGCGCGAGCGGGCGCTGGCCCCCGACCTGTGGCGCGAGCTGGCTGTAGGCGTGCCGCTGACGCTGCTGCTGGCCGTGCCCTTTCAGGAGTTCTTTTCCGGGGCTGGCTCCAGCCGCGCTTCGAGCAGCGCTTTGGCGACGCGGCGGGCCTGCTGGTCAGCACCGTCGCCTTCACGGCGTGGCACTTCTGCATCGACCTGACACCTGCCTCCGGCCCCGGCGTGTCGACCTTCCCGCTGGCCTCGCTGCCGGGCATCGCGGCGACCTTTGCCGCCGGGCTGGTGTATGGCTGGGTCTTCCAGCGCAGCCGCAGCATCGCCGCGCCGTGGCTGGCCCACACGCTGTCGATGATCCTGTTTCTGGCGCTGGGCGCGGCCAGCTACCTCCAGACTGCACCATAAACACATCGCCCCGTGCAGTCGGTCGCACGGGGCGAAGGTCGGTCAGAATACAGCCGGAGATCAGATCACACCGGCCCGTCCCCGCCGAGCCGCTTGCTGCGCTCGATGGATTGCAGGGCAAAGTACTGCTCGCCGAAGGCGACGATGTTCTCGATCTCGGTGTCGTACTGGTCATAGTGGCGCTCTTCGTCCGCCACCAGCCCTTCGAACACGGTCTTCGACGCCGAGTTGGCAGCGGCGGCGCACTCGTTGGCCCACAGGTTGTACTCTTTGACGCTGCCCTCTTCCATCTGGCGGGCCAGCTCCAGCATCTTCTTGAAGTCGTGGATGGGCTGCACCGCCACCGCGGGCGTCATGTCCACCTCGCCCTTCAGGAACAGAATGCGCTCGGCCAGTCGCTCGACGTGCCCCATCTCTTCGATGGCCGTCTTCTTGAACAGCCCCGCCAGCAGGTCGTATCCCCGGTCGTCACAATGGAAATGGAAGTACATATACTGGAGGGTCGCGGCGATCTCGTCCGCGACGCCCTTGTTGAGAAGTTCGATGCTCTTTTCGTACACGTTGCTTGCCTCCCGGATAGCTGCGGCTCAACTTACCTTCATTATAGATCGGATTTGTGGCCGCGAGCGACGAATCGCCGGGAAGCGGGACATCTAGCACGGCGAATCACCTGCCGATCAGCGCCCTGCCACGCTGCTCTAAGCCGGCTGCGGCATCCGCCGCGCCCCGCGCGATGGATACAGCCCCCGATAGGCCAGCAACGCGACAGCCAGATAGGCCAGCGTCTTGGGGATCATCAGCATGCCGACGATGGGCAGCCGCTGCACGAGGAAGATCACCGGCATGTAGCACGCATACGAGACGAGGATGCTCACCCCGATCCACGTGAAGCGGCGGTCGGCAGCCGGCCCGGCGTCGCGCAGGATCAGATAGGCCACGCCCAGCCCCTGGATCATCAGCGGCACGTTGCGAATCGTCGACCACGGCTGCGGCGGGACAGCCAGGTTCCACTGGTTGGCCGGCAGCGCCATGATCGCCAGCCGCGCGGCTGCCGTCACAAACAGCAGGATGCCGAACCAGCCGTAAGGTCGGGCGAAGCGCGCCCGCCAGATGACCAGCATCAATACATAGAAGAACGTCACGGTGATAGCGGTCGCCAGCGCGCCGAAGCCCACCAGCGCGGAGGCGTCGCCGCTGGGGACGAAGCCATGCTGCGCGTAGTCGACCACGCGGAAGCCCACGTGGCCCGTATCGCCCAGCGCCAGCAGCGCAAACGCCCCGGTGAACAGCCCGGCCACCCGGCGATTCTCCGGCGCGACAGCCCCGTGGCGGGCAGCCATCAGCGCGACCAGCGCCCACACGACGATCAGGTAGGTGATGTTGAAGCCGATCTCGGTCCACATTCTGGCGGTCTCAGACATGGGTTTCTCCCGGTGCTGTGAGGATGGTTGGGGCCTATTGTGCAGGCTCCGGCAGCGAAATGCAAGGAGCGGCCATCTGTCACTGGACAGCCATCCCGCCCCGGCGTACGATCTTCTTACAGAGGAATCGCCCCCAGCGGCTCCGTGCAGGAGGACCTATGTCCGGCAATCCCGCCGACCTCATCGCCCGCGCCGAGCAGCGCCTCGACTGGGCCGAGAACCTGCTCGACGACGACAATCCGCAGGCCGCGCTGCGCGAGTGCGAGTCGGCGGTCGACTTCGCCCAGCAGGCCGGCGACACGCCTGAGGCGCGCGCCGCGCTGGCCGAAGCGCACAACCTGCGCGGCGTGATCCTCGAAGAGCTGGACCGCCTGTTTGACGCGGAGCGGGCTTACCGCGATGCGCTGGAGATCGACCCCCACTTCACCGAGGCGCACAACAACCTCCAGGCGCTGCACGACGACCTGGAAAAGCGCGGCGGCGTGCGCCGTGACGACCTGGGCGGGATGCCGTTCGCGCGCCTCGCCGGCTCCGGCACTGGCGGGCCGCTGGTGACCCTCGGCGCGTACAGCACGCCGCTCGACGCGCAGATGGCGCGCGGCCTGCTGGAAACGTCGGGCATCCCGGCTTTCGTCGCCGACGAGAACACGATCGGGGCCAACTGGCTGTACTCGAACGCCATCGGCGGGGTGCGGCTCCAGGTGCGCGCCGAGGACGTGGACCGCGCGCGCGACGTGCTGGCAGCGGTGCCTGTCGCGGACGACAGCGCCGACGAGGACGAGACCGACTTCGAGGACGAGGGGCAGTACTTCGACGATGACGATCTGGCCGTGACCTGCCCGGTGTGCGGGTCGGACCGGGTGCACGAGGAGAAGTACAACCGCCGCGCGACGTTCCTGGCGTGGGCGGTGCTGGGCTTCCCGGTGCCGGTCGTGCGCCATCGCTGGAAATGCGATGCCTGCGGCCATGAGTGGAAATAGGGGCACGGCGTGCGTGCCCCTACCGATTACGCGCTTTTCTTCAGCCCCTCGCAGTAGATCGTGATCGCCTCGCGCATGAACTCCGGCAGGTCGGGGTGCAGCTCGCGGAAGTTCCGGGCGAAGTCCGGGTTGTCCACGTAGAGCTGCCCCAGCCCCATCAGCCGCTCGACCGATGGCTCGTAGAAGTAGCGCAGGTGCTGGTGCCAGCGCGTGACGATCTGCTGCACTTCCGGCGAGGCCGCGCCCTTGTCCATCGCCGCGACGAGGTCCGTGTAGATCGCCCCACCCTCGGCCTTGATCTGCTCTTTCTTCTGCGCCGTGTAGTTGTTCCAGCGCTTGTACGACGCGTCGACTTCCTCCGCGCCGTACTGCTCGCGGGCCTCTTGCTGGTAGCGCTTCTCCTCTTCCTCGCTGAACCCCGCGAAGAGTTGTTTCTTGCTCATGTCCATTTCTCCTGTCAGGTGCAAGATCGTGCTGTCGACCGTGTTGATGAGGTCAGCCAGCCGCCGCGCCCGGTCTTGCAGCGCCTGTCGATGCGCCTGCAGCGCGGCCAGCAGGTCGAAGTCCGGCCTGTCGACGATGGCCCTGATCTCGCTCAAGCCCAGGCCCAGCTCGCGATAGAACAGGATCTGCTGGAGCCTGAGCACCGTCTCGTCGTCGTAGTGGCGATAGCCGTTCTCGCCTACTGCCGACGGGTTGAGCAGGCCGATCTCGTCGTAGTAGTGCAGCGTGCGCACGCTGACACCGGCCAGGTCTGATAGCTGTTTGACGGTGTACACCCTGTCGACCTCCTCATTCAGCCCTTATGATAAACTATGACGTTACGTGAGAGTCAAGGGGGAATCCAGGGTATGATCTGCCCCCGCCACGGCGTCTGTATGCGGTATAATTCGACGGATCATCTGTGATGTGAGGAAATCTCATGGACCTTTTCGACACGATCACCGACCTGAATCACGCCGATCAACTGATCCGGCAGGCGGCCTACACCCGCCTGCTCGACATGGGCCGCGAGGCCGTTCCCGACCTGGTCGATATGTTTCCGCGCATCGGCGGCGGCGCGCGGTTGAGCGTGCTGCGCGCGCTGGGCGAGATCGGCGACCCGCGCGCAGTGCGCACGCTGCTCGACGCGATGTGCGAGCGCGAGCCCGACAGCTACTTCCTGACGCCCAGCGTCGCTGCCCGCGCGCTACGCCAGATCGGCGGCGAGCAGGTCGTCACCGGCCTGCGCGAGCACCTGGAGGAGCATCCCGAGCCGGTCGTGCGGCGCATGGCGGTGGTCGTGCTGCGCAACCTGGGCGACGACGACGCGACCGACGCGCTGCGCGTGGCGCTGCGCGACGGCGACGACAAGGTGCGCGGGCTGGCCGTCGACGCGCTGCGGCAGATCGGGTCGCCTCGTGCCTACGCTTACCTCGCTCAAGCCGGCTACCCGATGTGAAATGGAACGACTCCGCCGTTTGAGCGTATAGGGTAGTGAGATTGCCTTTTACTGTCCTTTCTACACGGTGGAGGTTTTCAGATGAAGCGGATGCTCGTGATTGCAGTGCTGGTCCTGCTGGTGGCGGTGATGCTGGCCGGCTGCGCCCCCGGCGCGAACGACCAGGTAAACACCCCCGACACCAGCGGGCAGGTCGCCGGGTTCTGGCTGGGTGTGTGGCACGGGATCATCAGCCCGGTGACGTTTATCATCTCGCTGTTTAACCATCACATGACGATCTACGAGGTGCATAACAACGGCGGCTGGTACAACTTCGGCTTCCTGGTTGGCCTGTCGGTCATCCTGGGCGGCGGCGGGGGTGGCGGGGCCGCGGCGGCGAGACGCGGGCGATAGCGCGTACGATAGTCAGACGCAAACCGACCCCACCGGGCTGTCCGGCGGGGTCGGTTGTTGGTGCGTTGTGCGGCAGGCAGCTAGGCGTCGGCTTTCGGCTCGCCTTTGGGCGCAGCCTCCTCGTCGTCGTCGTCCCACCGGCCCCACGGGCCCCACGCGCCCCAGCGGGCGGCGCGGCGCATCATGTGGTGGCGGAAGTGCCGGCCCGGACCAAAACCCATCGGGCCATGGCCCATATGGCCTTCCATGAAGTGATCCTTGATCTCCTTCATGCGCTCCTTGTCACCCTTGATCTCGATGCGAAAACCGTCGTCGGTCTCGACCACACGCACTTCGTGAAGAACTTTCTCTGCCATGGTGCAACATCTCCTTGTGTTGTTAAGTCAAACCCCTTATCTGATACCACTACGCTCACTGCCGGCGTGAGCCGGGCCCTTGTGGGCCTGCGCCCCGGGCGCCGATCCCTGATCGGCGGCTACCCGTCGACGCTCCCCTCCGCATCGCCCGGCATGTCGTCCCCGCGCTCGTCCAGGTTGTCCGCCAGGCGCTGCAGCACCTCGACGGCCTCGACCAGCTTGGGGCGAACCACGGCTTTCAGCCGCGCCAGCTCCTGCCTGCCGGGGTCGGTCAGGCGGTAGATGCGGATCGTCCGCTTGTCCGGGTCTTCCCACTCGCCTTCGATGAGCCCCTGCGCTTCGAGCATCGTCATCAGCGGGTAGATGGCCCCCGGATTGGCCACCCACTGCCCGCGCGTCAGCTCGGTGATCATCGACATGATCTCGTTGCCATAGCGCGGATTGGCATCCAGCAGCACCATCACCACCAGCGGCAGCAGCCCGCCGCCCTTGCTCAGCAGGTTGGCGACGAACGGGTTGAAAGCGTCGATCCCCTGGTGCCAGGGGCTGAAGCGCCGCCCACCGAACGCCCAGTGGTTTTCGGGCCACACGCCCATGTAGCTGTGAAAGAACTCGCGCCAGGCGCGGGCTACTTCGGGCGGCGGACCCATTTCCCACGGGTGGTCGCCGTACTCTGACCAGTGCTGGTGCATCTCGTCGCGCCACGCCCGCCAGAAGTCGCGGCGTCTGCGCCGCCGTCGGCGGAAGTCGTCGTCCACCGGATGCCTCCTTGCAGTGCTATCGAACCCAACTATATTGAATTCAATATAGTTGAACTCATTATACTGGAATCAGGGCCGTTGTCAAGGGCCAGCATCCCCCGATTTGTGGGGGGAGAAAAGGACTAACCGCAGAGGTCGCAGAGAGCGCAGAGAGGAAGACATATCAGTCCACAGATTACACCGATTTCACAGATTTCTGAACTCTACATCTGTGTCATTTGTGTAATCTGTGGACTGAATATCTTTCTCTGCGCGCTCTGCGGCCTCTCTGCGGTTAGTCTTCTCTTTCTCTTTGCGCCTTTGGCGGTGAATCTTCCCTGCTCCTCATGCCGCGCCGGACGTGCTATAATGCTCCTACCTTGCTCACCCCGGCCCGGCTGGAGGAACGATGCCCATCAAGCGCAGCGCGATTCTGTTGATGCTGATCATGGCCATGCTGGTGGGGCCATCCCCGGCGATGGCGCAGGGCAGTGACATCAGCATCCAGACGCTGTCGATCAGCATCTGGCCGGAATACGACCAGCGGGCGGCGCTGGTCTTTTTCGGCGGGCAGTCGAGCGCCATCGGCCCCGTTGACCTGACCTTCAACCTGCCGGCCAGCGCCACGATCAACGCGGTGGCCTTTCGCCAGTCCGACGGCACGCTGGCCAATGCCTCGTTCCAGCAGCAGGGCAACGCGCTGACCCTGACCTCGCCCAACGGCAGCTTTCATATCGAATTCTACGACGCCTCGCTGCAATTCGACGGCAGCAAGCGGCTGTACACGCTGACCTGGGTGTCGCCCTACCCGGTCGCGGCGCTGACGTGGGAAGTCCAGCAGCCCGCCGGGGCCACCGACATGACCGTCGCGCCCGGCACCGCCACGCTGGCCCACGACCAGTTCGGGTTGAGCCTGTACCTGGTGCAGGCTGGGGCGGTCGGCGCGAACCAGCCCGCCACGTTGGCCGTCGGCTATAGCAAGCCCAACAACGCGCTGACCGTCGAGCAGCTTCCCGGCACGACCGTCACGCCGATCAACGTGGAACCCCTGACCGAGCCCGGTGAGGCGGGGGGCGTACCCGACGCCATCCTGCTGGTAATCATCGGCGTGATCGGCGCGGCGCTGGCCGGGGTGGCCGGGTACTTCTACGCCGAGAGCCGCCGCACCCGCGCGCGGCTGGCCATGGCAGAAGCCGCGCCGCCTCCCTCCGACGTGCCGCCCGTCTCCGCGCCTGCCTCGCCCGCTGCGCCAACATCCGGCGCTGCGCCCGACCCCGCGCTGACGGATCGCGAGCTGGAAGTGTTGAAGCTGGTCGGCGAGGGGCTGGTCAACAGCGACATTGGCCGGCGGCTGGGCATCAGCCCCAAGACGGTCGCCCGGCACCGTGAGAACATCATGCAGAAGCTCAACCTGCACAGCCGCACCGAGCTGGTCAAGTACGCGATCCGCGTCGGCCTGATCGACGTGCACGAGGAGTAGGAATCTCACCGCGAAGGCGCAAAGAGCGCAAAGAAGAAAAGACTAACCACAGAGACCGCAGAGAACACAGAGAGGAAGGAAGATCAGTCCACAGATTCACACACGGATTTCTGACTCTTCATCTGTGTCATTTGTGTAATCTGTGGACTGAATGTCTTTCTCTGCGCGCTCTGCGGCCTCTGTGGTTAATCTTCTCTTCTCCCCCTCACCTGGCCAGAAACCCGGTTGACAGATAGAACTAACGTTCGTATAATAAACCTCACCAACATCACCGGGGAGGTCGCATGGACGCTATCACCACCACCGCCGATCTGCTCGACGTGCTGCGCCGCGAGCGCGCCGCGTGGGATGCGCTGCTGGCGCAGGTGCCGCCGCAGCGCCTGACCGAGCCGGGCGTCGACGGCGACTGGTCGGTGAAGGATGTCGTCGCGCACGTCGCCTTCTTCGAGTGGGAGATGGTCCGCCTGCTGGAGACGTGCTCGCTGGCCGGCGCGTCCGATCTGTGGGGCCTGCCCACCGACGCGCGCAACGCGACGATTTACGAGCAGGTGCGCGACAGGCCGCTCGACGCGGTGCTGGCCGACGCGCAGCAGGCCTACGCGCGGCTGCTGGAGGCAGTCGGCGGGCTGCCCGACTCCGCATTGCGCGACCCCGCCGCGTTCGAGGAGATGCCGCCCGACTGGGTTCCGCTGGACATCATCGCGCAGAACAGCACCGAGCATTACGCCCACCACGCGCAGGACATCCGCGCCTGGCTGGAAGCGGGCGGCTGATCGGCAAACAGGCTCGATCGAGGGGGGAACCATGGCAACCAACACGACCACCGGCTACGCAGAAATCAACGGGGCGCGGCTGTACTACGAGACGACTGGCAGCGGCCTGCCGGTGGTCTTCGTCCACGCCGGCATCGCCGACCACCGCATGTGGGACCCGCAGGTCGCGGCGTTTGCGGCGAGCTATCAGGTCGTCCGCTACGACCTGCGCGGCTACGGCCAATCAGCGATGGTGCCCGGCGACTTTGCCCACCGCGACGACCTGGCCGGGCTGCTGGATCACCTGGGCGTGGCGCGCGCCTGCCTCGTCGGCTGCTCGATTGGCGGTTCGACGGCGCTCGAATTTGCCGTCGAGCACCCTGACCGGGCCGCCGCGCTGGTAATGGTCGATAGCTCGGCGCGCGGGCTGGACATCGGCACAGAGCCAACTCCGCCGCCGGAATGGGACGAGATCGTCGCGTCGTTCGAGGCCGGTGACCTGGCGCGCACCGCCGAGCTGGAGGTCAAAATCTGGGTGGCGGGCCCCACCCGCACGCCTCGACCAGATCGACCCGGCCATCCGCGACCTCGTCCACGAGATGGACCTGATCGCGCTGCGCAACGAGCAGTTGGCGATGGGCAAAGAGCGGCCACTCGACCCGCCCGCCGGGCAGCGGCTGGGCGATCTGCAAGCGCCGCTGCTGGTGCTGGTCGGCGCTCTCGACAGTTCGCACGCGCTGCGGTCGGGCGAGGCGCTGGCGGAGGCCGTGCCCGGCGCGCAGCACGCGGTCATCGCCGGGGCGGCGCACCTGCCCGGCCTGGAGAAGCCCGCCGAGTTCAACCAGATCGTGCTGGACTTCCTGAAGGACATTGCGCAGTAATCGGCTTCCAGCCGATTTGCCTGCGCTGTGAGCGCACAGTGACCGGCAGTCAACTGCCGGTCGGAGGACACCATGACCGCATCGACCACCCCCTACCCGCTCCACGCGCTGCGCGCCGTCGCGCTGCATGCCCAGCGCCTGACCACGCCAAACGGCGCGGAGCCCTCGCCCACCCCCGACGCGATCTACGACACGGTCGATGCGCTGGGCTGCGTGCAGATCGACACGCTGCACATGGTCGCCCGCAGCCACTACCTCGCGCTGTGGAGCCGGCTCGGCGCGTACCAGCCCGCCGACTTCGACGGGCTGATCTTCAAGGACGGCGAGCGGCGGCTGTTCGAGTACTGGGGCCACGCCGCGTCGGTCATCCCGCTTGCGGACTATCGCCACTACCTGCCCGCCATGCAGCGTCAGGTGAACGCGCCCAGCACCTGGTGGGAGCGCTGGACGACCGACAATACCAACCGGGCGACGCTGGAGGAAGTGCGGCGGCGGCTGGCGGAAGAGGGCGCGCTGCGTGCCGCCGACTTCGAATACAATGGCCGCAAGCGTGAGAGCTGGTGGGACTGGAAGCCCGCCAAACACGCGCTCGAATACCTGTTCGCGGCGGGCGAGGTGATGATCGCCAATCGCGTGAACTTCCAGCGGGTGTACGACCTCACCGAGCGGGTGCTGCCGGGCTGGGTCGACACGACCGAGCCAACGCAGGACGAGGCGCGCCGCCATTTCGTCGAGCAGGCCGGGCGGCGGCTGGGCGTCTTCGAGCCGATGCAGGCCGTCGACTACGCCTATCTCAAGCGCGGGACGGGCCGCAAGCACGCCGAGGCGCTGGTCGAAGATGGGACGTTCGTGGAGATCGGTGGCGAGCAGCACGACGGATGGCGGCGTGGTACGCCCACCGCGACACGCTGCCGCTGCTGGATCAGGCCGCGCAGGGCGCGCTCCGGGCCGAGCGCACCACGTTCCTCAGCCCGTTCGACAGCCTGTTGTGGGCCGCTGGCCGCGACGTGTCGCTGTGGGGCTTCAAGCAGGTGCTCGAATGCTACAAGCGCGCGCCCGACCGCATCTGGGGCTACTTCTGCCTGCCGATCCTGCACAGGGACCGGCTGGTGGGCCGCTTCGACCCCAAGCTCGACCGCAAGGCGAAGGTGCTGACGCTGCGCGCGCTGTACCTGGAGCCGGGCGTCAAGCCGGACTCCGAGCTCGTCGGCGGGGGTGGCGCAGGCCATGCGCGACTTCCTCAAGTTCCACAAGGCGGATGAGGTGGTGGTCGAGAAGAGCGACCCGGCGACCTTCGGCAAGAAGCTGCTCAAGGCGCTGTAAGACAAGACTAACCGCAGAGATCGCAGAGCACGCAGAGAAAGAAGTCAGTCCACAGTGTAATCTGTGGATAATCCTCTTTTCTCTCTGCGCGCTCTGTGATCTCTGCGGTTAGGTTTTCTCTTCTTTGCGCCCTTTGCGACTTTGCGGTGAAGCCTCTTCCCCCTACGGCGCGGCGGTCGGCACGGCGAGCGTCTGGCCGGGGTAGATAACGTCCGGGTCCGGCACCTGCGGGTTGGCGGCGATCAGCGAGTCGAGGCTGACGCCCACGTCGCGAGCGATGATCGACATGGTCTGGCACACCCCCACCACGTACTGATCGCCCTCCTGCCGGCCCGTCGAGCAGCCGCGTAGCCCGTCCGGCATGACCACCTGTATGCTGATCGTCTTCGACTGGTCAGACTGGTCGCGCAATTCGATGCGCAGCGTGTGCGGGCCGGTCAGCATCATGATGTTGACCTGCCACAGGCCGCCGCCGTCGACGTTCACCAGGTTGGTTTGCTGCCCGTCGACAAACACCCGCACCTGCACGTCCGGCGGGGCCATCCCGGCCACGTCGACCATCCCCACGTCAACCTGCGCGCCGTCGACGGGGCGGGTGATTTGCAGCGCCATACCCTGTTCGGGCGCGACGACCACGCTGGCGACGTCGGAGGCCGCCACCTGCTGCACCTCGATGGTGTGCGGGCCGGGCCCGTCGAGTGGGACCAGCGCCGACCACGCGCCGTCGCTGCCGGTGGTGACGGTTCCGACCACCTGCCCGTCTACGATAATCTGGAGCGCGACGTTGGGCTGTCCGGTGCCGCTCAGCGGCAGGTCGCCGCCGGTAAAGCTGCTCATGTCCGGCAGCGCAATCGTCGGCGCGGGGCTGATCGCCGCCTCGCCGGTCTGGCTGCCGCTCTCGGCGGGGGTCGGGCTTTCCGCCGTTGGGACGGCGGTCGGCGGCGGCTGGGTGGGGGCCGCGACGGTTGGCACGGTGGCGGGCGTGGCAGTCGGCGGGAGCGGGGCAGCCGGCGTGCGTGCCAGCCTGCCGCCGATGAACAGCAGCACCGCCAGGGTCAGGACCAGCGCCAGCGCGACGACCAGCTTGAACAGGTCGTAGCGCAGCACTTCCTGCGGGGTGCGATTGTTGATCATGTGCCCCCGCCCTGCTCGCTGAACCCCGGCCCGACCTCCGTGCGTGTCGTCGTATCCGAGACGACCTGCTCCTGCTCGACGGTCCGCGCCAGCGCCCGGGCCTGCGCGATCCAGTCGGCGGTGTCGACGCCTTGCCAGCTTTGCACCTTGGCGATCCGCGCGGCCTCCTCAGGCGTCAGGCGGGCTAACTGCTCGTAGGTGTCGATGCCTTTTCCGTGGAAGCGCCCCGCGTAGGTCGGGCCGATGCCGATGATCTCCTGCAAATCCTCGCGCTCGCGCACCTTGACGACCACCCGTTCCTCAAGGATGTGCTGCCCGGCCTGCGGCGGCGCTGGCGGCGCTGCCGGCGTGGCGGGCCGCCGCCAGTACAGCAGGTCGATGATCCACTCCACCAGCCAGCCGATCAACAGGCCAAGTATGAGGATGACGGGAAGGCTCACGGGTTACTCCGTCTCACTTCACGCGGCGCGCATGGGTTGATTCCAGTATAGTAGAAATCGCCTCGCCCCGATAGCGGCACGGCGGGAGAAAGCTAATCGCAGAGTGCGCAGAGGCCGCAGAGAGGGGAAAGGAAATCATCCACAGATGACACAGATTCTCTGATTCTTCATCTGTGAAATCTGTGGACTGAATCTCTTCCTCTGCGCTCTCTGCGGTTCATCTTTTCCGCCTCAAACCGTCTGACTGCCCTATTCCCTCCCCGGCCAGCCTGCCTTACAATACAGACAGCGCCTGTTTGCGCCAGGAGTCACCATGAGTCACCGCCGAATCCTGCCGATCCTGCTCGCCGCTGCGCTGCTGGCCGCGTGCAGCGTCCCGGTTGCGCCCGCCGCCGCGCCCACCGCGATCCCGCCCACGTCCCTGCCCGCGCCCGCCGCCACGCCCATCACGCCGAGCGCCAGCGCCACGCCGACCATCGCGCCGCTGCCCACGCCCGCCGACTCGACCGTCGGCGCGGAAGGCATCGGCGACTCGTACTTCCCGCTGATGGGCAACAGCGGCTACGACGTGCAGCACTACACGCTCGACCTGACCGTCGACGTGGCGACCGACCAGATCCAGGCCAGCGAGCAGATCGACGCCATCGCCACGCAGGATCTCACCCGGTTCGACCTTGACTTCGCCGGGATGGCGCTGAGCGACCTCACGCTCGATGGGCAGCCGGCCAACTACGAGCGCCAGTCGGGCGAGCTGATCATCACGCCGCCGAACGAGATCGCCAGCGGCGACTTGTTCACCGTCAACCTGACGTATCACGGCGAGCCGGGCGACGGCGTCCCGCGTGACCAGGTCACCTACTCCGTCGGCTGGAACTACTTCGGCGATGGCGTCGTCGTGGCCGGCGAGCCGAGCGGCGCGCAGGGCTGGTACGCCGTCAACGGCCACCCGCTCGACAAGGCCACCTACTCGATCACCGTCACCGTTCCCTGGCCGTACACAGCCGTCTCGAACGGCGAGCTGACCAGCACCACCGACAACGGCAGCACGCGCACCTTCGCCTGGGAGATGCGCTACCCGATGGCCAGCTACCTCGCCACGGTGGGCATCAGCCAGTTCAACGAGGTCAAATCGCGCTCGGCAGGCGGCATCGCGCTGCGCAGCTTCTTCCCGCCCGACCTGCCCGCCGAGACCCGCGCCCACTTTGACCGGATCGGCGACATGCTCGACTACTACACGTCGGTGTTCGGCCCCTACCCCTTCGACGAGGCGGGGGTGGTCGTCTACCCGCGCGAATTCAACTTCTCGCTGGAGACACAGACGCTGATCACCTTTGGCACCAGCTTCAACGACGAGTACGTCGTGGCGCACGAGCTGGCCCACCAGTGGTTCGGCGACAGCGTCAGCCTGTCGCGCTGGCAGGACATCTGGCTCAACGAGGGCTTCGCCACCTACGCCAGCAATCTGTGGCTGGAGGACTGGCGGGCCCTGCCGCCGCCGACGACCAGATACGCGGCATGTACAGCTACCTGGCCCGCATCGACCACGGCCAGACGATGATCATCGGCGATCCCGGCCCCGATGCGCTGTTCAACCAGGTGGTCTACGTGCGCGGCGGGATGGCGCTTCGCGCGCTGCGGGCGAAGGTCGGCGACGATGTCTTCTTCAGGATTATGCGCACCTACGCCGACCGCTACCGCGACGGCAACGCCAGCATCGAGGACTTCGTGGCGCTGGCGGAGGAGATCAGCGGGCAGGACCTGGGCGATTTCTTCCACGCGTGGCTGTACGAGGCGCAGCTCCCCGACATCCCAGAGATCGGCCTGTATGTGAAGGACTATGTTAAGTAGGGAAGCCGTCGGGCAGCCGCCGCGCGGACAGCGCGCCCCTGCGTGACAACTCCTGCCCCCGGCTGGTACAATACCGGGCATGGACACATTGATGACTGAAACGGCTGTGATCTGGCGCACGGCGGGCGAGGGCGCGGCTCATCTCGACCACTGCCATCTGCACGGGACTCGCTCCGGCTGGTCGCTGGAGGGCGTGATCCTGACGGCCATCGACGGCCAGCCGGCCAAGATCACCTACCGCGTGAGCTGCGACCGCTTCTGGCGCACCGGGATGGTCGGCGTGAACGTGCTGACCGGCACCGAGCTGCTCACGCGGCGCATCGGGCTGGCCCCGCAGGGCGAGTGGCTCGACTACACCGGCACGCTCGACCTGGCGCACCTGGCCGCCTGCACCGACATCGACCTGGGCTTCACGCCCGCCACCAACACCGTCGCCATCCGGCGGCTCAACCTGGACGTCGGCCAGAGCGCGGAGATTTCCGCCGCGTGGATGCGCCTGCCCGGCCTCACACTCGAACCGCTGCGCCAGACCTACACCCGCCTCGACTCATCGCGCTATCGTTACGAGAGCGCCAGCGGCTTTTCCGCCGAGATCGCCGTCGACGAGGACGGGCTGGTCGTCGATTACCCCGGCGGCTGGGAGCGCGTCACGCCGGGATAATGCGATGCGGGGCGCTGCCCGGACGCCCATCACCGCTCCTGCCCGGCACTCCGCCCTGAGTTTCAGGCTGTCCGACTGCGCCGATATCTTGACGCTTGATTCGGTTATTGAGGTGCTTTCTGTCAACGCGATATTTGATGGACGACACTTGATCGTTGGGTGATCTGGCTCAATTCTATGTGCGTGCGAGAACCATATCACACCATAGCCAGACTTTGGCACATAGAGGATTGTTCTCATGAACACTTCAATGACATCCAGTCCGTCAACGTCCACTTCGGGGAATCTGCAGCAGTGGATGCGGCAGCATCCCCTGTCTCCTTCTTTTTCATGGCGTACGCATTCTCCTGGATCGTAAACATACCCTTTGTGCTTGCAGATTGGGGCGTCCTGCCCAAAGCCTCGTTCTACAACTTGTTCTTCATTCTCAAATCGTTCGGGCCAGCCGTGTCTGGATACATCATGTTCCGTATCATGGAAGGGAAAGAAGGCTGGCGCCACCTGAGAAGCCGCCTTCTACAATTGCGCGCGGGCTGGCAGTGGTATGTGTTCATCCTGCTGGGCATTCCGGTGGTGATGCTGCTGGGGATCCTCGTCATGCCGGGCGCGCTGGCGAGCTTTCAAGGTGTAACCCGCTCCACGCTGGTGAGCTTTCCGATTATGTTCATCCTCATCTTTTTTGGCGGTGGGCCGTTGGGCGAGGAGATCGGCTGGCGCGGCTTCGCGCTGCCGCGTATGCAATCCCGCTATGGTGCGCTGCGGGCGACCCTGCTGCTGGGTGTCCTGTGGACCTTCTGGCACCTGGAGGACTTCCTTACCTTTGCTCAAAAGGGAGGGCCGGGCACCGGTTTATCTCCCTTCTACAACCAGTTACCCGTCTTCTTCCTGGAGGTTATGTCCCTGGCGATCATTTTTACCTGGGTCTTCAACCATACTGGAGAGAGTGTATTCATCGCGATATTGCTGCATGCCAGCTACAACACCTTTGGTTCTATCGCGATACCGCTCTTTACTGCCCCCAGCGTGACCAGCACGGACCTGCCCCTCGCTATCCCAATGGCGGTGCTGGCGCTCCTGATTCTTGTCCTGACACGCGGTCGGCTTGGCTACCAGCCGAACCAGGAACAGGCGGAGATTGCGGCGTAACTCAACGTCCGACCTTTTGACATTGCCTGCCTGACAGGGGCACGGCGTACCGTGCCCCCTGCGCCCTCGTAAGGAGATCGCCCCCATGCCCGAGCTGCCCGACATCGTGATCCTGGCCCGCAGCATGGACGAGGCGCTGCGCGGCAGGACCATCGCCGCGGTCGAGGTCAACCAGCCGAAATGCCTCAACCTGGAGCCTGACGACTTTGCCAAGAAGGTCGCCGGGCGCGCGCTGGGCGCGATCCGGCAGCGCGGCAAGTGGGTGCTGTGCGATCTCGACGACGGCAGCACGCTGGCGCTCAACCAGGGCATGGGCGGCGAGGTGCGCCTGCACCACGCCGATGAATTGCCAGACCCTGCCCACGAGCGCGTGGTGTTCCGTTTCGCCGATGGCGACCAGTTGTGGATCCATCACTGGTGGTTCGGCAGCGTGCACTGGGTCGTGCCGGGGGCGCTGGGCGCGCACCCGCAGATCGGCGACCTGGGCGTCGAGCCGCTCGACCCGTCCTTCACTGTCGAGAAGCTGGCGGAGATGCTGGACGGCAAGCGCGGGCGGATCAAGTCCTACCTGCTCGACCAGCGCTTCATCGCCGGGATCGGTAACGTCTACGTGCAGGATGCGCTGTGGTACGCCCGCCTGCATCCTGAGCGCAAGGCCAGCGCGCTCGACGCCGACGACATCGCGCGGCTGCACGCCGGGATTCTCACCACGCTCAACGAGGGCATCGACATGGGGCCGGGCCCCGGCGAGCAGGACGTGTATGGCCGCACCGGCACGTGGACCGAGCACCGGCGCATCGGCTACCGCACCGGCGAGCCGTGCCCGCGCTGCGCCACGCCCATCGAGGAGATCCGCGTCGGCTCGACGGTCAGCTTCATCTGCCCGCAGTGCCAGACGTAGGCATTCACCGCCAGGGCGCAAGGGGCGCAAAGAGGAAAAAGACTAACCGCGGAGGCCGCAGAGCGCGCAGAGGAAGAATCAGAAAATCTGTGTTATCTGTGTAATCTGTGGACGATCCTCTTCGTCCTCTCTGCGACCTCTGCGTTCTCTGCGGTTAAGGTTTTCTCACCGCCGCAGGTTGATATGGGCCCATTTGCCCGCCCGCCCCGATCCTCGTACCATTGATCGCATGATCCCGCGCTGCGTAAGGTACACTAGCCGTGATCGCCCCTGACCGCGCCAACGTCCTGCATCCCGTCGACTCCCCCCGCTACCCGCTGCCGGTCGGCGTGGGGCTGCGCTTGGCCGCGTCGATCCTGACCAGCGGGCGGCGCTCCTTCCGCGCCGACGCGCGCACCCTTTGCGAGCGCATCACGCCGCCGCTGCGCGTCGACGGGCGCGAGCACATCCCCACGCAGGGGCCGTGCCTGCTGGTCGTAAATCACTACTTCCGGCCCGGCTACTTCGCCGGCTGGACGGCGCTGGCTCCCTCCGCCGTCATCCCCGCCGACGTGCACTGGATTATCACCGCCGCATGGACCTTCCCCGGTCGCTGGTACGCGCCCGCTGCCCGCCCCGTCAGCGAATGGGCGCTGGCCGGTGTCGCCCGCGCCTACGGCTTCACGCTGATGCCGCCCATGCCGCCCGCCCCCACCGAGATCGCGCGGCGCAGCGCGGCGGTGCGTGCCGTGCTGGCCTACGTTCACCAGTCCGACGCGCCTATTGTTGGGCTGGCCCCTGAGGGGCAGGACAGCCCCGGCGGTGTGCTCGGCTGGCCGCCGCCGGGCGTGGGGCGCTTCATGCAGCACCTGGCCGAGGCCGGGCTGCCGATTGCACCGCTGGGATTGTACGAGGACGGCGGCGCGCTGTGGCTGCGCTTCGGCCCGCCCGCCCCGCTCGACGTGCCCGCCAGCCTCCCGCCCGATCAGCGCGACCGGCTGGCGGCACGCGTCGTGATGGGGCGCATCGCCGCGCTGCTGCCGCCCCGCCTGCGCGGGGAGTTTGGCTGAAAGAACCTCGCCCCCGCGATCCGCCCCTGGCGGTTCGTCTTCCCCCTCTCCAAATTGGAGAGGGGAGTTGAGCGCAGCGAGACGGGGTGAGGTTCTGCCCGCCGCACTGCCTGACTGGTCTACCAGAGAGGAGCCTGCCCATGACCACCGTGCCCAAGCGCGCCTCGCTCCGCGACATGCTCACGCTCAACGCCTACTGGGTCGGGCTGTCGTTCATGTGGAACAGCCTGCACCCCATCATCCTGCCCGCCGTGCTGCTCAACTTTGTGCCGGAGGCCCACAAGAACACCTACCTCGGCCTGCTGACCTTCGCCGGGCTGGTCATCGCCATGGTCTTGCAGCCGATCTCCGGCGCGGTCAGCGACCGCTGGCAGTCGCGCTGGGGACGCCGCCGCCCGCTGATGCTGATCGGCACGCTGGTCGACTTCGTCTTCCTGGCGGTGCTGGCCTGGGCCGCCGGGCTGGTCGGGCTGGTGATCGGCTACATCGGCCTGCAGGTCAGCTCGAACACCGCGCACGGCCCGCTGCAAGGGCTGCTGCCCGACCGCGTCCCGCCCGACCAGCTTGGCGCGGCCAGCGGCCTCAAGAACCTGATGGACATGGGCGGGCTGGTCGTCGCCTCGCTGCTGGCCGGTCGCCTGCTCGACCCGCAGGCCCGCCACCCCGCGCTGGCCGTCGGCGCGATTGCTGCCGTGCTGGCTGTCGCAGCGGCGGTGACGCTGCTCGGCACGCGTGAGGAGCCGTCGCAGCAGGCGGGCGCGGCGGCGGGCAGCGCAGGGCAGTCGGTGCGCGTTGCGCTGTCCGACCTGTTCCGCATCGACTTCCGCCAGCACACCGATTACTGGTGGCTGATCGTCACACGCTTCGCCTACCTGCTGGGCATCTACGGCATCCAGTCATTCGCGCAGTACTACCTGCGCGACGTGCTCCAGGTGCCCAACCCCGCCCGCCAGACCGGCGACCTGCTGGCGGCGATCACGCTGGCGCTGCTGGCCTTCACGGTGGCGGGCGGCTGGCTGACCGACCGCTTCGGCGCAAAGCTGATCATGGCCGCGTCGAGCGTGCTGGGCGCGGCGGGCGCGCTGCTGCTGCTCGCCGCCCGCACCCCCACCATGCTGATCGTCTACGGCAGCGTGCTGGGCGCGGGGATCGGGCTGTTCCTCACCGCGAACTGGGCGCTGGCCAACCGGCTCGCGCCCGCCGCCGACGCAGGCAAGTTCCTCGGCCTCACCAACCTGGCGACCGCCGGGGCGGGCGCGCTGGGCCGGCTGGAAGGCCCATTCATCGACCTGCTCAACGCGGCCCGACCGGGCGCGTTTGCCGGCTACACCGCGCTGTTCGTGTTCGGCGCGGTGTGCATCGCCGCCAGCGGGCTGCTGCTTCTGCGGGTGCGCGGGCAGCGGGTGGCGCTCCAGCCAGGGGGCTGATCCGCGGGCAAAAATCGGTGATATGATAGCGTTACGCAGCCGCCTCAGGCCGCGTGATGATCCGCATGTGCCGGGAGAGAACATCGTGAAACCACCAGGCATGGGCCGCTCGGTGCTCGTCGCGGGCGCATCGTCGGGGATCGGGCACGCCTGCGCCCAGCATCCCATCGACACTCCGCGCTCCCCGCTGCTGGTCGGCGTGGGGCTGCGGCGGCGTTTGCCCGCTCCTGGTCTGCTGCATCACTCCGACCGGGGCAGCCAGTACACCAGCGCACAGACCCGGGCCCTGCTGGCGGCGCAAGGTCAGCATGAGTGCTGCGGGGAACTGCTGCGACAACGCCCCGATGGAAAGCCTCAATGGGACCTCGTTCTGCGCTATGGAGACGCTTATGAAGCTTACCGCAAGCGAACCGGGTTGTTTTTCCCGAAACGGAATACTGCGAAATGAAGGAGAATCCCATCATGGAACAAACCGCTCCATCCACTCTGAAGGATCACCACACTCGCCCGGCGTTGATCCGGGCGGTCGCCATAATACAGTCGCTTTACGCTCTGGGCGAGTTCGGTGATTGTATCGCTATCAGTCTGATGGCTTTGGGCCTGCTGGCTAACATCCACCCGGTGATGCTGTTCGGAGAAATACAAACCTTGTTTGACAGCCAGACCGGCTGGCTGGTGCCTTTGTTTTTGTTCTACGCCTCGTTGCGGGCAGCCTCTGCGATTGGGCTGTGGCGGAACCGGCTGTGGGGTTTCTGGCTGACGATCTTTGTATCCGTCGCGACCTTGATCATGTCGCCTTTCCTCCTGCCGATCACGGCGGCTGAGATGCTGGGGAATGGTGTGCTGATCATTATGCTATTGATTGGTTTCTTTGGAGACAGGCCCATCACATCGTAGGGGGTAGTGAGGAGTTTTGGATGCGCTGTATATTCATTGCGAGCGTGCCACGGATCGAATATTGTGGCTAGAAATCTCTTGATTTCCACATAGGAAGGGCGAATCACATGTTTGCCTGGATAAACTTCGCCATACTTATTTTTGCCTCGATTCTGTTGCTTTACTTCTATGTGCTCAGCGCCAGACCGGCGGCGCAGGAGAAAGTGATCGGGCCGCGTGCTTATCAGCGCTGCGCTTATTTTCGACTGATCGCCCTTGGCTTTGAACTCATCATCACAGCCAACTATATCCTCTATTTCTTCTTTCCGCTGGCAACGCCACTGCCTGACCGGTTCCCATGGCCCTGGTGGATCTCGCTGGTCATAGCCATGCTCATCGGCATCCCGGCTACGGCCCTGATGCTGATCGGCACACGCGACGCGGGCGAGGAGACCATGCGTCCGAAGAAGGAACACACCATGTACAGCGGCATCTACACCAAGATCCGTCATCCGCAGGCGGTGGGGGAGGTCTTCCTATTTGCAGTGATGGGCCTGCTGCTGCATTCACCGTTCCTGACCCTTTTCTCGCTCATCTATTTCCCGATCCTTGCCCTTATGTGCTATGCCGAGGAGCAGGACTTGATGCTGCGCTATGGCGATTCCTACGCGGAATATTGCAAACGCACCGGCGCCTTCTGGCCCAAGCAAAACACATAGCAGAAAGCCAGTATCGCATCATGATGGATGTGACGGGTAAAGGGACATCTTTGCGGGCGAGACGACGGGCAGTATCGGCGGGTGCGGGTGGGCGGTCGGCGAGCGGCGCTTCAGCCGGGGGGCTGATCCGCGGGCAAGATCGGTGATATGATAGCGTTACGCAGCCGCCTCAGGCCGCGTGCTGATTCGCATGGTGCCGGGAGAGAACATCGTGAAATCCACCAGGTATGGGCCGCTCGGTGCTCGTGACGGGCGCATCGTCGGGGATCGGGCGCGCCTGCGCCCTGCACCTCGACGCGCTGGGCTTCTGCGTGTTCGGGACGGTGCGCAAAGAGTCCGACGCCGATGAACTGCGGCAGTTGTCGTCCGGCAGCGTGACGCCAGTGATGATGGACGTGACCGACCCCGCCAGCATCGCCGCCGCCGCCGAACAGGTCGGGCAGGCCGTCGGAGAGGCCGGCCTGTATGGGCTGGTCAACAACGCCGGGGTGGGCTTCATGGCCCCGCTGGAGTTCGTCTCACTGGAAGATGTGCGCTGGATGTTCGACGTGAACTTCTTCGGCGTGCTGGCCGTCGCGCAGGCGTTTCTGCCGCTGCTGCGGCAGGCGCGCGGGCGGCTGGTAAACGTCAGTTCGACGGCCAGCGTGTTCGTCATGGCCTTTCACGGGCCCTACAGCGCGGCCAAGACCGCCCTCAACGCGCTGTCCGACGCGCTGCGGCTGGAGCTTCGTCCGCACGGTGTGAGCGTCTCGATAGCCGTGTATGGCAACGTCGTCACGCCGATGTGGGTCACTGCCTTTGACCGGGCTTCGGCCATGGACGCGCGCTATTCAGACGAGGTCTGGGAGCTGTACGGTGAGCAGTATCGGCGGGCGCGGGACTTCGTCCGGCGCGGCGGGCAGATCGGCATCACGCCGGAGGAAGCGGCCCGCTCCATCAGCCACGCCTTCACCGCGAAGCGGCCCCGCATTCGCTACTACGTGGGTCCTGATGCGCGCTTCTACGGGTTCGCGAGCCGGTTCCTGTCCGGCAGGCTGCGCGACTGGATCGTGCGCCGCAGCGCCGGGCTGGCGTAGCGACAGCGGACGGATGTGGAGGCGGGCCGGCTGCACAGCCCGATCTTTGGCCGCCTGTCAGCGGGCTGTATCGCTGAGGAATGAGGGCTGACCCAGAAGGTTTTGCATTTCCGGTACATAAGACCAGGCTATCGGATCACTCCCGATGCCCAAGGCGCGAAGTTCGTCAGCAATGGCGTGGTCACCCAGCGTCAGCCGTGCGCGAACAGCGCCGCCGTCCGCCACACCCCGCTGGCCACGTACCCGCCACGGTGTCTGCACCAGGCGTTCATCGAGCACGCCGAACAGGAGCATATTCCATTCTTCTCTCTCGGTCGGCAGGTGAGGGACTTCCAGCGCGAGAATCTCCCGACCGTCGGCCCGGAGGGTGCAGCACGAGGCATCGGGCAAGTCTTCAAACGTGATGCTGGCGACAAACTTGGGAAGGCCCAGCGCATCGGCTCCATACCAGCGAGCCATCTCGGTTGAGACGGGCAGGTATAGCAGGTAAACACCGGCCAGTGCAGCGCTCTCCGGTTCGTAGACGACGGGGATCGCGATGGCCAGTTCGTTGTAGGGAGATGAGGTCTTCAGGCGGTGAAACTCGTTGGCGGTGACAATGATGGCTGTCTGGCCGGGGGAATGCTCGACGGGGCGGAGTTTGGGAGTGGGGAGAAGCCCGTTGATAGCCTCAGTCGCGACAGGCAGGTGGGCCTCAATCTGGCGGCCATCGACGTATTCGACGGGAATTGTCACGCGGATACCGGTCAGCCCACGAACGGCGTAAAAGAATGGCTTCCGGACAGCATCAAGTATGGAAAGCCATAACCGGATCATGATCGATTCCTTTGTTAAGTGAGGATATTCCTTGCCATCAGTATACAACTCTTTGCGCGGCCTGGCATGCTGCGTGACTGGATCGTGCTGCGCAGCGCCGGGCTGACGTAACTGAGTCCATGCTTCGGGCCATTTTGTAATAGAATAGAGGTAAGCCGCGTTTGGCGCGGTAGTTGACAGTTTCTCCAGTGAAAGGGGGTCGTGCACATGCCGCTGAATAAGAAGTACCAGTCCAACGACACCGTATGCAAGGTGACCTTCGTATTGCCGAAGGCCATCGAAGCGGGCACGGCGCATCTCGTCGGCGACTTCAACGGCTGGTCAGAGACCGCCACGCCGATGACACAGCTCAAGAGCGGCGAGTGGAAGGTCGATCTGAAACTCGAAGCTGGCAAGGAGTACGAATACCGCTACTTTGTCGACGGCTGCGAATGGTACAACGATTGGGAAGCCGATCGCTATACCCCCAACCCATTCGCCGGCGAGAACTCCGTCGTCCGCACCTGATATCTCCCCCACCATCACCATCGATCAGCACAGGGCTCCGGGGCACGGCACAACCGTGCCCCTGCTGATTCCGGGCGGCGAGGCGCGCCGAGTGGTCGGACCACTGGTCAGTTGGCCAGTGCCGCACCCATCATCCGGCCAGGTTAAAAACCGGCCATGTGAACTATGTCACAATCCGGGAATTGCGCTATGATAATGGCAGAAAGGTAAATTCGTTTGCCTTCCTCCTTCCTCCTTCAAAGTGATACACACACTGGTCCCTGGGGCCGAGCTGGCGCGCTCGGCCCCAACCTCTTTTTGCGGTTTTCCTGCCTCACTAACCTGCCGATCACTATACGTTCAGCCCACGCCGCGCGGCAGCGTTCGTCTGGATGCGCCCTGCTGTTGTAAAATGGAACCAGAGTACTACCAGATGGAGTGCGTGGAGGTCCGAATCATGCGTTTTGGCGGCTGCGCGGCTGACCGCAGGTGGCTGCTGCCAATTCTCATCATCCCGGTATGGCTGATTCTGGCCGGGTGCGCGCCCGACACGCCGCCGACGCCGGACTCGACGCTGCAGGGCTACTGGGCTACCCCGCGCGGCGAGATCCTCCAGTACCGGGCCGATGGGACGTTCCACCTCTACCTGAGCGGCATCGACTTCAGCGAGGGCACCTACACCTTCGACGGCGCGACGCTGACGACGACCACCAGCGACGGCGACACCGCCAGCGCAAGCGTGACGTTGAGCGCCGCTGCGCTGACGGTCGCGGCGCCGGGCGGCAGCACCGAAACCTGGCAGCACATCGGCGACCTGTCCGAAGACAGCGTCCCGCCCGCGCAGCGCATCGTGGGCCGCTGGCAGGGCACCGTGCCGGGCATCAACTCCTCCTCGCTCATCTGGGAATTCACGCCCGACGGCAAGATCAACATCTTCGACGGCGGCAAGCTGTACCACACCTATGCTTACGAGATCACCGACGCCAACCACCTCCAGTTCGGCAGCGACATCGAAGGGCAGGCCAGCACGCCGTTCCGCTTCCTGGGCAACCGCCTGTACCTGCTGATCCGCACGCCGGTCGAGTTCGTGCGGGTAGCTCCCTGACAGTACTTCAGCCCTATTTGGCCTCCGCCCTGATACGTTTGCGGGCGCTGTTCGTTTTACACTGCAGATACGGGCCGTCATCACAGGGGGTGGTAAGATGAAATTCCGGTCGAAGACATGGCTGTTGGCTGTGAGTCTTCTGGCGGCGCTGCTGCTGGCGGCCTGCGACCAGGTGCCTGAAACGGTCAGCACACCCAGCGACCATACGCCGCAGGGGCCGCTGACTGGCGTCAACCCGTCGGCTGTCCGGACCCCACAGGCCAACCAGGGTCAGGACGAGACGTCGGAAACGCCTGAGCCGGCCAGGCCGCCTGAAGCGTCCGGCCAGGAGCAGGAGCAAGAGCAGGGGCAGGCCGCGCAGGATACCACTCGCTGCGCGAACGGCCAGACAAATCCGCAGTTTGCGCGGCTGGCAGCGGCCACCGGCGCGACTGCCGACGAGATCGCGCACTGGTTCTGCATCGGGTACGGCTTTGGCGAGATCAAGCAGGCGTACGGCCTCAGCGCGCGGTACGGCATCAGTGTCGACGATATCTTCGCCATGCGCGCATCAGGCAGCGGCTGGGGGCAGATCAAGCGGGCTCTGGCCACAGGCTCCGCCTCCGGTGATAGCGTGGTTCCGCTGCTCCCGATTCACGCCGGGAACGGCAACAGCAATGGCAATGGGAACGGCAACCAGGACGACAACGACCAGGGCGAGCCAGGGCGACAACGATTAGGTTAGCCGTGCACCTATCCCACTGGTCGCTTCTTACCGGGGCCGAGCGGTGCTCGGCCCCGGTTCTTCTTCCACGTGACCGCCTCAGCCCGTTTGCGCGCACTGCGCATTCAGGGCTATCCTGAACCAATGCCTCACGACAGAGAGGTGCGTTATGGCAGGAAAAGCAGTGGCAGGCGCGCTGATGATCGCCGCGCTGGTGGGCTGCGCGCCGCGCGTCGGCGAGGCGGACATCGAAGCGACGGTCAACGCCCGCGTGGCGGGGACGCTCAGCGCCGTGGTACAGAGCGAGCGTACGCCGGTCAACACACCTGTGCCGAGCCAGCCGAATCAGAACGCCGCGACACCGGCCACGGCCCCGGCAGGTGATGGGCCGGCCATCAGCGGCTGCCCGATCTTCCCCGCCGATCACATCTGGAATACGCGCGTCGACAGCCTGCCGCTGGATCCGAACTCGGACGCCTACATCGCTTCGATTGGGGCGGATACCGGCCTGCACCCCGACTTCGGCAGCGGGCTGTGGGAAGGCAGCCCGATCGGCATTCCCTATAACGTCGTCGACGGCAGCGCCGTTGGCCCGGCACAGGTCGAATTCTACTACCCCGACGAATCCGACCCCGGCCCCTACCCTATCCCGCCCGACCCGCTGATCGAGGGTGGCGGCGACGCCCACATCCTGATCGTCGATACCTCTGACTGCCGGCTTGCCGAGCTTTACGACGCTTCGCCTGAGGGCGGGGATCGCTGGTCGGCGGGCAGCGGCGCGACCTGGGACCTGGCCGGCTACGGGCTTCGCCCCGAAACGTGGACCTCTGCTGATGCAGCGGGCCTGCCCATTCTGCCCGGGCTGGTGCGCTACGACGAAGTGGCGGCGGGCGCGATTCGCCACGCGCTGCGCTTCACCGCCGAAGACACGCGGCAGGAATACGTGTGGCCCGCGCGCCACCATGCCTCAGATAACACCAGCCCCAACCTGCCGCCGATGGGCCAGCGCTTCCGCCTGAAGGCGGGCTTCGACATCTCCGGCTATCCCCCTGACGTGCAGGTCATCCTGCGCGCCATGCAGCAGTATGGCATCATCCTGGCCGACAACGGCTCGGACTGGTTCATCAGCGGCGCGCCCGACCCGGGCTGGGACGACGAGGCGCTGATCGAGGCCTTCGACACGATCCACGGCTCCGACTTCGAAGCGGTCGACGAGAGCAGCCTGATGATCGAACCCGACTTAGGGCAGGCGCGCCAGCCGTGATGCGCTGCATCCTGCACATGTAGACACCCGGTAAAATAGTGTCGCCCGTCTGTAAAGGCGGGCCTCTTTTGCTTTCGCCGCCTGCCCGGCCTGTGTTATGATGGGGCTGCCGCCGGAGTCCTCGTGTTCAGCAGCCGGCGGCATTACCTGTGGAGCGGTGTATGAGCGAGCTAATCGGCCAGAACCTGGGGGCCTACCGCATCATCGAACAGCTTGGCGTGGGCGGCATGGCAACCGTCTACAAGGCGTACCAGCCCAGCATGGATCGCTACGTCGCCGTCAAGGTGCTGCCGCGCCACTTCGCGCAGGACCCCACCTTTCTGGGGCGCTTCGAGCAGGAGGCGAAGGTCATCGCCCGGCTGGAGCACGCTCGCATCCTGCCGGTGTACGACTACGGCGAGCAGGACGAGATCACCTACATTGTGATGCGCTACCTGGAGGGCGGCACGCTCGGCGACCGGCTGGCCGCCGGCCCGATAACCCTCGACCAGACGGTGCGCATCGTCGCCCAGATTGCCGAGGGATTGGATTACGCCCACAGGCGCGGCGTCATCCACCGCGACGTGAAGCCGGCCAACATCCTGCTCGACCAGGGCGGCGACGTGTACATCACCGACTTTGGCATCTCGAAGCTGGTGGAGGGCACCGCGCAGTTCACCGGCAGCGGCATCGTCGGGACGCCCGCCTACGTCTCGCCGGAGCAGGGGCTGGGCCAGCCCATCGATTACCGCAGCGACATCTACTCGCTGGGCGTGGTGCTGTACCAGATGGCCGTCGGCGACGTGCCGTATCACGCCGAAACGCCGATGGCGGTCGTCATCAAGCACATCTACGAGCCGCTGCCGCTGCCCCGCCAGGTCGACCCGACCTGCCGGAGCCGGTCGAGCGGGTGATCCTGAAGGCGATGGCCAAGCAGCCCGCCGAGCGTTACGAGACGTGCGGCGAATTGGCCGCCGCGCTCCAGCAGGCGGCGATTGAGGCGCAGGCCGGCTACCCCACCGAATTCCCTGAGGGCACCCAACCGATGATGCCTGCCCCGCTGGCCCCCGCGCCGCCCACCCCCCGCGCCGCGACAATCGCCACGCCGACTCCCGCCGCCGAGTCTGCCGATACTGCCGCCGCTGCGCCGACCTCGCCGTCCGCGCCCCCTGCTGAGACAGTCGCTGCTGCGCCGCGCAGCCGCAGCCCGCTGGGGGCGATTGCCCTGATTGGCGCGCTGCTGGTCGTCGTGCTGCTGGTGGCAGTGGTCTTGCTGGCAGGCATCAGGCGGCACCGCATCGCCACGTTCCAGACGGCCACCGCTGCCGCCGGTGCGACGCGCGTCGCCGAGCAGCAGCAGACGGCAGCCGCCGCGCCGACCGCGCAGCCCCAGGCCGCCGCCGGGGGCCTGCCTTTCAGAGATACGTTCGACGGCCAGCCGCTCAACCCGCGCTGGACGTGGATCAACGAGCCGCAGCGCTGGGAGGCCAACGGCGCGCTGACGCTGCCCGTCGAGCCGTCGAGCGGCCTCGACGAGAACGCGCGGCGGCAGGCCTCCATCCCGGCGCTGGTGACGCCGATCAGCGTGCCGCGCTGGCGGGCCACCGTTGACCTGTCGTTCAGCCCGACCGCCAACTACCAGTCGGCGGGGCTGGTGGTGCTCAGCGGGCGCAGGCTCCCGCTGTTCTCCCTGACGCGGACCTACTGCGACAACCGCCCCAACTGCGCCGGCGATGCCCTCTATTTCCGCAACTGGGCCCCGCAGTTGCTCAACCGGGGCGTCACCGGGATGAGCGCCGCGGGCGGCGTGCTGCCATCGCCGGGCCGGGTCAACCTGATGCTGGTGCTGACCGATTTCGACATCCAGGCCTATTATCGCGGCGGCGACAGCCCCGACGCGTGGAAGCAGGTCGGCAGCTTCCCGCTGACCGAGCTGGGCACCGAGCGGGTGGGCTACGTGGGGCTGATTACCGGGTCGGGCGGGCAGCAGGCCCCGGCCACCCTGGCGACCTTCGACGACTTTACGCTGACGGAAGATGGGCCGCCCAATTAGCAGCACGGTTTTTGCCTCTCCCCCGGCGGGCAAGTCGCCTTCCCCCTCTCCAAATTTGGAGAGGGGGCCAGGGGGTGAGGTTCTGAGCAGACCGGCCTGCAACTCAGACCCGCCCAGCGCGTATAGTTAGATGAATGAGACAATCACCCGCGTGGAGGATACTCTGCGCGTTTGAAGGAGGCAGTCAGATATGTCAGGTGAGTATTCACGCGGGCGTGCAAACCTGCTGATCGGCGCGGCGCTGGTCGGGCTGGGCGCATTGTTCCTGCTGGGCCAGGTGTTCCACGTCAATATGTGGGCCTTTTTCTGGCCGTTCTTCATCCTCATCCCCGGCCTGTTGTTCTTCGTCGGGATGGCGCTGGGTGGCAAGGCGGCAGGCCCGCTGGCGATTCCGGGCAGCGTCGTGACGATGGTCGGCCTGATCCTGATGTACCAGTCGGTCACGCACCACTGGACAAGCTGGGCCTACGCCTGGGCGCTGATCTTCCCGACTTCGGTCGGCATCGGGCTGGTCATCAACGGGGCCTGGAGCGACGTCGACCGGCTGGTGACGACCGGCATGAAATGGATCGTCACCGGCGTGACCATCTTCCTGATCGGCGGCGTGTTCTTTGAGTTGATCCTCAACATCAGCGGCGGTGCGCTGGCCAAGATCGTGTGGCCCGGCCTGCTGATCGTGCTGGGCATCTACCTGCTCACCCGCCGTCGCGACGAAGGGCATCACGAGCCTCCCGCGACGTTCGAGCTGCCCACGCGGCCTGTCGTCCATGAGGCCGAGGAACCCCGCCAGCCGGCGGTTGAGTTTGAGCCACTGGACCAGACCCGCGCCGGTAAGAAGGGCTGACGTCAATTAGCCTATCCCCACTTGCGCAGGGATACGGTATGGGCCGTGTCCCTGCGCAATCCATGTCACACAACAGGGGCCCGGCATGCCGGGCCCCTGACGATTCGGTTTCGTTGATCTGTGCCATCTGCCCGCCGGGCAGTGGCGATCCGATCCAGCCTACATGCCGGTCACCGCGCGCTGGACGAATGTCAATACCGCCATGATCAGGAACAGGGCGACCGCCACCAGCATCCAGCGCCGCCCGGCGTGTGCCGCTACGCCGAGCATCCCGCCGGTGCCTGCAAAGAACAGCATCACATAGCTGATCACCATCCAGCTTGTGTGGCGGAAGTCGACGAGGAAGATGTAATCCAGCAGCAGCTCGACGGCCAGCCATACCAGCATCAGGCCAATCTGGAGGTAGTACAGCGGGGGCCGTTCAAGCTGCGGGGCCTTTACCAGCAGGTAGACCAGCGGCAGCGCCATCACAAGCTCGATTGAGCCAAACCAGTGCCCCACCTGCGGCTGGCCCGCCAGCCTGAAAACGAAGACCCCGATGGCCGACACATAAGCCGTGATGGCCACCCCTGCGCCAAGCCGATTTGTCCGCTCCAGCATAGGGCCCCTACCCCTGCGGCAGCGAGAACCAGAACAGCGACCCTTTGCCCACCTCGCTCTTCGCTCCGATCTGCCCGCCGTGCAGCTCGACGAGCTGTTTGGCAATCGACAGCCCCACGCCGGAGCTTTTCTCGCCGCCGGTGGGCTGGTTACTCAGCCGCGCGAACTCCTCGAACAGCAGCGGGATCTCGGCGGCGGGAATGCCCGGGCCGGTGTCGGCCACCTCGAACATCAGGCCGCCGTTCTGTACGCGCGTGCGCACCGCGACCGTCGCGCCGTTCGGGCTGAACTTGATGGCGTTGCTGATCAGGTTGTTGATGACCTGCATCAGCCGGTCGGGGTCGCCCTGCGTTTCCGGCAGCGATGGGTCGAGCGTGGCGCGCAGGTCAATCGACTTCTTCTCCGCGCCGGTGCGATTCTGCATGATGGCCGAGTTCGACCAGCTTGTTGATCGAAATGACCTGCTTCTCCAGCTTCACTTTGCCGCTGCGCAGCACCTGCAGGTCGAGGAAGTCGTTGACCATGGAGCGCATCACGAGCGCCGAGCTGTCCATCATGCTCAGGATGGTGTCGAATTCGGAAATCTGCGCCTTCACGCCGGGATCGATGCGCTTGAGGATCTCCAGCCCGATCATGAAGTTGTTGATCGGGTTGCGCAGGTCGTGCGCCGCGATCTGGAGGAACTTGTCTTTGATGGTGTTCAGCTCGCGCAGCTCTTCGAGGTCCTTGCGGCGCTGGTCGAGCAGCCGCTTGAGCTTGAGCTGGGTGTTGACGCGCGCCACCAGCACCTCATACTGCGCCGGCTTGACCAGGTAGTCGTTCGCGCCCAGATCCAGCCCCCTGACCATGTCCTGCGTCTCGCTGAGGGCGGTCAGCATGATGACCGGCATCTCGACGGTGGGGCCGTGGGCGCGCACCTGCTCCAGTACCTGCATGCCCGTCATGCCGGGCATCATCACGTCCAGCAGCACGAGGTCTGGCGGGTCGGCTTTGATGGCCGCCAGCGCCTCGATTGGGTCCAGGTACGGCACGACGTGGTGGCCTTCAAGCTCAAGCAAGCTGACGAGAACGTCGTTGGTGCGCTCGCTGTCGTCTACGACGAACACACGCGCGGGTGCCGGCTCGGGAGCGGCGTCCTGCTCAGGCGGTTGGGTGTCCACGCTGATTTACTCCACTGGTAGCTGCCCTGTTGTTCTACCGGATACTATAACAGAGATTCGCCGATCGCGCGCGGAACCGCAAACGCTCCATAGGCCAATCGTCGCCCTGCGCGCCGCGCGGCGTGCTATAATGAAGGTACATGACACTTATCTACCCAGGTGAGGAGACCTTACACCTGTGAAGGTTATCACAGGCTACTACACTCGAAATAACCGTCATTCCCCGCCCACCTGTGTAATCACGGGAGACTGAGCCCAACCGCCGATCTCCCTGAAGGCAACGTTCGTTATCTGTGAGCCTCTCGGGCCGCGAGAGTCACGCTATCCACTCTTCTCAGGAGAAGCAATCACACATGGCAGTCAAGATCGAAGAAACCCTGAATCCCTTCGCCATTGCGCAGGAACAGCTTGACCACGCTGCGCAAATTCTGCAGTTGGAGCCCGCCGTGCACGAGCTGCTGCGCGATCCGGTGCGCGAGCTGCACGTCACGCTGCCGGTTCGCATGGACGACGGCACGACGCGCATCTTCAAGGGCTTCCGCGTGCAGCACAACGACTCGCGCGGGCCGACGAAGGGTGGCATCCGCTTCCACCCCGACGAGACCATCGACACCGTCCGCGCGCTGGCGATGTGGATGACGTGGAAATGTGCCACTGTCGGCATCCCGCTGGGCGGGGCCAAGGGCGGCGTGATCTGCAACCCCAAGGAAATGTCGCCGTCCGAGTTGGAGCGCCTGAGCCGCGCCTATATCCGGCAGGTGGGGCGTATCCTGGGCCCTGACATGGACATTCCCGCGCCCGACGTGTTCACCAACCCACAGATCATGGCCTGGATGGCCGACGAGTTCGCTGTGCTTAAGGGCCACAACGAGTTCGGCATGATCACCGGCAAGCCGCTGGCGCTGGGCGGGTCGGCGGGGCGCGGTGACGCGACAAGCTGGGGCCTCGCCATCTGTGCCAGCCTGGCCGCCGCGCGCATCGGCCTCGACCTCAACGGCGCGACGGTGGCGGTACAGGGCTTCGGCAATGTGGGCCGCTATGCCGTCGAAATCCTGTCGCGCGACTACGGCTGCAAGATCGTTGGCGTCAGCGACGTGACCGGCGGCTACTACAACCCCGACGGCTTCGACGTGGCCGACCTCACCCAGTACGCTGACGGCAACGGCGGCCTGCTGGGCGGCTACGAGAAGCACGGCAGCGGCGTCAAGGCGATCAGCAACGAGGAGCTGCTGAAGCTGCAGGTCGATGTGCTGGCCCCGTGCGCCATCGAGGGCCAGATCCGCGCCGACAACGCGCATGACATCCAGGCCCGGCTGGTGGTCGAGGGCGCGAACGGCCCCACCACCCCCGACGCCGACGCGATCCTGTACGAGCGCAACATCCTGGTAGTGCCCGACATTCTGGCCAACGCCGGCGGCGTGACCGTCTCGTACTTCGAGATGGTCCAGAACTCGTATGGCTACTACTGGGACCTCGACACGGTGCACGACCGCCTCAATAAGACGATGGCCACCGCCTTCCACGAGGTCTACGACATGACCGACCGCTTCCAGGTCGACCCGCGTATGGGCGCGTACCTGCTGGCTGTCAACCGCGTGGCGGAGGCCGTCCGGCTGCGCGGCTGGGTATAAAAGTCCACCATCCGTTATGAGTTGTCACCGCAGGGGCGACGCCAGGCAGCCAGGGGGCTGCCCGTCGCCCCTGCTGCGTTGTGCGGCGATTGTGCTGCCACGGCGCAGCGGCTATCATTAGGAGGCTGACACAAGCTTTCGCCGGAGGGGATAACATATGGCCGACACGTGCACGCACCTGGATCAAATCAAGATCGACCTGGCCGATTACGATCTCGACATGAAGCACAACGTGTGCGAGGACTGCGTCAAGCTGGGTAGCTCGTGGGTCCACCTGCGGGTGTGCCTGATCTGCGGCTACATCGGCTGCTGCGACTCGTCGATCAATCACCACGCCACGCGCCACTTTCACCAGACCGGCCACCCGCTGATCGTCATGATGGAGGAAGGGCCCGACCTGGTCTACTGCTACGCCGACGACATGCTGATCGACCTGGCGGAGGCTGACGGCGACGAGGACTGACGGCTGCCGCTGGGCCCGGTTAAATTCATGAAACCTTCACGCCTGCGTCGTTGACTGCCTCCCCTGATGTGGCTTATGATAAGTAAGTCCCATCTCATTCTGAGTAATTACTCATCATCAATACGGGGAAGCACTATGGACAGGCGTAGAGTTCATTTGCTGATCGCCGCCGGGCTGTTGACGGCAGCCCTTACGGCTACGTCGTCGAGCCATAATCGCGTCTGTTCAGTGGGCGGGCGGGTTCGTGTGATCCCGCCCCCATCTCGATCCCGGCATCACGCCACCGCATGGGTTGACAACACCTTTCAATTTCAATTAAGATACGATCAAGCTTGTTTATTCTTTGGACGAACCGGGGGAGTAAACTCATGAGAAAGCAAAGGTTGTATGTTATCGCCGGCTTGCTGACCCTGCTGATAGCGCTGGTGCTGGCCGGGGCTGGCGTGGCGCGGGCCACCCCCAACAGCATCCTGGTCGGTTTTGATGGGCTTGGCTTTGGGGATCCATGTGCAGACGCCTTCAGCGACCCCCTGTCGGCAACAAGCACCAATACCTATATGTCATCGTCGACCATCGCGGGTGGCACCGCGCCGGAATGTGGGTTGGGCGGGGGATTTGTGGCGTTCGCCTCTGCCGCGCCGCTTTCGCTCGTCGGTGGTAGCGGTTCGCTCGATATCTCGGTCGACGGCGGCGCACAGTCGCTGGCCATGAGATACGGCTACCGCGTATTCGATGCAGTCCCTCTTTCGGCCCCCTCCGGATTCGCCATCGGCGTGGGACAGATCCGCATCGACTTCTTCCGGGACGGCGTATGGCTCAGCGGCGACACGCTGGGAGAGCAGTCAGCCAGGTATACCAGCTCGCCGATAGGCGGCTTTGACGAGGTGATCATCGCGGGCCACGGCTACGTCGACAACCTGACCTTCGGCTTCCCGGTAGTGGCCCCCTGCCCCGACGACCGCATCAACTGCCACCTGTATGACGACAAGTTCGCGCTGTACTCCCGCACGGACGATGCCGGCAATCCGACCATCCAGGTGTGGCCCATCAACTCCGCAAGCGAGGGCCACCTGATGTTCTCCATCACCGAGGACGACCTCGGCGACTATCCGGCCAACCCGCCTGACATGCCGGTGCTGGTCAAGAGCGAGGGGCTGTTCAACATCTATGTGCTGCCCACCGGCGAGCTTCAGGTCAACTACGGGCCTGACGCCGAGGGCAAGACCTTCGTCATCATCATGGACGACATCAACGGCTCCAATCCGCACGGCTACGTCGTCGAGCCCTGATCGAGGCGCTTCACAGCGGCGGGTGGGATCGCACGATCCCGCCCGCTTTTTGATTCCGGCACATACTTGAAATTTCAAATCTAAAAACACTATGATCCGGTTATCGGTAATCGTTAGTGATTCAACGGAAAGGACTGGCTGGTTACATCGTATGAGCAAGAACCGCTTCTATCTCATCGCAGGCGTTTTGATGGTCGTGGCAGCGCTGGCGCTGGTCGGGGCCCGCACGGCGCAGGCCGGTGGTGGCAGTACGACGGTCACCTTCGACGGGGCCACGCCGGGCAATCCCTGCGCCAACTCCTTCACTGGTGACCTGACAGCCACCGGCGACGCAGCCACCGTCATCTCCAACACGGCCAACGCCGGCGGTACCGCCCCCGAGTGCGTGCTCAATAACAGTTCGTTGACCATCTTTACCACTCATGGCCGCAAGGCCACCTCGGTGACGTATAATTTGTATGGTGGGGTGGGTTTGTCCTGGCACGGTACGAGCAGCCTCGCCCAATGTGTGATTCTGGGCTCCGGCCACTTTCGCTGTACGGTGCCTGGCGGCTTCACCGGAGTCACTTTCACCGCCACCTGCCCCACTGCTTACTTGGACAACTTGATCTTCACCTTTGCGAGTGGCGGCGCGGCGGAGACCGAGGCGACCGTCGCGCCCTGCACCGACGCGCGCATCAACTGCCACCTGTACGACGACCAGATCGTGCTGTACGGCGCGGACAACGGCACCGCCATCGACGTGTTCATGGTCGACGGCAGCAGCGAGGGCCAGTACCTGTTCACCATCAATGCTGCCGACTTCGGCAGCTACCTGACCAACCCGCCCGCGCAGGACATGCTGATCAAGCAGGTCGGCGATGTCAGCGTCTACGTCCTGACCACCGGCGAGGTGCAGGTCAACTATGGTCCTGATGCCAACGGCAAGACCTACGTCATCATCATGAGCGGTATCGGTGGCGGCAGTCCTTACGGCTACACCCTCCCCTAGCGCCTCTGCGTGCTGCTTTGCGGGTGGGATCGTGCGATCCTGCCCGCTTTTTGATTCCCGGTCGAACTGCGCCACATGGCGCAATTGTTGACAACTAGTGTCTAAATAGGCTATGATCAGTGATTTCAGTGATCGTTGTTTGTTTTAATCTCAACATAAAGGACTGAGCAGGTAACATCCTATGAGCAAGCATCTGGTTCGCTCAATTGCAACGACCGCGATCGTGCTGGTGCTCAGCGGCATCGTCGCTGTGGTCCCGGCGCTGGCGCAGACGTACTATCGTCGCTGGGCATTTGCGCCCGCCATGCCTCCTGCGCGACCGTCAGCTCTCGGATCGTGTCGAGGTCCATTCGTAAACCAACCCGTTGAATGTGAATATGCCAGCGGCGGGGGGAGTACAACCTCGTCTATTTCCACAATGGTGTGAAGACCGTGTCCGGTCCAGGTGCGTTGGCGGGCACCGGTTCGTTTACATTACAACGAGTTTTTTGAGCCTTTTACCGGATATCCGGCCAGGTTTGAGTTCCGGATCGAAACCCTCGTTAACGGCCACCTCGTCTACACCAGCACCCTGTCGGTAAACTGCACAGAGGATGGGCCAACCACAGATACCCTTACTCAACCGGACTAACTTCGGCTGGCGGGGCTACCGGCTGCCACGACGCCCACGCCCTGCACCGACGCGCGCATCAACTGCCACCTGTACGACGACCAAATCGTGCTTTACGGCGCGGACAACGGCACCGCCATCGACGTGTTTATGGTCGACGGCAGCAGCGAGGGGCAGTTCCTGTTCACCGTCAACGCTGCCGACTTCGGCAGCTACCTCACCAACCCACCCGCCCAGAACATGCTGATCAAGCAGGTCGGCGATGTCAGCGTCTACGTGCTGACCACCGGCGAGGTGCAGGTCAACTACGGGCCTGACGCCGAGGGCAAGTCCTACGTCATCATCATGAGCGACATCGGCGGCGGCAGCCCACACGGCTACACCCTGCCCTAGCGCGCCTTCACGCCTCTTTGGCGGGTGGGATCGCATGATCCCGCCCGCTTTTTGATTCCGGTTGCCCGGCTTATGAATAATCTGTGAAAAAGCGTACAAAGCGTATTGACAGCGCTCCAGGAACGGCATACCTTTTGAATATCATCGGGTGAGAAACGAATACTCACCCACACGACAGGAGAATACATATGAGCAGACGATTCCTCTACCTGCTGGCAGCAGTCCTGATCGCCGTGGTCGCGCTGACCGTGGCAGGGGTCGGCGCGGCGCGTGCCGGGGGTACTGGGCCGATCCTGGTCACATGGGACGGCTATACGGAGGGCGGGTGCGATGATGCCTTCGCAGATGCAGGCCTGGACGCCGACTATGACGGCGCATTAGTAACCCTCACCGGCAACGCGGCAGGCGATCCTCCGGAGTGCTACGTATCCGTCTTTGAGGGCTGGGTGCACTTCCACAACCCGGCTGGCTCGTGGAACACGCTGGCATTTGACTACTCGTTAGAGACAGCCACTGCCGGCGGTCCTGCCCTGGCCCCCACGCCGTTTATTAAGGTCACGCTGGTCAACGACCTTAGCGTAGTCGGCAGCTATCTGTTCACGTCAGGCAGCCGCTTCAGCGAAAGGGTGCCGGAGTACGACGAAGCCACCATCTCTGGGAGGTCGGTCTACTTCGATAACGTGCACATGTACAGCCCATCGGGCAAGGGATCGGAAGCTGAGGAGCCGCCGGCGCGCGTCTGCGACGACGACCGCATCAACTGCAACCTCTTCGACGACAAGTTTGCGCTGTACCATGGCGCGGATGGTGCCGGCATCGACGTGTGGCCCATCAACTCGAGCAGCGAGGGGCAGTACCTGTTCAGCATCACCGCCGCCGATTTCGGCAGCTACCTCGACAACCCGCCCGACTCGCCGGTGCTGATCAGGAGCGTCGGGCTGTTCGACGTGTATATCCTGCCCACCGGCGAGGTGCAGGTCAACTACGGGCCTGACGCCGAAGGCAAGAGCTACGTCATTATCATGAGCGGCATCGGCGGCGGCAGCCCGCACGGCTATACCCTCCCCTAGCGCGTCTGTGCGTACCTTCGGCGGGTGGGATCGCACGATCCCGCCCGCTTTTGATTCCGGGTCGAATTGGGCCGCCGCGATGTGGTATCATCATCCCATTACGCATGCAGCCATGAAAGGACCGCCCTCCACGTGACCCGCCTCTACACCTCGCCTGCCGCCCGCCGGATCGCCCTGGCGGGCATCCTGATCGCCATGGCCCTCGTCGTCGTTCTGTCGCCCGCCGAGCAGACGCTCGGACAGGCGGTCAAGGTCGTGTATGTGCACGTCGCGTTCACCCGCGCCGGCGAGATCGGCCTGCTGCTGGCCGCCCTGCTGGGGCTGGTCGTGCTGGCCACCGGCAGCGCACCGCTTTCCGTCTGGATGCAGCGCCTCACCCTGGTGGGGCTGGGGCTGTACAGCGCCGGGTTCGCGGTCAGCCTGGCCGCGCAGGCGCTGGTCTGGGGTGGGATCGACTGGCACGAGCCGCGCGTGATCGCGGCGATGAACGTGATCGTGGCCGCAGCGGCGGCAAGCGAGACCTACCTTCTGCGCTACATACGCCTGCGGGGGCTGGCGCAGGCCTTGCTGGGCGGATTTGTGCTGTGGGAGCTGTTCAAGACACCCAACGTCCTGCATCCCGGCAACGCGATCAGCTCCTCGCCCTCGCTCGCCATCCAGGCGACCGGCGTCACGCTGGTTGCCTTCAGCGTCCTGCTGGGCGCGTGGATCGTGTGGGCGCTGGCGCTGCGCGGTATCCCCAGAGACTCCGCGCCGGAGGGGCCTCCCGCCGATTGACCCGCCACCTGTGGAACCGGAGCGCGCCGTTGCGCGTTATCACAATGTGCAGCTTGAATTCGCAATCAGAACGACACTGTGAGGGATAGAATGAAGCGATTGACGAGTGTTTTAGCGGTAACCGCCCTGGCTGTGGCCGCATGGGCCTGCAACGCGCCGGGCATCGGTCAGCCGACCAGCCCGCCGCCTGCCGCCACGAGTGCCCCGACCGTCGAGGCACCTGCCCCGACCGAGGTCCCGGCGGCGACCGCCGTGCCGGGCGTGCTGCCCGCGCCGCTGGTCTACATCGACAACGCCAGCCAGCAGATCTGGCGCATGGAGCCGGACGGCGTGACGACGCAGCAGATCACCAGCGAGGCGCAGCCCGTCACCGACTTCGCCGTGTCGCCCACCGACGGCAGCCTAGCCTATGTCACCGGCAACGATCTGATCCATACCGACTCGATGGGCGGCGGGCGCACGGTGCTGGTCACCGGCCCGGCGCTCGACGGCTCGGATGCATCGCACGTCATGCAGACCGTCAACAGCCCGTCGTGGTCGCCGGACGGCACGAAGCTCGCCTACGGGCTGGGCGGCGTGAACATCCTCGACCTGTCCAGCGGCGCGTCGACGCTGGTCATCCCCAACGATCCCTATCCCGCGCCCGGCGCGAATGTCACCGGTAGCCAGGTGCGTTTCTACCGGCCCGGTGTGTGGTCGCCGGACGGCGCGCGGATGGTGGTTGATTTCTCCTACTACCCGGAGGCTGGCGGCGAGATGATCCTCGACCTCGCCAGCGGCGCGACGGTCCAACTGACCAACCCCGACAACAGCATCGTGTGCTGCACGATGGCGTGGTCGTCCGACTCGCAGAGCGTCTACTGGTCCAGTGCCCAGATTGGCATGATCAGCCCCGGTCTGTGGCGCGCCGACGCCGCGACCGGCACCGGCGTGACGCTGGTCCAGGGCTTCACCAGCGACAACATGCTGCACATGGTTGGCTTCGCTCACCCGCTCGCCGATGGCAGCCTGCTTTACTTCTACGCTGATGCCAACGGCAACGACGCTGGCAGCAACGTGCTGATCACAATGGCTCGCAGCGACGCCGACGGCGTGACCAACCGCCAGATGCTGCGCAGCAACTCGTACCTCATCCCACAGGCGCTGTGGGCCCCCGACGCCACGGGCGCGGTGATCTTCAACAACGCCAGCGGCCAGGACTGGGTGTCGGGGCCGCTGCTGTGGCTTCCGGCAGACGGCTCGCCGGCACTGCCGCTCAACATCACCGCCACCACCTCCTTCCACTGGGGGCAGTAGCCCGCCGGGGCCTGATGACCGCTCGCAGGGGCACGGCATGCCGTGCCCCTGCTTTCATCGTCGCACGGAAATAGTCCGGCTGACCCTTCCCCACGTGTGAGGCCTGCTTTACAGTCGAGGTATCGCAGACAGCGGTTCCCGCCGCGCCCCCCGCAAGGAAGAGTCCTGTGACGTTAAACCCCATCGACACGCTATTCGCATCAGCCCGGCAGAAACGCCGCCTCACGCTCGCAGCGGCTGCCACGTTGCTGGCCGCGATCGGCGTGGCGGCCTGCGCACCTTCCGCCCCGGTCGTCACCGCCACGCCCCTGCCACCGGTGCCCGCTCTGGCCTCCAACGGGCCGATTGCCTTCTACTCTGAAACCGGTGGGCAGCAGGCCGACATCTACACGATCAACCCTGACAGCAGCGGCCTGCAGCGGCTGACCTCAGACAGCGCCGCCGACACGGTCCCGGCCTTCTCGCCCGACGGATCGAAGATCGCGTTCGCATCCGACCGATCCGGCAGCATGGCCCTCTACGTCATGAACAGCGACGGCAGTGGCCTCGTCCGTCTGACCGACAGCCCCGCCCACGACGATCACCCCGACTGGTCCCCCGACGGCCAGTTGATCGCCTTCACGCGTTTCGGCTGCGCCACCTGGGACTGCGGGATCATCTACGTGATGAACGCCGACGGCAGCGCCCTGCGGCAGCTCACTTTCGCCCCGACAGACAGCATGCGCCCCAACTGGTCGCCCGACGGCGCAACGATCCTGTTCAACCGCCGGATCGACGGGCATTACGATGTTTTCACCATGAACCCCGATGGCAGCGACCTGCAGCCGCTGACGCACACGCCCGCCGACGAGGTCTTCCCGCGCTATTCGCCCGACGGCATGAGAATCGCCTACACGTTGTACGATATGCAAACCCGCCGGTCAGAGATCCACGTCATGAACGCCGATGGCACGGGTGACATCGCGCTGGCCGGTGTGGGCAGGGTCAACGAAGACCCCATCTGGTCGCCGGATGGCAGCCAGATTGCCTTCCAGTCCGACCGCAGCGGCAATTTCGACATCTTCATCATGAACGCCGACGGCAGCCAGCAGACCAACCTCACCAACAGCCCTGCGGGCGACTACTGGCCCAGTTGGGCCCCGGCTGCGCCCGCCGATCCGTAATCGGCGGAGCCCGCTGGCCCGCCCGCCCATAACGCGGTATCCTGTCTGTGACGATCGATCACGCAGGCATGGGTCGCTAAGGAAGCAGCCATGAATCGTCGTGAGTTCTGCCGCAGGCTGTCGATGCTGGGGGGCGCGGTGGCGCTGTCGCCGCTGCTCGATGCCTGCGCGCCCGCCGCGCAGCAGCAGGGCGCGATCATGCCCCTGCCCCCCACCCCGCCACCGTTCTCGCCGACCATTCCCCCGGCTCCTGCGACCGTCCCGCCCTCGCCCACCGCTGAACCGACCGCGCTGCCCTCGCCGACTGAGTCGGCGCCGCTGGCGCGCGTGGCGCTGATCGCCACCACCGACCGCGCGGCAGGCGTGCAACAGTCGCTGGACCTGCTGGGCATCAGCCCGCTGAGCGGCGCAAGCGTCCTGCTCAAGCCCAACTTCAACAGCGCCGATCCGACGCCCGGCTCCACGCATCCCGACGTGCTGCGCGCGCTGGTCAGCGCGATGCAGAACATGGGCGCGCGCGATATCACGCTCGGCGACCGCAGCGGCATGGCGACGACCGCCAGCGTGATGCAGCGCAAAGGCGTGGCCGGGCTGGCCGCTGAGCTTGGCTTTCAGGTGGTGGACTTCGACACGCTGCCCGACTCGGACTACGTAGCCCAGATCCGACGCGGACTTCCACTGGGCGGACGGCTTTGCCGTGCCCCGCCTGCTGCTCGACAGCGAGGCGGTGGTCGAGACCTGCTGCCTCAAGACCCACCGCTTCGGCGGGCACTTCACGATGTCGCTCAAGAACTCGGTCGGCTTCGTGCCCGGCGCGCCGCCCGGTGGCCGGGCGTGGTGGGGGCTCAACTACATGCCGGAGCTTCACAACTCCATTTACCAGCGCGAGATGATCGCCGAGATCAACACCGCCTACAGCCCGGCGCTGATCGTGCTGGACGGCGTCGAGGCGTTCGTCAGCGGCGGGCCGGAGGTCGGCACGCTGGCGCAGACCGGCGTAATGCTGGCCGGCACCGACCGGATCGCCGTCGACGCGGTCGGCGTGGCGATCCTGCGGTTGTTCGGCACCACGCCGGAGGTCAGCCGGGGCCGCATCTTCGAGCAGGACCAGATCAGGCGGGCGGTCGAGCTGGGGTTGGGCGTCACCTCGCCCAACCAGATCGCGCTGGTCACCGCCGACGCCGCGAGCGAGACTTACGCCGCCCGTATCCGGGAAGTGCTCATGCAATAACCGTCCTTCTTCCTCTGCGCCCTCTGTGCTCTCCGTGTGAACTCTCTTTCTCCTTCCTACTTCTCTGCGCCCTCCGCGTTCTCTGCGGTTAGTCTTCTCTTTCCTTCTTCCTCTCGGCCTTTGCGGTGAATCTTCTTCCCTTTCTTCCCACCTCCTCCCCCCATCGCCTCGATCCCGTTTATAATGAAGGCACATCGACACGCCACACACACGAAAGGAATTCCTGTGAATTGCACGCAGTTATATGACACGCATGTGAAGCTCGGCGCGCGCATGGTGCCCTTCGCCGGGTGGGAGATGCCCGTCCAGTACACCAGCCCGCTCGAAGAGCATGCCACCGTGCGCATGGCCGCCGGCCTGTTCGACATCGACCATATGGGCCAGGTGATCGTCGACGGGCCGGACGCCTTCGCGTTCCTGCAGTACGTCGTCACCAGCGATGTGGATGCGCTGACGGAGTGGGAGGCCGGCTATTCGCTGCTGTGCTACGACGACGGCGGCACGGTCGACGACATCTTCATCTACCACCTGCCCGAATACTATTACGTGGTGGTCAACGCCTCGAACCTGAAGAAAGACGTGAAGTGGATGCAGGCCCACACGCCCGGCTTCGACGTGACCGTCACCGACGTCTCGACCGAGACCTACATGCTGGCCTTCCAGGGGCCGAAGGCGCAGCAGGTGCTCCAGACGATCTGCGACGCCGACCTGGGCAAAGTCGCCTTCCACTTCTCGACGCGGGCCAAGGTCGCCGGCGTCGACTGCCTGATTGGCAACACCGGCTACACCGGCGAGTGGGGCTACGAGTTGTTCTTCGACGCCGACAGGGCCGTCGACGTGTGGAACGCGATCCTCAAGGCGGGCGAGCCGCACGGCGTCAAGCCGATTGGCCTCGCCGCGCGTGACAGCCTGCGCTTCGAGCCGTGCCTGCCGCTGTATGGCCACGAGATCACCGCCGACATCTCGCCGCTGGAGGCGGGCCTCGGCTTCGCCGTCAAGACCGACAAGGGCGACTTCGTGGGCCGCGACGCGCTGCTCAAGCAGCGGCTCGAAGGCCCGCCGCGCAAGCTGGTCTGCCTGGAGATGGTCGACCGGGGCGTCCCGCGCGAGCACTACGACGTGATCGTCGACGGGCAGCATGGCCACGTGACGACCGGCATGTTCGCCCCGACCGTTGAATCCTACGCGGCGATGGCGCTCATCCCGCGCGACCTGGCCGAGCAGGGCAAGGAGGTCGAGGTCATCATTCGCGACGTGGCCAAGAAGGCGAAGATCGTCAAGCGGCCCTTCTACATCCCCGCCTTCCGGCGCTAGGCAGCGGGGCCGTGACAATGCAGCGGGGCGATCCTCAGGCGTGAGGATCGCCCCGTCTTTATGTATCCTCTCCTGAGCCTCGCCGCGCCGCTTCTGGCTACGACGGCTGGGGCGCGCGACGCCCCAACCGCAAGAGCCTCAGCCAACCAGCGGGTACCAGATCAACTGGAGCGTGCCGCCAGCAGCCAGCAGCGGCGTGCCTATCGCCAGCGCCACGTCCGTGTTGAAGAGGGGTACGGCGATCAGGAACACAATCGATGGGCCAGGTCGAGGCCGTGCGCCACGATGCCCAGATACCCGATCCTTTTGTCGAAGATGTCACCCCGCAGCATGATCGCCGACACGATCACGAGCGCAGCCTCAAGAAAGAAGCCCGCCATCAGGGGGCCGGTGCCCCACGTGCCTGCCGTAAGCATCTGCTCCGCTGCTGCTAGAAGCTGAGCTTGCTGGATCTGGCTGGTCGCAGCCGCGTACTGGTCGCTGAGGTAGATCAGCGTGTAATTTGAATTCGTGACGAAGACGAGCGCGATGCCTGTGATGGCCAGCGCACCGGCCAGCGCCGAATAAGCGGCGTTGGCCCGCTTCAGCGCACGGTACAGCGCGAGGATGATCGGCGTCATCAGGACCACGCCGACGAGGTCCGTGAAGAACAGTTGAAACAGCGCGGCGGCCCTGTGGTTCTGCAGCAGCGCGAACCACCCCTCCGCTGTGCTGGGCGCTGCGCCCCCCGCGACCAGCACGATGATGTCGGTCACGAACATCACCGTTGCGATCAGCGCAGCCACCCCGCCGAACTCGGTACAGGCTCCTCCACGCGGAGTTCGGCAGCTTCGGCATCGGTCACCTGACTGCGGGTTGTCATTTGATTCCCCATCCTTTACAGGTAGCTTCATCCAGGGTACAGATTGCAGCCTCATCGAACAGCGGCGATGTGCTCCGCTACGAGTGCTATGGCGTCGGGGAGGCGTCGGGCGCGTCGAGCTGCGCCTGGATGGAGGATGGGATGTTGCCGGTGAGCGTCTGGTAAGCGGCGATCAGTGCGTTGGTCACGGCGTACTGGTTGGCGTTGATGCGCACACCGCGCGCGAGCAGCGCCATCGTGTAGCCTTTGCCCACGCCGTCGAGGAAGAAGTAGTGCGGCGTCTCGAAGTCGAAGGCGCGCACCCAGCCGTGCTGGTTGGCGATGTCCAGCTCGCCGGGGATGTCTTCCACGCTGTTCAGGTCCGGCCCGTGATACAGGTCGACGGCCAGCCCGGTCTGGTGCTGGCTGGTGCCCGCTGCCAGCGGGTCATACGGATAGAATGGTCGGTAGGTGTGCGCCACGTAGATCTGCTCGCCGGTCTGCTGTTTCACGTCGTCGACGAAGGCCAGCAGCGCATCGGCGGCGATCTTGGTCAGCGTCGGGACGTAATCGGCGGGCATGTTGGGCATGAAGGGGATCGACGGGTCGAGCGGCACCAGGTCGACCTGCGGGTAGGTCGAGGTGTAGATCAGCCCGCGCGGCTCGTCGGTGGGGATGCTGAACAGCACCTGCGCGGTGCAGTCGCCCTCGCAGTGCACGTTGGCGTCACGCGCCGCCTGGTAGTACACCAGGTCGACGGGCATCAGCATCCGGTCGGTGCCGGTCAGGTGCACGTACGACTGCGCCACCAGCGCGGCATCCCACCACGGGGTGGGCGTCGGACTGGGCGGGATCGGCGTGGCGGTCGGGACGGGTGTCGGCGTCGGGCGCGGGGTGGCCGTCGCGGTGGCCGTCGCGGTCGGCGGGTCGGTCGGGCTGACCTCGACCGCTGCGCCTGCCGGGGTCGTCGCGCAGGCGGTCAGCGCGGCGCATGAATCACCACCGCCGTCAGCGCAGCGCCGTATCGTTGAGCGTGTCTGAAACCCTGCACGTCGTCCCCCGGATGAGAAGCTGCGGCATTTATAACCGGGGATCGGCGCTTTGGCAAGGCGCGGGGGCGCAGACAGGAAAAGGCCCACCGTGATTTTGCGGTAGGCCGAAAGCAGTTCAGTTCCGTCGTAGAAGTCAGCTTTGCGAAGGCGCGAACCAAAAGTTCTGCTCGAAGACGTTCGCCTGAGGATCGTCAGGCGGGATGTTCTCCTGCTCAGTTCTGGAGTTGACCACTTGATAGACAGCGACCGCCGTATTGCTGGAGCTTGTCGTCACGGCGAGCGGGGCAGGTTCTGGCACCGGCAGGCCATCTTCCAACAGAAAGTAGATGAAATCGATCCGCGCCTCGCGCAGGTTCGAAATGGCTTCTTCCGTCGTCCAACCCTGGGACCGGCATCCCTCCAGCTCCGGGTTTTCCGCCCCCTAGATCGGTTCGCCATCAGTCGTCACGTCCTGCGATAGCACCACATCATAATTTCGCACGGCGAGTTTTCTGGCGCGCTGTAACAGTTCTTCATTCATCGGAATTCTCCATTTGCTGCAACTCATACAGCCTGTCGATCAACTTGATAGCCTTCTCCGACATAGGCCGTCGCTGAGGACATTATGCCTCGGAAGCGTCTCTCTAAGCTCTGGATAGTCTGGGTGGCTGACGATATCGTGGCTGGCGCCGCTGCGGATGACAAAACCAAAGCCTTCATAGAGTTTATCCAGATCGCGCCGCTTCCAGCCACTTCTGGATCGCCGCATCCGCTCCAGAAGCTTCTCCGCACTTGAGGGCACGGTGTCTACTCCTGCTGAGATTCGATCTGGCTGACATAGAGCGGGAGTTTGCCCTTCTGTTCCTTTTCGATGAGAACTACGAATTCATACGTACCAGGTTTCGGAAACACGACATCGTTCAGGCCGATGAATAGCATTGAACTCTGGTACGACACCACTTGAGCGCGGGCGGAAAGTCGATTCTCCTCAAGGATGCAATAACCTCATGGCCACCCTCATCAAACAATCTGATAGTGAGCAATTTCGGCTCGGTCGCTTCTCCCAGATCAGCCCGAAATTTCAGGACAAGGTGCATCGCGGGATGCTGGGCAGGGAAGCTTTGAGCGTTAATGCTGTTGAAGATGCCCATGACGTTGATTTTCCCGTCTGGGGTCATGTTGAAATACTCGGCGGCAAGAAACGCTTGTAATTGCATGGATATGCCCCACTGCTCAGCAGAATGAAACTATCATTATGATAGTGCCTTCTCAGGCACCGTCAAGCCGTCTACAATGGAGCGGCCCGCCGATCTCCCCGATCAGCGGGCCGCCACATATCTCATCCCGCCTCGGACGTTCACACGCCCAGACTCGCCCCTCTCCTTCCGGGAGAGGGGCAGATGGCGCTGCGCGCCATCGGGGTGAGGGTCCTACCCCCGCGACCGCTTGCGCCGCTCGATGCGCACGTGGTCGGCGTCGTCCGCGCAGGCGCGATCCCCGCCTCGCGCCGATCCGCGCATGGCCGCGTCGTGCGCCGCCAAAAGGTCGGCCAGCCGCTCGACGCTGCCCGTCAGGTCGCCCAGCCGGTCGGCCAGCAGGTCGTCGGCGCGATCCATGAAGCTGCGCCACTCCGCGTCACGCGAGTCCAGGTGCTGCAAGAAGCGCTGCACCAGGTAGGCCATCACCAGCACGAAAGGAGCCTGCACCAGCGCCGAGATCAACACATCAGACATGGCCCGTCCCTTTCAGCGCGTCCAGCAGGTCGGCCACGATGGCCCGCAGGTCGGCCACCGACAGGCCGCGCGTCCCGCCGCGCAGGTCATCGGGCTTGATGGCATCCAGCCGCTGGGCGGCCTGCCCCGCCGCGTCGGCGCGCATCACCAGTTTGCCATCCTTCTTCTCGATCTGTGTCCCGTTCATACTCCCTCCGCCTGAATCGTCAGCGAGCCGCGCCCCGCCGCGCTGTGTTGCGTGCGGTCGGCGGGCTGCACGTGGATGTCGCCCGGCACTTCCGCGCCGATCTGGATCGACCCCACGCCGCCCACCAGCGCGACCGTCTCCGTCACGTCGTTGACCAGCACGTCGACCGTGGCGGGCCCGCCCACCGCATGGATCGTGACGGTGGCCGTGTCGACCCCGTCGGCGGCGATGGTGGGCCTGTCGACCGTCACCACGAAGCGCGCCTCGTAGTCGGTCAGCGTGCCGTCCGCCGTCTCCTGCGTCTGCCCCGCCGCCAGTGTGAACGGCGATTCGCTGAAGGAGACAATCTCATTGCCGCTGTTACGCAAAAGCCAGATCATGTCTGCCCCCTACTTCCAGGCGAACACGCGGAGATAGCCGGTCGCGCTCGCGCGCCGGGTGTTCCGCACCACGCCCGTGCCGGTGCCGCTCGCCGTCTGGATATACAGATTGGTTCCATCCGCACCGATGATAGGCTCCACACGGTCGCCGCCGGCATCCTGCCCGTTCACCATCACAACCTCGTCCCCCGCGCCGGGACTTGCGACAGCCGAGTGCCACACCTCCACCGAGCGCGGCGTTGCGCCCAGCCCGTGCGCTTTGGTATAGGTCTGGCCGTAGGTCACGGCGAACCAGCCGCTGTCGTACTGCGTGCCATCCGTGCCGAGCGCGCTGTCGTACAGGTACTGCGCGTTGTCGACCACGTCCTGGTTCCACTGCGCCGCCGTGATCACGTCGTCGACCTGCACCGGGTTCGGATCGCTCCAGCTCATACGTCACCCCCCGGCTGGCCGCCGCCCGACTTCGTCTGGCCGTCCTCGTAGGCAATCGACGCCACCAGCGCCGAGCCGATCAGCGTGAAGACGGTCAGCAGTTCGGCCTGCACCGGCTTGAGCGCCGGCACGTACACCACCAGCACGTCGACCGCCAGCGTCAGCAGCGCCACCATGAACTTGCGACTGCGCAGCAGCCCCAGCAGCGGCCCAACAATCGGCGTGAGGTTCGGTTTTGCGTTAAACATGGTTTTCTTCTCCTGTAAGGTTTCCCATTGAACGTTCGTTTGGTTGTTAGCTTGTTAGCTGTTAGCTAACTGCTAACTGCTAATCGCTATCCGCTAATACCCCAGCCGCGTCTCGCTGCCCACCTTCGACTGGCCGATCAGCCAGTAGGCGTGCAGCCCGGCGGGGCTGGTATGCCACGTCACACGGTGCGATGCGCCGATCTCGTGACGCAGCCCATCGATAAAGCACGCCGCCCCGTCGAGAGCCATCGCCGCGTCGCTGACGTGCAGCCGATCCCCCACGTCGCGCGTCAGCGCCTGCGCCAGCAGTCCCGCCGAGGCCGCCGCCTCGACCGTCAGCGTCAACCACGGCTGGGCATCCTTGTGATGCCCCAGCAGCGCCAGTGCCACGTCGCCCGCCACGCGCGTGTCGTCCTGCAGCGGCATGTCGACCCGCAGCACGCGCAGGCCGTGCGTCAGGCGGCTGTCGTCGTCCTCCGCCACCACCGTCGCGGGAAAGAAGCTTCTCAGCGGCACGCCCCGTAGTTGCAGGTTGTGCACATACAGCGCCTTGTTCTTCTGCCCGATGCTCCACAGCGCCAGCCGCGCGGCGCTGCCTCCTGCCTCCAACCGCAGCCTGATCTCGCCGGTGTAGTCGCTGCCCGATCCGTCGGCGTGGCGCGTCGCGCTGAAGTCGACGCCCGCCACCGGCGTGACGAGGCTCTGCGCCCCGACCTGCGCCACGCGCTCGTCGGGGTCCGAGTAGCGGCACACCAGCGTGCGTACCTCGCCGGGCGGGATGCGCACCGCGTGCCCGGCCTGCCACAGCACGGCTTCCGCGCTCGCCCACTTCGCGCGGGTACGTCGTCACCTCGATCCGGTTGGCGATATGCGCTTCGCTGCGCGCGGCAGACAGCCCCGCCAGCGCGGTATCGAGCGTGGCGTCGGGCGTCGTGTGTTTGACGCGCGCGTGGCGGCCCGCGAAGACCGGCGTGCCGTCGGCGGCGATCCAGAAAAAGCCGCCCTCGCTGGCGCACACGTCGCGCAGTGCAGCGAGCGCCGCCAGATCGGCGGGCCACGTGTCGCCCGCCCACGGGAAGACGCTCTGCCCCTCGTCGACGCTCACCCCGGTCGCCCGCTCCGCGACGCGCGTCCCGCTGCCGATCCGCCCGGCCTGCGGGTGCTGCATCCGCCAATAGTCGAATCGCCCCACCGGCACGAAGCTGCGGCTGATCAGCCGTTCGGCCAGGTCGCCGGGCGTCACGTCGAACAGCAGCGGGAACGCGCCCACGCGCGCCCGCTCCAGCGCGGCGATGTCGTCCAGCGCCGTCACCCTGACCATCGGTACGGGCACGCCATGCCGTGCCTCCACAGCGCCCTGCTCCGGTGCGATCTCCGCGATCCGCCCGTAGAACAGCGTGGCGGTGTTTGTCCCGTCCGTCGCCCGCAGCCGCGCGCCGATCCCCGCCGCGAAGCCCGCCCGCACGCTGGCGTGGCCGGGCGTGTAGCGCCCGTCGGGGTTGTGCAGCGCGAACGTCATCCGCCCCACCCCGGCGGCCTGCTCGCCGGGCGCGATCCCGCGCTCGATGACCAGCGGCAGCGGCGTGCGCCAGTCGGCGGACACGTCGGTCCACGTGTTGTACGCAAGTTCCAGCTCAAGCGTGTAGGTTGCGTTCGGCATGGTCTCACCCCCTTTCTGCGTCCGAATCGAAAACCGGGCGCGCGGTCTGTTCCGCTGCGCCCGGTCGCTGCCAGGTCTCGTTATCTGTATTTAGCCTTCATTGGCTTCTTCATCTATGATCCGGTGCGGGCCAACCTTTCGGAAGAATACCGTATCTTCCTCATAGTGAAACGTGAACCGGTAGTTTCGGTCGATACGCCCTTCAAAGACACCCTCTGTTCCCTTGATCTTCTTTGTATGCAGGGAGGGATGCTTTGGATCCTCCTTGAAAAGCTCGAAAGCCTTCTTTACCTTCGCCTTGATCTCATCAGGCAACGCCTCGTAGTCCGCTTTGAATTCAGGCGTTCTCCTGTACTTCATTACTCATCAAGATCTGCCAGAAAGTCGTCCATCGAACTCGAAGGTTTCTACCTCACCCTGGCGTATGTGTTCTTCGACTCGATGTTCTCCTTCTTGCCACTTTTCTGCCCAGAACCAACTCTGGTCGGGCTCTCTCTCCTCGCGCATGCCTTCTTCTTCACGTATGCCCTCTATCGTGAATCTCTCCGGCTCAATAAGCACATTCGGTGAAGAGATCACGATCCCTTGGTTTGTGAAGCCAGGAACTAGGCGGACCACTGTCTGCTCAGAGTATGAAGGAACAAAGTAGACTCCTTCTCCAAGCTTCACGACTTGGGGTGCCATTATCCCGTCGCCTCCTGAATGAAGAACTCCCGCAAACGTTTATTTAGTGACTGGTTTCTCTTACTTATTCTCTGAACATCCGCTTCCGAAAGCTCCTCATACCCTTTCTCAGGGGTTATTTGAGCAATGCGAATAGGGCCACCAACTTTCGGATCTTGTGATGCTGTCTCCGAGATCAGATATTCAGCAAGGGCCTTTGCATTTTCCAACAATATCCCAGGATCATAGTAGCGGTGAACAAGGTATACTGCATATTGTGGAATCCCAGACATACAAGGTCCATGAGTAAACAACTGCGGAGCGAAATTGAATTGGCTAGTCAGCATATATATCATCGGCTCGGGGACTTTATCGTTCGCAAAACGGTATCCTGCAAGTGTCATTAACACAGCGGGTCGGTTTTCAGGAGAGATGGATCCAAACCATTTTGTGAAGTTCTCCCGAGATTGTTCTGCAACCAAGTGAGTCAATTCATCAATGTTCGCAGATTGACCAATACTGGTGTTCTTCTGCAACTCATCCAGCAGCACAGCTCCCATTTCGCTCGCCCCAGCCATCGCCAATCCCCATTTGCCTAACTGATGGATCTTTATCTGGGTATCGGTGATTGCGGTGAGGCCACGGGGATCACCTATAGTGCCGCGACTATCTGCCGCTAGGACTATGCCATCAGCTGCTTTCATGCAGACAACCAGCGTCATGACCACGCTCCTGAGATGCAATCTCTTTTCATTATACAATGATCCTCAGGAGAAGCCCATATGAACAATCCTATCCTTACCCGTATTAATAGTTGCATCTTTACAAAACCACGCGCGGTCTGTTCCGCTGCGCCCGGTCGCTGCCAGGTCTCTGTGGGAAGAGGCGTCCGTCCCCGTCCTACTACGTCAGCAGGACCACCAGCGGGATCAGAATCGCCGTCACGCCCAGGATCGCGATGATCGCCACGAACAGCACATAGCGCCGCATGTAGTTGGTCAGCAGCGACTCGTCATAGTACTTGTCGATCTCCGCATCCTTGTACATCATCAGCAGCCCCTGCTGGAGCTTTCGCCGCGTTGCCCGGCCCGTCATCAGGCCCGCGATGGCGATGCCGTTGACGATGACGGACAGGGCCAGCGTGATGAACAGCACGATCTGGGCGGTGGCGGCGTGTCTCATATCCGATGATGTCGCTTCGGCGGCCTGAGACGTGCTGATGCCCAGCATGACGAAGTTGAAGACCACCGCCGTCACCACGAAGATGGTATCCGTCCGCGTGTTGACGTGTAGCTCCATGTCAATGTGTTCGTGCAAACGCTCTAACATCCGTGCTCCCTCCTGGTCGGGTCGGCCCTTCGAGATCATTGTAGCATACTATCCCTGGCCGCCATCGCCGGTCACGTGCACCACGCAGATTCGGCCACAGCGCCAGCACTTGATCCGGATCTCCACGCCCACCCGCCGATCACTCGCCGCGCGCCCGGTCGTGTCGAACAGCCGCGCGTGGCAGTGCGCGCAGCGCACCTGCGTGACGGGCGGGGCCGTCATCCCACGATCCTCACCCAGCGATGCCGGAAGCGCGCCCCGTAGAACCTCACCCCGGCGTACTCCACCACGCCGATCTGCACCCGCTCGACCTCCAGCGGTGCGTCGAGCGCCCCGCTCAGCGTGCCATCGGCGGCGGCAGCGCTCAGGTACGCATCCACCGCGTCGACCAGGTCCGGCAGCGCGGCGCGCAGCCCCTCGTCCGACCACGCCGGAGTCCACGCCAGCACGTGCTCGACGTGTAACACCGCCGCCCACGCCGACCCGTCATAGGTCAGCGTCGAGAGGCCATGTGCGTCCTCGCCGAGCGTCCCCGCCTCCCCCGAAAACGCCGGGAACAGCGCGGGCAGGTCGGCAGCGGGCAGCACGTTGGGCAGATCGTCCAGGTCGTAGCTCGTCGTCACCCCGTCGACGCTCAGCGCCGCGAGGCTGCTGAAAGCCGTCCTCCAACTCATCGTCGCTCCCTTCGGTCGCGATTAGCTGATATCTGTTCGCTAACCGCTCCTTACCCCGCCGCCCGCATCCGCAGCCGCACGTACGGGTCGATCAGGTCGCGCACGTCGCGCGGGATCAGCGCCTCCGGGATGCCCACGCCCTGCGCCGTCACCCCGGCCTGACCGCCCGTGTCGCGCTGGCGATACAGCCAGCCGGCCAGCCGCACCGCCGCATGCACCACCGGCTCCGGCGGCGTCGTGCTGTATCCCCATACCCCCTCGACGCTGATCGCGCCCTCCGGGCTGGTGGTGTATGCCCAGCTCAGGCCGCTGCCCTGCCGCAGCGCGATCCCGAAGTACGGTGGCCAGTTGATCGGCCTCAGGATCACGTCGTTTGTGCTGATCGCCGCGCCGTCGCCGTTGGTCAGCGCCGTCAGGCTCAATAGGTCCGCGTCGAGCAGCAGCAGCTTGCCGGTGATGTGCGAGCCGAACGCGTCGTAATGGCGCGTCTCGCTGCGGCTGGCGAACCAGCGCCCGCAGTAGTCGTCGATGATGCGGCTGGCCCGCGTGGCGAGCGCGGCCAGCAGCGTGTCGTCGCCGCTGCCGCCAATCCGCAGGTAGGTCTTGATCAAATCGGCTGTCGCGTAGTCTGTCATTGTTCTATCCACCCTTCGTCATAGGTTTTTGGGACATTTTTCACGAGGCCTTTATGCCACGCTGCCCATAACCTGCTATCCTTGAATTGCAGCGCTCTCCCTCCAAGCTTCCCCTCGCCCGGGATTCCTCACGAGGGAGGGCGCTGTTCCTTTTTGCCGTGTCCACCGGGCCTCACCCCTGCAAAGCACTCCCTTCCCCCCTTGTGGGGGAAGGGCTGGGGATGGGGGGTCTACGCCCTCACGCCCTTCAGCACCTCGAACGACCCCGCGTGCCGCACGTTGCAGTCCACGCGCATGATCGCCCGGATGAACACCTGGTCATACTCGAAGGCGTTGCCTGCCGCGTCCGACGCGCGCAGCTCCAGCGCCTTGCGCTGCCCGATCACGAACTCTGGCCAGCAGCCCAGGTACACCGTCGAGCAGTCCGTGCTGTTGCCCTGCGTCTCGGTGATCGGGATGGCCGTCGTCGTGTACACCGGGTAGCCCCACAGCGTCGGCGGGTCGCCCGGCGCTGCCGGGTCGGCCCACAGGTACTTGCCGTTGGCGGCGTCCTTGATCTGCCGCAGCGTGTTGACCGTGCGCGGGTGGACGATCCAGCCGCGCCCGTCGGCGGGCACGTTGTTCGCGTCGAGCGCGTACAGCAGGTCGGCCAGGTTGTCGAAGCTCGGCGTGCCGCCGTCCGCGCCCAGCGTGGTCGTGTCCACGTCCACCCCGTTGATGCTCTCCAGCCCGGTCGGCGTGTTGTTCTGCCCGTCGCCGCGCAGGTACTTGAGGTCCTCTTCCAGCGCCAGCACGCGCGCCAGGTCTGCCAGCACCAGCGCCTCGACCGCCGGGTCGGAGTCCTCGAACAGCTCCGCCGACAGCTTGGTCAGCGCGGCCAGCTTCTTCGCCTGAAGCTGCACCTGCCCCCACGTCTGGTCGCTGGCCGTGATCTGCGCGTTCTCCGCCACCCAGTAGGCAGTCGCGCCGCCGGTCTGCGACGGCAGTTGCAGGATGTCGTTCGCCATCGGCACGAGGGTCGCCCCGGCGGCGCGGACCGCTGCCCGCGCGCGCAGCATCTCGACCACCTGCGAGCCCTGCTCGACCGGCACGAGATACCCGCCTGCTTCGTCGCTGCCCTCGGCCAGCGCCTTGCCTGCGATCTGGAAGCGCACCACGTCGAAGCGGCCCTGCCGCAGCGCCTTGATGGCGTCCACGAACGGCGTGCCATTGGCGCTCAGCAGCGCCTCGCCGCGCTGCCCGATGACGGCGGGCGCGGTCCGCGTCAGGAACATGCCGCGCCCGCCGGGTCCCGGCTCCGGTTCGGCGTAGTCCTCAAAGGCCGCGCCGATCTCCTGCCGGATGATGGTCCGAATCGTCTGTTCTTCCACTACTTCACTCTCCTGTGATACGGGTAGTTGTTGTGTGTTTGACCTCACCCCCCGCTCAGCCCGTCTGGTGACGGGCTGCCCTTCCCCCTCTCCAAATTGGAGAGGGGGTGGCGAGGCGCTCGACAGAGCGGCTCGCCGGGGGTGAGGTTCCCTGTCCGCGCCGCTTTCCCGGCGATCTTCCCCTCTCCCGGTGGGAGAGGGGACCGAGGGGTGAGGGCCGAACGCTTCCGCACCTTTCAGCCCCGCAGCCTCGAACGCTGCCTTGGCTTCGATCAGACCCACGGCGTACGGCACCGCCACCGCGAACGGGTTGGCGGGTTGGTGCTCGCGAGCATCCAGCAGCGAGATCTCCGCCACCGGCCAGACGACGATCCGCCCGTCCGGCGCGACCCGCACCAGGTGCCCGATAGCCCCCGACGAGGCGCGGGCCAGCCCCTTCTGCGCGGCCTCCCACACCCGCCGCGCCAGCGTGCTGCCCCTGTCGAGCGCCACGCGGAACCACACCCCGTCCGCGCGCCGCTCCCAGCCCAGCTCCTCGCCGATGACCTGCGGCGCGCGCTCCCCTTCCGCCAGGCCGTGGTAATACACCACCGGGCGCTTTGGGATACGCTCCAGCCACAGGTCGGTCTGCGGCGTGAAGGTCTCGCCCTGGGCGTCTTTGCCGCCGAACGGCCCGCCGTAGGGCACGCCCAGCACGTCCAGCACCCACTGATCGCCGGACTTGACCGCCTTCGATCGTCACGCCGCCTCCTTCGTTGCCTTGTTCCGTCGGGGCACCCCTTGCGGGTGCCCTCCCATGCCCGCGCGATCCGATCCCCACGCCGCCCACCGCCTCCAGCGCCTCGCCGAACGTCGCGAACACGTCCTCGACCGTGCCCGCATCGCGCAGCGCGGCGTCGATCTGCACGTACAGGTCGGTGGGGATGACCGTCGACTTGAACAGCCGCAGGTCGCGCCCGGCCTTGACGCGCCGCAGCGCAAACCGCTCCCAGCGTTTCAATTCCGCCGCCATCTCCGCCACATCATCTCGTAGGGGCACGGCATGCCGTGCCCTTGCCGGCACGTTTGCATCACCCTTGACCTGCGCTTCCTTCTCCCCCTCTCCTTCCGGGAGAGGGGGCCGGGGGGTGAGGGCCGGCATCCCCAGTTCCGCCCGCACCTCGTCACGCGTCACGATCCCCGCCTCGAACAGCCGCGTCAGCCGCTGCGCCCGGTCGGTCGCCGTCTCGCGCAGTGCCGCGATGCTGTCCACGTCCCACGCCAGCCGCGCGCCGCGCGCCGTCAGGTCCGGGTAGTGCGGCAGCAGCGACCAGTTCAGCACCTCGGCGATGTACTGGAGCTGCGGCAGGATCGTGTCCTCGTAGAAGCTGGCCTTCTGCTCGCGGGCGGTCGCGTAGGTCATCGACTCCCACGCGCCGGCCAGCCCCGGCGGCACGCCGAACACCGCGCAGATCGCGCGCCGATCCTCGGCCCGCAGGCTCTCCAGCGCCAGGTCGGTCGGCGCGAAGGTGATCGTCTGCCAGCGCAGCCCGCCGCCCACGATGCCCGTCTTCCACCGGTTGGCCGCCCCCGCGAACAGCCGCTGCCACCACGTCTGCGCCCGCTCGATCTCCGCCTCGTGCAGCGGCTGGTCGGTCGTCAGCAAGCCCGCCGGGCGCGCGTCGTTGGCGAAGAAGGCCGCCACGAACCGCGACGCGTTCAGGTCGGCGTTGACCTCGCTCAGCGCCACCGACAGCGGCGACAGCCCGCCCAGGTCGTCCAGCGGGTTGAAGTTGCGGAACACGATCACGTCTTCCGGGGCCAGCGTGCGTGTCTTGCCCTCGACCGTCTGCTTGTAGGCGATCACCCCGCGCTGCGCGTCGACCACCGGCTCGACCGTCTGCGGGTTCAGCCACGCCAGCCAGCGCACCGCCCGATGGCTCGCGCCGGCCCGCTTCACCTTCAGCCAGTACGCCACGCCCCAGATGTTGAACGCCGCTTCCGTCGCGCGCAGCAGGTCGCCCAGGTTCATCGTGTTCGGGTTGACGTCGCGCAGCAGCGCCAGCAGCGGGTGCTCGTCGATGGGCGCGCCGCGCCGGTCGAGCAGCAGCAGCGGCACCCCCGCCACCGCCTCCGAGCGCAGCTTGACGCAGCGATAGGCCCACACGGCGCTGGCGTAGGCGCGGGCCAGGTCGCCCGCCGACCCATTCAGATCGCGCTCGCGCCCCCGCCCGCTGCCCCCACCGATGTCGAAGAACGAGTTCGTACAGCGGGCCGCCCTTCAGCCGCAGCGGGCGTCCGCGCCCGTCCGGCCCCACCCACAGCGGAAAATCAGGTTGCATGTGCCCTCCTGTGATGCGCGCGCCCCGCACCGGACGGCGGCTGACCCGGTCCGTCACGATGCGGGGCGCCCGTCTCCCGCGCGGCCCCGCTGCCCGATCCGGGCCAGGGGCGGCGTCGCTCACCTGTAATCGAACGTTTGTTCTATCTATGCAGGATCATACGCCCTTCCGCGCGGCGTGTCAACCACCTGGCGTTGATCATCCGTATAACGGCAGGTTAGAGTTTGCAAACTTTTGGGGGTGATATGAGGGGCGATGCGCCTTACGCGAAACCATGTGTAGGGGCACGGCATGCCGTGCCCCCATGCGTCATTCTTGCTGATTGGGCGCAACCTCGTTCGATGCCACGCGCCGCGCGGCTTGCAGCTCGCGATCCAGGTCCGCCGGGATCTGCACGTGCACAAACTCAATGTGCGCCGGCACGCGCCCGTTGGCCTTCTCCTGCTCGCATAACTCGTACATGTCCTGCTCGGTGAGCAGCACCAGGCGGCGCTGGGTGTCGGCCAGCAGCAGGAAGTAAATATCCGAGCGGATCTTGAGCAGCTTCCCAATGCCGCGCTTGCCGCCGGAGGTCGTCGCGCCGCTGGTGGAGATGGCGGCGATGATCGTGCCGTCCTCGCTCACCGCGTCGAAGCTGTACACGCCGCCCGGCGACAGCCGCACCTGATCGCGGTGGAACTTCTGACCATATTGGGTGGGCATCCACTGCTCGCGGACCCACTTCTCAACCTTCGCCTGAATACGTGTGTCGGCCATGCGCCGCTCCTTTCGATAGCATGCCCATGCTGAACGTGCAGGATCGCGCGCCCGGCCCGCTGGAGGATCAATCCTCCAGCTATGAATGGTATGTCGACTGAAGTCGACCCTTTGCCATCATCCATCCGAGGTCGGCTTCAGCCGACACACTACTCATAGCCTGATAATTCATCATCAGGCGGACTGAAGTCGACCCTTTGCCGTCAACCATCCGGGGTCGGCTTCAGCCGACGCACTACTCATAGCCTGATGATTCATCATCAGGCGGACGCTGCAAGCGCGGCCCGTCGTCTTCATCCGAAACGCGCTCAAGCGCAGCAATGACGCTCCCCGCCTGATGGTGCTCCTTCTGGCGTCGAACGTAGGCGAGGGCCTGTTCCAGATTGCGCTGGCTGATGGTAAAGACGCCATAACCGCGCTGCCAGGCAAACGGCATGTCGAATTTCTCGGCAATGACGTGTGAGCTCGCACCCTTCACATGCTTGACGAAATCGGAGAGGGCAACGCTGGGTGGAACCGTCGTGATCAGATGCACGTGATCCGGCATCCCGTTGACGGCGAACGGTTGTCCGCGCTTCTCGCTACATTTGGCCCCAATGATCGGGTATAAGACGGCTTCGATTTCCGGCGTGAGGAAGGACTGCCGTTCCTTTGTTGCCCATACAATATGATAATAAAGCCGCCAGTATGGCACGCGATCCCTCCTACGATGTGCGCCCATCCATCCGGGGTCGGCTTTAGCCGACACACTACTCATAGCCTGATGATTTATCATCAGGCGGACTGAAGTCAACCCTTTGCCATCATCCATCCGGGGTCGGCTTCAGCCGACGCACTACTCATAGCCTGATGATTCATCATCAGGCGGGCATCATCCGGCGGGCATCATCCGGCGGGCACGATCCTCCTCTCACCCCCGGTACCGCTTCGGATACCCCGTGATCGCGCCGATCTCCTCATACAGCGGCCTGAGCCGCCCATAGAGCTTCTGGTACACCCGACGGTACAGCGCGTCGTAAACCGCGTGCGCCTCGGCGCGCGGCTCGAACGTGTCGCGCACGCGCGTCATCGCCCCGACCGCCGCCGCGAAGTCGGGGTGCAGCTTCAGCCCGACCGCCACGTCAATCGCCGCGCCCAGCCCCGACGCCTCGTAGGTGTGCGGCCTCGACGCCGGCAGCCCGAACACGTCGGCGGTGATCTGCATCGCCGCCTCGCTCTGCGACCCGCCGCCCGCCACCCGCAGCGCGGTGATCGGCACGCCGCTGCGCCGCTCGGTGCGCTCCTTGCCCTCGCGCAGCGCGTAGGCCAGCCCCTCCAGAATGGCGCGGTACAGGTGGCCGCGCGTGTGCACGTCGCCCCAGCCGACGATTGCGCCCTTGGCCTCCGGGCCGGGCACGCGCAGCCCCGGCGACCAGTACGGCTGGAGCATCAGCCCCATCGCCCCCGGCGGCACGCCCTCGATCAGCGTGTCGAACAGCGTCTCGACCGGCACGCCGCGCTCGGCGGCAAGCTGCTCCTCGCGCGCGCCGAACTCGCGCCGGAACCAGCTCACCATCCAGAAGCCGCGATACACCTGCACCTCCAGGCTGTAGGCGTCGGGCACGGCGGAAGGGTACGGCGGCAGCAGCGGGATCACCTCGATGTACCGCGTGTGCGTGGTGTTGATCGTCGCGGTGGTGCCGTACGACAGGCAGCCGACGTGCGGGTCGAGCGCGCCGGAGCCGATCACTTCGCACGCCTTGTCGGCGGCGCAGGCGACCAGCGGCAGCCCGGCGGGGATGCCCGTCGCGGCGGCGGCCCCGGCGCTGATCTCACCGAGCGGCGCGCCGGGCGGGATCAGCTCGACCAGCTTGTCGCGTTCCATGCGCACCGCCTGCCATTTCCAGTCCGAGTCTTTGGCCCACGCCTTCGACTTGTAATCGAAAGGCAGATAGCCCACCTGGCAGCCCACCGAATCGACGAAGCGGCCCGTCAGCCGCAGCGTCAGGTAGCCGGACAGGAACATGACCTTATGCGTTCGATCCCATATCTCCGGCTGGTGCCGCATGATCCAGTTGACCTCGGCCTCGCCCTGCACGTAGGCCGCCGTCTCGCGCATCCCGGCCACGGCGAACAGCAGCCCCCACCACCCGCCCACCGGCCTGAGGCCGTCCGTGCGCCGCTGGTCGAGCCACACGATGGCCGGGCGCAGCGCCTCGCCCTGCGCGTCGACGCACAGCAGCGTCGAGCGCTGGCTGGTCAGCCCCACCCCGCCAATCCGCTCGCGCGGGATGTCGGTCTGCGCCCACAACTGCTGGCAGGCGTCGCACAGCCACTGCCACATGCGGCCCGCATCCTGCTCGGCCCAGCCCGGCTCGCGTGAGAAGTACGGCTCGACGGCCACCTGCGACTTGGCCAGCACCTCGCCGCGTGCGTCGAACAGCAGCGCGCGCACCGACTGGGTGCCGTAATCGATGACGAGCATCACGTCCTGATTCATGGTGTCTCTCACTGTGGATGAAGGATCGGTCCCGGCACTTCGACTGTACGACGAATGGGCGATGCGGTCAACCTCACCCCGACCTCGCGCGACCTTCGGCCAACGCGCTCGATCTGCCCCTCTCCAAACTGGAGAGGGGCGGCGAGAGGCGCTCCGCAGGAGTGCGTCGAGCGGGGTGAGGTTGGAATGTCGGGTGCGGCCTGAGACCCACCCCTACGATGCCTCGGCAATATTCCTGGGTATGACTCCCGCCGCCCCCGAAACCGGCATCCCCCCTGCGCGCGTGGTATGATATTCACGGTCGGGAGCGACATACACCGCGAGCGTAAGGAAGGTCAGCATGCCAGCAACGCCGCATGTCGAGCATCACTTTATGGCGACGGAGACCGTGCGCGACGTCGTGATCGGGATGTCGGATGGGCTGACGGTGCCGTTCGCGCTGGCAGCGGGCCTGTCCGGCGCGGTGCAGGTCACGTCGGTGATCGTCACCGCCGGGCTGGCCGAGATCGCCGCCGGGTCGATTGCGATGGGGCTGGGCGGCTACCTCGCCGCCCGCACCGACGCCGAGCATTACGAGTCGGAGCGCCAGCGCGAAATCACCGAGACGCAGGAAGTCCCGGAGATAGAGGCCAAAGAGGTGGCCGACGTGTTCCGGGGCTATGGGCTGGAAGAGGCACAGATCGCGCCGGTGGTGGCCGCCATGCGCACCGACCGCGACCAGTGGGTCGACTTCATGATGCGCTTTGAGCTGGGCCTCGAACCGCCCGTACCGGCCCGCGCCCGCCAGAGCGCGCTGACCATCGCCGCCTCGTACATTGTGGGCGGCATGGTGCCGCTCTCGCCCTACATCCTGGTGCACAACCTGCACACCGCGCTGTATGTGTCGATAGGGGTGACGCTGCTGGCGCTGGTCGTGTTTGGCTACGTGAAGGCCCGGCTGACGGGCGTCAACCCGCTGCGCGGCGCGCTCCAGACGGTGCTGACTGGCGGGCTGGCTGCCACGGCGGCCTTTATCATCGCCCGCCTGATCGGATAGGAGACCCTCACCCCGTCTCGAACACTCGCACGTTATCAACTCGCCCCTCTCCCGGTGGGAGAGGGGACGGGGGTGAGGGTACCCGCAAGGATGGATCGATGGCGCGAACGTCACGCCCCCCCGCCCGCGCGCCTGACCACGCGGCTGGTCGTGGCCTTTGTCAGCATCATCGTGATCACCGCCGTGGCGGCGGGCATCCCCGCCTACGCGCTGATCGCCAGCGAGTTGGACCGCCAGGCGTGGTCGCGCGTCGACGACGCCCAGCGCGTCACCGCCACCCTGCTCGAAGGCGAGCGGGTGCGCATGGCCGACCTCGCCACGCTGACTGCGCAGCGCCCGACGCTGCTCAGCCTGCTGTCCGAGGGACGACCTGCCCGCGCTGGACGCCTATTTGCAGGCGCTCAAGCGCAGCGTCGACCTCGACCTGCTGACGGTGCGTGGGCCGTCCGGCGATCTGATCACCGGCGACGACCTGGGCGGCGCGCCGCTGCCGCTGCCGCTGGATGGCGAGAGCACGTTCTACGTGCTGCCCGGCAGCCCGCCCGCGCTGGCGCTGCTGGCCACCCGCCCGGTCATCGATGAGCACACCGGCAGCCTGCTGGCCTACGTCACCATCGGGCTGCGGCTCGACGACGCCTTCGCGCAGCGCCTCAGGACCGAGACCGGCTTCGAGCAGAGCGTGGTGCTCAACGGGCAGCGGGTGGCGACCAGCCTGCCAGGCGCGCCCGCCGCGCTGTCCGACCCGGCAGCAGCGCAGCAGGTCGCCGCGACCGGCCAGTCGCAGTACGGCGCGATGACCGCTGGCGGGGCGCGCTACGACACGGCGCTGATCGCGCTGCGCGGCGCGCAGGACGAGATCGTGGCGCTGGTCGAGGTCGCGCTGCCCATCGGCAGCCTGGTCGACGCGCGCCAGCGGGCGCTGGCGATATTGCTGGTCAGCACGCTGCTGATCGCCGTGCTGGGCTCCGGGCTGGGCGCGCTGTTCGCCCGGCGGCTGGTGACGCCGCTGGAGCAGCTCACGCAGGCGGCGGCGGGCATCAGCCGGGGCGACCTCGACACTGCCATCCCGATCCCCGCGCAGCCGGTGGAGATCGCCACGCTGGCCGCGGCGCTTGAGGACAGCCGCGCCAACACCCGCCGCACGCTCGACGATCTGTCGCAGGCCAAAGACTGGTCGGAGACGCTGATCGAGTCGATTGTCGAGGGCGTGGTGACCTTCGACACGGCGGGGCGCGTCACCTTCTTCAGCGAGGGGGCCGAGCGCATCACCGGCAGGCCGCGCGCCGACGTGGTCGGCAGGCTGCTCGACGAGGTGTTCGTGCCCGCCGAGGACGGCGGCGGGCCGTTCACGGCGCAGATGCCGCCGCGCGGCGGCAAGCGCGAGATCGCCGTGCTCGACGCGTCGGGCCGCCCGCAGACGCTGGCCATCACCGGCGCGCGGCTCATCCCGCCCACCAGCGACACGATGCAGATCGCGCTGGTCTTCCGCGATGTGACCGAGGAGCAGGCCAGCCGCAACCTGCGCGGCTATTTCCTGGCGAACATCACCCACGAGTTCCGTACGCCGCTGTCGGCGCTCAACGCATCGATTGAGCTGCTGGTCGACGAGGCCGAGCGGCGGCAGGATCGCGACCTGGGCGAGCTGTTCAACTCGCTGCACCTGAGCGTCCTCAATCTGCAAACGCTGATCGACAACCTGCTGGAGAGCAGCAGCATCGAGGCCGGGCGTTTCGCCGTGCGGCGCAAGCCCGCCGATCTCAACCGCATCGTGGCCGAGGCCATCAACCTGATGCAGCCGCTGATGGTGCGCCGGCAGCAGCCGCTGGCGCTCAGCGAGCCGACCCGCCTGCCGCCCATTCAGGCTGATGCGGCCCGGCTGCGGCAGGTGCTGATCAACCTGCTGTCCAACGCCAGCAAGTACAGCCCGCCCGGCCTGCCCATCGACCTGACCGTCGAGCAGCGCGAGGCCGACCTGCGGGTGGCCGTCGCCGACCGGGGGCCGGGCATCCCCGCCCGCGAGCGCGACAGCCTGTTCCGGCGCTTCGTGCGCCTGGGCAGCGCCGACGGCGAGCAGTACGGTGTGGGGCTGGGCCTGTCGGTAGCAAAGGCCATCGTCGAGAGCCACGGCGGCACCATTGGCGTCGACGCCCGCGACGGGGGCGGGTCGGTGTTCTGGTTCACGCTGCCGGTGGAGAAGGATCGCGGCCTATGAAAGTCCTGATTGTCGAAGACGACCTGGCGCTCGCGGGCGTGCTGTCGTATACGCTGCGCCAGGCCGGTTACGAGGCCATTGCCGCGCACGACGGCCTGATCGCCATCGAGCAGTGGCAGGCCGAGCGCCCCGACCTGATCGTGCTGGACCTCAACCTGCCGCGTCTCGACGGGCTGGGCGTCTGCCAGCGCATCCGCGCCGAGTCCGACGTGCCGATCATCATGCTGACCGTGCGCAGCGACGAGGACGACGTGGTGCGCGGCCTGCAAACCGGGGCCGACGACTACATCGCCAAGCCGTTCAGCCCGCGCGAGCTGGTGGCCCGCATCGAGACGGTGATGCGCCGCGCCGGGGTGCAGGCCGCGCCGGGTCCCCTCGAAGCCGCGGGGCTGACGCTCGACCGCGCCCGTCGCGAGGTGCGCCGCGCGGGCGGCGTGCTCGCCTCACTGACCGCGCTCGAAGTGCGGCTGCTGGAGGCGCTGATGCTGGCCCCCGGCCAGGTGCTGCCCGCCGATTCGCTGATCACCGCCGTGTGGGGGCCGGGTGGCGCCGACCGGGCCATGCTCAAGCAGTTGGTCTACCGGCTGCGCCGCAAGCTGGGGCCCGACCCCTCGGACCCGGTCTACGTCGAGACGGTGCCCGGCGTGGGCTACGCGCTGGTCGAAGAGGCGCAGGAGGATTAGCTCACCGCAAGAGACGCAAAGGAAGAGATCAGTCCACAGATTTTCTAATTCTTCATCTGTGTCATCTGTGGACGATTTCTTTCCTTCCCTCTGCGACGCTCTAGCGTTCTCTGCGGTTAGTCTTTTCTTCTTTGCGCTCTTTGCGCCTTTGCGGTTAATCTTTTCCTCTCTTTCTTTTCCTTTGCGCTCTTTGCGGTGAACTCCCGATTGTTACCACGCTGTTACCGGCCCGTACCCGCCTCTCTACCAACTCCTACCCCGCTTCCTGATACACTGATCATCAGGAGGCAGGCCCTATGGATCGCTACCCGCAGGTATCACTCCATCAACTGACAATCGACCGCGCGCTGGCGCGGCAGCTTCCGCGCGGGCTGGCGATTTACTATATGGCGCTGCCGCTGGGCGGCGACCGCGACGGGGTCAGCGTGGTGATGGCGCATCCCGAAGACGCCGCGGCGCTGGCCGTGCTGCGCGGTGTGCTGGGCCGCCCGATTGTGCCGGTGCAGGGCGTGGCAGGCGAGATCCGCGCTGCCATCGGCGCGCTGTGGGCCGACGAGCACGCGGCGGACAGCCCGGCGCGTATCCTGTACTGGGGCCCGCCCGCCTCCCCTGACGCCCCGCTGCCCGTCGACCGGGTGGCGCTGGCGCTGAGCGCGCGCGTCACCCGCCTGGAGCCTGCCGATACGTCGCTCGACACCGCGCTGACCGTCGCCCGCGAGGGTGCGTACAGCCTGCTCGTCGTCGACGCCGCCGATGGGCCCGACGCGGCCCGCCTGGCGCGGGACGCCTCCACGCCGCTGCTGATCGTGCGCGGCGCGCGGCTCAGCGTCGAGCGGGTGCTGCTGGTGCTGCGCGGCCACGCGCCCGACAACTCGGCGCTGGACCTGATCATCCCGCTGGCGCAGGCCACCGGCGCGCACGTCACGCTGCTGGCCGTCGCGCCGCCCGTGCTGCCCATCCACACCCGCGAGACGCGCATGTACCAGGGCCTGTCGGTGCTGCTCTCACCGCTGAGCGGCCCCGGCGAGCACATCTTCGCCTGCGCGCAGCGGCTCGACGAGGCGGGCGTGCGCGGCACGCTGCGCCTGAGGCAGGGCCACCCGGAGCGGCAGATCGCCGACGAAGTGGCCGAAGGCCACTACGACCTGATCGCCATCGCCGCCGAAGAGCGCGGCGATTTCGTGCAGCGGGTGTTGAGCGAAATCGAAGGCCGGGCGCTGCACGTCGACCGCCCGCTGCTGGTCGTCAAGCCAACCATCCCGTAGGAAACAGGGTTCAATTATGAAGCAGTCAGCGTTCCTCTCATCAAGAATCATCCGGGCGATGCTCGCCCTGGTCGTCGTCGTGGTATCCGTCTCGGCGTGCGGCGGCGGGGCCGCCGCCTCCAGCCAGACGATCTCCATCTCCGGCGCGTTCGCGCTCTACCCGATGGTTGTGAGCTGGTCGGAAGAATACCAGAAGCTGCACCCCAGCGTGCAGTTCGACATCCAGGCGGGCGGTGCGGGCAAGGGCATGAGCGACGTGCTCGCCGGCGCGGTCGACCTGGCGATGGTCTCACGCGAGGTGCGCGCCGAAGAGGCGCAGCAGGGCGCAGTGGCGATTGGCGTGGTGAAAGACGCCGTCGTGGGGACCGTCAGCGCGCAAAACCCGGCGCTCGGCACGCTGCAGGCGACCGGCCTCACGCCGGATAAGGCCGCTGGCATCTGGATGCGCACCGACATCACCACCTGGGGCGCGCTGGTCGGCAGCGATGACGCCAGCGAGATCCACCTCTACACGCGGGCCGATGCATGCGGCGCGGCAGAGATGTGGGCCAAATATATGGGCGGCACCGCGCAGGAAGACCTGCAGGGCATCGCTGTCCAGGGTGATCCGGGTGTGGGTGAGGCCGTCAGGCAGGATGCGCTGGGCATTGGCTTCAACAACCTGAATTTCGCCTTCGACGCGACCTCCGGCAAGCCGGTCGACGGCCTGGCCATCGTGCCGCTCGACCTGAACGGCGACGGCCAGATCACGCCCGACGAGAACTTCTATGCGACTGAATTGGATGTCATGGCCGCCATCGCCGATGGCCGCTATCCGTCGCCGCCGGCGCGCGTGCTGTATCTGGTGACCAAAGGCACGCCCACCGGCGCGGCTGCCGACTTCATCCGCTGGGCGCTGACCGATGGGCAGGCGTTCGTGCAGCAGAGCGGCTACGTGACGCTCACCGCCGACCAGCTTCAGCAGGCCCTGGGGCTGCTGGGCCAGTAGCGGAGACGGGCCTCACCACCTGCGATGCGCGCGTTGCAGGGGTTAGGCCTGAGGGGGAGGGTAGACCATGTCAACCTCAACACTGGAACAAACTGCGCTCGAAACCGCGCTCGCCGAACGGCGAGCCGCGCACGCCGCGCGGCAGGTGCGCCGCATGTGGCGCACACTCGCCGACGAGCTGGCCGGGAACGGGATGCGGGCGATGGCCATCGCGGCGGCGGCTCTGGCTGCGCTGATCGCCATCGCGCTGCTGGTCCGCGCCTGGCCCATCCTGTCGACGCGCCCGCTGGCCGACCTGCTGTTCTCAGGCGTGTGGCAGCCGGTCAGCGGCCTGTTTGGTTTCTGGCCGTTCATCATGGGCAGCCTGTCCGTCACGCTGCTGGCGATGGGGCTGGCGGTCCCGACCGGGCTGCTCAGCGCGGTGTACCTGGCCGAATACAGCACGCGCCGCGCGATGTTCAAGCCGGTGGTCGACGTGTTAGCCAGCATCCCGTCGGTGGTGTACGGGCTGTGGGGCGTGCTGTTCGTCGTCCCGCTGATCCGCAACAAGGTCGGCCCGTGGGTCGGCAGCACGCTGGGACAGCGCCTGCCGTTCCTGGCGGATACCAACCCGACCGGCTACGGGCTGCTGGCGGGCGGCATTGTGCTGGCGCTGATGGTCTTCCCGATCGTCGTCTCGGTGACGGAAGAGGTGCTGCGCAGTGTGCCGGACGGCATGCGTGAGGCCTCGCTGGCGCTGGGCGCGACGCGCTGGGAGACGGTCAAGCTGGTGGTGCTGCGCAAGGGCGCGCCGGGTGTCGTGGCGGCGGTGGTGCTGGGCTTCTCGCGCGCGTTCGGCGAGACGCTGGCGGTGATGATGGTCATCGGCAACGTGGCGAAAGTCCCCGGCTCGCTGTTCGACGCGGCCTATCCGCTGCCCGCGCTCATCGCCAACAACTATGGCGAGATGATGTCCATCCCGCTGTACGACGCGGCGCTGATGGGCGCGGCGCTGCTGCTGCTGGTCGTCGTGCTGCTGTTCAACATCGGGGCGCGGCTGGTGCTGCACCGGCTGGCGAAGGGGCAGTAAGCGTGAACCGTCTGAAACGGCGCAACCTCGAAGAACAGTTTTTCCTGTGGCTGATGCGCGCCTGCCTGGGGCTGGCGGCGGCGTCGCTGGCCGTGATCGTCATCACGGTGACGGTCAAGGGCGCGGGCGCGCTGTCGTGGCAGATGCTCACCCAGACGCCGCACGGCGGCTTCTACCTGGGCAAAGAGGGCGGCATCCTGAACGCCATCGCCGGGTCGCTGCTGCTGGCGGCGGGCGCGACGGCGCTGGCGCTGGTCGCCGCGCTGCCGGTGGTGCTGTACCTGCACGCCTACGCGGACCGCTCGAAGCTGGCCGAGTGGGTGCGGCTGGCCCTCGACGTGCTGTGGGGCATTCCCAGCATCGTCTACGGCGCGTTTGGCTTCACGCTGATGCTGTTCGTTGGCCTGCGCGCCTCGCTGCTGGGCGGGATCATCGCGCTGGCGCTGGTCGAGCTGCCCATCCTGGCGCGGACGATGGACGAGGTGCTGCGCATGATCCCCGGCGATCTCCGCGAGGCGACCCGCGCGCTGGGCACGACGCGCCTGGAGATGGCCGTGGTGCTGCTGCGGCAGACGATCCCCGGCGTGGTGACGGCGGTGCTGCTCGGCTTTGGGCGCGGCATCGGCGACGCGGCGGCGGTGCTGTTCACGGCGGGCTACACCGACAACATGCCGCAGTCGCTGACGCGCCCGGTGGCGTCGCTGCCGCTGGCGGTCTTTTTCCAGCTCAGCACGCCGGTGGCCGAGGTGCAGGCGCGGGCCTACGCCTCGGCGCTGGTGCTGATGGCGCTGGTGCTGATCATCAGCCTGCTGGCGCGCCTGTCGATGAAGGCGCTGGGCAGGTTCGTGGTGCGGTAAGGAGAAGACGGTCTATCCACAGATTACACCGATGCCACAGATTTTCCTGATCCTAATCCGTGAAATCTGTGTAATCTGTGGACTGAATCTCCGACACGTAAATGAGTAGATTGCAGGGACATCGGATGCACACACTGGCAACACCTCACCTCTCGATACGCGGGCTGAACGTATGGTACGGCACGCAGCACGCGCTGAAAGACGTCAGCGCCGACATCGCCCGGCGACAGATCACCGCTATCGTCGGGCCATCCGGCTGCGGCAAGACGACGTTGCTCAAGAGCCTCAACCGGCTGTCGGAGTTGAACGACGGCGTGCGCGTCGAAGGCGAGGTCCTGCTCGACGGCGAGGACATCTACGCGCCGGGCGTCGACGTGACCGAGATCCGCACGCGGATCGGGCTGCTGGCGCAGAAGCCGTTCCCGCTGCCCATGTCGATCTTCGACAACGTGGCTTACGGCCCGCGCATCCACGGGCTGGCCAACGGCAATCTCGACGCGCTGGTCGCGGCGCAGTTGAAGGCGGCGGGGCTGTGGGACGAGGTCAAAGATCGGCTGGCCGCCCCCGCGACGGGGCTGTCGCTGGGCCAGCAGCAGCGATTGTGCCTGGCGCGCGCGCTGGCTGTCGGGCCAGAGGTGCTGCTGTGCGACGAGTTCGACCTCGGCGCTCGACCCCATCTCGGCGCGGGCCATCGAAGGTCTGCTGCGCGACCTGAAGCGCACTTACACCGTGGTCATGGTCACCCACGACCTCGACCAGGCACAGCGCCTGGCCGACCACATCATCTTCCTGTGGCTGGGCGAGGTCATCGAGCAGGGCGCGGCGGCGCAGGTCTTCGCACAGCCGGAGCAGCCGCTCACCCGGCAGTACCTGGCGCGGGAGATCGGCTAACAGCCATTCGCAGGCCCGGCAGCGAGCGAGGTTGTCGGGCTGGCGTTGAAGAACGTACCACAAACGGGGTTAGGCTTATGCCCAACCCCGTTTTCCTTTTCCGAGTTCTTGTATGATAATTCAAAACAGGGTTTGGGGGCATCGCATATCAAGGGGTTCCATATGTCAACACTGGACCGCTACCAGATCGTTGCCGAGCTTGGCAGGGGCGGCATGGCCATGGTGTATCGCGCCCACGACCCGCGCTTTGGTCGTGACGTGGCGATTAAGGTCCTGCCCCGCGAATTCCTCCACGATCCGATGTTCCGCGAGCGCTTTGCGCGCGAAGCCAGGATGATCGCCCAGATCGAGCACTCGGCCATCGTGCCGGTTCACGACTATGGCGAGTACGATGGGCAGCCGTACCTGGTGATGCGCTACATGCCGGGTGGCTCGCTGGCCGAGCGCATCCAACAGCAGGGCGCGCTGTCGATGGAAGAAACGCAGCCGATCCTGGCGCGGGTGGCTGCCGCTCTGGATGCCGCGTACCAGCGCGGCATTATTCATCGGGACGTGAAGCCGGCCAACATCCTCTTCGACCAGTACGGCGAGGCGTACCTGTCGGACTTTGGCATCGTGAAGCTGACCGAGTCTACCATGCAGTTGACCGGCAGCGGCATCATCGGGACTCCTGCCTACATGGCCCCCGAGATGGCCAACCCGGAGGAGCTGACCGCGCTGGTGGACGTGTACGCGCTGGGCGTCACGCTGTACGAGATGCTGAGCGGCGACCTGCCTTACAAAGCGCCGACGCCGATGGGGCTGATGCTGGCGCACGTCACCAAGCCGGTGCCGGACATCCGCGAGACCCGCCCCGACATGTCGGCTGATGTGCAGGCCGTGCTGGCGCGGGCGATGGCCAAGCACCCCGCTGACCGCTACCAGAGTTCGAGCGCGCTGGCCGCCGACTTCACGCGCGTGGCGCAGGGCCGTCAGGTCGGCGAGGCGCGCGATGCGGAGCCTGAACTCGTGGACGACCATGCCCGGTGGTTCTCTGCACGAAGCGCCGCCGGAAGCGGCGGTGACGGCTGTCTCCTCCGAGGCGGATACCGGGCCGCTGAACGCTCAACCGGACGTGACGCAAATTGACGAGGGTATCCAGATGCCCTCCCCGGCCCCCCCGCCGCCGCCGACCGTTGCGCCGCAGCCCACCCAGGCCGCCGCGAAGGCGAGAATGCCCGGCTGGGCGTGGGGTGCGATAGCAGTCGTGGTCGTGCTGCTGGGGGTCGCCGTCCTGGCGGCGACAGGGGTTCTTGGCGGCCTGCTGAAGTCCGGGGGGCCTGCTACCCAGGTGGCTGCGGGGCCGGCAACCGCTGCTCCAACCAGTCCCACCCCGGAGATGCGAACAGGCGACCGCGCCCGTCAGCTTGCCGAGGCCGGCGTCACGAGCAATGCTGACTGGATAGCCTACAGCGAGATGATAAGCGGGGTTGAGATGGCCCTTGTTCCGGCGGGCTGCTTCCAGATGGGAAGCAGCGATGGGGAAGACAACGAGCAGCCGGTGCATCAAGTGTGCTTCGACAGGCCATTCTGGATCGACGTGGCCGAGGTCACCAACCAGCAGTTTGGTTCGGTTGGCTGCCCTGAGTTCTCATCTGAGCCCAACCAGCCGCGCAACTGCGTGGGCCTGGCCGAGACCGCCGCTCGCTGCGAGGCGCGGGGGGCGCGCTTGCCGACAGAGGCCGAGTGGGAATATGTGGCGCGCGGGCCGGATGGGCTGGCGTACCCCTGGGGCAATGACTTTGTTGCGGATAACTTGGTCTACTCAGGCAACTCAGACAATCGAACCTGGGCAGTCGGCAGCAAGCCGGGCGGGATGTCCTGGATTGGGGCCTATGATCTGAGCGGCAATCTCTGGGAATTGGTGGCAGACTGGTACAGCCCCTACACGTCAGAGAAGGTGGTCAACCCAATAGGCCCCGAGACCGGGATGTCCCGCGTGCTGCGCGGTGGGGCGTGGAACTTCGACGCAAGCGGGGCCCGCGCGGCCCGTCGCTTCGGGATTTATCTCTATGCTGGAGGCGGGCGCGACGACTACGGCTTTCGCTGCGCCCTCTCGTACAGCCAGTAGGGCCGCCGGCTCTGATTCCGCATTTCGGGGGCGCAGCTTGGCTGTGCCCCTTTTGCATTGATCGAGCTTCCTACACGGGCGGGGGGCGGCGCTGCGCGATGATACGGACCCCCTTCGGCGGGCGAGCGGCGCGGGGGTATAATAGCCGGTAACGGGCTCGTAAAAAGCTCAGGTAAAGTGTAGGACCGGGCTATCCCACAGCAGACGGGGTTGGCGCAGAGCCTACCACACGCCAACTCACGGAACCACGGGCGCATGAAAGACTACTACTTAATCCTCCGCGTGCCACCGGATGCAACCCCCCAGCAGATCAGGGATGCCCATCACGAGCTGATACAATTCTTTCATCCTGACAGGTGGGTCGACAACCCTGAGATGCGCAGGCGGGCGGAGGAGAAAACTAAGGAAATCAACGCCGCTTATGATGTGCTCAGCGACGAGGTCAAGCGCGCGAGGTATAACCTCAGCCGCTCATCCGGTTACTCGTATCGCCACACAGCGCAGCCTGACGACGCGTGGCGACGGGCGCAGGAAGCAGCGAGTTCAGGCCAGCGACGGCCAGAGGCAGCGCGAGCAGGCTGATAGAGACGCGTGGGCGGAGCGCGCACGCAGACAGGCCGCCGAGGGGCGGGCAAGGGCCTCTCGCCGTCAGGCAGCCGCCATACCCTGGCAGATCATCCTTGTTGCGCTGTTATTCGCGCTGGGATCCGGCGGGCTGTCTCGCCTGTTTGATAGCTATACGTCGCCCGCGCTGAAACTTGGGCAGGCGAGCGCCCTCTCTACACAGGTGCCTGCCGCCCCCACCCAGTTGCCTGCCCCTACACAGTTACCCACTCTCCCCACAGGCGTGCGTGCGCTGGCCGCCGCAGGCGTGGCCCGCAACGCCGACTGGGCAACCTACACCCAGAACATCAACGGTGTACAGATGGCGCTTGTCCCGGCGGGCTGCTTCCAGATGGGCAGCACCGATGGCGACGGTAATGAGCAGCCGGTCCACGAAGTGTGCTTTGATACGCCCTTCTGGATTGACATGTACGAGGTGACCAATGTGCAGACGGGCGGGGCGTCGCCAGAATGCGCACAGTATTCATCCGACGACAATCAGCCGCGCGTTTGTATCAACTGGATTGAGGTGAAGTCGTACTGTGCGTCACGAGGTGCCCGGTTACCCACAGAGGCCGAGTGGGAGTACGCGGCTCGTGGCCCGGATGGGCTGGTCTATCCCTGGGGAAACGAATGGAATAGCGACCTTGCAGTGTGGAACGCCGATCAGGCAGCCGAAGTGGGAAGCAAGCCAGGCGGAGCCTCGTGGGTGGGGGCGCTGGACCTCAGTGGCAATGTGTGGGAATGGGTGAGTGATTGGTATGGGAGCTATTCGAGCGGGCGACAGGTGAACCCGCAGGGGCCAGCCGCTGGAGAGTATAGTGATTACCGCGTGCTGCGGGGCGGCTCATGGGTCAGCCTCGGTTCCTACTACCTGCGCGCTGCCCTTCGGGACGGGAGCGGTCCTGACCTCAGGTTCAACTACTTCGGCTTCCGCTGCGCTCTCTCCTACAGCCCATAGGGGTGCTGCGCCCTTTTTTGCGTGTGCCGCTGACCATCCTCCCCGGCAATTCCGCCGAATCTTGTATATAATCAGAGAAGCCTGCTGCGTCGGCAATGACTACAGGGAGCAATCCATGGAATCGCATCTCTCACCCCGCTGCCTGGTGTGTGACACGGCCCTGTCCGGGCCGATCAGCCCGGTGTTCCGTGTCATGGGCATCACGCGCAGCGTCAGGAATCCCAACGTTTGCAACCGCTGCGACACCCACCTGCAGGAAGCCGAGATCATCGAGCTGACCGTCTTCTTCGCCGACCTGACCTCGTTCACGAAGATGACTAACGAGCTGGGCCCCGAACGCACCTACCAGGTCCTCGACGCCTATTTCCAGATGGCGAACCAGGTGCTGGTGCGGCACGACGCCTACATCGACAAGTACATCGGCGACGCGGTGATGGCGATCTTCAACGCGCCGATCCACAGCGAGAGCCACGCCCGCAAGGCCGTCGCCGCCGCGCTCGACATCCAGCACGGCCTTGTGCCGCTGCGCGAGCAGCTTGGGCTGGACCTCAAGGTGCGGATCGGTATCGCGACCGGCTACGCGCGCGTCGGGCGCGTCGGCTCGGCGGATCGCAAGGACTACACCGCCATCGGCGACGTGGTCAACCTGGCCTCGCGGCTCGAAGCGCAGGCGCAGCCCGGCGAAATCCTGGTCGACGCGCAGGTCTACCAGGAGATTGCCACCGACTTCCCCGGCATCCCAGCCGAGCGCCTGGAGATCAAGGGCTTCAAAGACCCGGTGCCGACCCATCGCATCGGCTCGCACAGCGTGGCGACGCGATCGGTCGAGGTGACCGACGCTTACGAAGACGGCGAGACGCCACGGGTGGTCAGCCTGGGCGCGACGCTGTTCGCCATCCTGGGCGCGCCGTGCGCGGCGACCGCCATCCTCGGCCCGTTGTCCATCGCGGTCGGCGCGGGCGCGCTGATGGGCTCGCTGGCCCCCTTCCTGGCAACGCTCGATAAGCCGGCCATCCGGTTGCCGCTTCAGGCTGTTGCGCTGGTGGGGGCGCTGGCCAACCTGTTCGTCATCTGGTACGGATTCCGGCGGCGGCAGCGGGACATCAACGCCGGGAACGGCGTGCTCACACTGACGCGGCAGGAGCGCCGCAAGGTGATGCTGGTCGCCGGGCTGGCGATCCTCACGCTGGTGGTGATGGTCGCCGAGATCTACTCGCACATATTTATCATGGGCGAGAGCCTGATATAAGAATCAACAGGGGCGACGCCTCGCGCCGCCCCTGCTCAGTTTCTTTCTCTGCGCCCTCCGCGTTCTCTGCGGTTAGTCTTTTCCCTGTTTTCCCTTTGCGCCCTTTGCGCCTTCGCGGTGAATTCTTCCCTCTTTCTCTTCTTTTGCGCTGCCCCTACCCGATCAGCGCCTCCAGCCGGTCGACGTAGCCGGCCATCACCTCGAACGCCCGCTCGACCGGCTCTGGCGTGGTCAGGTCGACCCCCGCCAGCTTCAGCGCGTCGAGCGGGTACAGCGACGCCCCCGCCTTCAGGAAGCGCAGGTAGTTGGCGGCGGCGGCCTGGTCCCCGGCCAGGATCGGCAGCGCCAGCGCGTGCGCGCCGGAGATGCCGGTCGCGTACTGGTAGGGGTAGAACGACTCGTACAGGTGGCCGAACGTCGCCCAGGTGATGCCCACCCGCTCGCGGTCGACGTGCATCTGGCCGCCATAGGCTTCTTCGAACAGGTCGGCCATCACCGCGATCATGTCCTCCGCGCCCCCCGGCTGGCCGCGCTCGACGCGCGTGTGGATCGCCAGCTCGAAGCGCGCCAGCGTCGGCATGATGAAGAAGTAGCGGTGGAAGTTGGACATCGCCTCTTCGATCAGCGTCATCTGGAAGTCGCGGTCGGGCTGGTGCTCCAGCAGATAGCCGCGCGTCATCGCCTGGTTGAAGTTCGAGGCGACCTCGGCCACGAACAGCGAGTAGTCGCTGTACAGGTAGGGCTGCGTGGTGTTGGTGAAGTGGCTGTGCATCGAGTGGCCCAGTTCGTGCGCCAGCGTGCTCATCGAGGCGACGGTCTGGTTGTAGCTCATCATGATGAAGGACGGCGTGTCGTACGCGCCGAACGAGAACGCGCCCTGCCGCTTGCCCTGGTTGACCGCGCGATCCACCCAGCGCTCCTCCAGGCAGCCGCGCCGCAGCGTGCTGACGTACTCCTCGCCCAGCGGGGCCAGCGCCGCGCAGATCCACTCGACGGCCTGCTCGAACGGGACGGGGATGTCGGCATCGGTCAGCGGGGCCCAGATGTCATACGGGTGCAGCTCATCGACGCCCAGCGCGCGGCGGCGCAGCGCCCAGTAGCGGTGCCACACCGGCAGGTGCTGGCGGAACGTGTCGATCAGGTTGTGGAAGACGGCGGTCGGGATGGCCTTCTCGAACAGCTTGGCTTCGAGCGCCGTCTCGAAGCGCCGGGCGCGCGCCTTGAGCACGTCGCCCTTGAAGGCGACCAGCAGGTTCCCGGCGAAGGCGTTGCGGTGCGCCAGGTACGCATCCTGATAGTGCTCCCAGCCGCTGCGCCGCTCCTCGCGGTCGGCGGAGTGCAGCCGCGCGTTGATCGTCGACTGCGCGACGGGCAGTGCTTCGCCGCTGGACGACGTGGCAGGCGCGAAGGTCAGGTCGGCGTTGGCCAGCAGCGAGGCCGTCTCCTCGACGCTCTTGAGTGGGTCGACCAGCATCCCCAGGATCTCCTCGACCTCCGCCGAGCGCACGTGTGCCTGCTTGCGGAACAGGTCGTCGACGAGGTGGGCGTAAACATCCAGCCGCTCGTCCTGCGCCGGCCACCCGCGCAGTGTCCCCTCGCTGATGGCGATCATCTCCGGCTCGGCGAAGGCCCACGCCGCGGCAGCCTGGCCCATCAGCCCGGTGACGCGGCCCAGCAGCGCGCTGGCCTGCTGGTCGCCGGTGTTGACCGAGGTCGCCATGACGGCGTAGAAGAACAGCTTCTGCACGCGCGCGGCCAGCGCCGACAGGTCGTCAAGATACGCCAGCAGCGCGCCGGGGCCGTCGGCCAGGTGGCCCCGGTGATCTTCGAGCCGCGCGATCTCCGCCTCGGCGGTCTGGTAGTCCGCGTCCCACGCCTCGCGCGTGGCGTAGACGCGCTCGGCGTCCCAGGTCTGTTCCTGCGGAATGTCCGCGCGGGCGGGCAGGGTGGATTGTGTCATCATGCTTCCTTTCCTGAATCAAAAATGTGGGCGGCGATCAGCAAACCACGGAGCCCGCGCCGATGCGCGTCGCTCCGTGGCGTGGGTCTGCATGTCAGCCATGCATAGATTGTAACAGATCGGACCCGTGTCTAAATCCCCTCGTCCTGCTGGAGGATGCGCGCTGCCCAGTCGACCAGCCGCTCCTGCCCGTAGGTCTCCGGGCCGGCCCCGGCCTCGCTGACAGCGGCGCGGGCCACCTCGGGTGCCACGCCGAGCGCCATCAGCACGCAGGTCGCCATCGTGCCCGTCCGCCCGATGCCCGCGTTGCAGTGGATCATGACGTTGGTTCCGTCGCGCAGCTCGATGGCGATGTCGCGGGCCATCTCCAGGAAGTCGTCATCGTCTTCCGGCGTGCCGGCGTCGGGCACGGGCAGGTCCCACACCTCGAACGGCACGTCTTCGTCGTCGAGCGCGCGGGCGTAGCGTGGCGCAAAGCGCCTGACCTCACGCGGCGGGGCCAGGTTGACCACCAGGTCAATCCGCTCCTGTTCGACCTCCTCGAAGGCCTTGGCCAGCGGCCATTCGGAAGTGCCGGGCATGGGCGCGCGCAGCAGGCGGCCGGTCACCTCTTCGGGCAGTTGGATTTCACGCAGTACGTTCATGCCTTCCCCCAACACACACTCGTCACGGCGCGCCGACGCGCCGGATGGCGGTCACAGCAGGTACAGCAGGTACAGCGCCAGCCCGCTGAACAGCGGCACGCTGAGATTATCCAGTCCGAACGGCGACACGCCTTCACACAGCGCCGCGACCAGCGTCGCGAACAGCGCCATGATCGCCGCCGACGCCGCGCCCAGATAGCGGCTCTCCGGGCTCAGCGCCGAGCCGGGCAGCAGCCACAGCGTCAGGAAGGCCGGCACGTAGCCAAACACGACCATCGCCGCCGTCCCCTCCCACGAGCGCGTGTGCCCGAACGCGGTGTAGGTGGTCTTGCCAAAGCGCTTGCCCAGCAGGCTGGCCATCGCGTCGCCCCACGTCATCACCATGACCGCCGCCGCCGCAATCGGCGCGCGGTCGATCTGGCCCGGCTCGGTGCGCCACAGCAGCGCAAACAGCACCGTGATCGAGAAGGCGAAGTACACCGTCCCCGGCGATGACTCCTCGGTGTCCATCTGCTTGAACGCCTGCTGCCGGTAGAACACGTAATTCAGCAGGATAAAGGTGCCGAACGGGATGATGCCCCAGTACCAGTGGTCGAAGAAGTATAGGATGCCCCAGATCCACATCCCCGCGCCGATGTGCACGATCTTGCGGGTGACGTGCTGCGGCCATTTGAGCTGCCGCCCAATCGCCTCGACGATGAAAAGCAGCCCGAAAGCGTAGAGGTAGGACAGGATCAGGCCGACGATATCTCCCTGCGACACAAAGTCCTCCTGAGCAGGCGCGATGAAAAACTATGCTAACAGTCTATGATGAGTGAATAGAAAAAGTAAAGCATCAATTTGTGACAAAAAGGCGGCGGAAGAATTCACCGCGAAGGCCGCACAAAACATACAGAGCGCGGGGGCTGGCTTCAGCCAGCGCATCGACTGTAGCATGAGGCTAAAAGCCTCATGCGCTGCTTGTGACATCCCTCACAAGCCCGGCGTGACATCTGTCACTTCGGCGCGTGGCGAACGCAGTGTATCCTGCTGAGTAGTTGACTAAATCACTCCACAAAGGGAAGCTCTGCCATGCTCCAGATTTCGCGCGGCGCGGATTACGGCGTGCGCATCATGATCGAGCTGGCCGCCCAACTGGACGACCGGCTGCTGTCCGCCGGCGACCTGGCCGCGCGCACGGGCGTCCCGATCTCGTTCCTGCACAAGATCACCGGCAGCCTGGCGCGGGCCGGGCTGGTCAGCACCTACAAAGGCCCCTCCGGCGGCCTGCGGCTGGCGCGGCCCGCCGCGCAGGTCTCGCTGCTCGACGTGCTGGAGGCGGTCGACGGGCCGGTGTGCCTGAACGCCTGCATGCTGCGCCCGCACGAGTGCCCGCGTGATACGTTGTGCCCGGCCCATACCTTCTGGGGCCGGACGCAGGCGCTGCTGATCCGCGAGCTGCGCGCCGCCACGCTCGACGGGCTGGCCGCCGAGGCGCTGGCGCTGCGCGCCCAGCCGCGTCACGACGACGGCGTGGGGATTCCCTACGCGCTGACCCAGTTCCGATAGGCCGGGCGCACCCCCGGCGACACACGCAGCCCGCTCCGGCGGGCTGCCCTGCTGATCGGCAAAACTGAGTTATCTGAGTGGATTACTCTTCATCGGGACGGCAGGCTGCGCCGCTCAACCACTCGGCGGCGCGCACCGCACCTGCCGGGCCCCCCGCGCAGGAGGGTTCGTTATGAGCACAGTTCTGCTGGCGCGGCTCCAGTTCATGGTGACGACCGTCTATCACTTCTTCTTCGTCCCACTGACGCTGGGGTTGTCGCTGCTGGTCGCCGTGATGGAGACCGCCTACGTGCGCACCGGCAGCGAGACGTATCGCCGCATGACGAAGTTCTGGGGCAAGCTGTTCCTGATCAACTTCGCCGTCGGTGTCGTCACCGGCATCGTGCAGGAGTTCCAGTTCGGCATGAACTGGTCGGAGTATTCGCGCTTCATGGGCGATATCTTCGGCGTGCCGCTGGCCATCGAGGCGCTGCTGGCCTTCTTCGTCGAGTCGACGTTCCTGGGCGTGTGGATCTTCGGCTGGGAGAAGCTGCCCAAGCGCATGCACCTGGCGGCGATCTGGCTGGTGGCCATCGGCTCGAACCTGTCGGCGCTGTGGATTCTGATCGCCAACTCGTTCATGCAGCAGCCGGTCGGTTACGTGCTCAACAATGGCCGCGCCGAGCTGTTCGACTTCTGGGCACTGGTCGGTAACCCGCACGTGTGGGTGCAGTTCCCGCACGTGTTCGCCTCCGGCCTGGCGACCGGCAGCTTCTTCATCCTGGGCATCAGCGCCTGGCACCTGCTGCGCAAGAACGACAGGAGCAGGTCTTCCACCGCTCGTTCCAGGTCGGTGCGATCTCCGCCGTGCTGGCGACCATCGCCGTGATCATCATCGGCCACCAGCAGGCGCAGCACATGGTGCAGGTGCAGCCCATGAAGATGGCCGCCGCCGAGGCGCTGTGGGATACGCAGGACCCGGCCTCGATGTCGCTGATCACCATCGGCAACGAGCCGCAGCGCCGCGACGTGTTCGCAATCCGTATCCCCGGCCTGCTGAGCCTGCTGGCCTACAACCGCCCCACCGGCGCGGTGACCGGCATCAACGAGCTTCAGCAGGAATACAGCGTCGAGTTTGGCCCCGGCAACTACGTGCCGCCCGTCGCGCTGAGCTACTGGACGTTCCGCATCATGGTGGGGCTGGGCTTCCTGATGCTGCTCATCGCCGCGCTGGAGGTGCTGTTCGTGGCGCAGGGCAAGTTCGAGCAGCGGCTGTGGCTGCTGAAATGGATCCCGCTGGCGCTGTTCCTGCCCTACCTCGCCAACACCACCGGCTGGCTGTTCACCGAGCTGGGCCGCCAGCCGTGGATCGTCTTCAGCCTGATGAAAGTCGAGGACGCAGTCTCGCCCAACGTGCCGTTCGGCAGCGTGCTGTTCTCGCTGATCGCCTACACGCTGGTCATCGGCGGGCTGGCCGGTATCGACATCTGGCTGCTGACCAGAACCGCGCGCGCCGGTGTGGTCGACGAAGACCAGCCGGAAGACGAAGACCCGTCCGGCCTGCTGACCGGCGCGGCTGCCCGCTAGGAGGAGCAAACGATGGACCTCAATACCGTATGGTTTATTCTGATCGGCGTGCTGTTCACCGGCTTCTTCATCCTGGAGGGCTTCGACTACGGCGTGGGCATCCTGCTGCCCTTCCTCGGCAGAGACGATACCGAGCGCCGGGTCATCATCAACACCATCGGGCCGTTCTGGGACGGCAACGAGGTGTGGGTCATCACCGCCGGCGGTGCGATCTTCGCCGCCTTCCCCGACTGGTACGCGACGCTGTTCAGCGGCTTCTATCTGGCGCTGCTGCTGATGATCATCGCCCTGATGCTGCGCGGCGTGGCCTTCGAGTTCCGCAGCAAATCCGACGACCCGCGCTGGCGGTCCTTCTGGGACTGGTCGCTGTTTGGCGGCAGCCTCGTCCCGGCGCTGCTGTGGGGCGTGGCCGTTGACCAACCTGCTGCGCGGCGTGCCCATCGACGCCAGCATGAACTACGTCGGCACGTTCTGGAACCTGCTCAGCGTCTACACGCTGGTCGGCGGGCTGGTGACGCTGGCCGTCTTCACCCTGTCGGGCGCGATCTTCCTCAGCCTGAAGGCCGACCCTGAGATCGCCGAGCGGGCGCACCGCGTGGCTGAGATGCTGTCGTGGCCGACTCTGGCGGTGGTGCTGGTGCTGGTCGTGTTGAGCTACTTCCAGACCGACCTGTTCTCGCGGCTGGGCGTCGACCCCGGCCTGTCGGCGGTGGGCGCGGGCGTGGCGCTGATCGCCGGGGCGCTGCTGCTGCGCAATAAGCGCAGCGGCTGGGCCTTCATCGCGACCGCGCTGGCCGTCGCGCTGACGGTCGAGACGGTCTTCCGTGGGCTGTACCCGCGCGTGATGGTCTCCTCGCTGAACCCCGACTGGAGCCTGACCATCCACAACGCCTCGTCGAGCCCCTACACGCTGCACGCCATGACTATCGTGGCGGCGATCTTCGTGCCGATTGTGCTGCTGTATCAGGGCTGGAGCTACTGGGTGTTCCGCGCCCGCGTGATGAAGGATCGCAAGCTGGAGTATTGATCGGCAGGGCATCGCCCGATGACTCATAATCAACCCGTAGGGGCACGGCCTGCCGTGCCCTTACCGCTCCCATGAACCTCGACGCCCGGCTGTTTGACCGCGCGCGCGGTACGCGCCGCCCGCTGATCGCCGCCATCGCCTGCGGGACGGCGGGCGGCGTGCTGCTGGTGGCGCAGGCGTGGCTGCTGGCGCAGGCCGTCGCCGGGCTGTTCCTCGGCGGGCAGACGCTGTCCGACGTGGCCCCGCTGCTGTGGGCCGCGCTGGCGCTGCTGGGCGGGCGGGCGCTGGCGACCTACGCGGGTGGCGTGGTGGCAGCCCGCGCGGCGGGCCGCGCCAAACACGCGCTGCGCACCCAGCTTTTCGAGCACCTGCTGGCGCTCGGCCCGGTGGGCATGGCCGGCGAGCGCAGCGGCGAGCTGACCGCCGCGCTGATGGAGGGCGTCGAGGCGCTCGACGCCTACTTCCGCCAGTACCTGCCCCGCCTGGCGCTGGCGGCGCTGGTGCCGCTCGCCATCCTGCTGATCGTGTTCCCCATCGACCTGCTGACCGGCGTGGTGCTGCTCGTCACTGCGCCCCTGATCCCGGTCTTCATGGCGCTGATCGGCTCGCTGGCGGGGGCCGTCTCGCGCCGGCAGTGGAAGACGCTGGGCCGCCTCAGCGCGCACTTCCTCGACGTGCTGCAAGGCTTGCCCACGCTGCGCATGTTCGGACGCGGCAAAGATCAGGCGGCGGGCATCGCGCTGACCAGCGAGCGCTTCCGTGCGGCGACGATGGGCGTGCTGCGCGTGGCCTTCCTCTCGGCGCTGGCGCTGGAGCTGATCGGCACGATCAGCACGGCGGTCGTCGCGGTCGAGATCGGCGTGCGCCTCTTGTATGCCCGCATCACCTTCGAGCAGGCCATCTTCGTCCTGATCCTCGCGCCGGAGTTCTACCTGCCGATGCGCGCGCTGGGCATGAGCTTCCACGCGGCGACCTCCGGTGTTGCCGCTGCCGGGCGCATTTTCGATTTGCTGGCGATGCGGGCAGACACTATCCCCCATCCCCACCAGTGGGGAGGCGCTCCAGCGGAGCGCGCCGGCAGCGGGTGAGGCCCTCCCCATCACCTTCGACGCCGTCACCTACGACCCGCCCGGCGGGGATCGGCGCGTGCTCGACGCGGTGAGCTTCGCCATCGCGCCCGGCGAGGTCGTCGCGCTGGTCGGGCCGAGCGGCGCGGGCAAGTCAACGCTGGCCCATCTGCTGCTGCGCTTCATGGAGCCAAACGCCGGCCAGATCAGTGTGGGCGGCGAGCCGCTTGATGACTGGCCCGCCGACGCGTGGCGGCGGCACATCGCGTGGGTCCCGCAGCAGCCGGTATTGTTCGCGGGCAGCGTTGCCGAGAATATCCGGCTGGGCCGCCCCGATGCCTCGCCCGACGAGGTGCGTGCCGCCGCCGCGCTGGCCCACGCCGACGGCTTCATCGCGGCGCTGCCGCAGGGCTATTCCACGCCGCTCGGCGAGCGCGGCGCGCGGCTGAGCGGCGGGCAGGCGCAGCGCATCGCGCTGGCCCGCGCCTTTCTGGTCGATGCGCCCCTCGTGATCCTCGACGAGCCCACCGCCCATCTCGACCCGGCCTTACAGCGCCACATGGACGAGTCGATGGCGCGGTTGGTGCGCGGGCGCTCGGCGCTGATCATCGCCCACCGGCTGGACACCGCCGCCCGCGCCGACCGGGTGATCGTGCTCGACGGCGGGCAGGTCGTCGAGCAGGGGCCGCCCGCCGCGCTGGCGGAGTCGGGCGGGGCCTACGCGCGGCTGCTCAGGGCGGCGGGCGCATGACGGATTACAGCGACGCCCGCGTCTTCTTCCGGCTGCTGCGGTTGGCGCGCCCCTTCTGGGGCTGGATGCTGCTCGCCGCGCTGCTGGCCGTGCTGACCGTCGGCAGCAGCGTGGCGCTGATGGCCACCGGCGCGTGGCTGATCTCGGCGGCGGCGCTGCAACCCTCGATTGCCGATCTGGAAGTCGCGATTGTCGGCGTGCGCTTCTTCGGCATCGCGCGCGGCGCGTTCCGCTATGTCGAGCGGCTGGCCTCGCACGACGCGACCTTTCGCTTCCTGAAGCGGCTGCGCGTGTGGCTGTACGAGCGCGTCGAGCCGCTGGCCCCGGCCCGGCTGGACAGGCTGCGCAGTGGCGACCTGTTGCAGCGCGTCATCGGCGACGTCGACGCGCTGGAGAACCTGTACATGCGCGTCGTCGGCCCGCCGCTGGTCGCGCTGCTGACCGCCGCCGGCATGCTGATCTTCGCCGCCGCCTACGACCCGCTGCTGCCGTGGGTGCTGCTGGCCTTCTACGCGCTGGCTGGCCTCGCCCTGCCGGCGCTGATCGGCTGGTGGGGCGGGCGCAGCGGCGCGCAGGTCGTCGCCGCCCGCGCGGCGCTGTCGACCGCTGCCGTCGAGGGCATCCAGGGCGCTGCCGACCTGCTGGCCTTTGGCGCGGCGGATCGCCGTGCGGTGCAGGTCGCGGCGTTGAGCGGTCAGCTTGTCGAGCGGCAGCAGGCCGCCGCCCGGCTCGACGCGCTGAAAGAGTCCGCGATGCTGTTCGTCGGCGGTGGGGCGTCGCTGGCGATGCTGGCTGTCGCCGCCCCGCGCGTCGGCGGGGTGCACCTGGCGGCGATCATGCTGGGCGTGGCCGCCAGCTTCGAGGCGTTCGCGCCGCTGCCGCTGGCCGTCCAGCAGCTTGGCGAGACGCTCGCCGCCGCCCGCCGCCTGTTCGATCTGGCCGATGCGCCCCCCGCCGTCCTCGACGCGCTCGGCGCGGCCTCGCAGCCCGCCCCGCCGCGCTTCAACCTGTGCGTCGATGACCTGTCGTTCCGCTACGCGCCCGGCGAGCCGCTGGCGCTGGATGGCTTGAGCTTCACGCTGGAGGAAGGGGAATGGCTGGCGCTGGTCGGGCCGAGCGGCGCGGGCAAGTCGACGCTGGTCAACCTGCTGCTGCGCTTCTACGATTACGACCACGGCACGATCTGCATCGGCGGGCAGGACTTGCGCGGCTGGCCGCAGGAACTCCGTGCGGGCATGGATGGGGGTCGTCACGCAGCGGGCGCACCTGTTCAACGCGACCATCCGCGAGAACCTGCTCATTGCCCGGCCCGGTGCGCCGATGGCGGAGGTCGAGGCGGCGGCCCGCCGCGCGCAGGTCCACGACTTCATCGCGGCGCTGCCGCACGGCTACGACACGTGGATCGGCGAGCAGGGCGCGCGCCTCAGCGGCGGCGAGCGTCAGCGGCTGGCGATTGCCCGCGCGCTGCTCAAGGACGCGCCCATCCTGCTCCTCGACGAGCCGACCGCCAACCTCGACGCCGTCACCGAGCAGCAGGTGCTTGCAGGCGCTGCTCGCCGCGATGCAGGGCCGCACCGTGCTGATGATCACCCACCGGCTGGCGGGCGTCGAGGCGGCGGACCGGGCGCTGGTGCTGCGCGAGGGGCGTGCGGCAGAGGTCGGCGTGCCCGGCGACCTGCTGGCGCGGCCTGAGTTGCTGCTGGCGCAGATGTGGGCCGACGCGCGCCAGGGCATCGCCGAAGAGTAAGACCAACCGCAGAGGTTGCAGAGAAAGATAATCAGTCCGCGAATGACACGAATGGCGCGAATTAAAGAAAAAAATTAGCGTAATTCGCGTAATTCGCGGACTGAATCTCTTTGAGGCAGCAAGAAGAATCGTCCACAGATTACACCGATTTCACAGAGTTCTTTCTCTTCATCTGTGTCATCCGTGTAATCTGTGGACTGATTGATTGTCTTTCTCTGCGCGCTCCGCGGTTAATCCCTTATCCCACTTCGACCACCGGGAAGCGCTCGCGCACCAGCTTCTCGACCGCCTCGGGGTCCTCGCAGGCCAACGCCTGCGCGGCGACCTTCTGCGCCTCGCCGACCGGCACCGCGCGGATGATCTGCTTGGCCAGCGGCACGGCGGGCGGGTTCATGCTGAACTCGTCGAGCCCCAGCCCCAGCAAAATCGGGATGGCGACCGGCTCGCCGGCCAGTTCACCGCACAGCCCCACCCAGCGACCCTTCGCGTGCGCCGCGTCGATCACGTTCTTGATCAGCCGCAGCACGGCGGGCTGGAAGCCGGAGGCCAGCGGCGCGACCTGCGCGTTGGTGCGGTCGGCGGCCATGGTGTACTGGCTGAGGTCGTTGGTGCCAATCGAGAAGAAGTCGACCACGTCCGCAAGCTGGTCGGCGTTGACCGCCGCCGCCGGGATCTCGATCATGATGCCCACTTCCATCGACTCCGGCAGCGGGTGGCCCTCGGCGGTCAGTTCGGCGCAGCACTCATCGAGCACGGCGCGCGCCTGCCGCACCTCGCCGGTCGTGGCGACCATCGGGAACATCAGCTTGAGGTTGTTGCCGACCCCCGCCCGCAGCGCGGCGCGAAGCTGCGGCTTGAACAGTTCGGGGTGGATCAGGCACAGCCGCAGCGCCCGCACGCCCAGGAACGGGTTCGCTTCGGGCGGCATGTCGAGGTACGGCAGCTCTTTGTCGCCGCCGATGTCCAGCGTGCGCAGCACGACCGGCATCTGGCCGAACGCGTCGCCGATGGCTTTGTAGGCTGCGTACTGCTCTTCCTCGGTCGGCAGGCTGCTGCGCTCCAGGTACAGGAACTCGGTGCGCAGCAGGCCCACGCCTTCCGCGCCCGCGTCGAGCGCCTGCCGCGCGCCCTCGACGTTGCCGATGTTGCCCACCACTTCGACCTGCTGTCCGTCCGGCGTGATGGCCGGCTCGTGCGCGTGCGCCTGCGCTTCGCCCAGCACGGCGGCAAGCTGCGCTTTGCGCGCGGCGTAATCGGCCAGTGTCTTTGGGTCGGGGTCGGTGATCAGCACGCCCTGCGAGCCGTCCAGCACCAGCGGCGTCTTCTCCTTGATCGCCATCACGCCCGCGCCCGCCCCGACGATGGCCGGCAGCCCCAGCCCGCGCGCCAGGATGGCCGTGTGCGAGGTCGCGCCGCCCTCGGCGGTGCAGAAGCCCAGCACCAGCGACTTGTCGAGCAGCACGGTGTCTGACGGCGTGAGGTCGTGTGCCAGGATGATCGACGGCGTATCCAGTCCCTCGGTCGGCGACTCGGACACGCCCAGCAGGTTGCGCAGCACGCGCACCGCCACGTCGCGCACGTCGGCGGCGCGGGCGCTGAGGTATTCGTCTTCCAGCGCCTCAAGCGCCTGTGCATAGACTTCGGCAGCGTCGTGCAGCGCCACCTCGGCGTTGCAGCCGTCGCGGTCGAGGCTGGCCCGCACGGTGTCGAGTAATTCCGGGTCGTCGAGCATCATCAGGTGCGCGCCGAAAATCTCGGCCTCCTCGACGCCGTTCTCGGCCTCGGCTTTGGCCCGCACTTCCTCAAGCTGCCCCTGCGACGCGCCCAGCGCGGCCTCGAAGCGTGCCCACTCGGCGGCGGGGTCCAGCCCGGTGCAGCGTTCGATGGTCAGCGCCGCCCGCTTGAACAGGAACGCCGGGCCGCTGGCAACCCCGCGTGAGGCGGCGATGCCGTTCAGCGTCTTCATGTTACGCCTCTCCGAAGTTGCTCTTGACGAGCGCTTCCAGCGCGGCCAGCGCCTCGCCGGCGTCGTCGCCTTCCGCCTCGATGTGGATCTGCGCGCCCTTGTTCGCGCCCAGTGTCAGCACGTTGAGGATGCTCTTGGCGTTGGCGCTGCGCTCGCCGCAGGTGACGGTGATGGTGCTGGTGAACTTCTTGGCGGTCTGCACGAAAACGGAGGCGGGCCGGGCGTGCAGCCCGACCTCGTGTTCGACGGTCAGCGTGATTTCAGGCATGGTGAGTGTCCTTAGAGTGTGCGCTGGTGAGGCCCGGCCTCTACCACAGCAGCAGCATGGGCTGTTCGAGTGTTGCCTTCAGGTCGGCGATGAATCGCGCGGCGACGGCTCCGTCAATTATACGGTGATCCGCGGAAAGCGTCATCCGCATGATGGGCCGCGCCACGATCTGCCCGTCGGGCTGCGGCACGGCTTCCGGCTGCGTCGCCCCGACCGCCAGTATCGCCGCCTGCGGCGGGTTGATGATCGCCGTGAACTGCTCGACGCCAAACGGCCCCAGGTTCGACAGCGTGAACGTGCCGTCGGTCACGTCCGAGGGCACGAGCTGGTTGCTGCGAGCGCGCGCCGCCACGTCATCGACCTCGGCGGCGATCTGCGCGATGCCCTTGCGGTCGGCGTTGCGCACCACCGGCACGATCAGCCCCTCGTCCAGCGCCACCGCCACACCCACGTTGATGTCGCGCCGCAGGTGGATCTCGTCACCCTTGAGCGCGCTGTTGAGGTACGGGTGCCGGGTGAGCGTCACCGCGACGGCCTTGACCAGCATCGCCGTGGCGCTGATGCGCCCCGCCCCGACCTGCTCGGCGTGCGCGTTAAGTTCGGTCCGCGCCTCGTTGAGGCGTGTCATATCGACCCGCGCCACAAACGTGATGTGCGGGGCCTGCTGGTAGCTGGCCTGCATCCGGTCGGCGATGGTGCGCCGCATCCCGATCAGCGGCACGATCTCGTCTTCCAGCGCAGCGCCAACCGGCGCGGGGGCAGCCTGCGGCTGCGCGGCGGCGTCGATCACGTCGGCGGCCTGCACGCGCTGGCCCGGCCCGCTGCCGCGCACCGCCTTCAGGTCGACGCCCTGCTCGCGGGCGAGTTGCCGCGCGGCGGGCGTCGCGTTGACTGGCCCGCCTGCTGCCGGGTGGCCGTTGCCACCGGGCGGCGCAGCGACCAGCGCAGCCTCGACGTCATTCCGGGTGACCTTGCCGCGCGGCCCGCTGCCCGCCACCGTCGCCAGGTCGACTCCTGCCGCTGCCGCCACGTTCCGCGCAACTGGTGTTGCAGGGACGGGCGGCGCAGGTGCGGCTTGCGCGGGCGCGGCCTGCGCCATTGCTGCCGGAGCCGCCGCCGCCGCTGCGGGCGCGGCCTGCGAAGTCGGCAGGCTCTCGCCGGGCGCAAGGATCGTCGCGATCTGCGTGGCGATGGGCACCGTCGTGCCGACCGGCGCGCTGATGCCCTGCAAGATGCCCGACGCCGGCGCTTCGACCTCGATGGAAACCTTGTCGGTCTCGATGACGAGCAGCGGCTCGCCCTTCTTGACCGTGTCGCCTTCGTTGAACAGCCATTCGAGGACGGTGCCGGTCGACTGGTCCATATCCACTTTGGGCATGATGACTTCGGTCGCCATACTAAACCCTCACCTGAACCAGCTCGCGCGCTTTCGCCACGATGTCCTCGACCTGCGGCACAGTATGCTGCTCAAGGTTGCGGTTGTAGGGGATCGGCATGTCGCGCCCGGCCAGCCGCACAATCGGCGCGTCGAGGTAGCCAAACGCCTCGCTCTCCGCGATGCTGGCCGCCACTTCGCCGCCGAAGCCGCCCATCTTGACCGCCTCGTGGACGATCATCAGGCGCGAGGTCTTCTTGATCGACTCGACCATCGGGCCGAGGTCCAGCGGGCGCAGCGTGCGCGGGTCGATCACCTCGACCTCGATCCCTTCCTGCGCCAGTTGATCCGCCGCTTCCAGCGCGCGCGGCACCATGATCGACGTGGCGACGAGGGTCAGGTCGCGGCCCTCGCGCTTCACGTCAGACACGCCCAGCGGGATGGTGTACGGCTCTTCGGGAACCGGCCCTTTGACCTTGTACAGCAGCTTGTGCTCCACGAACACGACCGGGTTGTCGTCGCGGATCGAGGCGATCAGCAGGCCCTTCGCGTCATACGGCGTGGACGGCATCACGACCTTGAGGCCGGGCACGTGCACGAACCAGTTCTCGAGGCTCTGCGAGTGGTGCTCGGCGGCTCCGGTGCCCGACCCGGCGGGCGTGCGCAGCACCATCGGCACGGTCGCCTTGCCGCCAAACATGAAGCGCAGCTTGGCCGCCTGATTGACGAGCTGCTCGGAGGCCAGCGTCATGAAGTCCATGAACATGATCTCGGCGATGGGCCGCATGCCGATCAGCGCCGCGCCGGTGGCTGCGCCCGTCAGGCCAAGCTCGGTGATGGGCGTGTCGAGGATGCGCTCCGGCCCGAACTGCTCCAGCATGCCGTACGACACCTGGAACGCGCCGCCGTACTTGCCCACGTCTTCGCCGATCAGGAAGACGCGCGGATCGCGCTCCATCTCCTGCGTCATGGCCTCGCGCACTGCTTCCAGGTAGGTGATTTCTCGCACGCTCACGGCGCGTACACTCCTTCTTCAATCGTATCCAGATCAGGCTCCGGGCTGTCTCGGCGAACACCCGCGCAGCCTCGATGTCGGCGTAGGCCTGCTTCTCGATGCCGTCCATGTCTGCGTCGACCAGCAGGTTGTGCTCGGCGCAATAGGCGCGGAAGCGCAGGATCGGATCCTTGGCCTGCCACTCCTCGATCTCTTCCTGCGTGCGGTAGCGGTTGCGGTCGCTCTTGGAGTGCCCGCGCCAGCGGTAGGTGTTGTTGACCACCAGCGATGGCCCGCCGCCGCTGCGTGCCCGCGCCACGGCCTCCGCGACCGCCTCGCGCACCGCCAGGATGTCGTTGCCGTCGACGGCTGCGCCCGGCATGCCGTAGCATTCCGCGAACTTGGCCAGCCGCTCGCTGGTCGTCCACTTCTCTGCCGGGAACGACATCGCGTACTGGTTGTTCTCGCAGATGAAGACCACCGGCACGTGATACAGCACCGCCAGTATCATCGACTCGTGGAACGCGCCGGTCGAGGCCGCGCCGTCGCCGAAGAACGACAGCAGGATGCGCCCCTCGGCCTGCGCCTTCAGTCCGATCCCCACGCCGACCGCCATCGGGATGCCGCCGCCCACGACGCCGTTCGCGCCCAGGTTGCCACCTTCCACGTCGGCGATGTGCATCGAGCCGCCGCGCCCCCGGCAGTAGCCATTGGCCTTGCCGTAGAACTCGGCCATCATCAGGTTGAGGTCCGCGCCCTTGGCGATGCACAGCCCGTGCCCGCGATGGTGGCCCAGGATGAAGTCGGTGTGTTCGATGGTGCTGATCGAGCCCACGGCGGACGCCTCCTGCCCGATAGACAGGTGCATCGTGCCGTGGATTTTGCCCTGCATGTAGCTCTGCTCGGCCTGCTCCTCGAACGCCCGCGTGAGGTACATCTCACGCAGCAGGTAGGCAGCCAGCTCTTTGTCGATGGCCGCCTGGGTCACTTTCTGTTTAACCATCCGATCTAAGCCCTTTCTGTGCGCCCCCGTCTCCGGCCCTTCCCCCACGGACACAGCCTGCGGCTGCTGGGGGAAGCGTGTCAAAAAGTCAGGTTTTCCCCCTCCAGGCGGCGCCGCCTGTGGGGAGGGGTGGGCGGCCCGCTGGAAGCGGGTCGCACGGGGTGGGGGAAACGTGTCAATCATCTCCTGCACGCGGAGGAATTCATCCTCGCTCAAGCTGGGACAGCAGCCGGTTCAGCTCCTCGTCGTCGATGGTGTAGCTGTGCGCCGCGTCGGGGAACGCGCCGCGCACCACCTCGCCGCGAAACTGCGACAGCGCCCCGACGATCACCTGCGACAGGTCGAGGTACACCTTGAGGAACTTCGGCGACAGCTCTTTGAACATGCCCAGCATGTCCTGCGTCACCAGCGCCTGCCCGTCGCAGGCCACTCCGGCCCCGATGCCAATCGTCGGGATGTCGAGGCTGCGCGTGACGATCTCGCCCAGGCGGTCGGGGATGCACTCCAGCACCAGTGCGAACGCGCCCGCGTTGGCAAACGCGATCGCATCCGACAGCACCGCTGCCGCGCTGGCTGCCGTGCGGCCCTGGATCGGGAACGTCCCGGAGCGCACGATCTTCTGCTTGGTGATGCCCAGGTGGCCCATCACCGGGATGCCGGCGGCCACGATGGCCCGTATCTTGGGCGCGTCTTCGGCAGCGCCTTCCAGGTGCACGGCGTCGGCGTGGCCTTCCTTCATCAGCCGCACCGCCGTCTCGACCGCCTGCCCGGCGGTCTCGTACATCCCGAACGGCATCGTCGTCACGACCATCGACGTGCCCGCGCCGTTGCGCACCGCCAGCGTGTGGTGCACCATCTCCTCGATGCTGACCGAGACGGCCTCAGGCCGCCCCAGCCCCACCGTGCCGACCGCGTCGCTGACCAGGATGATGTCGATGCCCGCCTGGTTGATGAAGGCCGCCATCGGGAAGTCGTAGGCGGTCAGCATCGTGATCGGCTGGCCGTCGCGCTTCATCCTGCGCAGCCGCGCCGGGGTGACCTTCACTTGCTCGCTCATGCGAAGCGCTCCCCGCTGCTACTTGCCGGCTTCAGACGCGGCGACCTTCGGCAGCAGCTCCTCGATGTCAAAGTGCGGGCCGGGGATGATGCGTGTCGAGACCACCTCGCCCACGCGGCCAGCCGCCTCGCGGCCTGCCGCCAGCGCCGTGCGCACCGCGCCCACGTCGCCGCGCACCATGACGGTCACGTAGCCCCCGCCGATGGCCCGCTTGTGCAGCAGCGTGACGTTGGCCGCCTTGACCATCGCGTCGGCAGCCTCGATGCAGGCCACCAGCCCGCGCGTCTCGATCATACCCAGCGCCTGCATCCCTATGACTTCGTTATCCTGTGACATCATGCATCGTTCTCCTGTGGATGGCCGCCGCCCCCTCCGGGGGGCCGGGGTGACCTGACCCCGACCCCCCTTTCAGAGGAGCAGAAAGCCGATGATAGCATTAATGGGTTGCCGGGCCTTGCCCCTAGCTCTTCCGGAACGACTGGCTGCCCTCGTAGCGCAGCGAGTTGAGAATGCCCACGATGGCCGCATCGACCGGGCGGCTCATGTCGCCCGCAGCGGCCCGCGCCGAGCTGCCGCGCACCACCATCACCAGCTCGCTCTCGCCCGCGCCGACCATGTCCAGCGCGATGTACGGCGCGCCCTGTGGCTCGCCGTTTTGGTCGGTGTCGCTGACCAGCAGCAGCTTTGCGCCCTCAAGCCGGGCGTCCTTGACGGTGGAAACCGCGACGCCGACGACCTTTGCGATCTGCATCTCAGTTTCCCTCCTTCGTCAGCCGCGTGACGATGTTGATCAGCCGGCTGACGGCGTCGCCGCCGCCCGCGTTCGAGCGCGGCGCGCTGTTCGGTGCGGGCGCTGCCTGCGCGATCCCGCTGATCGGCCCATGCTGGCAGCCGCGCGGTTTGATCGCTGCGCCCGCTACCGCGCCGCTCGCCGGGGCGGGCGCGGCCTGTGCGGGAGCTTGCGCGCCGGGGGCCACCAGTTCGATGCCCAGGTCGCGCGCCGTCTCGCGGGCGAGGTCGGTCATCGCCACGCCGGGGCCGATCTCCAGCCGCGTCACGCCGCTGGCGGCCAGCCCTTCGATGTCTTCTGCCGTGTAGAATATGCGCATGGCCTCGCCCCTACTTCTCGCGGCCAGGCAGGGCCTCGATAGCCTTCGTCGCGGCGTCACGCGCCTGCTGCACCTCGGCGTCGCTGCCGGAGATGTACAGCCGGCCCGACCGCCCCCGCGAGGTGTAGTTCACCACGGTGATATGCGCGGCCTTCTCGGCCTCGTTGGCCGCCAGCACCACGTAGGCGGCGGGCAGCACCTCGATCACGCACAGCGTCTCGCCGGCCAGCAGCATCCCGCCGTACGACACGCGGTTGATGAGCTGCGCCTCGTAGGGATCGGTGTTGCTGATCAGCGTCGAGGACAGAATCTGCGGCTTGAGGCGGTCGGCTTCGGTCAGGCCCATCACGTCGAGCGCGTGCCGCCCGGCCTCCAGAACCGCTTCCTGGTAGGCGGAGTGAATCTCCAGCGAGCCATATTCACGCTCGACGGCCAGGCTGCCGGCGCGGACCTTGGTCGTCTTCAGCGCCAGGTCCATCACCGTGTAGATGTCGGCGGCGGGCGCGACCTCGATGTACAGTTCCGCGTCGCCTTCCACCGGCACTTCGCCCTGCGTGATCTTGCCGGTCAGCGCGGCGTACTGCGGCTGCATCCGGTCGATCAGGACGTACGTTCGTAGTTGCATGGTTGCTTTCTCCTGATCAGTCGGCGGCGGGCCGCGTCACGGCCACGCCGGATGGCAGCAGGTGCTCGACCGAGTCGTGCGGGCGGGCGATGACATGCACCGACACCAGGTCGCCGGCCCGCTTGGCAGCGGCGGCCCCGGCGTCGACCGCCGAGCGCACCGCGCCGATCTCGCCGCGCACAAACACGGTGATGTACCCGCCGCCGATCTCTTCCTGCCCGATCAGCTTGACGTGGGCCGTCTTGATCATGGCGTCCGCCGCCTCAATCGAGGCGACGAGCCCCCGCGTTTCGACCATGCCGAGTGCGTTCATGGGTGGGTTGGTGGCCATAATTCGCTTCCTTCTAGAGTGGTCTCTATCTCACTGGCCGCCGCGAAGTGATTTCGCGGCTCCAGACAACGTCAAAGGGGCCGAGGCGGCCCGGAAGTTCACCGCGCTTCGCTCATAATACGCTGCGCGACGGCCAGCGCGGCGCTCGTATCGACCGGGTGGCCCAGCGCGCCCAGCGCGCCGCCCGTCGTTAGGATCAGGTGGGCCAGCGCGGCCTCGTCGACGCGCGGCAGCGCGCTCACGTCGAGCGTGAATGCGCCCGGCTGCGACCAGCCGACCGCGTGCCCGCCTGCCGGGTCGAGCCCGGTGGCGATGGCATTGACCAGCGCCTGCGTGTCGACGCCCGCCGGCGTCACCACGTCGGTGACGGGGCCGTAGCAGAACGCGCCCGGCGCGTCACAGCCGGGGCAGGCCCGCCCGTCGACCACGAGTTGCAGCCCCATCTCGCTGATTGCCCAACGCACGGCCTTGGCCGCCGTGTCCTCGCGGGTGGTGGCCTGCGTGCCGCCGCCCCAGATCTCGTTGATCAGCGCACGGAAGCGCCGCGCCGACGCGACCGGGTCGGGGTTCTCGCGAATGGCGCGCCCGATGATGAACACGGTCACCGGCAGCCCGCGAAAGAAGGCGACGGTGTCCATCTCCAGCCCGCCCGCAATCGAGATCTTGAAGCCCATGCCGATCAGCTCTTCGATGATGCCCCGGTCGTGGGCGTCCCACGTGCGCGACGTGTTGCCCTCGTCCCAGCCGCGATGGTACACCATCCGGTCCACGCCCATGCTGCGCCACTCGCGGGCGCGCGCCAGGATGTCGCGGATGCCGGTCAGCTCGATGATCATCTCTTTGCCGGGCCGCGACTGCGCCTCTTTGAGCGCCAGGTCGACCGTTGCCAGCGGGGCCGCGCCCAGCACCGTCATCCAGTCCGCGCCCGCGTCGAACGCCATCTTGGCTTCCAGCCCGCCCACGTCGGGCGACTTGATGTCGGCCAGGATCAGGTTGTCGGGACACAGCTCGTGGACCGCGCTCACGGCGCGCATCCCTTCGGCCTTGCACAGCGGCGTGCCGATCTCGATGATCTCCACCTCTTTGTGCACGAGCTGGGCCATCGCCAGCGCGGGCGGCAGCGAGATGTAGTCAAGGGCCAGTTGCATCATCGGGGTTGTGTCTGTCAAGGTGTGGTGACTCCTTTTGCGGCGGCGCTGCGCTGTGCGTGAAGCTGCCAGCCGGCCTGCATCTGCTCGCGCACCCACTGGCGGGCGTCGCTGACGATCTCCACCGCGCGCGGGTCTTTTTCGGTCCATAGCTCCAGGCACACCGGGCCCTGGAAGCCGACCTCGGCCAGCGTGGCCATCGCCTCTGTGAACGGCACGGACCCCTCGCCCAGCGGCACGTAGCGAAGCTGGCCGGGCAGCGTATCTTTGAGGTGAACGGCGGCGATGTGCCCGCGCCCCAGCTTAAGCTCGGCGCACACGTCGCGCCCGGCGTAGGTCAGGTTGCCGACGTCGGCGTAAAGCTGGAACCACGGCGAGTTGAAGTAGTTCACGTAATCCATCGCCTGCTGAATGCTGTTGACGCCCACGTCCCAGTTTTCGAGCGCGAGCATCACGCCACAGGCGCTGGCGTGCTCGAACCCGCGTGACAGCCCCTCGCGGAAGCGGGCGCGGGTGTCATCGGTGATGGTTTCGTAATAGTCTTCCGCGCCGCATAGCAGGATGTGGCGCAGCCCCACGTCGAGGCCGAAGTCGATGGCCCGCAGCAGAATGTCGATGCCGCGCTGCCGCATCTCCGGCGAAGCGCTGCCCAGCGGAAAGCGGCGGTGGGCGCTCAGGCTCATCGAGCGCACCGGCACGCCTGTCTCCTCGGCGGCGCGGCGCAGTTCGGCGCGCTGGGCGGGGGTCCACTCCAGCCGGGCGATGCGTCCATCGCTGTCGTCAATCGCAATCTCGACGAAGTCGTAGCCGGCCCGCGCGGCGGCAGCCAGCCGCTCCGGCCAGGTGAGCGCGGCGGGCAGTGCCTTCTCGTAGAGGCCCACCGTGATGTGTTCCAGCGAGGACACCCAGCGATCCATGTGTCGTCCTGATGGGGAGCCGTGCATGACGCCGGAGGGGGGCCAGCGCCTCACCCGGTTGTGCTGCGGGGGAAGGTGAGGCGCTGGCCCGTAGACGTTTCATCCCGGCCCAGGGATAAAGTCACATTTGTGAAGTACTAACTCACAGATGTGATGATATACCAGAATCGCCGGTTTGTCAATGGGGAGCGTGGGGCGTCGGCCTGCCCGGCGGGCAGGCCGTGGGCGTGAGGGGATGCAAAAGCACATCAAGCGAAGCAGCCCCTGGCGCTCCGCTTGATGCACGAGAGTTATCATCACTGATATAACGCGCTCGGCGGCGATTCATTACATCCCATCGGGCCGTAGGTCTGCCATCCCGCGATTTCAACATCAGGCTATCGGCAGCGCGCCGACTGAAGCCACCTGGCCCGGTGCACATTCCGGGGTCGGCTTCAGCCGACAGACCATTCATAGCCTGAGGATTTATCCTCAGGCGGCTCTCGGCGGCGATACATGACATCCCATCGGGCCGTAGGCCTGCCATCCCGCGATTTCAACATCAGGCTATCGGCGGCGATTTATGACATCCCATCGGCCGTTGGCCTCAGGGCAAATGCAATGTCGCCGTTTGACCTCACCCCGGCCTCGCTGTGCTGGGCGCCTCCCCCTCTCCAAATCTGGAGAGGGGGAGGCGAAACACTCGCCAGAGTGTTGAGCGGGGGTGAGGTCAAACGGCCCGTAGGCTTCCCCCCCATTGCGAACGCCCCCTACCTTCACTACAATAGAAATGTGAGGGATACTCTGGCGGGTCCGGGCGATTTATAGGAGCAATCCGTGCGGGTCTTACTGATTGGCGGCTCAGGCTTCATCGGGCGGCGCGTCGTCGCACGGCTCCAGCAGCGCGGCCACGACGTGATCATCTTCCATCGCGGCGAGACCGGCCTCCTCGCCGACATCGACGCCGAGCGCATCACCGGCAACCGCCTGGAGATCGACCAGCACATCGACCGCATCGTCGAGGCCCGCCCCGATGTCGCCATCGACTTCCTGCCGTGGAGTGATTCGGATACCAAGCGCGTCGTCGATACGCTCAACGGGCGCGTCGAGCGCGTGGTGCACCTCTCCAGCGGCGACGTCTACCAGGCGTGGGGCAACTTCCTGAAGGGCACCTATGGCGAGCCCGTCCCGCTCGACGAGGAAGCCCCGCTGCGCGCCGACCTGCATCCCTACGCCGGGACGCGCCCCGGCATGGAGCACTACGACAAGCTGCTCGCCGAGCGCGTGATCTTCCAGGCCCACTACGAGATCGGCTACCCCGGCAGCATCATCCGCCTGCCGATGGTCTACGGCCCCGATGACCGCCAGAACCGCACCTGGGAATACGTCAAGCGCATGGTCGACGGTCGCCCCGCGATCCTGATGGGCGCCTGCCAGGCCGGCTGGCTGTGGCAGCGCGGCTACGTCGACGACGTGGCGTTTGGCATCGTCCTCGCCGCCGAGCGCGAGGCCAGCATCGGGCAGGTGTACAACGTCGGCAGCCCGCGCACGCTGGTCATGGCCGCCTGGGTGCGCTGCATCGGCGACGCGCTGGGCTGGACCGGCGAGATCGTCCCCGTCCCCGACCATTCTCTGCCCGACCATCTGCGCAAGCCCTACACCTACCAGCAGCACATCCTGTTCGATACGGACAATATCCGCCGCGAGCTGGGCTACTACGAGCTGGTCGAGCCCGACGAGGCGCTCCGCCTGACCGTCGAATGGCAGCGCGACCATCCCCCCAAACTCGACCTCTCGCAGTTCGATTACGCCGCCGAAGACCGCGCCCTCAAGCAGGCGGCGGGGGTGTAGCGGAGGTGGTACACAAAGCGCGTCGACAGGATTGTGGCCCGGTGATTGCACTATCCTCGCCTAGTGACTGAACTCATCTGCATGCCCGGAAACATGGTCAGGGTTGCAGCCTATCCTCAATTGCTATCCTTGCCAGCAGCTTGAGTATGTAGATATCGGCTGATATTTCTTCAATAGTGTAGCTGAAATCGTATGTCTTGATATTTGTCTTGCCATGTGCAATCCCACATCTATTCTCGTTGTAGAAGTAGTCAGCGATGCTTCCCCCGTAGAGGTTGGCACTTAATGATTTCATCCGTGAAAGAGCACGTCGCCTATAGATGCTAAACAAATTCTTCCTTCGCATGCTGCGAGTATGTTCTTCGCCAACGGCCTCAAACTCCAGGAAACCGAAGTTGTGATTGGCCAATCGTGGCAAGTTGGAAGATATCCACTTCTTATGATGGTTTCCCGCTATGCTTCAATGATTGGTAATAGTCTAAGAATTCTGAGAGAGGATCAATCTGCCGCACCGCTGTGCTATATAGGCTGAGTTCCTTCGAGGCACTCGCGTATTTGGCGGTGAATGGCAGGTCGATCACTTCCTCGAAACTTGACCACCGCCAGCGGACATACCCAAGTGGGCCTAGCCTAATTGAGTTTATTGCTTCATAGGCCATGCTTAAATTGCGATAATAACCGTCATTAACATAATCACTCCTGCCTTTTTCAATGGGTCTTATTAGGGCTTTCCCCTTCGCCGATAGTGTCTTGTCAAATGGTGTAAATTGAGGGAGTGCTTCTCCGTGTCCGAAACTGTCGTGTCAATGCACCGGGGCCAGGGTCAAAGGCGTGGGCTCGACCAGACGGGCGAGCTCCGGTTCATAGAGTTCGCGCATCGACTCCTGACTGAAATAGCGGCGCTGGATTTGCCACTCCTCATCGGTCTCGGTCAGCAACGCGCCGACCAGACGGATCACAGACGAGCCATCCGGGAAAATCTCGACGACTTTGGTGCGACGCTTGACCTCCTTGTTGAGATTTTCCCCGGATAAGGCTTTTCACTGTAATCCGTCTGTGTCGGCGGGTTGTTGAGGCCGAAACCGATGAGGAGTGGCAAATCCAGCGCAGCTTGTTGAGTCCCGAGTCGATGCGCGAACTCTATGAACCGGAACCAGCCCGTCTGGTCAAAGCCCACGCCTTGACCCTGGCCCCGGTGCTTGACACCTAATTTTTTTTCATGGAGAAGCACTCCCTCAATTTACACCATTTGACAAAACACTATCAGCAAGGGAAGACCCTCATGACCCATTGAAAAGGGCAAGTGGTCCTGTTAATAACATTCTATTTGGCAAATTTAACATCCTCATGAAGCGATAAACCAATTAGGCTGGGCCCACTTGGTCTCGCTGGCCGTGGTCAAGTTTCGAGGAAGTGATCAACCTGCCATTCACCACCAATACACGGTGCCTCAAGGAACTCACCTATATAGCGCAGCAGCAGTACACAGAAACCTCTAGATTCTCCAAGCTGTACCAATCATTTGAGAGCATAGCGGGAAACCATCATAAATGAGATATGTTTCCAACTTGGCATCAATTACCCACAATCACAACTTTCGGTTTCCTGGAGTTTGAGCCATTGGCGAAGAGCGGCACTTTACTCACAGCATGCGAAGGAAAAATCTGTTCACATACTCTAGCAACATGCTCTTCACGGATGAAATCATTAAGTCCAACGTCTACAGGGGAAGCATCACTAACTACTCTACAACGAGAATAGATCCATGCACATGGCAAGACAAAACCAAGCATACGATTTCACTACACTTCTGAAATATCAGCCTCTACATACTCAAGCTGCTGCACAAGGATAGCGATTGAGAGAATCCGCTGCAACCCTGACCATATGTTTCAGCATGATAAGTACGTCACTAGGCAAAGGGTGTCGTGCAATCACCGGGCCACGATCCTGTCGACACGCTTTGTCCCACCTCCGCTACACCCCCACCACCTGCTTGAGGCGCGGTTGCTTCGGCGGCGGCGGTGGAAAACTTCACAGGTGGGGATGGTCGCGCTCCATTGGAGCGTAGGCGGAAGCGCCTCGTCGGCTCGACCAGCTCGTCATCCTTCAGCTCACAGCAACATCTTGCCATTCTCAACGGAGTGTGTAGTGTAGGGCTTGCACAGATCATCGGCAAAGAATGGTAACGCGGACGATCTCACCGGTCCAGCCAGCGCCTCGCCATCCACCAGGCGGCCGTGACCAGCGTGCGCGGGCTGCCAACGTTGTACACCTCCCGATCTAGCCTCCGCGCTCAGCAGCAAGATCCAACACAGCATCATCAACGTCACCGCGCTCCACAGCCAGCCGCATTCGGAACCGCGCACTCATCGACCATGCACTAACGTATTCCCAGGTGCGGTTCTGGCGGTGGTTTTCAGACATGACCGATCCGGCAGGCGGTAGTGCTCCACCTTGCCAAAACTTTCACCTTGAATCGCGCACTCGGCAAGCAGCTTTATCATAATACTCAGTGCGGGGCGCGCTCCACGTGAGATCAGGTGCAGCGGCACAGCGGCTCCTCCCCGTCGACAGACGCTCCACCATGGGCTCCCTCAGAAGTCTGCCCCACGCCTGGTGACTCGGAACCCGCTGAGGCGTTAGCCACAGCCGCACTCGACGCGCCCGTTAAGCGTCCTCAACAACAGCCTTCGTATCGAATCACTCCACCGCACCCCACGATGGCGACATCGGGGCGGGCCTCGACGATGCAGTGTCATATATAGTAAATACCCAGGCGGATTGCATATGGCCGCACTATCAATATCAGCAAGGAGAGCCAGTCTCACCACGATGAAGAGAGCTGGCCGGCGCTGCTGGAGCCGTCGACGACGCGCCCGATAAACCTGAGCCACCAATCAGTAAGACCCGCACGGATTGCTCCTATAAATCGCCGGACCGGCCAAGTTATACCTCACATTTCTATTGTAGTGAAGGTAGGGGGCGCTGCGCAATGGGGCTGTGACGGCGGGTTGTACCAGTAAACAAGCCCTACTTCCCCGCCCACCCTTTAAAAACCACGCTCTGAGTCTATAATATTGAAGCAGTCGCCGCTGCTATATAGTAACGGCGACAGTAGTATACGTCAGTCAGAGCTTCAAATCCTACGTACATTTCATGTATTAACACTTTAACATTTAGATCACGTCAAATGAGAGGCATGCCTCCCGAACAGAGTGTACATACATGGAGATGGTAATCAAAATGCGCAAGACAATGTCAGTTTACGCGTTCGGTGGACTTGGGGCGCTCTTCGCGGCGATTGCGTGCACGCGGAGGGCAAGCCCGTCAGGCGGCGGGCACCAACCGCGGACCACGCAAGCGCAAGGCATAACCAGGCTTCGGCGACACGGATGAAGCAAGATCGAGCCGTCAATTTCGGACGCGGGACGACGCTCCGTTTGGCATGGCATCCAGGGGCGGGCAATCATTGCATCGGCTCGACCACAGAAGTGGACTACCGGACGCGGATCACACGGACCATGGCTCCTACCTGGATCTGCGCCTGGCGGCACGCTGAACTCCGATGCGTCACTACATGACGAAGGACGGCCAAGCGTCTACCCAGCCTGGGCGACGGACTTTGTGGGCGGTTGCGGGTTCCGATAATAACAAAAGGAACCTGATCGTGACCCTGAACGGAGCGATGGTGGCGGAGTGAGGGGTGGATAACTAGCACCGTGCGCGGCACGGCGGCTCAGCAGCTGACCGGCGAGCAGTGACAATCCGCACGGGGGCGGTGCTGCGCACGGCCATGGTGTGCCGACGCACGGTGAAGGTCGGTCAGTGAAAAGAGAGGTGAAAAGGCCAAAACACATTTTAACATCTCCGTCCAGTGGCCGTATTCGCAAGATGTCGCTGTATCCCTCTCTAGCTCAACGAGCTTCCCGCATTACCAGGCTCCTACGGCACTCTCGCTGCTCGACCCGGAGCCGTACCCTGGACTCGTCACCTCTCCGTCGAGACGATAACGCCCTGCACGACCGCGCTGCATTAACAAACTGCAACTCTCGTCGTATATCGTCAGCATTCTCCTGCAGTAAGCACTTCACCGCCAACTTTATCCCTGGCCGGGTGAAACGTCTACAGGCCACGGCACCACCTTCCCCCGCAGAAAAATATTTTTTTTCTATGGCCCCCCTCCAGCCGTCATGCACGCTCCCAATCAGGACGACACATGAATCACTCCAGTGGTGTCCTCGCTGGAACACGTCACATAGCTGCCGGTCTACGAGAAGGCAGTGTCCTCCGCGCTAAAAAGGCCCCAGCGGCTCGCTACCGCCGCGCGGGCCGGCTACGACTTCGTCGAGGAATTTTGCGATTTAAGACAGCAATCGACGCATCGCCCGGCTGGAGTCAACCCCCGCCCAGCGCGCCGAACTGCGCCGCGCCGCCGAAGAGACAGGCGTGCCGGTGCGGTCGATGAGCCTGAGTGCCCACCGCCGCTTTCCGCTGGGCAGCGCCTCGCCGGAGACGCGGCAGCGCGGCATCGACATTCTGCTGCGGGCCATCGACTTCGGCCTCGACGTGGGGCTGCGCCACATCCTGCTATGCGGCGCGGAAGCTTCTTTTACGAAACCATCACCGATGGCACCCCCGCGCCCGCTTCCGCGAGGGGCTGTCACGCGGGTTCGAGCACGCCAGCGCCTGTGGCGTGATGCTCGCGCTCGAAAACTGGGACGTGGGCGTCAACAGCATTCGAGCAGGCGATGGATCACGTGAACTACTTCAACTCGCCGTGGTTCCAGCTTTACGCCGACGTCGGCAACCTGACCTACGCCAGGGCGCGACGTGTGCGCCGAGCTTAAGCTCCGGGCGCGGGCACATCACCGTTCACCTCGAAGATACGCTGCCCGGCCAGCTTCGCTCCTGCGGCTGCATCACGAGAGGCGATGGCCACGCTGGCCGAAGGTGGTGCTGCCTGGAGTTATGAACCAAAATTCCCGCGCGCGGTTGAGATGGTCGCGAGGCCCGCCAGGTGGCGAGCCAATGCAAGCCGGCTGGCGGCTGGTGCAAGAAATCGCCGCGCCGCCGGCAAAAGGAGTCACCACACCTTGGCGGACCACAACCCGATGATGCAACTGGCCTTTGACTACACGTTTCAGCTCCACCCGCGCTGGCGATGCGGCCACTCCACCGTGCACCGAGAGAGGTGAAGAAGATGGGCACCGCCGCTGTGCAAGGCCGAGGTGCGCACCGTGGCGCGGTGCGCCGACTGTGTCCCAACCGCTGGAAGTCCTCCACCGAAGCGTGAGATTTCACCGACGGTGTGGGCGGGCTCGAAGCCAAGATGGCGTTCGACGCCAGGCGCGGACTGGATGACGGTGCTGGGCGCGGCCCCGCTGGTAACGGTCGACCTGGCGGCTCGAAGAGGCGCGGTCGCAGCCGGCAGAGAAGATGAATGAGCTCGCACAGTTTCAACATGTGGCGCGCCCGCGAGTGGCGGCGTAGTGAGAGCCCCAGATAGTGCTGCCCGTGGCCGGCTGGGACGAGGGCGACACATCATCACACGGCGTGGGACACCCACAGACCGGGCATCATCAAAGACTAATCGGCATGGGCTTCGAGGCTGCCGATTGCGGGCGGGCTGGAGATGGACACCGTCGCCTCTTCTCTTCGCGGGCTGCCGTGACCGTCCTCATCATCGGACGCGCCATTCGCAGAACCCCGACCGGTGCGCGTCGGCGGCGCTTGCCCTGCGCTCATCAACGAATAAATCTGGGCGGCGGCGCGCCAGCCGCCGCCCCGCGAGGACACGGCGGCCAAGGCGCTGCATGGGCGAGATGGGGCTGCAGCTTGTGAGTGGAAGCGGCCCTACCCCGGCTGTGACGCGCCGGGCACACGCTCTGCTACGGCCCCGTCACCGAGCGTGGGTGAGGCGCCCGGCGGGCGTCGACACGCAGGCGCTGGTCGATGCCATGGCCGCCGGGCTCGAACCCGGCAGGCGGCGCGCCGTCGGCTGGTCGCGGCCGGGCATTTCACGCTCAACGCATAGACACGCTGCCGCGCGTCAATTGAGGCCACGCTGGCCCACCTAATATGACGACGGGCGGCGCGCTGGTTGCGGCTCCACCTCCCCGGTCAATACGAGCGCCGCGCGCTGGCCGTCAGCGTATTATGAGCAAAGCACAGTGAGGCCTCGGCCCCTTTGAGCGTTATTATAAACAGAAATCAAGCTCCGCGGCGGCCAGTGAGATAGAGACCACTCTAAACAAAGCGAGTATGGCCACCAACCCCGCCCATGAACGCACTCGGCATGGTCAAACGCGGGGCTCGGTCGCCGGAGCAGAAACACCATGGGCCCACATACAAGCTAAATGGGCAGGAAGAGATCGGCCACGGTTGCGTCAGGTATTTTGTGCGCGGCGAGATCAGCAGTGCGCTCGGCAGTGCGACACCAGGGGCCTCCACCGCCAGAGCGGCAGGCGACCTGGTGTCAGTACACGTCATCGCCCACCCCACAAACTCGGTCGAAGACACCTGCCTGCCGTCCGCGTGGCCGTCGACGCAGCCGCCGCCGAGCTCATCAGGAGAAAGCAAAACCATCAACTACAAACGTACGTCTCGCCGGAGTACAGCCGCAGTACACCGCACTGACCGGCAAGGAAGGAGCCGGGGCGAAGTGCCGGTGGAAGGCGACGCGGAACTGTACATCGAGGTCGCGCCCGCCCGACGTCTCGGTGATGGACCTGGCGCTGAAGCGACCAAGGTCCGCGCCGGCAGCCCTAGGCCCATCAAGCATAAATAGGCTCGCTGGAAAACCATTCCGCCTACAGGAAGCCGTGCTGGAGGCGGGGCAGCACGCGCTCGACGTGATGGGCCTAGGTCGACCGACCACCTCAAGCCGCAAATCCTCTCTATTCAACGCTGATCAGCAACACCAATCTTACGAGGGCACAGCTTAGATCAACCACATTGTAGTACGGCGGATGCTGCTGGCAGGTACTGCGTGATCGAGGTGCTCCACCGCCTACATGGTGCTGGCCGCCGACGAGGCCAAAAGCCACACACATCACCAGTGGTGAACTACACCTGGCGGGGGCGGTCGGCCGGCTGCACGTCTCCGGCAGCGACGCCGAGGTGCAGCAGGCGCCAGTGACGCCGCGACGAAGGCTATCAAGACGCTGCCTCGGCCGCACGTAGGGGCGAGCCATGCGTCTATTCTACACGGCAAAGGACATCGAAGGGCTAGCCACCAGCGGCGTGGCTGACGAGCTAGGAAATGGGCCCCAGCGTGAGGCGATGACCAACCTCAGCCGCGACAGCGCGCGACCTGGGCATCAAACTGGTGGCCCCCGGCGCGCAAGCACCGCACAGGCTGCGCCAGCCGCCCGCCCCAGCAGGAGGCGGCACGGTAGCGGGCGCGGCGGCCAAGCCACGCGGCTCGCTCCAGCGCGGGCCAGTGCGCGGTACGCACAGGCACGCCCACGCCAACCACGCGCGCGCGCTCCACGCCGGGGCGGCAGCGCCGTCAGCCGGCCGCCATCAACATGGATAAACAGCAAGCTGAGCGAAGGAGGGAAACTGAGATGCAGATGGCAAAGGTGGTCAGCGGTCGCGGTTTCCACCGTCAAGGACGCCCGGCTTTGAGCACCAAAGCTCTAGGTCGCGGACACCAAAACGAGCAAGCCACGGCGCGCCCATTAACCAGCTGCCGCTGAATTGCACATGGTCCAGCGCCAGGCGGAGCGAGCTGGTGATGGTGGTGCGCGGCAGCTGGCACAGCGGTTCCCGGCGAAGATGAGCCACCCCGGCTCGATGCGGCCGTGGTACCAGCATCTCGACTCGTACGCGCTACGAGCACGGCTGAGCTCCCCAGAAAGCTAGGGCAAGCATAGCGCCGGTCTATCATCACTTTCTGCTCTAAAAGGGAGTAAGGTGCCAGGTCCGCCCCGGCCCCCCCGGAGGGGGCGACGGCCATCCACAGGAGGACGAAGGTCATCATGTCTCACAGGAAAACGAATCATTAGCCGTGCAGGCACTAGGTATGATGAGACACGCAGGCTGGTGGCCTGCGTCGAGGCTGCCGACGCGATGGTCAAGGCGGCCAACGTCACGCTGCTCCACAAGCGGGCAAGGGGTCATGGCGGGGGGCTACGTGACCGGTCCATGGGTGCGCGCGCAGACGCATGGCACGTGCGCGCGGCATCAGCAGCAGGCCGCGAGGCGGCTGGCCGCGTGGGCGAGGTGGTCTCGACAGCCGCATCCCCAGCCGCGCTTGAGCATCGAGGAGCTCCGAGGAAGGGTCCGCGCGCGTCTCAACCGCGACGGTAAGGCGGGAGCGCTTCGCATGACAAGCAAGTGAAGGTCACCCCGGCGCGGCTGCGCCAGGATGAAGCGCGACGGCCAGCCGATCACAATCTAACCACCTACGATTCCGATGAGCCAGCCTTCCATCGACCGGGCATCGACATCCATCATGGTGCAGCTGGGCAGCCTCATCTCGGCTCAGCATCGAGGAGATGGTGCACCACACGCTGGCGGGTGCGCGACGGCTCGGCGCGTCAATAGTCGTCACAACGATGCCGTGTTCGGATGTACGAGACCGCCGGGCAGGCGGTCGACGGCGGTCCGCGGCTGATGAAGGAAGGCCACGCCGACGCCGTGCACCTGGAGGGCGCTGCCGAAGACGCCCCCAAGGATACACGGGCCATCGTGGCCGCCGGGCGTCCGGTGATGGGCCACCTGGCATCACCAAGCAGGAAGAGATCATACACACAGGAACATTGCCAATACCAGGGCCGCACGGCACCCAGCGCCAGGCACCGTGCTGTCGGATGCGATCACATTTGCCAAGGGTGCGCCCACTGGTGCTGGAGTGCGTCCCCAACCACCCCTGGCAAGGAATCGTAACACGCAGCCCTCGACATCCCAACAATCCGCATCAGGGGCCGGGGCAGCCTGCAACAGGCAGGCGCTGAGCGGCATGCTGGGCATGTTCCAAAGAGTTGTCGCGAACTTGCTCAAGGTGTACCTCGACCTCTGGCAGGTTGGAGTCGTTGGGGCGCTGTGCTGTTCGCGGCGAGAGGTCGTGCGCGCGCATTTGCCGCGCGGCGCACAGTTACACATCAACAAGAGACGAGGGACTGAAACCAGCTGTGTCCCAGCTTGAGCAAGGATGATTTCCTCATGGTGCAGGAGGAATGGTAACACGTTTCCCCACCGTCAAATGAGGGCAG
>CAWBCR010000028.1:70000-81116 GCA_963787375.1 uncultured Chloroflexia bacterium | reverse complement strand
CGACCCGGCCATCGAATTCTGGAGCGACGAGAGGCACGCGCTGGACGACGGGATCACGCTGGTGCGCTGCGGCGGGCACTTTGAGGGATCGACGACGCTGCACTGGGCGGCAGGCGCAGGCGGGCGCGGCGCGCTGCTCAGCGGCGACACCATCCAGGTAGTGCCGGATCGCCGCTGGGTGAGCTTCATGCGCAGCTACCCGAACCTGATCCCGCTCGACGCAGCAGCCGTACGGCGGATCGTCGCAGCGGTCGAGCCGTTCACCTTCGACCGGCTGTACGGCGGCTGGCCCGACTCAGTCGTGGCGGTGGACGCCAAGGCCGCGGTGCGGCGCTCGGCGGAACGATACATCCAGGCGATTGGCGGGTAAGGCCGGCGCAACTGACGCGCACCATCTATGGCACGATCATCGAAGGAAGGAAATCGTATGCACACACCCGAAGAACGCCGCGAACTGATTGAGAAGATCCGCGCGCTGCCGGAACAGCTTGAGGCGGTCGTCGCGCCGCTGACGGAGAAGCAGCTCACCACGCACTTCATCCCCGGCGAATGGACCGTCGCGCAGGCCGTGCATCACCTGGCCGACGCGCACATGAACAGCTACATCCGCATGAAGCAGATCCTGACGCAGGACGATCCGCCGCTGTCCAGCACCGATCAGGATGCATGGGCTGGCCTGCCCGACGCGGGTCGCGCGGCGCTGGACGAACTCGATCATGCTGCTTAAGGGGCTGCATCACCGATGGGCGATCATGCTGGAGGGGTTGAGTGAGAAGCAGTGGGCGCGACGCGGAGTACGCGCGGAGCGCGGCCCGGTGTCGCTGGACGAGATGCTGACCATCTACGGCAACCACGGCGAGGCGCACCTGGGGCAGATCGCCAGGGCGTTGGCCGCGCAAAGCTAGCGGCGACCTCAAGACTTTTTGATCGGCCCCCGGCGGCGCTGCACCTCAGCCTGGTCGGCGACCACGCGCAGCGCGGCGCTCACCTGGCCCAGGTCGATCTCCTCGTGCTGCGCGGCGAAGGTGCTGACCGACTCGGCAATCGCGCTGAGCAGCGCAGGCTCCGGCGGAGTGCGCGTCTTGCCGCTGCGCGGCGCGGCGATCTCGCCCAGGCCGCATTTCCAGAAGGCGTCCAGCACCCGGCGATGGTTCAGCATCAGCAGGCTGACCGTGGCGAACAGCGCCAGCAGCAGCGCCCCGATCAGCGGGCTCAGCCCGAAGCTCCTGAGTATTTCAGCTCCATGCAGAAAGCCCAGCCGTGTCTGCACCAGCGAGAACCCGCCAACGACAGCCATCAGCGCAGCCATCACGAAGATCAGCCAGTGGGTGACCACCGCCGCCCGCCACGCCGGGAAGCGGGCCTGCCACAGCCCTACCCCCACCACGAGGAGCCACACGCCCAGCACCGCGCCCAGAAAGAACGCGCTGAGCAGCGATGATGGTATCAGCAGCACACCGGCGACGAGATGCAGAAACGCAACAACACGCAGCAGTGCCCGTGGTATGTTCATGGTATCCCCTTGTCTGAGCCCGGTTCAGGCAGCGCCAGCCGCGCGCCGACCGCTTCACGATGCCCGGCCAGGAAGGCCTGGGCAGGCATCTTCTTCTTGCCGGCAGGCTGAACAGTGTCCAGTATATACAAGCCCGCGCCGGTCTGCACGGCGAGGCCACCCTCCCGCTCAACAAGCGTCCCTGGCGCGGCGCTGCCGGTCGCAGCGGGCTGCGGATGGCCGGCGAGCACCTTGAGCAGGCTGCCGTCGAGGGTGGTAAACGTCCCCGGCCAGGGGTCGTAGGCGCGCACGTGGCGGTCGATGGCGGCAGCACTCTGCGTCCAGTCGATCAGCCCGTCCTCTTTCCTGAGCGTCGGCGCGAGGGTCACACCCTCCAACGGCTGCGGTGTGGGCGTAATGCGCCCCTCGACATAGTCGCGCAGGACGCCGGGCAGGAATTCCGCGCCGAGCACTGCGAGCTTATCGTGCAGGCTGGTGGCGGTCTCGTCCGGCGAGATCGGGATCGCGCGCTGCGCGAGGATCGGGCCGCTGTCGAGCCCGGCGTCCATCTGCATGATGGTCACGCCGGTTTCGGCATCGCTGGCACGGATCGCGTAGTGGATCGGGGCCGCGCCGCGCCAGCGCGGCAGCAGCGAGGCGTGCACGTTGACGCTGCCGTGCGGCGCGAGCGCCAGCACTGGCTGGCGCAGAATCTGGCCGAAGGCGGCCACCACCAGCACGTCGGGCTGCCAGCCGCGCAGGTGCTCGACCGCCGCCTCGTCGCGCAGGGTGGCGGGCTGGAACACCGGCAGGCCAAGCGCCAGCGCCCGCCGCTTCACGTCCGACATGCGCACGTCCTGCCCGCGCCCGGCAGGACGGTCGGGCTGGGTGACGACGCCGACCACGTCAAAGGCGGGATGGTCGACAAGGGCCTGCAGGCTGGGTACGGCGAAGTCGGGCGTGCCCATGAAAATGACCCGGACCACGGAACCTCCTGATTGACGGATCGGCGCGCACAGTCGTATAGTATCATCGGTTCGGATACGGGGGCAAGGCGGCCTCCCTCCTATCAACCTGCGCTGCGAGGCACCGGCATGGCACCATCGATCACCATCCGCTCACCAGAGACGTACGACGAACTGCACGCCTTCGAAGACGTGCAGCGTGCGGCGTGGGACATGGCCGAGCGCGACCTCGTCCCAGCGCACCTGCTGGTCACGTTCCAGCGCTACGGCGGGATCACGCTGGGCGCGTTCGACGGCGCGCAGATGGTCGGCTTTGTGTTCGGGTACCTGGGACAGGTCGACGCGGCGGACCCACGCGCGGCGTGGATGGACACGCCGGTGATGCACTGCTCGGAGATGATGGGCATCCTGCCGGCGTACCGGGGCCGGGGCATCGCACACCGGCTGAAGCTAGCCCAGCGCGACGTGGCGCTGGCGCAAGGGCACCGCCTCGCGCTGTGGACCTTCGACCCGCTGGTGAGCCGCAACGCGCACCTGAACATCGCGAGGCTGGGCGGCGTGTGCCGGCGCTACATCCGCAACGCCTACGGCGAGCTGACCGGCATCAACGCCGGGCTGGCGACCGACCGGCTGGAGTTGGAATGGTGGATCGCCGGGGAACGCGTGGCGCGGCAGGTAGGCGAGGTCGGCGCGCCGCAGACGTGGCGCTTCGACGAGGCGCTAATCGCCAACCCCACTACCCCGCGTGCGGACGGCCTGCGCGCACCGGCGGCGTCGCCCGCCGAGGTGGTCGACGCGGTGGGCAGCGCCGGACCGCAGGTGCTGGTCGAGGTACCCGGCGACGTGAGCGCGGTCAAGGCGGCAGACATGAAGCTGGCGCAGGCGTGGCAGGCGTGCGTGCGCGCCGGGCTGGAGGCGGCGTTCCAGGCCGGGTACATGGTCAGCGGCTTCGCGTCGGAGGGCGAAGGGGTAGCGCGGCGCAGCACCTACGTGCTGGCGCGCGGCGTGGACATGGCGGGCATCGCCGGAGGCGCACGTGACTAAGGCGGTGATCAGCGTGAAGGTGCTGGAAGAGACCGGCGACCTGCGGGCCTGCGAGGGCATTCAGCACGCGGCGTGGGGCATGGTCGATGAGGACATCGTGCCGTCGCGGCTGCTGCGGGCGCTGGGATTGCACGGCGGCCTCGTGCTGGGCGCGTTCGACGGCGCGCGGCTGGTGGGCTTTCTATTCGGCTACCCCGGGCTGCTGCCGCCCGGCGATGCGCGTATCGACTGGCTGGGCACGCCGCACTACCACGTCTCGCAGATGATGGGCGTGCTGCCCGATTACCAGGATCGCGGCGTGGGCTACGCGCTGAAGTGCGAGCAGCGCCACCGTGTGATCGAACAGGGCTTCCGGCTGGTCACGTGGACGTTTGACCCGCTGATGAGCCGCAACGCGCATCTGAACATCACGCGGCTGGGGACAGTGTGCCGCCGCTACCTGCGCGACGTGTACGGCGAGCAGTCGGGGATTTACGCCGGGCTGCCCACCGACCGCTTCGAAGTGGACTGGTGGATCGCCAGCCGGCGGGTCGAGCAGGCCATTGACCCGCCGGAAAGGGCCAGGCCGCCGGTGACGCTGGCCGAATGGCGGCGAGCGGGCGCGCAGCCCGCCAACCCGACGACAGCCCGCGCGGATGGGCTGCGCGTGCCGCCTGAACTGGTTCGACAAGCTGGGCGGCGCGCACGTGCTGGTTGAGGTCCCCGCCGACATCGACGCGATCCGCGCGGCGGACATGGGGCTCGCGCAGGCGTGGCGGGAGCACACGCGGGCGCTGTTCGAGGAGGCGTTCGCGCGCGGCTATATGGTCATGTGGTTCTTCTCAGAGATCGCGGGCGGGGCCCGGCGCAGCCATTACATGCTGCAATCCGACGCACAGGGCCGGGAAAGCGCCGCGCTGGCAAAGGATAATGTATGAAGATCGAGCGCGTGGAGCAGTTTCACGTCAAGATGCCGCTCAAACACCCGTTTGAGACGAGCTTCGGGCGCGAGGACGAGGTCGAAAAGGTGCTGGTCGCGGCGTACAGCGATGGGCTGGTGGGCTACGGCGAGTCGCCGGTCGAGCCGCTGCCGCTGTACTCGTACGAGACGGTCGCGACCTGCTGGCACGCCCAGCGCGACATGCTGATCCCGATGCTGCTCGCCGCTGAGTTCGACCACGCCAGCGACCTGCCGCGCGTGTTCCGGCGGGCGCGCGGGCACAACATGGCCAAGGCCGGGCTGGAGGCCGCCGTGTGGGACCTCGAGGCGCAGAGGGCCGGGGTGAGCGTCTCGGCGCTGCTGGGCGGCGAGAAGGCGCGCGTGGAAAGCGGCGTGAGCATCGGCGTGCAGGGCTCGGTGAGCGAGCTTCTGGCGCGCATCACGGGCTTTCGCGGCGAGGGCTACCGCCGGATCAAGGTCAAGATCAAGCCGGGCTGGGACGTCGACGTGATCCGCGCGGTCCGCGCGCGACTTCCCCGACATCCCGCTGATGGCCGACGCCAACTCGGCCTACACGCTGGACGACATTCCGATGCTGCGTGCGCTCGACGGCTACGGGCTGCTGATGATCGAGCAGCCGCTGGCCTACGACGACCTGCTCGACCACGCCGCGCTGCAACGCGAGCTTGGCACGCCGATCTGCCTCGACGAGAGCATCACGACGCTGAGCCGCGCGCGCGAGGCGCTGGCGCTGGGGTCGTGCCGGATCATCAACATCAAGCCGGCGCGGGTGGGCGGCATGACGAACGCACGCGCCATCCACGACGCGTGCCGCGAGGCGGGCGTGCCGGTGTGGTGCGGCGGCATGCTGGAGACGGGCATCGGGCGAGCGGCGAACCTGGCGGTGGCCTCGCTGCCCAACTTCACGCTGCCGGGCGACATCTCGGCGTCGGATCGCTACTGGCAGGAGGACATCGTGGAGCCGGCCTTCACGTTGAACGCGGACGGCACGATGGACGTGCCACAGGGGCCGGGGCTGGGTGTCGAGGTGGTGCGCGCGCGGCTGGAGGCGGTCACGCTGCGGCGTGAGGTGTATACTACCTAAGGAATTCACTGGCCCACAGATTACACGTATTTCACAGATATTTCATTTCTTAATCTGTGTAATCTGTGGACGATCCTCTTCTCTTTCCCCTTACACCGCTCCGAGAACCAGGCAGGCGTTCTGGCCGCCCAGCCCGAAGCTGTTCGAGAGGACGGTTCGCAGCGGGTGGTCGCGGGCCTCGTTGGGCACGTAGTCAAGGTCGCAGTCGGGGTCGGGCGTCTCGTAGTTCACCGTGGGGTGCATCACATTTTCGACCAGCGACATCAGGCAGGCGACGGCCTCCATCGCGCCGGAGCCGCCCATGCAATGCCCGATCATGCTCTTGGTCGAGCTGACCGGGACCGAGTAAGCGCGCTCACCGAAAACCCGCTTGATGGCGTAAGTCTCCATCGCGTCGTTGGCCTTGGTAGCCGTGCCGTGCGCGTTGATATAGTCGATGTCGTCGGCGGGGACGTGGGCGTCTTCAAGCGCCCAGCGCATGGCTTTCTGCGGGCCTTTGCCCTCGACTTCCAGCGCTGAGCTGTGGTAGGCGTCTGACGAGGCGGCATAGCCCATCACCTCGCCGTAGATGCGCGCATCGCGCGCAATCGCCCGCTCCAGTGTCTCCAGCACCAGCACCGCCGTACCCTCGCCCAGGACGAAACCCTCGCGGTTGGCGTCGAAGGGGCGGCAGGCGTGTTCAGGATCGTCGTTGTAGCTGCTGGCGAGGACCGTCATGGCGTCAAAGGCAGCCATCACCTCGTCGCGTACCAGGCAGTCGACGCCGCCGGCGAAGATCATGTCGGCGCGACCGTTGCGGATCATCTCGGCAGCCTCGCCGATGCTCTGCGTGCCGCTGGCGCAGGCGGTGACCACCGTCATCAGCGGGCCGGTGGCCCCCACCAGCCGGCTGATGTAGTGGCCGGGCATGTTGGGCAGCCCGTTGACCAGCGCGGTGGGCGCGGGCGTGCGGCCCTGGTTCTTGTAGGCCAGCGTGGTATCGACCAGCACCCCAAAGCCGGCATTGGCGGTGCCCATCACCACGCCGGTGCAATCGGCGTTCTCAGCGATGGCCTCGACCGTCAGCCCGGCGTCGTCGAGCGCCATGGAGGCGGCGATCTGCGCCATCTGCGAGGCGCGCGACATGCGCCGCGCTTCCTTGTAGGGGATGTACTGGGTGGGGTCAAAATCGACTTCGGCGGCCAGTTTGACGCCCAGATTGACCGGGTCGAAACTCCGAATGTTGCGGATACCGGAGCGGCCCGCTTTGAGACTATGCCAGAATGAGTTAAGCGTTCCAAGCGGCGTGAGCGCGCCCATGCCGGTGACGACGACGCGGCGCCGTCCGTTACGTAAAAGCTCCATTGATGCCACAGCCCTCGACAACTCCCGTGCCATACGAAAAGGAACGCCCCTCGCGGGGCGCGGTCAGATGGACCGATCATACCTCGTTTCGGGCAAAGTGCGAGAAGATCACCCGGCGGTTGTATAATGATAAACCCCGTTTGGCGCGCGGCGATGCGCACGCCGCGACCGATCAGGGCGTGATGACCAGCTCCTCAGGGCCGTTGGCGGTGTATGCGCCCTGGTAGGAACTCGTGATCTGGAAGAAGGTGCGGCCCGGCTTGAACATCAGCGGATTGCCGTTCACGTCGACGAAGGTGAACATGTCGTCGGGACGGGTGCGCACCCAGCGACCATCATAGGCCTGGCCGTCACGCAGCAGCGTGGCCTGCCCATTGCCGGTCAACTCGATGTACCACGACTTCTCTTTGCCGAAGTACTTCTCCGGGAACAATTCCTGAAGCTCGTGATAGGCGCTCATCACGACGACATTCTGGATGGCAACCTGCTGGCCGGTGAGCGCATCGGTGTGGGGGATGTTGTCGGTCCAGCGCAGGTACTCGCCGCTGACCGCGTCGTAGCGCCACTCGACGTGGGTCTTGTTGTAATCGATGGTGGCCGAACGGGCAGGGATGCCGCCGTCGGGGGGGACGGCATCAAAAGCGAGGCCCGGCTCGGTGAGGATGCGCGGCGTAGCACGGACCTTGCGGTCGGCGGCTAGCTGCCATAACTGGGCGGTATCGGTGAACAGGGTGTGCTCAACGGGCAGGTCGCCACGCGGGAAGCGCACGAAGTACGGCTCGGCGTAGCCGAACTGCGGCGAGATCACGTCGTAGGGGTACAGGTCGGAGGCGCGGATGGTGTCGAGCACGCCCAGCGACGCACCCGAAAAGACCCACAGCGCGTCGAGCGCGTGGGAAAGCTGGAGGTCGACCAGACGCCCGCTGCGCACCGAGCCGACATGATCGACACCCTTGCTGTAGAAGATGGCCGCGAAGCGCGTCCAGCCGCCCTCGACGTAATACTCGAAGATCAGGTCGGCGGTATTGAGGCCGCTCTGCGGGCGGACGATGGGCGGCGAGTTGGATATCTTGATCAGCAGCGGGCGGCGCTGCAGGACCGAGGGATCGTCGACAGGCAGGCCGGTCAGCGGGTTGACGCCGGGCGGATAGTCGCCGGGGCCGATGGCCTGCGGCGGGGCCGGGGTGGCGGTCGGTGGGGGCGGCGTGGCGGTCGGGTCAGCGATGGGCGTCGGGGCCGGAGTAAACGTCGGGCTGGGCGGCAGATCGGTCGGCTGCGGCGTGGGGGTCGGGGCGGCGGCGGGCGCGGGCGCGCAGGCGATCAGCAGGGCGGCAGCCAGCAGCGCGGCAGTGAGACGGATCATACGGCGGGCAGACAGTAAACGCATCAGGCACAGGCTCCAGTCAAAAACATGGGCGGATTATAGCACCGGGGCGGGGAAAAGAAACGGTTCTTGCGCGTAGCCATGGAAGCGCCGCCATTGGGGCAAAGGCGGTGTTGGGATACAATTAGCCGCCGGGCACATCCTGTTCACCCTCACACCGGTCGAGGCATCATGCTCCGAGCACGCCACGCGATCCGGCGCTTGCGCGCCGTCATCATCAAGGAATTCAAGCACATCTGGCTCGATCCGGGCTTCCTGTTTCTGACCGTCCTGTCCCCCGCCGTGCTGTTGACGCTGCTGTCTTACGTGTTCTCGTTTGACGTCAACCAGGCCAACCTGGCCATCGACAATCAGGACCAGTCGCCGCAGTCGTTGGACTTCATCCGTGAGATGACGTCGGATGGCACGCTGCGGGTGGTCGCCAGCGTGGAGAGCTACGACCAGATCGTCGAGCTACTCCGCGAGGGGCGGATCGATGCCGCCATCGTGATCCCGCCCAATTTCGGGGACCACATCGCCGCGCAGCGGCAAACGCCGATCAACCTGGTGGTCGACGGGAGCGACGTGGGCACCGCCAACCAGGTCATCAGCCAGATCAGCCAGCGCACCGAAGCCTACTCCGTACAGACGCTGACGCAATCCGGAAGACCCGCGCCGTTCGACGTGCGCATCCGGGTGTGGTTCAACGAGAACCTCAAATCGCAGTACAGCATGATCCCCGGCCTAATGTCGCTGGTGCTGATCCTGCCAGCGATGGCCGTCGCGCTGGGGATCACCCGTGAGAAAGAGACGGGCACGTTCGAGACGCTGGCAACGACGCCTATCGCCGGGCGCGAGTTCCTGATCGGCAAGCTGGCCGTATACCTGTCGCTGGGGGTGCTGGGCGGGTTGATGGCACTGGGGGTGGCCGTGTTCTGGTTCCACGTGCCGTTCCGGGGGAACCTGGGGCTGTACCTGCTGCTGACCGCCGATTACCTGCTGGCGCTGATGGGCTTCTGCATGATCATCGCGCACTTCGTCGCCAGCCAGCGGACGGTGACGCCGATCATCCTGCTGACTCTGTTCATCCCCAGCTTCTTCCTCACCGGGCTGATCCTGCCGACTGACAAGAACTCGTTCGTGTCGCAGGCGATGGCCTTCGGCCTACCGAGCACGCATTACATCGTCATCTCGCGCAGCGTGGCGCTGAAGGGCGTCGGGTTGAGCGCGGTGCTGCCGGACGCGCTGACGCTGCTGGGCATGGGGTTGATTGCGGTCGTGGCCAGCGTCGTGCTGTTCTCCAAAAAGGTAGGGTGAGGCGCTGCCGTGATACATCGACTGTTTGCGCTGATCACCAAAGAGATCATCCAGTTCTCACGCGATAAGGTGCTGCTGGGCTTCTCGCTGCTCGGCCCGATGATCCAGATCGTGCTGCTGGGGCGTGCCATCGGGCAGGACATACAGGGGATGCCGATCGCGATGATCGACTATGACAAGACATCGCTGAGCCGCGAGATCACCACCGCGCTCGACAACACGCGCGAGCTGGTCGTGAGCTATTATCCCGACAACCTGGAGGCAGCCCGCGAGCTGATCGATCGTGGCGAGGTGATGGGCATCGTCGTCATCCCGCGTGACTTCATGCAGGATTCGCAGTCGGGAGTGCGGACACCGCAGATCCAGGTGGTGATCGACGGGGTCAGCTCGCTGATCGCGGCGCGGACGCTGGGCGCGGCGCAGGGAGCGGTGCAGTCGCTGGTGGAGAATGCGGTGGTCTCGGCCAGCCAGCGCCCGCCGGGCGGCATCAGCGTGCACACCGATCCACTATTCAACCGGGCGCTCGACTTCCGGCCCGATTCGATCACGTCGCAGCTTGGGCTGATCACGTTCCAGATCACGACGCTGATCGCGGTGATGGGCATTGTGCGCGAACGGGAGATCGGGACCATCGAGATGCTGACGATCACGCCGCTGCGGCGGCTGGAACTGATCGCCGGGAAGGCGATCACGCCGCTGCTGATCGGCGCGGTCAACTTCCTGTTCATGCTGGGCGTGACACAGTTCGTATTCCACGTACCGATGCGGGGCGGATTCCTGCTGCTGTTCGGGCTGACGCTGCTGTACCTGGCTTGCGAGATCTCCTACGCGCTGATCGTCTCGACGATCACGCGGTCGCAGCAGCAGGCGACGACCATCGTGTTTATCTGGGCGATGGTCGCGCTGACGCTGTCGGGGTACCTGGTACCGATCACGACGCTGCCAAAGGCATTGCAGTGGATTTCGGTGGCGGTGCCGCTGCGGCACTACCTGGTCATCGTGCGGGGAATCATGCTCAAAGGCGCGGGGTTCGGCGCACTGTGGCGTGAGGCGCTGGCGATCTTCGCCATCGGCGCAGTGATGCTGGTGCTGACAATGCGCTCGCTCGCGCGGGTGATTGACTAGGGGTAAACAAACAGGGTACCCACAAGGGATGCCCTGTCAATGAGGCAAGCAAAAAGGTCTCCTGGCAATGGCCTACGCTCCCACCGGGCTACCCCGGCAGTACCATCGGCGCTGGCGGGCTTAACGACCGGGTTCGAGATGGGACCGGGTGTGCCTCCGCCGCTCTAATCACCAGAAGACCTGTTTGAGCTGTCGCTCGAATAGGAAGAAGGCCATCATACTACCACGCGCCGCAGACCGGCTTGGTCTCCGCAGGACAAGACAAGCGGTTGACCATTAGTACGGGTTAGCTCAACACGTTGCCGTGCGTACACCCCCCGCCTATCCAACTGGTCGTCTGCCAGCGGTCTCACGGAGATCTGGTCTTGAGGTGAGTTTCCCACTTAGATGCTTTCAGCGGTTCTCTCGTCCTGACGTAGCTACCCAGCGCTGCATCTGGCGA
>CAWBCR010000028.1:0-65000 GCA_963787375.1 uncultured Chloroflexia bacterium | reverse complement strand
GCTCACCTCCAGTTGTTCAGGTTGTCGTTCAGGAGTTTCCTCCCGAACTACGAACAGTATAGCATGTCTCTCAAAAGTCCGCAAGGGCTTTTTTGAGGAAAATCCCAAGTTCGTCGGGAGGCAGGCGCGCCGCCGCAAAACTCTCTTGCCGCACCCAGCGATAAACGGTACAATGCACCTATCCAGCGGGCATAGTGTAATGGTAACACATCAGCCTTCCAAGCTGTTGTTACGGGTTCGAATCCCGTTGCCCGCTCTCGAAGCCAGCCTACGCTCGATACATCCATCTCAGGGCCCGTAGCTCAGCGGCAGAGCGGCCGGCTCATAACCGGTTGGTCGCAGGTTCGAATCCTGCCGGGCCCATCGAAAAGCCAGTCATAACCCGTTGGTCGCAGGTTCGGCGGATGCAGACATCCGGACCTGCCGACCCATCGAAACGCCCCAGAAATGGGGCTTTTTCTTTTCCCATTGGCCGCGATTCGGCTATCCTAAAGAGAAGCTCATCCCATCATCAAGGAGATCAACATGCCATCTCTGAGTGGCAAACGCGCGCTGATCAGCGGGGCCGCCTCCGGTATCGGGCAGGCGATTGCGCAGGCGTTCGCACAGGAAGGCGCAGCCGTCGCGCTGGCCGACCTGGACACGGCGCGCGGCGAGGCCGCCGCCCACGAGATCGGCGGGAGGGCGCTGTTCGTGGCGTGCGACGTGACCCGCGCCGCCGACTGCACGCAGGCCGTCGCGCGGACCGTCGAGGCGTTTGGCGGGCTCGACATCCTGGTGAACGCCGCCGGGATTATCGTGCGGCGCTCGGTGCTGGACCTGGACGAGGCGGACTGGGACCGCGTGATGGATGTCAACGCCAAATCGGTGTACCTGATGTGCCGCGCGGCCATCCCGGTGATGCAGGCGGCGGGCGGGGGCAGCATCGTCAACATCTCGTCCGGCTGGGGGCTGGTGGGCGGTCCGAACGCCGCCGCCTACTGCGCCAGCAAAGGCGCGGTAGTGCAGCTCACACGGGCCACGGCCATCGACATGGGACCGCACCGCATCCGTGTCAACTGCCTGTGCCCCGGTGACACCGACACCCCTATGCTGCGCGAGGAAGCCCGCCAGCTTGGCCAATCAGAAGGGACTTTCCTGGCGCAGTCTGCAGGCCGACCGCTGGGGCGGATCGGCACGCCGGAGGAGATCGCGCAGGCGGCACTGTTCCTGGCCAGCGACGCCTCCAGCTACGTCACCGGCGCGGCACTGGTGGTGGATGGTGGCGGGCTGGCGGGCGGTTGAAATGTGGCTCTATCAGCCAACTTTCATTTTTCAAAGGCCGAAACTACAATAGGCCAGTTTTACGATGAATTGCCGCATTGGCGATCCGACGGTTTAGCGGACATCTAATGGAAAGGATTAAGAGGTCATGCAAAGGAAATGGCTCTACACTGCCGGGTTCGCGCTAGCGCTGGCAGCCGTTGCGTGCACGTGCGGCTCGCTCAGCAACCTGACGGGCACCGCGCTGGGCGGGCAGCCCACCGCCATCAGCGGCGTCGTCGCGCCGCCGCCCTCCAACGTCCTGCTGCAGGACGATTTCAGCGATCCCGCCTCCGGCTGGGAAGTGGGCGACTACCAGGAAGGCAGCGTCGGCTACAAGGATGGCAGCTACTTCGTCATCTCGACGACGAACGGCAGCACGATGTGGGGCGTGGCGAACCGGTCCTTTACCGACACGTCGGTTGAAGTCGACGCGACACAGATTTCCGCCGCCTCGAACAACAACAACGCTTACGGTATCGGCTGCCGCATCCAATCCAACGACGACGGCTACTACCTGCGTGTGTCAGGCGACGGCTACTACTCGATCTCCAAGACGACCGGCGGCTCGTTCACATATGTTGTCGACTGGACGGAGTTCGAGCGTCGTCAACCAGGGCAACGCCACCAACCACCTGAAGGCTGTGTGTCAGGGCAGCCAGCTCACACTGTACGTGAATGGCACGCAGGTCGCCACCGGCACCGACAGCACGTACACGTCGGGCGACCTGGCGCTGACAGCCACCACCTTTGAGGACACAGCGACCGAGGTGCACTTTAACAACCTGACAGCAACCGCGCCGTAATCACCAGCGATGAGCGTCGTCAGCGACGATTACGTAGCGATCTGGTACGAGCACATCTGCGGATTGGCCGGCCACATCGGCCCGCGCGGCTCGACGACCGAGCAGGAACGGCAGGGGGCCGAGTACTGCCGGGGGGTGCTGGATGGGTTGGAGCTTGCCCCGCAGGTCGAAACGTTCACCAGCGCGCGGTCGGGCTACCAGATTCACGTGCTGGTGGCCGTGTCGATGCTGGTGTCGTTCGCCATCTACCCACTGGGCGGCGCGATCAGTGCCATCGCCGCAGCGCTGATCGCAGCGGTGGCGCTGTACTCGGAGATCATGGAGCTGCTATTCCACAATAACCCGCTGCGGCGGCTGATCGCCAAAGGAAGCAGTCAGAACGTCGTAGCGAGGGTGCCGGCGCAGGCCGAGCACCGGCAGGACCTGATCCTGATCGGCCACATCGACACCAACCGCACACCGCTGATCTTCAAGTCGGTGGGCTGGGTTGACGCGTGGCGCGTCGCGACGCCGATCATCTTCTTCTCGTTCTGCGCGCAGGTTGTGCTGTACGCGGTGGGGGCTGCGACACACTGGGGGTGGATCTGGCCGGCAAGCGCCGAGAGCGCCGTGTGCGCGGTGGTGCTGGCGGCGGTGTGCCTGCAGGCCGAGCTGACTCCCTACACGCCCGGCGCGAACGACAACGCCAGCGGTGCCGGGATGGTGCTGACGCTGGCCCGCGCGCTGGTCGACCAGCCGCTGCGGCACACGCGCGTGTGGCTGGTGAACACCGGCTGCGAGGAAGTGAAGCACTACGGCGCAATCGACTTCTTAACCCGGCACCGGGCCGAGATGCGCGATCCGCGGGCGCTGGTGTTCGAGATGCTGGGGCGCGACGGCCCGGCCTGGCTGGAGCGCGAGGTGATCATCCCGCTGTTCGGCTACCGGGCCAGCCCGCAGATGGTCGCGCTGGTGGAGCGGCTGGCGGACGAGCACCCGGAGTGGCAGGCGCACGCCACGAAGGTCACCGGGGGGCACACCGAGATGGCCGACGCGCTGCGGGTGGGCATCCCGGCGATCACGTTGATCGGCATCGGGCCGGACGGGACCGGCTTCGGCTACAGCGGGCCGGAACTGTACTGGCACCGCACCGATGACACGCCGGATAAGATGAAGCGCGAGGTGATGGCGCGCGCCTACGCGCTGACCTGGGCCTTCATGTGCGAGATGGATGCGGCTGCCGCATCCGGCTGACAGCGGGCAGACGACGAACGAAAGGGGATGCTGATGGATACGCTGACTTTTGTGGCGGCGGTGATACAGGCGCTTAGCTGGCCGATCACCATCCTGCTGGTGGTCATCATCCTGCGCAAGGCGATCCTCGACCTGCTGCCACGGCTGACAAACCTCAAAGTAGGCGACGTTCAGCTCCAGTTTGGCGCAGAACTGAACGCGCTGGAGACCGGCGCGGACGCCGCCGGCCTGCCGGAGATGCCGTCAGAGTTGGCGTGGAACACAAGCCAGGTGCAGGATATGGCGCGAATCTCGCCGCGCGGGATGGTGATGGACGCGTGGAGAGACCTTGAAGAGAACATGCGCGACGCCGCCCGCGCCACCGGCCAACCCGAGCCGAAGTCGCTGACGGGCATCATCCGGCTGCTGCAGGAAGCGGGCACGCTGGGCCCGAACCTCGTGCCGCTGCTAAGCAAGCTGAAGGGGCTGCACAACATGGCCCGCCACGAACAGGGCGTCCAGGTGACGCCCGAACAGGCGCTCGAATACACCCGGCTCACACAGCGGATCGTCGCGGCGATGCAGCAGGCGGTGCCGACGGCATAGAAACAGAAGCATGTGGATCGAAAGGCCCGCCGATTGGCGGGCTCTTTTGTCAGCGGCGCACTTCTCCCTCGACCTCCACGTACAGCCAGTCGTCCGGCGAGTCCTCGCCGTAGTCGGTGATATCTTCGAGCGTCACCCGCAGCAGCAGCGGACCGTCGCCGGGGGCACGGCTCAGATAATCCATGATGGCCTCGTCGGCCTGAATGCCAAACGATTTCAGCAGCTTGCGGATGTCATCGCGGGATGCGTCGCTCATGGGGCGGCCTCTCTTCATCAATGCGAGGGGCACCCACGAGGAGTGCCCCTACGGTATCAATCCTAATGGATCTGCTGCGCGCGGTCCTGGATAGCGCCACGCTCGGTGAGCGGCTCGTCGGCCCCCTCACGGTCGGTGGGTGCGGTGGTCTTCTCGACCTTCACGCCGCATATCTTGTAGTCGGGGATCTTGGCACGCGGGTCGATCAGGTCGTTGGTGAGGACGTTGGCAGCGGCCTCAGCGAAGTGGAAGGGGATGAAGACCACACCCTCCGGCGAGCGGCCCGTGACCAGCGCGCGCAGGGTGATCGCGCCCCGGCGGGAGCTGACTTTCACCCAGTCCCCGGTGTGCAGGTCCATGCGATCTGCATCAGCGGGGTGCATCTCGACTGCTGCCTCCGGCCAGATGGCGTCCAGCGACGAGCGGCGGGTCATGGTGCCGCCGTGCCAGTGGTACAGCACGCGCCCGGTCGAGAGCGCGAAGGGGTACTCCGGGTCGGGCAGCTCGCTGAGCGTGCCGTAGTCCAGCGCCCAGAATTTGCCGCGCCCGCGCGGGAAAGTGTCCTCGAACAGGTAGGGCGTGCCGGGATGGTCGAGCGCAGGGCACGGCCAGTGCACGCCGCCCTCGCGGTCGATGCGCTCGTAGGTGATGCCGTAGAAGTCGGGCGTCACCCGGCGCATCTCCTCCCACACGTCGGAGGGATGCGCGTAATCCCAGCCGGCGCTGGCAGCAAAGCCCAGCCGCGTCTCGACACGGCGGGCGATGTCGCAGATGATCTGCCAGTCGGGACGGGCCTGGCCCGGCGCAGGGATCGCAGTGCGGACGCGCTGCACGCGGCGGTCGGAGTTGGTGAAGGTGCCGTCCTTCTCGGCGAATGACACCGCCGGCAGGATCACGTCGGCGACCTCACCGGTCTCGTTGAGGAAGATGTCCTGGCAGACGATGAAGTCCAACTGCTCCAGCGCGTGGCGGGCGTGCGACAGGTTCGGCTCGCTCATCAGCGGGTTCTCGCCCATGACAAACATGGCCCTGATCTGGCCGTCGAGCGCGCCGTCGACCATCTCGGTGACGGTCAGGCCGGGGGTCGGGCTGAGCGAGATGCCGCCCCACTCCTGCTCGAACTTGCGGCGCACGGCCTCGTCGGTGACGGGCTGATAGGCGGTGTAGACGTTGGGCAGGCCGCCGCTGTCGGAGCAGCCCTGCACGTTGTTCTGGCCGCGCAGCGGGTTGAGGCCGGTCTGCGGCTTACCGAGGTGCCCGCACATCAGCGCCAGGTTGGCGACGGCCAGCGTGTTGTCGGTGCCATGCGAGGACTGCGAGATGCCCATCCCCCAGTAGACGGCTGCCGCGCCCGCCGTGGCGTACATGCGGGCCGCCTGCCGGATGTCTTCGGCGGGCACGCCAGTGATCTGCTCGGCCCACTCCGGGGTGCACTCCTCCAGCGACTCGACGTAGGTGTCGAAGCCCTCGGTGCGGCGGGCGATGAAGTCCTGGTTGTACAGCTTCTCGGCGACGACCACGTGGGCCATCGCCTGCCACAGCGCCACGTCGGTGCCGACGTTGTGGCGCAGCCACAGCGTGGCGAAGTCGGTCAGCTCGATCTGGCGCGGGTCGATGACGATCAGCTTTGCGCCGTTCTGGCGCACCGCACGCTTGAGGAAGTTGCTGATCACGGGGTGCGTCTCGGTGGTGTTCGAGCCGGTGACGATGAACGTATCGAGGTGCTCCATCTCGGCAATCGAGTTGCTCATGGCGCTGGACCCGATGGCAAGCTGGAGGCCGGTCACGCTGCCGGCGTGGCACAGCCGCGCGCAGTGGTCGACGTTGTTGGTGCCCAGCACGGCGCGGACAAACTTCTGAAAGAGGTAGTTCTCCTCGTTGGTCGACTTGGCGCAGGCGTAGGTGGCGATGGCGTCGCCGCCATACTGGTCGACAATCGCGGCGAGGCGGTCAGCGACGAGGTCGAGCGCCTCGTCCCATGACGCCTCGCGCCATTTCGACGGCACGCTGCGCGGCTCGTCGACGTTCTCGCGGATCAGCGGCACGGTCAGCCGCGACGGGTGCATGGTGTAGTCGATGCCAAAACGCCCCTTGACGCACAGCATCCCATAGTTCGGGGCCGTGTCAAAGGGCGCATCAACGCGGTAGATGTGGTCGTCCTTGACGTGCAGGTTCACCTGGCAGCCGACGCCGCAGAACGGGCACGTGCTCAACACGACCCTGTCAGAGTCGATCATGATCCCCCTCATTCACCATGACGTGCGAAACCTTATCTAAATTGTATCATGCGTGTCGGGATTGCGGTATCGGGGGAGACGAAAGAGGGAGATCTTCACCGCGAAGGCGCAAAGGACGCAGAGAAGATCGCTGCATCCTCAGGGCGACGATTGACGTATATGTAGATGGATTGAAGACAGCACGAGGAGATGCTCTTATGGAACACCCAAGCGGTGACGTGGCGACCCTGGCCGAAACGATACGCGACACGCTGAACAGCCTGCTCAGCGGGCCGGGCGCGCAGCAGCCGCGCGAACAGGCCAGCCCCTACCAGCGGGTGCACGTCGTGATTAACCCCTCCGCCGGGCAGAACCGCCCGATCCTCCAGACGCTCAACGCAGTGTTCGGGGCAACGGGCGTCGATTGGGACGTGTCGATCACCCGGAAGAGCGGCGACGCCCGCGAACAGGCCCGGCAGGCCGCCGCAGCGGGCGCGGACGTGGTCGCGGCGTATGGCGGGGACGGCACCGTGATGGAGGTCGCCAGCGGGCTGATCGGCAGCGGCGTGCCGATGGCCATCTTCCCCGGCGGGACGGGCAACGTGCTGTCCATCGACCTGGGCATCCCGCGCAATCTGGTCGCCGCCGCTGCGCTGGTGTGTGGCGCGCCGAGCAGCGTCCGCCCGGTGGACATGGGACGGGTCGGCGAGCGGCACTTCATCCTGCGGGCAGGCATCGGGCTGGAAGCGGAGATGATGCGCAGCGTGCCGCCGGAAATGAAGGACGTGCTCGGCCCGCTGGCTTACGCGGTGTCGGCGCTGCAGAACCTCAGCAACCCACACCCGTCGCGCTATCACCTCACGCTCGACGGCCAGCAGGTGGAAGCCGAAGGGTTGGTGTGCACCATCGCCAACTCGGCCAACACCGGCATGGGAGGCATCTCGCTGGTGCCGAAGATCGATCTGGCCGACGGCCTGTTCGACGTGGTGGTGGTGCGGCGGGCAGACCTGGCGGAGATGGCCGCGATCCTGGCGCAGAACCTCGCGCCGGAAACCGCCGCCGAGCCGCTGCCGCACTGGCACGCCCGCGAGGTGACAGTCGAGGCCGACCCGCCGCAGACAGTGGTGCTGGACGGGGAGGAGATCGGCCAGACGCCGGTCAGCGCGCAGGTGATTCCGGGCGCGGCGCGGATCGTCGTGCCTGGCGCGTGAGCAGCCGACGCATCAAAAGCATCGAAAAGGAACAAGATGGGGCGACCGGCCAGTCGCCCCAACGCGTTTCAGGTAGTGGCGATGACCAATCCGCGGCGACACTCTGAGGGATGTGGGATCCGAGCGCAAAACAACGAAACATCCAGACGAGGGTTATAGCCTGCAAAAGAACGACCGTTGTTAGCCGGGAGTTACCCCTATGACCACCGCACAGGAGCTCAACCGGATCACGCTGTTTGCCGGCCTGACCGAAGCGCAGATCACGCCGCTGGCCAGCCTGGCCCGCGAGGTCACTTGCCCACAGGGCGAATACCTGTTCCGCGAAGGCAGCGCGGCAACCAGCCTGTACCTGCTGATGGAAGGTAAAGTGAGCATCCAGGTGGGGCTGACTTCACATCCGCAGGTGATTACCGTCACGACGCTGAGCCAGCCGGGCCAACTGGTCGGCTGGTCGGGGGTGGTGCAGCCCAAAGACTACACCGCCTCGGCTATCTGCCAGGCCGACAGCCATCTGCTGACCTTCGACGGGCAGGCGTTCATGCACGCGCTGGAGCAGGACCCTGCGATGGGCTTCGTCATCATGCGCCGCGTCGCCAACGTGATCAGCGGTCGCCTGCGCAACATCCAGCAGATCGTGCTCAAGACGCTGTAAGACCGCAAAACCAAAAAGCAGGGGCGACCAGCCGGTCGCCCCTACGTGTTTCAGGTACAGGTGATGGTCAGTCCGCCGCGACACCCTGCGGGGCTTCGGCCTTCTCGACTTTGACCGCGCAGACCTTGTATTCAGGAATCTTGGCCACCGGGTCGACGGCGCTGTTGGTCAGCACGTTGCCCAGCGCCTCGGCGTAGTGGAAGGTCATGAAGATCAGGCCCTGGCGGATGCGGTCGGTGACCCACGCCCGCGCGGTGACGACGCCGCGCCGCGAGGCGATACGCATCCAGCCACCGTTGGCGATGTCCAGCGCCGCCGCGTCTGAGGGGTTGATCTCGACGCGCTCTTCCGGCGCGAGGAACTCCAGGCCGCCCACCCGGCCCGTCATGGTACGGGTGTGCCAATGTTCGAGGATGCGGCCCGTGGTCAGCATCAGCGGGTAGTCGGCGTCGGGCATCTCGACCGCCGCCTGGTGGTGCACCGGGCTGAAGTTCCCCTTGCCGCGCGAGAACTTGCCGACGTGCAGCACCGGCGTGCCGGGATGCTCGCGGGTGGGGCACGGCCACTGCAGGCCCTCGCCGTCGAGCCGGTCGTAGTGGATGCCGCCATAGATAGGCGTCACCTCGGCGATCTCATCCATGATGGCGGCGGGGTCGGCGTAGTCCCAGCCCCTCGCGCCCATGCGCTGCGCGATCTCGGCCACGATCTGCCAGTCGGCACGCGCCTCGCCGGGCGGGTCGAAGGCCTTGCGCACGCGCTGCACGCGGCGCTCGGTGTTGGTGAAGGTGCCATCTTTCTCGGCGTAGGCCGCCGCCGGCAGGATCACGTCGGCGTAGGGGCTGGTCTCGTTGAGGAAGATGTCCTGCGAGATAACAAACTCACAACGCTCCAGACATTCGAGCACGTGGTTGGTGTCGGGGTCGCTCATGGCGGGGTTCTCGCCCATGAGGTACATGGCCCGCACGCGGCCCTCGTGCGCCGCGTCGAACATCTCGGTCATGGTCAGGCCGGCTTTAGCCGGGGGCTGCTCGACGCCGTAGAAGGCGGCCATCTTGTCGCGCACCGCGTCGACCGCCACGTTCTGGTAGCCGGTGTAGACGTTGGGCAGGCCGCCCATGTCGCACGCACCCTGCACGTTGTTCTGGCCGCGCAGCGGGTTGACGCCGCCGCCGGGCACGCCGACGTTGCCGGTCAGCATGGCGAGGTTAGCGACGGCCAGCACGTTCTGGTGGCCCATCGAGTGCTGGGTGATGCCCATCGCGTAGAAGATCGCCGCGGGGTGATTGCCGCCGTAAATGCGCGCCGCGCGGACGATGTCGTCCTGCGGCACGCCGGTGATCTCGCTGGCGCGGTCGGGCGGGTACTGCTCGACGACCGCCTGCCACGCCTCGAAGTTCTCGGTGCGCTCGGCGACGTAGGCCGCGTCGTACAGGTTCTCTTTGAGAATGACGTAGGCCAACCCGTTGAGCAGCGCGATGTCGGTGCCGGCCTCGTGCTGCAAGTAGACGGTGGCGAAGTCGGCCAGCTCGATGTGGCGTGGGTCGGCGACGACCAACTGCGCGCCGTGGTTGCGCACCGCCGTCTTGATCTGGAGCGAAAGCACCGGGTGCTGCTCGGTGGTATTGGTCCCGATGGCGAGGATGGCTTTCGCCTGGGTGATGTCGCCAATCGAGTTGGTCATTGCGCCACTGCCGAAGGCCTGCACGAGGCCTGTCACAGTTGAGCTGTGTCAAAGGCGGGCGCAATGGTCGATGTTATGTGTTCCGATCACCTGCCGGGCCAGCTTCTGCATGAGGTAGTCGTCCTCATTGGTGCACTTGGCGCTGCACAGCATGGCGATGGCGTCCGAGCCGCTCTCGGCCCTGATCGCGCCCAGACGCTCGGCGACGAGTGTCAGCGCCTCGTCCCAGGTGGCGGGCTCCAGCTCGCCATTGCGGCGAATCAGCGGTGTCGTCAGCCGGTCGGGATGCCACAGGTATTCGTGGCCGAAGCGCCCCTTGACGCACAGCTTGCCGAAGTTCGGCGGGCTGTCGAATGGCGCGTCGACGCGAAACACGGAGCGGCCTTTGACGCTGAGGTCGATCTGGCAGCCAACCCCGCAGTACGGGCAGGTGGTGCGAACGATAGTGTCAGCCTGAATCATGTCTACCCCTTCGATTCCTGATCAAGGGTGTGTCAAGTCCAGTCTAATGCAGCTTGCGCGATGGTTCGAGAAACAATCGGCACATCTGCGGCGGATGAACGTCACGAGTCGGGCCCCCACCCCCGGACGCCTGCGGCGTCCGCAAGGGGTGCCCTTACAGCGTGCCGGTATCTTCCAGCCAGGGGCGGCCCAGTTTGAGGAACTTCTCCAGAAAGAGCTGGAGGTTGCCTTCGAAATCCTCGGCGGAATTGTAGACCCATATCTGGTCCTCGCCGTCGTGGTGGAGGATGTCGCTTCTGCGGGCCGACATGCGGGTGTGCAACCGGCCCGACCAGGCCGGCACCGCGATCTGCGTCACCGGGTCCTGCACGCGGAAGCGGTCGAGGTTGATGTAGTACCTGTGCTGCTTGCTGCCGGGCAGGAAGTGCGCCCATTCGGGATGCTCGAAGTGCACGCGCAGGATAATGTCCTCCTGCAGATAGGCAATGAAGCGCACGTTGGCGCAGTACGTGTCGGTCGTGTTGTCGACGCGCCCGCCAAGCTGCACCATCACGTCACTGCTCTTGAGCAGGTAGCCGATGGCGGTCAGCGGCTCTTCCAGCGCGTCGACAATCGGCTGGTTGAAACTCTGCTGGAGCAGCGAGATATCCACCGGGTCGTCGTCCAGCGGCGTATGCGGCAATTGCCACAGATAGTCGTTGAGCTTGGTCATGGTCAGCCACCCGCTCCTGTTGTCCTGAGAGCCAGCCCGCCTCTATGCGCCGTTCTTGTTCTTGCGCTTCTTGCCGCGCCGCGTGATCTGCCTGATCTGCTCCGCGTCGAAGCCCTGCTCAAGCCCCCACTCCACCTTGGGCTTCAGCGCGCCGGTGGGACACACGCCGACGCACTGCCCGCAGAAGACACAGGTTGTCTCCGGCAGCGGGGCGTCCTGGTAGGTCGAGATGTGCGACTCGAAGCCGCGCCCGCCGAAATTCAGCGCGTAGGCGAACTGGCCGTCCGCCGCGCAGATCTCCACGCAGCGCCAGCACATCACACACTGCGAATAGTCGCGCACGTAGAAGGGGTTGTCATCCTTGAGCGGGATATCGCGCCGCTGGCCACCCTCAAAGCGTGCGGTGTCGGCTTGGCAGGTGTCGATCATGCCCAGGATATCGGGCGCGTCGCTGAGCGTGACCGCCGAGTTGAGCATCTCCAGGATCGTGCGGCGGCTGCGCTCGACGCGCTCGCTGCGGGTGTGGACGACCATCCCCGGCGCACACTCGGCGACGCAGGCAGCGACCAACACGCGCGACTTCTCGACCTCGACGACGCACATGCGGCACACCGCCGGCGGCGTCAGCGCGTCGTGGTAGCACACGTGCGGGATGTCGATACCGATGTCGTGGGCCGCTTCCATGATGGTCGTGCCGCCGGGCACGCTCACGTCGTGGCCGTCGATGGTGAGCGTAATCATCTCATCAGACATGCGAGGGCATCTCCTTGTGGTTCTTGTGTCCGTTGGGCGAAGTCGCCGCGGCGGGCGCGCACAGCACCCGCTCGCGGACGGTATAGACATTCATGCTGTTGCGGCGCAGGTAGCCGACCAGCGTCATGTTCCATTCGGCGGCCAGCCGCACCGAGAGACTGGTGGGCGAGGTGCGCGAGCACACAATCGGGACACCCATGCTACGCGCCTTGTTGATCATCTCGGAGCTGACACGCCCGGTGGTCAGGAGGATCCGGTCGCGCGTGTCGATACCGGCCTGAAGCGCCATGCCGCGCAGCTTATCGAGCGTGTTGTGCCGCCCCACGTCTTCGGCGCTGACCAGCACCGTCTGGCCGTCGCTGAGCACCGAGGTGTGCACCCCGCGCGCCCGGCTGTACAGGTCAGCGCGGGCATAAAGCATGTCCATCAGCGCCCACAACTGCTCTGGTGATACGCAGCGGTCCGACTCAATGGGCGGATACGTCGCGCTCAGGTCGTCGAACGTGACGCCGCCGCCACAGCCGGAGGTCAGGATCATGCGGCGGGGCGGCTCAAACGACGCCGTCCGCAGCCACACGTCGACACACGACCCGCTGGGGCACACATGCATGGCGCGCACATCCGCCGCCGACTCGATCACGCCCTCGTTGGCCAGAAAGCCCAGCGCCAGCGCGCCCTGGTCCAGCGGCGTGCACATGATTGTCGCCAGTTCCTGCCCGTTGACAAATATCGATACCAGCTTCTCGTTGATCACCTCCGCGTCGACCGTCTCCGCCTCACCGTCTCGCCTGACGATGGTGTACGTCGCCGCGATGGTGCCCTCATCCTTTGGGTGTACCGTCACATCATCCACCTGAGTATCTCGGACCGGGGCTCCGCCCCCGCGCCCCTGCAACCCTTTTAGGAAAAGGGTTGATCGAAAACTATTCCGGTGTTACCGCGCGAAGCGCGATAACACCCATACCCCCGCTGCTATTTATTACCGTTGCCCTTCGCCGTGACCAGAGTCGGGCCACAGATTGAGGGCGCTCATGACAGCCATGCCAGCCGTCTGGCCGAGGCCGCACAGCGAGGCGTCGGTCATGGTCGCGCCGACGTCCATCAGCCGCTCGAAGTCGCCGGGCTGCGGGTGGCCGTCTGCCACGCGGTCGAGGATCTCCATCTGGCGCTGGGTGCCAAGCTGGCAGGGGAAGCACTTGCCGCACGACTCGTGCGCGAAGAAGTGGCCCAGTCGGCGCAGCACGTCGCGCAGGTCGGTCGAATCGTTGAAAACCATGATCGCGCCGGAGCCAATCGACGCGCCAAAGGGGCGCAGGTCTTCGTAGGTCAGCCGCACGTCGAGCTTATCGGGCGGCAGGAACGCGCCCGCCGCGCCGCCCATCAACACGGCCTGCGGCGCGCCGTCGTAGCCGCCGCAGTAGGTGTTGATCAGGTCGTTGAGGGTAATGCCGAACGGCGCTTCGACGACGCCCGGCTGCTTGACGTGGCCGCTGATGCAGAACAGCTTGTAGCCCACCGATTTCTCGGTGCCGTACTGCTTAAACCACGCCGGGCCGTTGAGCAGGATATCGGGCACCTGGGCCAGCGTCTCGACGTTGTTGATGACAGTCGGCTGGCCGAACACACCAAAGGTGGTGGGGAACGGCGGCTTGACGCGCGGAAAGCCGCGCTTGCCCTCGATGGCCTCAAACAGCGCGGTCTCTTCGCCGCAGATGTAGGCCCCCGCGCCGCGCCGCAGCTCAAGGTCGAAGCCGACGCCGCTACCGAACAGGTTCGCGCCGAGCAGCCTAGCCTTGTAAGCCGTATCGATGGCTTCCTGCAGGACGGCGGCAGCGCGCGGGTACTCGCCCCGGATGAAAATGAAGCCCTTGGCTGCGCCGATGGCATAGCCGGCAATCGCCAGCCCTTCGATGACGAGGTACGGGTCGCCTTCGAGCAGCGCGCGGTCTTTGAACGTGCCGGGCTCGCTCTCGTCGGCGTTGCAGACCACGTACTTGACATCGCCAGCGGCAGCACGGGTGAACTGCCACTTGAGCCCAGCCGGGAAGGCCGCGCCACCGCGCCCGACCAGCCCCGACTCTTTGAGGATCTCGATGACGGCGTCGGGCGTCATGGCGGTGAGCGCCTTCTCCAGCGCACCGAACGCGCCATCGGCGCGGTGCGCGTCGAGGTCGGTGGGGGGCAGCGCGCCGATGTGGCGGGTGGCGATGCGCGGCTCACCGGTCACGCGGATGGCGGCGGTAGGCTGCTGCGCGGTGAACAGCGACTCGACACTGTCCGGCGTGAGGCCGACCAGCGCCATGTCATCGACCAGCGCGGCGGGGGCCTGGTCGCACAGGCCCAGACAGGTCGCACGCTCGACGGTAACCGCGCCATCGGCGGTGGTGTGGCCGGGCTGCACGCCCGCCCGCTGGCATGCCGCAGCGAGCACGCCTTCCGCGCCGCGCGCGGCGCAGGAAGGGTCGGTGCAGACGCGGATGATGCGGCGGCCCACCGGCTGATCGTAGAACATAGTGTAGAACTCGACCACGCCGTAAATCTCGGCCAGGGGCACGCGCAACGTCTGCCCGATGGCCGCCAGCGCGGCGTCGGGCAAATAGCCGAAGGCGCGCTGCGCGTCGTGCAGGGCAGGCAGCAGGTCGCCACGGCTGCCGCCCTGGTATTTATCCAGCACGGGGTCCAGAAGGGAGAGGTCAACGTCGGTGAGCGTGCTCATGTTTACTCCTCGATGCAAGACGCCCGAAGGTGAAGTCGGAGGGGTGCGTCTCTCGTGTCGTCTGATACTGACAGGATACCCCAGACGACCAGCGGTGTAAAGCGGCCCCACCCCCGGACGCCCTACGGCGTCTGACCCCTCCCCCACTGGCGGCGACGCGGAGCGTCGCGCGCCGGAGGGAGGGGTTGCAGACCTGAGCACACGTGGATCAAAGTGGGACGAATCGGAACGCATCCCTTATAATGGGAGCAGGTTCCTTAAACACCCATCGCCACAACCCGGCAGGAGGATGATCGCCATGCAAAAGTGGGAGCACTGCGAGCTGGTCGGCAAGACAGCTACCGTTCTGGGCAAGACGCTGTTCCGCAAAGACTACAACCTCACCGAGCGTGGTGCATGGAGCGATCTTGGCGACGACGGCTGGGAGCTGGTGGGCGTCGTTGCCGACGAGCAGGGGGAGTTCCACTACTTCTTCAAGCGCCCGGTTGTGGAGCAAGATCAGAAATAGGGCAGCCGCCACATGTCACCTGACAGCCTGACGCTGGCGCAGGCCAGCGCGCTTATTCATGGTGGGCAGCTTGCGCCCCTCGACCTGGTCGACGCGTGCCTGGAACGCATCGCAGCATACAACCCGACGCTCAACGCCTTTCTGACAGTGATGGACCGGACGGCGCGGGCGGAGGCGCGGCAGGCCGCCGAGGCGCTCGACCGGGGCGAGGACTGGGGGCCACTGCACGGCATCCCAATCGGCGTCAAAGACCTGATCGACGTGACAGGAGTGCCGACCACCGCCGGCAGTGACTTCCTGCGCAGCAGCAACGTCGCCGCGCAGGACGCAGGCGTGGTGCGGCGGCTGCGCAGCGCCGGGGCGATCATCATCGGCAAGACGCACCTGCACGAGTTCGCCATCGGCGCGACGAACGTTAACCCGCACTACGGCCCGGCGCGCAACCCGTGGAACACCCACATGAGCCCCGGCGGCTCCAGCGGCGGATCGGCGGCGGCGGTTGCTGCCGGGATGTGTCCTGGCGCGCTGGGCACCGACACCGGCGGATCGGTGCGGCTGCCGGCGGCGCTGTGCGGGCTGACCGGCCTGCGGCCCGCCAGCGGGCAGATCAGCACCGAGGGCGTCATCCCGATGAGCTGGACGCTCGACACGGTGGGGCCGATGGCGCACACTGCGCAGGACGTGGCGCTGATGCTCGACGCGCTCGACATGCAGGTGGCAACACGCAGCGCCGAGAGGCTCGACGAGCCGGTGAGCGGGCTGCGGGTCGGCGTGCCCAGCGGCGACTTTGTGTGGCAGGAGACGGACGTCGAGATCGTGATCGCGGTGCGGGCAGCGATCAGCACACTGGCCGACATAGGCCTGGAGATGGTCGACGTGCACCTGCCGGAGATGGCCGACGCGCGGCGCGCGGCGAGCATCATCAGCCTGAGCGACGCCGCCGCCTATCACCGCGAGCGGCTGAAGCGCGCGCCGGAGCGCTTCGGCGCGGACGTGCGCGCCCGGCTGGAACTCGGCACGAAGCACAGCGGCGTCGACTACGCGCTGGCCCGGCAAATGGGCCGCGAGTGGCGCGCCACGCTGGCCGCGCTGTTCCGCGAGCAGGTCGACGTGCTGCTGCTGCCCACCACGCCGGTCGCCGCGCACGAGATTCGCGGCAGCGAGGGGCTGCGCGGCGCGCGGGAGATGCTGCGCTTCACGTACCCGATCAGCCTGAGCGAGCTACCGGCGCTGTCCGCGCCGTGCGGGTTCACCGGGGATGGGCTGCCGATTGGCATGCAGCTCGTCGCGCCCGGCGCGCCGGTGCTGCTGCGGGTGGCGCACGCCTACCAGCAGCACACTGACTGGCACACGCGGCGGCCTGATCTGAGCGCGGTGGAGGCGTGAGCGCGGACCCTCGTTCCTGATTTTGACACGCGTATTCGGCGCGGTACAATCTAGCGCGTTCCTCGCCCCCATCGTCTAGAGGACCAGGACGCAGCCCTTTCAAGGCTAAAACTGGGGTTCGAATCCCCATGGGGGCACTCGCAAAGAACCCGGCATCGAGCCGATGCCGGGTTCGCGTTTAATCAGAACGATGCATGTCGCGCCGCGATTAGCGGCGCAAATTGGCCTGGATCTGCGCGGCGGCGTCACGCAGCCCGCTGAACAGGTCGGTTGGATAGCCGTTCTGATCCGCCACTGCCGGCGCGCCGGTGATATTCTCGACGCGCTGGGTGGCCAGCGCCGTGACCTGATCCGGGATGTGATACAGGTTGAAGAAGACGCGATAGTCGGCCAGCGCCGCGCCCATACGGTCCATGTCGTACAGCGTGCCGGCGCGGTTGAAGTACGCCGCCGCGCTGGTGGGGTCGAGGCGGATAGCAGCGGTGTAGTCGGCGATTGCGTGGTCAGGCCGGTTGGCCTGATTGTACAGGTTGCCGCGCGCCAGGTGGTACAGGGCGCTGGCAGGGTCAAGCACGATGGCCTGATCGAGATCGGACAGCGCACCGGCAGCATTGCCGACGCGCTGGTAGGCCAGCGACCGCTGATAGTAGGCGTCGGTATAGGCGGGGTCTAGCTGGATGGCCTGTGAATAATAAGTAATGGCACTTCCGGGATCGGTGGCCAGGAGGCGTTTGCCGCGCTGAAAATAGGCCTTCGGGTTGTCCTGGTTGACGCGCAGCATGGGCAGCATCAGCGGTTCGGGCTTGACGAGGTTCAGCACGAACAGCAGCCCGACGAAACTGAGGATGATCCCGACCACCGCGCGGTCAAAGCGGGTGTTCCATTCCATACACTACCACCACTCCAAATAGCATTACTGTAACCAGGTATCCATATAAAGATACGAGTTTAGGGGCAGCAATTCAACTTGCGGAGGGCTTCCGGCGGGCAGCAGCAGGATCAAAACGCCCCGCCAGAAACAGATACGGCGGGGCGTGGGGGCTGCGAGTGTGGTGCTACTGCTGCGGGATGTCGACGAAGGCCGTCATCCCCCAGCGCACCGCGTCGGGCAGCGAGTTGGGCGTGAGGGTCACGGTGTAGTTGACGCCCGTCCCTTCCGACGCCTTGGGCGCGATGCGGATCACCGTGCCCGTCACCTGCGCGTCCGGCAGCGCGTCGAAGGTAATCGTCGCCGTGTCGCCGACCGCCACCGACGCGATGTCGGTCTCGCTCAGGTCGGTGGTCTCGATCTGCAGCGCGCCCAGGTCGGCCAGGATCACGATCGGCTGGCCGGGCGTGACGTACTGCGCCGGCTGGATCGCCACCGCGCTGATCGTGCCGTCAAAGGGCGCGGTCAGCTCGGCGTGCTGGCGGGCCAGCTTCGCCTGATCGAGCGCGGCCTGCGCGACGGTGACCTGCGCCTGCGCAGCGGCCACGTCCTCGGCGAGCGGCTGCCCCTGCAGCACGTTCACCTGCGCCTGCTGCGCGTTGTAGTCCGCCGAGGCGGCCCACAGGTCAGCGCTGGCCGCGCGGACGTCGTTCGGGTTGGGGCCGGCCTGCACCGCGTTGAGCTTCGCCACGGCGGCGTCATAGGCCGCCTGCGCCTCCGCTACCCGGTTGCGCGCGTCCCATTCGCCAGCGGCCATGATACGGTGGTAGACCGCCGGGTCGTACTTGTTGGGGTTGGTCTCGACGTCGATGATGTAGTTCAGTTCGGTCATGATCGCGTCGAGCTGAAGCTTCGCCGTCTGGACCGCCGACTGCGCCTGCAGCAGCTGCGACTGCTCCGCGCCGGCGGACACCACGTCCCGCTGCGCGCCAGCCGCCGCCGTCTGCGCGTTGGCCGCTGCCGCCGTATCCTGCGCGGCAGCGATCTGCTCCGGGTGCGCACCGGCCTGCACCCGCGCCAGGTTCGCCTGGGCCACGCCCAGCGCCGCCTGCGCGCTGGCCACGCCCGCGTCGAGAATGGTCGTGTCCAGCCGCGCGAGGACGTCGCCCGTCTTGACCGCGTCGCCTTCCTGCACCAGCAGGCTGACCACCGGTCCCGCCGACACGAAGCTGAGCGTCGTTGAACGCACCGGCACGACCCTGCCCGTCGCGCTGACGGTCAGCGCTGTCGCTGCCTGCGGCTGGGGCGTGGGGGTGGCCGGCGCAGCGCCGGGCAGGCTGCTGCCACAGCCGGCCAGCAGCACGGCCAGCGCGCCGATCTCGGCCAGGCGGGCCCATCCGATCTTAAACTGTCGTTGCATGCTGTTGCGGGCCATCACTCCACCTCAATATCGACAAAGGCCGTCATCCCCCAGCGCAGCCCGCCGGGAATCTGGTCCAGCTTGATCACGGTCGTATAGTTGACGCCGGCCCCTTCCGACGCGCGCGGCGCGATGCGCACCACGCTGCCCTCGGCCTGCACGTCGGGCAGCGCGTCGAAGGTCACCGTCACGCGGCTACCCACCCTGACCCGCGCCACGTCGATCTCGCTCAGGTCGGTCGTCTCGACCTGGAGGTCGGTCAGGTCGCCCAGGTCGGTGATGGGCTGGCCGGGTGCGACGAACTCGCCCACGTCGACGTTCAGGCCGCTGACTGTGCCGTCGAACGGAGCCTTGAGGTCGGCCTGCGCTAACTGCGCCAGCGCCTGGTCGACCCCGGCCTGCGCCTGCGCCACCTGCGCCTGCGCCGCGGCCACATCCTCCGGGAAGGGCTGCGTCCTCAGCAGGTCGAGCTGGGCCTGCGCCGCTGCCGCCTGCGCCGATGCCGCCCAGATCTGGGCGTTCTGCACCCGCACCAGGTCGGCGTTGGGCCCGCGTTTCAGCTCGTCGACCAGCGCCTGCGCGGCCTGGAACTGCGTCTCCGCCAGGTTGTAGGCTTTCTCAACCGACTCGTACGCACCCAGCGGGCAGGGCAGGTCGTTCTCCTCGAAGGTCAGGCAGCGATGCGGGTCGAACGCCTGCAACCCGGTAAACTGCTTGTACAGCTCGTCGCGCTGGATCTGCGCGTTCAGCAGCTGGCTCTCGGCATTGGCGATCTGGTCCTCGGTCACGCGGCTGGTCAGCGCGTCGCGGCGCGCCGCGGCTGCCGCCGTGCGCGCGTTGGCCGCGTAAACCGCCTGCTGCGCCACGTCGATCTGATCGGCGGTGGGACCGGCCTGCACTTTGGCCAGGTTAGCCTGTGCGCTGGCCAGGTTGGCCTGTGCCTGCGCTACCGCCGCGTCGAGGTCGCCGGTGTCGAGCCGGGCGATCACCTGGCCGGCCTCGACCACATCGCCATCCTGGACCGGCACCTCGGTCACCCGCCCGCCCAGCGCGAAGCTGAGCGTCGTCCACTGCACCGGCAACACCTTGCCGGTGGCGCTGACCACCGGCGCGATGGCCGCTGGGGCGGCAAGCGCCGCTTCAGGGCTGGCCGTGGCCGTCCCCGAGCACCCAGCTGCCAGCCCGGCGACGACCACTGCCGACAGGGCCATCACAGCCCATTGATTCCTGCGTTCCCACATCATATGTACTCCTGCATGATCACTCATAAGCCAGCGCCTCGCGGACGCTGATCCGCGCCGCCCGGCGGGCGGGCAGCGCGCTGGCGATGGCCGCAATCACCACGACAACAGCGAGCCAGATGATAACACCCAGCGGTGAAAAGGTGAATACCATCGGACGCTCAAAGAAGGCCATGCCGACCGCAGCGGCGAAACCATAGCTCATCGGGATGGCGATGAGCGTGCCCAGCGCCCAGCTTATCAGGCCGATCAGAATGCCCTCGGTCATGACCACGCCGCGCACGGAGCCGTTGGTCGCGCCGACGCTGCGCATCACGCCGATCTCGCGGGTGCGCTCCAGCACGTTGAGGCTCATGGTGCCAGCCAGCCCCAGCCCGCCGACAACTGCCAGGAAGACCGCCATCACCAGCATGAAGGCGATCAGGAAGTTGAACTGGCTGACGTTCGCGCCGATGATGGTATCGGTGGTCAGCGTCTGGCTGACGCCGATCCCCGCCCGCTTGAAGCGCTCCTCAAGGTCGCCGGAGACCTGCGTCTGGTACGCGCCGGTATGCTGGGCCGTGCCGACAAAGACCGCGCCGGACAGGCCGGCCATGCCCTGCAACCGCGAGAGATAATCGAAGGGGGCGTAGGCGGCTACCTGTCCCGGCAGCGACAGCACCCCGACCACCACCCACTCGCGGCGGGAGCCATTGATGTCGAGCGTGATGGTATCGCCAACGTGAATGTCCGGCTCGTCACGCATGAGCTGGCTGCCCATGACGATCGCGTTCTTGTCGCCGGGCTGAAGCCAGCGACCTTCCAACATGGTCGGGATGACGAAAGGCGTTTCAGGTGGCGGGCCGAACAGCGTAAAGGTTGAGCCGAGCGTGCCATCGGCGTGCACGGTGCGCGGCTGGGCGAACGCCCAGCTTTCGGCGGACACCACGCCGGGTACGCGCAGTGCCTCACGCTCCAGGCGAGGCACCTGATAGGCATTGTCCAGCGCGATCTGGATGTCGAAGTTGAACACCTTGAGGATGTTGTCCAGCTCCAGCATCAGCGAGCCGCGCACATTGATCACGGCGATAAAGATCGCGCCGGCCAGAGTCAGGGTCAGCAGCGTCAGGACCAGGCGGCCCTTGCGGCGAAAGGTGTTGCGCAGCGAGAGCAGCGTGGGGCGCGGCAGGCCGCGCACGCGCGCCAGCAGCGCATCGATCAGGCTGCGGTGACCCGCGCGCTGGCCGATGCCATAGTCGCTGACTGCCTCGCGGACCGTCACGCGGGTGCCGTTCAGCACGGGCAGCAGGGCGGCCACCACCGGCACCACCAACGAGACGGCCAGTTCGAGCGCCAGCACCCACAGCGGCAGGTGGAAGTCCAGGATGTTAATGTTCAGGAACTGCGCCACGGCAACCGTGCTGAGATAGCCTAACCCCATGCCGACGGGCAGCGCGATCAGCAGCGACAGCAGGCCGAAGACGGCGACCATCGTCAGGTAGACGCCGACGATCTGCGGAGCCGTCCCGCCGACAGACTTCATCATGCCGATCTGGCGCTTCTGCTGGGTCAGCACCGCCGAGATGGTGTTGAGCACCAGGAAGCCGCTCAGGATCAGCGAGAACAGCCCGATGCCGCTGAGCACCGTCGTAAAGGTGCGGGTGGTGTCGGCGGCCCAGTGCTCGCCGGGCTTGGTGGCCTGGGTGGAGCCCACATAGTAGCCGCTGCGCTCGATGCGCTTGCGAATATCGTCGGCGACGGCCCCGGCCTGCTCCTGCGTGGTGATGGTGGGGTCGGTGACAACGTACAGGAGGTTATAGGTACCGGGATGCCCCAGCCAGCGCAGCGTGTCGAGCGTGGCGTAGCCGGTAAGCTGCGGAAACAGCGTAGCCGGGACCGCGTTCAGGTCGTGGACGATGCCACTGACTGTCAGGTCGTGGGTGGTGCCATCGGCCAGCTCAACGGTGATTGTATCGCCGACGCCCACACCCATCACCTGCGCTGACTTGCGCTCAAGCACAATCTGGCGCAGCCGGGGCGGATAATCGCCCGTTTCAGGCTCGATCTGGTTAACCGCGATCCGTGTGAAGTCGCCCACGGCATACATATCGAGGTTGAGCTTGCCGGATGGGCCCAGCGCCTGCACCGACATGACTCCGCGCCCCTCGGCGTCGGCGACATGCGACGCGTGTTTGACGGCGCTCACCAGGCCATCGTCAAAGGACGAGAGGCTGACCGTGATGCTGGCCGGGTGAATGGCCCGGTAGGCGCTGCTCATGTCGGCCAGCAGAACAGTCCGCGAGATGAACACGCCACCAAAGGCAAATACGCCGACCGCAATGGCCATGATGACAAGCGTAGTGCGGGCTTTGTTATCCCAGATATCGCGTAGAACTTTGCGCCAGCGTGGGCTCAACATCGCCTAACGTCCCTCGTTTTCCACGGCGCGGGTCTGCGTGCGGCGGCGCTTGTTGGCCTCGCGCTGCATGGCGCTACGCGCCGGCGCAGACTCACCGATCATCTCCTCGAAGGCCGCTTTGTCCAGCGCGATAACCTCAACACTGCCAGTGCGCGCCGCGCGGACCGTCGCCGTGCGGCCCCCGCCGTTCAGCAGCGCCATCTCACCGAAATACTGGCCGGGCCCCAGCGCCTCGACAAACGTCTCGTGGCCGTCGGGGTGCAGGAGGTAGATGTGCACCTCGCCGCTGGTAATGACGTAGAAATTGTCGGGCGACGCGTCCTGCTGGATGATCGGCTCGCCGGGGCCAAACGTCAGCGAGTCGATGTGGTGCGTCATGCGCACCTGCAACTCCTGGCTGAGCATGGGCAGCGCCCTCGCCAGCCACTCGTGGACGATCTCGCCGTCGGCCAGGATAACCGTGCGACTGACGCGGCGGGCCAGGTCGTCGTCGTGGGTGACCATCAGGATGGTCTTGCCCTCGCCGACCAGCCGCTCGAAGACAGCGAAGACCTGCTCCGCCGTGCGCGAGTCCAGGTTGCCGGTCGGCTCGTCGGCGGCGATGATGGGCGGGTCGTTGGCCAGCGCGCGGGCAATTGCTACGCGCTGCTGCTGCCCGCCAGAAACCATCGTCGGCAGCTTGTGGGCGTGCTCGGCCACGTCGACCATGCTCCAGCAGATCCATCGCGCGCTTCTCACGCTCGCGCGGGGGGTACATATTGCAGAAGTCCATCGGCAGCATCACGTTTTCAATGACCGTCAGGGTGGGCAGCAGTTGGAAGAACTGGAAGACGATGCCCATGTTGCGCCCGCGCCACTTGGCCATCTGCCCTTCGTCAAGAGTGTGGATCGGCACCCCGGCGGCGTAGACCTCGCCCTGCGTGGGGCGGTCGATGCCGGTGATCATGTTGATCAGCGTCGACTTGCCGCTGCCCGACTTGCCGATCACCGCCACGAACTCGCCCGCACCGACCGTCAGGTCTGATGCTCTTGAGCGCCGTGAAATCCCCTGCGTCGGTCTTGTACGTCTTGACGACGTCGTGCAGCTCGATGAGCCTGTGCCCGTTGTCCTCGACGCGCAGGGGGGCTTCGACTCGCCTACCAATCATCTGACCCAGCATGTGTTGACTCCCAATCAATGAACCGTCTGTCGCTACCTATACGCACAACACATGGGTCTGGGTTCAGATTCGCAGAGACTTAGTCCGATCGCCCTATCGAGCGGGGTCAGACCTGCTTGCCGCCATTGGCCAGCAGCCTACGCAGCACGTCGAACGTTTTGTCGCCAGCGATCACCTTGTCGACGGCGTCACGCTCGCCGGCGGTGATGTAGCGCCCCAGCGCGGAGTGCTGCCACATCTTCAGGTCTTCTTCGAGCGGCGAGCCGATGATGTCCTCGCGCAGGATTTTGCCATCGGCCATGACGACAACGCGCTGCGTCTGGCGAGCAACCGCCGGGTCGTGGGTCACGATCAGGAAGGTGGTGCCCTGGCTGCGATTCAGCTCGTGCAGCAGGCCCATCAACTCAGCCCCGGCGGTGGTGTCGAGGCTACCGGTCGGCTCGTCGGCCAGCACCAGCGGCGGGTTGTTGGCCAGCGCGCGCGCCACAGCCACCCGCTGCCGCTGCCCGCCGGAAAGCTGCCCCGGCAGGTGATTCATGCGGTCGCCGAGATCCACCAGGCCCAGCAGCTCCTTCGAGCGCTGGCGGCGCGCCGACCCGCCGAGGTGGCCCATCATGGGGATCTCGACGTTCTCACGCGCGGTGAGCGTCGGGATCAGGTTGTGAAGCTGGAAGACAAAGCCGATGGTCTTCGCACGGAACGTGTCTTTGTTGCGAATGGTCGTCACATCCTGCCCATCGACCAGCGCCTGGCCGCTGGTCGGCAGGTCGAGCGCACCGATCAGGTTGAGCAGCGTGCTCTTGCCGCTGCCACTGGGGCCCATCACGGCGACGACCTCGCCGCGCGCCACGCACAGATTGACGCCGTCCAGCGCGCGAATCGCGGCACCATCCCCGTAAACGCGACACAGGTCGCGGGTTTCGACAATCCAGTCTGCTTTCATGCTCAATCCTTGTGACACGGCTCAACCATCATTCATAGCGCAGCGCTTCGACCGGCTGGAGGCGCGTCGCACGGAAGGCGGGGTACAGCCCGCCGACCACGCCCAGGCCTACAGCCGCCCCAAGCGCCTGCGCGAACACATCAACCGACCATGAGTAATCCATCACCGCGCCGTAATCCGGTATCGCATTGAGCAGCGCTGCAAACCCAAAGGCCACAACGACCGCCAGCGCCGCGCCGATCACACCCAGCGCCAGCGACTCGCGCAGGATCAGGCCCAGGATCGCCCGCCGCCGCCAGCCCAGCGCGCGCAGCACGCCGATCTCACGGGTGCGCTCCAGCACGGCCATCAGCATGGTATTCATGACCCCTACCCCACCGACCAGGATAGCGATCAACGCCACCGCGCCGACCATCGCGTTCGCGTTCTGCATGTCGGGAAGCTGGCTGGCGAACTCGCCGGACAGCGAGGCGTGCACCTCCGGGAACTCGGCGTTGATCTTATCGGCCATCGCCTGTGCCTGGGATGGGTCGCTGACGACGACGGAGAAGAACGTCACCTTGCGCGGCTTGCCCATGAAGCTCTGCACGTCGCGCAGGGTGGCCACGCCGCCCAGCTCGTAGAACGAAACCGGGTGGGTGTAGATGCCCACCACGCGGAAGCGCACGTCGCCCAGCGTGATGATGTCGCCGATGCGGATGTGGTTAGCCTCGGCGTACTGCTGGCCGATCATGATCTGCCCGCTGCCGGTGACCGCCTGCCCATCGACGATGTTGAAGGACTGCATCGGGACGGAGCGCGGCTCGTCGCCCAGCAGCATGAATATGCCGACCTGCTCGTTCATCAGGGCGGTGAGCAGCGTGCCGCTCACCTGCTGCACGCCGGGCAGCGCGGCGATGCGCTGGCCGACGCGCTGGTCTATGAAGGCCACGCTCAGGTCAGCCGCTTCGGCCTGGCGCACGACGATCTGCGCGCCGCCGAACATCTGGCCCATCTCGGCGGTAAAACCGGTCATGATGGAATTCAGGACCATGATCGCGCCGATGGTAATGGCGATGACGGCCAGCGTCAGGCCGGTGCGGCCTTTGCGCTGCCATAGATTTTGCAGCGCCAGCCCGGCCAGCGGCAGCCGGGCAGCGTGGCGGCCCAGCGTGCCGCCTTCGTAGCGCAGCGCCTCAATCGGCTGGAGGCGCGCAGCGCGGATGGCCGGGTACAGCCCGCCGACCAGACCCAGGACGAACACCACGACAAACGCCCGCAGCAGCAGGTCGGGCTGGAGCGTGGACGTCGCGCCATAGGCGCTGAGCTGGTCGACGCTGGCCCTGAGGACCAGCCAGGCGAGCACGGTGCCGATCACCCCGCCGAGCAGGCCGACGAGCACCGACTCGCCGAGGATCATCAGCAGGACGCGCCACGACTTCCAGCCGACCGCACGCAGCACGCCGATCTCACGGGTGCGCTCCAGCACGGCCATCAACTGGGCGTTCATCATGCTCACGCCGCCGATGATAATCGCCAGCGCGGCCACGCCCCACACCGTCGCCTCAAGGGTGCCTGACATGAGGTTCTGGTTGGCGAGCGCCTGGCCGGTGGTCAGCGATAATTGCGGATACAGGCGCTCGACCCGCTGGCTGGAATTCTTATCGGCCAGCGACGGGTCTTTGAGGCGGATGTAGATCAGGCTGACCTGGTTGGGCCTGCCCAGCAGGGCCTGCGCGTCGTCGAAGCGCAGCAGCGCGCCGCCCTCTTCGAACGTCTCGCCCGTTTCGTAGATGCCCACCACGCGGTAGGTGCTGTCGCCGATCTGGACGCTGTCGCCGACGCCCTTCTTGGCGAGTTGGCAGCCGCTGAGCCCAGCAGGATAGGCCGCCCGTGGGCGTACTGCGCCTCGCTCAGTATAGATCCACGCCTTGTACCACGTGGAAACGTTCGAGCGGGAAAGCGCCTTGCGGGTAGGCGAACACGAAGAAATAGGGGTTTTTATCGGTGCGGACCAGCCCCTGAAGCATGGGGCTGACGGCCTCAACCTCCGGCATGGCTGCCACATCCGTCGCCACCGACTCGTCAATCGAGTTGAGAATGATATCCGCGGAGTTGGGATCGGTTATGACGAAGTCGGCTTTGGTGCCACCCAGGACAGCACTGTAACCGGCTTTCAGCCCGTTGGCCAGCGCACCCAGCGCGATAATGGTCATCACGCCAATGCCGATGCCAAACACGGTCAGCAGGGTGCGGCCTTTGCGGCGGAGGAGGTTTTTGAGGATCATCGGAAGCTCACGTTTCTGCACCGGTTACGCCGTGCCGGATTATACCATCTGGCCAGGCAGACGGCCCCCCACAAACTGGGAGGAGCCGCAAGCACCATCCTGACAGCGCGCCCCGACATATAGTTGTTTGAAGAATAACTACTATTGTTAGTATAGCTCACTGGCGGCGGCTGTCAAGGCAAACAGCCTGCGCGCAGCAGCCTCCCGGAGCTCTGCACACAGTCTGTTTTAGTGCAACCTATATTACGGTTTAGCTTTCCCTAAATACAGGAGGGGCGGCTGGTTTTGTCAAGGGCTGTACGGGCTAACTGGGCGACGGGTTCTTCGCACGAAAGGACTTTCGGTCAAACCCTCAACTTTGGCTTTATTTTAGAAACGGAATGGCAATCGGTCGAAAAGGTTCGCCAAAACCAGACACCGAAGGCCATTTCATTATGAAACCACTATCCCCCAAAATACAGAACTCATCAAGAAGCTGTTCGAACTGCTGGAAGCGTACCGGGGCATCTTCAAGCAGGAGCGGGTCTATCAGTGGCACGGCGCTGGACGCTGGTCGCTCGCCACCCTCGGGCGTGTCTACCACGCCACTTTCTGGGGTTCCCATCATTTTCACCTCTTGTTGTCCCTGTCACCAGCCAACTAGCCTGAAAAGAGGTTCTGCTGGCTTCCCGGCGCAATCCCCTCTTCGCCGCCACCCACCCTTGATCTCCTGATACGACCTTTCTTCTCACTCTCCCTGCCAAAAAGCCCGCGCTTCCGGTGCGCAGGCTTCTTCAAAGTGCCAGACTTCACGGCAGGATATCCGAGATATCCAGCCCTCCTATTTGCTGACTATGGACTATGCGCCCTGGGGCCCTCCTCGTCCTTTGCCCCCGGACCACAACGGCTTGCCGCTTGCATCCCGCATTGCCACGGTGTTACTGTTGGTCAGATCGACGATTTCTGCGGTGACCAATCCCGCGCCATCTTCATAGAACCCATTGAGCACAACCAGGTTGCCAGGTTCAGTCCGGAAATCCTGTTCCTGTGCAAACTGCCAGGCCCGTCCTTCAACTATGAGTTCCTCGCCGCTTATACGGGTGACAACCAGCATCTCGGAATCTACATGGGTAACCGTACCCTCCAGTGCTACCCAGTCATGGCTCTGTGCTTCTGGTTCGCGTTCTGCGCTCGCGTTCTGGCCCCCAGTATTGTCTCTGCCCTGGCTGCCACGGTATCCTGAACCGGAAACTCGGGTATCACCTGCTCCCTGCAACCTGCCTCCCCAGTCGGCACGCACCTCCGCCGACTGGCTATTTCGCCCCTGTCCCTGTGCTTGCTCTCCATGGTTGGACGGTGCTTTGCTGTTCGTCCGGATGATAGCGCCTGCTATCAAGGAACCGGTAAGCCCTACGATCAATGTACCAATAGCGATTTTCTTAAACATCTTCCTTACTCCTTGATCATTCAACTGATTTCATTACTACTAGTATTACTAACTGGTAGATGCGGCCATAGCGACAGGAACAGCCGCCGCGTGATCTTGGTGACCCAACCCCAGTGGATGATGAAGTGAACGACCGCCGCGATAATCATCACTGTTCCCGCCCAGGTGTGGACCAAGTTCCAGGTCATCCGGCTGAACAGGAACCCCGGGTCCCACCCTAGATTGGCGCCGCCTTGGAACCCTCCGGACGGGGCATACAGGAAGTACACACCTGACAGTGCGGTCAACAGGAAGCTCACGGCGATAACGATATCGACACCGAGGTTCAGCCGGGCTCCCTGGGATATCCTGACTCGGCCTGGTCCCATCGACCGCCAGATGCGCTTCACCATTGCCTTCACCCAGTGCCAGTGGATGGCAAAATGCACCATCACAGCAGCGATCATCGCGATACCCGCCCACATATGCAGACTGTCCCATTGCTTCCGGGTAATCAGGATCGTGGTGCCGTACAGTAGGTTGCGGCCACCCTGGTAACCTCCGGAGGGAACGAATAAGAAGTATATTCCTGATATGGATGCGAAGACGCCGCCAAGAAAGACTGCCAGGTCAATCAACCAGTTGGTGCGGGTCTTCGCCGACATATCTGTTATTGCTGCCATTGACATTCCTTTCCATCTCATAACTTGTGATAAATTTCACATATACACATATCCTACTGCCCCCCTGTGTAGACAGTATGTGCAGATTATGTGAAACTTGTGAGCTCCGGTAAGTATCACGCTGACAGCAGCGTTTTCACCCCAATTCCGCCATTCAGCGCGGTATTAACTCCTACGTCCTACATATGGATGCAGGAAGTGTGCGGATTGACACTCCCTGCCCGAGAAGCGGATCGGGGCGACGCACCGCGGCGCTGGCCAACCTACTGTACGTGCACGAGGCGCTGCGCCGGGAGACACGGGCGCTCGCGGAGGCGACGCGGCAGGCGGGGCACGCCGGTCTGCTTGACGTGCACCCGCTGGCGGACCTCACCGAGGCGTGGTGGCGCGAGTGGGAGCCGGAGCCAGCGAACAAGCTGTAGCACCCTCACCGCTGGCCCCTCTCCGTGGCTGCGCCGCAGCCTTCGCGGGCCGCTGCGCGGCCCTGGGGCGAGGGGGATGTACGCTCGTTCTGCCACGCCCGTCCTGACATTTGCCCATCCTCTGGCAATCGCCATTCTCGCCCACTCTCCCGCTCTCTCATGCTGTCTGAAACGCTTAACCTTTTGCGCGCTTGATGCTATGATGATGAAATCGGCTTCGGGCCGATGCCGGCACCCATCACCCACACAGGAGCAGCCATGAGCAGCAGCAGCGATCACCTAAGCTGGAGCACCAAACTCGTCTACGGCATCGGCGATTTTGGCAACGCGATGGTCGTATCAGCCATCGCTTTTTTCCTGCTGGCGTTCTATACCGACGGCGCGATCATCAACCCGGCGCTGGCCGGCAGCGCACTGGCCATTGCCAAAATCTGGGACGCGATCAACGACCCCATCTTCGGCTGGATCTCCGACCGCACCACGTCGCGGCGGTTCGGCAAGCGGCGGGTGTTCATGTTGTTCGGGGCGGTGCCGCTGGCAATCAGCATCGCGCTGCTGTGGATCGTGCCGCGCGGCCTGCCCGACGTGTGGACGTTCGTGTGGATCGCGGGCAGCTTCGTCGTGTTCGACACGATGCTGACCATGACCTCGGTGCCGTACTACGCGCTGACTGCCGAGCTGACCGAGGATTATGACGAGCGCGCCAGCCTGACGACGTGGCGCATGATGCTGGGCGTGCCGGCTTACCTCGTCGGCGCGGCGGTCACGCCAATCATCGTGGGGCTGTTCCTGGCGAAACGCAGCGGCTACGCTGCGGTAGGCATCATCTACGGCGTGATCAACGCCGCCGCGCTGATCGCCTCTGCCTCCGGACTGCGCGAGCGCAAGGAGATCAGCGAGAGCAGGTCTGAAACGCCGCCGGTGCGTGCCTTCCTGACCACGTTCAGGAACAAGCCGTTCGTGCGGCTGGTGATCGCCTACCTGATCGCCAACGTGTCGTTCACGCTGGTGCAGACGCTGCTGTACTACTTCCTCACCTATCAGAGCGGGATGGCCGCCGGGCAGGTGTCGATTGTGCTGGCGCTGCTGCTGGTCAGCGTGTTCGTGTTCCTGTTCCCGTGGAAGATGGTCTCGGACCGGATCAACAAGGGACCGGCCTATGCGCTGGGGTTGGGAATCGGCGGGCTGGCCGTCGCGGCGACGTTCCTGCTGCCGCGCGGCGCGTCGCCGTGGATCTACGTGATCGCGATCGTGGCGGGGCTGGGCTTCTCGACCAACTGGGTATTCCCGTGGGCGATGGTGCCCGACGTGATCGAGTACGACCGGCTGGAGACAGGCGAGCATCGCGGCGGGATGTATTACGGCGTGTGGGGCTTCACCTTCAAGCTGACGCAGGCGCTGGGCATCGCGGCCAGCGGGTGGGTGCTGCACCTGTCGGGCTACGTGCAGGGGGCAGCCGCGCAGAGCGCACAGACGCTGTTCGGCATCCGGTTGTTCATCGGGCCGGTGCCGCTGCTGGTCTTCGCGCTGGCGCTGCCGCTGCTGATCTGGTACCCGATCACGCGGGCCACACACGCCGAGGTGCGGGCCAGGCTGGCCGCGCAGGAAGCCGCCGCCGAGCGGTAGGCGGCTCCCCATGACCAGCAATCCACAGCGCCCGACAAGCATCATTTACCAGGCTGGCAAGCTAGGCGACGTCGCCCAACTGCTGGACGATATCGCGCTGGCGCAGCGCCTCGCCGCGAGCGGGACAGTGATAGGCCGCCTGTACGGCAACGCGTCGGGGGCGCTGGTGGCTGTCGCCCACGCGGTGCAGATCGGCGCGCAAACCGCGCAGGCGGGCCATGCGCTCGACGACCTGGCCGGGTTCTTCGAGCAGGCGCGCAGCCGCGACATCCGCCGCCTGAACGTGCGGCACATCCAGTACGGGTTCTACCACCTGGGGCCGCTCAGGAAGCGGCTGGCGGCGCTGCTGGCGGCGTGGACCGGCCTCGCCGACCCGTCGGCGCTGACGCTGGCCGACCTGCCGGTGCCGGTCTATCTGTGCGCCGCCGACAAAGACGCCTACCCGGTGTTCTTCGGCCCGCCGGACAATTCGCTGCGGGCAGTGTACCACAACTGCGCGACGCGCCTCGAGAATGCACCGGTGCTCGACGCGTGCATCGCCGCCGTCAGCACGATGCTCAGCACCGACGCGGCGCGGGTCAACGGGCACTTCTACAAAGATGGCCGCCCGGTCTTCGCCGACATCAGCCCGATGGTGCTCGACATGGAAGCGGGCGATCCGCGGCCCATCGTGAAAAGCGAGCCGCACACGCCGCTGCCAGCCTGGAAGCCGTGGGCAGCGTCGCAGGTGTTCATCATGCACCGCTGGCACGAACGCAACCAGGCAACCCTGTCGCGCTACTACAACGACCTGCTGCTGCGCCAGCGGGCGCTGGCGGCGCAGGCCAACGCGCTGCAGGATGCCCTCGCCGGGCGCGGGGTCAAGCCGCCGCCGGCCCCCCCTGCCCCGCGCATCCAGCACGTGCGGCTGCCGTACATCGGCTCGACGGAAGCCAGCACCAACATGCGGACCAGCATCGCCAACAAGACCGCGCTGATGGCGGAGTTCCGCGCGCTGGGCGAGCCGCAACTTGACGGCTTTGACTTCGCGCAGCCGATGACGCTGATCTACGGCGCAGGCGGCTTCTCCGGGATGGTGGCCGAGATGGTCATGGCCGGGCTGATCGACGCGCGGGGCGCGCAAATCGAGCGCATCTTTGGCTGCTCGGCGGGGGTGCTGAATGGGCTATTCCACGCGGTGGCGCTGGGCGCACGGCGCAGGCCCGACCTGTACACACCCGATGCGCACGATGCGCTCAGGCACCTTGAGCAGTTCTTCGAGCAGCTTGACCCGTCGAACCTGTACCGGATGAACCACACGCCTCGCCGGCTGGTGCGCGCCGTCGCCAACTCTGACCCGCTGCGCGAGCAGATCGCCCGCTACCTGGAACGGTGGACCGGCTGCGCGGACGGCACCGCCGTCACGTTTGAGGACCTCGCGCTGCCGTTTTACGCGGTCGGCGCGCGCGGTCGGATGGGACCGCCGACTTCTTCGGCGCGCCGGGCGACCTGCACATGCAGTTTGCCGGGCGGACGCTGCGGCCCATCAACTGCGCGATTGTCGACGCGGTGGTAGGCGGCATGGCGCAGCCGTTTTACATCACACCGCCGGTCATCGACGGCGAGACATATTTCGACGGCGGCGCGGCCTTCTACGACATCGAGCTGTTCGCCGCCGCGCTGCGCGCCGGAGCTGCCGCCGCTGCTCAGCATCCACGTGGTCGGCCCGCCCGACTACTCGTTCGGCTTCGACGAGCGCCCGACGCTGCTGCGGATCGTGTTCGACACGCACAACTTCACGTTCCCCGAGGAGCGCCGCCGCATGACGGCGCTGGCCAACCTGCTGTACGCGCACGAGACGCTGCGCCGCGAGACGCGGGCGCTGGTCGAGGCGGCGCAGCAGGCGGGTCACGTCGACCTGCTCGACGCGCACCCGCTGCCGGACCTCACCACGCCGTGGTGGCGTGAGTGGGAGCCGGAGCCGATTGGTGTGATGGCGACGTAACAGCCCCTGACCTGTCCTTTTGTCCGGTGAAGGTGGCGGACTCCTTCCGTATACTCAGCTTAATGTCCCAACGGACGGAAGGAGGAGCCAGCATGCCCGATTACACATACGTCATCGTCGGCGGGGGGATGACCGCCGACGCCGCCGCGAGCGGCATCCGCGAGGTCGACGGGGCCGGAACGATTGGCCTGTTCAGCGCCGAGGCCGATCCGCCCTACAATCGCCCGCCGCTGTCGAAAAAGCTGTGGACCGGCAAATCAATCGACACGATCTGGCGCAAGACACCGGAGCGCGGCGTCGAGATGCACCTGGGCCGGCGCATCGCGCGCCTCGACGTGAAGGCGAAGCGCGTGGTAGACGATCAGGGCGAGGAACACGGCTACGATAAGCTGCTACTGGCGACCGGCGCCGCACCGCGCCGACTGCCGTTTGGCGGCGACCAGATCATCACTTTCCGCACGCTGGCCGATTACCGCCTGCTGCGCGAGCGGACCGAGAGCCAGGATCGCTTCGGCGTGATCGGCGGGGGCTTCATCGGCTCGGAGATCGCCGCCGCGCTGGCGATGAACGGCAAGCAGGTGGTGATGGCCTTCCTGGAGCCAGCCATCTGCGACCGGCTGTTCCCGCGCGACCTGGCCGACTTCGTGACCCACTATTATCGCGAGAAGGGCGTCGACGTGCGGCCCGGCATGCAGGTGGAGGGCGTCACGGCGCGGGATGGAGGAAGCGCGCTGGCGCTCAAGCCCGAGGCCGGCGGCGCGGTTCAGCAGGTCGAGGTGGGGACGGTAGTGGCCGGGATCGGCGTCGTGCCGGACGTGAAGCTGGCGCAGGAGGCGGGTATCGCGGTCGAGGATGGGATCGTGGTCGACGAGCACCTGCGTACGTCCGCGCCGGACGTGTACGCCGCCGGCGACGTGGCCGCGTTCGCCAACCCGGCGCTGGGGATACGGCTGCGCGTCGAGCACGAGGACAACGCCAACACGATGGGCCGGGTCGCCGGGATGAACATGGCCGGGCAGGCAACGCGCTACGATCACCTGCCCTACTTCTATTCAGACCTGTTCGACCTGGGCTACGAGGCGGTGGGCCTGCTCGACTCACGGCTGGAGTCCGCTGCCGACTGGGCGGAGCCGTTCAAGAAGGGCGTGGTGTACTATCTCGACAAAGGCCGCGTGCGGGGCGTCATTCTGTGGAACGTGTGGGGCAAGGTCGACGCGGCACGTGAGGTGATCGCCAAGCCGGGGCCGTTCAAGCCTGCCGACCTGAAAGGGCTGATCCCCATCGACTGATCGCCGGGGCGCAGGCGTCAGGTTGCCGCAGGTTTCGCCCGCGCCCCGGATCATCTACAATCTGCTGTGTGCGCCTTTCAAGATAAGGAGCCTCCATGGCCGATGTATTTCCCCCGCCCGGCTACATCCCGACCGAGTTGGCGGTGCCGGGCATCGACGTGTACATGCCCATCCCGCCGAAACAGGAGGAGCAGCCGGTCGTCGACTTCAAGTGCCCGCAGTGCGGCGGCAGCACCGCCTACAGCATCGAGGACGGCGGGTTGAAGTGCACCAACTGCGGCTACTATGAGCCGCCCGCGCACCAGGCGGTCGGCAGGCAGGCACAGCAGTTCGAGTTCAAGGTCGAGACGCTGGAGCAGGCCGCGCGCGGCTGGGGCGAAGCGCGGCGGCAGATCGAGTGCCAGAGCTGCCACGCGGTGACCGTCCTGCCGCCGGGACAGCTCACCTACACGTGCCCGTTCTGCGGATCGAACCGGGTGGTGCAGAGCGACGCCGCGCAGGATGGGCTGCGCCCGCGCTACCTGATCCCCTTCAAAATCGAGCCTGAAACGTGCACGGCGACCGCCGCGAAGTGGCTGGGCGCGAGCTGGATGCTGCCCGCCAAGCTGCGGCAGGTGGCGCAGATCGGCTCATTCACCGGCATTTACCTGCCGTTCTGGACGTTCGACGCGCAAACGAAGGCGGCGTGGCGCGCCCAGGTGGGCTACGACGAGACGCGGCGCACCTACGACGGCAAGGAGTGGCACACGCAGACCGTCACCCACTGGCGCTGGAAGACGGGGAATGTCACACAAGGGTTTGACGACCTGGTCGTCTCCGGCACGCCACACGTCAGCGACTCGATCCTGTCGACTATCGACGACTTCGACCTCAACGCGCTGGCCGACTACGAGCCGGCCTACCTGGCCGGGATGCACGCGCAGGCGTACGCGGTGCCGCTCGAACAGGCGTGGGACGTGGGGCGGGCGCAGATGCGCGCCGCCACGCGTAAAGCCTGCGAGCAGGATGCGCTGTCGGGCGGGGGCGATCACCTGCGCAGCCTGAGCATGAACGTCGACTTTGCCAACGAAAGCTGGCGCTACGTGCTGCTGCCGGTGTACCTGGCCTCGTTCAGCTTCAACGACGAGACGTTTCAGGTGGTGGTCAATGGGCAGTCGGGCAGCATCGGGGGCCGCCGCCCGGTCGATTGGCTCAAGGTGTGGGCGGTGGTGCTGGCCGGTTTCAGCCTGCCGCTGGTCGCCGGAGTGGTCGGGCTGATCGTGCCGCCCTTGCTGTTCTGCGCTGCCGTGCTGCTGGTGCTGTCGGTGACGCTGTCAATTGTGCTGATATCGAATGCGCAGGCTATCGCCAACCCCGGCAAGAGCGACAGGCTGCTGAAAGGGGCGAAGCCGTCATGAGCACCGTCAACTGGTCGTCGGTGTGGGGCGCGGACCTGCATCCCGCCGTGTGCGAGCACTGCCACAGCGCCTACCTGATCGCGCCGGGCGACGGCGCGCCGTTGTGCCCGGCGTGCTACCATGACGCGCTCGACTCGGTCGACGAGGGCGCGGGGAACCTGGCCTACACCCAGCCGCCGGAGATGGTGGTGCCGTTCGGCCTCGACGAGGCGCAGGCGGCTGCGCGCATCGAGGCGTTTGCAGGCGACATCCCGTTCGCGCCGCGCGCGCTGCGGGCCGAACTCGCTGCGCGGCCACCTGCGGCGCGTCTACCTGCCGATGTGGCTGGTCGACACGGACGCGCGGGGGGTGTGGCAGGCCGAAGCGGGCACCTTCTACGAGGTGGTCAGCCACAAAGACCAGTACGCCCGCGGAAGCTGGCAGTCGCAGGAAGTCAAGGAGCGGCGCACGCGCTGGGAGCCGCGCATCGGGCGGCTGGAGCGGCGCTATGAGAACGTCGCCGCGCCCGCGCTGGAGCAGCACACGCTCCTTGAGCGGCGGATCGGCGGCTACCGGCTGGATCAGGCCGCGGCTTATCAGCCCGATCAGACCGCTGGGGCGCTGATCCGGCTGCCCGACCGCTCGCCCAACGACGCGTGGCGGGACGCCCAGGCGGGCGTTCAGACCGCCGCCAGCGACGAATGCCGCCGCGCGGCCAAGGCCGACGACATCCGCGAGTTTCGCTGGACGTGGCAGTACAAAGATCGCAACTGGACACAGCTCCTGACGCCGGCGTATAGCGCCGTGTACCATGACGACGAGGGCGCGGCGCGCGTGGTACTGGTCAACGGGCAGAACGGGCAGGTGTGGGGCGAGAAGCGCGCGTCGATGCAGCGCGCGCGGCAGGTGGCATTGCTGGTTGGCGGCGCAGCGGCGCTGTTCTTTGTACTCAGTCTGATCGCCTTCATCGTTGCGGCGGTGTATGCACCGGGCAGCGCGGCGCTGGGCGTGGTGGGGCTGTTCGTGGCGGTCGGGGCGGCGATTGGGGCCATCGCGCCACTGATGCGCGTGTCACGCTTCAACGCGGCGCAGGCACGGGAGGACACGCGACCGGCGTAGGCCCCCCACCCCCACCCCTGCCCCACTGGCGCGCTTCGCGCGCCGGGAGGGAGGGGTGAAGACAATCCTGTGCGCTACGGAGCGACCTGCCTCCATGCCGCAAAGCGGTGTATACTGGTTGCGTGGCGGGCCGCTCGGCCCGCCTTGCAGCCCACTTGATGCGCTCACCCCCGGAGAGTATGCTCATGGCTTTCCTCAAGTTCCCTGACGGATTCACGTGGGGCGTCGCGACCTCCGCGTACCAGATCGAAGGCGCGTGGAATGAGGACGGTCGCAGCCCGTCCATCTGGGATACGTTCAGCCACACACCGGGCAAGACGTATAAGGGCCATCACGGCGACGTGGCCTCCGATCACTATCACCGCTACAAGGAAGACGTCGCACTGATGGCCGATCTCAAGCTGAACGCCTACCGCTTCTCGGTAGCGTGGCCGCGCGTCATGCCTGACGGCGTGGGAACGGTCAACGAGAAAGGGCTTGACTTCTACGAGCGGCTGGTCGACGCGCTGCTGGAGCGGGGCATCACGCCGTGGCCGACGCTGCATCACTGGGACCTGCCACAGGCGCTTCAGGACGCGGGCGGCTGGCCGAAACGCGAGACGGCCTATCATTTCGCCGAGTTCGCGCGGGTGATGGCCGAACGGCTGGGCGACCGCGTGACACACTGGATCACACACAACGAGCCGTTCGTGCTGGCGGTGCTGGGGCACTTCACCGGGGAGCACGCACCGGGCATCATCGACCCTGCTGCGGCGATGAAAGCCGGGCAGCACCTGCTGCTGTCGCACGGGCTGGCGGTGCAAGCGCTGCGCGCCGCCGCGCCGCAGCCGCTGACGGTGGGTATCACGCTCAACTACTCGCCGATGCACCCGGCCAGCAACTCCGAGGAGGATCGGGCCGCCGCGCGGCGCTTCGATGGCCTCATCAACCGGATGTTCTTCGAGCCGGTGCTGCTGGGCAGCTACCCTGAAGACATGGCTGAGGTGTTCGGGCCGCTGATGACGCCCGCCAGCCCCGACGACCTGGCGATTATGCACGCGCCTATCGAGTTTCTTGGATTGAATTACTACAATCGCACGGTGGTCAGGCACGACCCTGCCGTGCCGATCATCGCCGCCTCGCAGGTGCAGCCCGAAGGCCGCGAGTACTCGGAGATGTGGGAAATCTACCCGCCCGGCATGTACGAGATGATCAGCCGGGTGTGGAACGACTATCACCCGGCGGCGATCTACCTGACCGAGAACGGCATCTGTGTGCCGGACGGCATCGACTTTGACGGGCGGGTGCGCGACTACCGCCGTATCCGCTACCTGCGCGATCACCTGGCTGAAGTTCACCGCGCTATCGCGGATGGGATCGACGTGCGCGGTTATCTGGTGTGGTCGCTGCTGGACAACTTCGAGTGGGCGCTGGGCTACCGCACCCGCTTCGGGCTGGTCTACGTCGACTTCGAGACGCTGGCGCGCACGGTCAAAGACAGCGGGCGCTGGTTCGCGGAGGTCATCGCCGCCAACGGCTTCGACCCGGACGCCAGCGTCGTTCCGTGCTAAGGGCGACCAGCCGGTCGCCCCAACCGGCCTAGTGCCCAGGCACAGGGCACAGGAGCACACCCCCATGCGCAAGCGCGCCCTCGCCCTCGTCATCCTCGCCCTGATCATGCTGGCGGGCACGGTCCTCACCGCGCGCGCCGCCTTTGCCGGGCTCAACGCCGCCGGCAGCACGCCGATCTATTATGCCGGACCGCCCGGCGCGGTCCGGACCGCGCTCGACCTGGCAATCCGCGACGAATCTTTCACGCTGGTCGATACGCCGACACAGGCGCGCGTGATCGTGCTCAACGACCAGATCCCCGATCCCGAAGCGATCCGCGCGCAGGTGGCGGGTGGCACCGGGCTGCTGCTGATCCTCGGCCCGGATCTCGGCGCGGATGAAGTCGGGCAACTGCTGGGCGAGAGCGGGCTGGCGATCAGCGCACAAGACGATGCGCTCAGCCTGATCCCTGCCAGTGTCGACGACCCGGTACTGAAGCACATCGTATGGGAGAGCGCGCCGCAGGTGCGAGGCCGCGCCGAGCTAACCGGCAGCAGCCTAGAGCCGTTGGTGGTGGGGTTTGAGGACGGCGAGCTGGTGCTGGGCAAGGGGCAGATCAGGCAGGGGCCGGTCTTCGTCTTCACGCCCTATCTGAGCGACTCGTCCAACCCACAGTTTCAGGACTGGGCGTACTTCAACTACCTGATCTACCGCCTCGTGGCGCGCGGGGCGGGGCAGACACCGCTCGACTACGCCGATTACCCCGGCGCGCCGGTGCCGCATCCGGGCGAGCGGGTGGTGATGTTCGCCATCCTGACCGGGATGCTGATCGTCTCCGGCGGGGCGTTTGTGCTGGTGCGACACTACAGCCTGGCGCACCCTGAGGCGCTCGACGAACTGGTCATCGACCGGGCGGAGTTCGAGACGCGGCAGGCGCAGACCGACTGGGACAGCATCGGCTACCACCGCCCGCTGGGCGGCTTCCTGTTCGCGCTGATGTTGGGGCTGGTACTGTTCGTGCCGCTGATCATCTACCAGAATCTGATCCTGCCCAGCTACATCCTGCCCTCGGCGCAGGCGCTGGGCATCTGGGGGCGCGTGGCGCAGTTCTTCCTCCTGTTCTGGAACATCTTCGACATGGGCACCAGCGCGGCCTTCATCAAGTTCTTCGCGCAGTATCGCGTCGACAACCCGCGCAAGGCGATCCAGTTCGGGCAGGTGTTCGTGTGGTGGCAGGCGCTGTCGGGCGCGTTCCAGGTGGCGCTGGTGGTGGTCATCGCCGGGGCGGGGACTGCCGCGCACCACTTACGCGCTGTATGCGTGGAGCATCATCGTCCATGCCATGATCCAGATCCCCGGCTTCTACCAGGTGTTTCGGCACGCGTTCATGGCGCTGCAGCGCTTCGACTACGCGCAGATGCTCGACCTGGGCGTGCAGCTTATCTTCCCGATGATCACGCAGCCGATCTTCGTGCTGCTGTTTGTGGCCTGGGGCCGGGGCAACCCGGTGTTCGGGCTGGCGATGGGCGGCGTGCTGGGCATGGGCGTCGCCGCGTACGCCAGCGAGGCGCTGACCTTCGTGCTGGGACTGTGGTTGTATAAGCGGCTGGGCTACGGCACCCGCGTGCTGTTCCTGGCACACTTCGACTGGCAGGTAGTCAAAGAAGCGCTCAGCTTCGGAGTGTTCGAGATGCTGGGCGCGAGCCTGTGGGGCTTCGGGCAGTCGATGGAGATCCTGATCACGCAATCGCGGCTGGTGAACTACGCCGAAATCTGGGGCAACTGGACGCTGGCGCAGAACTTTATCTTTGCCTTTCAGGTGCTGCAAACGCTGTTCGGCAACCTGGTGGCCTCGATCTCGGAGGCAATCTCCCACGCGCGCGTGGCGCTCAGCCAGTATTACGCCGCAATGGCCTACAAGTGGGGCGGGCTGATCAGCGCGTTTATCGGCGCGGTGCTGCTGGCCGTCGCCGACCGCTTCATCCTGGGCGCGACCGGCCCGGAGTTCGTGCGCGCGGCGTCGCTGTCGGTGCCGCTGATCATCTGGGGGGCGATCCAGTACCCGTCGTGGGTGGGCGACAACATCCAGCTTGGCGCGAACAAGCCGTATCTCAAGACACTGCTGGTGGGCGGGGAGCAGGCTGTGCGGGTGGTGCTGGCGCTGCTACTGCTGGAACGGTTCCAGATCAACGCGCTGATCATCGCCTACTTCGTGGGGCTGGGCACCAAGGACATCGTCGCGTATTTCGTCAACGACCGGCTGTGCTTCAAGCAGCACTTCTACTGGTGGCAGTCGCTGATCGCGCCGCTGCTGGCCGGGGCGCTGCATTACGCCATCCTGCGCCCGCTGACCGGGCTGATGTGGAAAGGCGACCAGATCACCAGCATGCTGATCTTCCTGGTCGGCATCCTGCTGTCGTTCCCGGTGTTCGCCTTCCTGTACGGGCTGGTGGGCGGCTGGGACGATCACTCGCTGGACGAGCTTAGGCGGGCGGTCGAACTGGCCTCGTTCATGAGGCCGCTGGCGTGGCTGTTCTGGCGGTCGACGGCGCTGGGGGCGCGGATCAGCCCGCTGCACAATCGCTTCCCGATCGCGTGGGAGGATGCGCGCCGCGAGGCCGACTCGCTGGCACAGGAGCGGGTCGAGCTGTAGCGAGGAAGGAATATTCACCGCCAAGGCTCAAAGGACGCAAAGGGAGAGAAGGAAGAGACTAACCGCGGAAAACGCAGAGGGCGCAGAGGAAGAGAAGAAATCCGTCCACAGATTACACAGATGACACAGATTTCTCGGATTTCTTCTTCATCTGTGCAATCTGTGTAATCTGTGGATAAACCTCTTTGCGACCTTTGCGGTGAAGTATTCGCGATTTCACCACAGGAGGCCGCATGTCGCACGCCGTTCGCTGGACCGCCAAGAAGATTGCGCAGCGCCTCAAGCTGATCGAGCCGCTGGTTTACCGGCGGCACAAGACGATAGGGCCGTTTCGTTACAAAAGCCTGCCCGGTCCCGACCAAGCCGGCGCGCCGGTTGGCCCTGACGTGAACGACTCGGAGTGGGAGATCGTCAGGGCCAACAGCTACTGGGGCGCATGGCTGACAGACTTCGCGCTGCGCAGCGCGTTCAGCGTGCCTGCCAAGTGGGATCCCGCTGCGCTGGTCGCGCTGCACCTGCCGCTGGGCGAGGCGGGAGACTTCTCGCACCCAGAGGCGCTGGTCTACGTCGACGGCGCGCCGCTGACCGGCTGCGACCGGCACCACCAGGAGGTCAGGCTGCCCGACGCCGTGCGCGACGGTCAGCCGCATGCGCTGGCGCTACACGGCTGGACAGGGATCGGCGGGGTGCAGTCGGGAGACCTGAGCACGAAGCTGTACCTGCGGCAATGCAGCGTGGTGCAGATCGACCTGCCCACCCGCGACCTGATCGTCGCGGCGCGGGTGGCGCTCGGCATCGCGGAGGCGCTGGGCGCAAACGACCCGGCGCGAGGCCGGCTGCTGAACGCGCTCGACGCAGCGTTCAGGCTGCTCGACACGCGCGATCCGCTAGGCGATGCGTTTTACGCCAGCGTCGGGCCGGCGGTGGATGCGCTGCGGGCGGGCATCGAGGCAGCCGGGCCACCGCTCGACGTGGACCTTGTGGCGACCGGACACGCACACCTCGACGTGGCGTGGCTGTGGACCCTGGGGGAGACGCGCGGCAAAGCATCGCCGCACCTTCCACAGCGTGCTGCGGCTGATGGAGCAGTTCCCCGAGTATCACTTCACCCAGAGCCAGCCGCAGCTATACGAATTCGTCCGCCAGGACTACCCGGAGCTGTTCGAGGCATCAGGCAGCAGGTGGCCGAAGGCCGCTGGGAGCCATCGGCGGCATGTGGGTCGAGGCCGACTGCAACCTCACCGGCCCGGAATCGCTGGCGCGGCAGTTTCTGCTGGGCCGCAGCTTTTTCCGCACGCACTTCGGCGCGGGCGCCGAATCGCCGGTGTTGTGGCTGCCCGATGTGTTTGGCTATGCCTGGAACCTGCCGCAGCTGATCAGGCAGGCGGGCTGGAATACTTCTTCACGATCAAGATCGGCTGGAACCAGTACAACCGCCTGCCCTACGACAGCTTCTGGTGGCAGGGGCTGGACGGCACGCGCGTGCTGACCCACTTCAGCACCACGCCCGACGAGGCGGCTACGGCGGCAGCACCTACAACGCGATGGCGTCGCCCAGCGCAGATACTGGGCACGTGGCGCAACTTCCAGCAAAAGGAGCAGCAGCAGACGCTGCTGATGGCCTATGGCTTTGGCGACGGCGGCGGCGGCCCGACGCGTGAAATGCTGGAGAACGCCCGCGAGATGGCGCGATTTCCCGGCCACGCCGCGCGTGCAGCCAGACAGCGTGGTCGACGTTCTTCCGCGACCTGGAGCAAAGCGCGGGCGAGACGCTGCCGGTCTGGAATGGCGAGCTGTATCTGGAGATGCATCGCGGAACGTACACCACGCAGAGCCGCAACAAGCGCGCCAACCGCAAGAGCGAATTCCTGCTGCACGACGCGGAGTTCGCTGGCCGCGCTGGCCGCCATCGCTCGACCCGACTGCGGGCTACCCCGCCGAGACCTGCAGCAGGCCTGGGAGTCGGTCTGCCTGAACCAGTTCCACGACATCATCCCCGGCAGCAGCATCACGCCGGTCTATGTCGAATCGCAGCAGCAGTACGCCGAGGTCCACGCGCTGCGCGAATCGGCGCGCGACCCGGCACTGGAGGCCATCGCCGGGCGCACCGGACGGCGACGTGCTGGTCGCCAACCCGACCTCTTTCGCGCACGCCGCGACCCGGCCTTCGGCCCGGCACGCTGGAGCCGGGCCGCGGCTGGAGCACGGCGACGGCAGGCCGGTGATCGCCCAGGCGGTCGAAGGCGGCACGCTGCTCGACGCGGGCCGGCTGCCGCCTACAGCGTCACGCCGCTGGTGGTACGCGCGAGCAGCCGCCACGCCCGTCGCCAGCGACCTGCATGTCGACGCCGACGCTGCTCGAAAACGAGCCGGTGCGGGTCGAGCTGAACGCGGCGGGCGACATCACGCGCATATACGACAAGGCTCACGGCGCGCGAGGTGCTGCCCGACGGGCGCGCTCGCCAACCAGCTCCAGGCGTTCGAGGATCGCCCGCTGGACTGGGACGCCTGGGACATCGACATCTTCTACGACGACAAGATTGGCTGGCCGACCCGGCGAGTCGGTCGAGGTCGTCGAGCAGGGGCCGCTGCGTGCGGCACTGCGCATCCGGCGGCGCATCCTGCACAGCGAATGCGCAGCTCTCTCGCTGGCGGCGTATCAACTGCCGCGCTCGACTTCGACACGACGATGGCGTGGCACGAGCGGCACATCCTGCTGAAGGCCGCCTTCCCGGTCGACATCCTCGCGCCAACCGCCACGTATGAAATCCAGTGGGGCAACGTCGAGCGACCCACGCACCGTAACACAGTCTGGGACTGGGCGCGCTTCGAGACGTGCGCGCAGAAGTGGGTCGATCTGAGCGAGGGCGGCTACGGCGTGAGCCTGCTCAACGACTGCAAGTATGGGCACGACATCCACGATAACGTGATGCGGCTGAGCCTGCTGCGGAGCCCGACCCTGCCCGATCCCATCGCCGATCCAGGCGAGCATCGCTTCACATACAGCCTGCTGCCGCATGAGGGGGATTGGCGGGGCGACAAGACCTCGCGGCGGCCTACGCGCTCAACGATCCACTGATGGTCCACGCGCCCGCGCAGCCGGGGCCGCTGGCCGCACCGACCGTCCGCGCTGATCGCCGTCGATGCGCCCAACGTGGTGATCGAGACGGTCAAACAGGCGGAGGACGGCAGAGGGCTGATCGTGCGGTTGTACGAGGCGCAGCGGCGGCGCGGGCCGGTAGCGCTGACCGCCGGGTTTGAGGTCGCGGGAGGCGTGGCGGACGAACCTGCTCGAAGAGAACGAGGAGCCACTCGACGTGAGCGGGCGGGCGGTGACGCTGAGCGTGCGGCCCTTCGAGATCGTCACGCTGCGGATTGCGCCGGTGGGGTCGTAAGCGAGACAGGGCCGGGCGCGGGTTTCCCACATCAGGACGATGTGCCTATAATGGGCCCCTGAGGAGGAGCCCATGACCGGTTTTGCATCACCCGACACGCCCGTGTTTGCCGTCGACGAGGCGGCGCTGATCCCGACCGACGACTATCTGACGCGCATGGCGAGCGTCCCGCCGTCGCGCATGTTCCTGATCAAGAAGGGGTTGAACGCTTACCGTGAGGCGCACCCGGCCAGCCCGGTGTACGACGCCTCGCAGGGGGATGGCGGGGCCAGCCTGCCGGGCGTCCCGCACGAGATTCTGGAGCGCGCGCAGGACCTTCAGATTGAGCGCGGCACGTCGTACGATATGCCGTATGGCAACGACCTGTTCCGCAGGACCATCGCCGAGGATTACTGGCGCTTCGACTCCGCGTCGGGGCTGGGGCCGTCGAACGTGATCGCGACGGTCGGCGGGCGCGACGCGCTGGAGAAAGCTTACGGCGCAATGCTGGCGCTGGGGCATGGGCGCATCGGCGACGTGCTGGTCGTGTCACGCGTGCCGTGGATCAGCTACAACTGGGGGCCGTATGGCGTCGGCGCGAACGTGCTGTGGGCACCGGGGCGGGCCGAAGAGGGCTGGGCCTACTCGCCCGACGCGATCCGCGCCAGCGTCGACTTTGCGGCGCGCAGCGGGCGCAAGGTGGCCGGGCTGATCATCACCTGCCCCGACAACCCCACTGGCCTGACGCTCAGTGCCGACCGGCAGGCCGAGCTGGCCCGCGCGGCGCTGGAAGCGGGCGCGGCCTTCGTGCTGTTCGACTGGATGTACCACACCGTCACCGACGAGCAGCCGATGGACCTCAACCGCTTTATGGCAGCGTTCAGCGCCGAGGAGCGCGAGCGGCTAATCGTGCTGGACGGCATCACCAAGTCGCTGGGCGGGTCGAACGTGCGCAACGCACACCTCGTCGCGCCGCAGCGGGTGATCGACTTCATCGCGGCGCGCGCCTCGCACGGGGTGATCCCCAGCTTCTACTCGCAGGCGGTGACCATCGCCGCGTGCAAGATGGGCTTCCAGAAAGCCGCCGCCCCGCTGATCGAGCCGATCAACGCCAGCCGCAAGCTGCTTAAGACGCTGCTCGACGGGCGCGGGATGCGGCACATCCTGGGCAAGGGCTACTACGCGTTTATCGACGTGGGGGATTGGCTGCGTGCCGCCGGGATGAACTCAAGCGAGGGGCTGGGCGCGTACCTGGCCGAGCAGTGGGGGGTGGCGGTGGTGCCGGGCGCGTACTTCTCACCGTACGGGGCGGACTGGGTGCGGTTCTCGTACGCCACGCCGCCGGAGCGCACGCGTGGGGCGTTCGAGCGGCTGGTGGCGGGGCTGGACGCGCTGAAGGAACAGCGCGCTTAACCGCAGGGGCGGACATGCCGGACAGAAAATCAAGGGGCGGGTGGCGATGCTTTACATCGCCACCCGCCCCTACTCGTGCGTGGATCTCCCACGCATTGACGTTCCCAGGGTTCAGTTCATGGCAGCAGGCGTCTCATCGAGGATCGCCTGCAGCTCGTCGTGGAGGCGGCTGAAGATGGACGCCAGCGGCAGGTGCTCCGGGCAGGCCTGCTCGCACATGCCGCAGCCAGCGCACGATGCCAGCCAGCTCATGACGCGCTCGTGGGTGAGCGGCTGGCCGGGCGCGAGCTTCTGGTCGGTGGTGTAGATGACGCACGCTTCGAGGCACTTCTGGCACGGCTGGCAGCCGGCCAGGTGATCGACCAGCGCGTCGATACTCATGGTGAGGTCGGTGGACAGAGCCTGCTGGAGCCGCTGGCGCGTGCGCTGGTGGCGGCGAGTGAGTGCGGTCTGCACGCGCTCGTGCTGCGCAACGATGTCTGGCGGCGCAGGCCCGTCGGTGATGTCGGCCAGCGCAACCTGGGTGGCAAGCGCCTCGTCGCGGGCACCGATCATCACCATCTGCCGGGCAGCCATCCCCAGCAGGTCAATGGTGAGGTCGGCGCGGGATGGCATCGGCTCGACGCACATCTGGCAGGCCGGACGATAGCGGTAACCCGCCACCCCACCCTGCCGGGCAAACTGGAGCGCCTCACGCGTCAGCCGGTCGATGCTGCCACGCCAGGCGAGATCCTCTCTGGAGAATGTCCCCACGCAGTCCACGCCGACGATCAGCAGGCAGTCAAAGGAAATGTCGGCGCGCTGGCCGACGGCGAACAAAGCGCGGATCTCGCAGGGGCGCAGCACCGCCGCGAACTGCTGCTCGGGGTGCGACTGCCGGGCCAGCGTCACCAGCCGCGCCGCGTTGAGGGCCATCGATGGCGCGAACGGGTCGGCATCGCCAAGCTGGGCGGGGCTGTCGATGATGTGCGGCTCGACACAGGTCGGGTCGTCCATGCGCAGCGGCACCAGCATCGCGCTCAGGTCGGCGGTATGGAACAGGTCTCGCAGGAACTGCCGGGCAGTGGCCAGCGGGTCGCCCTGCGTCTTGAGCATCCAATGGGTCGTCATATGGGACCTCCTTGCCGCGCTGAGCGCGGGCGCAGCACAGCCACGCCGATTACGTTTCCAGCCGTTCGGCGAGTATCTCGGCGATATCCAGCACGCGGATGCGGTCGGTGGCGGCCTGCGAGCGGATGGCGTCATCGAACATCAGCAGGCAGTAGGGGCAGGCCGTCGCCACGACCTCGGCCTGCGCGTCGAGCGCGTCGGCCAGCCGGCGGTGGTTGATGCGTGTCTCGGCGTCGGTCTCCATCCACATCTGCCCGCCACCACCGCCACAGCAGAAGGCATTGGCGCGGCGGCGATCCATCTCGACGCGCTGCACGCCCGCGTCGTCGAGCAGGCGGCGCGGCGCATCGTACACACCGTTGTAGCGGCCCAGATAGCACGAGTTGTGGTAGGTGACCGTCCCGACTGCCGCCGGGCCTGCCGGCAGACTGCCCGCCATCCCGGCCAGGAACTCGGTGTAGTGCATCACGGGCAGGTCAGCGCCAAGCTGGGTGTATTCGTTTTTCAGAGTGTTGAAGCAGTGCGGGCACTGGGTGACGATCTGGTTGAAGCTAACCCCCGCCAGCGCCTCGATGTTTTGCTCCGCGAGCATCTGGAACAGGTACTCGTGGCCCAGCCGCCGAGCGGTCTCGCCGCAGCAACTCTCCACTTCTCCCAGTATAGCAAAATCTACGCCCGCTGACTGAAGCAGTTTGACAAATGCCCGCGCCGACTGTTTGTTGCGGTCGTCATAGGCTGCCGCACAGCCCACGAACAGCAGCACGTCGGCGTGCTGGCCGGGCTCAAGCACGCGCACGTCGAGGCCCTCGGCCCACGCGGTGCGGTCGCTGGACGGCAGGCCCCACGGGTTGTTCTGACGCTCGATGTTGCGCAGCGCCAGCCCGACCGAGTTCGGGACTTTGCCGCTGGTCAGCGCCTGGTAGCGCCGCATGTCGATCACTTCGGCGACGGGGTTGACGAACACCGGGCAGGCCATCAGGCACGCGCCGCAGGTGGTGCACATCCAGGCCGTCTCTTCGCCCAGGCGCTCGTCGAGCGGCTGCGCGGGGTCGCCGTGCGCCTCGACCAGTTCGTCGACCGCCACGCCGCGCAGCGACTGCACGAAGGCGCGCGGCGAGAATGGCATCCCGCTGCTGGCGGCAGGGCAGGCTTCCTCGCAGCGGCCACAGCGCACACAGGCGTCAAACGACAGAAGCTGCTGTGGCGTGAACTCGCCGATCGCGCCGACGCCCAGCGTCTCGGTGTTCTCGATGTCCTCGATGAACGGCAGCACGCTCTCCTTGCGCAGTGGGTGGGTGATGACGTTCAGCGGGGCGGTGACGAGGTGCCGCAGCTTGGTGAACGGGATGCTGGCAACCAACGCCAGTCCGGCGGCGACGTGCGCCCAGAACAGCCAGGCATGCGCGTCGTAGGCGGCCTGCGGCGTGACGCCCAGCGCGGCGAACCCCCGCGCGGTGAGCAGCCCGACCGGCGACCACGCCGCCCAGGCCGGCATGGTGACCAGCAGGCGCAGCCCCTCGGTGGTGAAGCCCAGCAGCGCGATCAGCGCCAGCAGCGCCATCGCGTAGATGTCGTCCCAGCGTGTCTCAAGCGTTCTGGGGCGCAGGACGGCCCGCCGGAAGGCCGCCATCAGTACGCCCAGCAGGATCATCACCCCGGCGATGTCCATGACCAGCTCAGAGGTGAGGTACAGGCCATTGCGTGGGAATTGAAGCTCGACTAAGGGGATGAACAACTGCATCTGCATCAGGTTGATGGCCGTACCGATCACCTGGATGGTCACGCCCCAGAAGATCAGCGCGTGCATCAGGCCGGGGTACGCCTTGCGCAGAATCCGCACCTGCCCGACCGCGTGCACGAAGAAGTCACGCAGGCGCGGGGCGATGTCTTCCAGACGCGGCGCGGCCTTGGCCTGCGGCTCGGCTGCCAGGCTGGGAGTCGTCATGACTGCTGCTCCTTTTCCCCGACGGTGATCAGGCCGTCGGCGTCGACGTTCACCGGCAGCAGCGTGAGCGGCGTCGGCGGCGGGCCGGACAGCACCGAGCCGTCCGCCGCGTTGAAGATCCCCTCGTGGCACGGGCACTCGATCTGGCCGTCGTCGGGGTTCCACTTGACGATGCAGGCAAAGTGCGTGCACACCGCCGAATAGGCTTTCAGTCCATCGGGCAGGTGGACGATCAGCGCCGGGTAGCGGCCATACTGCACGGTCTTCGACTGCCCCACCGGCAGATCGGCCAGCTTGCCGACCGGCACCGGCTCGGAGGGCGTCTCAGACAGGTCTTTGGGATACAGGTAGGCGACAATCGGCACGACGACCGCCGAAAAGCCGGTGACCGTCGCCGCCCACGCGGCGACCTTCATGAATTCGCGGCGCGACATCTCGCTCATGTCAGCTCAACTCTCCCCAGATCGTCAGCGCGATCACGATCACGGTAAACAGCACCACGCCGATCAGCCGCACGCGCCGGGCGCGGGGCGAGGCGTCGGGCTTACCGTCGAGGAACGGCCAGATCATCACCACCAGCAGCCCGATGATCGGGATCATCACGCCGATCGTCTTGGGCACGTACTTGAGCAACTGGTACAGGCTGAGAAAATACCATTCCGGCTTGATGTGGGCCGGAGTGTCCATCGGATCGGCGGGCACGCCCAGCCCCACCGGGAAGAAGTGCCCCAGCACGGCAATGACGACAAACACGGCCAGCACACCCAGCGCCACGTAAGCCTCGGTGCGGACGTGGTCGGGGTAAAAGGGGATGCTCTCCGGCTTGCGCTCTGCATCTTGTGTCGACATGGGTGTCTCTCCCCAGCCTCTACAGCGGCTTGGCGATGCCCTGCCGCCGGACCATCAAAAAGTGGAGACCCATCACCGCCACGATGGTGATGGGCAGCACCAGCACGTGCATCGCAAAGAAGCGGCTCAACGTCTGGGCGGTGACTGTCCAGCCGGCCCGCAGGAAGACCAGCGCCAGCGGCCCGGCATCGGGCACGCCGCCCGCAATCTCGGTGCCGACCGTCGTCGCCCAGAAGGCACGCTGGTCCCAGGGCAGCAGGTAGCCGGTGAAACCAAAGGCCAGTGTCATGATCAGCAGCAGCATGCCGCCCACCCAGTTCAATTCACGCGGGGCTTTATATGCGCCGGTGATGAACACGCGCGCCATGTGGGCGATGACCATCACGATCATGGCGTTGGCGGCCCAGTGGTGGATGGCGCGGATGGCCGCGCCGAAGCGCACCTGCGTCTCGATGAACTGGATGCTGTTGTAGGCTTCCGCCGGGGAGGGCTTGTAGTACACCGCCAGCAGGATGCCGGTGATCGCCTGGATGACGAACAGCAGCGCGGTGATGCCACCCAGACAGTAGAACCAGCGCAGCGCATGGTTGGGGACCGGCTTGCTGAGCACCTTTTTCAGCGGCTCGCGGACCTGGTAGCGCTCGTCGACCCAGTCGGCAGCGCGCAGGGTGAGGGGCTTCCACGGCTTGCGAGAGGTCCACGTGCTGGCGCTGCGATAGACGCCAAAGGCGAACACCAGGCCCGCCACGCCAAACAGCCCCCAGCGCCCGATGGGCGTCCACAGGCCTTTGTCTTCTCCGGCTATGTGGCAGTGCAGGCAGGGGTCCATCTTGACTTCGGGGAGCGCCAGCCCCTGTTCGGGCTGAACGGCGGCGCTGAGAGGCGGGGAGGCCAGCGCGGCGCTCTGGCCGTGCGCCGTCTGCGGCAGCACGATCAGCAGCACCGCCACCACGAACGCCACGCCGCTCAGCGCCAGCAGCCAGCGCGGAACTCTGATCATATGCACCTCCGCGAGAATGATGTGCCTGCCGTCGGGGCACGCGCCTACGGCAGCCTGAGATCGGTGACTGTACGATCAGGATCGGTCGGCGGAATCCGGCAGGGTCACGGAATAGCGAATGATGTGATTGGAAGTCCGGCGCAGGGCCTGAAGAAAGCTCCCGGCTTCACTTGCCTACCGACCGGTCGGTAGAATCAGTATATAATTAACGCCTATTTGAGTCAAGCGTCACAATAGGGAAAATCGGGCTGTCCGGCGATGGCCGGGCAGCCCGAAAAGTATCGATCTAACAGGGGAAAACGCGGGTCAGCCACCCTGGCCGAGGTCGGAGCGAGACAGGCGCGGGTCGAGGGCGTCGCGCAGGCCGTCGCCCAGCAGGTTGAAGGCCAGCACGGTGAAGGTGATCGCCATGCCGGGGAAGATAACCAGCCACGGCGAGCTGAACAACTGATTGCGCTCGCGGCCCAGCATCGCGCCCCATTCCGGCTGCGGCTCCTGCGCACCGAAACCCAGGAACGACAGCGCCGCCGCGTCGATGATGGCGATGGCGATGCCCAGCGTGCCCTGCACGATCAGCGGGGTGAGGACGTTGGGCATGATGCGCTTGAACAGGATGTGCCAGAAACCCGCGCCCAGCGCGCGCGAGGCTTCGACGTACTCTTCTTCCTTGGCCTGAAGCACGCTGGCCCGCACAATGCGGGCGTAGACCGGTATGTTGACGATGCCGATGGCCAGCATCGCGTTGATCAGACCCGGACCGATCACCGCAACAATGGCAATCGCCAGCAGCAGCGCGGGGAAGGCCAGCAGCACATCCATCGTGCGCATGATAACCATGTCAAGCCAGCCGCCGGTGTAGCCGGAGATCGCGCCCAGCGACGCGCCAGTGAGGATCGCGAAGCCAATGGTCGTGAAGCCGATGATCAGCGAGAAGCGCGAGCCGAAGATGATGCGACTGAACTCGTCGCGCACGTTGCCGTCAGTGCCCATGATGTGCTGGGGCTGGTCGGCGGGGCAGCCTAGCAGGTGGACGCAGGGCGCGGCGCGACGGGCGACATTCTCTTTGCCGATCAGCACTTCGAGAGGATCGTAAGGCGCGATGTAGTGAGCGAAGATGGCCGTCAGGATGACAAGGCTCAGCATGATCCCACCCACAATCGCCGAGCGCTGGCGGAAGATGCGGCGCAGGGTCTGCTGCAGCAGGCTGTTGGCCGCGACTTCTTTTGGCCCGACGTGTTCGTCAAGGGGCATGGGTTCAAAGGTGGTTGCCATGGCCGCTACTCCAGTCGAATGCGCGGGTCGAGAAACGCGTACGAGATATCGACGCCCAGGTTGACGATCAGGTAGATCAGCGCCACCACGACCGTAACGGCCTGGATGATGGGATAGTCACGGGCGGTAATCGACTCGAACAGCGTGCGCCCGATGCCCGCCAGGCCGAAGATCGTCTCGGTGAGCACCGCGCCAGACAGCAGCCCACCAAGCTGCAGGCCCATGATGGTGACTACCGGCAGCAGCGCGTTGCTGAAAGCGTGCTTCATGACCACCACGCGTTCGACCAGCCCCTTGGCCCGCGCCGTGCGAATGTAGTCGAGGCTCAACACCTCCAGCAGGCTGGAGCGCGTCATGCGGGCGATGATGGCTAGCGGGATAGTGCTGAGCGCCGCCGCCGGCAGGATCATGTGCCTGACGGCATCGCCCAGGACTTTCCAGTTGAGCGTGATGAGCGAATTGAAGATGTACAGGTTCGAAAGGAACTCAAGGAAGTTGTAGGTGGCGGTGCCTTTGACGACGTGCCAGCCATAGACCTGATAAAACGGTATGACCTCCAGGCCCGCCGTGAGCCTGCCCGAAGGCGGCAGCGAAATGGGCGTGCCTTTCAAGACCACCGCGAACAGGAAAGCCAGCATCAGGCCCAGCCAGAAGACCGGCATCGACACACCCAGGTTGGCGCCCATCATCGTGATCACGTCGATGGGCGTGTTGCGTTTGACGGCGGAGATAGCGCCCAACGGAATGCCGATCAGCACAGCGAGGAAGAAAGCCGACAGGCTTAGCTCAACTGTCACCGGCAGCCGCTCGACGAGGATGGCGACGGCCGAACGGTTGAAGCGGATCGAGTTGCCAAAGTCGCCCCTGAACACGTCGCTCATGTAGATGCCGAACTGCACAACGATCGGCCTGTCAAGCCCCCTGGCCTTGATGAAGCGGTCGCAGACCTCTTTGGTGGCCTTCTCGCCCAGCATCGCCCGGCAGGGGTCGCCGGGGATGGCCCGCGCCAACGCGAATGTCACCAGCAGGATGCCAAATACAACGGGTATTGAGGCGAGGACGCGTCTGATGGTAAAGTTGATCATGCTGCCTGCACTCTCTACACTCAGAACAACGCGGGATGGAGCAACTCCATCCCGCGTTATTTTTGTTCATCCGGGTCGGGTTGTCAAACACCCGGCCCAGAAAGTTGCCGTACAGAAGACCGGGTTACTGCGCGGGCTTGTTCAGGCCACCCCACAGGTTGTCCCAGTAGTCAAACGCGCCGGCGTTGCCGACGTGCAGCGGGCTCGAGAAGTCGAGGCCGGTCCACCACGACGCGATAACGTCGGTGGCGTCGAGGTCCGACCCGTCATGGAACTTGACGCCTTCTCGCAGGTGGCAGGTCCACACGGTCAGGTCAGCGTTCGGGTCGCAGCTTGTGGCCAGCGCCGGAACAGGCTTCGTGCCGCCGACCTCGTATGCGTACAGGCTCTCGGTAACCTGCTCGCACGCGCGCAGCGACTCGCCGTCGCTCTCGTCGGCGCAGTAGAGGCTGATCGGCTCGGCGTTCTGCATCCAAACGAACTGGGTGCGGTCGCCGGGCTGCATCACCGCGAAGTACTCGTTGCCGAGCGGGCTGGCCATAGCGCCTGTCACGTCAGCGCGGTAGGCCACTGCCGACGCACCATGGGCAACCGGCACCATCGGGACATCAGCCTTGATGGCGTCGTTGGCCTGGGCGTAGATCGGCTCAGCCTGCGCCGGGTCGGCGATGGCCGCGCCCTGCTCAAGCAGCGTGTAGATATCTTCGTAGGGCGTGCCGAACTGCGGGTTGCCCTTGCCGAAGTGGTAGTCGAGGAAGTTGGTCACGTGCGGATAGTCAGCGCCCCAGCCCAGCAGGTACAGGCCGTCCAGATTACCGGCTGACGCCTCCTGGATGAAGGTGCCCGATTCCATCACGTTGATCGTCGCGTCGATGTTGAGGTTGTCCTTCAACTGCGACTGGATCTCGACGGCCACATCGCCGACGTGCGGCAGGTACGAGCGCACCACGTCGCGATAGTACAGGGTGGTCGAGAAGCCATCCGGGTAACCGGCATCAGCCAGCATCTGCTTGGCCGCAGGCGCATCAAAGGTGTACCACGGATCGCCCACGCAGGCGTTCACAATGGCGCACGGGGTGAAGTAGTCGGCGACGGCCGACCCCGGCGGGTAGAAGTTGTCGACGATACGCTGGCGGTCGATACCCATCGCAATCGCTTTGCGGACGTTCACATCGTCAAACGGCGTGAAGGTGTTGGTGAAGCCGATGTAGAACGTGGTCAGCGCATCGCGCGGGATCAACTGCAGGGTCGAGTCGCCCTGGATCGAAGCGAAGTCTTCCGGATTCGGATTGTCGATACCATCGACGGTGCCAGCGCGCAGCTCGTTCAGGCGGGCGGCGGCTTCCGAGTTCCAGCGGAAGATCAGGGTTTCGGTCAGAGCCTTGGTTCCCCAGTAGCCATCGTAGCGCTTGAAGGTGACGCTGTCACCACGGGCCCAGTTGTCGAGCATGTAGGGGCCAGTGCCAACGGGGTGCTCAAGCAGGTCGCCGGTGCCACCGGTCTGCACCAGCCACTCGGACGGCTGGATGGCGAAGGACGAGAATGCGACCTTCTCCAGGAACGCCGGGTCCGGGCTGCACAGATCAAACTCGACGGTCATAGCGTCGACCGCCTTGATCTCCTTGACCTTGCTGCCGCTTGCGGCGCAGTCCTGTCCGAAGCTGGTCGGAACCTGGACAGCAGCGGGAGCCGCAGTGGCAGCAGGGGCTGCGGTGGTGGCAGCGCCACCGGCACAGGCGGCCAGCAGCACCGCGATCACCAGCGCCGCGATGCTCAAAGTAAACGCCTTCCTTAGCATAAATTCTCCTCCTGAATTTCGTAGAAAGGTTGTTGTGAAGAAAGGGCCTTTGCTTGAGGGCGTGTTGACCGAGCACATCCTCAGGCCAATGGACCCTAGAAACCCCATTATAATAGACTGTTACTAAGCGGTCAACACGCGCTTCGCGCGCTCCAGGCCACCAAGGGCAGCGCGGGCAACTTCTGTTGTTGCAAACACGGTGAAATCCCCTATACTCTTTGGGCATCACCATCAGATGCCACGGCGGATCGAGCGCGCCACACCCCGGTCTGCGCCCGCGATATGAGCCGCATGCCACGCGGAGGAACTGAATCTCCATGTCAAACCTGCTGGAAATCAGAGACCTGCACACCTACTTCTACACAGAAGACGGCATCATTAAGGCCGTTGACGGGGTCGATCTATCGATTGTCAGAGGTGAAACGCTGTGCATCGTCGGCGAGTCGGGCAGTGGGAAGAGCGTCACTGCGCTGTCGGTGATGCGCCTGATCGAGTTGCCGGGACGCATTGTGAAAGGCGAAATCCTTTTCGACGGCAACAGCCTGATGGAGTACAGCGGGCACCAGATGAATCAAATCCGGGGCGACCGCATCGCGATGATCTTCCAGCAGCCACAGAGCAGCCTGAACCCGGTTTTCCGGGTTGGAAAGCAGATCGCCGAAGCGCAGCAAATCCACCGTGGGTTGTCTCGCCAGGAAGCCGAAGAGCAAGCGATTGCCCTGCTGCAATTGGTGGGCATCCCAGAGCCGGAGCGGCGCGCTCGCCAGTACCCCCATGAGATGTCGGGCGGGATGGCCCAGCGCGTGATGATCGCGATGGCACTGGCCTGCACGCCCGACCTGCTGATCGCCGACGAGCCAACCACCGCACTCGACGTGACCATCCAGGCCCAGATTCTTGACCTGATGCGCGGCCTCCGCGACAAGATGGAGGTAGCGATCATCCTCATCACGCACGACATGGGCGTGGTCGCTGAGATGGCTGACCGCGTGGCGGTGATGTACGCCGGGCGCATTCAGGAAAGGGCCCGCGCCAAAGACCTGTTCGCCGAGCCACGCCACCCGTATACCGTTGGGCTGCTCAGTTCGATCCCAATGCTGGGGCAGGTCAAAGAGGAGCTGGCGGTGATCCCCGGCTCGCCGGCCCAGCCGATCAACCTGCCGCCCGGCTGCCGTTTCGCGCCGCGCTGCCTGGCGCGGGTCGCCAACAAGCTCGACGGTCTGCACGGAAGAAGAACCGGACCTGATCGAGGTCGGCCCAGAGCACGCCGTCCGCTGCTGGCTGTACGATTCCCGGTATCGTCCGGAGGGTGAGATCGACCTGGGCTACGGGCGCACGCTGGCCGCCGATAAGGAGTAGGGCATGCCATACGACACATCCCAGAACGGCTCGGAAGTCCTGATTGAGGCCAGGAACGTCGTCAAGTATTTCCCGGTGCGCGGCGGCGTCGCCCGGACGGTGCAGGCCCAGGTGCAGGCTGTGGACGACGTGTCGTTTACGATCAACAAGGGCGAGACGCTGGGGCTGGTCGGCGAGAGCGGCTGCGGCAAGACGACGCTGGGGCGGACCATCCTGCAGCTCATCGAGCCGACGAGCGGCAAGATCTACTTTGAGGGGCAGGAGATCACCGGCATCAAGGGCCAGGCGCTGAAGCACGTCCGCCGCGACATGCAGATCATTTTCCAGGACCCGTACTCGTCGCTCGACCCGCGCATGCCCATCGGCCAGAGCATCGAAGAGGGGCTTGAGATTCACGGCATCGGCACGCCGCAGGAACGCCGCCAAATGGTACGCGACGTGCTGGAGCGCGTCGGAATGTACGCCGAGCACGCCAGCCGCTACCCACACGAGTTCTCCGGCGGCCAGCGACAGCGCATTGGCATCGCCCGCGCGCTGGTGCTGCGTCCCAAGTTCATGGTGTGCGACGAGCCGGTGTCGGCGCTGGACGTATCGATCCAGTCACAGGTGCTGAACCTGCTGCGGCACCTTCAGCACGAGTTCGGGCTGACGTACCTGTTCGTCGCGCATGACCTGAGCGTCGTGGAGCACATCAGCGACCGCGTGGCCGTGATGTACCTGGGCAAGATCGTTGAGCTGGCCAGCCGCGACGAGCTGTTCGCCAAGCCGCTGCACCCCTACACCCAGGCGCTGATGAGCGCGATCCCCATCCCCGACCCGACCATCACGCGGGAGCGCATCATTCTGAAGGGCGATGTGCCCAGCCCCATCCACCCGCCGAGCGGCTGCCGCTTCCACCCGCGCTGCCCGATCGCCGTCGAGGAATGCTCGCACGTCGAGCCGGAACTGCGCGAGCTGCGGCCCGGCCACTGGGTGTCGTGCCACCTGGCGGAGAAGTCGCTCTAGGCATCCTCTGCCGCCGTAACGGTGATGTCCTCGATGTAATCCTTGATCTCGTTCAGCGAGCCGAACTCGCTGCCGATCTGCCCGGCGGTGTGAGTGGCCGCTGCCGCGCCCAGCCGGAGCGATTCCCTATCGTCGTGCTTCGTCACCCGCCCGGCGACGAACCCGGCGATCAGCGCGGACCACACGCCGCTGCTGGTGCCGCTCTCCACACCCGGCAGATCGACGATCCAGTCACCATCCCCCGACGACAGCACCGCGCGGTTGGCCTCCGACATGGCAATTAGCGCCTTGCCCGCACCCTGCTCCTTGAGCTTCCGGGCGGAGCCGACGACATCCTCCTGCACGCGCACCGGGTAGTTAAAGACTCCCTCGGCCTCGACCTGCGTCAGGCCGACAAGGTCCGGCGAGGCGTCCAGCGCGCTGATGAGCGGCTGGCCACCGGCGATCACCGCCGCTTCCGCGCCCGCCTGATGCGCCACTTCAGTCAGCGTGGCATAGGTTTCCGGCGGCGCGCCGTCAGGCAGACCCCCGGCGAACACGACGATGTCGCCCGACTTGAGCATTGCTTTCAGGTTCGAGATCACGTTGTCGATGTCCCCGCTGCCGATGGGCGAGGGTTCTTCGATGATCTGCGTCTCAGTGTGGTTGCCCACGTCGAGGATGATGGTGTTGCTGCGCGTCAGCCCGCTGACGCGGATGATGCTGAATCGTATCCCTTCCGCGGCGACGAGCGCCTCGTAGGCGCGGCCAATGGCGTCGTCGCCGAGCAGGATGATGGCGTGCGCCTCTACCTTGAGCCGGTGCAGCGCCCTGGCGATGTTGACTCCCTGCCCTGCCGGGTCGAGGCGCGTTGCTTCATGGGTGTTGTTATGATATCCTACCGCCAGATAATGCGTGATGAGCGTCCGGTCCAGCGATGGGCTGAGCGTTACGGTGACAATCCTGGTATCTGCCATGTTCTTCTCCTTGCCCGCAAACGTGTAAACATCATTCCATGCAACCACCTGTAGATTGGCCCCCGGCGACTCTGGCTGCGCTCCGCAAGCTGGTCGAGCGGCCCCACATGGGGCTGGTGACCGACTTCGACGGGACGGTCAGCCCGATCGTGCGCGATCCTGATGGAGCACGGGCAACGGCCCGAAGCCGCGAGCTGCTGCGGGCGCTGAGCGCGGCGCTGCCACTGGTGGCGGTTGTCTCGGGGCGATCTGCCGCCGACATCCAGCAGCGGGTTGGCCTGCCGGGGCTGGTGTACGTGGGCAACCACGGCCTTGAGCGCTGGGTCGACGGCCAGGTGGAAGTCCACCCGGAGGCCGCCGGCTACCGCCCTGCCCTCGAAGCGGCCATCCACGAGCTGGAACCGCTCAAGCCGCCCGGTATGATCATCGAAGACAAAGGCGTGACGCTGTCGATCCACTACCGGCAGACGGACGATCCGGACGCGGTCGGCGCGGCGTATCGCCCGCGCGTGCGCGATATCGCCACGCGGCACGGCCTGACGTTCTTCGAGGGCCGCCGCATCTTCGAGCTGCGTCCGCCGGTGGCGGTCGACAAAGGCAGTGCCTTCCGGCGGCTGGTCGCGGAGCACGGCCTCGGCTCCGCGCTGTACATCGGCGACGACCTGACCGACGTCGACGCCTTCCACGCCGCGCACGACCTGCGCCGCAGTGGCGCGTGCTACGCGCTGGCTGCCGGCGTCGAGTTGTCCGGCGCGCCGGACGCTGTGCGCGAAACCGCCGACGTGCTGGTCAGCGGCGTGCCGGGTGTCGAGTCGCTGCTGTCGTGGCTGCTTGACGCGCGCAGCGCATCCTCTACCTGAGCATAGAACCAGGGCTTGACACCCGCCCCGCGCACCAACTCGCGCAGCGCCTCGGCGCGCGCCTGGCGCTCCACCTGGGGCATAGTCAGCGCGGCGTGGATCGCCTCGACTGTGCCGTAGATGTCAAACGGAGACACGACGATGGCGTGCTCGCCCAGCTCGTAGAAGGCCCCCGCATGCTCGCTGAGCAGCAGCACACCATCGTGCTGGTTTACAAGCACCCCTTCCTTGGCAACGAGGTTCATGCCGTCCGCAATCGGGTTGACCAGCAGCACGTCGTAAAGCTGCATAGCGGCCAGCGCGCGGTGGTAGTTGTCGCCGACGATGATGCGGATCGGCTCCCAGAACTCGTCGCTGAACTCGGCGTTGATCAGCCCCGCCTCGGCCATAATATCACGCAGATAGTCCTGGTATTCGGCGACCTCCATGCGGGAGGGCACCAGCAGGGCCAGCATCTGGACCTTGCCCTGGTGCTCCGGGTGTGCGAGGAGCAGCGTCCGGTAAGCTTCCAAGCTGCGCAGGATGTTCTTGCTGGGCTCAATGCGGTCGACGCGCAGGATCAGCCGCCGGTCGCCGATGAAGTTCAGAATTTGCGACTTCAACAGCCGCGTCTGGGCCTCCACGGCCAGCTCCTCGACCTTGTCCACGTCAATCGAGATGGGATAGGCAACGGCTTTTGTGACGCGGTTGTCGTACTCGATGGTGTCGCGGGTGCCGTGCGCGTGCGCATCCTTGAGGTAGAAGCGGCAGTTCTGCACGAAGTTGAAAGCATCTTTGGCCGTCTGAAAGCCGACACGATCGGATTCAAGCAGGCTGATGAGGATCGCCACACGCATCTTTTCGGGCAGCACGCGCCAGGCGTCGGGGCCGGGCCACGGGATATGCACGAAGGGCTGGATCTGCACGCTCTCGCCCAGGCGCTGGCGCAGGAAGTGCGGCACCAGATACAGGTGATAATCCTGCGGGAAGACGATCACCGGGCGGTCTGCGCCTGCCACGCTGTCTGCGATGGCGTCGGCGAACTGCCGGTTGATGGCCACATAACCGTCTTCCCAGGCCGCCCACGTCTCGGCGGTGATGCTGGGCGTACGCGGGATGTTCCACAACTGGTGCTGGACAAACCACAGCAGCGGGTTGGCGATCTGGCTGTAGTACTGTTGATAGCTGCTGTCGGCGGGCTGGACAAGCTTGAGATACACGCCCTCAACCTCGGCGCTGCGACCGCCATGCGCCGCCGACCAACGGAAATCGTCCTCGGTCATGGCGCAGGCCACCCACAGCACCTCGTGCCGCTCCGCGAGCGCACCCAGCGCCGTCACCAGCCCACCCGCACCCCGTTTCGCGTCAAAGGAGCCGTCTTCTCGCTCAGAGAACGTGAACGGTCCCCGGTTGGACGCGATCACAATCAGCGGATCGCGCTTATTCAGTGCTACCATCCCATCCCCTTTTCCCGGCAACCGCCACAACTCGTAACCATTACTGCAAGAGGCAGCTTGCGGGCTGCCTCTTGCTCAGTGTGGGTACTATGCCGGTTCCGGCTAGAAGCCCCGTTCCTGACGCCTCGCCTCGCGGCGTTTTGCGCGCCGGATGGCCTTCTTCTTCTGGATTCGGCGCAACTCGCTCTTGCCAACGTACCAGCGTTTGCGGCGCACAGCGCCCAGAATGCCGCTCTTGACAACCTGCTTACGAAAGCGCTTGAGCAGGTTTTCTTCAAACTCGCCCTGTCGCAATCTTACGCTTACCAATCGTTTATCACCCCCTTTAGTGAGATACTACCGCAACTTGCTTAGATTTCATATTGTGGTGACGGATCGGCGGCTAATCGCCGCCGGCCGTGGCAGCGCCGGCAGTGGTCACGCGCTGAATGATTCCGTCCAGCCGCTCAGCCGCCTCTTCGATGTCGAGGTCGTCGGATTGGAGGGCCAGTTCGCCGGCCAGCAGGCGGCGCGCCTTGAGCTTGAGCATCACGTCGATTGCCGAGCCTGATGAGCTTTTGCCACGCCACGCCAGGTCACGCAGCGCCTCGGCCACCTTCAGCGGGTCGCCGCTGCTGATTTTCTCATCGATGTGCGCCCGACGGGTGCGGTAATTCGTGGACAGCTTGCGGGGCCTGTTCGACAGCACCGCGACGATCCGCTCGCGGTCGACATCAGCGAGCCGCAGCCCGGCTTCCTCTGCCTGAGTGACCGGCATCATCAGGCTGCCACCGGCCATCAATCTGATCTCATAGTAGGACCGCCGCTCGCCCCCCACCTCGATTTTTCTGACTGCGACCAGCCGCCCCGCGCCATACGCGGGGTGCACGACCGCGTCGCCTTTCTTGAACATACGGGTATCCTCTCTGCCCGAACAACCCTATCAGGAAGATGGCTGCTGATCAGGCGTCAGGCTGCGGCGGCTCGGCCTGCTGCGCCACGTGTTCAGCGGTTTCTGCCTCAAGCCAGGCCTTCTGCTCGGCGGCGGTTACCGCGTCCAGGCTGAGGCTGATCCGCTGCTGTGCCGGGTCGATTTCGACGACGCGCACCAGCAGACGATCTCCCTTGCCCGCCACCTCCTGCGACGCTTCGACATCGCAGCCTGCCATCTGGCTGACGTGCAGCAGCCCCTCCAGATCGTCGGGCAGGGCCATGAAGATGCCATAGTCAACGACCTTGACAACCGTGCCGGTGACAAGGTCGCCGACCGCGCAATGTTCATCGATCTCGTCCCAGGGATCGGGCAGCATCACAGCGCGGTTCAGGTTGATCCGCTGCCGCTCCACGTCGACGGCGTCAACGCGCACGGTGACCTCGTCGCCCACCGAAACAACGTCAGACGGTTTGTCAACGTAGCGCCGGTCAAGCTTCGAGATGTGGACCAGGCCGTCTACGCCGCCGATGTCCACGAACGCGCCCAAAACTCACCAGGTTGACGACCGTGCCGGTCAGGATCTCGCCCACGCGCAGTTGTTCGAGGCGTGCTTTCTGCGTGGCCCGGAGAGCCTTGCGCTCAGACAGCACGAGGCGATTGCGCCGCCGGTCCAGCTCGATGACTTTGAGGGTCAGCGTCTGGCCGATCATCGCGGCCTTGCGGCTGCGCAGGTCTTCGCCTGCAGCGCTGCGCGGCAGGTCGATCACGTGCGACTGCGGCACGAAGCCGCTTAACCTCCCAAATGCGACCAGCAACCCGCCCCGGTTGTAACCGGTGACCGGCGCTTCGACAATCGTGGCATCTTCCAAATTCTGCTCGGCACGCTCCCAGTCGGCTGCCTGCAGCGCCTTGTTGATCGACACGATCAGACGCCCATCGCGCCCACGCGGGCGCATCACGTAGACCAGCACGACCGCGCCGGACACCAGCGTGGCAAGCGTCTGCTCATCGAGGCGATCCAGGTCTTCGCGGGGGACAAACGCATCGCGCTTCAGGCCCACATCGACGATCACCTCATTGTCGAGGTCGACCTGCATCACAATGCCTTCGAAGTCTGTCCACGAACAGGCTGAGTGTAATCGTACTCATCAAGCAGCGCCATGAAACCGACGCGGAACTCCCTGGCGCTGCTTTGAGTGTCAACTGTATTCATGGTCATATTGGCCAGTTCCGTTTCAAGCGCTACGATGACGTTTCTCCTCTCAAGTTATTCACGGACCCCACACACGAAAAACCGCTTTCCGGAACGCTGGCACAGAAAGCGGCTCGTGGCGAACACCTCAAATGGGTGTGGACGCTTCAGTTGGTGGATGCACAACCTTCTCGGTGCACATCTGGCAAAACGCGCCAGTCAGCCACTTCTCCTGTTACTTGCAACGGTCCGGCGTCCAGAGAAACCCTCTAAAACACTGGAAATCCGGGCGCAGAATGCGCATTCCTGCATATAAGATAACAGTCTTTGATAGTATAAGTATATAACTCCAGGCTTATCATTTCAACCGTGGGGCGCGTCGGAGCGCATTCAGAAGCTGCACAGCGCAAGCTCAGGCTGAAGCCGGACCGTCGCGGGGGGCAGATCCGGCGCGGCTCGGCGCTCGAAGATGCGTTCCGCGGCGCGGACGCCAATGGTGCGCAGGCTGCTTGACGACAGCTAGCAGTGGGTACCTGATGTGAGAGCAGCGTCTATCGGTGAAACTGATGACGGCGATGTCGTGTGGAACGCCCAGGCCACGCTCCTGAACAGCCCGAACCACACCCGCGACAGCGTGCCGTCGGTCACCAGCAGGGCGCTTGGCCGGCGGTCGGCGGGCAGGTTCAGCAGCCGGGCAGTCTGGCGGTAGCTGCTTTCGGGGTCCGACGCCGCGCAGGCGCACAAGTGCTGGGAGCCTGCGGCGATGCCCACATCGCGCAGCGCGGCACTTTAGCCGTCGCGGCATTCGTTGTGATTGGCCCAGTTGTCCATCAGGGTGAACAGCGCGATACGCCGGTGGTTCTGCTCAAGCAGGTGAGACAGCGCCTGCCGGACAGCACGCTCATGGTCAAACATGAAGGTATCGACCTGCATGCCGTCCAGCGCGTTGTGGACACACACGACAGGCGCGCTCGTCGAGCACCCTGCGCAGCGCCGCGCCGGGCACGCGGGATGACGGGACCAGCACGACACCGGCAATCAACTCGGAGTTCAGGACGTGCAGGTACTGCTCTTCGCGCTCCTGGAGGCGATACGAATTGCAGATGATGGTGCAGTAGCCCCTGTCGTCGGCAACCTGCTCCACACCATCCACGATGGCACCGTAAAAGGAATCAGACACGTCGGGGACGATCACGCCAATGGTCTGGGCCGACCGGTTGCGCAGACTGCGGGCGAGGCAGTCGGCTCATAGTTCAACGTGTCGATAGCCGCCATGACCGTCCGGCGCGTAGACTCCCGCACGTTCGGCGCGCCACCCAGCACGCGCGACACCGTGGCAGTCGAAACGCCTGCCTCTTCGGCAACATCTCTCATTGTGGTCATAGGTGCAGCGCGCCCCAACTCCGGTGAAAAGTCAAATAGCAGCTATCTGGTCGCCTTGCAGCCTGGAAGTTTATGGTATGAGAGTGATCAATCATCCTCGGTGAACTGTGTCACAATTATTATCATAGCAGTAATTTGTCTGACACACAAGCCAACTGAAATAGGATGCCCGCGATTACGCACGCAGCCGGGCATCCGCAGGCGAGCGCTTATTCCGTTACACACTTCCCCAATCAGGCGGATAAAGATCACTCGTCAGCCCACACAGGCTACCTGCCCGCCGCGAAATCGCTATAATGTTCATACTTTCGTCAGCAGACACGGCCTGAGCGCCATGAGGGAAACCTGACCATGCCCGTTCTCCGCGATTGGACCCTTACGCTGACATCGACCAGGTGCTGCGCGGCCAGGGCGCGGACCCGGAGTCTATCCGCACGCGCAGCAAGCAGTTGGTCGAGATGGCCGAGCGCGTCATCCGCGAGGCGACGCTTTCCTCAAGCCGGCGGTGGCATACGCGAATTTGCCGTGGACAGCCTGCACCACGAGAAACTGCTGCTGGAAGTGGGGGCGCGCTGCACGGCCCGCTGGTCGCGACGCAGCTTGGCCCGGCGCAGACAGTCGTGCTGGCGGTATGCACGCTCGGCGGGGATCTGAAGCAGCGCATCGCGGCGATGTATCGCATGGACCCGGTGTACGCGATGGCGCTCGACGGGATGGGCACGGCTGCGCTCGAAGTGCTGGCAACGCAGGTGTGCCAGTTCTTTGACGAGAAGGTGATCCCTGCAGGGCTGCAAACCACGATCCCCATCAGCCCCGGCATGATTGGCTGGCCCCTCGCCGAGGGCCAACAGGAGGTCTTCAGCCTGCTCGACACCGGTCCTATCAGCGTGACGCTCAACGCGGGCAGCCTGATGATCCCCTACAAGTCGACGTCGATGGCGATTGGCATCGGGGCCAACGTCCGCGTCGACGGCAAGCCGTGCGACTTCTGCCACATGCGCGACACGTGCCGCTTTCAGGATCACTACCCCCGCTCACGCCCACGCCTGATCGGGGGCCCGTAACAACAAACAGGGGCGCTTACCGCGCCCCTGTCTCGACTCTCCGCAACGCAATCGCCCTACCCGCCGACCAGCTTGTAGCCGATGCCCCACACCGTCTCGATAGCCACCGCGCTGCCCGCCGCT
>CAWBCR010000027.1:157500-232372 GCA_963787375.1 uncultured Chloroflexia bacterium | reverse complement strand
GTTATGTCCTCTACTGGTTCAGTTCAGTTCATTGCTGACCACCAGGTCGGGAGCGGGCAGCACGCGGTTGAGATAGGCCTGGAACCAGCCGCGCTGGCCCTGGCCGGGGTCGTCCCCGGCGAAGGTGGCCCACACGCGCAGCGTCGCGTCGAGCGGGGTGCGGGCGCGGTTGCCGCGCACAGCCCGGCGAACGAGGTCCTCGGATGGCGCAGGGGCCGGCTCGCGGGACGTCCCACCGATGGTCGGCCACGCCGCGGCCCATAACTGGCCAATCTGCGCGTATTCGGACGCGCCCCACGGCATCACGTAGACCGGACGCAGGTCGAGCGACTGGAGCTGGCCAAAACCGTGCAGCCCCCCGGCGACGACCAGCCGGTTGCCGGGGTATGTCTCCAGCACCACGCGCAGCCACTCGGCGACCTTGCAACGCTTCTCCGGCGAGATCTCGTCCCAGCCATCGGCCAGGATCAGCCCGCCGCCCTCGGCGAACTCGCTCTGCACTGCGCCCATCAGGCGCGTGGCAAGGCCACGCAGCCGGATGCGCGCCGCTTCGACCATCGGGAACAGCGGGTCGGCTCCGACGCCGTAGAACTCCGGGTCGAGGTTAACGTCATCGAGGTGAAAGTAGATCGGCAGGCGCTTTTCCTTGAGCAGGCTACCGGGCTGCTCGTCCTGCGTCTGCCGCGCGACCAGCAGCGCGATAGTCGCCAGTGCGACGGTACGCCCGCTGCCGGGCATCCCCAGCAGCGCGATATGCGGCGTGCCGCGCAGAAGCTGGTTCAGCGGAATGCCGGGCAGGTAGAAGCTGGCCAGCGCCTGGGGCCAATCGGGTGCCCTGGGGATCAGGTTGTGCGGGCGGTCGTACTCCGGGTTCTCCTCGTCGAGCGGATCAAACGGATCGTTGAGCGCGTAGAAGCCAGGCACGACCGCGATTTGCTCCAGTGGGACCAAGTGACCGGCCAGGTGCATAGCGTTGGCCATCTGGACGACGGCGTCACGGTAGGTCGCCTCTGCCCCACGCGTCAGCCGCTGGCGGGTTGCGCTGGCGGAGTTCGCGACGGTGCTGCGCAGCGCCATGATGCGTTCGCGCTGGGTGTAGATGACGACGGCCAGAATTGTGGCCCCGACGGCCCCGGCTGCTAGAAAGATGATGTCGTTCATCAGGTCCCCCTCATCTACCCGTTACGAGAATACGTCCGCAGGTGGGGCAGGTTAACACCTCATCCCGGCCCACCTGCTGCGCCAGGCGCGAGGTGATCTGCACGCCGCACACACCGCATTCATGGTTGCAACTCAGCTCGGCAACAGCAATACCGCCCGCTTTCGCGCGGAGCGAGTCGTACAGACGCAGATATGAGGCGTCGACCGTCTTGCGCAGGGCCTCCGCCCGGTCGGTCAGATCGGCCAGGCTGGCGGTCAGCGTGGCCTTCTCTGCGGTCAACTCGCCGGTCGTGTCGGCCTGCTCCTGCGTCACACGCTCCAGATCGGCATCCGCCCCGGCGAGGTCGGCGGTGTGCTGCTCGATCTCCAGCATCGCCTCAAGCACCGGTTCCTCCAGCGAATCCCAGCGGCGGTGCAACTCCGCGACCTTGTGCTGAATGTCCTCAAGCTCGCGCGGGTTGGATACCCTGCCGGAGTAGAGCCGCTCTTCGAGCGTATCGGCCTCTTCTTTAAGCTGCCGGCGCTCCAAGTCCAGGTCGGTTTGGCGGGTCTGCCAGTGTGTCAGATCGGCGCGCGCGACGTCGACCGCTGCCTGCGCTTCACGGAGGGCGGCATTGTCGCCAAGCTGGCGGTTGACATCGTCCAGGCGCTTGCGGGCGGCGTCTATCTGGCTGTCAAGCGATTGCAGATGATATAATGCGGCAGTTTGTGTCACCGGTGGCCTTTCCCGGGCAACGTGGACAGGTGATGTGCGACCGCTGCAGTGGAGACGGCGCGTCTCTTTCGCTAGCAGGCTGGGCACATTATACTACTGGCACAAAACGGGTAGCAACCGTGCCGCACAAAGAGACTGTGGTAGGGCTGTGTTCAACTGACAGCCGCCTGGCCGGGCAGTGCGGTGAGCGGTCGCAGAGTGGGCCGGTACGGAGAGATGAGGTCATGTTAACCCACGGCGAGATTGAGACTGCCGAATGGCGCTGGGTGTTCATCGCAAGCGCCGTCCTGATCATCCTGGTATCTGTTCCCTTCATCTGGGCGTACGGAGTTGGCAGGCCGTCTGCACATTTCATGGGCGTACTGGTCAGCCCGATTGACGGGGCCTCCTACCAGGCCAAGATATACGAGGGCTACGAGGGCAACTGGCTGTTCCACCTGCCCTACACGCCGGAACAGCATCGCGGCGTGTTCCTGTTCACGTTCTACCTGGCAATGGGCCACCTGGCGCGAATGCTGGGCCAGGAGCCGATCCTGGTGTTTCACGTCGTGCGAGTGGTGGGCGGCCTGATCATGTTTGTGGCGTTGTATCGCTTCGTCGCCGACTGGACCGACGACGTCGAGCAGCGGCGTGTGACGTGGCTGCTGATTGCGCTGGGCGCGGGCTTCGGCTGGGTGGCGCTGATCTTCGGCAAGGCCACGCCCGACCTGCTGGTGCTGCCGGAAGCCTTCCCGCTGCAGGCGCTGTATGCCAACGCGCACTTTCCATGGGCCATCGCTGCCGCAGTGATGATCGCGCACATCCTGGCGCGCAATGCGCTGGACGATACGGCCAAGATGCCCGACTTTGACGTCGAGACAGTGGGGCTGGCGGCGAGCGCACTGCTGCTGGTGAGCGTGTCACCATTTGCGCTGCTGCCGCTGGGGCTGGCCTACGGTGCTCTGACAGCGTGGTTCTGGTGGCATTACCGCGCATGGCCTGCCCGGCAGGTGGCATGGGGCAGCGTGGTGCTGTTGTTTGGCCTGCCGCTGGTGGCCTACAACGCCTGGGCGATTTCGGGCGAAAACCCGGTCTTCCAGGCCTGGATGGCGCAGAACCTCACCCCCTCGCCGCCGGTGTGGCAGTACCTGGTCGCCTTCGGGCCGCTGCTGCTTCTGGCCGGGACGGCGCTGTGGGCATCGCGACGCAATCTGTACGAAGGCGACCTGTTCCTGCTGGTGTGGTTGGGCAGCTCGATGCTGATGCTATATGCCCCATTGGGGCTTCAGCGCCGCTTTGCGCTGGGTCTGATCGCGCCGCTGGCGGTTTACGCGGGCCGGGGGTTGTGGCGCGTCATCCTGACACAGGTGGCAGGACGCTGGCGGCTGCTGGGGGTCGTGGTGGCGTTCAGCCTGTTCATCCCGACGACAGTGATCGCTATCGTGTTCCCGATGATCGGTTCGCTGAATCTGGTCAGAGAAGGCGGGGGCAGCTACTTCATCCAGCAGCCAGAGCTTCAGGCAATGAACTGGCTGGCGTCGAACGGGCAGCCACATGACCCGCTGGTGCTGGCTTCGCCCGAGCTGAGCCTGTTCCTGCCGACGCGCGGGCTGCGGGTCGTCTACGGCCATCCGTTCGAGACGCTGCACGCACCGCAGCGGCGGGCGGAGGTCGTCGACTTCTACACAGGGGTCGACTGCTCGGTTATCCAGAAAGAGCAGGTGGATTACGTGATCGTCGGCCCACGCGAGATGTCCCTCAGTGGCGATGCGGCCATGTGTCAACCGCCGGGGCCGGCGGTGTTTACCTCCTCGGATGGGGAGCTGACGGTTTATGCCGTCGGCAGCCGGTGAGCTGAACCAGCCGGCGGTGCGATGGCGGTGGGCATCGGTGGTGGCCGTGGTGGCGGCGCTGCTGGCGGCGGTGTGGATGGTGCCACCGGGGACGCTGCCCTATCCGCCGGGCAGCCCATTCTCCGATGCAGCCATCGCGCATTGGCCCAACGCTGCATTCCTGAGAAACAGCGTGCTGGCCCATCACGTCCTGCCGTTGTGGAACCCGCTCAAGTTGCTGGGCCAACCCTTCGCCGCGAACCCGCTTAGCAAGGTGTGGTATCCGCCGCAGTGGCTGGTGCTGATTCTCCCGCCGACCATTCATCTCGACGTGCTGATCTATCTACATATGGCGTGGCTGGCGCTGGGTGTGATCGCCTGGGCGCGCGCCGAGCATCTCGATCCGCTAGCGGGGCTGTTCGGTGCGGTGGCGCTGGCGCTCAATGCGAAGCTGGCTGCGCACCTGGGAGCGGGCCACCTCGACATTGTGTATGCGCTGGCATGGACGCCGTGGCTGATGGTTGCGGCGCGGCGGCTGGCTGAGGCCGAACGTGAGGCACTGGCCGGCGCGGCGGCTAGGGCAGGGGTGGTCGCGGCGCTGCTGGCGCTGGCCGACGTGCGGATCGCATTCTACATGCTGCCGGTCGCGGCGGCTTATGGGATCGTAGCGGCGGCAGCGGGAAAGCGCGCGGGCGCGGGCCGGATCGCAGCAGGCGGTGGCCTGGCATTGGCGATCTTCGGCGGGCTGGTGGCGGTGCAGGCGGTGCCGCTGCTGGCGCTGTCGCCGATGCTGACGCGGTCGGCGATCACCGCGCGGGAAGCGTCGGTGTTCTCGCTGCCACCGGGCTACCTGCTGGGCACGTTTATTGCGGACGCGGGCGGCTTTCAGGAGTGGATGACGTACCTCGGCGTGCCGGTCATCGCGCTGGCGGGGTGGGCTTTCGCGCGGCGCGCGCGGCGCGCTGAGGCGATCCTGTGGCTGGCGGTGGCGGTGGTCGCGGCGTTGTGGGCGCTGGGCGCGAATGGCCCGCTGTGGGGGCTGGCAGCGCGGCTGCCGCTGGTGAGCTGGTTCCGCGTGCCGGCGCGGGCGTGGCTGGCCGTCGACCTGTCCACCGCGGCGCTGGCAATGCTGGGGCTTGACGCGCTGCTTGGGCGGCGCATGGGCCACGCCGGGCGGCTGGCGTCGCTGGGGACGCTGGCCGGGGGAATTGTGTGGCTGATCGTGGTGTGGGTGGCGATTCCCGACGCGCCGCTCAGCCTGATTGGCTTTGGCGCGGCGCTGGCCGCAACCGGCGCGGGGCTGTTCACACTGGGCGGCGGGCTGCGCGTCCTGCCGCTGCGCCTGACGCGCGCGACGGCAGGCGGCGGGCTGCTGATCGCCACGCTGGCGGCTTCGCTGCTGCTGCTTGAACTCCGACGCTGGCCGAGGGACGCCCATCCGACCCCGCCGATTTGACCGACCGGGCGCTGATCGCCGCGATGGGCGGCGGCTGCGACCGGGTGTACTCGCCGTCGTTCGACCTGATCGGCCCGGCGGCGGCAGCGGCCAACATCCCCACGCTGGGCGGCGTCGACCCGTTTCAGCTCAGTTGGAGCGCGTCGATCATTAGCGAGGCAGCAGGCGTGCCGCCGGAGGGCTACAGTGTGACCGCGCCGCCCGTCCCGCCGGGCGAGAGTGTGGACATGGCGCAGGCGCTGCGGCCCTTTACGCCGCGCACGGAGGAACTGGCGGCGCTGGGCGTGCGCTGGGTGACGGCTCACTTTCCCATCGACGCGCCGGGGCTAACGTCGCGCGGGCAGGTCGCCGGGGTGTACGTGTACGAGACGCCGGGGGGGATCGTGCCGGTGGTGACACCGGGCGATGCCAGCGGCGCACTGCAGGCCGGCCCACAGCCGACGCGCCTGCCGTGCGATCCCTCCCCCAATGTGCTGATCAACACGACCTACGACTTGCTGTCTGCGCCCGACCCGGCAGTGCTGGTGCTGCCAGAAGCATGGGCACCGGGCTGGTGGGCGTGGGTCGACGGGCAGCGCACGCCGGTGCAGGTGGTCGGCGGGGTGCTGGTGGGCGTGCCGGTGCCGACCAGCGGCACGCATCACGTCGAGGTGGCCTATCGCCCGGCGGCGGATTTCGCCGGGATGGCGATCAGCGGCGCGACGGTATTGGCGCTGATCGCGGGCTGGGCGCTGAGGCGCAGGAGGGCCGCGTGATGAACGCGCCGGGCGAGCGCAAGCTGATCAGCGCGGCGGAATGGCGCTGGCTGGCGGTGGTGAGCGTCATCGTGATGGCGCTGTTCAGCGCGCCGTACATCGTCGGCTGGCTGCACCACGCACCGTCGGCGCGATTCGGCGGCTTCCTGTTTGCGTTGGACGACATGCACTCGTACATTGCCAAGATGCGCTACGGGGCTTACGACGGCTGGCTGCTGCACATCGTGTACACCACCGAGCCGCACGCGGCGGGCTTCGCCTACGTGCAGTACATCGCGCTGGGCAAGCTGGCCGCATGGATCAGTGGGCAGGGGCAGCGGGTGAGCATCGGCACGCTGATCGCGGCCTACCATGTGGCGCGGGTGGTGTTCGGGCTGGGATTGCTGGCCGTACTGTATTGCTTCGTCGCCGACTTCGTCGACGGGGCCGCGCAGCGGCGGCTGGCGTGGGCGCTGGGTGCGCTGGCGGGCGGGCTGGGCTGGATCCCGGTGGTGCTGTCGCGCACCGGTGCGATCCACGCGGCGGTCGACCTGCCGGTGGAGTTCTACGTGCCGGAGGCATTCACCATCCTGCTGCTGTACGGGCTGCCGCATCTCGCACTGGCGCGCTCGCTGCTGCTGGGCGGCTGGCTGCTGATGTTCCGCGCCGCTGACCGGCGCGACTGGCGGCGGGCGGCGCTGGCCGGGCTGGTATGGGGCGTGATGGGCGTGATCGTGCCGTTCTATGCGGCGCTGCTGGGCGTGCTGGCGCTGGCGTGGCTGGCCGCGCTCTGGATCGGCAGGCGGCGGCTGCCGTGGGCAGAGGCGCGCCTCGCCGCGCTGGCCGGGCTGATCCCGGCAGGGCTGGTCGCCTACAACGCGTGGCTGTTCACGGCAAACCCGGTGTTTGCAAGCTGGGGACAGCAGAATGCACTGCCCTCACCGCCACTGCCCGATTTTGTGATGGCTTTCGGGGTGCTGGTGCTGCTGGCGCTGCCGGATCTGGTGGGGCTGCTGCGGAGGCCGATCACGCACCGCACCGCGCTACTGTTGACGTGGCCGCCAGTGGCTTTGCTGATGGCCTATCTGCCGGTGGGCGTGCAGCGGCGGTTGCTGGAAGGTGTCATCGCGCCGCTGGCGGTGCTGGCAGCCATGGGCATGTGGCGGCTGCTCGGCGAGAAGTCGGCGGGCGCGACGGGCGACAGGCCAAGCGCGGGCTACCGGCTGCGGCAGCTTGCGCTGTCTGGCGCGGTGCTGCTGATCATCCCGTCGACACTGCTACTGCTGGGCGGCGGCGCGCTGACCGCGACGGTGCCCGATTGGCCGATCTACCATAGTTCGGACGAACTCGCGGCGCTCGACTGGCTGCGCCAGAACGCACCGATTGGCAGCGTGGTGCTCTCGTCGAGCGTGTCGGGCAATGAACTGCCGGCCTACGCGGGGGTACGGGTGTACGTGGGCCACGGGCCGGAGACGGTCGACTACGCCAGGAAGCAACAGCAGGCGGACGCGTTCTTCCTTGGCGAAATGAGCGACGACGCGCGCCGGGCACTGCTCGACGCGGCGGGTGTGGATTACGTGTGGGTCGGCCCGCCGGAGACGCCCGACGCCTGCTCGGCGGCCTGCTTTGACGCGTCGGCGCTGGGGCTTAGTGCGGCCCTTCAGCAGGGCGCGTACACGATCTATGCGGTGAGCCGGTGAGCGAGTTGACGGGCCGGGGACGGTGGCTGCCCGCCGTTGTTCTGGCGGTGGGGATCGGCGTGCTGTTCTACCGGCTGCTGCTGGGGCAGGTGATCGTCTGGGGGCTGCCGCTGCTGCAATTCGCGCCGTGGCGGTCGGCGGCGTTCGGCGCGCTGCGCGGCGGGCGGCTGCCGCTGTGGAATCCAATGGTGGGCAGCGGCGCGCCGCTGCTGGCCAATTACCAGACGGCGATCCTCTATCCGCCCAACTGGCTGTATCTGATCGTGCCGGCAGAGTACGCGGCGGGGATCGTCGGGATGCTGCACCTGCTGCTGGCCGGGCTGGGCATGATGGCCTACCTCAAGCGGATCGGGGTAGGGCGGCTGGGGCAGGGTGTCGGCGCGATTGGCTTCGCACTGAGCGGCTTCTTCGTGGCGCGCTTCGGCTTCCTGACGATGGTCGACGCAGCGGCGTGGCTGCCGTGGCTGCTGTGGGCGGTCGATGGCGTGGTGGGGGAGAGGTCGGAACCACCCTCAACTCCGATACCTCCTGCCTGCTTCCGAAAACTCAGCGTTCTTGGTGGGATAGTGGCGCTGATGCTGCTGGCCGGGCACGCGCAGATGAGCTTCTATGCGCTGCAGATGGCCGGGGCGTATGCGGTATGGAGAGTGACTGAAATCCCCACCCCCCATCCCCTTCTGCTTTGGCGGCTGCTGGCAGCGCTGGGCGGCGTGCTGTTGGGCGTTGCGATTGCGGCGGCGCAGCTCCTGCCCACCGCCGAGTTGATGCTGCACTCGCAGCGCTCGGCGGGCGTCGATTATGCGACGGCGCTGTCGTATTCGTTCTGGCCGTGGCACTTTCTCACGTTTCTTATGCCGGGCTTCTTCGGCAGCCCTGCGACGGGCAGCTACTGGGGCTATGGTGCGTACTGGGAAGACGCCGTGTACGTAGGGCTGCTCCCGTTGATGCTGGCGGCAAGGTCGGTGGGGGAATGGGTGCGGACCCGGCGCGGGCGGGGTGAGATGGGCGCGCCGCTGCGTGCGGTGCCGTTCTATGCAGCGGCGCTGCCGGTCGTGTTCGTGCTGGCGCTGGGCTGGAATACGCCGGTCTTCGTGTGGCTGTTTGAGCACGTGCCAACGTTCAACCTGTTCAATGGGCCGGCGCGCTGGATGGTGCTGGCGGTGTTCGCGCTGTGTGTGCTGGGCGGGGTCGGGGCGGAGGGCTGGCACGTGCGGCGGACCGGGCTGGCCTGGGCGCGGCGGGGGCTGGCAGCCGGGGCGGCGCTGGTGATCGGTGCGCTGGCTGGCACGGCGGCGCTCGGCGCGGCAGTCCAGCCGACGATGCTGCGTGCATTCGGGCGGCTGGGTGTGGGCGTGATGGCGCTCGCGGCGCTGGTGCTGATCAAGCAGCGAATGGAGGGCAACGCGCGTGCCCATACGCGCTGGGAGGCGCTGGCGCTGGCGCTGCTGGTCGCTGACTTTGTGTCGGCGGGATGGGGGCTCAACCCGACCCTGCCCGCGGCGATCTACCACCAGACCTCACCGCTGGCGGCGCTGATCCCGCCGGGCACGCGGACGGCGATCACGCCCGACGACGACTATCAGGCCCGATACAGCGTATATCTGAGCCTCAAGGACTTCCACAGCGGCGACCAGGCCTATTGGGATGCGCTGCGCGAGTCGTTGTTGCCCAACCTGGGAATGCTTGACAGGGTGGCGAGCGCGAGTAACTTCGATCCGCTGCTGGTGGGCGACGAGGCTGGGCTGCTGCGGGCGCTCGACGCGTTGAGCGGCGAGGCGCGGATCACGGCGCTGCAACAGATGGGCGTCGGGACGCTGCTCTCGACGGAGACGCAGCCGGGCCTGGAGCCAATCGGGCAAGCCGGGGGGATGATCGCCTATCGCGTGCCCGATCCGTGGCCGCGCGCGGCGCTGGCCGACTGCGCCCCGGCGCAGGGTGGCGGGCTGACCTGCCAGCGGATCGATGCTGGGATGGCCGAGATTACCTCAGATGCAGCGGAACAGGTCGCGGTCGCGGTGGAGGCAGACAGGGCCGCGTGGCTGGTGCTGGTCGACACGGATTATCCGGGCTGGGTGGCGGCGGTCGACGGGCAGCCGGCGGCGATCACGCGGGCCAACGGCGCGTTCCGGGTGGTCCAGGTGCCGCCCGGCGCGCATACGGTGACGTTCAGCTACCGCCCGGCGAGCGTGCGGATCGGCGCAGGGATCAGCGCAGCGGCACTGATGGTGTGGGTGGGGCTGCAGGCGGTCGGGAGAAAGAAGACCCACCGCAAGGACGCGAAGGAAGAGGAAACAGATCACCTTACAGCTTCGCAGTGAGAACTCTCTACCCGCTAACCAAGACGAAGGCCAGGGTTGCCAACCATAACAGGCTGTACCGCAGCATCGACCCTCGGCGATAGCGAGCGGCGTACAGCAGCAGGGCGACCGTCAGGCCGGGGATAAGGCGCAGGATTCCCAGCGGCTCGCGGAAAGTGCTGTAGGGGATAATCGCAAAGACAGCGGCGTTAGCCAGCAGCAAAAACACATAGGGATGCCACACCCGCCGCGCGAGGTCGAGCAGGCTGCGAATGACGCCCCATATGCTGGGCACGACGACCATCAGGCCGGCGACGGCGGCAAACGCGGCGAAGACCGTCACGCTGCCAGTCGTGGTATAGATGCGCCAGAAGCCGAAGTACGGGATGATCTCAAACGGGGTGCGCAGGGCACCGCCCGGTCCGAGGCCAGGGCTGCCCAGCCACAGGTAGAGCACGCCCTGCCAGGCGATGAACGGCACCCACGCGACGAGACCCAGCCGAACAGCGTCCCACCAGCGGCGCTCGAACACCATCCACAGCATATAAGCCCCGGCAAAGATCAATGCGGGCTCTTTGGTGAGGCCCGCCAGCGCGAAGCCTATCGCCGACCACCAGGGGTGCTCCCGCCGGTCGAGCCATATCGCGGCGATGACCAGCGCGTAAGCCAGCGGCTCGGTGAGGCTGAGCCGCACCGACATGAAGATCCCCGCCGACAGCCCGTAGACCAGCGCCCACCAAGGGCTGGCCCCCTCGGCTTCGAGCAGCCGCTCCAGAATGAATCATGCCGGCGATATACGAGGCCACGTCGATGAGCAGTAGCGTCCACGGGATGAGTGGCTCCTGTCCAAAGGCCAGCACATGGGCCAGCACAGGCAGCAGGATGCGCTGCAGCCGGTAGGCAGGCACGTCGAGGTGCGGGACCGAGGTCAGCGGGTCGCGGGCGATGGCGTACACGAACTGCCCGTCGTAGCCCTCGGTGCCCTGTGGATGCTCCGGCGAAGGCGGCTGGGGCATGAACAGAAAAGTCAGGGGGTCGCCGTGGTGCAGCGCAAACACGACGCCAAGGTAGACCAGCATCAGCGCCAGCGCGACCATCCACGGGCGGATACGGGCCAGAAGGCCGGGGGAAGGTCGGTTGGGGTCGGTCATGCGTGCGCGCCTCCGTCTGGTGAGTGGGGTCGCTGTGTTTTAGCGTGTTTACGTGTGATTGGCAAGAACGCGGTGGGCCGCTGCGTTTGACCATCAAGGGGTGACCCGGTATGATCGCGGCCTGTCTGTGAACTCCTCCCTGACCCCGACGTTGCCCTCTCAGGCGATGCCCGCCTGCATGAAAGCGTGCTGTGATGCCCGAAACGCTGGTCGTCGTGCCGACCTACAACGAAGTTGAGAACATCTCCCTGCTGGTCCCGATGCTGCTGGATCTGCCGCTGGACCTGGGCGTGATCGTCGTCGACGACGGCTCACCGGATGGCACCGGCGCGCTGGCCGATCAGTTGGCCGCAGAACATGCGGGGCTGGTGTTCACCGTGCATCGCACGGGGAAACTGGGGCTGGGCACCGCATACCTAGCGGGCTTCCGCGAGGCGTTCGGTCGCACACCACGCTTCATCATGACGATGGATGCTGACTTCTCACACCACCCGCGCTACATCCCGGCGATGGTGGCCTTGGCGCAGAGCGGCTACGACCTGGTGATCGGCTCGCGCTACGTGAAGGGCGGCTCCAACCCCGACTTCCCTTTGTACCGGCAGGCGTTGAGCCGGGGCGCGAATGCCTTCGCCCGGACAATGCTGGGCCTGAAAGCGCAGGATGCGACGGCGGGCTTCCGCTGCTACCGGCGCGAAGTGCTCGAATCGCTGCCGCTCGAACTCGATCTTTAGCAGCGGCTACTCGTTCCTGATCGAGATGCTGTACCTGGTGCAGCGCGCGGGCTACCGTGTAGGCGAAGTGCCGATCGTGTTTGAGGATCGCAAGCTGGGGCAGTCGAAGATCTCGCAGGCGGAGATACGCAAGGCGATGTACACGGTGCTGCGTCTGAGCTGGCGACGGCTGCGGACGAAGGTGAAGGGGCGGTAGGCCTGTCTTGTTTGTGGACGGGTGACTACGGTGTGAGGGGCGGGTCGCTGCGCGCGTAGATTAGCAGGCCATCGCTGCCGTAGATGTCCGTGGGCAGCTTGTCGAGCAGGCGATAATGCACAGCGAAGCGCGGGTCTTTGAGCAGCCCGTTGCGCAGGTAAACCTCCGGTGCGACGACGTAGTCGGGCAGGCGATCCATGATGAGGTCGGGCGCGATGGCGTAAGGCATCCCGGCCAGCAGCGTGGGATCGATGGGATAGTAGGCAGTTGACTCCGGCGAGACGAGCCCCAGCGTATCGAGGATACGCGCGCCGGAATACCATCCTACCGCGCCGATGTCGCCGGCAGCGACGACGGTGTGCGGCGTGACACGCGGCGTGAGCAGTCGCCCGGCCTGCTCGTACAACAGTTCCAGCCTGATCCACGCCATCTGCGGCGCAGGACGATCCGGGCCGTGGTCAGGATGCAGCGTCCACGCGTTGAGGCTGATCGCCGTCCAGAAGATCGCGGCGACAGCAAGCGCAGCCCGCGCAACCTTCGTGCCACCAGCTCGCTGCGTGAGGCCCCACAGGCCGGCGACAATCGACAGGAAATAGAATGGCAGCGTCGGCGCGGCGTACCAGCGGAACATCAGTGGGTTGGCGATGGCAAACGCGGCGAAAAACAGCCATGGGTACAGCGTCAGCGGCAGCGAGCGCGCGTTGGCGTGATACAGGAACAGCGAGCCCATCAGCGCCAACAGGGGGTAGATCAGAGCCCCGATGATGGCTCCGACTGAGCCGAACGTGTCGAACTCGAAGAACGGCGTCGCGAAGTGCTGGATCAGCGCGGCAAGCGCCTGCGTGGGCGGCAGATCGTAGGCAACGGATTTGGCGGCGACGGAATGGGTCAGCGGGCTGCCAAAGGTGGCCGTGGCGAACACCACCCACGGCGCGATCAGCGCCAGGGCCACGGCTAACTCGGGCCACGGCAGGCGTTTGAGGGGCGGGCGGAAGGAATAGTCGCGCCAGGCAGCCATGATCATAGCGACGGCCAGCGGCCCGGCCCAGATCAACGCGTCGGGACGGGTCAGGATCGCCAGAGCGGTCAGCGCGGCGGCGGGCAGCGTCCGACCGGCCAGCCACGCCGCGAACGCGCCCAGCGTCAGGGCGACGAACACGCTGGTCTCCATGCCGCCCACCGCAAAGGTGACCGGCTTGGGTGCGACGGCCCATAGCACACCCAGCGCCACGCCCGGCCAGCGGTCGGACAGCAGGCGGCGGGCGATGGCGTACAGCAGCGCGGCGTTCGCGCCGCCTGCCACCGCGTTGACCGCAACCGAGATGTGCGGCAGATCAGCGCGGGTGAGAGTGCTCAACGCGGCGAGCAGCAGCGTGTACAGCGGGGTCGTCGTGCCCAGCACGTGCTCACCTGCGCTGTACACAAATCCGATCCCATCCACGATGTTGCGCGCATAGCGGTAGGTAATGTAGGCGTCATCGATGATGCGCAGGCCGGGCAGCAGGCGCAGCGCCACCGCCAGCGCGGCCAGCGCCAGCATCAGCAGCCCGTCAAGGCGGGTGTATGGGGAAGCAACGTGGTGCGAGTTGTCCATCAGGCAGCAGTATGCCATCTGCGGCGGCGGGCGTCAATGGGACAGAAGGCGCGGAAAGAAACCGGGGTGCTACCCTGTATTGCGGGGAAAGGGCCGGGTAGTGTAGCATAGCGAACATGAGCCACCTTGAAACGGATCGGCCAGGAACACACGCTGGGTGGGGGCTGTGGCTCGCGCTGGCTGCCGGGCTGGCGCTGAAAGGCGCACTGATCGCCTCCGGCAGCGTCGGCTTCAACTCCGACGAAGCGATTATCGGGCTGATGGCCCGCCACATTCTGCAGGGTCAGCATCCGGCCTTCTTCTACGGGCAGGCCTACATGGGCGCGCTGGATGCGTACCTGGTGGCGGGCGCGTTCGCCGTCTTCGGACAGACAGTGACGGCCATCCGGTTGGTGCAAGCGGCACTGTTTGCCGGGGTGATCGTGACGACGGGCGTGCTGGCCCGGCGGCTGAGCGTCAGCAGCACGGCGGCGTGGATGGCTGCGCTGCTGGTCGCCGTGCCGCCGGTGATGGTCAGCCTGTACACGACCGCTTCGCTGGGCGATTACGGCGAGACGCTGCTGATCAATAACCTGCTGCTGCTGCTCGGCTGGGACCTGTTGAGCGGGCGGAAGCAGTCGGCGGGGTGGTGGCTGGCATGGGGGCTGCTGGCCGGGCTGGGCTGGTGGGCGATGGCGCTGGTGATCACGGCGGCAGCGCCGATGGCGGTGTGCTTCGTTCTGCCCGGCGGCGCGACCGGGGATGGCAGGCTGACAGGCGGTCAGGTGATCAGCCACTGGGCGCGATACGGCCTGCTGGCGGCGGGCTTCGCGATCGGCGCAGGGCCGTGGATTGCCGGTGTGCTGTCGAACCCAGCCGCCTACCTGGGCGACCTGCTGGGCGTGCGCTTCGGACAGACAGTGGCGGCCTCGGTGGGGCGGCTCGGCGTGCCGGGCCGGATCGTGTCGCTGGTTGGCTTCAACCTGCCGGCGTTGTTCGGGATGAGGCCGCCGTGGGCGTTGAGCTGGATCGCGCCGGTGGCTGGGGTTTTCGTCGCATCGCTGTACCTGCTGATCCTGTGGCAGTCGGCGCGGCGGCTGCGCGGCGCACTGCTCGACAGCCGCGTGATGGCCGGAACGCTGCTGGGTGGCTGGCTGATCCTGATACTGGCATTTGTGCTGTCACCGTTTGGCGTCGACCCGACCGGGCGCTACCTGCTGCCGCTGTACCCGCTGCTGGCGATCCTGACCGGCGATTGGGCGGCGCGGCTGATGGCCCATCTGGCAGGCTGGCGGCGCTGGGCTGCGCCGGGGATCGTTTCGGCGCTGGCGCTGTTTAACCTGTGGGGTACTCTGAAGGCAGTGATCGACACGCCGCCGGGGCTGACGACGCAGTTCAACCCGGTCACGGACATCCCTAATGCATATGACGGCGCGCTGATCAGTTTTCTGGACTCGATCCACTCGGATCGAGGGTACGCGGATTACTGGGTTACCTTCCGGCTGGCGTTCCTGACGCGTGAGCGGATCATCCTGGCACCACGCCTGCCATATAAGGCCGATATGAGCTACACCGACCACGACAACCGTTACCCGCCTTATTCGGCGGCGGCGGACGCTGCGCCCAACCCGGTGTACGTGGTGTCGAACCTGCCGGAACTCGACGCGGCGCTCGCGGCGCGGCTCGACGCGCTGGGGGTGAGATACGCTGTGCAGCGGATCGGGCCCCACACAGTATATTATGGGCTCTCGCGGCGGGTGACGCCGGAGGAGCTTGGGCCGTTCGGGGCAAGCAGCGGGGGGGATCCGGGTGACTGACACGGAGATGACGCAGACTTCCGGTATCTGGAGACGGATCGGCGCGCATGGCGGGCTGCTCGCAGCGCTGGCCGCCGCGCTGGCGCTGAAGGTCGCGCTGCTGGCCTCCGGCAGCATCGGATTTAATTCGGACGAGGCCATCATGATGCTGATGGCGCGCCACATTCTGCAGGGCGCACGGCCGATCTTCACGTACGGGCAGGCCTACATGGGCACGCTCGACAGTTACCTGATCGCAGGCGTGTTTTCGCTGTTCGGGCAGACGGTGATGGCCGGGCGGGTGGTCGCGCCGCTGATGTACCTGGGCGTGGTGGCAACCACCTACCTGCTGGCGTGGCGCATCAGCCAGGATCGCTTTGCGGCGGCGGCAGCAGGGCTGCTGGCGGCGCTGCCGCCAGTGATGGTGTCGCTGTACACGTCGATCTCGCTGGGGCCGTGGATCGAGATCCTGCTGCTTAACAACCTGCTGTGGCTGATCGGCTGGGATATCCTGACCGGGCGGCACGCGGAGCCGAGACGCTGGCTGCTGGCGGGGCTGGTGGCTGGCGTGGGCTGGTGGGAGCTGCCGCTGATCGGTGCCGCGCTGGGGCCGCTGGTCGTGCAGGGCGTGTGGCGCATGCGCCGCCGCCTGCCATGGCGGCTGATCGCGCTGGCAGCGCTGGGCGTCATAGTGGGGGCTGTACCGTGGCTGATCGGGCTGGCGCGCGACCCCGCTGCTACGCTCGGCGACCTGATCGGGGTGCGGCTGGGGCAGTACGTCGCCGTTGGCGCTCAGGGCGGCAGCCTCGGGACGCGGTTGCTGGCGCTGGTGCTGTTCGCCGTGCCGGCGCTGTTCGGGCTGCGACCGTCATGGTCGGCGGAATGGAACCTGCTGCCGCTCGGCGTGCTGGTCGTGGTGCTGTATGTACTGATGCTGTGGCAGGCTGCCCGGCGCGTGCGGCAGCCCGACACGTCGGACGCTGCACGCGTGGCGCTGACCGGCCTGCTGGCTGCCTGGGGACTGATCCTGGCGCTGCTGGCTGGCTCGTCGTTTGGATCGGAGCCGACGGGCCGCTACCTGCTGGTGCTGTATCCGCCGCTGGCCGTCATCGCGGGCGACTGGCTGGGCAGATTGCGCAGGCGCGCGGCGAGGCGGTGGCTCGCCCCGACGCTTCTCGCGGTGATCGCGGCCTACAACCTGTACGGCACCGTGCGGGCGATGGCCGAGAACCCGCCGGGGCTCTCGACGCAACTTCTGCCAGCAGAGACGCTGTCGAACGCGACCGACGGCGATCTGATCGCCTTCCTCGACTCGATCGGAGCGACACGCGGTTACAGCAATTTCTGGGTGGCGTATCGCCTGGCGTTTCTGACGCACGAGCGGATCATCCTGGCCCCGGTGCTGCCTTATAAGCTTGACATGAACTACACTCCGCGCGATGTGCGTTATCCGCCTTACCTCGCGGCGGCGCGGGCAGCGGACCACGCGGTGTACGTGACCAGCAACCTTCCCGCGCTTGACGACTCGCTTCAGGCGGCGTTCGCGGCGAAGGGGATCGCGTTCAAAGAGCAGCACATCGGGCCGTACACGGTGTTCTACGACCTGCCGGGCAATATTGCGCCAGAAGCAGTGGTCCCGTATAACGATCAGGGCGGCGCGCCGTGATGGCGCACGGACAGATGTGGATCGAAGGGCAGAGATGACCCGGTTCCTCAAATCGCTGACGATGGAGCGGCTGCTGGCGGTGTTCGCCGTGGCGGCGGTGTTCGCAATGGCGGCCCGCGCGCCGCTCGATACCGACATGCTGTGGCACCTGCGCGCCGGGCAGTGGATGGTTGAGCACCGGATGCTGCTGCGCGTCGACGTGTTCTCGTGGTCGCGGGCGGGCCAGCCGTGGATCAATCACTCGTGGCTGTCGCAGCTGATCATCTATGCGTCGTACCGGCTGGGCGGCGACCTGGGCCTGACGTTTTACACTGCCGTGCTGGCCGCCGCCGGGATGGCCTTCATTTACGCGGCCAGCGAAGGCAACGCCTTTTGCGCGCTTTGGCCGTCGTGCTGGGCGGCGCGGCGGCTGCCGTGTTCTGGTCGACACGCCCGCAGATGATGTCGTTCCTGCTGAGCACGGTGATCATCTACCTGCTGTGGGAGTACCGGCGCGGGCGCGACCGGCTGTGGCTGATCCCGGTGGTGATGGTCGTGTGGGCCAACCTGCACGGCGGTTTCGCTATTGGATTTGTGCTGCTGGTGCTGGCGACCGCCGGCGAAGGACTGCGCTGGTTCTTCGGCGCGATCGGCGGCGAGACGCTGGAGGACGCAGAGCTTGACGCACGTTTCCGGCGCGTGCTGCGGCTGGTGGCCGTGGGGCTGATTTCAGCGGCAGTGGTATCGATCAACCCGTACGGGCCGCGGATGCTGTTGTACCCATTCCAGACGGTGGGCATCAAGGTTCTGCGCGATTTCATCCAGGAATGGGCCGCGCCGAACTTCCACGAAGCGCAAACGTGGCCGTTCATCTGGCTGTTGCTGGCGACGTTCGTCGCGGTAGGTGTCTCGCCCCGGCGGCTCGACTGGCGCGACGCGGTGATGCTCGGCGGGACGGCGTACAGCGCGCTGCTGGCCGGGCGCAACATTGCGACCTTCGCGGTGGTCGCCACGCCGGCGCTGGCCTATTATGCCGACCCGTGGCTGGAGCAGATCGGCGTGCGCTTCAAGCTGAACCGCCCGCCGCGTGGGGCCGCTGCTGGCCGTCAACTGGCTGCTGGCGGCAGCCTTTGTCGGCGCGGCGGTGGCCAAAGCCGTGCTGGCCGACAACCCGGCGACGCTCAGCGCCGAGCGGGAGAAGCGGCTGCCGGTGGAGGCGGTCGATTATATGGAGAGCCACAACCTGCCACAGCCGCTGTTCAACAGCTACAACTGGGGCGGCTACCTGATCTGCGGCGGCGCGCGACTACCCGGTGTACGTCGATGGGCGAACCGACCTGTACAACGACGTGCTGCTGCGCGACTACCTTGCCACGTACTTCGGGCAGCCGGGCTGGCAGGAACGGCTGGATGCTATCGGCGCGAACACTGTGCTGGTTGAGGCGGGCGGGTCGTTATCGCAGCTTCTGGCGGAGGACGACGCGTGGAAGCTGGAATACCAGGACGCGGTCGCGGTGGTTTACGTGCGGCGGTCGGCGGCGGGAGAGTAATGGCGGGCACAGCCAGCCTCTGAAATCGGCTTGAATGCATCGGTGAAATGACCTATGGCGACTGACACACCTCACGCCTCTCCGCTGGGCGACTGGCGGGTGCTGGTGCTGCTGTTCATCGGGCTGCGGCTGGCGATCCTGGCCGCGCACGATCCACAGGGGCTGATGGACTATGGCGAGTTTGACAACTTCTACAAGTTTGCCGACATCACGCGCGTGACGGGCGAGCTGCCATACATCGGCTACTGGATGGAGTACCCGCCTCTGTTCGTGTGGCCCAACCTGGGCCTGCAGCAGCTGATCACGGTGGCGCTGCATGCGCAGGAGCACACCTACGACTACGTGCTGGCGCTTATCGTGCTGGCGGCAGATGTGGGCAACCTGTGGCTGATCCGGCGGATTGGCACGCGGCTGTACGGGCCGGAGCGCGGGCTTGACCTGGCCTGGGTTTACGCGCTGCTGGGCGTACCGCTGGTGTTCCTGATGTGGAACATCGAGACGGTGGTGACGTTCCTGATGCTGCTGGGCCTGGCTAACCTGCTCGAAGGACGCGACGGGCGCTCGGCGGTGGCGACGGCGGCCGGGGCGCTGGTCAAGGTGATGCCGGGGCTGCTGCTGCCGGTCGCGCTGAGGTTTCGCAGCGTGAAGAAGGGCGCGGCCTACGCCGGGATCATGGCGGGGCTGGGCGCGCTGGCTTACCTGCCGTTCCTGTTGATCAGTCCGACGTTCACACTGGCCTCGCTGCGGGCCGAGGTAGGCAAATCATCGTGGCAGACAGTATGGGCGCTGATCGATGGCAACTTCGGGACAGGCAACTTCGGCCCGCTGATCGACCGGCTGGATCCCGCCAAGGCGGGGCAGATGGTCGGCCACCCGCCAGTGATTCCATCGGTCATCCCGCTGATCGCGTTTGGCGTGCTTTACGCGTGGCTGTTCACACGGCCCGTCAAGCACTCCGACCGGGCCATCGTGGCCTTCTTCGGCGTAACGTGGTGTGTGTTCCTGCTGTGGTCGAAGGGCTGGAGCACGCCGTGGATGCAGATGGTCATCCCGCTGATCCTGCTGGTCTTCCCGGATCGCGACGGGGTGCTGGCGGTGATCGCCTTCTCGCTGATCAACTTCCTCGAGTGGCCGGTGCTGCTGTCGCGCGGGTTGTTCTGGGGGCTGTGGTTCACCGCGCCGATGCGTACGCTGATGGTGATCGCGTTTCTGGTGGCGCTGTGGCGGGTGTGCCGGGCGGGGCCGCACGTCACCGCACAGACGTAAAGGATAGGAAGCACGTATGACGCAACGCAGGCGCGATCTGCTGATCCTGTTCGGACTGGGGGTGGCCGTCAACGGGATTGTGGCGTTGCTGGTGCGCGACCCGGCATACGTCGACGCGGCCTACTACTTCAACGGCGGCGCGGCGATTGCGAGTGGGCGCGGGCTGGTCGAGCCGTACATCTGGAACTACGTCGGTGCGCCGGCGTATTTGCCGACGCCGGCCTTCGCCTACTGGCAGCCGCTGGCGTCGTTAGTGTCGGCGGCGGGGATCGCTGCGCTGGGCTGGGCGATGCGGCCCTTCGGCGCGGCGCAGGCGGCCTTCGTGCTGCTGGCCGGGCTGCTGCCTGTGCTCGCCTACCTGCTCACGGCGCAGATCGGCGAGCGGCGGCACGCGATGCTGGCCGGGCTGCCGATGGCCTTCAGCGGCTACTACGTGGCCTTCTGGTCGCTGCCAGAGACGTTCACGCCGTTCGCGCTGGCGGCGGGCGGCGCGCTGATGCTGGCCGGGCTGGGGCGGCGGCGCGGACAGGCCTGGGTGTGGCTGCTGGCCGGGCTGTGCGCCGGGCTGGCGCACCTGGCCCGCGCCGATGGCGTGCTGCTGGTCGGGATTGTGGCGCTGGCGGCGCTTCTGCCGCCGCGTGTGAGCGCCCCGGCGCAGGAACTCGCCGACCAGGTGGGGCCGCGCCTGCAGCGGCGGCTGCTGTTCGCGGCGCTGGGCGCGCTGGGCTACCTGGTCGTGATGGGCCCGTGGTTCGCGCGCAACCTGGCGGCCTTTGGGCGCATTCAGGCTCCCGGCGGTTTAAGCGCGTTGTGGCTCGTCGACTATAACGACCTGTTCACCTACCCGTCGGACCTGTCGGCGGCGCGCTTCTTTGCTGCCGGCTGGGGAACGATCCTCCGCACGCGCTGGCAGGCACTGACTGGCAACCTAGCGACATTTGCCGGCGCGCAGAACCTCGTCTTTCTGCTGCCATTCAGCGTGATCGGGCTGTGGCGGCGCTGGCGCAACGACTGGCTGCTGCCGGCGTCGCTGTATGGCGTGGCGCTGTTCGGGGCGATGACGCTGGCTTTTGCGCTGCCCGGTGTGCGCGGCGGCTGGCTGCACTCCGGCGTGGCGCTGATGCCCTTTCTGCTGGGCGCGGCGGCGCTGGGCCTCGACGACGCGATCCGCTGGGTGGCACACCGGCGCGCGGGCTGGCGCGCGCGCGAGGCGTGGCGGGTGTTCGGCGGGGCGAGCGTCCTGCTGGCGGCGGCGATCACCGTCTTTGTGGTGCTGACGCGCGTGGTGGGCCTCAACGACCTGTCGCACATCGCGTGGAACAGCGGCGGGCGGCTGTATGCGGCGATTGACACACGCTTTGTGGAGCTGGGTGTGAGCCCCACGGCCCGCGTGATGAGCAATAATCCACCGGGCGTGTATTTCCACACCGGGCGCGGCGGCGTGCCGATCCCCAACGGCGACGAGTCGATGCTGCTGCGGGCCGCCGACCAGTACGGCGTGACGTACCTGATCATCGACCAGAACGTACCTGCCGGGCTGATAGGCTTTTCCTGGACGGGCCGCAGTCGTCACGCTTCGACCTGCTGGGCACGTTCGGCGACCCCAATACCCCAACATATCTATATGGCATTTGTCCGGGTTGAGGGAATTAGCGCGGCGCGTGACGCCGCAACCGATTGTTCGCCTCCTGCGTAGAACAGGGTGTGAGAGATTGCTGGATATGGCAATACTTAGGGCACCCAACGGGAGGCTTACATTATGGATGAGAGAATAGCAGATCCGGCGGAAACCGAACATCGCCGTATGAACCGCCACGACCAAATTGTGGAGCGTATCGAGAACCGGCGCGAGCGCGGCCCGTACCGCTCGTTGTTCTGGCCGGTGGTCCTGATCGGCGTGGGCGCGCTGTGGCTGCTGGGCAACGTGGGGCTGATCACCAACGAGAACCTGTCGGTGCTGTGGCGGCTGTGGCCGCTGCTGCTGATCGTGGTCGGGCTGGACGTACTGGTCGGGCGCGGCTCGCCGGCTGTCGGCGGCGCGATTGGCCTGCTGGCCGTCGGGCTGGTAGTCGTGCTGGTGCTGGTCGGCCCGGCGATGGGGCTGGCGACGCAGAACGAGCAAATCTTCGGCACGCGTTTTGTGGCGCCCTCGGCGGAAATTCAGGCCGACAACCTGGCTGTTCCGCTGGAAGGCACGACCTCGGCGCAGGTCACGCTCGATCTCTCGAGGGGGCCGACGACTGTGTCGGCGCTGGCGCAGAGCTCGGATCAATTGTTTGCCGGCACGATCCGGCACGTCGCGCCCATCCAATTCAATGCATCGGGCAGCAGTGGAGCCAAGTCGGTCCACCTCGGCGTAACAGGCTTCGACGGCCTGATGCTATACGATAGCAATAGGCTGCGCTGGGACATCAACCTCGCGCAGAACGTCCCGACCGACCTGACGATTGGCGGCGGCTCCGGCTCCGCCGACCTCAACCTGAGCGCGATCAACCTGACGGGCTTCACGCTCCAGGGCGGCTCCGGCTCTGCCGACCTGTCGCTGCCGGCGGCAGGCGCTGCCTACAACGTGAACATCGACGGCGGCTCCGGTTCGCTTACTGCCAACGTGGCCAGCGGCGCGTCGATCACTGGCAGCGTGGCGGGTGGATCAGGGTCCATCAACCTGAGCATCGGCGCGGACTCCGACGCCACGCTCGACGTGAGAGGTGCCAGTGGCAGCGTCACCATCGACTTGCCGCAGAACGTGGGGGTGCGGATCGTCAGCGTGGGCGGCGGCTCCGGCTCGTTGAGCGTGCCCGACGGCCTGACGCAGGTGAGCGGCGGCGGGAACCGGAACGCTGGCACGTGGGAGTCGGCTGGCTTTGCCAGCGCGGCGCACCAGATCGTGATCAACATCACCGGCGTGGGGTCGGGCAGCATCTCCATCCATTAGCGCTAATGAGATAACGGCAGGAGGCGTCACCGCGTGGTGGCGCCTCTTTTCGGTTGGAGCGGCTACGGGATGGTGATCTGTGCGACTGCCCCGTTGGCGTCGATGGTGTAGGTGCCGCGACCGGGAATCGACGTGAGGGTGTAGGTCGTCTGGAATGGCTCGATCATCTGGGTGCACAACAGGTCCGCCGGACGCTCGGTCTCGACGACGACTTTGATCGTGCTGCCCTGAAGGTGGTCGCTGATCGCGCTGATCTGTGTGCAGCCGTCCGGCAAGTAGCCATCGATCTCGATCTGCGGCTGGCCGCCGGGCGAGCCAGCTTGCAGTACCGCGATGCGCTGCACAGGTGCCAGCCCGCGAACCACCTGGCCGCTGCCGCCGGTCGGCTCGGCGGGCGGCCTGTTGTCCATGCTGAGCGCGAAGGTGACCATCACGTCGTCGGCGCGGACGACGTAATTGCCGGCGGGCAGGTTGGCCACGTCGAGCGGAACGGTCTGCTCGTAGGGAACGAGCGCCTGCGTGCATTCCTGATCGGCGGGGCGGCGGGTGGTGAGCGTGATGCTGAAGGCGTCGCCGCTGCGGCTGGCGCTGGCCTGCGCTATCTCGGTGCAGCCGTCGGGCAGGCCGCCACGCACAATGGCGTGCACCTGCACCGGGAACGATTCGAGTATCACGGTCTCGACGCTGTCGACCGGCGCTTCGCCGTAGACGAACCCACCCGGTGGCACGGTCGGCTCGACTGCCGGCTGCGGCGTGTCGGCGGAGCTGGCCGGTTGATCGGGATTCGGCGTGACGGTCACCGGCTCCGGGGCGGGCGTGCCGCCCGCGCAGGCGACCAATAAGGCGGCTGCAAGCGCAGCCAGCGTGCCCGTGAGTAGCGTTCTGGTCATGGCTGGTGTACCCTTTCGTTGCCGGTGCGCGGAGCGGCGCGCACGCGCGTTCTTCTGATCACAGGACGGCGAAAGCAGGCCGATGGTTCCACCCTTCGCGCGTTTCAAGCTGACCCCTGCCCGGCGCGACGCGATCATCGTGGCGGGCTGCGCGGCTGCGTTTGGCGCGTATCTGCTGGCGGCAGGACGCGGTGGCCACGCGGGCGTGTTTCCGCTGGACGACGCGTGGATCTTCCAGACCTACGCCCGCAACCTGGCGCAGGCGGGGCGCTGGGCGTTTGTGCCGGGCGTGGCCAGCAGCGGGGCCACGTCGATCCTATGGGTCGTGCTGATCGTACCCGCTTACGTGCTGCGGCTCAACCCGGCGGTGTGGACGCTGGCGCTGGGGTTTGGCGCACTGATCGCGACTGCGCTGGGCGGCGCGCGGCTGGTCGACGACGAGCGTCCCGGCGTGCAGCTTGTGGCAGGGCTGGCGGTCGGGCTGGCCTGGCAGGTGGTGTGGGCGGCGGCGTCGGGCATGGAGACGGCGCTGTTCTGCGCGCTGGCGATGTGGTTCTGGGTGTGGATGCGCAACGACAACCCGGCGGCGACAAATTTCCGCGCACGCGACGGGCTGCTGACCGGCATCTTCGGTGGGGCGCTGATGCTGGTGCGGCCCGAGGGCCTGCTGCTGGCGGCGCTAGCGGGCCTATATGTGGGCACCAGCGCGCTTCAGGGAGAACGGCGGTTCCTCGCCGGGCTGCGCTGGGGGCTGCTGGCCGCGCTGGGGCTGGCGCTGATCCTTGCGCCTTACGTGGGCTTCAACTACGCGATCAGCGGACACCTATGGCCCAACACGCTGTACGCCAAGCAGGCCGAGTATGCGCCGCTGCTGGCGCTGCCGCTGGCACTGAGGTGGGCACAGCAGGCAGGTGTGGCGCTGATCGGCGGGCAGGCGGTGCTGCTGCCCGCGCTGCTGGTCGAGGCGGTGCAGCGGGCGCGCGATGTTATGCGCCGCGATGGCGGGCCGTTCGGCTTTGAGGCGTTCGCCACGTGGGCGCTGCCGGTCTTGTGGGCGGCTCTGCACTGGGGGCTGTACGCCTGGACGCTGCCGGTGACTTACCAACATGGCCGCTATGCCATCCCGACCGTGCCGGTGCTGGTCGTGTTCGGGGTGGGGGCGCTGGCGCGGCTGGCCAGGCCGCACGCCCGCAAGATGCTGCTTCGCATGGGCAGCCTGGCCTGGATCGGGGTGGCGGTGGCGTTGTTCCCGCTGATGGCTTTTTTGCTGGGCGCACCGTCCTATGCGAAAGATGCAGCCTTCATTGACGAGGACATTGTGGCGACGGCTCGCTGGGTGGCGGAGAACACCCCGCCGCAGACGGTCATCGCCGCGCACGACATTGGCGCGCTGGGCTATCTCGCGCCGCGCCCGCTGGTCGACCTGGCGGGGCTGGTCTCGCCGGACGTGGTGCCGTTCATCGCCGACCCTGATCGGCTGGCGGCTTACATCGCTCAACGGCACGCCGACTACCTGATCGTGTTCCCGCACTGGAGTCCGGCCTACGAGCAGCTCGTCGCGCGCGGCGGCTTCACCCGGATGTGGTCCGCGGACGAGCAGCCGGGTTATGTTGCCTATTCCGATCTGGGGCCGCTGACGGTCTACGCGGTGCGCGGGTCCGGGCCGTAAGCGAGCATCGTCAACCCTTTATGGCTTACACGTGGCGAATCCGCGCTTGCTCACCGGTTTTGGCTGTGATAGACTACTCGTAGCATGCCGGACTGGCTGCCGGCGACTGGCTTTCAGCTAGCGAATGGGGTGTGAGGCGCGGATGAGTCACAACTCGGCCTCCCTGGGTGGGGATAAGATCACCATCGTCATCGTGGACGACCACCACATCTTCCGCCAGGGCATCGAGATGAACCTGGAGCAGCACGACGATATTGAGGTGATCGGCCAGGGCAGCACTGGTGATCAGGCTCTGAAGGTGATCCGCACGCTCCAGCCCAACGTGGTACTGATGGACATCAACCTGCCGATCATGAACGGCATTCAGGTAACGCGCCAGATTGTTACTGAGCGGCTGCCATGCGGTGTCATCATGCTGACGGCCTACGACGATCCTGAGCAAATGCTGCTGGCGATGCGGGCGGGCGCGTCGGCGTACTGCGCCAAGGAGATCGAGCCCGATCAACTGGTTGAAGTTATCCGGCATGTCAATGCCGGGCGGTACGTCGTCAACGAGAAGGTGTACGACCGTGAAGGAATCGACGAATGGATGGACCGCGGTGTCGAGGAAGTGGCGGGCCAGTATTACGCTGACCTGGGCGACACGTTCTCACCGCTCTCGCCGCGCGAAATGGAAATTCTGCAGTTCGTGACGCAGGGGCTTAGCAACAAGGAAATCGCCCAGAATCTGAAGATCAGCCACCAGACGGTCAAGAACCACATGACGTCGATCCTGCGGAAGCTGGCGGTGGAAGATCGCACGCAGGCAGCGGTGTTCGCCCTGCGGCGCGGTTGGGTGCGCCTGCGGGACACCGTCCCCGGCGACGAGAATAGCAGCGACGATATCTAGTGCGGTTTGTGGGTAAAGGTGACGTATGACTATGCAAGCACAGGCGACCAAGAGCAGCAAAGATGAGGCGCTCGACCTGCTGCGCGCCGAGATGGAACGGACCAACGGCGAGCTGCGAGACATCAACTCCAAGGTGAGCCAGTCACGCGGGCAGGTGGAACAGTTAGCGCAGCGCAACGCGGCGGTCATCAGCGAGGTGCGGCGCATCGAGGGAGCGCTCGAGCAAACGCCGCGCATGGCCATCAAAGAGGCCTACGCGGAAGCGCTCGATACGCAGCAGCGCCTGATGACACTGCGTGCCCAGATGGAGCGGCTCCAGGCGGAAGAGGCCGCAGTGAAGAGAAACACTGAGGCGCTTCAGGAACTGGCCAGCGTGCTGTCGCGCCGGGAAGAGAGCGATGACGGCGAAAGCTTCGATGCGCGCGAAATCGTCGTGAGGGTCATCGACGCGCAGGAGGAGGAGCGCAACAAGCTGGCGCGCCGCATGCACGACGGCCCGGCCCATGCGCTGACGAACTTCATCCTCCAGGCCGAAATCTGCCAGAAGCTGTTCGACAAGAAGCCAGAGAAGGCGCGCGAGGAACTGATCAACCTCAAGACGGCGGCCAACGAGGCTTTCCAGAAGGTGCGCGGATTCATCTTCGACCTGAGCCCGATGATGCTGACCGACCTGGGGCTGGCGCCAACGCTCAAGCGTTACCTGGAGGGTTTCGCGGAAAAGACGGGCGTTGAGACGGAGCTCGAGCCAATCGGCAACATGTCGCGCCGGCTGGAACGGTATCGGGAGGTGTTGATGTTCCGCGGCATCCAGGGGCTGATGGAGCACGCTCGCGATCACAGTGGTGCCAGCTATGTCAAGGTGACACTCGACCTCAGCGGCGACCGGGTGCGGGCCATTGTCGAAGACAACGGACGCGGTTTCGGCACGGGCCGTCTGAGCCTCAATGCCAGCAACAGTGAGACGTTGGGGTTGGGCGCGCTTCAGGAACAGAGTCAAGCTGGTGGATGGCACTATTCGTGTTGACAGCCTGCCGGGGCAGGGGGCTAAAATCGAGATAGACATACCGGCTGGCCCCGAACAGGATATCGAGAATATGTGACGCGTGCGGACTGGGCGGGCGCATATCAAAATCGTTACAGGATAAAGCTCCTATTTACAGGACCCGTGTACTTCGAATAGAATAGGAGCATATCGTTATCTTCTATCAGTTAAAGGAGTACTCCAATGTTATTCGTTCCGCGTGAAGAAGGCCAAGGTCTTGTTGAGTACGCGCTGATCCTTGTCCTGGTCGCCGTGGTCGTGATCGTCATTCTGGCGCTGCTTGGCCCGGCAATCGGCAATGTGTTCAGCAACATCGTGAACGCCATCTAACTGCGTCAGGCCTTACGCAGATAGGGTCCACGAAGTCTAATGGAGCCTCCCTGGAGGCTCCGTTATGCTTTTTATTGCGCGCACGCCGTGCGCGCGCAATCTCCGCTGGGAAAGATCGTGCGCCACGCCCTGGCGCGCTTGACACGCAAAGTGATTCGGGTATAGTAGGGGCACGCTCACGGACCTGCAGCGCGGGCATCTTTTGGTGTGCTGGAGTGGTTCCGGCCTGCGCGACCTGCGCTCAACAGGGTATGAATTCGGTCATGACAGCCAGTTCTTGATATCGTGGACTCGCGTCGGCGTTAGCCGCCGTGAGTGGCAGCACTTCCGCGATTCGAGTATAGTGTTGAATATAGTTCGCATTGTTTTGACAACTTACAGCCATGCGCCGAGGGATATGTATGGCGAACAAGATCAGAGTTCTGCTGGTAGACGACAACGACGAGACGCGCGACGGCACCCGTCGTCTGCTTGAGTACGAGGACGACCTTGAGGTTGTCGACTATGCCGAGAACGGCGAGACAGCCATCGAGAAGGTCAGGGAGCATCGCCCTGATGTTGTGCTGATGGACATCAACATGCCAGGCATGGGCGGCCTGGCGGCGACACAGCGCATCACGGCGGAGTTCCCTCGGACGCAGGTGATCATCGTCTCGGTGCAGGACGATGCGAATTACATGCGCCAGGCTATCCGTGCGGGTGCGGTGGACTTCGTGGCGAAGGGCGCGCGGGTCGCCGACGACCTACCTGAATCGATCCGGCGCGCATACAACAAGATGCCCGCCGAAGCGCCGTCGATGCCCACCGGTGGAATGTCAACCCAGATGCCCACCGGCCCCGGTTATGACATCGGCATGCAGCGCGGCGCTGGCAAGGTGATCATGGTGCTGGGGCCGAAAGGCGGCGTCGGTAAGACAACGATCGCTGTCAACCTGGGGATCGGACTGGCCCGCCAGTCCGGTGAGAACCGCGTGGTGATCGTTGATGGCAACATGGATTTCGGTGACGTCGCCGTCTTCCTGAACACGCGCGGCCAGTACAGCGTGATCGACATGGCTCAGATGTGCGAGGTGCCGGAGGAGATCAACTCCCAGTCTGCGGATACTATCATGATTCCACACGAAAGCGGCGTCAAGCTGATACTTGCCCCGCCAACTCCGGCGGAGGTGGGCGCTGTTTCGATGGCCAGCATCATTAACATGCTGAACTATCTCAAGTCTCAGTTCGACTACGTGATTGTCGACACATCAACCCACTTTGACGATGTGCTGGCTGGGGGTATTCAGGTGGCGGACCGGCTGATTGTGCTGGCGACGCCCACCATGCCCGCCGTCAAAGACTCGAAGATCATGTTTACCGAGCTGACGGGCGCCGAGTACCCGGCCGATCAAACGCTGCTGGTGCTGAACCAGATCGAGAAAGACGGGCGGGTGACGGCGGAACAGATCTCGAATTACCTCCGGCACGAGGTCAATATGGAAATCCCAATAGACCCTGCCGCAAACGATGCGCTTAACCGTGGCGCGCCGCTGATCACCGCCGATCCGCGCCGATCACCTGCCGCCAAAGCGCTCAACGACCTGGTACAAATGGTGCAGGAGCATCTTGAGCGCGTGGAACTGGAAGACGATCTGTCTGAGCAGGAACAGCGCAAAGGGCTCTTTGGGCTGGGCCGCAGCTAATCGGTGAATATGGAGGTGTGAGGAATGTCACTACTGAAGCGAATCGAGAAAGGGCCGGGCGGCTCTGGCGAAGGCGGCGAACAGGGAAGCGGGCAATCGTCCTCCTACCAGCAGCGGCCTGACTCTGGCAGCCCGCAGATGCGCCAGCGCCGCGAGTCGGTCCATGGCATAGTTGGACAGGCCGCCGGGATTGACATCAAAGAGCGCGTGCAGCGCCGCCTGCTGGAAGACCTGGGGCCGGGCGAGACGTTCGACCTGACAAAGTCCGAGGAGCTGCGGGCTCGCATCGATGAGCTGTTTAACCAGATCCTGATGGAAGAGAACATCGTACTGGCGCGCAACGAGCGCCGCCGTCTGCACGAGCAGATCGTGGCGGAACTGCTGGGCTTCGGCCCGCTTGAGCCGCTGCTCGATGACCCCGAAATCACCGAGATCATGACCATCGGCCATGAGAAGATCTACATTGAGCGCAAGGGTCTGCTGGAGCTGGTTCCGGTGCATTTCGAGAGTGAGGACCACCTGCGGCGCATCATCGACCGCATCGTGTCACCGCTGGGCCGCCGCATCGACGAAAGCTCGCCGCTGGTCGACGCCCGTCTGCCTGACGGCTCCCGCGTGAATGCCGTCATCCCGCCGATTGCGATTGACGGCTCGGCGCTGACCATCCGTAAATTCTCCAAGGTCCCGCTGACGGTACAGAACATCATCGACTTTGGTTCAGCGACTATCGAGACGATGGAGTTCATGCGAGCGTGCGTGATTTCCGGGTTTAACATCGTCATATCGGGGGGCACCGGCTCCGGCAAGACGACGCTGCTCAACATCATGTCGGGCTTCATCCCTTCCGATGAGCGTATTGTGACGATCGAGAACGCGGCAGAGCTTCAGCTTCGGCAGGACCACGTGGTCCGGCTGGAAAGCCGCCCACCCAACATCGAGGGCAAGGGCGAGATTACGATCCGTGATCTGGTGATCAACACGCTACGAATGCGCCCCGACCGGATCGTCGTGGGCGAGGTCCGTGGTGGTGAGGCGCTGGACCTGGTGCAGGCCATGAACACCGGGCACGATGGCTCGATGAGCACGGCGCACAGCAACAGCCCGCGTGATACGATCTCCCGTCTGGAGACGATGTGCATGATGGCCGGCATGGACCTGCCCATCCGGGCCATTCGTGAGCAGATCGCCGCGGCTATTCAGCTGATCTGCCACCAGGACCGGATGCGCGATGGGTCGCGCAAGATCACGCGCGTCACCGAGATACAGGGTATGGAAGGCGAAGTGGTAACGATGTCGGACATCTTCGTGTTCGAGCAAACAGGGATGGACGGCAGCCGGATTGTTGGGCAGATCAAACCGACCGGCCTGCGGCCTAAGAACATGGACAGGATCATCGACGCAGGTATCCAGCTACCACCTTCTGTGTTCGGCATCGGGCGCCGGTAAGTCATGACAGCCTTCTCCGGCGCGTGCTGGCTGTGCCCGGCGCGCGCATGGCGGTGGGCTGCAAATGCAGGGTTGGTAGGCGGAGGGTAGAGATATGGGCCTATTCGGACGCGACAAAACAACTGAACGGCTGGAGAATCTCGATTCGTTTATCGATACCGAGTGGCGGCCCGGACCATCGGATTCCGCGGCTCAGGAAGTCCAGCAGACGATCAGCACGCGTGAGGCGGTGGCCCGACGCCTGGACCTCATGCTCGACCGCAGGGGGCTCACGGGCTCCATCCGGTCGCAGCTGCGCAAGGCCGACGTCAAGCTAACGGTCAGCGAATATCTGCTGCTGCACGTCGTCATGGCAGTTGGCCTGGGGGCGCTGGGCCTGATGCTGCGCGGCCCGCTGGGTGGCGGTCTGGGGTTCATCGCCGGGATCTTCGCCCCTCGCATCTACGTGTCGACGCGGCAGTCCAAGCGCCTCAACGACTTCAACAACCAGTTGGCGGACATTCTCAACCTGTGGGTGAACTCGCTACGGGCAGGCTACAGCATCCCGCAGGCGATGGAAGCCGTGGGGAAGGAAGCGCCGCCTCCAGCAAGCATCGAGTTTAAGCGCGTGGTGTCTGAGATCTCGATCGGCGTGCCTATGGACACGGCGCTGAACAACATGCTCAGCCGTATCGAAAGCGAAGACCTCGACCTGGTCTTCACGGCGGTGAACATTCAGCGCGAAGTCGGCGGTAACCTGGCCGAAATCCTTGACACCATCAGCGAGACGATCCGCGAGCGCGTGCGCATCAAGGGTGAAATCAGGACGCTGACCGCATCAGGCCGTGCCACCGGAACGCTGATCGGCATTCTGCCAATTGGCCTGGCCGTGTTCCTGCTGCTCATCAACCCGAAGTACATGGGCCAGTTGTTCTTCGGGCCGGACAAGGGCGGGGCGTTCATCCCCGGCATGCCGATCCCGTGCGGCTGGCCGCTGATCGCCGCTGGCCTGGGCATGATGGCTATCGGCCTGGCGATTATCAACCGTATCGTCGACATCGAAGTGTAGACGCGGCGCGGTCATCACTCGTCCGGCATGTGGTTTACGAGGTATAGCACATGAATATCATCGGTTTGATTGCCATCGGCGTGGTCATCCTTATTCTGGCGATCGCACTGATCATCGTCGGTATGCGCCAGAACAGCGACGTTGACCCACTGGCCGACCGCCTGGCAGAGTACGCCAGCGAGGCGGACATTCAGGCCAATCTCGAAGAAATCGAGATGTCGGTGCCGTTCTCCGAGCGTGTTCTGATTCCACTGGCGACCCAACTTGCCCGGCTGACCTCGGCGTTCACACCCGCCGAAACGCTTGAGAAGACGCAGCGCAGGATCGACCTGGCCGGAAACCCGAGCAACCTGACCCCGGCGATCTTCTGGGTGATGCGTTTCGGTGCGATGGGCGGCATGGCGCTGCTGCTTTTGGTCGTCTTCAGCATCTCAAACCAGAAGCCGCTGTATGTCATCCTGGGCGTCGTGGGCGGCGGAGTAATGGGCTTTATGCTGCCGCAGATGTGGCTGTCGAACAAGGTCTCCAAGCGCCAGAATGAGATTCTCAAGTCGCTGCCCGACGCGCTCGACTTGATGTCGATCTGCGTTAACGCCGGCCTCGGCTTTGACCAGGCGATGGGCAAGGTGTACGAGAAGTGGGAAAACGAGCTGGCGCTTGCGTTTGGCCGCGTTATGCAGGAGATTCAGATCGGCAAGACGCGGCGTGACGCGCTGCACGCGATGGCCGAGACAATGGACGTGCCGGACGTGACAACGTTCGTCGGTGCGATCATCCAGGCGGATCAACTCGGCGTGAGCATATCGCGCGTGCTGACCATCCAGGCCGACCAGATGCGTATCAAGCGCCGCCAGCGCGCGCAGGAGAAGGCGCAGCAGGCCCCGATCAAGATGATGATCCCGATGGTTATCTTCATCTTCCCGTCGATCTGGATCGTGTTGTTGGGCCCGGCAGGCGTGCAGTTGTTCAAAGCCTTTTTCAGATAGGCAGCGCGGCTCTGTAACGGGGCCTTCGGCTCCCGGCTTTGAAAGGCCCGGCTGATGCCATTCGATAGCAGTCCTCTGCCGCTTCAGACGGTGCGGCAGGCGCGGCGGCTGTCACAGGCGGCTCTGGACCTGCTGTTTCCGCCCCGCTGCGCCGGTTGTGGGCGCGTGGGAAGCAGCCTGTGTGAGAAGTGTGTTGGGAAATTCGCTCCACTCGGGGAAGCGGTGTGCGCCATCTGCAGCACGCCGCTGGCCGAACCCGGTCTCTGTTCACGATGCGTCGAGCAGCGACCCGCGTTCGCCCGCGTGTGGAGCGCTTTTCGTTATGAGGGCAGCCTGCGCCGGGCTATCCTGGCGCTGAAGTTCCGCCATCGCCGCGCGCTGGCCCCTCTGCTGGCAGAGCAGATGACGCGTGTGCTAGAACGGCCCACGTTCCCAGACGCGGTCCTGTGTGCCGTGCCGATGCACCCCGATCGCCGCGCACAACGGGGCTACAATCATGCCGGGTTGCTGGCTGAGGAGCTCGGCGAACGCTGGAGGCTGCCGCTGCTCGGCGACGATGCGCTATGGCGAGCGCGGCAAACTCCCCAACAGCTGACGTACGACTATGACGACCGGATGCGTAACGTCGCCGACGCGTTTGCTGCTGACCTTGCAGCCGTCGACGAGCGTAACATAGTGCTTGTCGATGATGTATGCACAACCGGCGCGACGCTGAACGCCTGCGCTCAGGCGCTGCTCGATGCAGGCGCAGCAACTGTTTACGGGATCACCCTGGCCCGCACCCTCTGACCGGCCTCGCGGCCTGCGGATGTGTCAGAAACTGGGCCAGTTTCCTAGCCAAGAAGGAGAATCGTCCATGGATATCACCATTCGCGGGCGCAATGTCGACATCACACCTCGGCTCCAATCGTATGTGGAACGCAAAATGGAACGTCTCGACCGGTACATGCCCAATATCGTTGAAATCCAGGTTGACCTTGCTGAAGAAAAAGCGAATCGCAGCGGGACCCGGCAGGTGGCGCAGATCACGCTGCACAACGCGCGGGGCACGATCCTGCGAGCGGAGGAGCGTACGACCGACCTGTTTGCTGCCGTCGACGCGGTTGTCGACAAGATGTACCGCCAGATTGAACGCTACAAAGGTAAGCGCAGGCATCGCGGCGAGGCGCAGGAGGAATTCGCCGGGTTCGAGACGGCAATTGAGCTGGAAGAGGATATGTTCGACACCGGCCGCGTGATCCGCCGCAAAGCCTTCTCCGTTCTGCCGATGCACGAAGAAGAAGCCATCGACCAGATGGAACTGCTGGGGCACGACTTCTTTGTGTTTGTCAACGCGGAAACCGACGCGGTGAACGTTATCTACCGGCGCATGGACGGCAATTACGGGCTGTTGGTGCCTGAGGTAGTGTAGCACCGCAGGGCTCAATGTCACCGTTGAATACACGACGGGGGCGGCTCGCACAGAGCCGCCCCCGTTTGACTGTCGGGTATGTGTGTCCGCCGGCTACCAGCCCCGGACGTATTCAATCCACTCGTCGTGTGAGTCGAGCAGCGCACCGAACAGGTACTCGGCGGACGCGACCGGCTCGCGCGGTTGGTGGCGCAGTGGCATATCCGCTTCCTGCGGCGTGCGCCCGCCTTTGCGGCGGTTGCAGGCCGGGCATGCGGTGACCAGGTTCTCCCAGGTATGCTCGCCGCCCCGGTGACGCGGCACCACGTGGTCAATCGTCATGTTGGCAGAACGCTTGCCGCAGTACTGACAGGTAAAGTTGTCACGGCGAAAGATCTCACGCTTGGTCAGCTTCACGCGCTGGCGGGGATGGTGCACCATATATGACAGCCGCACGATGGACGGACGCGGGAAAGTCGTTGAGGGAGTTCTGGATCAAGCCGCGCCCATCGACGAGCATTTCCGCCTTGCCGGTCATCATCAGGCCGACCGCCCTGCGCGTCGTGCAGATGTTGAGTGGTTCGTAATTTGCGTTCAGTACCAGCACCGGCTCGTTCAAGCGTCCCCCCGTAAGGGTCTGTCTTTCACCTCTTTGCCGTCCCACGTTTACCTGACCGCGACATTGTACCAATGGAGCCAACGCGGCGCAATCAGGGTGGCGCGGGAAATCAAACGGCGCGGCCCCCACGCGCCGGGCCGCGCCGCTGTTTCATTCCGAACGTCAGGGTGCCCAGTTATAACCGAGATAGGTCGTGATGCTGGCCGGCAACGACGCCGGTCCGGCGGCAATCGGCTGCTGCACGAGCATGTAGGGATTCGTGCCATCGGCACGGATGATGTACACGTACAGGCCGCCATCGCCGGGCGCAGCCGTGTAGATGATCAAGTCGCTGCCGGGCCCCCAGGCGGGGAAGCCCTTGGCCGCGTCATCGGTGGTGAGCTGTTGCAGGTTACTGCCGTCGATATTGCTGACGGCAAGCTGACCGTCGACGATAGTGGCGATCTTCGTGCCGTCGGGCGAGATGCGACCGTCGTAGGGCAGTATGTCCACGATGGTTCCGTGCGTATCGAGCACCTGAGTGCCAGCAGCAATGTTCCCCTCGAACCAGTGCGGGTAGGGCACACCCGTGTCGAAGGTGATCTCCTCGGTGATATCGTCAATCGCGCCCGTCTCAAGGTCGACAAGGCATACGTCGTGCTGGCCATAAGGAGTGCAGTCGGCCAGAATGACCCGCCCACGGTCGTCCCACTGCACAGATGTCATACCCATGTAGGCGTGCGTCACCTGAGTGGGCTGGCTGCCATCAGTGTTGGCAACCCATACCTCTCCATCACTGGTGTAGGCGATGCGCTTGAAGTCGGATGCCCACGCCGGGAAGCCGCCCGAAAACGGCAGCGGGGTGAGGTTAGCGCCGTCGAAGCCGACGAAATACAGCCCGCTGGCGAGGCAGCTATCGCAGTTGAAGTCATTCGACGTGAGCAGCACCGAGTTGCTGACCGGCGCAGTGCCGCGCGGCAGGGTCAACGACCGGGCCAGATCTTCGCGAGAGAAAGCCTGCGCGGCAACCGGGTTGGGAAGCCACGCCTGCCCCAGCCGGAACCCGCCATCCTCTGCAATGTTCTGCGTCAGTGGGGAGGGGCTGCCGCCATTGGCCGGGACAACGTACAGGTTCACGTTGCCGTCACCGCCATCCGCCGCGAACAGGATGCTCCCTCCGTCGGGCGACCAGATGGGGTTCTGATCCCAGAACGTGTCTTCAGTCAGCCGCCTGACGCTGCTGCCGCCGATGTCGGTGACATACAGGTCGGAGCCGATTTTGACGTCGCGATTAGACTCGTAGACGATGTACGAGCCGTCCGGTGAGACGCCGGGGTTTGAGTTGTAAGCGGTGCCGTCGTGCGTGATGCGCAGGACCCCGCTGCCGTCGGCGTTCATCACGTAAATCTCGCTATATTGCGCCTGCAGCAGGTCGCGGTCAGACATAAAGACGATCTGGCCGGCAGGCGTCCAGGAGGGGTACTTCTCCGTCCACTGGCTGCCCTCGGTCAGGTCGACGCGGCCCGTCCCATCAGCGTTGATGACGCAGATGTCGGTGCCTGCCTGGCAGGTGTAGGCGATCTTCGTGCCGTCCGGCGACCAGCGTGGATGCTGCCCCTCGCCAAAGGTGATCTGCACCGGGCCCGAACCGTCGATGTTGGCGACATAGATGCCGTTGGGTCGCATCGCGGCGCTGGCCTCCACCGAGACAAACGCGATGCGGCTGCCGTCGGGTGAAACGTCAGGCCAGACGACCGATGACAGGTCGCCGGGCAGTGCCAGCGGCGCAGCCGACCGCCCATCAGCCGAAAGGAAATAGAGGCTGAGCGTGCCGTCGCGCAGCGAGCCGTAGACGATATTCGCCTGCTGGCCAGATGCCACCTGCCCCTGGCTGCCGCCGCCACTGCTGCCTGTCGGCTGCGTCTCGGCGGGCGGCGCGCCCGCTGCGGTTGGAATCGGCGGCGGGGTCGGTGAGGCGGCCTGGGGTGCCGGCGGCGGCACCGTCTGCGGCCCGCCTCCACCGCAGGCGAGCGCCGCCAGCGCCAGCGCGGCCAGAACCAGTACAAGAGTCGCTGATTTCTTCATGCGGAAGTTCCTCGCGTTGACAAGGTTAGTCGGTGGGTATATCACTCTGTCTGCGAGAAGTATAGCACAAGTCTGGTGATGTCATGCAGCCACACTATCCGACATCGTTCAAAGCAGAAGGGGCCGGCTGCACTCCGGCCCCAAACACGTTTTGATGTCCGTCAGTCGTCATGCTGCGCGGGGTTCAAGTTGGCCGCGCCGGGTAGCTTCGCGGCAAGCTGCTCAGGCTTGTGGATGAGGATCGGCAGGTGCTGCGGGCAAATCCAGTACTCATTGTCCTGGTAGCGCAGCGCGATCAGCGGCACCTCGGCGCTGCTGCGATCACATTGCAGACAGCGTGGTTCGGGAGAGTCAGATTGAGGCATCGTTGTGTAAGCTCCTTCGCTTCGTTCGTGACGATGCCCTGAGCATACCATCTATCGTGCGGTGGAGACTTGATTTGCGTCAACCGCTCAGGCAGCGATGCCCTCCTGCCGGGCGGCAAGCTGCCCCAGGATGTCGATCAGCGCGTCCTGCCAGTCGTTGATCGCGCGCGGCAGCCAGATAGCCGAGCGGCTGACGCGCACGTCGTGCCCCAAACGGCGCTGGAGCGCTGGGCGGTCGGCCTCGACCAGCCGGGCGAGCCGGATGCTGATCTGCTGGCCCTCGGTGGCTATCGCGTCGACCTCGGCACGCAGCGCAAGCTGCTTGACGCGAAGCTGATACAACAGGTTATCGACCACCGGCGGGGGCGGACCGAAGCGATCGGCCAGCTCGACGCGCAGATCGCTGATAGCGGTCTCGTCGGGCAGGTCGGCCATGCGGCGGTAGAGCTGAATGCGCAGGCCCATGTCCGGCACGTAGTCGGTCGGGATGTAAGTGGGGATGGGCAGGTCGATGGTAACCGCCTCACGCGGGGTGAGCAGCGGCTCACCCCCGGCGGGCAGCGGGCCCTCACCGGCACGCGCGGCGCGCAGTCGCTTGACCGCCTCACTCAGCATGCGCGTGTAGAGGTGAAAGCCCACCGATGAGATTTGGCCGCTCTGGCGCATGCCCAGCAGATCACCTGCGCCGCGAATCTCCAGATCACGCATGGCGATGTTATAGCCTGCGCCCAGCTCTGTCTGCTCGGCGATAGTCTCCAGCCGGGCGCGCGCGTCGTCGGTCAGCTTGGCCAACGGCGGGTGGAAGAAGTAGGCGAAGGCGCGGTTGGCGCTGCGCCCCACGCGCCCACGAAGCTGGTACAACTGCGCAAGGCCGAAACGATCGGCGCGGTCGACGATCAGCGTGTTGGCATTGGGAATGTCGAGCCCGGCTTCGATGATGCTGGTCGAGACCAGCACGTCGACCTCACCCTGCGCGAAGCGGTTCATCACCGCCTCCAGCTCCGACTCGTTCATTTGGCCGTGGCCGACGGCGAATGTCGCTTCCGGCACCAGGTGTGCCAGCCGGTCGCGCTCGGCGTAGATGGTCGTCACGCGGTTGTGGACGAAGAACACCTGCCCGCCGCGATCCAGCTCGCGCAGGATGGCCTGCCGCACCAGTTCCTCACTGCGCCGCCCGACGTAAGTGCGCACCGGCAGGCGCTCCTCCGGCGCGGTGTTGATCATCGACACATCGCGCACGCCGGTCAGGCTCATGTACAGCGTGCGCGGGATGGGTGTGGCGGTCATGGTCAGCACGTCAACCTCGGTGCGCATGCGCTTGAGCTGCTCCTTGTGCGTCACGCCGAAGCGCTGCTCCTCATCGATGATCAGCAGACCGAGGTCTTTGAAGATGACGTCATCGCTGAGCATGCGGTGCGTGCCGATGACAATATCGACGCTGCCGGCGTGGAGTGCTTGCACGATTGCGTCCTGCTCGGCGGGGGTGCGGAAGCGTGACAGCATTTCGACCCTGACCGGGAAGGGGGCCAGCCGGTGGCTGAACGTGTCGTAGTGCTGCTGTGCAAGGACGGTCGTCGGGACGAGCATGGCGACCTGCTTGCCGTCCATGACGGCCTTGAAGGCGGCACGCAGCGCGACCTCCGTCTTGCCGTACCCCACATCGCCGGTGATCAGGCGGTCCATCGGGCGCGGCTGCTGCATGTCGGCTTTGACGTCGGACAGCGCGTGAAGCTGGTCCTCTGTCTCGACGTAGGGGAACGACGCCTCAAGCTCGTGCTGCCAGGGCGTGTCGGGGTTGAAGGCATGGCCGGTGACCGTCTCACGCGCGGCGTACAGGTCGAGCAGGTCGCGGGCGACCTCCTCGACGGCTGCGCGGGCGCGCTCCTTGACGCGGCCCCATTCGGCGGTCCCCAGCCGCGACATCTCCGGCGGGTGGTCGTCCGCACCGACGTAGCGGGTGATGCGGTCAGCCTGATGGATGGGCACATAAAGCGTATCGCCGCCGGAGTAGCTCAGCACCAGAAACTCGCGGTCGGTGTCGGCCATCTGCCGCTTTTCAAGCCCCTGAAAGCGGCCAATGCCATACTCGGCGTGGACGACGATGTCGCCGGGGCTGAGGTCGGCAAAGAAGCGATCGGGTGACACGGCTCGCGGCTCGCGGCGGCGGCGCGGCTCGGGCCGCTTCCAGCCGAAAATCTCCGCATCGGTGAGCAGGTGGATTGAGCGGTCCGAGCCATGCAGCGTCCAGCCATCGGCCAGCGCGCCCTGCACGAACAGCGGCCAGCCGGGCGGCGGGGGCTCACTGATGGTCTCGACCGGCTGCGGGCGCGCGCCCTGCGTGCGCTCATACCACAATTCGGCCAGGCGCGACGCCTGCCGCGAGACGACGATCAGCCGGTCCTGCTGCGGCTGCTGAAGCTCGCGCAGGTGGTCGAGAAAGTGCTTCAGCTCGCCGGCGAAGCGCGGGCCGGGCGCGAACAGATCGCCCACCGCCGACTCGCCGAGCAGCGGGCCGCCCATCTCGACCGCCCCGGCGTGTGCCAGTCCATCACCGAGGGTGTCCCAAGTCACGTAGGGCAGCGGCATGTCGGGCGGGATCGCGCCCGACGTTTCGTGCGTATCGCGCAGACTGAGCGCCTGCGATTCCAATTCGGCAACGGTGTCGGCCAGCTCCTGCCAGTCGTCGACGAGGACCAGCGCGTCGCCGGGGAGATAGTCCAGCAGGCTGACCGGCTCCGGCACGATCCACGGCAGGTAAAACTCGAGCGCAGGGAAAGCCGCCTGGCTCAGCAGCTTCTCCTGATCGCTGCGCGCGCTGAAGCCGTCGTCGTCTTCGGATGGCACAGGCAGCGCGGCAAACCAGTCTTTCAGCCGGGCGGCAGCGATCATGCCATACACAGGCAGCGCTTCGCGGGCAGGCGTCACGGTGACGGAGTCCACCATGTCGAGGCTGCGCTGGGTGGCCGGGTCAAACGCGCGTAGCGACTCGATCTCGTCGCCCCACAACTCGACGCGTACCGGGCGCTCGTCGGCGACCGGGAATACGTCGATGATGCCGCCGCGCCGTGAGAACGTCCCGGTCTCGGTGACGACCGTCACCAGCTCATAGCCCATGTGCAGCCAGTTGCGCAGCAGCGCGTCGGGCTGGCCGCCGGGTACCCGCGCTCTGCGCGCCAGCGTGTCGCGATGGGCCAGCAGCATGTCACGCGGGAGGGTGCGTTGCATCAGGCCGCGCGCCGAGGTGACGATCAGCGGGGGCAGGCTTGCTGGACGCTCCCCGGCCAGCTCGCTCAACACCTGAAGCCGGGCGCGTGTCGAGCGCGGCCCCCATGGCGCACGCTCGTAGAAGATGGCGTTCGGCTCTGGGAAGGACAGCACCCGCAGCGATGGCTCCCATGCCAGGATCTGCTCGGCCAGGTTGTTGGCCTGGTCCATGCGGGCCATCACGATCAACAGCGGGCGGCGCGTGTCGGCGGCCAGCGCCGCGCTGAACACGGGCCGCGCCGCGCCGATCAGCCCCAGCGAGCCGGGGTGACCACCCGAAGTTAGCGCGTCGACGAGCGTTTGATATGGCTCCTGCGCGCGCAGGAGGTCAAGCAGTCCAGAGAGATCCATACCTGTTCCAGTACCAATCATGCGTAAGTGAACTATCGGCGCAGAGTCCCAGGAATCGCTGTCCCGTGTCAGGGTGCCTCAGCCGGGCCGTTGTGGCGGCTCATAGCGAGCGTGATGCCGTCGGTGAGCCAGGTTTCGACGGCGTCGGCGGCGCGGTCGTAAGTCTCGGCCATGATCTCGCGCTGTGCGGCGCTGAAATCCTGCAGCACATAAGCGGCAGGGTCCATCTTGCCGGGTGGGCGGTCGATGCCGACCCGCAGCCGGGCAAAGTCCTGCGCGCCAAGGTGCTGAATGATGCTCCTCATGCCGTTCTGGCCCGCCGAACCGCCCTCAGGCCGCAGCCGCACTGTGCCGACCGGCAGGTCGAGGTCGTCGACGATGACGAGCAGACGCTCCAGCGCGATCTTGTAGAAAGCGACCAGCGCCCGAACCTGCACGCCACTGTTGTTCATGTACTTCTGCGGCTTGGCAAGCACCACCGAGCGGCCCACCATCGTGCCGGTGTTGATGGCTGCACCGTTTTGCAGGCGGCTGAAAGCCAGGCCGTGCCGCGCTGCCAGATGATCGATCACCTGGAAGCCGGCGTTGTGTCGATTGTCCGCGTATTCACGGCCCGGGTTTCCCAGGCCGACAATCAGATATCTGTCCGTCATGGCGTGCCGTCTGAACCTAACCGTATGTTACTGTCTGCCACGGGCCGTTATCCGCGCCGGAAAAGGCCGAGCAGTGGGTTGATCACCTCACGCCGGAAGCGCTGCCAGGCCGGGCGCAGCTCGCCGCGACGGCCCGCGCGGATCAGGCTGTAGGTGAACAGCAGTCCGAAAACAGCCAGCGTGACCAGCGCACCGATCCCGGCGGCATGCCGCAGACGGTCGGGCCGCAGCGGCGAGTTTGCCTCGATGAGCGGCGCAGGCGTGGCAGTCGGGCCGCCGGGTGTGACGGTCGGGCGCGGTGTGCGCGTGGGCGGCTGCCAGATCAGCGGCGTTGGCGATGGGCCGGGAGTGGCGGTGCCGGGCGGCGCTGTGGGCGTTTCGGTCGCCGTCGGGGTAGGGGGTGGCGTCGGCGTGGCGTTGAACACCTGGACGTGCACCTCGGCGGTAAGCGTCGTGTCGTCGCTGCGGGCAACCGTCAGCCGCAGGATGTAGTAGCCGTCGGGGCTGGTGGTGGTGTCCCACGCGCCCAGAATCCCGTCGCGCACCTGCTGTGCGATCGGCGGCTGAACCGGCGTGCCCTGCGCGCCGCCGGGCGTGGGATCGGGCAGGACGGTCAGCTCGTACTGGCGGAATGCCGGGTCAATGGCTGTTCCGACGATGGTCACCGTGCCGGACAGCACGCCACCATCCTGCGGGCTGCTGATGGCCGCCACGCTTTCCGGAGCGGTCTGGCTGACCGGCATGGCATGTGCGGGGATCGTCGCCAGACTGAGACAGGCGGCGATCAGGACGGCGGTGACGATGAACCTGGCAAGCTTTCCCATTCCGACGATTCACTCCGTTGGACCGGCGCTGGCTGGCAGAGAGTCCATCGGGTGAGTTTACCTGATCTGAGGGGGCAAAACCAGAGGAATCTGTAGGGAGCGAGCCCTTATGCGGTGCGCAGCGCCGGGCCGTCAAAGAAGCAGCCGCAGTCGGCTTCGAGATAAGCTTGAGCCTCAGCTTCGGTGGCAAACCACACGACCTTCGTCTCGCCCGACATGTTGACCAACACGCGCTCGATGGTATGCGCCATCCAGTTCGTGCCGACCACCAGCCACTGCGCCAGCATCGGGTGGCGCTGCGTGTCAACTGCGCTGATAGCCGTCTCGATCAGCGGGAACGAGGGGTTGCTGCGAATATCAACCACAATGTAAGTCGGATGATCCGTGTGGTTCAGCACTTCCATGATAGCTGCGAAGGCACGGGTCACGTCAAGGGCGTTGACCTTGTGCTGCCAGGTCATCCGCAGCACATCGCAATCTGGAATAGGCTCCACGCTCACTGTCACGTGCTCGGTCATGTCCAACTCCGTGGTTCTGCGCAGCCGCGCATCTTCGACCCGGCTTGAGCGTATCGCCCGGAATACACGTCAGGCCAGTGACCTTCATCACGGCCTGACGATGATGGCACCATACATTCTTCCCGATCAGGATGGTTTCTGCTCCGCCGCCTCTTCCGGCGCGCTGTCGGCTGGCTCATCCTCTGCGGGTTCCTCAGGCAGTGGATCGAGCAGGGCCGCCTCAAGCACATCATCCATGTTCTTGACCGGGATGAACGTGATCTCGCGCCGCGCGCGGCGCGGTACCTCGACCAGATCTTTCTGGTTGTCCTCAGGGATGATGACCGTCTTAATGTTGATGCGGTGCGCTGCCAGCACTTTCTCTTTGATGCCGCCCACCGGCAGCACACGCCCGTGCAGCGTGATCTCGCCGGTCATGACCAGATTGTGGCGGATGGGGCGGTTGGTGAAGGCCGAGATCAGCGCCGTCGCCAGCGTCACGCCTGCCGAGGGGCCGTCTTTGGGGATCGAGCCTTCGGGCAGGTGAATGTGCACGTCGGTGTTCTCGATGCGCTCTGGGTCGAGGTCGAAGTCGTCGGCACGCGAGCGCGTGTAACTCAATGCGGCCTGCGCCGACTCCTGCATGATATCGCCAAGCTGGCCGGTCAGCGTCAGCGAGCCTTTCCCGGGCATCAGCGTCACCTCGACCGGCAGGATGTCGCCGCCGGCCTCGGTCCAGGCGATGCCGAGCGCCTCGCCGACGGAGTCCTCGTCGTATATCAGGGGACGAGGGATGCGGGGCGGACCCAGGAACTTATCCAGGCTCTTGGCCGTCACACGGTGCGGGATCGGCTTGTCTTCGGCCACACGCCGTGCGAGCTTGCGGCAGATGTTGGCGATCTCGCGCTCGAAATTGCGGACGCCGGCTTCGTAGGTGTACTCGCGGATCATGACCTGAAGCGCTGCTGTCTCGAAGCTGACACCCCGGTCGGCGATGCCGTGCGCTTCCATTTCCTTGGGGATCAGGAAGTGGCGGGCGATCTCGATCTTCTCTTCCTCGATGTAACCGGGGAACTCGATGATCTCCAGCCGGTCGCGCAGCGCGGGCGGGACCGGATCGGCGTAGTTGGCCGTCGTCACGAACATCACCTTGCTCAGGTCGTAGTCGACCTCAAGGTAGTGGTCGGAGAAGGCATGGTTCTGCTCCGGGTCGAGCACCTCAAGCAGCGCAGCGGACGGGTCGCCGCGAAAGTCCATGCCCAGCTTGTCAATTTCGTCGAGCATGAACAGCGGGTTGATCGTCCCGGCACGGCGCATGGTCTGGATGATGCGGCCCGGCATTGCGCCGATGTAGGTGCGGCGGTGGCCGCGGATCTCGGCCTCGTCGCGCACGCCGCCCAGGCTGACCCGCACGAACTCGCGGCCCAGCGCGTGGGCGATGGATTTGCCCAGCGACGTCTTGCCGGTGCCGGGCGGCCCGACGAAGCACAGGATCGGCGACTTCATCTTCTCGGCGGCCAGCTTGCGCACGGCGATGTGCTCGAGGATGCGCTCCTTGGCCTTCTCCAGCCCGTAATGATCGTCGTCCAGCACCTTTTCGACGTTGGCGATGTCGAGGTTATCTTCGGACGCTTTGGTCCACGGCAGCTCGATCAGCCAGTCGAGGTACGAGCGGATGATGCCGATCTCAGGGGCCATAGGCGGCATAGCCGCCAAACGGTCGGCCTCTTTGACTGCCTTGTCCATGATCGCCGGGGGCAGGTCGGAGGCCTTGAGGCGGTCGCGAAGCTCGGTCACCTCCTGCTGGAAGATGTCGTTTTCACCTAGTTCGCTCTGGATGATGCGCATCTGCTCGCGCAGGAACATCTCGCGCTGCGACTTGTCGACCTCCTGCTGAACGCGGGTGTGGATGTGGTCCTCAATCTCAAGGACCTCCAGCTCTTTGCCCAGCAGGATGCTGACACGCATCAGCCGTTCGGCAGGGTCGCGGATCTCCAGCAGCTCCTGCCGCTCCTGGTGCTCAGGTCGAGCGCCGTTGCGACCAGGTCGGCCAGCCAGCCCGGCTCGTCGATGTTCATGGCGTAGATGTAGGCGTCTTCGGGTAGGCTGCGGTTTAGCTCGACGCATTTCTCGAACAGCGTGAGCACGGCCCGCATGCGCGCTTCGATCTCGTTGGAGTGGGCAGTCGACTCGACGATGGGCCGCGCCTTGATCACGTAATATGGGTCGCGCTGCACGATGTCGACCACTTCGACGCGCCGCCGGCCCTGCACCAGCGCGTTCGTCGTCCCGTCGGGCATGCGCAGCGCGCGCCCGACGACCAGCTCAATACCTACGTCGAAAATGTTACCGCGCTCCGGCTCGTCGACGTCGGAGTCTTTTTGCGTAGCGCAGATCAGCGTCACACCATCACGCTGGGCAGCCTGAAGCGCTTCCAGCGAGCGGGGCCGCCCCACGAACAGCGGCGTCACCATGTTGGGGAAGATCACCATGTCGCGCAGTGGGATGAACGGCGCGCTGATCAGGCCGTCGCGATCCGGGGTGGCCACCTGCACCTCGTCAAACTCGGCTAGCGTGCCGACAAACTGAGGGAAATCCTCATCATAGTCATCCATCGATCCGGTTCTCTCCTCGTGGCGCGCGGCTCATGCCGGCGCAGCATCCCGCCCGGTGGGCTGGTTGTGTTCCTGATTGTGTACTGATGCCTGCTCATGCGCCAGCAATCCGCGCGCCTCCCCGGCGATAGACAGCGACCCGGTGATGCAAAGTAGGCCGTCGGACGGCGTATGCGCGCGGCCCATCTGAAGCGCCTCGGGCAGACCGGCGGCGGCCAGCACATCGACGCCCGCCGGCGCAAGCTGCCGGGCGCGGTCCCGCAGGTCGGTGTAGGCAGCGGCGCGTGGCGTATCGGCGGCCTGCGTCAGCACCAGCGTGCGGGCGGCGGGCAGCAGCGCGCGGAGCATGCCATCTGAAGTCCTTGTCGGCCATGCAGCCAAAGACAAACGTCAGTGGCTGGCCCGGCTGTTTGAGGCGCGCCAGCGACTCAAACAGCCGCTCGACGGAATAAGGGTTGTGCGCCCCGTCGAGCACGGTCAGCGGGTGCTGTCCGGCGACCTCCATCCGTCCGGGCCACTGTGCACCGGCGAGCCCTTCGTGGCAGCCTTCGTCGGTGACCGGCAGGCCTGCCGCGTGCGCCACGTCCAGCGCGGCCAGCGCGACTGCTGCGTTCTCGATCTGAAACAGGCCCGGCAGCCCTATGTGATACGTGTCCTGGTAGCCGGGTGGGCCGATGCGCGCCGTGCTGCCCTGCCAGCCGGTCTCCAGGGGCTCGGCCAGCCAGTCGCGACCGACAAGCGTCAGGCGGCTGCCCTGCTCACCTGCGCGGCGCTCAATGACGTCGAGCGCCTCTGGTCGCTGCGGCGCGCTGACCGTCGGCACGCCGGGCTTGATGATCGCTGCTTTCTCCCCGGCGATTTCAGCCAGCGTGTTGCCCAGCAACTGCATATGGTCCATGCTGATGCTGGTGATCACGGCGACTTCCGGCTCCACGACGCTGGTCGCGTCGAGACGCCCGCCAAGGCCGACTTCGATCACGGCGACATCACACTGCTCGCGGGCGAAGTGCAGGAAGGCCAGCACGGTCGCCACTTCGAAGGCGCTGATCGGCAGCGCGTCAAGAGTTGGGTGGGCCGCGTCGACCAGATCGGCCAGCACGCACTGGCCGATCATCTCGCCGTCGATCTGGATGCGCTCGCGCCAGTCTTCCAGATGTGGCGAAGTGTACAGACCTGTCTTGAGGCCCGACGCCGTCAGGCTGCGCGCGATGAATACGCTGGTCGAGCCCTTGCCCTTTGTCCCGGCAACGTGAATGGTGGGGTAGGCGAGGTGCGGCTTGCCCAGCCGGCCCAGCACGTCATGGATGCCGTCAAGGCCCCAGGTCTGCTTGCCGTGGTCACGGATCGCCTTGAGATACGGATCATCGAAACTGTGAATGTACGCGAGCGCCTGCTCGTAGGAATAGGGCATGGATTTGTCGGTTACCCTCGGTTTGTGATGATGGTGAGTATACCGCCCTTCAGCCGGATGGCAATTGGGCGGTCGCCCTGTGTTTTGAGGACTGTCACCGCTGCGAATGCGGAAATCATCTTCATGGAAGGTGACATCCAAAACCCAGTGGAAGCTGTTTTCAATCGCCCAATGATGGCGGGTGGCAGCCAACAAGTGTGCGGCATTGTTGGGCAGACTGCTGATGTAGTAAGCGGTGTCCGTTGAAGTATTGCCGTTGAAGCGACACTCGCGCTGCACCCGCACGAGGGTCTGCAAGTCAGCCCACGCCTCATAGTGACGAATGTACTCAAACGCAACCGGGTCAGCCATCGCCCAACAGCGTCGAATTTCAACGCGACCGTTCGACTTGTTGATGGTTTGGTGATAGTCACAGACCGTTGTGCGGAAGCCTTGCTGGTCGCCATAAGCAAACCAGTCTTCGAGGTCCTGACGCAGGTTGGCCTGGTTATCCTTCACGCGCAGCACATAGTCTGCTTTGGCATCTCGGATCGCCTGTGCAATCTCTTTCTGACAGCCCATCGCATCAATCGTCACGATGCAACCCGATACATCTAACAAGCGCAGCAATTCCGGGATGGCGGTGATTTCGTTGGATTTGTCACTCACTTTGCGCTGCCCCAGCGCAATGCCATTCTGGCTGGCCCAGGCGCTCACCAGATGGATAGCCTCTTGGCCTATCGTTTGGTCATAGCTGCGCCGCACCGTCTTCCCATCAATAGCCACCACCTGACCTTTCGTCACGCGAAACACAGCTTCTACCCATCTGCTAAAGCCTGTTTGGAAAGCCGCCGCCTCCAGACTCGAAAAGACCCGCCCGAACGTATCATGCGATGGAATACCATTCGGCATCTCCAAATACTGCTCCAACCATTTTCGCTTGGCTTTGCCAAACGTTTCTACTCCTGTCCAGCTCTCTGCCCCACAGATCACCGCACAGATCGTCATCACCATCATGTCGATTAACTTGTGGTCACAGCGCCCTTTCACCCGTGGGTCCGGCAACTCGCCAAAACACTCTTCAATACTCGTAAAGACGGGTCCTGTCATGGTGGCTTCTCCTTGGAGTGCCACCATTATCCCTTATCCATCTTTTTCGATGCGATTACCCTGGGTCGCCCTGTGCGCGGGGTGGCGGCAGATCAAAAGCGCGCTATACTTGCCGCGTGGGTCTGGCCGGGTCGCCGGGCCCGATAGGCAACCAGCGCGGAACGGTGTGCGCGTTCTGCGGGACCCCGGTCCTGCGTGCCGGTGCTTCGCCGTAGGGAGACACCCTTGCGAATTCCACGTGGTTTCACCATCCTTTTCAGCCTTATCACGCTCGCGGCGCTGCTGGCGCTGGGCTACGCGCTCAGCCGCCCCATGGGCCCGGTGATCGGCAGCGCATCTCTCAGTCTGTCCACGATCTCCCCCAACGCGGACGGCACCGACGACGTGACCGAGATCACATATCGCATCCGGCGCGCCGCCACCGTCTCGATCTACTTCGTGGGGCCGGATGGGCACCGTTACGATTTCCGCAAGAACGACTATCGCCAGCGTGGGGATTACAACGTGCTGTTTAGCGGCGTCGTCGATGGCTACACGCTTCCCGGCGAAGCGATTAAGAGCGACGTGCTGACGCGGCTGGTTCCCGACGGCACCTACACATGGAACATCGAAGCGGTAGAACTCGCTGACGGGCCGCACCGACCTGCACAGCGGCACGCTGGTCGTTCAGGACGCCGACAGTGTGCTGCCCGACATATACGATTTCACCATCGCGCCACCGACGTTCACGCCCAATCAGGATGGCCTGAACGACCTGGTGTGGATCAACGTGTACCTGCCCAAGGCGGCAGACCTGCTGGTCTACCTGGTTGGCTCTGATGGCACCCGCTACTGGGTGCCTGAATCACAGCAGCTTCGCAACCCGGGTGAGCAGGGCCGGCATGTATTCCAGTGGGACGGCGGCGTCGACCTGGGCATCAGCCCGCCGCCGGATGGTACCTACCAGGTGCTGGTTGATGCCAAAGACGCAGAGGGACAGGAGACACATCGTCAAAGCCAGGTGACCATCGCCAGCGGCGGCGTACCGCTGGCCGAAATCGTCGGACAGCCAGTGGGTGATACGGTCGTGTTCTCCGGCCTGTCGATTATCCAGGGTGACGTGCTGACCTTCAAGCTGACGGTCGAGAACTATGGCGATGCGCCCATCCGCACCACCGGACCTGCGCCCGGCTACGTCTACGATCAGGATCAGACGTTCGGCAGCACCGGCTTCTTTGAGGAATTGGGTGCATGGCGTGTGGGCATCAACTGCGATACCTGCCTGACTGATTACCCGTGGCGCTGGGCGCTGGGCACGGCAGAGACACTGACGCCGATCAAGGACCAGGACGGCATAGTCCACTATTACCTGATGCCCGGACAGCGGGCGGTTGTCACCGGCGGCATCCGGCTGCACAATATCGTCAAGTCGCGAAATCCGCAGCAGTTCTGGGCGGGCCTGATCCAGGAAGATGTCGGTATCGCGGCGGTCAACCAGCAGGTCGACCCACACTGGATCGAGATCGTCCCGACCGAGACGCCCACTGCGCCCTAGCGGGCGGTGGCGAAATCGCCGCGATGTGCCTTGCCTGCTAGAGAAGCTTCGAGTATCATGGAGACTGTTGACAGGAGATTAGGCCCATAGACTACACACAGCGCTTCACGAGGCTGGCCGCCGGGCTCCTGCTCATGCTTATCGGGGTGACAGCTTGCAGCCGCAGCAATGCGAACTCAAGCCCCCGCACAGGCAGGCCCAACACGCGTCCCCACAGCGACTCCGCTTCCGCCTCTGCCGACGGTGCCAGGCCCCGGCAGCGCAAGCAATCCACTTGAGTTCGTGTTCGTCACCACCAATTCACAGGGCAGCCCAGATTCGGCTGCGTCATTGGGCGACGCCCTCTCAGCGGACAGTGGATTGATGATTGAGGTGACGGTCAGCGGGCAGATTGCCGACGCGTATCAAGCGCTGTGCGATGGATCGGCTGCGGTGGTGTCGCTGGACGCATTCTCGTACCTGGCGGCAAGCCAGGCCGGCTGCGGCGAGGCGCTGTACCAGACCGTCGTGGACGGCGATGTGGCGACGCAGGGGCAGCTTGTCGCTGCGGCGGGCAAGGTCTTTAACCTGAACAATTTCCGTAGCCGCGTATTCTGCCGGACGGATGCTCTGTCGGTATCGGGGTGGATCATGCCTGAGCTGGCTATGCAGGCCAACGGGATCGACCCGTTCACCGATCTCAAGGATGTTATCAACGCCGGCAGCGATGCCGAGGTGCTGAACGATATCGTCGCGGGCCGCTGCGAGGTCGGCGCAACCGCCGCCGGCGCGGAGCAGCAGCTCAGCGACCCATCTCGTATCGACGTGATTCAGGTGCTCGACCCCGTCCCAACCGATGTGGTGGCGGTATCGTCGGGCCTGAGCAGCGATCTGCGCGCCCAGCTTGTCGACCTGCTCAACCAGCATGAGACGGAGATCGCCAGCCTGGTCGGCGCGGACAGCCTGCAAGACCCGGATGACGCCGCCTTCACAGCACTCCAGACTCTCCTAGATCAGGCCGGGGTCGATCTAAACGCCCTTTCACAGTAACTCCGCTTGATTGGACCTGCCGCCGGGCAGGTCGCAACGCTAGCCAAGTGCGGCACAACTGCTGGACCGAAAGGAAAGGAGGTGAGGCCGCAAGCAAGATACTCGCGACGAGATATTTCTCCACGTCCAGGTACAGGCATGCCTGTACATAAGTTCACCATTTGATATCTTGAAGGAGAACGAAGAGAGATGACTAACAAGAACCGCTCACTGCTGGTGCTGGCCTTGATCCTGGTTGCGGCGTTCGCGCTCAGCGCCTGCGCCCCCAAGGCCCCCGCGCTGGGCACGGCAGACAACCCGATCATCATCAGCTTTGTGCCCTCAGCTGACGCCGCGACGGTGCTGGCCAGCGCCTCAGCGATCACCGATGTGCTTTCGCAGAAGACCGGCCTGACGATTGAGGCCAGGGTCCCGACCAGCTTCGTTGGAGCCATCGAGGCCATGTGCAGCGGCGAGGCTCAGGGTGGCGCGCTGAACACCTTCAGCTACGTGGTCGCCAGCCAGCGCAACTGCGCGAAGGTGGCGCTGGCATCGGTTCGCTTCGGCAGCACGACCTACGCCGGGCAAATCATCGCCCGCGCCGACAGCGGCATCACCAGTATCGCTGACCTGAAGGGCCACAGCTTCTGCCGCCCCGATGAGTTCTCGACCTCGGGCTGGATCATCCCCAGCATCACGATGAAGGCCAATGGCGTTGACCCGGCGACCGACCTGACCGAGGTCATCGACGCGGGCGGCCACCCCGGTGTGGTGCGCGCGGTGTACAACGGCGACTGCGATGCCGGCGCGACGTTCATCGACGCCCGCACCAACGTTGCCGAGGAACTGCCAGACGTGATGGACAAGGTTGTGGTCGTCTCCACCACCGGCGACATTCCGAACGACACCATCAGCTTCGTCCCGTCGCTGCCACAGGATGTGGTCGATAAGATCACCAACGCTTTCCTTGAGATGACGACCGAGGAAGCGAACATGCAGATGCTCAAGGATCTATACAGCTGGGATGGCCTGCAGAAGGTCGACGACAGCTTCTACGATCCATTCCGCCAGACCCTGCAGGCTGCCGGTGTGGACGTGAACTCGTTCATTTCGCAGTAGCACAAGCAGCGAGCATGGGGGACTCCTCCGGGAGCCCCCCATGTTTTGTGTCTGGCCCTGCCAGATTCGGCAGGAATAGGCGAGAGGCGTACTTATGCTCAGAGTAGAGAATCTCACCAAAGTGTACGAAGATGGAACCGTCGCGCTGAGGAATTTTAGCTTCGAGGTGCCCGATGGCGCGTTCATGAGCGTGATTGGCCTGAGCGGCTCAGGTAAATCGACGCTGCTGCGCTGCATCAACCGGCTGATCGAGCCGACCGAAGGCCACATCTTCTGGCACGACATGGATATTTCGCGCGTTCAGGGCGAAGAGCTTCGGATGGTACGGCGCAAAATCGGGATGGTCTTTCAGCAGTTCAATCTGGTCAGGCGATCCTCGGTGATGACCAACGTGCTCACGGGCCGGTTGGGCTATGTGCGGCCTATGTGGAGCCTGGTCAATCGTTTCCCAAGGGAAGATCGCGAGCGCGCAGTGGCCGCGCTGAAGCGTGTCGGGCTGCAGGACAAAGCCCGCAACCGTGCCGACGCGTTGAGCGGCGGTCAGCAGCAGCGGGTGGGCATTGCGCGGGCGCTGATGCAGGAACCGGAGATGATCCTGGCCGACGAGCCGGTCGCCAGCCTCGACCCGGTCCTGGCGCATTCGATCCTTGGCCAGCTTGAGTCGCTGAACAAAGAAGATGGCATGACCGTCATGTGCAGCCTGCACTACCTGGACCTCGTCCAGCGTTACAGCACGCACGTCATTGGGCTGCGCGCCGGTGAACTGGTATTTGAAGGCGACAACGAGGCCATCCGCGATATGACCGACGAGCGCTTCAAAGAGATCTACGGTGAAGAGGCCTCACGCGTGGGGGCCGGCTCCCTGACGGGCCAGTAAGGGATACCATTATGAGCGAGGTTCCTGACTACAATCCTCTGGAGAAGCGCAGCCAGCCGGCTATGCCGCCGGAGCCATATAAGGAAAAGCCGCGCCCGCAGCGTTCGCCGCTGGTCGCCGGGCTGCTGTCGATTATCCCCGGCGCGGGGCACATGTACATCGGCCAGATCGCCACCGGGATTGGCTTCCTGCTGTTGAGCGCGGCGATGGTCGGGTTGATCATCTGGACCAGCACCACCAAGGAGTTCAGGGCGTTCAACGGGCTAATCGAGGTGCTGATCGGGATCGCGGCGCTGTTCTGGGTGTGGGTGATCTTTTCGGCGGTGAAGCAGGCAAGCGGCCAGCGATTTACATCAGGGCTGGGGTTGGCCATCATCCTGATCTTTACCTACTTCCTGGGTTGGCAAGCGACCGAGATCAACCTGTACAAGTTTTTCACCGAGTTTCCCGACACGTTCCGGATCTTCACAGCAGTGATGTGGCCGTGGAACGCAGCCGTCACGCGCGAGATGACGATTGACCAGGCCTCCGCGCCGTTTGCGGTGCCGTGCATTGAGGGGTCGATTCCCGACCAGCCGCAGCCCAGCAGCGATCAGCCGTGGGTAACGGTGTCGCCGTCGTGCGGCGACCTGTCGGAATACGTGGTGGGGGAGGGCGTTGCGCCGGGCAGTGTGATCACCGTGGCCGGCGGCGGATTTCGAGCCGGGTAAGGTGATCGGCATCTGGTGGGAGGACCCGATCGGTGAGAAGTTCCAGCCCATCGACCCGACCACCAGCCAGGCCCCCAACGTCATGCCGAATGCTGACGGCAGCTTCATGGTGTCGTTCACTGCGCCACAGTACCTGACGCCTTCGTCTGCGGTCGGGGCACAGAAGCACAAGATATCGGCGCGGCAGATCGTCGGCGTGGGGGCCACCCACCTTTCTGATGACTTCTCCCTGGCGATTGGCCGCATGATCGTCACGATCTTCCAGGCGTTGATGGCGACGACCTTTGGCATCGTGCTGGCGGTGCCGGTCAGCTTCCTGGCCGCGCGCAACCTGATGTGGACGACGGTGCCGACGCGGCTGGTGTACTACGCGGTGCGCTTCGTGATGAACGTGGCGCGGTCGATTGAGCCGATCATCTGGGCAGTGATCGCGGCGGTGTGGGTCGGGCTGGGCCCGTTCGCGGGCGTCATCGCGCTGACGATCCACACAATCGCCGCACTGGGCAAGCTGTACTCAGAGGCCATCGAGAGCATCGATCCGGGTCCGATTGAGGCCGTCACGGCGACGGGCGCAAACCGCCTGCAGGTGATCATGTACGCCATCATCCCGCAGGTAATCCCGCCGTTCCTGTCGTTCACCATCTACCGCTGGGATATCAACGTCCGCATGTCGACCATCATCGGCTTTGTGGGTGGTGGCGGCATCGGCCAGATCCTGTTCCAGTGGATCAACCAGACACGCTGGAACGCGGCAGGCATGGCCGTATGGCTGATCGCGCTGACCGTGTCGGTCATGGACTACGCCAGCAGCGATCTGCGCAAGCGCTTTGTGTAGGAATTCAACAAGCACGATGTGACAGCAGGGGCCGCATATTCAGGCGCGCCCCTGCTGTGATCCTCCTCACAGGCAGGGTATACTCGTCCGCATGTCGTCCACTTCCCAATTGGCAATCGTGATCGTGACGTGGAACGTGCGCGCACTGGCTGTCGCGTGCCTGCGTTCGGTGTTTGACGACCTTGCGCGCAGCGGCCTCGACGGGCCGGTGTGGGTGGTCGACAACGCCTCGACGGATGGAACAGCGGCGGCGATCCGCGAGGCCCTTCCGGTGGCGCACGTGCTGGAGCCGGGCGAGAACCTTGGCTTTGCCGGCGGCAACAACTTCGCGCTGCGTGCGATGGGTTTCCCCGATGGTGCAGATTTGCCCGAATACGTGCTGCTGCTTAACCCCGATACGGTGGTGCAGCCGGGCACGCTGCGGTCGCTGGTCGACGGGATGCAGGCGACGGGCGCGGGGCTGGGCGGCGCGCAGCTTGCCTACGGCGATGGAACGTTCCAGCACAGTGCCTTCGAGTTCCCGGGGCTGGCGCAGCTTGTCATCGACCTGTTTGCGCTGCCGGGCCGCATCGCCGAGAGCCGCCTCAACGGGCGCTACCCGCGCGCGTGGTACGCGCACGACGAACCGTTCGACGTGGGCCACCCGCTGGGCGCGACGTTCACGCTGCGCCGCGAAGCCATTCAGCAGACCGGGTTGTTTGACGAACAGTTCCACCTGTACTGCGAGGAGATCGACTGGGCGATGCGCATCCACGACGCAGGCTGGCGCGTGGTGTGCATTCCGGCGGCAAGGGTGGTGCACTACGCCGGGCAGAGCACGTCACAGGTCAGGCCACAGTCGGTGATCGACCTGTGGACGGCGCGCTTTCAGTTGTATTGCAAGCACTACGGGCCGCTCAAGCGGATTGCCGCGGTATGGATCGTGCAGGCCGGGATGAACCGCCTGATCCAGCGCACGGCGCGCGACTCGTCGCGCCCGGATGACGAGCGTAAGGCGCTGGTCGATGCCTACCGCGAAGTGATCCGGCGCAGCAGGCAGGTGTGATCTATGGCGCAGCTTGCCGGGGTGATCCTCACTCGCAACGAGGAAGATAACATCGCGGAGTGCATCGCCAGCCTGGCATGGGCCGACGCGGTGGTCGTGTTCGACTCGTTCAGCACTGATCGTACGGTGGAGATCGCGCGGGCCGCCGGGGCAGCGGTCATGCAGCACACCTTTGAGAATTACGGTGCGCAGCGCGACGCGGCGCTGCGGGCAGTCGATGCAGAGTGGGTGTTTTTCGTCGACGCCGACGAACGGGTGACGCCGGCGCTGGCCGCCGAGGTACGCGAGAAGATCGCACGGGTTGAGCGTGGCTGGTGGGTGCCACGGCACAATTACATTTTCGGCAGGCTGACGCGCGGCGCGGGCTGGTATCCCGACTACCAGCTACGCGTGCTGCACCGCGCCAGCGCGCGCTACGACCCGCAGCGACCGGTGCACGAAGTGGTGATCCTCGACGGCGAGGCGGGCTATCTGGACAGCCCGCTGCTGCATTACAATTACCGCGACGTGGCGCAGTTCGTCGAGAAGCAGGAACGCTATACCGACATCGAGGCGCGGCTGCGCTACGAACAGGGCCAGCGGCCCAAACCATGGAGCTACGTGACCATGCCGCTGCGCCAGTTCTGGTGGCGGTTTGTGACGCTCAAAGGCTACGCCGATGGGCTGCACGGGCTTCGGCTCAGCGTGCTGATGGCGTGGTACGAGCTTCAGGCGTGGCGGCGCGTGGCGCGGCTGGTGCGGGGATCGTCAGGCCGGAATCGAACATCTAACACCCTTCACAACTTGGCAGGAAGGCCGGAGTTGAAGCACCCTGCCACGGAGACATGAATGTCGCCCTTCCGCAATCGCAAGCTCCTTACGCTAACGCTGACACATTTCGTCGTCGACTTCTACAGCGGAGCGCTTCCGCTGATCCTCGCTGCGCAAACCACGCCGCTGCATATGACGCAGGGGCAGGTGGGGCTGATCGCGTTCGTGTACAGCCTGACGACCTCGCTAGGGCAGCCGCTGTTTGGGCTGGTCGCCGATACGGTCCGCGCGCCGCTGCTCGCGCTGGGCGGCATGCTGTGGCAGGCCGTGTTCATCGGGTTGAGCGGGCTGGCAGGTCGCTTCGACCTCCTGCTGGGGCTGGTGGCGATTGGCGGGCTGGGCTCTGCCGCCTTTCACCCATCAGGGGCGGGTGGCGTGCCGCGCATCAGCACGCAGGAGCAGCGCGGCGGGTCGATGTCAGTGTTCCTGCTAGGGGGCACGTCCGGCTACGCACTGGGGCCGCTGGCCGCCGGCTTTCTGCTGAACGCCTTCGGGCCGCATGGCACGTTGATCCTGGCGGGCGTCGCCGGGCTGGCCTCGACGGTGCTGATCAGCGCGCTGCGGCGGCTGCGCTACGAGGACGCTGGCGATCCACACACCCACCGCGCAGACAGCCCCTCGGGGGCGGCGCGGGCGCTGGGCATCGCGGCGCTGGTCAGCGTGGGGCTGCTGGCGCTGGTGATCATGTTCCGCTCGTGGGCATCACTGAGCGTCGGCACGTACCTGCCGCAGCTTTTCCTGCAGCAGGGCAAGAACGTGCAGTACGCCGGCAATATCGCCTTTGTGATCTCGCTGGGCGCAGCAGGTGGAGCACTGGCAGCGGGCTTCCTGTCCGACCGTGTCGGGCGGCACACCGTGATCGCCGCCAGTATGCTGTTAAGCGGGCCGATGCTGTATGGGCTGGTTCACGCGCAGGGCGCGTGGATGCTGTTATCCGCGTTGGCGCTCGGCTTTTGCAGCAACGCCTCGCTGCCGCTGACGATCCTGTTGGGGCAGGAAATCATGCCCGACCGGCCCGGTGTGATGACCGGTTTGACGCTGGGTTTCACATTCATAGCCGGTGGGATTGGCGCAGCGATTACAGGCGGCATCGCAGAGCGGACCGGGCTGCTGGCTGTGTTCGGCTGGCTGCCGCTGCTGCTGGTGCTGGGCGGCGTAGCCGCCCTGGCGCTGGGAGCTTCGCACCGCCGGCGGATCGTCGCACTGGCCGCCGACTGAGCACACACCTGTCAGAAAAAATCACGGCCAGGGCGCACATGCGCCCTGGCCGTTCCTTTCAGAAGAGGGGCTGGAGGCCTTCGACGAAACGCTCAGCCCTTCGCGTCGACGGCGAACGGCGTGCCGGCGGCATTCACAGCGCGCTGTCCGGAGGCGGTCACGGCGATGCCGGTACAGTTGACAGCATAAGTGCCGGCGGCAGCGGGCGTGAAGGTGTACACATCGTCGACCGTATCGGCGTCAATCGGCGTGGTCGTCGGCGCGCCGAGCGCACCAGTCTGGTTGGTGTCTTGCAGCACCCACGAACAGGTCGGGTTCGAGACGGCGGTGCCGCGTGTGACATGCACCGTCACCACCTCCTGGCTGCGGTGCGTGGTGCCGACCACCGTAATCGGGCCGATCTTCTCAGCTGGCAGCAGCTCCGGAACGGGGGTGTTGGTCGGCGGGATCTGAAATCAGCGGCGTCTCGGTCACCTGGACGAGTTGATCGCCCGCGCCCTGCGGGACGACAAGCTGTGGTGTCGCGGTAGGGGGCCCCGACGCGGCCTGTGGGCCCAGATTGCAGGCGGCAAGCAGCAACCCGGCGGCAAACGCCGCGCCGAGCCGCATCCATTTCACGCTCTGTGTTCCTGTAGATTGTGCCATGCGTTGGCTCTCCCTCTCCCTGTGGCAGTGCGACGTTGCCATATATAGTACCTGTATTCTAGACTAAACCGGCTCAGAGCGAAACAGCCATTCATGGCTATTCCTGCGCGATGTCCGCTGTGCGGCCCTTCGTCGCTTCGACCAGCGTGCCAAACGCGATCGGGAAGATGGCATTCGACGACCCGGCTGCGCAGTAAACCGTCGCAAAGCGGGCCAGCGTATCGTCGATCAGGACCGGCAGGGGCTGGACGTGCCCCACCGGCGGCACGCCGCCGGGCGCGTAACCGGTGGCCGCAACCGTGCCGTCGAAATCGGCCATCCTGACCTTCTTGCGGCCCACCTCATACAGCGCCGCCATCTTGCGGTCGTCGGCACGGCGGTCGCCCGCCGTGAGGACGATCACCGGCTGCCCGTCGATCACAAAGCACAGGCTCTTGACAATCGCGCCCAACTCGCAGCCGATGCTGTCGGCGGCCTCCTGCGCGGTGGCCGTGGACGTTTCGAAAACCTGGACGTGGATGTTCAGGCCCAGCGCGTCCAGCGCGGCCTGGACATCCTGTGGGTTCAGCGGAGTCATTCTGGTACGTCTCCTTGCGGTTGGGCGGTCATTGCCGGTTAATGGCGATTATACACGTGCGTGAGGACGGCGCAAAAGCGACCCGTCCCTTGGGACGGGTCGCACAGAGTAACGGCGAGCCGGGTTGCAGACTACTGGCCGCAGTAACCGACGATCCCAAGCGTGCCGGGGCCGCCGTGCACGCCGACCACCGGCGAGGTGTCGGTGATGAACATCTCGGCGGGGCTGTACGTCGCCTGAATGCGGTCGGCCAGGATCTGCGCCTCCTCCAGGGCGGCGACGTGCATCACCGTCACGTGTAGCGGCTGGGCGGTGTCCATCTTGCCGAAGAAGACATTGAACACGCTGTCGATGGCCTTGGAGCGTGTGCGGACGCGCTCGCCGGGCTCGACGATGCCAACCTCGGGGTCGATCATCAACTGCGGCTTGAGCTGAAGCGCCGTTCCGAGCAGCTTGGCCGCCGCGCCGATACGCCCGCCCCGGTGCAGGTATTCGAGCGTGTCGACGGTGAAGATGACCGTCGAGCTTTTGCGCACTGTGTCGGCAGTGGCGACGATCTGGTCGGAGGTTGCGCCTGCGTCGCGCGCGCGGGCGGCGGCGATAACCTGCCAGCCGAGGCCCATCGAGATCGAACGCGAGTCGAAGATCTTGAGGGGAATGTCGACCATGTCACGCGCCTGGTGGGCCGAGTCCAGCGTGCCGCTCAATTTATCGCTGATGGCGATAATCACCGCTTCCTCGGCTCCGTCTTTCTTGGCCTGCTCGATCAGGTCAACGAAGTCCTTGGGTGTCGGCTGCGAGGTGGTCGGGTGGTCGGGGTCCCGCACGAGTCGCTGGTAGAACGCGTTGGGACTGATGTCGACGCCGTCGCGCAGTTCTTCAGTGCCCCAGATGACATATAACGGGGCCACGTAGATGCCGTACTGCTGGCGCATCTCCGCCGGGATGTCGCAGGTGCTGTCGGTGATGATGGCAATCTTGTGTCCGGAGTCGCTCATGGTTTCTCCTCTTTGGGTTCGGAACGTACGGGGTGCTGGCCCCGTCACTGCTCGTAATAGCCGGCCAGTCCGATAGCACCCGGCCCGGTATGGACGCCGATCACCGGCGAAACGGTGGTGATGATCAGCTCGGATACGTTCTGCTCGGCGCGGATGCGCTGCTCCATTTCGGCGGCCTCTTCAGGTGCGGCTCCATGCAGCACCGTGACATGAACGCTCTCATTCGCCTTCATGTGCTCGAAGAAGACCTCGTACACGCGCTGCAGGGCTTTCTTGCGCGTGCGGGTTCGCTCACCCGGCTCGACGCGCCCGGTCTGGTGGTCGATTACGAGCATCGGCTTGAGCTGGAGTGCGGTGCCGACCAGCATCGCCGCGCCGCCGATGCGCCCGCCGCGATGCAGGAATTCAAGCGTGTTGAGTGAGAAGTAGATGCTGGCCGTCTGGCGCACCAGCGACGCGGCGAGCATCATTGCCGACAGGTCGCCGCCAGCCTCGCGTACGCGGGCGGCAGCCAGCACCTGAAAGCCAAGTCCCATCGACACCGAGTAGGAGTTGACCACCTGAAACGGCATATCGACCATCTCAGCCGCCTGATGCGCTGAGTCGAGCGTGCCGCTCAGTTGGTCGCTCAGGCATATGGCCAGCGCCTCCTGCGCACCGCTGGCCTTTGCCTGCTCAAGCACGCTGACAAAGTCGGCGGCTACCGGCTGCGAGGTGGTCGGATGGGCAGGGTCGGTTGCCAGGCGTGAGTAGAACTCCTGCGGGGTGATGTTGACGTTGTCGCGTAATTCCTCAGTGCCCCAGATCAATACCTGTGGCACGACGATAATGCCGTAGCGCTTGACCAGTTCCAGCGGCAGGTCGCTGGTACTGTCGGTGATCAGCGCGGTCCGATGTGGTTGTGGGGTGCTCATGCTGGCCCTTTCTGAACATCTGAAGCCGGTGAGGTTGCCGGCAGTAGAGGCTACTATACTATAACACGCGTGGCAGCTAATGGATGCACAGGCCCTGTGAGAGCGTGCGGCGGCAACGCACTGTGGCCCTGCCTGTTGAATGCAGGCAGGGCCAGAAGAGAGCTAGTTATGTCGCCAATCAGCCGATGGGGTCGCGGGTGTAGATGCGCCTGAGGCCCTGCTGCTCGAATTCGGCAAGCTGCCGGTCGGCGATAGCCTCAAAGTCGATCTCAGGGTGGGCAACGGACGAGGTACAGTCTTCGAGCAGCCGCCACCTGGCGACAAGGTCGGGCCGGGTCGCGCCGAAGTGGTTGACCAGCGAGCGGATCGTCTCCAACACGCAGTGGCTCTTGGCCTGCCCGGCAAAGTACACGAGGTCGTAGCCGGCGATCATGTCGACGAACGCCATGTTGAGCGTGCCCTGTGGCTCGTCGGGCACCTTGACTTCTGGCTCCAGGATCGAGTAGTGCTCGGTCTTGTCGATGGTGCCTTTGGTCAAAAACACCGGTTTCGCATCGCGGGCGGCGGTGTGGAAGATGATCGCCTCGTACAGCGCAGGCGTGATCGCATGGCCGGGCGTGCCCAGCATGGTGTGATATGGCCAGATGGTCAGCACCTTGCGCGAGCCTTCCTCCAGCCGGTGGACGTATTCGCACGACCAGTTGACCTCGCGAGTGGGCCGCCAGCGCCCCGCGTCGACATCGGCGGCGCTGATCTGGGTGTAAGGTCTGGGCGGGCTGCCGTCTGCGTCGACCCACCACGTGGGATAGAAGATCTGAAATGGAAAGTGGGTGTCGAGTGAGGCGGCGATGCCGGTGATCTCGCTGGCGTGGGCAAACAGCCATTCGATGGTCCGACGCGTGTCATCCACCGCGCCGGGCACGCTCAGCGAGCCATCCTCGTGGATGAAGTCGACCTGCGCATCGACAAGCAGCAGCAGGATGCGCTGGCGGTCGGAGGTGGATGGCTTCAGTCCGGCAGTCTGGCCCGCTGCGATGGCCTGCGGCACGTCGGGCCGCAGCAGCTTTCCAACCCGCTCCGTAGCATAGAAGTCGGGAAAGACCATGTGACGATCTCCTTCCTGGTGCCAGCCGGGCAGGGCTGGCAAGTGAACGATCGACACGCGATCAGCGCCCGGTAGGCGGCCAGCGGCGGGCTCTCATGGCAAGCACCAGCACGCCCACGACGAGCGTGACTTCAAGCGCAATGCCAGCAATCAACAGCCCCCGCACCGGTCCACCTCCGCAAGCTGTCCCGTTTGTGTAGAATTCACAATAACTGCCAACTCTTATTGTACACCGAAACGGGCGGCGAGCGGTAAAAGTCGCGAGGGCGCGCGAGGGATCGCTGTGGTATCATAGGGCCTGTTTGTGGGGCGACACTATCGCGCCAGACGGGAAGGGATATGCAGCTACTCCGGCGGTCACCACTTCACATGTTGCTGGCAGGCGCACTTGCCATGATCGTTCTGGTGGGTTGCCACGTTCCCCCGCTGCGCGGTTTCGCCGAGCCTGCGCCGCGGCCGGTGCGGACCGCTACGCCGAACGTCATCTTCATAACCGCCACGCCAGAGGGCTACGGCCCCTCGTCGACACCCGGCCCGCAGCCGACGCCGACAGTCACATCAAACGTGGTCTACGTGACCGCCACGCCACAGGGCGGCGAGCCGACCTCGACACCGTACGTCATCTTCGTGACGGCCACGCCGCTGGTCGTCGGGCCGTATCACCCCACGCAGGGAGCCGGCGTCCCAACCATCGCGCCGACGCTCGACCTGAGCGGTGTGACCATTGTCCCCGCAGTGAACGCGACTGCCGCACCGCCGAGCGCCACGCCCAGCGAGACGCCGGTCCCGCAGCAGCCGACCGCCACGTCGACCCCGCTGCCGCCGACGGCTATCCCTGCTCCCGCGACAGGCGCGCTTTACGCCGACCGTCTGGGCATGAATTTCATCAGCAGCGCGCAGCATCAGGGCAGCGCGCAGCGCATCCAGCAGGGGCTGGACAGCGGCGTGGGCTGGGATCGCTTTGCCATCTACTGGAATGAAATCGAGCAGCAAGCCGGGCAGTACGTATGGCAGGCTTATGACGACCCGGTCCGCAACGACGTCGCCAACGGGCTGAAGATCGACGCGATCCTGCTGGGCACGCCGCAGATGTACGCCGGGCCGAATTACACGCCGACCCGGCTGTACGAGCCGGTGTTCACCGATGGCAGCGATACACCCGGCCCCGGCAAAGATATCAACCCCGGCAACCCGTGGGCGGCGTTCGTGTATAACGCCGTGCAACGCTATAAGCCGAACGGCGTGCTGGCCAACGCCGAGAACTGGCCGAGCGGCGCAGGCGTACGGGTGTGGGAGATCTGGAACGAGCCGGACTTCACGCAGTTCTGGAAGGGTGGCGCGGGCGATTACGCGCGGCTTCTCAAGGTGGCGTACATCGCTGCGCAGCAGGCCGACTCGAAGTCCAAGATCATGATGGGCGGGCTGGTGCTGTTCGAGCAGCCGCAGTTTTTGATCGACGTGCTGAATGCCTACCGCGACGACCCTAACCCGATCAATCAGCGATTCCCATTCGACATCGTGGCTGTGCACGCTTACGGACATCCGCCTTACACCTTCACGCTCGTCGCGCAGACGCAGACGCTGCTGGCGGCCTATGGGCTGGGCAACGTGCCGGTGTGGGTCAACGAATCGGGCGTGCCGGTATGGAACGATTATCCCGGCCCTACGTGGGCCACGCGCCCCGACCAGATCGTGTGGCGCGCGACGCTCGATGAGCAGGCGGCCTACGTCATCGACAACGCGGTATTCACCTTCCTGGCCGACGCTGCCAAGCTGTTCCACTTCCAGCTTTACGACGACTGCGGCAACCAGCCGCGTGGTACGACTTTCGCGCCGAACGACGGCAGCCTGTGCGACACGGGCGCGATCTGCTGGGGCGATGCGCTGGGGCTGCTGCGCAACACCACCGACAACGTGTGCTTCAACCAAAGCCCTAAGGCCGGCAAGTCGCGGCCTGCGTTCAGGGCGTTTCACACCGTGGGCGAAGTGTTCGGGACGGTGCCGTTCGTGCCGCTGACCGGCTACTCGCTGAACGGGCGACAGTGGACGATCTTCGCGCGGCCCTCGACGGCGGAGATCATCACCGTGGTGTGGGACGAGACCGGCCAGCCGGGCGAGGTGGTCATCCCGCCGCGGGCGCAGCAGGCCACACTGATCCAGTGGGATGGCTCACGGCAGACCATCACGCCCGGCGACGACGGCGCGTACCACGTGCAGCTTGACCCGGCCACCAACCGCAACCAGACGCCCGGCTCAGCGTTCGCCTTCATGATCGGCGGCAGGCCAGCGATCCTGATCGAGCAAAGCAACCGCGCGGTGGTCAGCGTGCTGCCGCTGCTCGACGCGAGCCGCTCGGCGGCGCTGGTCAAGTGGCGCTCCAGCGATCTCTCGCTGACAAGGTACGAAGTGTACTATCACGACGACACCACGGGCGGCGACTGGCTGCTGTGGCAGACGACCGACCAGCCCGGCCAGTCGTTGTTCACCGGGCAAATCGGGCACCGCTACAGCTTCTTCGCACGCGGCCAGCATCCTGACGGCATGTGGACACAGGACTCGCCGTTCTCGCAGGCGTGGACGACGCTGCAATAAATGTGTGTGCGGGGTAGGGGGCTTACTCGGCGGGGCCGTTGAGGCGCTGGTACCTGCCACCGAAGAAGATCAGCGGGTCCGAGGCGTCATCGGCGCGATACAGGTCTGTCACGCGGGCGATGACGATCCAGTGATCGCCGCCGTCGCATACGTCGCGCTGCGCGCAGGCGACCGCCCCCAGACAGTCGCCGAGGCGGACCCCGCTGCCAAACGGCTCGAACGTGACCGGCGGCGGATCGCCGTGCAGCCGCCCAGCAAAATGGTCAGACACGTCGCCTTGCGAAGCGCGCAGAAAGCTCAACGTGAAGGTAGACTTCTCCAGCAGAATCGGCGCGAGATTTGCGTCTTTGCCGACACACACCAGCAGCAGCAGCGGATCGAGCGACACCGAGGTGATAGCGTTGGCCGTCATTCCGACCGGCTCGCCGGAGTCTCTGACGGTAATCAACACGCCGACGCCGGTGGCGAACAATCCCATCGTGCGCCGGTATTCGCGGATATCCGGCGCGGATTGATCTGGCATATGCGGTTCCTCTCTGCGACCTGAGGCGCGGTCAGGTACTGCATTGATTGTAACCGCCAGAGGCGCGCTACCCAACCGATCATTCGTACAGGATTGCCGGTTGCTGCGCGGCCACGACAACTTTATCACTTCCGACGCTTCCTGATCTATAATCAAGTTACAGGTGCCGATGCTCACAGCGCAGGGGATAGGCAGCCGCAACCTTCCGCGTGTATGATTGGTGAGCACCGCGTTTTTGCGAAGGCTACCATCCTCTTTTCGACCGCATTAACATTTCGAGGGAGAAACGCATGGCTTTCAAGATTACCTACACAACCATGTCGGTTGACGACAAGGAGCTTAACGCTGCCTTTGACCAGGCCGCCGAGCGCGTCAAGGCGATGAAAGGCTCCACGCTTCCACTGCTGATTGGCGGCAAAGAGGTGAAGGCCGCCGAGACGTTCCCGGTCTTTAACCCGGCAGACACGCGCGAGCCGCTGGTGTACTTCCAGAAGGCCAACGCCGACAACTCAAAGGCGGCAATCGCAGCGGCCCGCAAGGCGTTTCCGGAATGGTCGTGCAAACCGTATGAAGAGCGCTGCCAGCTCGTCGAGAAGGTAGCCGACATGATCTCCGATAACATGATGGAGATCTCGGCGATGATGATCCTGGAGATGGGCAAGAATCGCACCGAGGCGATGGGCGACGTGCAGGAATCGGCGGACCTGCTGCGCTACTACGCCTACCAGATGCGCGAGAACAAGGGCTTCGTCCGGCAGATGAATGCCTTTGGCGCGAATGATACCAACACCAGTGTCCTCAAGCCCTACGGCGTGTGGACGGTCATCTCGCCGTTCAACTTCCCGCTGGCGCTGGCGGCAGGTCCGGTCGCGGCGGCGCTGGTCACCGGCAACACCGTCACGCTCAAGCCGTCGTCGGATGCGCCGTGGTCGGCCTACATGCTGATCAAGTACTGTGTCGAGGCGGGCGTGCTAGCGGGCGCGGCGAACTTCATCACCGGGCCGGGCCGCACGGCGGGCAACGAGCTGGTCACCAACCCGGATGTTGACGGGATCACTTTTACCGGCTCGTATGATGTGGGCTTCAACCAGGTCTACCGCGATTTTGCCACAACGTATCCCAAGCCGGTCGTGGTAGAGATGGGCGGCAAGAACCCGACCATAGTCTCGAAGAAGGCCGACCTTGATAAAGCGGCAATGGGCGTCATGCGTTCGGCATTTGGAATGGACGGGCAGAAGTGCTCGGCCTGCTCGCGCGTGTACGTGCAGAAGGACGTGTACGACTCGTTTGTCAGCAAGCTGGTCGAGAAGACAAAGGCGCTCAAGATCGGCGACCCGCTCGACAAAGACACCTTTATGGGGCCGCTGGTGAACAAGAACGCCTTTGAGGATTACAAACGCTTCATGGAGAAGGCCAGGGCCGACGGCAAGGTTGTGTATGGCGGCGAGGTGCTGACTGATGGCCCGTTCGCCAACGGTTACTTCGTGCAGCCGACGATCATCACCGACCTGCCGCAGGATCATTTCCTGGTGCAGACCGAGCTGTTTGTGCCGATCCTGTACGTGACCCCGGTCGACACGCTGGAAGAGGCCATGCAGAAGGCCAACGACGTGCAGTACGGTCTGACGGCAGGCTTCTTTGGCGGCGCGGATGAGACACAGTGGTTCCTCGACAACATCCAGGCCGGCACAGTGTACGTCAACCGGGACAGCGGTGCGACGACCGGTGCGTGGCCGGGGTTCCAGACGTTCGGTGGCTGGAAGTCGAGCGGCTCGTCGGGGCGCAACATCGGCGGGCACTGGACTCTGCTTAACTACATGCGCGAGCAGAGCCAGACGGTCATCCACGGGTAAGACGCTTACGATTACAGGTCGCAGGGGCGCACAGACGTGCGCCCCTGCCTCGGTACGCTCACGCCTTTTTGTTTGAGCGCCCTTCACGAACGAGAGAGTCAACGTGACCAATAAAATCGTATCGATGCAGGAAGCCATCGCGACGCATGTCGTGGACGGCATGTCGCTGGCTATCGAGGGCTTCACGGCCTTCATCTGTTTTGCCGCCGGGCACGAGATCATCCGGCAGCGGCGCAAGAACCTGACGCTGATCCGCCTGACGCCTGACCTGATCTACGACCAGATGATCGCGGCGAGTGTGGCCTCAAAGCTGGTGTTCAGCTACCTGGGCAACCCCGGCGTCGGGTCGCTGCACGCCGTGCGGCGGGCGGTCGAAAAGGGCGTGCCCGCGCCGCTGGAGATCGAGGAATACTCGCATTTCGGGATGGTGGGCCGTTATACGGCGGGCGCGATGAAGCTGCCGTTCTTCCCGCTGCGCAGCTACACCGGGTCCGACATGATGGCGGCGAACCCGCGCATCGCCTCGGTGGACAGCCCGTACGGCGACGGCCCCATCGCCGTCGTGCCACCGATCAACCCGGACGTGACGATTGTCCACGCGCAGCGCGCGGACGAGTCGGGCAACACGCAGCTGTGGGGATTGCTAGGCTGCCAGAAAGAGGCAGCTTTCGCGGCGGGCAAGGTAATCGTCGTGGTGGAAGAGATCGTCGGCGAGGAGACAATCCGCGCCGACCCCAACCGCACGCTGATCCCCGGCCTGATCGTCGACGCAGTGGTGCACGAGCCGTTCGGTGCACACCCGTCGTACGTGCAGGGCTACTACGACCGCGACAACGCCTTCTATCTGAAGTGGGACGAGATCTCGCGCGAGCAGGCCGCGACCGAGCAGTGGCTTGACGAGTGGGTGTACGGCGTCGCGGATCGGGCCGAGTACCTGCGCAAACTTGGCCCGGAGACGCTGAACCGCATCAAGCCAGCGGGCACTGCCCCTGCTAGCCCGATCGATTATGGAGCCTATGTATGAGCGACTATTCCTCCTCAGAGATGATGATCGTCTCGGCGGCGCGGGCGCTGAAGGGCGCGCGGACCGTGTTCGTGGGCGTCGGGCAGCCCAACATCGCCTGCAACCTGGCGCGGCGGACCGTCGCCCCGGAGCTTGAGCTGATCTACGAGTTGGGCGTGTACGGCGCGCAGCCGGCCCGCCTGCCGCTGTCCATCGGCGACCCGACGCTGGTCACCGGGGCCACATCGGTGATGTCGATGATCGACCTGTTCAGCCTGTACTTGCAGGGCGGGCTGGTCGACGTGGCGCTGCTGGGCGGCGCGCAGATCGACCGCCACGGAAACCTGAACACGACGGTGATCGGCAGCTATGATGCGCCCAAGGTGCGCCTGCCGGGCTCCGGCGGCGCATGCGAGATTGCCATCAACGCCAGACAGATCACGATGATTATGCGGCTGGGCAAGCGTTCGTTTGTCGAGAAGCTCGACTTCTACACGTCGCCGGGGCATCTCGAAGGCGGCAGCGCGCGCGAGAGAGCTCGGCCTGCCAGGGACCGGGCCGCAGTTCGTGGTCACCGACAAGGCGCTGTTCGACTTTGGCAACGCTGAACGCGAGATGCAGCTAGTATCGCTGCACCCCGGCGTCACGCTGGATGAAGTGCGCGACAGCATGGGTTGGAAGGTGCGGCTCGCGGAGGACATCGCCGAGACGCCCGTGCCGACCGACGAAGAGCTGCGCGTGGTCCGCGAAGAGCTGGACCCCGAAGGGCTTTACCGGTAAGAAGAGACTAACCGCAGAGAACGCAAAGAGCGCAGAGAGAGAATGAATCAGAGGGCACAGCACGCCGTGCCCTGTGCATGTGTCAGGTTATGGTGTGGTACCGAACGTGTCCGCGATCAGCGCGTCGATCTTCTCGTAATCCGGCTGGAGGACGTCCGCGCCGCCGGACGTGCGGAATGGCGTAACGTAACTGCCGTCGACCACCGCCGAGCGGATGTTGGCCCGGTCGATGGCGGCGGCCTGCTGCGCGAGCGTCAGCAACTCGTCCAGCGTGAGGTCGGTGCGAACCGCGCTGGTGAGCGTGGCGTACAGCGCCGGCGCGCGCTGGACCAGCACCGGCAGCATCTGCAGGCTGACGATCCTATCGCGAATGGCGAACAGCACGACCTGCTGGCGGCGCGCACGCTCGTAGTCGTTGTCGGTGTGGCGCACGCGGGCGTAGCGCAGCGCCGTCCAGCCGTCGAAGTGCTGCTGCCCGGCGGGGATGTATAGCGGATCGAAGCCGCAGTTGTCGCGGCTGTAGCACTCGGCGGGGAACTCCGGGTCGTAGATCTCTGTGGGTACGTTGACGTCGATCCCGCCAATCTGATCGACCAGCGTGACGAACGCGTCGAACTGTACCAGCACGTAATGATCAACCTGAATGCCGAAATCCTGTGCGATGGTGTCCATCACCAGTTGGCCACCGCCCCTGACATAGGCCGTGTTGATCCGGTCAGGGCCGTAGCCGGGGATGTCGACGTACAGATCGCGCGGCAGCGAGACGATGCCCGCTGTCCCGGCCTGGGGATCGATGGTCAGCAGCATGATCGTGTCGGTGGGCGTGCGGTAGCCCGTCTCGGCGGGGCGTGTGTCAGCACCCAGCAGCACGATCGTCACGCGGCGGTTGGGAGGGTTGGGCTGGAGGAACGAGGGCAGCGTCAGCCCTTCGACGCCCTGCTTTCCCGGCATGGCGACGACCACGTCCTCGCCATGGAACGGGTTCAGCGCGTCGCCGGTGACGATGGCGCTCAGCACTAACCCGCCCACCACGCCGAATAGCGCCAGCCCGATCACCAGCCCGGCCACCCCAATGAGCGGCGTGAAGTGGCCCAGTGTCGGTATTGGCAGGCGGTTGATGCGCCCTGGTATGGATTGGCGCGCGTGGCGCTGCGTGTGCTGCTGATGAGCCATGAAGATCTCCTGTATCCGGTTCGTTTTGTGTGCGAGTTTAGATCATACCCCGCTCGCTGCCGGCTGCTAGGCCTGGACCTGTCGGCTGGCTGTCGATAACCTGTCGGCGGCTTCTATGATAGTGTGGCAGTAAGGATACAAGCCGTGCGCGTGCGCCATCCCCAGCCCTGTTCATAGACGGCTCTAACGCAGTCGGCGGGCGATTTGAGGTACACTTAGGAGAACTGACGCGTTACCGGTAGAAAGAAAGGGACGCAATGAAGGAAAACGCGCAGGGGCTGCCATTGGGCCGCATCTTCGGAATCCCGGTCCGGTTGGACTGGTCGTGGTTCCTGATCTTTGGCCTGCTGACGTGGTCCCTGGCGACAAGCTACTTTCCTGATCGCTACAGTGGCTGGACGGTGGATACCTACTGGCTGCTGGGGGCGACCACGGCGATAGCGCTGTTCGTCAGCGTGCTGCTGCACGAACTGGGCCACGCGCTGCTGGCGATGGTGTACCGGATCCCCGTGCGGCGCATCCGGCTGATGATCTTCGGCGGGTTGGCGGAGATGGGTGATGAACCGCCGGGCCCATTCAGCGAGTTTGCGGTGGCGATTGCCGGGCCAGTGGTCAGCCTGGCGCTTGCCGGGGTGCTGGGCGCACTGTGGCTGCAAACGCGCCTGCTGGGCGTGGCCGAGCCGCTGATCGCGTTCTTCGGCTACCTGGGGATGATCAACCTGATGCTAGTCGGCTTCAACCTGATCCCCGGCTTCCCGCTGGACGGCGGGCGCGTGCTGCACGCCATCCTGTGGGGGCTGACGGGCAAACAGGCCCGCGCCACGATCACCGCGGGGACTGTTGGCCGGGTGATTGCGTTTGGCTTCATCGGCGTAGGCGCGCTGATGGTGTTCACCGGGGACTTCTCCAACGGGCTGTGGCTGGGGCTGATCGGTTTCTTCCTGCAGGGAGCAGCTAACGCCGAGATGCAGGCCGCGCGGGTGCGGCTGCTGCTGACCGGGCGCACCGCCCGCCAGTTGATGCAGCCCAATTTCATTACGTTGCCCGGCGACCTGACCATCCAGCAGCTTGCCGACGCTCGGATGCTGGGCGCGGGGCTGCGGACACTGGTCATTACCGGCGACGAGGGTGTGCGGGGGCTGCTGGGTGTCGAGCACCTGCGGCGCGTTCCCCCTGAGAAATGGCCCGTGACCACGCTGGCCATGATGATGACGCCGGTTGGCGAGCGCGAGCAAGTCGGGCCGGACACCGACCTGTTTAAGGCGCTCCAGCGGATGGAGCTGGCGGGCCTGCGCCTGCTGCCCGTCCAGCAGGACGGCGCTGTGCTGGGCCTGCTGCAGCGCGACGACGTGCTGGGGCTGGTCCGCACGTTGAGCACGCTCGACGCCCAGCCGATGCGACTGTAACCGCCGCCCTAACTTAAGGTATCTCTCCGATCTACCGCTGCGGATCATCCGGGCCGGCCTGTGTGCCGGCCCTGTTCTTTTCCACCGGCAGCGCACACGATCCCACCGGCGTTTGTTCCAGACTTCACATATAATGAGGGGAGGTTCCTATGACATAGAGCGAGGTGATCGATGATCAATGGTTTCCTTGGGCGCGTGCTGTGCTGCCTGCTGCCGCTGGGGCTGGTGGGCCTGTTCGGGATAGGGATCGGCGGCTACGGGCTGATCACGGGGAAGGGCGGGTCGCGGATCGACAGCATGGGACAGAAGAGTCGGTCGGGCGAACCCGCTGCAGACACGCGTCGTGGGCTTCTTTGGGTTGGCCGCCGGCTTCATGTTTATCATGATCGCCATCGCGATGGGGCTGGCGCTGGCGTTGAGCGAGTTTGGCGGCGTGACGCCGTAGTGACATAATTGAGTGCGCAACCTGAGCATACATCACCGCGAACACTAAGGATGCTACCACCATGCACGAAGTCGTCATCGTTGATGCCATCCGGACCGCTGTCGGCAGGATCGGTGGGACGCTGGCTGCCGTCCGTGCCGACGACCTGGCGGCGATCCCGATCAAAGCTATCGTCGAGCGCAACGGGATTGACCCCAACGAGATCGAGGAAGTCTATTTCGGCTGCGCCAACCAGGCCGGCGAGGATAATCGCAACGTGGCGCGCATGGCGCTGCTGCTGGCCGGGCTGCCGCAGCACGTGGCAGGGGTGACGTTCAACCGGCTGTGCGCGTCGGGCCTGAACGCCGTCAACCAGGCGGCGCGGGCCATCGCGCTGGGCGAGGGCGACCTGTACATCGCGGGCGGCGTGGAGAACATGAGCCGCGCGCCGTACTCGCTGCCGAAAGGCGAACGCGCCTACCAGAACGGTAACGTCACGGGCTGGGATACGACGCTCGGCTGGCGCTACCCGAACCCCAGAATGGAGGCCATGTTTCCGCTGGAGGCAATGGGCGAGACGGCGGAGAACATCTACGAACAGCGCCCGCACCTCAGCCGCGAGATGCAGGACACCTTTGCGCTGGAGTTGCATCGCCGCGCGGTCGAGGCGATCAACAGCGGACATTTCAAAGAGGAGATCGTGCCGGTCGAGATCCCGCAGCGCAAGGGCGATCCGATTGTCTTCGAGCACGACGAGCACCCGCGCTACACCTGGCAGGATGGCACCGCTGTGCTCGACACGAGCATGGAGCAGCTTGCGAAGCTGCGCCCGGTCTTCCGCAAGGGCGGCACGGTGACAGCGGGCAATTCGTCGGGGCTGAACGATGGCGCAGCGGCGGTGCTGGTGATGAGTGCCGAGAGGGCCGCCGCGCTGGGGCTCACGCCGCTGGCTCGCTGGGTGGCGAGCGGCGCGGCCGGTGTCGACCCGCGCACCATGGGCCTGGGCCCCATCGGGGCGACCGAGAAGGCGCTCAAGCGGGCCGGGCTGACTATTGACGAAATCGACCTGATCGAGCTGAATGAGGCGTTCGCGGTGCAGTCGCTGGCGGTGATGGAGACGGCGGGCTTCCGGCAAGAGATCACCAATGTCAACGGTGGGGCGATTGCGTTGGGGCACCCGCTGGGCTGCTCCGGGGCGCGCATTCTGACCACGCTGCTGCACGAGATGAAGCGTCGCAAAGCAGCGGGCGAGAAGATGCGCTACGGTCTTGCGACGCTGTGCGTCGGGGTAGGGCAGGGCGAGGCAACGGTCGTGGAGATGGCGTAGGCTGTGCGCCTGCCTGAGAGAATCGTGATGCCTGACGAACCCCACATCGGCACGCTTGGCGAGCGCTCGCTGCACGCGGCGTTGAAGGACTACTACTCGCAGCCGGGCGATCTGCACGAGGTCGAGGTCGACGGCTACGTGATCGACATCGTGCGCGGCGAGCAGCTAATCGAAATCCAGACGCGCAACTTCGCGGCGATGAAGACCAAGCTGGCCCGGCTTACGGCATCGCACCCGGTGCGGGTGGTGCATCCCATCGCCGCCGAGAAGTGGATCGTCAAGCTGGGGCCGGATGGCCGAACGCCGCTAGAACGGCGCAAGTCGCCGCAGCACGGGACGGTGGCGCACATCTTCCGCGAGCTGGTCAGCTTCCCGCACCTCGTCCCGCGTGACAACCTGACGCTCGAAGTGGCGCTTGTCCGTGAGGAAGAAGTGCGCGTCAACGACGGACAGGGAAGCTGGCGGCGGCACGGATGGAGCATCACGGATCACCGGCTGCTGGGCGTGGTCGAGCAGCGGCGGTTCGAGACGGTTGACGACTTTCGCGCGCTGCTGCCCGCCTCGCTGCCCGAGCCATTCACAACGCGGGAATTGGCCGGGGCCCTCGGCGAGCGGCTGTACATCGCGCAGAAAATGGCCTACTGCCTGCGCGGCATGGGGGCCGTCGAGATGACGGGCAAGCGCGGGCAGGCTTACCTGTATGTGAGGACCGGCAGATAATCCTCTTGGCGTAATCCTTAGTCTGAAAGGTCGACCTGTGGCGGCGAAAGATTTGGGCAAACACTCGCACGTCTTCTATCGCAAGCACAAGAACGTCAAGCCGAGCGTGGCGCGCGGCGAGGGCATCTATTTGTGGGATACCGAAGGCAAGCGCTATATCGACGGCTCCGGCGGAGCGGTGGTGGTCAACTTGGGGCACGGCGTGAAAGAGATCGCCGACGCCATCGGCGCGCAGGCGGCGCAGGTCGCCTATGCGCACGCCACCATGTTCACCAGCGAGCCGCTGGAGGAATTGTCGGACAAGCTAGCAGCGCACCTGCCGCTGCCCGACCCGCGCATCTTCTACCTCACATCAGGCTCTGAGGCGGTCGAGACGGCTATCAAGTTCGCGCGGCAGGCGCAGATCGCGTGCGGCCAGCCGGGCCGCTACAAAGTGATCGGGCGCTGGGGGTCGTATCACGGCGGGACGATGGGCGCGCTGGCGGTGATGGGCAAGCCGTCAATGCGCAAGACTTTCGAGCCACAGTTCCTCGATATGCCACACATCCCGCCGGTGTACTGCTATCGCTGCCCGTTTGGATTATCCTACCCGGAATGCGGCCTGCGCTGTGCCGACGCGCTGGAAGAGGAGATCAAGCGGCAGGGCCCCGACACGGTCGCGGGGTTTATCGCCGAGCCGATTTCGGGCGCGACGCTGGGTGCGGTGGTGCCGCCTGACGACTACTGGCCGCGCATTCGCGAGATCTGCAACCGGCATGGGGTGCTGCTGATCGACGACGAGGTGATGACCGGCATGGGCCGCACCGGGCACTGGATGGCCATCGAGCAGTGGCCGGTGATCCCGGACATGATCACGCTGGGCAAGGGTGTATCTGGCGGATACGTTCCGCTCAGCGCGTGTGCGGTGCGCGGCGAGCTGGTCGAGATGGTGTGGGACAAGCTGGGCGATTTCAACCATGGCGGCACCTTCAGCCACCAGCCGGTGGCGTCAGCGGCTGGTGTGGCGGCGGTCGACTATCTTGAGGCGCACGACCTCGTCGCGCAGGCTGCGTCGATGGGCGAGAAGCTGGGCCAGAAGCTGCACGTTGCCTTTGACGATCACCCGTACGTGGGCGACATTCGGGGCCAGGGGCTGATGTGGGCCATCGAGTTGGTGGCCGACCGCTCGACGAAAGCGCCTTTCCCGGCCAAACAGAAGCTCAATGCGCGGGTGTTCGATCACGCCTTTGCCGATGGGTTGATCGTGTATGTGATGGGTGGCTGCGCCGATGGCGTGGCAGGCGACCACGTGATGATCTCGCCACCGCTGGTAGTGACGGAGGCAGAATTGGACGAGATCATCGAGCGGCTGAAGCGGGCCGTCGACGCTGCGATTGCGGACGTGATGGGCTGATTCTGCCTGCGTTGGAATAGTTGAGGGCCGGCCAGGTGTCACCTGGCCGGCCCTTTTCGCACGTGGCGCACGAATTTTGGGAATTTGTGCACAGGGTAATCGCATCAAAATAGAATCCAGGGTCTTCCTGGCAGTTTGGGCGCTTTCTCAGCCGCTGCAATGCACTTTGATTCCGAATCTCCGCGAAAATCCGCCAGATTCGAGGCAACATTGTCCGGCAAATCGCGGAACAAACGTGCAAATTGACTGAGATCGAGCTTCGGTATCCCTATCTGGCCGCTTTTCAGATTTGATGCGATTACCCTGAATTTGTGCACGAATTCCTTGCATTGTGGTTTGTAGAGTGTTATACTGGAAAATGCACTCGGGACTGCGGTCCTGAGAGGGGAGACAGCAATCCCCGATTGCACAGCTAACAATTCAGGAGGTGAGCGGATAGCAG
>CAWBCR010000027.1:0-152500 GCA_963787375.1 uncultured Chloroflexia bacterium | reverse complement strand
ATGCAGCGCTGGGTAGCTACGTCAGGACGAGAGAACCGCTGAAAGCATCTAAGTGGGAAACTCACCTCAAGACCAGATCTCCGTGAGACCGCTGGCAGACGACCAGTTGGATAGGCGGGGGGTGTACGCACGGCAACGTGTTGAGCTAACCCGTACTAATGGTCAACCGCTTGTCTTGTCCTGCGGAGACCAAGCCGGTCTGCGGCGCGTGGTAGTATGATGGCCTTCTTCCTATTCGAGCGACAGCTAAACAAGGTCTTCTGGTGATTAGAGCGGCGGAGGCACACCCGGTCCCATCTCGAACCCGGTCGTTAAGCCCGCCAGCGCCGATGGTACTGCCGGGGTAGCCCGGTGGGAGCGTAGGCCATTGCCAGGAGACCTTTTTGCTTGCCTCATTGACAGGGCATCCAATTCTTCTGCCCACCGGACGCCAGTTTCATCCCGCCAACCGACGAGCAACCTCACATCCCTAGTCGATCTTTGACACGCGACAGGCCAGCCCCCATCGGGTAGAATCCAGGCAGTTGGACAGTCTGCTCTTCCGTCGTCGACAAATCCAACAGACAAGAGGAACCATGCGGTTGCGACCCTATCTCGGACTGACCCTGGGCGGTGGTGGCGCGCGAGGCGGCGCGCACATTGGCGTGCTGCGCGTACTGGAGGAGTTGGGCTACAAACCGGATATCGTTGTCGGGACAAGCATCGGCGGCCTGGTGGCGACCCTCATCGGCACGCGTCGCTCGGCGCAGCAAATCGAAGCCGTAATGGAGGAGACAAACTTCAACACGCTGCTCCAGATCGACCGCACCGGTAAGGGGTTGATCGGCAGTGAAGTACTAGATGATCAACTGCGTCATCTCTTTGGCGACGCTGACCTGCGCGACCTCTCGCCGCGCGTAGCGGTTGTGGCCGCGGATATCGCGCACTCGCAGCGGGTGATGATTGACCGGGGTCCGGTGGTCAAAGCGGTGCTGGCGACAATGGCCGTGCCGGGCCTTTTCCCGCCGATTGTGTGGGGCGACCGTGTACTGGTCGATGGTGGCATTATCAGCAACGTGCCCACCCAGGCGACCTACCAACTCGGGGCCGACCGGGTCGTCGCGGTCGATCTGGGCGAAGACATGGACCTCGGCCTGGCGCTGAACGACGTGGGCTCGTTCAGCAAACAGCTTGAGCGCACGCTGTACTGGCTGTTGAGCCTGTCGCGACGGCAGGCTGCATTTGACACGATGATCCGCGCCACGATGCTCAGCTACCGCATGCTGGCTCAGTACGAGCTTAAGCTGTTCCCGCCCGATGTGCTCATCCGGCCCGAGGTTCACAAGGTAGGTCTATTCTCGATGGAGCAGGTACTTGAAACCATCGAGATCGGCGAACAAGCCGCGATAGACCAGGCTCGGCGCATCCAGGCCGTTGCGCGCCGACCCTTCCGCGCGGTGCGCCGCAGGAGCTACCAGCTTCCAGACATCCTTTGCATCGGGACCGACGGAGCGGCATCGCCGTGTGAGGAGGAGCGCGCCCCAGAACGCTAACAGGTGAACCGCGTACCCCTATCAATACGGTACAAGAGACGGCCCCTGCCACTCCGGCAGGGGCCGCGCTATTTCAATCTGATCACTCCTTGAACTGTGTGTGCTGCCACTGCGCGAACTGATCGCGCAGCTTGAGGCGCTGATACTTGCCAGTCGAAGTGACGGGGACGTCAGTGCCGAACACGACCGCCTTGGGGCTCTTCTCGAACGTCATGCGGGCGCGGCAGGCAGCGATCGCGTCGTCGGCGGACAACTCTGCCCCCTCGTCGAGCACAATGTACGCGCCAACCTCTTCCCCGTAGTAGTCGTTCGGAAAGGCGATGGCGAGCCCGGCCTTGACGCCCGGCAGGTCGAGCAGCACCTCTTCAATGTCAAACGGCGAGAATTTCACGCCGCCCCGGTTGATCAACTCCTTGATGCGCCCGGTGATGAAGATGAACTGCCTGCCACGCTCGTCCTCCTCATAGAAACCCTCGTCGCCGGAACGGAACCACTTGAACTTGAACGTCTCCTGATTGACATCGGGGCGCTTAAAGTAGTACTTCATCACGTTATGGCCCCGGATGCAGATCTCGCCGCGCTCGCCAGGGCCGAGTTGCTGGCCGCTGCCAGAGGCGTCAAAGATGGCCATCTCGTTGGGCTCGATGGCGATGCCAATCGACGGATAGCCGAAGTCCTTCATCCAGTGGCGATGCGTTTCCCAATCGAGATCGACCGGCAGGAAACACGAATAGCAGGTCGTCTCGCTGAGGCCGTAACCATGCATGATCGGGATGTGGAACTTCTCCTCAAACGCGCTGGACAGCGTGACCGCCAGCGTGCCCGCACCGCAGATGAAGTGCCGGAACGATTTGAGGTCGTCAGCCACCACCGGTGATCCGTCGAGATGTTCGCCCCAAATGCTTTTGCCCTCGGCCTCCTGCTTCGCGGCATATTCGAGGCTGAACTGAAGCAGTGTCGGCACCAGGCTGACGACCTGCACTTTCTCGGCGGCGATGCGCTCCCAGAAGTGCGACGACGAATAGCCGCGGTTGAGCACCGTCGAAGCGCCGGCGAAAAGCGGGGTCATGATCGTCACGACAATGCCGTTGACATGATGGATTGGCAGCACGCACATCATGCGCTGCTCGGCGGTGATGCCGTGCCACTTGCCGATGCCCATCGCATCGACCAGCAGGTTGTACTGCATCAACACGACGCCTTTCGGCGCGCCGGTCGTGCCGCTGGTGTAGACCAGCAGCGCCTCGTCCTCCAGCGACACGGATTCGGGCGGCGTGAAGCTGGTCGGCTGGACAGCGATTTCCTGGTGGAAGTTGCGATACCTGCCGCATGGCTCCGGGCAGATCTCGACGATCTCGCGCAGGTTCTCGACAGGTTCCGCACCGTGCACGATCTCCTCGACGCGGTCGAGGTATTCAGCGCGCGCCAGCAGCACGACGGATTCGCTGTTGCGCAGGATGTAGTTGATACGCTGGTTGTCCTCCGCGACGTTCTGCGGCGCAACCGCTGCGCCGATCTTCCAGCAGGCGAAGTAGATCAGCACCATGTCACTGTGGTTGTAGCCGATGGTCGCCACGCGGTCGCCGCGCCTGACCCCCAGCTCTTTCGACAGGAAATTCGCTGTCTGGTTGACTCGCCGGTTGAACTCCGAGTAGCTGAACTCCTCGCGGTTGCCATCCGCGTCGTAGTGGATCAGCCATGTCTTGTGCGCCGTTTCGGCGGCGCGCCGGTCGAGCAGATCGCCGATGCCGGGGTAGGGGACGAGGTGCTGGTCAGGAGGAGTGCCGTTGTACGTGCGTGCGGCGCGGATGTTGGCCAGAGTCTGATCATCGGGGTGCAATGACATCACTTTCCCTCCTGCTGGCGAATGGGCGACACACAAAAGCCGCTCACTCTGATTGTAGGTGAGTGGCAAGCCGGCAACAACTAAACCGGTCAGAATTGTTGGATTGCGCCAGTCGGCCCACGCTCAACGGTCCAGGATCATGCCTGCCGGGTCCAGCTCGTGCATAATGCGGCGCTGCTCCTCGGTCGGCGGCTCGGTCGTTGTGACGTGGTCGGCGGTGAGGAGGTCGAAGCTGCTGGCGTCGAGCGCCTCACCGACCGTTACGCCGGGGTGCGTGGCGATCAGGCGCATACGCCGGGTCTGCTCGTCGAAGTCATACACACCAAGCTGCGTGATCACCCGGTAGGGGCCGGTGTTCGCGGGTAGGCCCGCCTGCTCGCGCGCGCCTGGGCCGGTGAGGTACCCGGGCGTCGTCAGGAAGTCAAGCTTTGGCACGAAGCGGCGCTTATCCTGGTTGATGATGATGATCGTCTTCCAGGCGTAGGAGCCGATGTCCGACGCGCCGCCGGAGCCGGGCAGCCGCGCGGTGGGCGTGTCATGCGCTCCGATGACGGTCGTGTTGAGGTTGCCGTAGGGATCGATCTGAGCCGCGCCCAGGAAGCCAAAGTCGATGTAGCCAGCCTGCCCGGCGCTCATCACGTCGTGCATGCTGCTGGCCATCACCGCACGGTAGAACGTGCGCGAATCGCCGACCGAGATGGGCAGTACAGGCACCTCAGCGCCCAGCCCGCCGGCCTCGAAGATCAGCAGTAGGCCGGGCGCGTGCGTGCGCTGGGCGAGCAGCCCGGCCAGCAGCGGCATGCCCGTCCCGATGATCGCGCTGCTGCAATCTTCAAGCAGCCCGGCGGCGACGGCCACCAGCAGTTCGGTGCGAGTATAGGTGGCGATGGTGTCGGACATGGGTCACTTCCCCTTTTCGTTGCCGGACTTGGTCTTCATCCACGGGGCTGTCATCGGCGCTTGCAGGCGCTCAACCTGGCGCAGATGGTGGAGCTGCCGCACCCCGCCAATCAGCTCCAGGTAAGCTTCGAAGTCCGGCACGCCGAACACGTACTTCTCGAAATAGGCGGCTGCACCTTCGGGCGTCTTGCTGGTCGCCAGCCATTCCCCGATGTGCTCCTCGTCGAAGAAATACTGGTAGGGCATCTGGCAGGGATGCGCGCCGTAGGGTACCTCGATCACGGCATCGACCAGATAATACGGAATGACGGTGCGCCACGGCTGCTGGCGGATCAGGTCGTCGTCGATGATCTCCTCGGTAGTGACAATCACCCGGCGGGCCGCCCGGCACAACTCAAAGTCCTCGACGTAGATGCCGTCGATCTGTGCGTTGCCGAACTGGTCGGCGCGTGGCACATGGAAGATCGCCACGTCGGGGTAGCAGGCCGGCAGCAGCGCAATGGGCTTGCCGCTGAATGGATCTTCCACGACCACTGCGCAGCTTTCGGCGAGCGTGTCGGTGCCGAGCATGACGCGGGTCGGGATGAAAGGCAGACCCATCATCCCGGCCAGGAAGCGCCACTGGTAGCCGGCGTTGCTGATCTCGCCAACTACCTTGCACGTCCCCGACTCGACCGCCCGGCGCGAGGCCGCCGACAGGCCGCGCAGCTCGTGGCCAAACGAGTAGGCGACTTCTATGCGGTCAACGCAGTCGCTGGCGACCAGGATGTCGCAGTCGTGTACGGCTGTCTTGCCGGCCAGCGCCAGGTGGTGGCGGCGCTGCCGGATGATCTCGTAGATGACGGCCATCGACACACGGACGTGCCCAAAACCGCCGAAGGCAATGAATGATCCGTCGGGGATGTAGGTGGCAACGGCCTCGGCGAGCGTGGTGCGCTTGTCGGCCAGCGCGCAGGGCTTGTTTTCGCGGACCCAGGCGCGGTTGTCATCAGGATCGTGCCAGCCGAGGGCCTCGCCCCGGCCACGCTGTAGGACCTTCATACAAGGGCTCCTTTCAGCGGAGAACGGTCAGGCGGGGGAGCATCAAGTTGGGAAAAGTTGGGATGCAGATGAGAGCGCGCCGCTACGCACCCCGGCAGTGTCGGGCGGCGGCGCTCCCCCGTGTGGGAAGACGCTGTGATCTCATTATACAGGAAGATCGGGTGGTGAGAGCGGCGGCTTGCAGTGCGAGCATTAATAATAGGAGGCAGCTTCCAGATCGAAGCTGCCTCCTGTGTTTTGTGGTGGAGCCGGCGAGAATCGCACTCGCGTCCGCGAAGTTGGAGCCCCCACATCTACGAGCGTAGACGCCTTTTGTTCTTACCAGCGCGAACGCCGACGACGGGCTTGGGCGCTGGCCAGTCTCTGTTTGGTCTTAAGCAGCAGCCAGAGACGCACCGCTACCGCACCATAGGCCTGTGTTGCGCCCGTATCTACCCCGGCCCTGGGAAGGATAGGCGGACGGCTGCCCCGTAGGACAGCGCTCTGCTCAGGCTACTTTACGCAGCGAGGGCGAGAGCTGGTGTCTGCTCGTTGGCAGATATTGTTTTGCCTCTTGTTAACGGGGCCTGAGGCTCCCCGGCTCGCAATGAGTTTTCACCCCTCCACGTCGAAGCTATTTCGGCCCCAGGAGTGATATGCTTCCATTATAGACCAGATGGTCGGATTTGTCGATCCATCTGCGGGATTCTAAAGGGCCTCCAAACGTGTCGGACGCTGCTTTGCTGGTCTCCCAGCGGGTTGGTATACTTCCCCAATAAGCCACGAACACCTGAGATCCGAACTGAAAAGAGAGACCCGTTTAGTGTCGAGTGACCAACAACTCCTGAGCGAGTTGGACGAATCGGCGCTGGTTGAGCTGGCGAAGGACGACGAGGATGCGTTTGGCGAGCTGTATGGCCGCTATGTGAAACGCATCTACAACTACGTCTACTATCGCACCGGCAACCATCACGAGGCGGAAGACCTGACCGCTCGCGTCTTTCAGCGCGCCTTGCAGCACATCCCCACATACGAGGATCGTGGCGTGCCGTTTTCGGCGTGGCTGTACCGCATCGCGCATAACCTGGTGGTCAACTGGCACCGCGACCGCAAACGGCGCAAAGCTGGTCCCACTCGACGAGCTGATCGTTACCACGTTTAAGGGCGATGCCCCGGAGCGCGTCACCGAGCAGCACGAAGAGAAAGACTTCCTGTTGGCGGCGATCCGCAACCTGCCCGACGACCGCCAGCAGCTTCTAATCCTCAAGTTCGTCGAGCGCCTGTCCAACGCCGAGATCGGGGACATCATGGGGCGCAGCGAAGGCGCGATCAAGTCGCTCTATCACCGCACGCTGATCGCGCTCCGCGAGGAAATGGACAAGCTCCAGCGTACGCCGGAGAAACCTACGCGCCGCTTTGGCCGCCGTTGATCTGGTCCCCGCATCTTCAGCGCCGATTGTGAAGATTTAAGCAACTCCTGAGGCGGAGCAGGGTTTATATATGATGAACGTGGCTGAAAAGCCGAAGAAACTTCAAGGCGGGTCGTCATGGGAAAACTAAACACACTTACAAACGATCAATTGGAAGCGCTGCTGGAAGAACACGCCGAGTCGCTACTTGTGGGCGAAGATCGGACTGACGTGCTTGTAGCGCAACACGGGCGTACGTTTCCGCTGCTCGACGGCCTGCTGCGGCTGGCCCGCCGGCTGTATGCGCTGCTGGTGCCTGTCGAGCCGTCTGACGAGTTCGTCAGCGCGCTGCGTGTGCGCCTGGTCGAGGCCCACGCGAGGCAGATGAAGTCTGCTGATGCGTGGAACTCTCGCCGCGAGCGCGTGCGCAAGCTGTCGAATACGCTGGGGCTCGCCGTTTCGGCGCTGGCTTTGATCGCCGTAGCTGCGCGGGTCATCGGCTCGATCGTGATGCTGGTCATGGTGGTGGTGCGCGGACGCCGCCGCCGGAGCCCTGCCGCCGCCTGATCGGCCACGGCGCGAATTCAGAAAACCGGCCTACGGGCCATTTTGGATGGCGTACCTACTCAGGTCAGCGGCAGAAGCCGCTGACCTGAGCGCGCGAACGGAGGCAGAGAGGATGACGCAGTGGTATGGGCGCATTACCGGCTGGGGGAAGTACGCACCAAGCGGCGTGCTGACCAATCACGACCTTGAGCAGATGGTCGAGACCAGCGACGAGTGGATCACCAGCCGCACCGGCATCAAGGAGCGGCGCATCGCAGGACCCGACGAGCCGACGTCGGTGATCTCGGTGCGGGCTGCCGAGGCCGCGATGAAGGTGGCAGGCATCACTGCCGCCGACATCGATTTGATCATCGTCGCGACGTCGTCGCCCGACTACCTCCTGCCGCCCGTCTCCAGCCAGATTCAGGACATGCTCGGCGCGAAGTGCGGTGCGTTCACGCTGGTCGCGGGCTGCACCGGCTGGGTGTACGGGCTGGCGACCGCGCAGCAGTTCATCCAGGGCGGCGTATACAAGACAATCGTCATCATCGGCGCGGAAGAGATCAGCAAGGCGATTGACTACACCGACCGCGCTACGTGCGTGCTCTTCGGCGATGGGGCAGGGGCGGTCGTCATGCAGCGCTCCGAGACGCCCACCGGCCTGCTGGCCTTCGAACTGGGCTCGGATGGATCGGGCGCGGAATACCTGATGATGCCTGGTTGCGGGGCTGTCAACCCACCCAGCCACGCGGTGATCGACGCCCGGCAGCACTATATCCGCATGAATGGCAAAGAAGTCTTCAAGTTCGCAACGCGCGTGCTGGGCCGCTCGCTGAACAAGGTGCTGGCCGAGGCCGGACTGTCGCCCAACGACATCGACCTGTTTATCCCGCACCAGGCCAATGGCCGCATCGTCGAGGCGGCGGCGCGGCTGATGGGCGTGCCCCAAGATCGCTTCTTTATGAACATCGACCGCTACGGCAACACCTCCGCCGCGTCGATCCCGATTGCGCTGTGCGAGGCCATCGAGCAGGGGCGCTGCAAGCCGGGCGACACGATCGCGGTGGTGGGCTTTGGCGCAGGGCTGACGTGGGCGTCGGCGGTGCTGCACCTGGGCGGGCCAGACAAGAACCTGTCGCTGACCGACGAGCTGTTTATCCTGGCGCGGGCCAAGTATTACGCGCGGCGAACGGTCGGCGCGGTGCAGGGTATGGCTGTCGACGCGATTGCGGCGGTCAGCGAGCGGCTGCACCTGTAGCAGCGGTTAGCAGGAGATTCCCGGCCCGCGTTCCAGCAGGAGCGCGGGCCTTCGTTTTGGGGATAAGCTAAGACTAATCCAGCTTGGCCCCGCAGCGCATGCAGAACGCCGCGCCCGCCGGCGAGAGCTTGCCACACTGCGGGCAAGCCTTTGGCTGGACGGTCGCCAGGCTGCCGCCGCAGGCCGAGCACTGCCCCACGCCGACCGGGTTGCCGACCCCGCAGAACGGGCAGGCGACCATCTTCTCTTCTTCGGCCAGCCCCAGCTTCGCACCGACGCTCTCAACGTAATGGTCGACGGCCTCCCACACCTGGTCGGGAAGCTGCAGCGTCTGCACGTCGTCAGCCATTGAGGCAATCTCGCCGAGAAGCGTCATGGGGCGGAACCAGCCGCGCAGACCGGCCTGCAGGATGTCGGCAGCGGGGCCTAGCCACTGCTGCTCGCCGAGTGAAACTTCGACGGCGTTGTCGACCTGGATGATGCTGATGGTCAAAGCTGCGCGCACCTGCCCGCCCCTGTCGCGCTCCCGCGAGGCAATCTGCACGATGAGGTGGTCGTCGGGACCCTGCGCCTGGGCCATAATCTGCCCGACGTTGAATCGCGTGACGAGGGCCTGGGCCAGCCCGTGCGCGGTGAGCGATTCGCCGCGATAGGTTCGCCGCTGCATGAGGGACTCCTTGCCGGTGTGGATGTGCGCGGTGTGTGATCAGCAGTATAAGCGCTAAGGGTAGCGCTGGCAAGACCCGCGTACTCTTGACTCATGTAGATTAATAGAATTAGAATGGAAACAAGTCAGTTTGGGCTTTGCTCCGTACGACATCTATCTGCGTGCCGACCCACTCCGCGTGGCCCCGACACTGCGAGAGGATCCTCAGATGACCACATCTCCTCGGTTTCGCCTGTGTGTTTCAGCATGCGTGTTGGCCGTGCTGCTGCTGACCGGCTGCGCCTCGCTGCCGGCCCTTCTGGCCGCACCAACTGCCACCGCTTCCCCGGTTCCTGCCACATCAACACCTGTCCCAACAGCCACCGCAATCCCGCCTACGGCGACGCCTGAGCCGAATATCGTTTCGGCGCAGGAGATGGCCGCGGCGCTGGCCGATACCCATGAGCCCTATGCCGACCCGGTTGACTTCCGGGTTCGGTTGGGTCGCCTTGATTCGGCTCCCGCACTGCAGGCGGGTGAACCGCCTGTCTACCACGTCGGAGACGTGCAGCGCTTCAACATCTGGGCACCCAGCGCGTCGACAACGAGCGTCAATGCAAACCTCATCTACATGAATGACGTGGTAGCAATGTGGGTCGAGGATGGTGTGAGTGTCAACTACGGCAAGCTTGTGCTTGCCGCCAACAATTTCGCATCAGTCATCTATCCGGCCATCCGCGAGACTTTCGGCGAGGAGTGGTCGCCAGGTATCGACAACGACCCGCGCATCACGATCCTCAACCTGAAGCGAATCCCGGGAGCCGTCGGTTACTTTGGCGAGTATGACGAATACCCATCGGAAGTGTATCGGGACTCGAATGAGCGCGAAATGATATACGTCAGCCTTGAGTACTTCGACGTTGGTGATGAATTCTACATGGCGACCCTCGCGCACGAGTTCCAGCACATGGTCGAGTGGCACCAGGACCCCGGCGAGGAATTATGGGTGACCGAGGGGCTGAGCCAGGTCGCCGAGCGCGTAGCCGGGTACGACGACACGGTCATCAGCCAGAACGACTTTCTCTCCGATACCGGTGTCATGCTGACCAACTGGGGACATGGCTATGCCGACCTAAATGCCAATCACTACGGTGCGGCGTATCTATACATGCTGTATCTGCGCGAGCAGTTGGGCAACGACGTGATCAGCGCCATCGCGCAGAACCCTCGGCCGGGCATCGAGGGGATCGACGCCGTTCTGGCCGGCCAGAACCTGACGGCCAATGAGATGTTCTCGCGATGGATCGTGGCCAATTACCTCAACAGGCCCGACACAACCGGCGGCCAGTTCGGCTACACAACTGAGACGCTGCGCCCGCTGTGCCCACGCCAATATCTGAACGTGTATCCCGCCCACCGCACGGGATCGCTGCCACAGTACTCAGCGGACTACATCGAAGTGCAGGGCGACGGTACGTACTCGTTCTCGTTTCAGGGCCAGACGGAAACGCGGATCATCCCTGTCGACGCCCACAGCGGCCAGTCGTTCTGGTGGTCCAACCGGGGCGACGACCGTGACAACACGCTGACTCGCGACTTCGATCTGAGCGGCCTCGACAGCGCAACGCTGGACTTCTGGACGTGGTACGACACCGACTGGCATGACTACGGCTATGTGATGGTTTCCACAGATGGCGGCAAATCATGGGATCTTCTTGACGGCAGTTCTATGCACGACGACTACAATAATCTAGGAAAGGGATATTCTGGTCCGAGTGTATCCGGCGGTCCGGAATGGATCCACCAACAGATCGACTTAACGCCTTACGCAGGTCAGCCGGTGCTGTTGCGATTTGAGTCCAAGAATGAACCCACTGCCTCTGGCAGTGGTCCGATGAAAAGGTTCCACCGTAAAAGGGGGTAAGATGAACGAACCTGGAAGGTGCGAGCTTCAGGAGGTTCATGATGCCCCCACGGTTCAACAGGCTATCGCACTCTCTCTACGAGTGCAAATATCACATCGTGTTCTGCCCGAAGTACCGCTACCGTATCTTGTATGGAGAGGTGGCGGAGTTCACGGAACGGGAGATACGACAACTCTGCAAACAGAAAGACCGAATAGAAATCCTGGAGTTGAATATCCAGGCTGATCATGCCCACCTGGTATTGTCGATTGCGCCCAAGTACGCAGTATCGAGTGTGATGGGCTATTTGAAAGGGAAGCTGGCACTGCGGCTGTTTGCCCAGTACGAACACCTGGGCAAGAAATACTGGGGCAGGCATCTGTGGTCACGCGGCTATTGTGTCAGCACAGTCGGGTTGGACGAAGAGAAGATACGCAAGTACGTGCAATGGCAAGAAACGCACGAGAAACGAGCTGAGGCGATACAGGGTCGCTTATTCGATTAGGCGGTGTGGCAGAGAGCACCTTCCAGGTGCAATCCCAAAGCCGCCGCCTCTGGCGGCGGTAGTTTACTATGTGACGGATTTGAGCTATACGCGGTATGGCTGGGCAATCGACGATATCGCCATTCCGGAGCTAGGCTTCAGTGACGATGTGGAAGTTGGAACAGGGGATTGGGACGCAGCTGGCTTCGTGCGGACCAGCAATGTTATCCCCCAGGAATGGGTAGTCTGGCTGGTAACAGTGGGAGATATATCACACGTCGTTCCGGTCACGGTTGACAGCGATGGCAGGGCCACGGCGATGCTGAAGCTGTCGGGCGATCGGCGTGCAGCACTGGTGATCGGTTCGATGGCCCCGGCGACAGACATTGAGGCGCAGTACACCTTTGACATAGCAGGCGGACAGACCACCAGTCCGGAGTTGAGCACGGATCTCTTCTCAGATGATTTCCACGATCCCTGTAAGGCCGGATGGACGGCCGTGAACACCCCATTCATGCTATCCGGCTACGAGGGCGAGCAGTTCTTCATCGAGATGCGGAAGCCGTGGATCTACTATGTGGTCACCTCGAACCATTCGTTTGGTGACGTGACCGTGGATGTCGACACCACATGGGCCGAACCAACCGGAGCACGAGCTGCCGGTGTGACCTGTTACTCCTACGACAACGATCACTATGCCCGCTTCATGATTAACAACCTTGCGCAGTACCAGATCGGCCTGGTTGATGGTGGCAAAGATCAGATACTGAGAAGCTGGACATGGTCGGCGGCAATCAACCAGGGGGTGGGCCAGACCAACCATATTACAGCCACCTGCCAGCAAGATCGCCTGACGCTGGCCGTCAACGGGAAAGAGCTGGCCAGTATCCCGCTTGAGAACTTCGTAATCAACAAGGGCGATGTCGGCCTGTTAGAGGGATCGTTTGAGAACCCTGACCGGCGTGTCCTGTTCGACAATCTGGTCGTCACCACGCCCAAGTAGGGTGGGTTCAGGGGAGGGACCTAAGGCCCCTCCCCGCGAGGCAGTGCTCTCCAGGGTTCTGGGCCTGCAAGCCCATTTGGGCTATAATGCTATTTGCGTAGAGGAATCGGCCCGTTTCGGCGATTCGATATTGACTACAGCCTGCCCCTTTGATATAATCAGGGTTCGTGAGCAAATAGATTCCCGTCAGGAGTGAAAGGCAACGCAACCAGGCATTGCAGCCATGAGAGCGGGTGCCTTATTGTCTGTAAATAGGGTACAAACCCCTGCCTTTCAGGCAGGCCGTTTTCAACACCGGACTGTCCGTCGTACAATGTGAGCATGAGCTATCGAAAGACATCCCACGCTGTCTATGACCTGAAATACCATCTGGTGTGGATCACGAAGTATCGTAAGCCTGTGCTGAGAGGTGAGATAGCCGGACGACTGCGCGAGGTGGTGCGACAGACCTGCGCTACGCTGGAGGTGTACATCCTGAGCGGGCACACAGCCGTGGACCATGTCCACCTGCTGGTGTCGGTGCCACCTCATGTGTCGGTTAGTGACCTGATGCAGCGTATCAAAGGGCGCAGTAGCCGGAAAATGCTGGAAGAATTCGGCGAATTGAGCCGTCAATTCTGGGGGCAGCACCTGTGGGCACGTGGCTACTTTGCCGCCAGTTCGGGCAACGTGACCGACGAAATCATCAAGCAATACATTGAGACCCAAGGCCAAGAGCCTCCTGTGGAGGATGACGGCTTCAATATCGGTGAGCTTTAGGCGAGTTTCACTCGCGTCCCAAGCTACCGGCTTTCAGCCGGTAGTAGTTGACTTGTGTTCTATGGACGCGTCGGCAGATTCGGCGCGTGTGCGAGGAGAGATTGAATGGCTCGTGAACTGGGTCGGAAGTCGTACGCACGTGTTACCGACGTCCATATGCTGCCCACCCTCATCGAGGTGCAGCTCGAATCGTTCCGGTGGTTTCTCGAAGAGGGCCTGGCAGAACTCTTCAACGAGATTTCGCCTATCGAAAGCTTCAACGGAACGCTCAAGCTGTTCTTCCCCAGCAATACTGAAGAATCTCGCCAGTTTGAGCTCAACTACTGGTTTGACAAGCCTAAGTACGATCAGGAAGAGTGTATCGAGCGCGACATGACCTTCGCCGCGCCGATGTATGTTAAGGTAGCACTGCTCAACACCCAGACGGGTGAAGTGATCGTCTCCGACATCTTCCTGGGCGACTTCCCGCTGATGACCGACAACGGCACGTTCATTGTCAACGGCAGCGAGCGCGTGGTGGTCAGCCAGTTGATCCGCTCGCCCGGCGTGTATTTCGATGCTGAGAAGGATCCGACGACAGGCCGCACACTGGCCGCTTCCAAGTTGATCCCCGATCGCGGCGCGTGGATGGAGTTCGAGACTAAGCGCAGCGACTATGTGGCGATCAAGTTCAACCGCAAGCGCACCATTCCGGTGACCATCTTCCTGCGCGCGCTGGCAGCCGTCAACGACGGCATGGCCGACATCTCACCGATCCACAGCGGCGAGGACGACGAGCTACTCACGCTGTTCGCGGAGGTCGACACCGACCCCGACCATCACTTCATGGAGGGGACGCTCAAGCAGGAGCCGGCCTGGGAACTCAAGAAGGACCAGACGGTAGCCGAGGCCGCGCTGATCGAGTTCTACAAGCGCATGCGCCCAGGCGATCCGCCGACGCTCGACAACGCACGCGAATACCTTGAGTTGCAGTTGTTCGATCAGCGACGATATGACCTGGAGCGCGTGGGTCGCTACAAGCTCAACCAGCGGTTGGGCCTCGATAAGGATATCCGCCGCACGCACCGTACCATCACCAAGCTCGACCTGGTGCGGGTCATCGAGCGGATCATCATGATCAACAACGGCATCGTCGAGCCGGACGACATCGACCATCTGGGCAACCGCCGCGTCAAGACGGTCGGCGAGCTGATCCAGAACAAGCTGCGCGTCGGGCTGCGCCGTACCGAGCGGGTCGTGCGCGAGCACATGTCGATCCGCGAGAGTGAGGGGCTGACGCCCGTCACGCTGATCAACATCCGTCCAGTGGTGGCAGCTATCCGCGAGTTCTTCGGCTCGTCGCAGCTCTCGCAGTTCATGGACCAGACCAATCCACTGGCTGAGCTGACACACAAGCGTACGCTGTCAGCGCTAGGCCCCGGTGGTCTGCGCCGTGAGCGCGCCGGCTTTGACGTGCGTGACGTACACCACAGCCACTATGGCCGCATCTGCCCGATTGAGACGCCGGAAGGTCCCAACATCGGCCTGATTGGCCGGCTGGCGTCGTATGCCAAGGTCAACGAGTACGGCTTCATCGAGACGCCGTATCGCCGCGTGCTCACCGAGCTCAAGCCTGACGATCCGCGTTTGCTGAACCGCATCGTTCGTGAGGACGTTCTCAACGGCAGCAAGAAGCTGCTGGAAGCCGGTACGTTCGTTGACGAGAAAATGCTCAAGCAGGCCGCCAAATTGAAGGTTGATACGATCCCGGTGCGCGCCTTTGTCACCGGGGAAGTCGACTACCTTTCGGCGGACGAAGAAGACCGCTACACCATCGCACAGTCGAATGCGCAGCTTGACGACTATGGCAACTTTACGCAGAACCGTGTGTCGGCGCGCGAAGAGCAGAAGTTCAAGTTTGCGCCATCAGACCGCATTGAGTTCATCGATGTGGCTCCCCGGCAGATCGTGGGCATCAGCGCAGCGCTGATCCCTTTCCTGGAGCACGACGACGCCAACCGCGCGCTGATGGGCTCGAATATGCAGCGCCAGGCGGTGCCGCTGCTCATGCCCGATGTGCCGATTGTCAGCACGGGCATGGAGATCATGGCCGCGCGTGACTCAGGCCAGGTGGTCGTGGCTGAAATCGACGGCGAAATCCTGAGCGTCACCGGTGAGCGCATCGTGATGCGTACCAGCGAAGGCAAAGAACGCATCTACAAGATGCGGAAGTACGAGCGCTCCAATCAGAGCACCTGCATCGACCAGAAGCCGGTGGTCACCAAGGGGCAGATCATCCACAAGGGCGACGTGCTGGCCGACAGCTCTTCGACGGTCAACGGCGAGTTGGCGCTGGGACACGACGTGGTGTGCGCCTTCCTCTCGTGGGACGGTGGCAACTACGAGGACGCAGTGCTGATCTCAGAGCAGCTAGTTCGCGACGACAAGTTCACCAGCATCCACATCGAGAAGCACGAGCTTGAGGCCCGCGACACCAAGCTTGGCCCGGAGGAGATCACGCCCGACATCCCGAACGTCGGCGAGGATGCGCTGAAGGATCTCGACGAGCACGGCGTGGTGCGTATCGGCGCGGAGGTCGGCCCGAATGACATCCTGGTCGGCAAGATCACGCCCAAGGGTGAGAAAGAACTCAGCCCGGAGGAGAAGCTGCTGCGCGCGATCTTCGGCGAGATGGCCCGCGAGGTGAAAGACAGCTCGCTGCGCCTGCCGCACGGTGAGCGCGGCAAGGTGGTCGAAGTGCGGACCTTCACCCGCAAGGAGCACCGCGACCTGCCGGCAGGCGTCGAGCAGATGGTGCGCGTGAGCGTGGCGCAGCGCCGCAAGCTGACCGAGGGCGACAAGATGGCGGGCCGCCACGGCAATAAGGGTGTTATTTCCAAGGTGGTGCCCATCGAGGACATGCCGTTCCTTGAGGATGGCACGCCAGTTGACATCATTCTGAACCCGTTGGGTGTGCCGGGCCGTATGAACATCGGCCAGATTCTGGAAACGCATCTCGGCTGGGCGGCCTACCGGCTGGGCTTCCGCGCGGTGACGCCGGTGTTTGACGGCGCACATGAGAGCGAGATCGAAGCCGAGCTCGCGCGCGCCTGGATGATCGATACATCGTGGCGCGATGTGACGGAGTACGCTTGGAACTGGCTGCGCGAGTATGGCTATGATCCGGATACGCTGGAGGACGACGCCGAGGCGCGCCATATGTACATCGAGGCGTGGCTGGGCCAGGAGGGCCGCTACGACCGCGAGCGGTTGGTACTGGACGAAACCTATGCCCGCCGCGCGGTGCTGGCTGAGTGGTTGCGCAGTCATGACTATGACCCGGATACGATCCTGGTCTTCGAGGATGATCAACGGTCGGTCACCGTCCGCAGCGAGGCCGACCGCAGCGCGGTCGCAGCCGAACTGCGGCTGTGGATGGTGAGCCTCGGCTACGACGTGCCGATTGAGACGCCGCTTGAAGACCTTCGCAATCTGGCGGTCAACGTGCAGATGGAGACCGGCCAGCCGATCCCGTCGCTGGGCAAGCAGATCCTGTTTGATGGGCGCACCGGCACGCAGTTCGACCGTCCGGTGACCATCGGCGTGATCCACATGCTAAAATTGTCACACCTGGTCGAAGACAAGGTCCACGCGCGCTCGACCGGCCCATACTCGCTGGTCACGCAGCAGCCGCTGGGTGGTAAGGCGCAGTTCGGTGGTCAGCGTTTCGGCGAGATGGAAGTGTGGGCGCTTGAAGCCTACGGCGCGGCGCACACGCTTCAGGAAATGCTGACAATCAAGTCGGACGACGTGCAGGGACGTGTGCGCACCTACGAAGCCATCGTCAAAGGCGAACCGATTGAAGACCCCGGCATCCCGGCCAGCTTCCGCGTGCTGGTCAAGGAGCTCCAGAGCCTGGGCCTCGCGGTGGAAGCGATCACCGACAACGGCGACGTCATCCGCTTTGGCAAAGAAGAGGAGAAGTCGCGCCAGCCGCGGCTGGACGTGGGTCTGCTGGGCCTGGCCGAAGCGAGCCACTACAGGGCGGACGAAGACTGAGCGTTTGACCGAAAGTCCTTTCGGTCAATCAACCAGCACCACATGCACACAGGCAGACGGGGCGGCATCAACAGGATGTCGCCCCGTTTCTTGTACTGCACAGCGGAGGTTGTGACCTGCCGCACAATGTGCTAGGCTTTGGCTGATTGACCACACTGCTTAACCGGGAGCGACAACATCATGAGCAGAAGAATTGCATCAGCCATCGGGCTGGCGGCTGCACTGCTGCTGGCTGCGTGCGCGCCGCGCCACGACGTCGACAAGGCCGTGGCGGATATCCATGCGCTGCAAACCGCCAACGCGCCCCGCGTCACAGAAGCGCCCCCCACCCAGCCGACCGCAGCCGAAACGGCGACCCCGGCCCCGGTAGCCGGGCCAACCTCACAGGTTGCCGCACTTCCCCCTTTCGATGGGAATCCGTTGGACGCCACACGTGGGGACCTGTTTGACGCGTCGGGAGTGTGCGCAGCCTGTCACACGCAGCGCACCGACGGAGCCGGCATCGACGTTTCTTTCGATACGTTGTGGCGCACCACCATGATGGCCAACTCGGCGCGCGACCCGTACTGGCAGGCATCAGTGCGCCGGGAGACGCTTCAGACGCCGGGCCTCAAGGCGGTCATCGAGGATACGTGTTCGCGCTGCCACATGCCGATGGCGCGCACGTCGGCGGTTGCTGCCGGCGGGCAGGGCGTGATTCTGGACGATGGTTTCCTGAGCCCCGACAACCCGCTGCATGCGCTGGCAATGGACGGCGTCTCGTGCAGCGCCTGCCACCAGATCGAAGCGGATCAGCTTGGCGAGCGGGCCACATTCGACGGCAATTATATCGTGGACTTACAGACGGCGATGGGCCAGCGATCGGCGTACGGGCCGTTTGCCGTTGATCCGCAGAACGCACAGGTCATGCAGGCCGCCGCTGGCCTGGTGCCGGTTCAGGGCGCGCAGATACAGCAGGCAGAGCTGTGCGCGACGTGCCACACGCTGTACACCCCCTACGTCGACGCCGATGGGAACGCGGTCGGGGAGTTCCCCGAACAAATGCCGTACTTCGAATGGAAAGCCAGCAGCTATTCGGGCCAACAGACATGCCAGGCGTGCCACATGCCGGAGGCAACCGGCGCAGTGGTGCTTTCGATTACCGGTGGACCGGCACGCCAGCCGGTGCTGATGCACACCTTCACCGGCGGCGGCAGCACGGTGCTCGGCGAGCTGCGCGCGGACGGCGCTGACCTGGGTGTCACAGCCAGCTCAGTGCAGTTCGACACAGAGCTCGCGCGCATGGAACAGCAGTTGCAGATCAGCACAGCGACGGTCGCCGTGCAGGACGCGGCACTCGACGGCAGCACGCTGTCTGCCAACGTGGTGATCAACAGCCTGGTCGGGCACAAGTTCCCCAGTGCATACCCGTCACGGCGGGTGTGGCTGCACATTACGGTCACCGATTCAACCGGCAAGGTGGTGTTTGAGTCGGGGGCGTATGGGCAGGATGGGGCGATCAGCGGCAACGCCAACGACGACGACCCGGCGTCCTATGAGCCGCACTACACCACGCTCACCAGCCCTGACGAGGTGCAGATCTATGAAGCGGTTATGGTGAACACCGATCAGGAAGTGACGACGACTCTGCTGCGCGCGGCAAGCTACGTGAAGGACAACCGCCTGCTGCCAGCAGGTTTCGACAAGGCTGCGGCAGATGCGGACATAGCCGTGACAGGTGCAGCGCTGGAGGACGGTGATTTCGTGGCCGGGGGCGATACACTGCAACTGGCCGTCGACACCGGCAATGGGGTAGGGCCGTTCACGCTGAACGTCGAGTTGCTGTACCAGTCGGTCGGCTTCCGCTGGGCGGACAACGTGCTCACCATCGACGCACCGGAGAACGCGGCCTTTGCGCACATCTACGAGCACGCGGGAAATGTGCCGGTGGTCGTCGGAACGGCTGCGGCGCAGGTCGGGCAGTAAGGCCAATCCACAACCAACCGCAGAGGGCCAATGCCCCCTGCGGTTGGTTCAGCCTTCGTCAGGGCTCCACGGTGCCTCGTCGCCGTCGTCATAGGTCAGCTCGTCGCCAAGGACTGGTTCGGCCAGCCATTCCGGCAGCACGTCGGGAGGCTGGTCTGCGCGCTGTTCGTCGTACAGCGCGCGCTCGATGTCGTCGGCGAACTGCTTGAGCTCGTCGGACAGGCGGCCCAGGACCAGCCGCCCGCGGCCCTCGGTCTTGCGCGACCACATGTCAAGCTCGTCGGCCATCCGTTTGAGCTCACGTACCCTGTCGGGCCAGTCGATCATGGGCGAAGTCTCCGTTTCTCACAGGACTTCCGTAGATCATAATCAGATCGAGGCTGCCGTTCAACTACCCTGTAAATGCTGACGCCGCACATAAAAAGTCCTTGACATGACTCCGAAGGCGCGATAGAATATCACCTTGCCCAGCTTACGTGGCTGGCTATAGCTCGGCGGCAAGCTCGTGTGGCTGCGAGCCAATGTCGCTGAACCGGATAGGTAATCGCAAGAAGGTCATCTGATCCCTGCGATGGCCTTCTTGATTGGAAAAGAAAACGGGCGTGCGGCGTCATTCACTGCGCCCGTTTCGCCTGCCAGAATAACGAGAGCGGGGACGGTCGAGACCGTTTGAGCCTTGGAGGCTGATTGTGCCAACCATAAATCAGTTAGTCCGAAAGGGCCGGGCAAACAAGAAGCAGAAGAGCAAGGCACCGGCGCTACAATACACCCTCAACAGCTTCACCCAGCGGCGGGTCAAGCAGCCGAAGGGCGCGCCGCAGAAGCGCGGCGTGTGCACCCAGGTGCGCACGATGACGCCCAAGAAGCCGAACTCGGCACTGCGTAAGATTGCCAGGGTGCGCCTGACCAACGGCATCGAGGTGACGGCGTACATTCCGGGCGAGGGCCACTCGCTCCAGGAGCACTCGGTGGTGCTGGTGCGCGGCGGTCGTGTGAAGGACCTGCCGGGCGTGCGTTACCACATTGTGCGCGGCACCCTGGACGCTACCGGGGTCGAAGATCGCCAGCAGGGGCGCAGCAAGTATGGGACCAAGCGACCCAAATAAGCGGCGTGTAACGAACAAGCAGGAGAGTGAGCCATGCCAAGACGGTATCGCCCGCAGAAGCGGAAAGTAGAGCCGGATCCGAAGTACCAGAGCGCTCAGGTGTCGATGTTCATCAACCGGCTGATGCGCGATGGCAAGAAGAGCACTGCGCGGTCGGTCATGTATGACGCCATGTCGCTGGTCGAGGAACGCATGAAGCGCGAGCCGGTCGAGGTGTTTGACCAGGCCATTCGCAATGTGACGCCTGTCATCGAAGTGAAAGCGCGCCGCGTGGGTGGGTCCACCTACCAGGTGCCGGTTGAAGTCGAACCGTATCGCCGGATGACGCTGGCCATGCGCTGGATTCTGGCGGCGGCGGAAGCGCGCAGCGGCCACACGATGGCCGAAAAGCTCGCGAATGAATTGATGGATGCAGCCCAGGGGCAGGGCGCGGCGGTCAAGAAGAAGGAAGACACGCACCGCATGGCAGAGGCTAACCGCACGTTTGCACATTATCGCTTCTAGCGCGGCGCGGGGCCACATCTGCATCACTGAGGGATTGTAAAAGGTAAAATGAGCACTGGTAGGCAGCTTGACCACGTTCGGAATATCGGGGTGATCGCCCACATCGACGCCGGCAAAACGACGACGACTGAGCGCATCCTGTATTATACCGGCATGATCCACCGGATCGGAGAGGTGCACGAAGGCACCGCGACGACCGACTGGATGGAGCAGGAACGCGAGCGTGGTATCACCATCACCGCCGCGGCAATTACGTCGATCTGGAAGGATCATCAGATCAACCTGATCGATACGCCCGGCCACATCGACTTCACTGCAGAAGTGCAGCGCAGCCTGCGCGTGCTTGACGGCGGTGTGGTCGTGTTCGACGGCGTGGCGGGCGTTGAGCCACAGTCTGAGACGGTGTGGCGTCAGGCCGACCGCTACCGTGTGCCACGTATCTGCCTCGTCAACAAAATGGACCGCACCGGCGCGGACTTCGTGCGGGTGGTCGGCATGATCCGCCGCCGCCTGGGCGCGAACCCGATCGCGGTGCAGATTCCGTGGGGCCAGGAGGCTGAATTCAAGGGGGTCATCGACCTGCTTGAGATGAAGGCCATCACCTGGGCCGACGAACTCGGCGCGACGCCGGTCTATGCGGATATCCCCGCCGATCAGCTTGAATGGGCCAATGAGGCCCGCGCGACGATCATGGAGCGCATCGTCGAGACGGATGACATCCTCGTCGAGAAGTACCTGGCCGAGGAAGAGATCAGCGTCCCGGAGATCAAGGCGGCGCTGCGCCGCGCGACGCTGGCCGGCAAGGCCCAGCCGGTGCTGTGCGGATCGGCGCTGAAGAACAAGGGTATCCAGCCGCTGCTGGACGCTATCGTGGACTATCTGCCCTCACCGCTGGACGTTCCGGCCATCGTGGGCGTGAACCCCAAGCGGGACCAGGAAGAAACGCGCCACGCCACCGAGGACGAGCCGCTCAGCGCGCTGGTGTTCAAGATCGTCACCGATCCATACGTGGGGCGGCTGGCGTACTTCAGAGTGTACTCTGGCGTGCTCAAGGCGAGCAGCTACGTGCTCAACGCGACCAAGGACCAGAAAGAGCGGATTGGCCGTGTCCTGCGCATGTTCGCCGACCGCCGCGAGGACATCGACGAAGTGCATGCGGGCGATATCGCCGCGATCCTCGGCCTGAAGAACACCTTCACCGGCGACACGCTGTGCGATCCCAACCATCCGATTCTGCTGGAGAACATCACATTCCCTGAGCCGGTGATCCAGGTGGCGGTCGAGCCCAAGACGCAGGCCGATCAGGACAAGATGGCGGATGCGCTGCAAAAGCTGGCCGAAGAAGACCCGACGTTCCGCGTGCACGTCGACGACCAGACCGGGCAGACGATCATCTCCGGGATGGGCGAACTGCACCTTGAGATCATCATCGACCGCATGAAACGCGAGTTCAAGATTGGCTGCAACGTCGGCAAGCCGCGCGTCTCCTATCGCGAGACGATCACGCGCAAGGCTAAGTCCGACACGACCTTCAAGCGACAAACGGGCGGCCACGGCCAGTACGCGCGCGTCAAGATCGTCGTCGAACCGGGCGAGCCGGGTTTGGGGTTCGTGTTCGCTGACGAGACGAAAGGCGGCACCATCCCGCGTGAGTTCATCCGCCCGGCTGAGGAAGGCATCCGCGAGGCTATGTCAGGCGGCGTCATCGCCGGGTATCCGGTGGTCGACGTCCACGTCAGCCTGGTCGACGGTGCATTCCACGAGGTCGAACTCGTCGGAGATGGCCTTCAAGGTGGCCGGCAGCATGGCGTTGAAGGAAGCAGTCCAGCGCGGCGGGCCGGTCCTGTTGGAACCGATCATGAAAGTCGAAGTCGCCACGCCGGACGAATACCTCGGCGCGATTCAGGGCAACATATCGGCGCGGCGTGGCCAGATTGAGTCGATGGAGCAGCGCCCCGGCGGTGCACAGGCCATCGAAGCTGTGGTGCCGCTGTCAGAGATGTTTGGCTATGCAACCGACCTGCGCAGTATGTCGCAGGGGCGGGCTAACTTTACGATGGAATTCGCGCACTACGCGCAGCTACCTAAAGCTCTCGCCGAGAAGATCATGAAGGGCGAGGCAGTCTAGGCAGCACGACACCGCACGAATTTGGAGGAGCTATGGGCAAGGAAGTATACGAGCGGACAAAGCCACACGTGAACGTGGGGACGATCGGGCACATCGACCACGGCAAGACGACGCTGACAGCGGCGATCACAAAAGTGCTGGCGATGAAGGGCTGGGCGGATTTTCGCGCCTTCAACTCGATTGACAACGCGCCGGAAGAGAAAGAGCGCGGGATCACGATCGCGATTGCGCACGTGGAGTACCAGACAGAGAATCGGCACTACGCGCATGTGGACTGCCCGGGACACCGTGACTACATCAAGAACATGATCACGGGAGCGGCGCAGATGGACGGGGCGATCCTGGTGGTAGCCGCGCCGGATGGGCCAATGCCGCAGACGCGGGAGCACGTGCTGCTGGCGCGGCAGGTGGAAGTGCCGGCGATGGTGGTGTTCCTGAACAAAGTCGACATGATGGACGACGAGGAGCTGCTGGAGCTGGTGGAGCTGGAGCTGCGCGAGCTGCTGGACGGCTACGGGTTCCCCGGCGACGAGACGCCGATCGTGCGGGGGTCGGCGCTGGCGGCGCTGGAAAGCCCGAGCACAGACATGGATGCGCCGGAGTATGCGTGCATCTGGGAGCTGCTGCGGGTGGTGGACGAGTACATTCCGACGCCGGTGCGCGAGATGGACAAGCCGTTCATGATGGCCATCGAGGACGTGTTCAGCATCAAGGGACGCGGGACGGTGGTGACAGGCCGGGTGGAGCGCGGCGTGGCCAAGAAGGGCGAAGAGGTGGAGCTGGTGGGGCTGCGTGAGACGCGCAAGACGGTCATCACCGGCACGGAGATGTTCCACAAGGAGCTGGTGCAGGTGGAGGCGGGCGACAACGCCGGCATCCTGCTGCGCGGGATAGAGCGCACGGACGTGGAGCGGGGGATGGTGCTGGCCAAGCCGGGCAGCATCACGCCGCACACCAAGTTCATGTGCCAGGTGTACGTGCTGCGCAAGGACGAAGGCGGGCGGCACAAGGCGTTCTTCACCGGCTACAAGCCGCAGTTCTACATCCGGACGATGGACGTGACGGGCGACATCACACTGCCGGAAGGGGTGGAGATGGTGATGCCCGGCGACAGCGTGAACCTGGTGGTCGAGCTGCAGAAGGCGGTCGCGCTGGAGAAGGGCTCCCGGCTGGCCATCCGCGAAGGTGGCCTGACCGTCGGCGCTGGCGCGATCACCGATATTATTGAGTAACCAACGACACGGGCTGCTGGGGCCTGGCGGTCAACCAGGCCGCCAGGCCCCGGTCAGCAGAGGGTCACTGAATGGCAAAGCAGAAGATACGCATCCGACTTAAGGCATACGACCACCGCATCCTGGACGAATCGGCACGGCGAATTGTGGAGGCGGCGGAAAGGACCGGCGCGCGCGTTGTTGGCCCGGTGCCGCTGCCGACCAAGATCGAGCGCTGGACCGTGAAGCGGTCGCCGTTTATCGACAAGGACTCGCAGGAGCACTTTGAGATGCGGACCCACAAGCGCTTGATCGATGTGCTTGATCCTGACGCGAAGACGATCGACACGCTGACGCGTTTGAATCTGCCCGCCGGCGTGGACATCGAGATCAAGATCTAGAGCAAATCGCAGCCGTGCGGGACGACCCGGCGGCAGTCATCGACAGTGGCGGAGGATGATGCGAGAGGGGGGCACACTGCCCCGTAGCTCTGGCGAGCAGTCCTCCTGGAGGCAGTGCCATCATGATAAAAGGCATTATCGGCAAGAAAATTGGCATGACGCAGGTTTTTGAAGACGATGGCTCGGCGGTCCCGGTGACGGTGATCCAGGCCGGCCCGTGCTGGGTGACCCAGATCAAGACCGACGCCGCCGACGGTTACACTGCTGTGCAGCTTGGCTATGAGGAAGTTGCCGCGGGTGTGGAAGATGAAGAAACCCGCGCACATAAGATCGAGCGGCGGTTGAGCAAACCAGAGCGCGGCCATCTGGGTCTGCTCGAAGCATCAGAGAAGCACGCGACCCGCAAGAAGCTGGCCAACGTCGTTCCGGCAGTCCGCTACCTGCGCGAGTTCCGTGTGCAGGACCCGGACGGGCTCGAAGAGGGCCAGCAGGTGACGGTTGAGATCTTCGCCGAAGGTGACCGCGTCGACGTGGTCGGCACCAGCAAGGGCAAGGGCTTCGCCGGAACCGTCAAGCGTCATCACTTTCACGGTGGCCCGACCACGCACGGCCAGTCTGACCGCACTCGCGCCCCGGGCTCGATTGGCTCGACGAGCACGCCAGGGCGTGTGAAGAAGGGCTTGCGCATGTCAGGCCGCATGGGCGGAGATCGCGTCACTTCGCAGAACCTCGAAGTAGTCGTGGTCGACCCGGAACGCAATCTGCTGGCGGTGAAGGGCAGCGTACCCGGCGCGAAAGGCGGCCTGGTTCTGGTCAGCCCCACGGTCAAGCAGAGGCAGTAGAGGGAATCACATGGCGATCAAGGTCCCTGTAGTGAACATGAACGGGAAGCGTGTTGGCGAGCAAGTGCTTCCCGAGGATATTTTCGAGGCACCGATTAACGTCGGGCTGATGCACCAGGCTTTTGTGCGCCAGATGGCGAATGCTCGCCTGGGCACACACGCCACCAAAACGCGCGGCGAAGTGAACCGGACGACCAAGAAGTGGTACCGTCAGAAGGGCACCGGGCGCGCGCGCCACGGCAGCCGCAATGCGCCGATTTTCGTGGGCGGTGGTGTCGCCCACGGCCCGCATCCGCGCAAGTACACCAAGGATATGCCCAAGAAGATGCGCCGCGAGGCGCTGCGGGCGGCGCTTTCTGCCAAAGCCGCCGACGAGGGGATCGTGCTCGTCGACAACCTGGCGATGAGTGCGCCTAAGACGCGCGATATGGCCGATACGCTGTACAGTCTCGTCGGCGATGCGAGCGTGCTGGTGCTGCTGCCGGAACGCGATGAAAACGTTCAGCTTTCGCTGCGCAATCTGCCGGACGCTCGCTATCTGCGCGCCAGCTATCTGAATGTCCGCGATCTGCTGAAGTTCGACAAGGTGATCATGCCACTGGGCGCGCTGGAAGTGATCACGAAGTGGCTGGGTAAGCAGCCCAGGAGCGAGTAGCATGAGTGGAGAGTTGCACCTGTACGACGTGATCCGGCGTCCGGTCATCACCGAGAAGAGCGAAGCTCTGACGGATGAGCACAATGTATACGTGTTCGAGGTCGACCCGCGCGCCAACAAGGCCATGATTAAGGATGCCGTGCAGACGATCTTTGACGTGGATGTGGTCGCCGTTCGCACGGCTGTCATGCCGGCCAAGCTGGGCCGCCGCCTGCGCAAGGTCTACATTCGCAAGAGCGAATGGAAGAAGGCGTATGTGACCATCGCTGCGGGCCAGAGCATCGACCTGTTCGGCATCTAGCCGGGCCAGCAAACGGAAGTCTGAGGAACCTTATGCCGATTAAGAAATACAAGCCAACGTCACCGGGCCGCCGGGGGATGAGTGGCCATACGTTTGAAGAGATCACCCGCACGACGCCGGAGAAATCGCTCACCGAAGCGCTGCACCGGCGCGCAGGGCGCAGCCGCACCGGCAAGATCAGCGTACGGCATCACGGGGGTGGGCACCGCCGCCGCTACCGTATCATTGACTTCAAGCGCGACAAGCACGACATTCCGGGCCGCGTCAGCAGTATTGAGTACGACCCGAACCGCTCGGCTCGCATCGCTCTGGTCGTCTACGCCGATGGCGAGAAGCGTTACATCATCGCGCCGCTGGGCCTGCGGGTCGGCGACACGGTGTTGAGCGGTTCGCAGGCGGAGATCCGGCCCGGCAACGCGCTGCCGCTGCGCAATATCCCGGTCGGCACGGTAGTCCATAACATCGAGTTGTACGAAGGCAGGGGCGGCCAGATGGCGCGCGCGGCGGGAACGTCAGCCCAGTTGCTGGCGAAGGAAGGCGGCAACGCCACCCTGCGACTGCCCAGCGGCGAGATGCGCTATGTGCGCCAGGACTGCATGGCGACCATCGGCCAGGTAGGCAACACCGATCACGGCAACGTCAAGCTGGGCAAGGCGGGCCGCAGACGCTGGCTGGGCTGGCGTCCGGAAGTGCGCGGCAGCGCCATGGACCCATCGTCCCACCCGCACGGCGGTGGCGAGGGGCGCTCACCAATCGGTATGCCCAGCCCCAAGTCGCCGTGGGGCAAGCCCACACTGGGCAAGAAGACGCGGCACAATAAACGTACTGATAAGTACATCGTGCGCCGACGCAGCAAGAAGCGCTAGTCGAGTGGGTGGCTGGAGGACATTATGTCACGCAGTCTGAAGAAGGGGCCGTTTGTCGAGCCCAAGCTGATGAAGCGGATCGAGCGCATGAACACCAGCGGCGATCGCAAGGTGATCCGCACCTGGAGCCGAGCGTCGACGATCTTTCCGGATTTCGTTGGCCACACTATCGCGGTCCACGACGGCCGTCGCCATGTGCCGATCTACATCACCGAGAACATGGTAGGTCACAAGCTGGGCGAATTCGCCCCGACGCGCACTTTCCGCGGACACTTTACACGCGAAAAGAAGGCGAAATAGCATGGACGTTCAAGCTACAACCAGGTACTTACCTATCTCGCCACAGAAGCTGCGGCTGGTATGCGACCAGGTGCGCGGGATGGATGCCAACGCGGCACTTGACGTTCTGCGCGCGATGCCGCACAAGGGCGCTGGCTTCCTGAGGAAGACGCTGACCAGCGCAATAGCCAACGCGGAGAACAACTTCGAGCTGGACCCGCGTGAGATGGTTATCGCAGCGGTTTATGCCAACGAAGGGCCCCGCCGCCAGTGGCGTCGATTTGGGGCCCGTGGGCGCTTCAAGCCGATCGTCAAGCGGACCTCACATCTGACAGTCGTCCTGAGCGAGCGCGAAGTTCCCGTCGCCGCTGGCGAGGAGGAGTAAAGGGTATGGGACGTAAGGTACATCCGGTTGGGATGCGGCTGGGGATCATCAAAGATTGGAACGCGCGCTGGTACGCCGAAGGGCGTCGCTACGCCGACCTGCTGCACGAAGACTTTGCCATTCGCAATCTAGTGAACGAGAAGCACGCCAGCGCGGGCATCGCGAGCATCCAGATCGAGCGGTTCCCGAATCAGGTGCTGGTGACGCTGCATACCGCACGGCCCGGCATCATCATCGGGCGCAAGGGCGCGACGGTGAAAGAGCTACGCCAGAACCTGGAGAAGCTGACCGGCAAGAACGTCAAGATCGAGGTTGAGGAAGTCTCGCAGCCCGACCTGAACGCGAAGCTGGTGGCCGAGAATGTGGCCGGGCAGCTTGAGCGCCGCATCTCGCACAGCCGTGCGATGAAACGCGCCGCCCAGCAGGCCATGCGCCAGGGTGCGCTGGGCATCAAGATTCACTGCGCCGGCCGCCTGTCTGGGTCGGAGATGGCCCGCCGCGAGTGGGTGCGTGAAGGCCGCGTGCCGCTCCAGACGCTCCGCGCTGACATCGACTACGGCACGGCAGAGGCCCTGACGACCTTTGGCCGTATCGGTGTGAAGGTCTGGATTTACAAAGGCGATGTCCTGGGCGAGGAAGAAGCTGAGGCGGCATCGGAAGGCGTGTACGTCAGCTAGACGCACCTGGCAGCTCGCTGCGAAATAGCGTACGGCACACGGCACACAGAAGGCCGGATCGCCGTACTGCCGTGTGGAGATATGCAAGATGTTAATGCCAAAACGTGTCAAGTACAGAAAGCAGTTCCGCGGTCGTATGCGGGGCAAGGCGCAGCGCGGCAACACGGTCGACTTCGGCGACGTGGGGCTCAAGTCGCTGGAACCGGCATGGATCACGAGCCGCCAGATTGAGGCCGCCCGCCGGACGATCGTGCGCTTCCTCAAGCGCCGTGGCAAGGTCTACATCCGCATCTTCCCCGACAAGCCCGTCACGGCGAAGCCTGCCGAGACACGTATGGGCAAGGGCAAGGGCGCGGTCGACCACTGGGTGTGTGTCGTCAAGCCAGGCCGCATCATGTTTGAGGTGGGCGGTGTCGACGAAGAGACGGCGGTCGAAGCGCTGCGGCGCGCATCCTACAAGATGCCGGTAAGCTGCAAGATCGTCAAGCGGATCGATCCCATCTCCGGCGTGGAGGTTACGCTCTAATGAAACTGAGAGCATCCGAACTGAGGCAACTGCCCGAGGCTGAACTGCGGGGCCGGCTCGACGAGGCTAAGGAAGAGTATTTTAACCTGCGCTTTCAGCGTACGTCGGGCCAACTGGAAGACTTCAATCGCCTGCGCGTTGCCCGGCGCAACATTGCCCGCATTCTGACGGTGCTGGGCGAGAGGCAGCGGGAGGTCAGCAATGACTAGCAGCAGACGGCGGCTGACCGGCACCGTGGTCAGCAATAAGATGGATAAGAGTGTTGTCGTGCAGGTCGAGAAGACGTACCGGCACCCGCTCTACGGCAAGGTGTTGAAGTCGAGCAAGCGCTTTATGGCGCACGACGAAAACAACAAGTGCGAAATCGGCGATGAGGTTGTGATCGGAGAATCGCGCCCGATCAGCAAGAACAAGCGCTGGGTGGTGCAATCGATTCTGCGCGAAGACCTGAGCGCCCGCACAGCCGAGCTGGACGATCTGGCTACCGAAACCGTCGTGGCGACGCCGACTGAAGAAACCGAAGCCGGTGACGGCGAAGACGAATAGCGCAGGCTAAAGGGAACAGCCATGATTTAGCAGGAGAGCCGGCTCAAGGTAGCCGATAACAGTGGAGCACGTGAGATCCTGGTGATCCGCGTGCTGGGCGGGTCGAAGCGTTACTACGGCGGCGTGGGCGACATCGTCGTCGCGACGGTCAAGAGCGCCCAGCCGCATGCGGGTGTGAAGAAGAGCGACGTGGTGCGCGCCGTGGTAGTCCGCACGACGAAGGAATATCGTCGAGAAGACGGCTCATACATCCGCTTTGACGACAATGCAGCAGTCATACTCGACGGTGTGACCAAGAGCCCGAGGGGCACGCGCATCTTCGGCCCGGTTGCCCGTGAGCTGCGCGAAGCGGGATTTATGAAGATCGTCTCGCTGGCGCCGGAAGTCCTGTAGGCGCGGGAGAGCAGATGACGATGAACACGATGCGAATCAGGAAAGACGACACGGTGGAAGTGATCGCGGGCAACGACGCCGGCGTGCGGGGCCGCGTGCTGCGCACACTGCCTAAGACCCGGCGTTTGGTCGTCGAGTTGGTCAATATCCGTAAGAAGCACCAGCGGCCCATGCAGGCTGGCCAGAGCGGGCAGGTACAGGCGGGCATCATCCAGTTTGAAGCGCCGATTGACGTTTCGAACGTGATGCTGGTCTGCCCAAGCTGCGACAAGCGCACCCGTGTCGGGCTGCGCCGGAGCGCAGAGGGCGTCCGCATTCGCGTGTGCAAGGAATGTGGCGAGGACATTGAATGATGCACAAGCTACGTGAGCATTACGAAAAGACCGTTCGCCCGGCGCTGATGAAACGCTTCGGCTACGACAACACGATGATGGTCCCGCGCCTGGTCAAGGTAGTGGTCAACGTGGGCGTTGGTGAAGCGCTGGACAACGCCCGTGCGCTTGACGCGACGGTCGAAGACGTGACGATCGTCACCGGGCAGAAGCCAGTCATCACCAAGGCCAAGAAGAGTATCGCCGCGTTCAAGCTGCGTGAAGGTCGCTCAATCGGTGTGAAGGTCACGCTGCGCGGCGAACGGATGTGGTCGTTTGTGGACCGGCTGATCAACGTGGCGCTGCCACGTACCCGTGACTTCCGTGGCGTCTCGCCGACGGGTTTCGACGGGCGCGGGAATTATACACTGGGGCTGCGCGAGCAGATTCTCTTCCCAGAGATCCAGTATGACAAGATCGAGAAGGTGCGCGGCATGGAGATCAGCATCGTCACGAATGCCCGGTCCGATGAAGAAGGGCGTGAGCTTCTGCGGCTGATGGGGATGCCGTTCCAGGGGCTGGAAGTCGTGATCGCCTCGCACAGTGGCAGATAGGGAGTAAATAATGTCGAAGACATGCATGCCCTACCGCGAGATGCGTCGTAAGTACCAGGTGCGCGTGCACAACCGCTGCAAGCTGTGCGGTCGCCCGCGCGGGTATATCCGCAAGTTCGGGCTGTGCCGCATCTGCTTCCGTGAGCTGGCCCTCAAGGGAGACATCCCTGGCGTGGTCAAGTCGAGTTGGTAGGATATCAGGAGAGACCGGAATGACCGTAAACGATCCGATTGCCGATCTGTTGACGCGCGTGCGCAACGCGCTGATGGCCCGGCATACCGAAGTGTCCATGCCGTACTCGCAGATGAAAGAAGACCTGGCCCGGATTCTTCAGGAAGAGGGCTATGTTGCGGGGTACAAGGTGGAAGAGGGCAAGCCGTACAGTTCGCTCGTCATCAAGCTGAAGTACGTCGGCACGCGCCGCCAACGCCATTCGGTCATCAGCGGCCTGCAGCGTGTCAGCAAGCCGGGGCGGCGCATTTACACCGGGTATCACGATATTCCCTGGGTGAAGAGCGGCCTGGGGATCGCGATCCTCACGACGCCAAAGGGTGTCATGACGGACCAGCGTGCCCGCCGCGAGCGTGTCGGCGGCGAACTGCTGTGTTACGTCTGGTAGACCGGACGCCAGGTGTCTGAAGTCTGAACGGAGTTAGTGATGTCTCGAATTGGCAAGCAACCGATCCCCATCCCGAGTGGGGTGCAGGTGACAATCGACGGGAACGTGGTGACGGTCAAGGGCCCCAGGGGCGAACTGCGTCGTGAGATCGTTGCGGACATGGCTGTCAAGCAGGAAGATGGGCAGATCATAGTCGAGCGTCCCTCGGACGAGCGGCAGCATCGCAGCCTGCACGGCCTTACACGCGCGCTGATCAATAACATGGTGGTTGGCGTCAGCGATGGCTACGAGATCCGCCTGCGGATTCTGGGCACGGGTTACCGCGCCGAGATGGAAGGCAGCGACCTCAAGCTCAGCCTGGGCTACTCGCACGATATTCTGGTCGTGCCGCCGCCGTCGCTCAGCTTTCAGGTCGAAGAACGTGGCTCGCTGGTGATTATCCAGTCGCCTAACAAGGAGCTGATCGGCCAGGTGGCAGCGGATATCCGCAGGCTGCGTCCGCCCGAGCCGTATAAGGGCAAGGGCGTCCGTTACGAAGGCGAGCAGGTCCGGCAGAAGGCTGGCAAAGCTGGCAAGGTCGGCGCGTAGCCGGGCTGCCACCGCAACGGGCGGGCCGCTACTGGAACATTATCGTGTTACGGAGATAGAGACATGAGTACAAAGAGTCAGCAAGCGCGCCGGACACGCCAGGCCAGAGTCCGGAAGCGCGTGGTCGGTACAACCGAGCGTCCGCGCCTGAATGTGTTTCGCAGCGACAAACACATCTATGCGCAGGTGATCGATGATACGATGGGCCACACGCTGGCATCTGCTTCGACGGTTGATCTTGAGCTTCGGGCGAAGTTGAGCAAGCAACCCAAGAGGGAGCAGGCCGCGATGGTAGGCAAGCTGGTCGCCGAGCGCGCGCTCGATGCGGGTATCAAGCAGGTGGTGTTTGACCGGGGCGGCTTTCGCTATCATGGCCGCATCAAGGCGCTGGCCGAGGCCGCGCGTGAAGCCGGATTGGATTTCTAGTTCACACGATTGGGTTGACCGTCCCGGCGATGCCGGCGGCGAAACCACGAGTTGGAGCGTGACATGGGAAGACGTGAACCCCGAATCAAAGACGACCGCGACGAATTCGACGAGCGCGTTCTGGATATCAGTCGCGTGGCGAAGGTTATCAAGGGTGGCCGCCGGTTCGCCTTCAGGACCGTCGTGATCGTCGGCGACAACCACGGGCGTGTGGGCGTGGGCGTGGGCAAGGCGCGCGCCGTGCCTGACGCGATCCGCAAGGGCTCGGACCACGCGCGGCGCAACATGGTTCAGGTGCCGCTGGCCGGCACGACCATCCCGCACCCCGTCGAGGCCAAATATTCCGGTGCGATCGTGATGCTGCGGCCTGCGTCGCCGGGGACTGGCGTGATCGCGGGCGGCGCAGTGCGCGCCGTGTGCGAGGCCGCCGGCATCCGCGACATCCTGACCAAGTCAAAGGGCAGCGCCAACATGCTGAACGTCGCCCGGGCGACGTGGCTTGGCCTCCAGGAGTTGATGGACATCCAGGAACTGGCGCGGGTTCGCGGCAAAGATCCGGATGAGATGGTGCCTTTCTGGCTGCGCGATAAGAAGGGTGAATAGCGATGGCTAAGAAGAAGGCAAAGCTCATTCGGGTGAAGCTGGTCCGCAGTCCTATCGGATACCCCCAGCGGCAGAAAGAAACCGTCCGCTCGCTGGGACTGACGAAAATGAACCAGGTTGTGGAGCATACGGACTCGCCCGCTATACGTGGGATGGTCGCCAAGATCCCGCATCTGGTTACGCTTGAGGAAGTGGAGTAGCGAGATGAAGCTGCACGACCTGCACCCCGATCGGGGCGCGACAAAACGGCGCACGCGTGTTGGCCGTGGTATCGCCGCTGGCAAGGGCAAGACAGCCGGGCGCGGTACCAAGGGCCAGGGCGCACGCAAGGGTGGTGTGAAGGGCGCCTACTTCGAGGGCGGTCAGCTCCCACTGGTGCGCCGCCTGCCGTTCAAGCGCGGTTTTAACAACATCTTCCGCACCACGTACCAGGAAGTCAACGTCGACGACCTCGACGCCCGCTTCGAGAGCGGCGCGGCGGTTACGCCGGAAGCGCTGGCCAAGGCGGGCTTGATCCGCGACGCCGAGATGCCGGTGGCCGTTCTGGGCCGTGGTGAGTTGACGAAGAAGAAAAAGCTCAACGTTCAGACGCACCGCATCAGCACCAGCGCGCGCGAGAAGATCGAGGCGGCTGGCGGGTCGGTCGAGGAGCTCAAGCTGATGATTACCGGCGCGCGGGCCACGGTCAAGCTGCTGCGCAAAGAGCAGATCGATGCGCTACGCGGCAAGGCCGCCGACGCCTCGTAACTACAGGGAGAGGGCAGTATGTCATTCCTAGACGGCCTGCGCGAATTGTTCCGGCTGCCCGACCTGCGGCGCCGGATCCTGATCACCCTGCTTCTGCTGGTCATCTATCGATTTGCGGCCAATGTGCCGGTGCCGGGTGTTGATCACACTGTGCTGAAGCAGGTTCTCTCGCCGGGCAGCAATATCGGCGCGTTTGCCCAGGTGCTCGACCTGCTCTCAGGCGGCGCGGTGTCGCGCTTCAGCGTGCTGGCGATGGGTGTGTACCCATATATCACCGCCCAGATCATCATCCAGATTCTGACGCCGGTTATCCCGGCGCTGGAAGAGATGCAGAAGGAAGGGCAGGCCGGGCGCGATAAGATGGACCGCCTGGTCTACTACCTTTCGATCCCGATGGCTGCGTTCCAGGCCGTCGCACAGATCAACATCTTCGGCTCAGCCGGTAGCGGGCAGCAGATCATCCCCGGCTTTGGCTTCGGTCAGGGCCAGGACCCGTTGCTGACCGTCACCGTCATCGCAGTAATGACTGCCGGTACGATGTTCGCGATCTGGCTCGGCGAGCTGATCACGGAGGACGGCATTGGCAACGGCTTGAGCCTGATCATCTTCGCCGGCATCGTGGCGCGCGTCCCGTTCAACCTGACGCAGTTGTTTAGCGCCGACTCGGCGACGACGGTCCGCAACGTAGTGCTGTTCCTGGTCATGACGATCCTGACGGTGGTCGTAATCGTGCTGGTGCAGGAAGGCACGCGCCGCATCCCGGTGAAGTACGGCAAGCGCGTGCGCGGTACCAAGATGTATGGCGGTGGAACGACTTACCTGCCGCTGCGCGTCAACACGGCGGGCATGATCCCGCTGATCTTCGCGCAGTCGGTGCTGACGCTGCCGGCCATCGTGGCCAACTTCTTCAAGAACAGCAACGCGACGTTCATCGCTAACGCCGCGAACAGCATCAGTACCGTGTTCGGCAGCCAGGGCGGGGCCTTCATGGGCGGCCAGGTTACCTACTGGATAGTCTACTTCCTGATGGTGGTCGGCTTTACCTATTTGTACACCGACATCATGATCCGCAACCAGAATCTCGCTGACAACCTGCAGCATAACGGTGGGTTCATTCCCGGCATCCGGCCCGGGAAACGTACAGAAGAGTTCATCAACAAGGTTGTGTCGCGTATCACGCTGGTTGGTGCACTGTTCCTGGGGATCGTCGCCGTGCTACCCGGCATCGTGCAGATTACGATGAATGTGATCCAGCCCGGCAGTGGTACCGAGATGCGCAACGCGCTGTATATCATCAGCGGCGGCGGCCTGATCATCATCGTCGGCGTCGTGGTAGACACGATGCGGCAACTTGAAGCGCAGTTGGTGATGCGCCACCGGGAGAGTTTCATCCGCTAAGACCGGCCCTCGCGCGACAATCGGGCGGGTGCTGCTCCACAGACTACCCTTCTGTGGGAGGAGAGGTCTCGGGAATGACCACCTATGTCGTTCTACTTGGACCACCGGGCAGTGGCAAGGGCACGCAGTCAAAGCGGCTTGTCGGCGCGACCGGCATCCCACAGGTGTCTACCGGCGACCTGTTCCGTGCGATGAAGGGGCAGCAGACGCCGCTGGCGCGCGAGGTCCAGGAGATCATGGCGAGGGGTGAGCTTGTGCCCGACGAACTGACTGTGCAGGTTCTGAAGGACCGGCTGGAACGGGAAGACTGTCAGATTCACGGTGCGCTTCTCGACGGTTTCCCCCGTACTGTGCCGCAGGCAGAGGCGCTCGATCATCTGCTGACGGAGTTCGGGACGGAGGTCAAGGCTGTCCTGTTCCTGAACATCCCGGTCGATGAGGCGGTCCGGCGCATCAGCGGGCGGTGGAGCTGCCCGGCCTGTGGGCGGGTGTATCACGAACAGAGCGACGCTCCGCGCGTGCCCGGCATCTGCGACCTAGACGGCTCGGCGCTGGTGCGCCGCGCGGACGACGAGCCGGATGTCGTGAGGGAGCGCTACCAGCTCTATCTTGAGAAGACGGCTCCGCTGATCGACTTCTACCGCGAGCGGGGGCTGCTGATCGAGGTCGACGCGACGCGCGACATGGACGAGATTACGCCTGACATGATTGCCGCAATCGAACGGGTCATGCCTGGGTAACTGAGGCAAGAGATGGCAATCATCATCAAGAGCGCCCGCGATATCGAGGCTATGCGCGAAGCGGGCAAGATCAACGCGGAGGCGCTGGCCCGGATGCGCGACGCGGTGCGACCGGGGATCACGACCAGGGAGCTTGACCAGATCGCCGCCGACGTGATCGGCTCACATGGCGCGACCCCCGCGTTTCTGGGGTACCCACCGGGGAGCCGCTACCCGTTTCCGGCGACCATCACTGCATCGGTCAACGAGGAACTGGTGCACGGCATCCCCGGAGATCGCAAGCTGCAGGAAGGCGACATCATCAGCCTGGACTGCGGCACGGTGTATAAGGGCTTTGTTGGCGACTCGGCGATCACGGTGCCGGTCGGCGAGATAGGCGAGGATGCGCAGCGGCTGCTGAAGGTGACCGACGAGTCGCTGTATGTGGGCATCGAGAAGTGTACAGCGGGGCTGCGCTTTGGCGATGTCTCGTACGCCATCCAGCAGTATATCGAGAGCCGCGGCTTCAACGTGGTCCGCGAGTATGGTGGTCACGGCGTGGGGCGGGCGATGCACGAAGACCCGCACATTCCCAACTGGGGCAGGGAGGGGCAGGGTCCCCGCCTCCGAGCCGGGATGGTCTTCGCGCTGGAGCCAATGGTCATGCTGGGCAATCCGCAGGTGCGCACGCTCGGGGACCACTGGACGGTGGTCACCATCGACGGCAAACTGTGTGCTCATTACGAGCACACCGTCGCCGTTACAGATAATGGCCCGGAAATCCTGACAAAGCTGGATTGACGTGGTATAATAACAGGTCGTTCTGCCGATCGCTGGAAGGCGAACCCGGCGGCCGGCGAAGAGAGCCGAAGCAGCGAGGGATATCGATCATGAGAGTCAGTTCATCTGTCAAGCGCCGCTGCCCGAAGTGCAAAGTCATCAAGCGGCACGGCACAGTGATGGTCATTTGCAGCAACCCGAAGCACAAACAGCGCCAGGGCTAATGCGTGGCGACGGCGTAAATTGGCGAGTCTCATCGGAGAAGAGCAATGGCACGTATTGAAGGTGTAGACCTTCCACGCGACAAGCGGGTTGAAGTCAGCCTGACCTACATCTATGGCGTTGGCCGCCCGCGCAGCAACCAGATTCTGGCCGCGACTGGGGTGGACCCTGACACGCGCGTCAAGGACCTGACCGAAGCCGAGGTCCAGGCCATCCGAGACTACATCTCGGGCAACTACCGTGTTGAGGGTGACCTGCGCCGCCAGGTCCAGCTTAACATCAAGCGGCTGCAGGAGATCGGCACGTACCGGGGCATGCGGCATCGCCGCAACCTGCCGGTGCGCGGCCAGCGTACCAAGACCAACGCACGCACCCGTCGTGGGCAGCGTCGTACGGTTCCTGGGCGTGGCCGCCGTCGTGGCGCGAAGAAGAAGTAATCGGCGGTACAGCGGTTCACCCGTGTAACGGGAAGACGACAAGCGGAGGATGCATGGGACGCAGGAGACAGGCGCGCAGCGCCAAGAAAGTCCGTAAGAACGTACCGTACGGGCAGGCGCATATTCACGCGACATTCAACAACACAATCGTGAGCATGACCGACCAGCAGGGCAACGTGGTCACGTGGTCCAGCGCCGGGACGTCAGGCTTCAAGGGATCGCGCAAGAGCACGCCCTACGCAGCGCAGCTTGCGGGCCAGAAGGCTTCTGAACAGGCCATGGACCACGGTATGCGCGAGGTGGATGTGTTCGTCAAAGGGCCAGGCCCTGGCCGTGAGGCAGCGATCCGCGCGATTGTAAGCAGCGGGCTCAAGGTGCGGTCCATTTCTGACGTGACACCTGTGCCCCACAATGGCTGCCGCCCGCGCAAGAAGCGGCGTGTGTAGCGGGAGCGAACATCAGCCAGCATACCGTGTGCATGACCAGCGCGCGCAGCCTGCGCGCGCAGTGCTGCGTGAGGCCAATGCTGCCGGTGACCGGCTGAACAAGTGAAGATTGCCAATCACCAAAACCGACCTACGAAGGAAGAAGCACAACAATGGCACGATACACTGGTCCTGTGTGTAAACTTTGTCGGCGTGAAGGTGAGAAACTGTTCCTCAAAGGATCACGTTGTCTCTCGCCGAAATGCGCCGTCGAACGTCATAACTACCCACCTGGCCCACATGGCCGCGAAACGCAGTTCCGGCGCGGGCGCGCGTCCGACTACTCGCTCCAACTGCGCGAAAAGCAAAAAGTCCGCCGCATCTACGGTATTCTGGAGCGCCAGTTCCGGCGCTATTTCCGCGAAGCGCAGCAGCGGTCCGGCATGACCGGCTCGAACCTGTTGAGCCTGATTGAAAGCCGGCTGGACAACGTCGTCTACCGCATGGGCTTCGCCGAGTCGCGGGCCCAGGCGCGCCAGCTTGTCCAGCACGGGCACTTCAACGTGAACGGGCGCCGGACGAACATTCCGTCGTTTATCGTTCGCCCCGGCGACCAGATCGAGGTTCGTGAGGGCAGCCGCAAGCGCACGTACTTCAAACAACTCAAAGACATCGCCGAGGAGCTGGCACCGGCGGATTGGATGAGCCGCGACCTGAACACGCTCAGCGGCGCGATGATGCGGAGACCCGAACGTAATGACATCGACTACACCATCAACGAGCAGTTGGTAGTCGAATACTACAGCCGTTAGAACTTGAGCAACACTCAGCAACGTGACAGGCGTCCAGATGATGCGCGAAGCGTTCCGCTAACCCCGGATTTGCCGCGCATCTTATGGCGTCATGACGGCATGGGCGGCGTTGCACGGGTAGGGCGAGAAAGACTAGTCAGGAGGCAAGTTCGTTGACTACGAACAACATGGTGCTGCCCAAGATTGAGCGTGACGCTATGTCACGCAACTATGGCCGTTTTATCATCAGCCCACTGGAGCGCGGCTTCGGCACGACGCTGGGCAACGCGCTGCGTCGCGTGATGCTGGCCTCGCTCCCCGGCGCGGCGGTGACGTCGATTCGAGTGGCGAACGTTCATCACGAGTTCTCGCCTGTCCCGCACGTTCGAGAGGACATGACGCAGCTGATGCTGCATGTGAAACAGCTGCGGCTGATGATGACCGACGTCGAGTCGGCCCGGCTGCGGCTGGACGTGCAGGGCGGGGGCGTCGTGACAGCCGCCGACCTGATCTGTCCACCCGAAGTCGAGATCAAGAACCCCGACCTGTACCTGTTCACCATCGACGACGACTCGGCGCGGATTGAGATTGAGCTGGCAGTAGGTAGCGGTCGCGGCTACTCCCCGGCGGAGGAGCGTGGACGTTTGCCCATCGGCGAAATCCCGGTCGACTCCATCTACAGCCCGATCAAGCGCGTGGCGTTCGACGTGGAGCGGGCGCGTGTCGGCCAGAAGACCAACTATGACAAGCTCATCCTCGAAGTCTGGACCGATGGTACTATCGAGCCGGAAAACGCGATGAGCGAGTTGGCCACCATCCTGATGCAGCATCTGGGGATCATCGCCAACGTCGACCCCAGTATGTTCGCCCAGGGCGCGGAGCCGGCAGAGCCGGAGAAGCCTGCGCGCCCGGACTACTATGACCTTCCCATCGAAGGGCTCGACCTGAGCGTCCGGGTATTCAACTCGTTAAAGCGCACCGGCATCACGACAGTCGGCGAGGTGCTTGAGATCCTGGAGAAGGGCGAGGATGCCATGCTGGCCATCCGCAACTTCGGCGACAAATCGCTGGACGAGCTGATGAGCCGGCTTCAGGAAAAGGGCTATCTGAAGGAGCAGGAAGAGGCTCAGCCGACTGAATAGTGTGTGAGGGCCGGAGAAGCAGCCTTCGCTTACCATCCGACTGTAAGGACGTGAGGAATCATGCGGCACAAAGTATATGGTCGCCGTCTGGGACGCGACACAAATCAGCGCAAGGCGCTGCGCCGGACACTGATCCGTCAGTTGTTCGAGCACGAGAAGATCAAGACCACCGAAGCCAAGGCCAAGGCGATCCGCGGTCAGGCGGAGAAGATGATCACGCTGGCCCGCAATCGTGGCGATTCTGAGCGACTGGTCAACCTGGCCGAGGACCGTGACGAAGAGGCCCTCCGCCGCCTGCTGACCGATGCGCAGTCCAACCGCCTGCTTCGTCTTGCCGAGGCGGACGACATCGACGGCCTGGAGAACGAGGCACGGGCGATTGCCGCCCACGCGCAGCGGCTTGTCGGGCGCGATATTCACGACCGCGCGATCCTGTACAAGCTGTTTCGGGAGATCGCGCCGCGCTACGTGAACCGGCCCGGCGGATATACGCGCATCGTGCGCGCTGACCAGCGCAAGGGCGACGCGGCACAGATGGTCTACCTGATGCTCGTCGAGGGCGAGGAAACCTAGCCCTCGCGGCCATGCGTTACCGGGCGACGCTCGCCTACGATGGCACCGCCTATCACGGGTTCCAGGTCCAGGCCAACGCCAAGCCGACCGTGCAGGATGTGGTCGAGGCAGCACTGGCCAGCATCGGCGGCGGGCAGCCGGTCGGAATCCTGGCGGCAGGCCGCACCGACGCGGGGGTGCACGCCAGCGGGCAGGTCATCGCCTTTGACCTCGACTGGAGGCACGGCGAGCAGGCGCTGCGCGCTGCGCTGAACGCCAACCTGCCGGAAGACGTGGCGGTCAGGATCGTGCAGCAGGCTCGCGCGGACTTTCACCCGCGCTACGACGCGCTCAGCCGGACCTACGTCTACAGGCTGCTGGTAAGAGAAGTGCGCGATCCGCTGCGCCGCCGGGATGCCTGGCACCTGACCGGCGCGCTGGATGTCGCGCAGATCGAGGCGGCGGCGGCGCACCTGCTTGGCGAGCATGACTTCAGCACGTTCGGGACGCCGCCCCAGGGCGAAAACACGGTTCGCAGCGTCGGCGAAGCACGCTGGCGACAGGGCCTGGATGGCGAGCACACCTTTACAATCACAGCCAATGCGTTCCTGTACCGGATGGTTCGGTCTATCGTGGGGACGCTGGTGATGGTCGGCCAGGGGCGGATGACAGCTGGCACGTTTCAGGGTATACTCGCAACCTGCGAGCGCAGCCTGGCGGGCCCGGCGGCTCCCGCGCACGGCCTGACGCTGGTATTCGTGCAGTATGAAGACTAACAGGGCGCACGCGGCAGCCCGTTGAGGAGTTTGACAGCGTGAAGACTTATTCGGCGAAAGCAGAAGACATTGAGCGCAAGTGGTTTGTGGTCGACGCGGAGGGCCTGACGCTGGGGCGAATGGCCACCCAGATCGCAACCATCCTGCGCGGCAAGCACAAGCCCATGTTCACCCCGCATGTTGACTGCGGTGACTACGTGATCGTGGTCAACGCGGAGAAGATCAACCTGACGGGTAAGCACATGGAAGAGCTTCGCTATCATCACCATTCCGGGTATCCGGGCGGGCTCACCAGCAAGACGGTGGCGCAAATGCTCAACAGCAACCCCGAACGTGTGGTCTCCGAGGCGGTGCGGCGCATGCTGCCCAAGAATAACCTGGGGCGAGATGTCCTCAGGAAGCTCAAAGTCTACGCCGGCCCCGAGCATCCGCACGAAGCGCAGAAACCCGAGAAGCTTGAGATCGAGACCCGGTAAATCATCAGAAGAGGGCGATGGAATGGCTAATCAGTACTACGAAGGTGTTGGTCGCCGCAAGACGGCAACCGCGCGCGTGCGGATTTACCCCGGCGGCAGCGGCAGCGTCGTGATCAACGAGAAGCAGTTGGAAGAATACTTCCCGCGCCTGGGCGATGCGACTGCGCTCGTCAGGCCGCTGGAGGTCGCCGGGCTGACCGGCAAGGTCGACGTGACCGTGCATGTCAGGGGCGGCGGCATTACGGGGCAGACCGACGCCGTGCAGCTTGGCCTGGCGCGCGCGCTGATGGCCTACGACGAGGAGCTGCGCTCGCCGATGCGTAAGGCGAAGCTGCTGACCCGTGATGCACGCGAGAAGGAACGCAAGAAGCCCGGTCTCAAGCGCGCCCGCAAGGCTCCGACCTACACCAAGCGCTAGTCGAGCAGCCCCGCACAGGGTCGCGTGGGCAGCGTCGTATTTGGATATCATGCTGCTGGCAGGCGCACACCTGCGCCTGCCGGCCTGTTGTGCTCCTGGCAGACCGCGCAAGCGGTCTCTTTTGTTCCGGCGGCGCGTCTACCGGTAGCCCGCCACCGCATTCTGGATAGACTCAGGGTATGATTGTTCTGTCTCACTACCAGATGCAGCCGCTGATCGCGGCGCGCGGCGCGGGGCGATCCCACGCGAACACGTCGCCCGACCTCAACCTGACGACCGCCGACGTGGCGCTTGACGTCGATGGTGTGCGTTTCCCATCCGGCGAGCGCCTCGCGTGGGAGTTGGTCGAGGAGATCGTGCAGGCGGAGAACAAGTGCTTCCGCCTTGATGACGGCGTGCTGCGCGAGATTTGCGTCTTCTCGGAAGCGACCAACTGGGTACGGAGCCTATACCCGACCGCCGGCGCGCCGTCGATGCTGGTGTCTGGCATGGTGATGCACCGCGTGTCGGGCATCGACCCGCATCAGGACACGCTTAACAAAATCCGGGCCACCGGGCCGCTGACCGGCGAGGTGCTCGACACGGCGACCGGGCTGGGCTACACTGCCATCGAGGCAGCCAGGACCGCCAGCCACGTCCTGACGATTGAACTGGACCCGGCCAGCATCGAGATCGCGCGCTGCAACCCGTGGTCGCAGGCGCTGTTTGATAACCCTGCTATCGAGCAGGTGATTGGCGATGCCTGGGACGTGGTCGAGACGCTGGATGATGGGCGTTTCTCACGCATTATCCACGACCCGCCGACGTTCGCGCTGGCGGGTGATCTGTACTCCGGCGAGTTCTACGCCGAGCTGCTGCGTGTCCTGAAGCCCCGTGGGCGGCTTTTTCACTACCTAGGTGACCCGGACAGCCCGTCCGTGAAGCGCGTGCAGCGTGGGGTCATCAGGCGGCTTCAGGAGGCTGGTTTTGATCGCGTGGTCGAGGCGCGGGCCGCGTTTGGCGTGCTGGCAACGCGTTAAATCGGGTGATTGAGGGGACTCTTTTATGACGGTGAGGATTGTAGGGCTGGGCCCCGGCGATCCAGGGCAGATCACCCGGCAGGCGTGGGAGACTCTGGCGCAGGCGCACGACGTTTACCTGCGGACGCGCATCCACCCGACGGTGCCGCATCTGCCCGCCGGGCCGGCCTACCGCAGCTTCGACGATCTGTACGAGTTGGCGGCGGACTTCGCGCAGGTGTATACCGAGATCGTCAGGCAGTTGGTGACACTGGCAGAGCAGGGCGGTGACGTGATTTACGCCGTCCCCGGCGACCCGATGGTGGCCGAGGGGACGGTCACGCGGCTGCTGGCTGACTGCAAAGCAAAGGGGATCCCGACAAAGGTCGTGAGCGGCGTCAGCTTTGTCGAGCCAGCGCTGGCCGCGCTGGGCGTCGACGCACTGCCGGGCTTCCAGCTTGTCGACGCGACCGACCTGGCGGCAGCCTATCACCCGCCGCTCAATCCCGATTTCCCGGCGCTGGTGGCGCAGGTCTACAGCCGGCAGGTCGCATCGGACGTCAAGCTGACGCTGATGAACCAGTATCCCGACGATCACCCGGTGCAGCTGCTGATCGCGGCGGGGACCGCCGGGCAGCGCGTGCTGGACCTGCCGCTGTTTGAGATCGACCGCCAGCCCGTCGACCATCTCACGACGCTGTTTGTGCCGCACTACGATGCCTCAGACGGCGCGGTGGCGAGTTTCGAGGGGTTCCAGAACACTATCGCCCACCTGCGTGCGCCGGAGGGCTGCCCGTGGGATCGCAAGCAGACACACCGGTCGCTGCGCAATTACCTGGTCGAAGAGACATACGAAGTCATCGAGGCCATCGACGATGACGACGCGGATCACCTGGCCGAAGAGCTGGGCGACCTGCTGCTGCAAATCGTGCTGCACAGCCAGATCGCCGTCGACGAAGGCGAATTCCAGATGGGCGACGTGATCCGCCGCATCGACGCCAAGATCAAGCGGCGGCACCCGCACGTGTGGGGCGATGTCGACGTGAACGGCAGTGCCGAGCAGGTCACGGTCAACTGGGAGCATATCAAGGCCCAGGAGCGGGAAGAGAAGCGCGATGCAGGAGCCGAGCGCGGCGCGCTGGACGGCGTCTCAAAGGCGCTGCCCGCGCTGGCGATGGCCCATACCTACGACGAGCGCGCCGTCAGGCTGGGTTTCGACTGGGAAGACGAGTCAGGCGTGATCGACAAGGTGCGCGAGGAGATCGGGGAGGTGCTGGCGGCTAAGACGCCTGCCGAGCGCTTCCACGAAATTGGCGACCTGCTGCTGGTATCGGCGGTATGGGCCCGCTGGCTGGGCGTCAACCCTGAGGATGCCCTGCGTGCGGCCAACCGCCGCTTCTACGAGCGCTTTTCATATATCGAGCGCCGCGCGCGTGAGCAGGGGCGCGCGGTGAGCGACATGACGCTTAAAGAGATGGATGTGCTGTGGGACGAGATCAAAGCGCAGCAGAACGGTCGCGAGCAGGCCTGAGAATCAACAGGAGCCATCAATACGATGGCCCCTCATGTGGTGGTCGGGGCGGGCGGATTCGAACCGCCGACCTCACGGTCCCGAACCGTGCGCGCTAACCAAGCTGCGCTACGCCCCGAAGTGTCCGGACACGTGGCGCGTAGTATAACGCACCCGATCAGGCTTGACAAGGGCAATACTGCCGTCAGCACTCGAAAGCAAAGGAGGGATGCACTGCAGTGCGTCCCTCCCTCACCATAGACTGGCGAAAGTCTATGCTCTGCCGTCCTGCCGCCGTGGGCAGCAGAACGTGATGGTGAGTCATGTGGCTCACCTTACCAGTATAAACCCTATGGCAAGTCTGCGTGTCCCGCAGGTGGCTGGTCAGGGACCAGCACGCCATTTGAATCTGACTCGCGCCATGATAAGATCACAAAGTCTCTATTCAGAATGTGGGTAATGTGATGACAGAACTGAGCGATGACCCGCGCGCACAACAGCAAACGCTCACCGAGCGGCTGCGCGCAGCATTCCGCCCGCTGGTGGAAGGTGCGGCGCGCGGTGTAATGCGGTTGGGGCTGGGTGCGGATATCCTGACACTGCTCGGCGCGCTGGTTACGGGCGCGGCGGGCTACTTTGCGGCGCGCGACCAGTACGTGCTGGCCGGTCTGATGATCGCGCTGGGCGGGCCGTTTGATGCGCTGGACGGCACGGTCGCGCGCCTGCGTGGCAGCGAAACACGCTTCGGCGCGATGCTCGACTCGACGCTTGACCGCTACGCGGAAGCGATGATCTTCCTGGGGCTGGGCTACCACCTGGCGCGCGGCGGCCAGTGGGTCGGGTTGGTTCTGTCGTTTGTGGCGCTGTTCGGTTCGGTGATGGTCAGCTACTCGCGGGCGCGCTCGGAAGGGCTGGGCGTCGCCAACAAGGGCGGGCTGATGTCGCGCGTTGAGCGGCTGGTGGTGCTGGCGCTGGCGCTGCTGACCGGGCAAGTGATGATCGGGCTGTGGGTGCTGGCGATCCTTACGCACGTGACCGTCGCGCAGCGCGTGTGGCGTGTCTACACGGCAACGCGTGCCAATGCTCCGGATGCAACAACTCACAGAGAGACGCCTCAGCCATGAACACTCCGGCGCTCGGCATACCGGTTGGGCCGCTGACGATCACCTATTTCGCGCTGGTAGTCGTGGCAGCGCTGGTGATCGCCGCAGTCGTATCGATCCGCGAGGCGTACCACCGCGACGAATCGCCCGGTATGGTCCTCGACGCGCTGACGGCGGGCCTTATCGGGGCGATTGTGCTGGGCCGCCTGTTCTACATCCTCAACCCGCCGCCATCGGTGTCGGCTATCTATAATCGGGCCTGGTACCTGGGGCACCCACTCGACATGCAGGTCGGGCCGCTGGCGCTGTGGGCGGGTGGACTGGGCAGCGCGGGCGTGATGCTTGGCGCGGGGCTGGCGGCGGCGCTGGCGCTGTGGAACAGCCGCGCCAACCTGCTCCGCTGGGCCGACATCCTGACGCCGGGGGTGCTGGCTTTGTTTGTCACGGTGCCGTGGGCAAACGTCGCCGGGCAGTCGCTGTTTGGCCCACCTACTGGCCTGCCGTGGGGCCTGCCGCTGGCACGCCGCGTGCCGCCGTTCGCTGATTTGACCGCCTTCCCCGCGTCGACGCGCTTTCAGCCGACACCCATCTACCTGTCGCTGTGGGCGGCACTGGTCGCGCTGGGCGTGTGGTGGATCGGCAGGCGCTATGCCGGGCACCTTCAATCCGGTGACCAGCTGGCGATCACGCTGGGGTTGATAGCCCCTGGCCTGTTCCTCGGCGACCTGCTGCGCGCTGACGCCAGCCCTTCGCTGCTGGGCACGGGTGTGACGGGTGTGCAACTTCTCGCGATCCTGATACTGGTTTCCGCGATTGTGTATGGCGTGCTGCGACGACAAGGCGGGCAGCCTGCGGCGGAAGCAGCGGGTTAGGTGGCGCACCCGCGAACAGCGCAGCGCGGTGGTCAAGGGTATAATTGGCAACGGGGTTGGCATGATTGGGTTGGTGGGGCTGGTATAAGACGGGAACGCGATGATTGAAACACACGAACTTACAAAGCACTTCGGGGCTTTTGTCGCCGTACAGGACGTTGACCTTTCGGTGCGGCCCGGCGAGGTGCTGGCGCTGCTCGGCCCCAACGGCGCGGGCAAGACGACCACTGTCCGCATGCTTACCTCGATCCTGCTACCGACCGCCGGCTCGGCGAAAGTCGCCGGCTATGACGTGGTCATGGAGCCGGAGCACGTGCGCGCCAGTGTTGGCGTGCTCACCGAGAACCACGGCCTGTACCTCAGGATGAGCGGCACCGAGTACATCGACTTCTTCGGCAAGCTGTATGGACTCGATCAGCAGGTCACCTGGCAGCGCAAAATGGCGCTGGCGGGCCGCTTCGGGTTGCTGGATGCGCTTGACCGACGTCTGGGTGAGTACTCGAAAGGCATGCGGCAGAAGTTGGCGCTGGTGCGCGCCATGCTGCACGACCCGCCAGTGCTGCTGCTCGACGAGCCGACTTCGGCGATGGATCCGCATAGCGCGCGCCTCGTCCGCGATGCGATCAGGGACCTGCGTGGTGATGGTCGTACGATCATCCTGTGCACCCACAACCTGCCAGAAGCGGAGGAGCTTGCCGACCGGATCGCCATCATCCGCAAGGGCCGGATCATCGCGCACGGGTCCCCGCTTGACCTCAAAGCGAGCCTGCTCGGTCCGCCGCTGCTTGAGCTACGGCTGGCGAGCCCGCTAGACGGGCTGGTGCAGGACCTGTCCGATGTGGTCGAGGTCGACAGCCACGGGCATAACTGGCTGCGCTATCGCACCCCCGACCCCTCGGCGACGAACCCGCGCATTGTGCGGCAGCTTGCCGCGCAGGGTCTGGAGATCGTCACTTTGAGCGAGGTGCCGCAGAGTCTCGAAGAAGTCTACCTGCGGGTTGTCGGCGACGAGCCGGCACTATGACCGATCAACACGGCGATGAGTTGTACTGGATAAGAATCAAATGGCAACGCTGACGCCCACGATTGAACAAACCGGGACCGGGCCTGTCCGCTGGCTGGCGGTGGCACGCTGGAACCTGAGCCGCGCGACGATCATCACGCGGCGCGAGGTTGTCGACATGCTGCGCGACTGGCGCATCCTGATGCCAATCGTCTTCCTGACAATGATCTTCCCCACTATCGCCAACTGGGGGGCAGGGCGCATGACGGCCTGGATGCAGCAGTACGGCGCGACGATCATCAGCGACCGGCTGGTGCCCTTTCTGCTGATGGTGGTCGGCTTCTTCCCGATCTCGTTCTCTTTGATCATCGCGCTGGAAAGCTTCGTCGGCGAGAAGGAGCGCCGCAGCCTTGAGCCGCTGCTCTCGACACCACTGACCAACCTCCAGCTTTATATCGGCAAGACCCTCAGCTCGACCGTGCCGCCGCTGCTTGCCAGCCTGCTGGGCATCACCGTCTACACAGTCGGCGTATACCTGAACATCCACTGGCAGCCGCCACTGATCCTGATGGTGCAGATCGTCGTGCTGACGCTGGTGCAGGCGCTGACAATGGTCGCCGGCGCGGTGGTCGTCTCGACCCAGGCGACCAGCGTTCGCGCGGCTAACCTGCTGGCCAGCTTCATCATCATCCCCATGTCCTTCCTGATCCAGGGCGAGGCACTGATTATGTTCTGGGCCAAGTACGACGTGCTGTGGCTGATCGTAGCGGGCCTGATCGTGATCGATATCGTGCTGGTGCGGATGGGTGTCAAGAACTTCAACCGCGAGGAGCTGCTGGGCCGCGAGATTGACGAGATCAACCTGCTGTCGATTGTCAGGAGCTGGTGGAAGCTGACGTGGGCGAAACGAGAAGATGGGCCGCGCCGAGGTGCGTGGCGCTGGTATCGTGAGGAGGTGCTGTCGATCTTCCGCAGCATCTGGCTGCCATGCGTGCTGCTGGCTGGCGCGATGGTGACTGGCTACGCAATCGGGGTGCGCTACGCCAGCATCTACGTCATTCCACCGCAGGTCTTCGTCGTGGAGGGCTGGTACGATCGCTTCTCGAAGATTCTGGTCGAGACTGGCCTGCAAGGTGCGACAGGTATATTATTGGTCCTGGGCCAGAATGTGCGGACGCTGGCTATCGCGTCGGTGCTGGCCACCTTTTCGCTCGGCATCCTGGCGATCCTGGTGCTCATGATCCCGACGGCGCTGGTCGGCTATCTGGCGGCGCAAATGACCGCCGCTGGAATGAGCGCGACCGTGCTGTGGGCTGCGCTCGCCCCGCACAGCCTGATCGAGGTGCCGGCGGCGATCCTGGCCGGGGCTGTTGCCGTGCGGCTGGGTGCATGCGTCATCAGCGCCCCACCGGGCAAGACAATCGGCGAGGGCTGGATGGCGGCACTGGCCGAAGCAACCCGGTTATGGGTGACTTTGATCCTGCCGATGCTGGTCGTGGCGGCGGCTGTCGAGGTGTATGTGACACCGCTGCTGGTCAGGCTGGTATCCGGGGGCGGATAGCAGCGGTGCCCTGAGAGGAAGCGCGTATGCCCAGGCTAATCATTCTTGGCTCCGCATCTGCCGTGCCGGATGCCACGCACGAAAATACCCATATGGTGCTGGAAGGCCGTGAGGGTACGGTGCTGATCGACTGCACCGGTCGCCCGCTGGTCAATCTGAAGCGGGTCGGCATCGGAGAAGAGGGGGTCAGCGATCTGATTCTGACGCATTTCCACCCCGATCACGTGTCCGGGGTGCCGAATATGCTGATGGCCTCGTGGCTGATCGGACGCAACGCACCGTTGCGTATCTACGGCCTGCACCACTGCCTGCAGCGCGTCGAAGACCTGATGATGGCCTTTCACTGGGATGAGTGGCCGGGATTCTTCCCCGTCGCCTTCCATCACATCCCCGAACGAGAGGGCATCCTCGTGCTGGACAATGCGGATTTCACCATCACCGCCTCACCGGTGCGGCATTACGTGCCTACGGTCGGGCTGCGCGTGATCGTCAAGGAGACGGGCTTCGTGTTCGCGTATTCCTCTGACACCGTTCCGTGCCCGGAGACGGTCCGACTGTCGCAGGGGGCGGACCTGCTGATTCACGAGGCAACCGGCGATGAGCCGCTGGGGCATTCAAGCGCATCACAGGCGGGGGCCATCGCGCAGGAAGCCGGCGTCAAGCGGCTGGGGCTGATCCACTACAATGTGTGGAACGCGGACCCGGCGCATCTGGTCCCTGAGGCGCAGGGCACCTTCGACGGCCCCGTCTTTCTGTGCGAAGATTTCATGGAGATCGATCTGTCGGTTGGGTAGGGCGCGCAGCGACAGGCGAAAGGCGGGCCAGTGTCGATCAGCCGCCCTGCACCGCGTCCGCGTTGGCGCACTCGACCAGCCAGGCGTAGGCGCGATCCTCATAGTCAAATGCCCTGACCGCTTCTTCAAACTCGGTTGAGCGGCCCGCCAACTGGAAGATCAGTTTGATCGCGGGGCCACCGCCCAATACAGCTAGCCGCGAGCGGTTCAGGTGCCCGTCCTCAAGGCCCGGCAGCGGCTCACCTTCCATCGCTTTTCCGAACTGTGTGAATCCTTCGAGAAGCTTGAAATCCCGCAGGTCAAGCTGGAGATAAAGCGGCGCGGGCTGTTCAAGGATGGGCGTGAGAGCATCGCGCAGCGTGTTGGCATCCGGTTCGTCCAGCAGGTCGCGCAACCGCAGCGACAGGATGCGACGGTCCTCGTCGAGCCAGTTCAGTTCGTAAGGCATCCGGTTTCACTCGCCGCCCGCTGATTTGACAATCTCACAGGTGGCGTGCAAGAAGGCGAACCCGCCGCGCGGGGGCATCAACTCCATCACATCGATGATCTTGAATTCGCTCTTGCCCAGTCTGACGATGTCGCCGACCTTGGGAGGCTCCTCGACGTTGGCAATCGCGCCCGGATGCTCGCCGCCGACGACAACGTAACTGACTTTGTAGATCATCCTGCGTTCCTTTCGTCTGACGTGGGTACAGTCACGCCTCGCAGTTACTTGACGTCCAACTCGCGGTGGCGCAGCTTGAACGACAGATCGGCGGCGATGTTGCGCATGACCCGGTAGCCAATCTCGGTTCTGGACTCGCACAGGCGCTCGAAGTCCTCTCGCGAGACGAAGGCAACGATAGTGTCATCCATGGCCGCGCGGACGCTCGCCGAACGGGTGCCCCGGTCAATCAGCGTCATCTCGCCGACGGATTGGCCTACGCCCAAGCTGACGATTGTGCGCCCTTCACTCTCACCAGGCGCGTCGACGACGACCTCGACGAAGCCGCTCCGGATCAGGCACATGCTGTCACCGGCATCACCCTGATGGAACAACACCTCGCCTTCCTTGAGCGTGCGCTCCTTGAAGATGCTCGCCAGCAGCGTAAGCTGACCCTCGTCCAGGCCAGCGAACATCTCGACGCTGCGCAGCAGCTTAACCAGTTCCACTGTGGACCTCGCTTTCTGGCCCGGTGGCAGCCAACACTGCCCGGCGGGCGGTCTGCAATCAGTGTAGTGCGCCTCACCCATTGGCGCGGATCGGAGCGGCAGGGTGCATGGCGCGGGCTTTGATTGGTGTGGCGTTGAGTCGCTCCCTGTCTTGTTGACGATTGTACTCTTGAACGATTATTCAGGTCAAACACGCCGCGCGATCTGAAACTTGCACGCGCCTGCCGCGTATGGTATGACAGGCGCGATAAGCAACACTGGCTATTGACGGCGTCCGCGCCCGGTGATAGAATACGGGCAGGCTATCGGGAACAAATGTTCTATCCAGTCGGGTGATGGTGCCAACGACGTGAAGAAGAACAGACTGATCATTAAGAAGGCCCCCCGGCGATCGGGCAAGCGGCGTGGGGGCATTTCACGCACACTGCTGATCGAAATCTTCTTCTTTCTTGCCTTTTTGATATTTGGCTTCAGCGCCGTGAGCTACTGGCTGGGCAGCCGCACGAGCCCGGTGGTGAGCCTGGTGCCTGACATCCCCAACATCATCCCCCCGCGTGAGCAGACGGCCTCCATGCTCTACGAGGCTCCCAGCCCGCGCCAGCTCCCTGAACCGAGTTTGTCGCCGATCTTCATGCCGTCGGTGCAGTACTGGAAGGACGATCTGCTCGACTGGGGCGCGGAGTACAACGTCGACCCTAATCTGATTGCCACGGTGATGCAGATCGAATCGTGTGGCAACCCTGAGGCATCGTCGGGCGTGGGCGCGAAAGGGTTGTTTCAGGTAATGCCCTTCCACTTCGCCGCCGGCGAGAAGCCCTACGATCCGGCGACCAACGCGCTGCGTGGGATCGGCTATCTTGCCCAGGGACTTCAGGTGTCAGGCGGGCACGCCGGGCTGGCGATGGCGGGTTACAACGGCGGCCTGAGCGTGATCGCGCGCAGCTATGACAACTGGCCGTACGAAACCCAGCGCTACTATCGCTGGGGCAGCGGCATCTACCGCGAAGCCTCCGCCGGGTGGGACAGCAGCCCCACGCTGACTGCCTGGCTGGCCGCCGGTGGCCAATCGTTATGTGACAGAGCTGAGGCCTATCTGGGGTTGGCCACCGCCCGCTGATCGTTCCCGCTCTCCCCAACTCTAACGCGCATCTAATGTCTGCCACTTGGGGCAGGTTTTCGGCATGTGGTAAAATATGCAATAGGTGAGAATGGCGCATTCCCTGAGCGTTGCCACTACGCGGGCCGATCTGCTCTGCTGGCGGCGATTGCCCCCGGATGCATCGATGGACCACGAATTTGGCCGCGGGAGACTTAGATGTCTGCGAAGAAAGACCAGGACATACAGCAGCGGCAGCCAGTTGATCTGCCTGAGACACACTATCACATCGTGATGGGCGCACAGCAGTTCATGGTGCTCCGGCATACACATGTCTGGCGGCCTCCGACCGACGTGATGGAGGATGAGAACAGACTGATCGTAATGGTTGAAGTGGCCGGGATGCAGCACGGGGAATTCCACGTAGCCGTCAGCCACCAGCAGTTGGTCGTCAGCGGCATTCGGAATGCCGCCGAACAGGCCCAGATCGCCTACCATCAGCTGGAGGTCCGCTACGGCGAATTCCGCAGCGAGGTTGTGCTGCCGTGGCCGGTCGACGATGAGGGCATCGAGGCGCACTATGAGGACGGCTTTTTGCGCGTCGTGTTGCCTCGCGCCCAGGCTCATGAGGTGAGGGTGATTGAGGTCAACAAACACGGGGAGTAGTCACCCGCACCGGCCATATATGAGACTTGGCTTTCGCCAGGAATACAATGGAGCGATTCATGTCGCCTGATGATGAGAAGAAACAGGACAACAATCCTGTCGAGAATGACGAAAAGAACAGCCAGAAGAACGCAGCGAGCCGACGGTGCATACGCACCTGGAGGGGGCAGAGCCCGACCTGAGCGCCGACGGGTTGGCGATGTCGCAGGAGATCGACATCCCCGAAGTGCTGCCGATTCTCCCGCTGCGCGGCCTGGTCGTCTACCCGCAGACCGCGGTCCCACTGATGGTTGGCCAGTCACGCTCGATCCGGCTGGTCGACAGCGTGGTGGCAGGCGACCGCCTGGTCGGGCTGGTGTCAAGCCATGACCCGGATAACGAGGAGCCTGACCCCGGCGAGATTAACTCGATTGGCACGATTGCGGCGGTCCATCGCCTGTTCCGCGCGCCGGATGGCACGATCCGGCTGCTGGTGCAGGGCCTGGCCCGCATCCACGTGGATGAATACATGGAGACGGACCCGTTCCTCAAGGCGCGGGTGACAGCCCTCCCTGAGACGGTCGAGGCCAACATCGAGGTCGAGGCGCTGATGCGCAACATTGGCGAGCAGTTCCGCCAGCTTGGGGAGCTTGTGCCAAGCATCCCCGGCGAGCTGCTGGCGTCCACGTTGAGCATCGACGACCCGCTGCAGTTGGTGTACACCATCGCCACCTACATGCGTATCGCCCTGTCGGACGCGCAGGAAATCCTGGAGATCGACAGCACCGCCGATAAGATGCGCAAGCTGATGGGGCTGCTTGGCAAAGAGCTGGAAGTGTTGGAGCTGGGCCGCAAGATCCAGGCAGACGCGCAGTCGGAAATCGACAAGGTGCAGCGCGAGTTCTACCTGCGCGAGCAGCTCAAAGCCATCCAGCGCGAGTTGGGCGAAGCCGACGAGACGCAGGTCGATACCGAGGAGTTCCGCCGCAAGATCGAGGAGGCGGGTATGCCCGAGGAAGCCGAGAAGGAGGCCCGGCGCGAGTTGGACCGCCTCTCCAAGCTGCCGACGGCTGCCGCCGAATACGGCGTGATCCGCACCTATCTCGACTGGCTGACGTCGCTGCCATGGAGCAAGTCTACCGAAGATAACCTCGACATCCAGCACGCGCGCGAGGTGCTGGACGAAGACCATTATGACCTGAAGGATATCAAGGACCGCATCCTTGAGTTCCTGGCGGTGCGCAAGCTGCGTATGGAGCGCGCCGAAGAACGCGCGAAGAGCGAGGTGCATGACTTCATCCGTCGCGAGCGCGAGGGTGTGATCCTGTGCTTTGTGGGGCCGCCCGGCGTCGGCAAGACCTCGCTGGGCGCGTCTATTGCGCGGGCGATGGGCCGCAAGTTCATCCGCATGAGCCTGGGTGGTGTGCGCGACGAGGCCGAGATCAGAGGCCACCGCCGTACCTACATCGGCGCGATGCCAGGCCGCATCATCCAGACCATCCGTCGGGCCGAAACCAACAACCCGGTCATGATGCTGGACGAGATCGACAAGCTGGGCATGGACTTCCGGGGCGATCCCGCCTCGGCGCTGCTTGAAGTGCTCGACCCGGAGCAGAATGTGGAGTTCCGCGATCACTACCTGGATGTGCCCTTCGACCTGTCGCAGACGATCTTCATCACAACGGCCAACCAGCTTGAGCCGGTTCCCGGCCCGCTGCGCGACCGAATGGAGATTTTACAGCTTTCCGGGTACACTGAGGGCGAGAAGATCAAGATTGCCCAACAGTACCTGGTCCCGCGCCAGCTCCGCGAGAACGGTTTGCGCGAAGGCGAGGTGACTTTCGACGACGAGGCGCTGCAAACCCTGATCCGCGACTACACGCGCGAGGCAGGCGTTCGCGGTCTTGAGCGTTCCATCGGCGCGGCGTGCCGCAAAGTCGTGACGCGTATCGCTGAGGGCAAGGTCGAGGCGGTGGCCTTCACGCCCGACCTGGTGCGGGAGTATCTCGGCAAGCCGGAGTACCATTACCTGACCGAGGTCGAAGAGCGCACGACCATCCCCGGCGTCGCGACCGGGCTGGTGTGGACACCTGTCGGCGGTGATGTTATCTTTATCGAAGCCGCGCGAATGCCCGGCAGCAAGGGATTTGTTCTGACGGGCCAGTTGGGTGATGTGATGCAGGAGAGTGCGCGCGCAGCTTTAAGCTACATTCGAGCGCGCGCCAAACATCTGGGCATCGATCCCGACTGGTTCGACAAGAACGACGTCCATCTGCATGTCCCGGCGGGTTCTGTGCCCAAAGACGGTCCTTCGGCGGGTATCACGATGGCCACAGCGCTGGCGTCCTTGCTGACGAATCGCCCCGTGCGCGGCAACATCGCCATGACAGGCGAGATTACCCTGCGTGGCCAGGTTCTGCCGATAGGCGGCCTGAAGGAGAAGGTCCTCGCGGCGCACCGGTTGGGGCTCGATACTATCATCATCCCCAAACGGAATGAGGCAGACCTTGACGATATTCCGGAGGATATCCGCAACCAGCTCACGTTCGTGCTGGCAGACAGTGTAGATCAGGTGCTTGAAGCAGCACTGGGCGATCGGGTGGAAGCAGAAGACGACGACACAGCCAGGTCCGAGACTGACGAGTCCAGCCATACAGCCCCAGAACCACTCAAGAACAAGGAGACTGTAGGTGCCAAAAGTAATGATAGTTGACGACGACAGGACAACCGTCAGCCTGCTGGAGACGCTGCTGGAGCTCGACGGATTTGACGTGGTCCTCGCCGCGGATGGCAATACGGCCCTGGCGAAGGCACAGGCGGCGAGACCTGATGCTTTCCTGGTCGATTTTCATCTGGCCGACCGCGAGGGTACGGATTTCGTCCGCCAACTGCGTGGCGAGCCCGCCTTCAGCGAGACGCCGGTCATTATGGCTTCGGGCGCTGAACGCGGCAGCGAAGCCTACGCAGCCGGCGCTGACCACTTCCTGATCAAGCCATTTGACCCCGGTGAACTCGTTGCTATTCTGAATCAGATGCTCGGTCTGTAAGGTGAGACTGGCCTGATTACGGGGATCCCCACAGGGCAGCAGGCGCTGGCTACCGGGTCGAGTACACGGCATGTTTCCAACGCTGGAGCAGCCAGTTCCACCTATTTGACGTTAACCAGAGAATGTAGCAGAAGGGAAGAAACGTTGTTCTGTGAGTAGCAAAGAGAAAAGACGCAAGCATTGGTACAGGATGGACCTGCACCTCCACACACCTGCCTCAAAGGATTTCCAACAGTCGGGGGTAACCTATCTCGACGTATTGCAGCAGGCGGAACGGCGCGGCGTGGATATTATCGCTTTCAGCGATCACAATACCGTGCGCGGTTACCGGGAGATGCAGGAAGAGATCGACCAGCTCGAATGGCTGGAGCAGTCCAAGCGGATTAACCCGGAGGAGCAGCGCAGGTTACAGGAATACCGGCGCTTGTTTGACAAGATGCTGGTCCTGCCGGGCTTTGAATTCACGGCGACATTCGGATTTCACATACTTGGGGTATTTTCGCCGGAGACAGACACCCGCTATCTTGAGCACCTGCTCCTCGATCTCAACATCCCACCCGAGGCGCTCGACGAAGGGGAAACCAACGTCGGTGCGTCGGCAGACGTATTATCCGCATACGCCGGCATTCGCGAAGCCGGCGGCATTGCCATCGCGGCGCACGCCAATTCGAGCCACGGCGTCGCCATGCGCGGCATGACATTCGGCGGGCAGACCCGCATCGCCTATACGCAGGACCCGAACCTGTTCGCGCTGGAGGTCACCGACCTGGACCGGCATGGCCGGCGCACTACCGCCAGTTTCTTTGATGGATCGAAGCCGGAGTATCCTCGTCTGATGCGCTGCATTCAGGGATCAGACGCCCACCGGCTGGAGCGCGATTCGCGCAATCCCAAGAACCTGGGGATAGGGGAGCGCGTGACTGAGATCCTGCTGCCGGAGGAATTCACCTTCGACGACCTTTACGAGGTCTTCACCGGTAACGATTTTGCTCTGACGCGCCCCTATCGAGGCAGCACCACCGCCCCGTTTGACCACGTGCTTTCGGCGCGGCAGGAAGGCCCCACTATTGTGCAGGCCTTCCACGAGAGCATGGCGGTGCGTGGTGGGCGGTTGTATGCCGTCATCGCCGACATCTGTGCGTTCGCTAACACCAACGGCGGTACGCTGTATATCGGCGTGTCCTCCAATCCGAAAGTGAAGCCGGTCGGGGTGAACAATATCAACCAGGCCGTCGATCACCTGAAGACGGAGATTCAGCGCAAGATCACACCGCCGGTTGACGCGCAGGTCGATGTGCTGCAAACCGAAGGAGTTCCCCTTATCCGGGTGCAGGTTCCGCTGGGCAAAGAACCGCCGTACGCCATCGATGACAACAAGATCTATGTCCGTGACGATACGGAGACGAGCCTGGCCGTTCGTGACGAGATCGTGCAGATGGTGGCGCGCGCTCATGGCGTCGAGGACATCGGTGAGCCGAGCGCTCCGCCAGAAGTAGTCGCGCAGCCGCAGCCGCCCGTGCCGCATCCGGCACGGGCCAGCAATGGCAGCCATGTCGAAGCGCCGCGAACCGGCGTGGAGATCGTGGCGACCGAGAAGCGCAACGAGGAGCGCTACCATCACCTGCGCGATCTGCGCAATGGCAGCATCGTGCGCAACGTGACGCGTAAATCGGCGCGCAAGCTGTGGCACTACGCCATCACACAGGCCGAGGACAAGGGCTACGACCCGAACCGGCTGAAGTGGCACGGCGAGATTGCCGTGATCGACAGCTACACGCGGGCCGGCAAAAAGCGCTATGACCTCGCCCAGCGCGAGGACGGGAACATCCGCGTGTACTATGGCGTGACCGAAGACGGTATCCAGGACAGCACACATCGCGCCTGGCGCGAACTGCTGGGGCTGGACGACGAGGATTGACGCACGTGATCAGCGTGGGCATTCTGACCGTCAGCGACCGGGCATACGCTCAGAAGTATGACGACCAGTCCGGGCCAATTATCCGCGAACTGGTCGAGGGTCAGGCGGACTGGCAGGTCGCCGAGCAGGCGACCGTGCCTGACGAGCGCGAGTATATCAAGAGCGAGTTGATCCGCTGGTCGGACAAGCTGCGGCTAAACCTGATCATTACCACCGGCGGGACAGGCTTCGCCCCTCGCGACGTGACGCCCGAATCAACGCGCGACGTGATCGAGCGCGAAACACCGGGGCTGGCCGAAGCCATGCGGCAGGCCAGTCTACAGGTGACGCCGCACGCGATGCTGTCACGGGCGGTATGCGGCATTCGGGGCCGCACGTTGATCGTCAACCTGCCGGGCAGCCCTAAGAGCGTAAAGGAGAACCTGGAGGTGATCCTGCCGGTTCTGCCGCACGCGCTGGAGCTGCTGACCGGCGCGCCGGGCACTGAAGCGGGCCATGCGTTTGGAGCGGGCTGAGGGCGCGACGCGGCGATCTACCAGATCACAACGGGGCGGGCCACCAGCCGGTGGTCCGCCTCTATCCATTGAGGGCCGCTAAGGCGAATCGTCTTTGTTGAGGCGGGCGAGCGCCGCCTCAACCTCGGCAATGGTGTCCTCCAAGTCCTCAATGCGCATCATCTGTGATGGCTTTACCGAGTGCTGCGGCAGGCTGCGCACTAACTCGTCAAGCTCCGCCCGCAGCTCATTCAGGTTCTGAATCAGGTCTTCCGCTTCTCGTTCCATATTGCGTTAGATGCAGCCGCATGCGACTGCGATGCATTTTCCGTGATCCTGCAAGCGATCGACAGCCTTCCTAACGTTCACCCGAACCCATTGTCCGTTCACAGGAGGCCCTGACACACCATGGCAACCATTCCAGAAGCTGCCGCTCCTTCGGCGGAAAACGCGGCCATCGTCCATTCCAGACACCGCTGGGTGGTGGTCGGTGTATTCTTCGCGTTCATGCTGCTTCACCAGTCGGACAAGCTGCTGATTGGCCCGCTCACCACGCCGATCATGAACACGTTTGGCATCAACGAAGCCCAGATGGGTGCGGTCTCGACCGTGGCGCTGCTGGTCGGGGCGGTGCTGTACCCGGTGTGGGGCTACCTGTACGACCGCTACGCGCGCGCCAAGCTGCTGGCACTGGCTTCGGCGATCTGGGGCGTGACGACGATGCTCAACGCCAGCGCGCCCACCTATCCGGCGTTCCTCGGCACGCGCGCCTCGACCGGCATCGACAACTCAAGCTATCCTGGCCTGCACAGCATCATCGCCGACTACTTCGGGCCGGAGGTGCGTGGCAAGATCTACGGTACGCTCCAACTGACGGCACCGCTGGGCTACCTGCTGGGCATGGTACTGGCCTTGCTGCTGGGCGGCGTGATCGGCTGGCGCAACGTCTTCTACCTGACCGGCTCGCTGGGCATCGTGATGGCGGCGATCATCTTCTTCGCCGTCCGCGAGCCGCCGCGCGGCCAGAGCGAGCCGGAGATGGCGAACCTGGAGGAGATCGTCAACTACCGCTTCGAGTGGAAGACCGCCAGGGCGCTGTTCCGCAAACCGACGATGATCGTGCTGTTTATCCAGGGCTTCTTTGGCGTGTTCCCGTGGCAGGTGATCACGTTCTGGATCTTCCGCTATCTGGAGGTCGAACGCGGCTATTCGTCGAACGCGATCCTGATCACTATGACCATTGTCGTGCTCATCCTGGCGTCGGGCTACTTCGTCGGCGGGGCGGCAGGCGACTGGGCCTTCAAGCGCACCCCGCGCGGGCGGTTGATCGTGTCGGCGATTGCGGTGCTGCTGGGCGCGGTATTCCTGGTGGTGGCGCTGAACATGCCGGTGCAGGCGCAGCTTCCGTTCCTCATCGCGCTGAGCGTGACGGCCATCTTCATGCCGTTCGCCTCGCCCAACATGATCTCGTCCGTGTATGACATCACGCTGCCCGAAGTGCGCAGCACGGCGCTGGCCATCCAGTTGTTTATCGAAAACGCGGGCGCGGCCACTGCCCCGCTGCTGGCCGGGATCATCGCTGTGCACGCCGACCTCAAGACGGCGCTGCTGCTGATCTGCACGACGGCCTGGGTGCTGTGTGCGATCTTCTATGCGGTGGGTGCGTACCTGATCCCGCGCGACATCGCGGTGCTGCGCGCGCAGATGCGCGAGCGCGCCGAGGAGGTCGGCACTGCGCAGTGATCGGCGGCTGGTTCGCCCGGCAAATCCCCCCGTGATTGGGAGGCCGGGTACGCCGGGGCTGTGATAAGATCGGATCGGTGAAAGGGGCAGTGGCGATGCATTCGCTCGAATCGATCGATCTCTCGCAACTCGAATGGGACCAGCCGAAAGGCATGCGGCGCTGTTTTGAGCTGCGCAGCGGCAGTGACGTGGTGGCTACGATGGAGTGGACCGGCGCGTTTTCCAACCGCGCCACGGTAACCAGCGCCGCCGGGCGCTGGTATATTGATCGCCCCGGTTTCTGGCAGCGCGAAGTCGTCGTCTGGAATGCGGACTCGGACGCCAGGCTGGCTGCGTTGAACTATAACCTGTGGCACGAAGGCGATCTGGTGCTGAACAGCGAGCAGGTCTTCCATTGGAGCGGCCAGAATTTCTGGCGCACAAAGTGGGCCTTCACCGACGCGGCGGGCCAACTCGTCGTGCAATTCAATACCGGCAATCGCTGGTTCAGGATGGTCGGCACGGTGGAGATTCCAGTCGGCGCTGAACGCCGCGATGAACTGCTGTTGCTGATCGTGACGGGCTGGTATCTGGCATACATGGCGCGTCAGGATGCTGCCGTGGCGGCCAGCGCGGCAGGCGCGGGCAGTTGACCGGAACCCGCTCACATGTGCTGGCGCAGTTGGCGGGCCGGATCGCAGCGGTCGTGCGCCCGCATCCGCTACGCGTGGCGCTGGACGGCATCGACGCGGCGGGCAAAACCACGCTGGCCGACGACCTCGCGCCGCTGGTGGCGGCGAGTGGCAGGCCCGTCATTCGCGCCTCCGCCGATGACTTTCAGCGCTCGCGCGCCGAACGCTACGCGCGCCTTGCCAACACACCCCTGAGCTACTACGAGGACGCCTTTGACTATCCCACGATGCGCGCTGCGCTGCTCGACCCGCTGGGGCCGGGCGGCGACCGTGTCTATCGGCGGGCCGTGTGGGACGTGATCGCTGACATGCCAATCGATGAGCCGCCGCGCACCGCGCCCGCCCACGTCGTGCTGCTGTTCGATGGCGTGTTTCTACTGCGGCCTGAGCTGGCCGGCTGCTGGGACTTCACGATCTTTGTGGAGGTGACGTTCGAGGCGGCACTGGCACGCGCTGAAGCGCGCGACACGTTTCGCTTCGGCTCGGTGGATGACGTCCGTGCGCGTTACGCCACGCGCTTCTGGCCCGCCCAGCGCTTCTACCTGGAACAGGTGCGTCCCCGTGAGCGCGCAGATGCCATCTTACAGAACGATGACCCGGCGAACCCCACCCTGATCATCCACACATGAAGACAGGGGAGCGCCTGACGTTCCCCTGCCGCATGCTGTCCCCTACGCGCCGATCACGTGCCGTGCGATGACCATCCGCAGAATCTCGTTGGCCCCCTCACCGATGCTCATCAGCCGCTGATCGCGGTAGATGCGCTCGACGGGGAACTCGGTGCTGTAGCCGTAGCCGCCGTGAAGCTGGATCGCCTCGCGCGCGATGAACTCCGACGCGTCGGAGGCCATCATCTTGGCGATGGCCGCCTCCTTGCCGAAGTCGCCGCCCTGGTCCTTCTTCCACGCCGCAAAGTAGGTATACAGCCGTGCCTGCTCCAGCCGTGCGGCCATGTCGGCAATTTTGAATTGTACCGCCTGGTGGTCTTGCAGCTTGACGCCAAAGGTGCTGCGCTGGTCGATATAGGCCAGCGCAGCGTCGAGCGCCGCCTGGCCCAGCCCCACACACACCGCCGCAATGCCGACTCGCCCGCCATCGAGCGTCTGGAGCGTCTGATACAGCCCGCGACCCTCTTCGCCCAGCAGGTTGGCGAGCGGCACGCGCACCTCTTCGTAAGTCAGCGGGCAGGAGTGCGAGCCGCGCACCCCCAGCTTGGAGATCGGCGGCTCGACGCTGAAGCCCGGCACATCGCGCTCGACGACGATCAGGCTCAGCCCGCGCGACGGCTTGGCCGCCTGAGGATCGGTGCGCACCAGCGTCACGACGACCGGCGCGCTGGTTGCGTTGGTGATCCACGTCTTGGCCCCGTCGATGATCCAGCTATCGCCCTCTTTGACAGCGCTGGTGCGCACGCCTCCGGCGAGATCGGAGCCGGCGTCCGGCTCGGTGAGCGCCAGCGATCCCAGCACCTTGCCACTGGTCAGGGTAGGGAGGTATTTCTCCTTTTGCTCCGGCGTGCCCCATTTGACGATCGGAAAGCAGCACAGGCCGTTGTGCGCCGCGACGGCCAGCCCGGTGCTGCCGCACCCGCGCGAGATCTCCTCAAGCGCCATCGCCGCGCTGACGCTGTCCATGCCCGCCCCGCCGTATTCCTCTGGCACCTGCAGGCCGGTCAGACCCAGCGCAGGCATCTTGGCGATGGCCTCCCAGCGTAGCTCCTGCTTCTGGTCGATCTCGGCTGCAAAAGGTGTGATCTCGTTGGCGACAAAGTCGCGCACAGCAGCGCGGAACATGCGCTGCTCGTCGGTCGGTTCGAAATTCATGTACACCCTCACTGGTGATGGATTCGCAAAATGGTGGCAAACTCATTATAACGCACATTAGTGGCCGGGTGAGGGGAATGTAAAGGGGGCTTGACAGCGCTCGCTGAAGCGCGTAAGATGCTGGCAGGTGAACCCGCGCAGAAGGAACAGGCATGGAACACGAACCGGAGACCAAGCAGCGACACGCGCGTGGGACAGGCATGGGCCTGTGGCTGGTGATCGGGCTGGGCGTTGGGGCAGTGGTCGGCATCCTGACCGAGAACCCGGCGCGCTGGATGATCGTCGGCGTGCTGTTGGGCACCGTGCTGGGCCTGGGTGTCAACCTGATTCTGTGGCAGCGGCACTGATCGCGCGATGGGGGCAGCCGTGAAGAACCAGCTCAGGGCGCTGCGATCCGAGCGCGAATGGACTTCAGGCAGCGCTGGCCGAGCGGCTGGGCGTCAGCCGCCAGACAGTGCACGCCATCGAGACCGGCAAAGCTGTGCCCGGCCTTGAGCTGGCTTTCAGCATCGCGCGGCTGTTTGGCCTGCGTGTCGAAGAGGTGTTTCAGCCCGACGAGCAGACGAGGCGCGGCGGCTGATCTCTCACGGCGGGGTGTGTTGCATGCAACTGGAATGAGACTCGTGCGTACTGGTATGTGATTCGCAAGAGAGAGGGAATGGTGCACAATGAGTGATCAGGATCAGAGCAAGAAGAGCAATAGGGGACCGACCCCGTGGGGCTCGGATCCCATTCGTGGTCTGAACTACGATTATCTTGACATCGACAAGCCGCCGGCGGTCGAGCCGAAGCCCGTGGTGCCGCAGGTCGTAGAGTACAACGCGATCCAGGCACAGGACTTCTACCAGCGCGTGCGCAGCAAGATCGTCGCCTGGGCGCAGGGCGCGGGCGCGGGCAAGGCCGTCACTAAGTACGTCCTGCTGGTCCCCGACATCATGGCGCTGTTGGTGCGCCTGATGGCCGATCCGCAGGTGTCACCGACGCTCAAGGCGGAGATCGCTGCCGCCTCGGCGTACATCATCATCCCTGTCGACCTGATGCCCGAGGCCGTGATGGGCCCCGCCGGGCTGATCGACGACGCCATCGTCGGGATGCTGGCGCTGAGCCGCGTGCTCAAGATAATGGGCACTACAGGCGAAGCCAAGCTGCGCCAGTACTGGGATGGCGACGACGATGTGCTCGATACCATGCATGAGCTGCTCGACAAGGCCGATCAGTTTGTGACGGGAACGGTATGGACTGGCATTAAGAAGTTCATGGCCAACGCGGCACAGGATCTGCACAACGCTGCGCAGGATGTCAAGCGCAGCGCGCAGCAGGCCAGCAAACCGCGCGGCCCGGTGATCGAAGGGTCGTTCCGCCCGCTGATCCCCGATAACGAAAAGGGCAGCCAGCCACAGGACGACGACGATCAAAAATGGATCATCCCGCCCAACGAGCGGGGCGGCTAACTCGGCGCGCGACAAACGCAGGGGCGTGGCACAACCACGCCCCTGATTCTCTCCAGTGAGATATCCCACACATTACGGCTGCGCGGTTACCACGGGCAGTAAGATGGGTATCAGCGTCCAGCGGTCGGTCTCACCCCGGATGAACACTCCTACCCCGGACAACGGCGGTATGGTGACCATATCCCCATACTGAAACAACTGCATATCGCCCGGATATGTGATCTCAGGTTGCGTGGCGAACCCGATCTGTTCGATCAGGCCCGGAATGATGCGCCACACTTTGCCCAGCGCTTCAGTCGGGCGGTAAAGGCCGTCAGGTGGCGGCGGGCCGCCATCGCTGGGATCCCCGCCGATGGTGTAAGTGTCGTCGTAGCGGGTGTACGTGCCATCCTCCAGTATCACATAGATGACCGCCCCATCATACCAGCCCACATTTGAAACCCACAGCATGCTGCCGTGCTCCATCGGCTGCCAGCGCGCTTCGACAGGCCATGTCTTGGGGCGGGTCTTGTTGTCCTGCGCCAGCGGGCAGCCCACCGCCAGCTTGATGTCCTGCCGGGCGTCGACGACCTGACGGAACACGCCACTGGCCGGATAGGGACAGTACAGGAAGCCGGATGGCGTCAGCGTCCGCGTGGCGGTGGGAACGGCGGTCGGCGATGGCGTCGGGGTGACGCTCGGGCCGGGCGTTGCGGTTGGCGTGAAAGTCGCCGTGGGAGTGGGCGTGGCAGTCGGCGTCGCGCTGGGCGTGACGGGCGTTGGGGTGGGCCGCTCCGTGGCGGTGACAAAGGGATAGGCCGTATTGGTCGGCGTCATGGGTGATGGGGCAGGCCGGAGCGACGCGCAGCCGGTCAGTGCTACTGCCAGCAAGGCGCACAGCGCAGACAGCCGGACAGCTCGATGGGTGGCAGTTGCGAAGCGGCTCATACGCGGTTAGATGGCCGCCTCGATAGTGCCATCTGCCAGGACGTAGGCCCGCGCCATGTACGGCGTATTATATGCAAATCCGCTGCGGCCCTCGTGATCGAGGACGATCACGCCTCCGGAGCCCTGAATACGCTCGCTGGCCAGCCGGCGAATCGCTTCATCTGCGGCGGCCTGCGCGTCGAGCCCGCTGGCGATCAGGTCGCAGGTGGTCTTGCAGATCACGATCTTCATCAAACCTTCGCCAACCCCCGTCGCCGATGCACCTCCGGTCAGGTTGTCGGCGTAGGCCCCGCTGCCGATCAGCGGCGAATCACCCACACGCCCCGCCATCTTATTGCGGGTGCCGCCGGTCGAGGTGGCCGCGGCGATGTTGCCGTCTGTGTCGCGCGCCACTGCGCCAACGGTCCCATGGCCGGGCTGGCCGGGCGGCTTGAGCAGGTCAGAGTCCTGCGTGCGCTTCCATTCGAGCCAGCGCTCCAGCTCGCGCCGGACAAGCAATTCTTCTTCCGGCAGGCGGCGGATCCCCATCTTATCGGCGAAGGCCTGCGCGCCGCCGCCGACCAGCATCGCGTGCGGCGTCTCGGTCATCACTAACCGCGCCAGGCTGATCGGGTTGGCGATACTCTGCACGGCAGCAACCGCGCCGCTTTCCAGCATGCGGCCATCCATGATCAGCGCGTCAAGCTCGATGTGCCCGGCTGAGTTGAGGTAGCTGCCACGGCCCGCGTCGAACGACGGGTCGTCTTCCATCAGGCGGACGGCCTGTTCCACGGCATCCAGCGCCGCGTGGCCCTGCCGCAGCAGGTCCCAGCCGAGCGCGGCAGCCCGCCTGACGCCCTCCAGGTAGGGCTGGAGATCGGCACTTGGAATATCGCCTGCTCCGCCGTGTACGATCAGCGAAGGGGTCGTGGTCATTGAGGCTCCATGATGTGCGATACGATTACGGAGCGTATCATACCGCAGAAATGGGAAGGGGGCACGAACCCGTCTCCATTACGGATGCGTCCCCCCGATGCCCGCCGGTCTGCTATGCCGGGACGAAGTAGATGTCGGTCGGGGCGATCTTGCTGTTGCGCCGGAACTGAGCCTGGACCGTCATGCCGATCCAGTCCAGCGAGGCGGCGTCAGGGTCGACGCCCATCAGCCGCGACAGGAACAGCGTGTCGACGCCCTCGTAGGCGATCAGCGCCAGCACGAAGGGTGTCTCCTTCAGAAACGCCTCGGAGCCGAAGTGACACACAGTAAAGGCGTGGACCGTCCCGGTGCCGGGCAGCACCACCCATTCCGTCTCGTGGCCGGAGTGCATGTCGTGGCCTCGCGGGGTGGCATAGGTGTAACCCGTCTCCGGGTCGCGCGTGGCCAAGCTGCACCTTGTTCGTCAGCCCGGCGAAAAACGGCGAATCCTGCCCGTAGGAGTGCAGGTACTCGATGTGGTACGGCTGCCGCACGCGCAGCGGCTTCATGTTCTTGAGCGCGGCCAGCCCCTCGGCGTCCAGCACCAGCGGGAAAGGCAGGTCGAAGACAACCGTGCCGTCCAGCGTCTCGTCAAATCGATCGGGTAGCTTGGCCATGATCAGTCTTCCCTTTCCAGGATCGACACGGTCACATACGTCCCGGTGCCGGCGTGAGAGTGGATCGCGCCGCGCTGGGCGCCCTTAACCTGGAGGGTCGCGTCGCCGAAGTGCCTGTCGATGCTGCCTTGCAACTGCCAGATGGCAAACACGCCCTGCATCAGGCCGGTCGCGCCGACGGGGTGCCCGCAGGCGATCAGCCCGCCCGACGGATTAACCGGGCACACCGGCTGATCGGGCAGGTCGAGGCCGTAGTCGAGGCCCGGCATGAACGCCTTGCCGCTGGCCGCGAATGGGCCACCCTCTCCATAGCGGCACAGACCCATGTCTTCGTAAGTCTGAACCTCCGACGAAGTATAGGCATCGTGCAGCTCGACGAAATCGATCTCGTTAATCGGATCAACGATCCCGGCGTTCCTGTAGGCCTCAAGGCTGGCCATACGCCCGGCGCGGAACGAGTGAACGCCGGGATAGCGGAAGCCGCGATCCCACAGGTCGCGGTAGTAGGCCACCGTTTCGGCGCTGTCCTTCTCATTAGGCAGCGCGTTGTACTTAAGAAAATCGTCGAAGGACTGGTGCGGGCGGTCGGACATGCGCATCGCATCCGTGCCGCGCCCGATGCCCGTGACACGCACCTTTGGCAGCGTGCGCCCGCTGGCTGCTTCGAGCTTCGCCAGGCCCTCGTCAGAGGCCAGGATGACCGCCGCCGCACCGTCACTCATCACGCAGATGTCGAGCCGCGTCAACGGCCAGGCGACCATCGGCGCGGCGCGCACGTCGGCGATGGTCAGCCGCTCGCGCTTCTGCGAATAAGGATTGTGGTAAGCGTTGAGGTGGTTCTTGACGGAGACGTGCGCCAACTGCTCGACGGTCGTGCCGAACTCCTTCATGTGCCGCGTAACCATCATCGCGTAGTAGCCGGAATAGAATCCGCCGACCGGGTAATCGAAGCTGATGTCCGAGGCCAGCGCGATGAACTCGTTGCCCTTCCACGTCTCGACGTGGCTCATCGTCTCGAAGCCGTAGGCCACGCAGATGTCCATGTAGCCGCTGGCGATGGCCTTCCATGCCTCCTGGAGACAGATGCCGCCGGTCGCCCCGCCGCCCTCGACGCGGTGGCTGGGCTTGGGGCACAGGCCGAGGTAGTCCTGCACCATGATTCCGGCCATGAGCTGACGTGCGAAGTGATCGGAGAAGTAACTGGCGACCGAGCCGTCGACCAGTTCGGTGAACTGCGCGAACTCCAGGCCCAGGTCGGCGATGGCGTAGTCGTATGCCTCTTTGACGATGGCCTGGAAGGTTTTGTCGGGCCGGGTCTTGGCAAACTTGCTGACCCCGCCTGATGCTGCGTAAACGTTTCGCATTGCGTTTTGCTCCCCTGAATAGTGGTTCAGTAGGCCAACGTGCATGCGTGTGTCGATTTCGGCAGGCGCACCCCCTTTCTGCCGTCAAGTGGCCCAGTCAGCGCATCGGAACGCCGAACGCGTCGGCGAAAAAGGTGACAACTCTGCGGGAATACTCATCTGGCGCGGCATGCTGGTAGCCGCCGTGCCCCGTGCCGGGTACGATCCACAGGTCTTTCGGATCGCGGGCGGCGGCGAACAGCGCGTCGCCGTTGGCGCGCTCGTATTCGCCATAGATCAGCAGCAGCGGGCGCGGGCTGATCTGCGCGATGTGGTCCACCGGGCTGGCGTCACGCACGCGCACGCCTTCGAGCGGCAACATCCACAGGACCAGCCGGCGCTCGACGCGGACGTAGAGCGGCTGCGGCGAATCGGCATCGAGGACATCGCTGCGCAGGCTGTCGTAGCCGCCCATCGCCACGACCGCCTTGATACGGTGATCCTGCTCGGCAGCCAGCAGCGCCGCCGTGCCGCCCTCTGAAAATCCCATCACGCCGATATGCTGGACACCGGGCAATGCGGATATGAAATCGACCGCGCCCAGCAGGTCCTGTGCCTCATCCGGACCGGTGCTGGCTGCGAGGGCAGGGTCGGCGCAGGAGCGGTGCTCGTAGACCAGTGTGCTGATCCCGGCATCGGCCAGCACCTGCGCATCGGGCAGGGCGGCGCTGGAGTTGCCGCCATGCCCCGGCACAACCACGACGACGATCTCAGGGTGGGCGCTGCCGGGCGTGAACCAGCCGCGCAGCGTGGGGCCGCTGTGCGAGGGGAAGGCGACTGCTTCGGCGGGGTAGCCGGATTCGGCCAGGCTGGCCCGGTCGCCGATGCAGCCGGGATGCAGCACCGCGTGGGTGTAGGCGCGGGCTGTCGTGACAGCCACAGCCAGCAGCAGGGCAAGCGCGAATCCCAGCGCCGCGCCGGCCAGCCGTGCGATGTACCTCAAGTTGATACGTGGCGCAGGCACGATATTGCTCCCTTTGCGCGCCCACCCTCAACTCTATTATAGGACACCGGGAGAATAGACGTAAGGGGCAGGGGCGCACACCTGGGCGCGCCCCTGCCAAGCCAACTGGTTACAGGCGAAACCGGGTTACCCGCCGAATCTCTGGGCCAGCAGTTCCTTGAGAGTTGGCGTGCCGATGACCTCAAGCTCGTAGCGTACGCGAGCCATCGGCTTGGTGACGGTGATCACGCGGCTGAGATCAATCGGAGTGGCGGCGATGACCAGGTCTACATCCGAACTGTTGATCGTTTCCTCGAGGTCGGCCATCTGCTCCTGGCCGTAGCCCATCGCCGGCAGGATAGGCCCGGTGTTGGGGTACTTCTCGTAGGTGGCGGCAATCGACCGGACGGCGAACGGACGCGGGTCGACGATCTCGGCAGCGCCAAAACGGTTGGCGGCGACAACCCCCGCGCCGTAGCGCATCTCGCCGTGCGTCAGCGTCGGGCCGTCCTCGATGACCAGCACACGCTTGCCCTGGATGGCAGATGGGTTGTCGACGAAGATCGGCGAGGCCGCCTCGATGATGGTGGCGTTTGGCGCAGTGGCGCGGACGTTGCCCAGCACGGTCAGGATGTTATCGTAGTCGGCAGTGTCCATCTTGTTGATCACAACCACGTCGGCCATACGCAGATTGGCTTCGCCGGGATGGTAGCGCAGTTCGTGGCCGGGCCGGTGCGGGTCGACGACCACGATGTGCATATCTGATACGTAGAACGACAGGTCATTGTTGCCGCCGTCCCATACGATGATGTCGGCTTCCTGCTCAGCCTGGCGCAGGATGGCCTCGTAGTCGACGCCGGCGTAGATCACCGCGCCGAGGTCGATGTGCGGCTCGTACTCCTCGCGCTCCTCGATGGTGCACTCATGCTTGTCAAGGTCGCTGTAGTCGGCAAAACGCTGCACAGCCTGTTTAGCCAGGTCGCCGTAGGGCATGGGGTGGCGGATCGACACGACCTTGTGGCCCATATCGCGCAGTGCTGCGACGACGTGGCGCGTGGTCTGGCTCTTGCCTGAGCCGGTGCGCACCGCGCCAATCGACACCACCGGCTTGCTGCTCTTGATCTGCGTGCGCTTCGCGCCCAGCAGCGTGAAGTCAGCACCGGCGGCAAGTACCTGTGACGCTTTGTGCATCACGTATTCGTGTGGCACGTCGCTGTAGGCGAAGACGACCTCGTCAACCTGGAGGTCTGCGATCAGGCGGTCCAGCTCTTTTTCATCGTAGATCGAGATGCCTTTGGGGTAGAGCTTGCCGGCCAGCTCGACCGGATAGCTCCGCCCCCCGATGCCGGGGATCTGCGTGGCCGTAAAGGCGACGACTTCGTACGCTTCGTTATCGCGATAGACGGTGTTGAAGTTGTGGAAGTCGCGCCCGGCGGCCCCCATGATCAGGATGCGTGTCCGGGACATATGCAGCTATCTCCTTCTGGTCGTGTTAGCCCTTGCCATCGCCGCAGGGCGCGGCGACCGGGCTGCTAGCATTGCGGGGAACCCACCTGACCGTTACGCGCTAGGCGAACAGGGTCAGCACGATACTGAGCAGATACAGCAATATCAGTGGCGCAGAGACAATGCCCATGTTGACCGGATCGGGCGTGGGCGTGATGACGGCAGCCAGCACCGCAATCGCCACGATGGCGATACGCCAGTTCTGGGCCAGCATCCTGGTATTGACAATGCCGATCTTAGCCAGCACGAACATGATCAGCGGCATCTCGAAGCTGACGCCCACCCATAGCAGCACGCTCGATACGAACTTGATGTAGTTCTCCAGCGTGGGCGTGGCGTGCACCCCGAGGAAATTCACGAGGAACGGCACCGCGACGGGCAGCATGACGAAGAAAGCGAAGGCTACGCCGGCCAGGAACAGGATCACCGCGAACGGCACCAGCAGGTAGAACAACCTGCGCTCGGAGGGCTTGAGCCCGGCGGCAATGAAGATCCACAACTGGGCGATGACGAACGGCGACGCCAGAATGATCCCGACCGTCAACGCAATGCGGAAGAACACGCCGAACGGCTCGGTTACGCCGATGGCCTGGAGGTCCTGCAGCCCGCCGACCGGTTCGGCCAACACGGCCAGGATCTGCTTGCTGAGCAGCGTCGCCACGACCGTAGTCACGAGGATGCCTAACAGGCTGTTGATGACCCGGTTCCGCAGTTCGACGATGTGCGGCATGATCGCCGCCGGGTTATCGAACAGCGCGCCGAGGTCGCTGTCCCCATCGGGCTCAACAGCCAGGCTGGGGCGATTGCGGATCAGAACGTACAACGCGGCGGCCAGGCTGATCACCAGCGCCGAGATCAGCACCGCCATATTGGTGCTGATGCTTACGTGTGGCAGGCGGCTGAGGAGATTAGCGAGCATCTGCGCCACCATCGTCGGCTGGGGGTTCGGTTGCCTCGCCGGGCGCAGGAGGCACGCTTTCTGCGGGTACATCTTGCCCGGCGCGTGGGCGGGTCGGTGCGACCGTCGGCGCGGGGCTGCCCGACGCGCCGCGGATGTTCCACGGATCGGGCGAGGAAACCAGGGGCTGGCCGGGCTCCTGCGGCACTCGCTCGTTCAGGTTGATCTCAGTGCCCTGCTCGATTTCCTGAAGGGTCTTCTTGAGATCGGCCTGTGCCTCTTCCAGTTCTGCCATGCGGACCAGCGTGTTGGGCAGGTCGCGCAGAGCACCCGTCATCTGGGTGAGGTCCTTCCACCACGGCGAACGCATGATGCGGCTCAGCCAGCGACCTGCCGTCAGTGCGACTTCCTGCGAGCGTTCAGGGCCTACCAGAACAAAGCCGAGCAGGGCCAATATGACCAGCTCGGGTAATCCTATACCACACAGGGTGTCCATTCGGGTTGTGTATCTCCGGGCAGCGATCCGCGCTGCGCATGCTGGAGCGGCTTCAAGCTCATTGGCTGCGCTTGTTGAATACCGCGACCAGCTCGTCGTACTTGGCTGCCAGCGTGCCCAACACGCCGTTGATGAAGCGCGGCGCGCTGTCGCTGCCAAACGTCTTGGCGAGCTCGACCGCTTCGTTGATGGCAACTTTGAGCGGTGTGCTGTGGTCGATGACCAGCTCGTAGATGGCGATGCGCAGGATGTTGCGATCCACGATTGCCATCTGGTTGACCGGCCATTCGGGCGCGTACTCGTGGATCAGGCCGTCGAGCGTCTCCCGATGCTCCAGCACGCCGTATACGATGCTGCGCAGGAACAGGGCCGTGTTCTCGTCGAGCTCCTGCTCAAGGAGGCGAGCCTGAACCACGTCCTCGGTGGCGTGTGATGCACAGTCGATTTCGTAAAGTGCTTGGAGCGCCAGGTTGCGAGCCTTGCGACGTGATTGCACGCTTATCTCCTCGGGCGGGCCGGACGCGTCATGCCTGGCCCTTGCCGCTGGTCAGGGTCTCGACGTCCTCTATATGAACGTTGACCGTCCTGACCTCCATCCCAACCAGGTCCTGTATGGCGCGCCTGACCGACTGCTGCACCTTGTGACTGGTCTCGGCCATGACCGCGCCAGGGCGCAGCACCAGGTACAGGTCGAGTGAGACGGTCTGGTCATCGATGTCCAGCACGACACCTGAAGCCATCGCATTGCCGCGAAACAAGCGGCCCATGTCGACCGGAATCTGGCCCGTGCGGGCCACGCCATCCACCTGTTCGGCTGCGTGCCGGGCGATGGTAATTAGCACACTCGGCGCTATCGTGATCGTGTCCTGTGGTTCCATTGCGTGTACCGCCTCTTGCCTGGATTAGCTGCAGCGTCAGCCCATCACCATGCCGCCGTCGATGGACAGCACCTGCCCGGTGATATAGGCTGCTTCGTCGGATGCCAGGAAAGCCACCGCATATGCGACTTCCTCCGGCGTACCCCAGCGGCCCAACGGAATCGCGGTTAGCGATGCCTCTTTGATATTCTCGGGAACGCTGCTAGTCAGGTCGGTGGGGATGAAGCCCGGCGCAACCGCGTTGACGGTGATGTTTCGTGCTGCAACCTCGCGAGCCAGCGCCTTGCTGAAACCGATCAGACCGGCCTTGCTGGCACTGTAGTTCGTCTGGCCCGCGTTGCCGGAGATTCCTGCCACCGAGCTCATGTTAACGATCCGCCCGTAGCGCTTGCGCATCATTGCCTTGACCGCTGCCTTCGAGCAGTTGAACGCGCTCTTGAGATTGGTCTGGATGACGGTATCCCATTCCTGTTCCGACATCATCATGATCAGCGTGTCACGCGTGGTGCCGGCGTTGTTGACCAGAATGTCAATCTTCTCATAAGCGGCTGCGGTGTCCTTGATCAGCTTCTCCGCCTGGGCGAAGTCGCTCACGTCGGCCTGCATGGCCTGCGCCACGCCGCCGCCGTCGACGATGGCCCTGACCACATCCTCGGCGGCCTCTCCGCTGTGGTTGTAGTTGACGACCACGGTCGCGCCGCGCCCGGCCAGTTCCAGCGCAATCGCTCGGCCAATGCCGCGCGAACCACCGGTGACGACTGCAACGCGCCCATCCAGACGGCTCATGCTGTTCTCCCGCTGAGAGTTCGTGTGCCGGTTGACTTGAACGGACGCGATTGTACCATCGCTTATGCCAGACTTCAACCGGGCAGCGCGCCACCGAGGCACGGTGCCACGTACTGCTACAGGAACCGATCGATGAGTCTACGCAGCACCGGGCAGCGGAAATCCATTCCCTGAAAGCGGAGAATACCCCTGCTAGGGCATCAGCAACTCACAAACAGTGACCTGGACCGACCGAGAGTGTACATGCTCCGACTCTGCGCCGCGAAACACGAGACTTGCCGTCGCGACTGCCAACTCCATGCCAAACGCTCCCGACTGATGAGCTGGCCCAACGATCGGAAGGGTGTTTCCAGGGTGAGAATGCCCAATGTCTTCGACCATCCCGCCCTACCTTCTGGTTGAGCCGGTGTCTGTGCGCGGAATGGGCACGATCGCAGCGCACGCAAACAGCGGCGGCACGTCGATTCCCAATCGTGCATACAGCGAGGGCGGCACGCCTATGTCGGCCAGATACAGGTTCCCAACGACATGGCGTGCACTCCGGGTCAGCAAGCCGACCTTGGGCAGCGCCAGCGTGAGCGTCGCGCTCGCCGAAATACACGGATCGGCAGGCTTGCCGCCGGTCGTATCAAGCCCGGATGGCGCGTCGAGCGATAGCGTGAGCGCGTGCAAGCTGTTCACGCGGCGGATCAGTTCGGCGGTACTGCCGCGCGGGTTGCCACGCAGCCCGTAACCGATCAGCGCATCGAGTATGGCGTCTGCCGGGCCGATACCCGGCGGCTCATCTGCATCAAACACTGACCGTTCAACCGGAAGTTGCGCCAGTGCCCGCCATTGGTGGGCCGGCACCTCTTTCAGGTCCTTAGGCGACCGCACAAGAACGACCTGCACATGCGCGCCCCAGTTGCTCAGGTGGCGCGCGGCGACCATGCCTCCACCGCCATTGTTACCCGCTCCCACGGCGGCGACAATCCGGCTGCCGGTGACGCTGCCACCCAGCAACTGGCGCGTTAGCTCTGCAAGAGCCCTGCCTGCGTTCTCCATCATCTGGATCAGCACAATGCCGTACTCTGCGACCATAAGGCGGTCGACTTCGACCATTTGCTCGTTGGTCAGCGCCGGGACAGGCCAGTTCACGGCTGCGACTCCCTCACGTTGTTGGCGACCGCCTCGACGCCCGCCGGCACGTCGACCACGTAGCGGGCCGTCTCACGCGAGATGCGCTTGACCAGCCCGACCAGCACATCCTTACTGCCCAGTTCGACGAAGGTCGTGATGCCCGCGTCAAGCATGGCCTGCACGCTCTCCGTCCAGCGCACCGGCGAGGTAAGCTGCGCACTCAACTCGTCGCGCACGGCTGCGGCGGTGTTCAGCGGGATGGCCTGCGTGTTGCCAATAATCGGAAGCACCGGCGGCTGAAAGTTCGTGGCGTCGAGCGCCTTACGGAATTCTTCCTGCGCGCGCGCCATCAGCGGCGAGTGGGCGGCGATGCTGATCGGCAGCCGAACGACCTTCTTTGCACCCGCCGCCCCGGCGCGTTCCATCGCGCTGGCCAGCGCCTGCTCGTCGCCGGCCAGCACCACCTGGCCGGGGCAGTTGTCGTTGGCGACAACAACCACGCCACCGGCTGCTGCGCGCGCCTCGGCGCAGATAGCCGTCAATTGTGCTGCATCTAGCCCCAGGATGGCGGCCATGCCGCCGGGGCTGTAGGTATCGGCTTCCTTCATCAGCTCGCCACGCCTGCGGACCAGCCGCAGCCCTTCAGGGAAGCTCATCGCGCCGGCAGCCGTCAGCGCGGTCAGCTCGCCCAGACTGTGGCCCGCAACATAGGCAGGCTGGAACGGTTGCTCGATAGCCTCGTACAGCGTGCGCAGCGCGGCGATGCCCGCTGTGTATAACGCAGGCTGCGCGTTGATTGTATCGGTCAGCGAGTTGTCGGGGCCTTCGACCATCAGCGCCGACAGCGCAAAGCCGAGAATATCGTCGGCCTCCTCGAGCGTTTGCCGGGCGACGTGGTATTCCGCCGCCAGCGCGGCGACCATCCCGACGGCCTGCGAGCCCTGGCCGGGGAATAGGAAGGCGGTCTTTGACTGGTCGAGCATCGTGTCTCCTCAGGATCGTGATGACGAATGCGCTCAACTCCCATCATGCACTAGATTTCCCCAACGCGAAAGTCGCCGGGGTAGGGGGAACGAAAAGACCGCGCTTCACCAGGAAACACGGTCTGAGCATATCGGTAGCCGGTGCCCTGCTGCCTGACCGGGCTACTCCTCAATCTCTACAATCTCGCGGCCCTTGTAATAACCACATTCCGGGCAGACGGAGTGAGGGCGCTTCATCGCGCCGCAGTTCGAACAGGCAACAAGGGTCACGGGCTGCAACTGGTCGTGCTGGCGGCGGCGACCGCGCCGTCCTTTGGAAATCTTACGCTTCGGTAGTGCGCCCATTGATGATAAAGCTCCTGCAGTGAGTCAGTAAGTTGGCTGCGCGCCGCAGCGCGGGCGCAGGCGAAGCACGATTATAACGGGCAACTCGCCAGACAACAAACTGCCGGATGCATGCAGAGGCATTGTGCGGAAGAACCGGATCAGTCGCGGCGGCTTGAGATGCGCTCGATGCGCATTGGCTCGTCGGACGTATCGAGCGTCGACGGCGTCTCGATGTCGGTCGGCGAACTGGGTTGAGCGCTTGCCGCCGGGCGGAGCTTGACGTCGTGCTCAACGTGGGTGATCCCATTGCGGACGACCCCCAGCGTGCGGACCAGCGCATCTTCGAGATCATTCAGCACGTCCATGACGTACTGGTCGGCGTCCTGGCGGATGGTATTGGCTTCCTGCCGGCTCTGCTCGATGATGCTGGTGCCGCGGGCCTGGGCGGCCTGTGTGATGCTGTCGCGCTGGATGAGCGTTTCACTCTTCTCGCGTGCCAGATCACGGATACGCGCCGCTTCTTCGTTGGCCTGCGCCATGACACGGTCGCGCTCGCGGATGACACGCTTGGCCTTCTCGATCTCTTCGGGAATCGAGATGCGCATCTGATCGATCAACTCAAGCGCACGCTGTTCGTCGACCAGCGTCAGAGTCGTAAATGGAATATGGCGGCCATTGTTCAGTAGTTCTTCCAGGCGGTCCACCAAGTGCTGTACGTCCAAGGCTCGCCTCCTCCTCATGCAGTTGAATCGCCGCGATGCCTGTTCTGTTCAGTCGCGGAATGATACCATGTCGACGGACCCAGGTGCATCATCGCCCAAATTGCGAAAATATGCAAGCAGCGCACGCCTGACGTGCGGGGGTACCATGGTACTGACATCACCGCCCAGCGAGGCAATCTCGCGGATGGTGCTGCTGGCCAGGTGCATATGTTGTTCGCTGGCAATGAGGCAAACAACTTCAATCTCTGGCGCGAGACGGTTGTTTGCCAGGGCCATACGGAATTCTAGCTCAAAATCGGAAAATACGCGCAACCCGCGCACAATAGCCTGCGCGCTCTGCTCACGGGCGAACGCGACCGTCAGGCCACTGTAGCTCGTCACCCGGATGTTGGATATGTCTTGCAGCGCATCGGTGACCATTGCTACGCGGTCTTCGACCGGAAACATCAGGTTCTTGAGAGGCCTATCGTATACGCCCACGATCAGTTCGTCAAACAGCATGCTGGCCCGCGTTGCAATGTCGACATGGCCCAGGTGGATCGGATCGAATGTGGCCGGGAATACGGCTCGACGTTTCAAACGATGTCTCCGATTGTGGTAGGGATGATCCTTCGTTTAGCTAATGTCGCCGCGCTCGACGCCCAGCCGGTTGATATGCCCGGCCAGGCGCTCATGCTCAGGCAGCGACAGGCTGGGGTCGCGCTCGTAGATGGCCCACGCCTGCCGCTGCACCTGCTCGATCAGGTGCGGATCCATCAGATTGGCGAACTCGAAGCGGCCCGTACCGCTCTGCTGCATGCCCAGCAAGTCGCCCGCGCCGCGCATCTGCCAGTCGATCTCGGCCAGCTTGAAGCCGTCGCTGTTTTCCTCGACGGCGCGCAGGCGCTCGTCTGTGTCGAGAAACGCGTGGTCAGACACCAGCAGGCAGTAGCTTTGCTCCGCGCCGCGCCCCACGCGCCCGCGAAGCTGGTGCAGCTGTGACAGGCCAAAGCGATTGGCGTTCTCGATTAGGATCACCGTAGCGTTGGGCACGTCGATGCCGACTTCGATCACCGTCGTGCTGACCAGCACACTGATGCGACCCTCGTAGAAGTCGGCCATCACCGCTTCTTTTTCGTCGCCGTTCATGCGGCCATGCATCAGCCCCAGCGCCAGGTCAGGGAACACATCGTGCTGAAGGCGTTCGTATTCGGCTACAGCCGACTTAGCGTCGAGTCTGTCGCTGTCTTCGACCAGCGGGCAAATGATGTATGCCTGCTGCCCCTTCTCGACCTGTCCCCGGATGAAGGCATAGGCGCGCTCGCGCTCCTTGGGCTGCAAGACACGCGTCTGCACCGGGGTGCGGCCCGGCGGCATCTCATCGATGATCGTCAGGTCGAGGTCGGCGTGCAGCGTCAGCGCCAGCGTGCGCGGGATAGGCGTGGCGGTCATCACCAGCAGGTGCGGATTGCTGCCGTCTGCCTTATCGCGCAGCGCGCCGCGCTGGGCGACGCCGAAGCGGTGCTGCTCATCGACAATCGCCAGGCCAAGATTCTTGAAGGCGACGCCCTCCTGGATCAGCGCGTGCGTCCCGACGACGACGTGCATGCTGCCGTCGGCCAGCCCATTGTATACGCGCTCACGCTCCAGTGGGCTGACACTGCCCGTCAGCAGCGCGACGTGCACCTGCCCGGCCAGCGGACCGTTCTCAAAGACACGGCACAGCGTCGCGTAATGCTGCTCGACCAGGATGCTGGTCGGGGCCATGATCGCCGCCTGCGCGCCGTTCGTTATGGCGATGCCGCACGCCAGCGCGGCGACCACCGTCTTGCCGCTACCAACGTCGCCCTGTAGCAGGCGATTCATGGGAACTCCGGCAGCCATATCGCGTCGGATATCCTCGATGGCCCGCGCCTGTGCGCCGGTAAATGCGTAGGGCAGGCTGGCCTCGAAGCCCTGAATCCACTCATCGCTGACGGTCAGCGGGTGTCCGGGGCGGCTCTGCCACTCGTGCCGCCGTTTGAGCATCGCCAGATGCAGTACGATTAGCTCGTTGAAGGCCAGCCGGTGCAGCGCGGCCTGCATATCTTCCCAGCTATCAGGGAAGTGGGCCTGTGCGATGGCATCGCCGTAATCCATCAGGTCCAACTCTTCGCGCACGCTCTCAGGCAGGAAGTCCGGCAGGCGCGGGGCCCACTCATCGACGACCTGCTTCATGAAACGGCGCATCGTGCGACCCGGCAGCCCCTTGGTCAGCGGATAGACTGGCACCACACGCCCGGCGTGCAATGATTCCTGGTCGACCGGCTCGACCTCGGGACTATTCATCACCAGCCGGCCCAGGTACTCTTCAACCTTGCCGCTGGCGACATAGGCTTCGCCTGCTTCGAGCTGCTTCTCCATCCATGGCTGGTTGAACCAGTTGAGCCGCAGCTTGCCGCTGCCATCGTCGAGATAGGCCTCGACACGCGCGCCACCGCGCTTCATGGGGATAGCGCTGACGCGCTCTAACACGCCGATGACGCTGATCTCCTCGCCCAGTTCCAGCCGGTTGATGGTCTTCATGCGGCTGTAATCGTCGTAGCGGCGCGGGAAGGTGTACAGCAAGTCGCGGACGGTACGCACGTCGAGGTGCTCAAGCTGCTCGGCACGGGTGTCGCCGATGCCCGCCAGCGCCTCGACCGGCTCGTCAAGCCGGGCCAGCACCTCGTCTGAGACAGGTGCGGCCTGTTTCCGGGCGTAGCCGCGCCGCTCGCGTACCGAACGTGCCGGAGCGGCTACCTCGGTGCCATACTCGAAGGTTCCGTATACCTCGAAGTCGTCGCCCTCTTCGGCCCCTTCGACGGCGCTCTCCTCTTCTTCTTCGACGGTCTGTTCGTCCAGTTCGCCGATTCCGATGTCGTCGCCGTAGCCGGGCTGCGCCGCCATTGCTGCCGGCCCGGCACCAGCCGCCGGAGCCGAGCCTGGCTCCTCGTCGGCAAGCTGCGACTTGCCTGTCGCCAGACCAATGACCTCTTCGAGCAGGGCCGGGCGACGCTCCATTGACGCCTCTTCATACTCGCGTAGCTTCTGCGTGATATCATCGACCAGCGCATGGTGCGCGTCGGTGCGGGCCTGGCTGTGCGCTTCACGCGCCCAGTGGTACGCAAAACGAGCAAAGCCGCCGATGACGGCTTTGTTCTCGTAGCCCTTCTGTTGTTCGAGGCGCAGTATCTTGATCAGTGTCTGCAATGAAGATGCCATATCGCTTGCTGCCGGCTGCACCCCACTGTGCGCTAAGCTGCTCTCGTCATGATAATGGATTTGCTCAGGTAGCCACCACCGCCGCGACTCCGACGGCATGTGGGCCGACATGCGTCCCGATGACCGACGTCACGTTGATGACGATCGTCCCGGTCGGATTGGGAAGCATGTCGCGAATACGCTCCAACAGATCGGCGGCGCAGTCCACGCAGTTACTGTGCATCACGGCCAATTGCTCGACCGGAGCTGTGCTGTGCACGCGGTTGGCCAGCGCGCTCACCGCGCGTGACCACGTCCGCACGCGGCCAACCGTCGATACCACGCCGTCATACAGCTCGAGCACCGGTTTGATGTCGAGCAGACTGCCCAGCCCGGCCTGCACCATGTTCAGGCGACCAGAACGGGCCAGGTAAGTGAGCGTGCTGGTCGTCGCGTAAACTCTTCACCCGGCGGGCGGTATCGTGCACACAGTGTAGCACAGCTTCCAGAGTTTCGCCTTTCCGTGCGGACTCGCTGGCGGCGATAGCCGTCCAGCCCAGCCCCATGCTGAGTTGCCCGCTGTCGACGATGTGGATGCGCTCCGGCGCGACCTGATTGGCAGCCAGCCGTGCCGCGTTGCAGATGCCGCTCAGCCGCGCGGCGGCGTGTACCGAGACAACGGCGCTGGCCCGATGCAGCACCCGCTCGTATAGCTCGGCGAAGGCCTGCGGGCTCGGCGAGGCGGTGGTCGGCAAGGCGGCCAGGTAGGGCAGCCGCTCGTAGAACGCCTCGCGAGACAGGTCGACGCCGTCCCGCAGTGTCTCCTGCCCAATGCTGATCAGCGCGGGCACCACGTGGATGCCCGTCTCCTCAAGCACGGCTGGCGGAATATCACACGTGCTGTCGGTCACGATGGCGATCATGGCGAGGCCCACGCCGAACTGCTGCCGGGCGCGCAGCTAGAACATGTCTTCGTCAAAGCTGGAGCCTTCCAGAACGACGATGCCCATCGCGTCCGGGCCGATCCGCGAGGCGATCAGCGGCGAGTACAGCATCACCGGGGCTTGCAGCCGCGAGAACTCCAGCGCCAGGCGGTCTTGAAGCATCCGCGTCAGGTCGGTGATGCGCAGCGTGTTCTGCAGGATACCCAGCCGCTCAATGTCGGTGAACTCGGTCACGAATTCGACCATCTTGTCGATAGCCTGGGCGTGGGTGCGCGCCTTTTCCATCGTCATCAATTCACCGTCTTCGATGGTCAGCAGCGGCTTGATATCCAGCATCGTCCCCAGCATGGCCTGGGTTTGACCGAGCAGCCCGGCCCTCTGGATGAACGACAGCGTGTCGACGAAGAAGATGCTGTATATACGCGAGATGGCCTCGCGGGCCGTCTGCACGATCTCATCCAGGTCGTGGGTCGTCGCAGACGTTTCTACGACTGTCTCAACCAGATAGCCCAACCCGGCAGAAGTCGTGCGCGAGTCGACCACGGCGATCTCGCAGCGACCCAGCAGACTGGCGCGCGCGGTCTGGGCGTTGGCGTAGGCTTCGCTGAAATGCTGCGAATGCAGCAGGACACAGATCTGATCCGTTTCCTTGCTGACCTGGTGATAGATCTCCTCAAACTGCCCGACCGAGGGCGGAATCAGCGCAGGTGGCTTGTTCGTCTGGCGCAGGATGCGCAGCATTTCTTCCGCATCGAAGTCGATGCCGTCCTGCAGCCGCCTTCCCTCGACATTGAATGCCAGCGGGATAACCGTCACACCGTAGTCCTCGACAAAGCGAGGGTCCTCAAACGTGGCGCTGCTATCAGTAACGAAATGGACTCTGGACAAACCTTCCTCCGTCGTCCTCGCGCCTACTCCGCGCTGAGGATATAGAAGTAGTGCGCTTGGCCGCCTTCGCGAATCTCTATCTCGTGATCTGGATAGGTTTCTTGTAGATGCTCGGCCAGCACTTCCGCCTCGCCGGGCACAACATCTGCTCCATAATACAGCGTGACCAATTCCAGCGCGTCGATGCCCATCTTGTGCAGCAAGTCGAGCACGACGGAGCTGACGTCATCACCCGCAACGACTAAGTGATCGTTGTGCAGCCCGATGATCTGTCCTTTCTTGACGCTCAACCCGTCAATCTTGACGTTGCGCGTTGCGGTCGTCACCTCGCCGGTCTCGACCATCCCCGCGCCCTCCTGCATCGCGCCCGCAACCTCCTCCAATTCGCCGCGCGGGTCAAGCGACAGCAGCGCCGAAACGCCTTGCGGCACGGTCTTTGTGGGCACAACGCGCACCTGTCTGTCGCTGTGTGTCTCCATGACCTGCTGCGCGGCCTGCTCGGCGGCCATCAGGATGTTCTTGTTATTGGGCAGGATGATGAACTTGTCGGTGTCCATCTGCTCAATGGCCTCGATGAAGTCCTTGGTGCTGGGGTTCATTGTCTGCCCGCCGGAAATCACGCGGCCTGCGCCAAGGCTGTAGAAGATGCGCATCAGGCCCTCACCCGGCGCGACAGTCACCGCCGCAATGTGCCCGTGTTCAACGTGAGGCGGTTGGACCGCCTCAGGCTGGCCGGTGCCGGGCGCGCCGCGTTCCTGCACGAACTCCTGATACTGCTCCTGCATGTTCTCGACGACGATGTCGGCCACATTGCCCTTTTCGGCGGCGTAGCCAAGCGGAATGCCGGGGTTATGCACGTGGACGTGCACCTTGATCAGATGCTCATCGCCGACGACCAGCGTCGACCAGCCCATCGATTCGATGTCGGCGCGAACCTGCGCCACATCGAGGTTGTCACCCTTCAGCAGGAACTGGACGTCGTAGCCGTAGCCCTCCTCATCTTCGGGCGTCAGGGCGCTTTGCAGGCTGCGGGTCGCGGCAGCTTCGGGGGTCATGTCGAGCGCCTCGCCGTGCAGGTCGCGCTGCATCCCTTCCAGGATATACATCAGGCCCGCGCCGCCTGAGTCGACGACGCCTGCGTCGGCCAGTACCTTGAGCAGCAGCGGCGTGCGCTGCACCGAGTCGCGGCAGCGGGCCACGACGCGGTCGAGGATCCCCAGCATGTCGTCGCCGGCTTCGATGGCTGCCGCGCATTCCTCCGACGCCTCGCGGGCGACGGTCAGCATGGTGCCTTCGACCGGCTCCTGCACCGCCTGGTACGCCATACGGACCGCCTCCTGAAATCCGCGCAGCAGCACGGCGTCATCGAGCGCGGATTCCTTCTCGACAGCGCGCGCAAAACCGCGCAGCAGTTGTGAGAGGATGACACCCGAGTTGCCCCGCGCGCCCATCAGCGCGCCGTTATAGACCTTCTGCGCAACCTGGCCGAGGTGCGCCTCGTCGACGGTCTCGACCTCCTTGCATGCGCTGCGGATGGTCAGCAGCATGTTGGTCCCTGTGTCGCCATCCGGCACCGGGAACACGTTCAGCGCGTTGACCGTCTCATAGTTTCGTTCCAGCCAGGCCATGCCGGCCCGCATCAGGCGCTTGAAGTCGCGCCCGTCGCAGGCATGCATCGCCGGGCCGGGGGTTGTTTGCTTCGCCATACCCGTCTCCACTGGCTTGTCCTCGCCTATTCCTCGCCGTCGACAGGCATGCGCAGGCCCTGTACGAATACGTTGACCTGATAGACCTTGAGGCCGACCGCCTTTTCGATCTGAAAGCGTACGGCGTTGATCACGCTGCTGGCCACCGACGAGATGCGCGTGCCATGCTGGATGATCACGTACACGTCGATGACAAGCTGTCCCTGCTTGTAGTGAACGTCGATGCCGTGATGCGGGTCGCGGGTGATGCTGGCGGCCAACTCACCGATAGCATTCTTGGATGCCATGCCGACGACGCCGTAGCTGGTCATCAGCGCCTGGCTGGCTATCGTGGCGATGGCTGTTGGCGACACATGGACCGTTCCCAGATTGTCGTCACTCTCTTTGCTCATGCGTTGTACACCTTGTCAAAATCAGGCGGCTGCGGTATTCTCTGCGGGCTATAGTATTGATTGAACTGCAACACCTATTCAGGTTAAAGGTGATAGATCATGGCCGTCTGTGAAATGTGTGGAAAGAAGCCCCAATTCGGGCACAACGTCAGCTTCTCAGAGCGTCACACCAAGCGCCAGTTCAAACCCAATCTTCAGACGACGAAGATCTGGGAGAATGGCCGCCTGGTCAGCAAGACTTTGTGCGCAAAGTGCCTCAAAACGCTCAACAAGGATGTTAAGCTGCGCTGAACGCCGCTACCGGCGCGTGCGAAAAGGCCCCCCGCAGGGGCCTTTTTCATTTGCCTGCCGGTCGAGTCGCGGCGGCAATGCGCAAGTTGCTGATCGCGGCGGCGATCCCGCTCTCGGCACGGAAAATGGCGCTGCCGGCGATGATGACGTTCGCCCCGGCGGCGATTACCTGCCCGATGGTGTGCGTGTCGATACCGCCGTCAACCGACAGGTCCGCGTCGGGATTCTCAGCGTCAAGCATACGGCGGACGGCCTCGATCTTGCGCGGCGTGCGCTCGATGAAGGTCTGCCCGCCAAAGCCGGGATTGACCGACATCACCAGCACCTGGTCGACGTACGGGATGACCTCGCGGATCATCTCGACCGGAGTGCCGGGGTTCAGCGTGACCGCCGCCCGTATGCCCAGGCTGTGAATGTGCTGGATGGTGCGGTGGATGTGCGGGCACGTCTCGACATGCACCGTCAGCAAATCGGCACCTGCCTTAACGAAATCGTCAAGATAACGCTCCGGGCTCTCGATCATGAGGTGTACGTCAATCGGTAGGCTTGTCACCGGGCGGATGGACTTGACGATCACCGGTCCCATGGTAATGTTAGGGACAAAGTGGCCGTCCATCACGTCGACGTGAATCCAGTCTGCGCCACCGCTCTGGGCGGCGGCGACCTGCTCACCCAGCCGGGCGAAGTCGGAAGCAAGGATAGAAGGCGCGATCTTGATCGGTTTCGTCATAGTGGCGAAAGTGTAACATGCAGGCATATCCCGCGCAATAGACCGGCGCGTCGAGGAGGCACATGGCTGAAGAAAGACCGCAGGTGACCATCTACACTGACGGCGGTGCGGACCCCAATCCGGGGCCGGGCGGCTGGGCGGTGATCCTGATCCACGATGCGACGGGCCGGGTCAGGGAGCTTCATGACGGTGAGGCGCACACGACCAACAATCGCATGGAGCTGACCGCTGCGATCAAGGGGCTCGAAGCACTGAAAGAGCCATGCCATGTGCGTTTCTATACCAACTCGGAGTACCTGCGCAAGGGGATCACAGAGTGGGTTCGGAAGTGGGTGAAGGATGGCTGGAAACGCGGCAAAGGCAAACGTCAGGATGTCGAAAACGCCGACCTGTGGCGACCCCTGCTGGCGCTCACTGAAGTCCACGACATCGCGTGGGAATGGGTGAAAGGCCACGCCGGGGATCGCTACAACGAGCGGGCGGACCTTCTCGCCACACAGGAAATTCGCGCCTTCTATGCCGATCAGCCGCCAGTGCAGGATACTGCCGCCGCCGAGATCTATCTGGTCGTCTCGGCAAGGCCCAAGGTCGGGTTGTGGGCGGCATCGGTGCGCTATGACGGCGAGGATCGCCTTTACGTCGGGCGGGAGGACGGCGCGACGTCCAACCGGCTCGACGTGCTGGCTGCCTATGAGGCGTTGAGCACGCTGCCGGATGGCACCCATGTACGGTTGTTCAGCCAGTCGGATTACCTGCGCAACGGCGCGACGCAGTGGCTGAAAGCCTGGAAGCGCCGCGATTGGATGACCAAGCAGGGACAGCCGGTCAAGAATCAGGATGTGTGGCAGCGGTTGGACGGTGAACTTGCAGCGCGCAAGGTGGAGTGGCCGCCGGTCAAAGATGACCCGACCTTTGAGCTGGCCTTCGAGGAGCTCGCACGCCGCGCGCAGGATGAGTTCGAGTCGTACGACCAGACCCGCAATGACGAAGGCTTCGGCGCTCCGCCGGGCGCGGTCGACGGTGACCCCTACGCTGACGACATCTAGCGCAGAAGGATCATTCACCGTAAAGGTCTCTCTTTCTTTGCGTTCTTTGCGCCTTTGCGATTAGTCCGTCTTCTCTCGATCCAGCACCGCTGCTCTGAGTTGCCCGCAGCCGGCGTTGATGTCGATGCCGCGCCGCATGCGGACCGTCGTCGGGATGCCGTAGAGTTCCTCGAGAATCTGCGCAAATGCGTCGACCCGCTCGCGGTTGGAGGGCGCGCCGCCGTATCCGCCGGTTGGGTTGAGCGGAATAACGTTCACATGGCACAGCAGCCCCTTGAGCAGCCTGCCCAGCGCGTGGGCCTGCTCCGGCGTGTCGTTTTCGCCCTCGATGAGCGTCCACTCGAACGTCACGCGGCGGCCCGTCCGGTCGACGTAGTCGCGGATCGCTGCCAACAGATCGTCGATGCTGTAGCGGCGGTTGACGGGCAGTAGCGCGGAGCGCTCCTCGTCGGTGGCGGCGTGCAGCGAGATCGCCAGCCGCACCTGAAGACCCTCATCGGCAAAGCGCCTGATCGCCGGAACCAGCCCGACAGTGCTGACGGTGATGTGGCGCTGCCCGATGTTCAGCCCATCCTCATCCATCAGCCGCCGGATGGCGGCCAGCGTGTTGTCGTAGTTGTGGAATGGCTCACCCATGCCCATCAGTACCACGTTGCTCAGCCGATCGCCCTCGGCCTCCAGCGCGCGCGCCACGTGCAGCGCCTGCTCGACGATCTCGCCCGCCGTGAGGTGCCGCACAAAGCCCATCTGACCCGTCGCGCAGAACACGCAGCCCATCGCGCAGCCCGCCTGCGTGCTGACGCAGGCCGTGCGCCGCATGCCCTCATAGCGCATCAATACGGTCTCGATAATCTGGCCGTCGGGCAGGCGCAGCGCGAACTTGCGCGTCTCGCCGTCGGAGGAATGGGCCTCCTGCATGACCTCCAGCCCACCGAGCCGGGTCTCATCGGCAAGCCGTGTCCGCAGGTCGGCGGGCAGGGTGTGCATAGCGTCAAATGATGTGGCCTTCTGAACGTACAGCCAGCGCCAGAGTTGATCGGCGCGATAGCCCTCATGGCCCCAGTCTGCGATCAGCGCCACCAGCGCATCGCGCGGCAGGTCGTAAAGGTTGATCCGATCAGACATGGTTGAGCGCATCCGCCAGCACGTCGATACCGCCAAACACGGCGTCGGGTACGATGTCGCTGGATTCGAGGATCGCGTCCGTGGTGACGCCACCCATCACCAGGATAGCTGCAATCCCAGCCCGTTTCGCGCCGAGGATGTCGGTGTCGAGCCGGTCGCCGACCACTGCCGTCGCTGCCGGGTCGGCGTACATCCCCTGTATCGCTGCGTGGTAGATGTGGGGCTGAGGCTTGCCGATCATCAGCGGCTGCGCGCCGGAGGCCGTCTCCAGCGCCGCGATGATGCTGCCTGCGCCCGGCGCGAGGCCGTCGGGCGTGGGGATGGTGGGATCGGGATTGGTCGCAATCCATGGCACGCCGGCGCGGATCAGCTGCATGGCAATCTCCAGCCGCGCGTAAGTGATCTGGCGATCCAGGCCCGTCACCACGGCGGCGGCGTTTTGCGGAGGCCTATCGCCGTCACACACGGCGAAGCCGGCGCTGGCGAGCGAGCCTTTCAAACCCGATTCGCCGATGACGTACAACTCGCTCCCGTGCGGGAAGTGTCCAGACACGTACGCGACGGTGACGGTGCCGCTGGAGAACATCTGCCCCGGCAGCGCGTCGATGCCAAAACCATTGAACTTCGCGATGTATTCGGTGACATCATTTGTGGAGTTGTTGGTCAACAGCGCCCAGGCAATGCCGCGCGCCCGCAGCACGTCGAAGAAGTGGGCCAATCCCGGCGCGGGCTGGTTTCCATGCCACAGCACGCCGTCGCCGTCAAGCAGGAGTGTGGAGAGGGTGTCGAGTTTCATGGGGCTGATTATACCACGGCCTCTGCCTGCGGGCGGGCGCTGTTGCCGGGGCAGGGCGGCTTGGCTATACTAGCCGGGTCTGCCGCCGGCAGCCGTGGGCCAAGTTAGTCGTCCGGCGCAGCGCGATCACCACGCAATTGGGGAGTGCAGCTTGAAGCTATCGGTCATCATGCCGGTGTATAACGAGCGCGAGACGCTTGAGAAGATCGTCGGGCAGGTTCTGGCGACGGGGCTGGTGCACGAGATCGTCATGGTCGACGACGGCTCGGTGGACGGCACGCGCGATATCATGAAGCAGTGGGAGAACCACGACACGATCCGTGTCATCTACCACGAGCAGAATCGCGGCAAGGGCAGCGCCGTCCGCACCGGATTCGAGCACGCGACCGGCGACATGTTCATCATCCAGGATGCCGATCTGGAGTACGACCCGCGTGACTACAAAGACATCCTGCCGCCCATCGAAGAAGGGCGGGCCGACGTGGTGTACGGCTCGCGCTTTCTGGGCAAGCCAGCTCGCAAAATGAACTTCTGGCACCGGGTTGGCAATACGCTCCTGACGCTGGTGACAAACGTGCTGTACAACCTCGACCTGTCCGATATGGAAACGTGCTACAAATGCTTTCGTGCCGACGTCGTCAGGGATATCCCGCTGCACTCGCGCCGCTTTGACTTTGAGCCGGAGATCACCGCCAAGGTTGCCAAGCGCGGCTACCGGTTGATCGAGGTGGCGATATCCTACTATGGGCGCGACTTCGACGAGGGGAAGAAGATCAGCGGTTGGGACGCCATCCCGGCGTTGTGGACGCTGATCAAGTACCGCTTCGTCGATTAGCACGCTATCCCCTGAAATTGGGTCTTCAGAACGGGGGCGGTGTCGTTGAGCGCTGATCGGCGTGGGGCGGCATCGCCCCGATTGCGCCGCGTGGGGCGGACCTGGCTGCTGGCGCTGATCGTGCTGGTGGCGGCGGTCCCGCGCGCCGCGCTGCTGACGGCCAACCGCTTCCACCCCGACGAAGCCCTCTACACGGCGCTGGCCCGCCTGATCGTCACGGGGCGCGATCCGCTGCTGGCGCACACTCCACTGCTGGTCGACAAGCCGCCGCTGCTGTTCTACACGCTGGCGGCAGGCCTCTCCCTGTCATGGAACAGCGAATTCACCGCGCGGCTGCCCGCGCTGTTCGCCAGCCTGATCAGCGTGGCGCTGGCGGCGCGGCTGGCGTGGAACGTGTGGCGCTCCACGGCTGCGGCAGCGTTCGCGGCGCTGTTCATGGCATTATCGCCATTCGCCATCCTGTTCGCGCCGACTGCTTTCGCCGATCCATTGGCCGTGACCTGGCTGCTGGCGGCTTGGGTGACCGTCACCGGGCCCGGTAGCGGCGCTCGGCGATGGGCTCTGGCGGGGTTGTTGCTGGGGCTGGCCGCTGCTACCAAGCAGAGCATGCTGGCCTTCGCTCCATTGGTGATCGGGCTGGGGATGGTCCGCAGCGCGGGTGCGCGCACACGCCTGCGCGACATGCTTTCGTGGCTGCTGTGGTTCGCGCTGGGGCTGGGGGTGGTCGGCGGACTGGCAGCCGGCTGGGATGCACTGCGCGGCACGAGCTTCTGGGCAGCGGGTGTCGCAGTCAACAACCCGGGACGACTGGCGCGCAGTACCGAGGTATGGACGCGGGCGCACGGCTGGCTGGATTGGGCGCACTATATGGCTGCCTCGCCGGTGGTGAGCGGCGCGGTGCTGGCGCTGCTGGCTGCGCTGATCCCGCTCGAACTGCGGGAGCGGACGCGCGGGTCTGCGGGCAGCCTGGTGCTGCTGGCGATGGCGCTGGCTTACGCGGCGCTGCTGTGGCTGGTCGCCTTCCCGCTGCTGGATCGCTACCTGCTGCCATTGGTGCCGCTTCTGGCGCTGCTGTCGGCGCACGCGCTGGCGCTGATCACGCAGCGGGTGGCGGCGTGGCGCGGCTGGCCGCGTACCTTGGCCGCGTGGGGGCCGGGCCTGCTGATCGTCGCGGCGCTGGCGCGCCCGGCGGTGCTGGCGGCACAAAGCGCCTACCCGGTCGGCGGAGACCACGGCGCATATGACGGCATCGACGCGGCAGCGGCGTACCTGCGCACGCTGCCGCCGGGCAGCGTCGTCTACCACGACTCCCTTGGCTGGCCGCTGGCCTATTACCTGCTCGATGCGCCGCTGTATGTCGCGCCGTTTGGTTCGCCGGGCGGTCTGGCCGCCGATCTCACCACATTCGGCTGCGGCGGCGTCATGCGGACGTTGATCCTGCCGGCGTGGGAAAGCCACACCGAGCCGCTGGCGGCGGTGCGGGCTGCCGGCTGCCACGTCGCGCCTGCGTTTGAAGCGGTGGATCGGCGTGGGAAGACTTCGTTCACCATCTACCGTATCGGGCCGGGCGGCTGACAGCGAATCGCACTGGAAAGCTCTTGCCTGTCGGCCTGACTTTGGGCTATGCTACAGCTAACAGTCATTTCATCAGCGACCATCGTGAGGAGTAATCGATGCTTGATAAGGCCATCGAAACGGCGCACGCCAACCGCGAGCGCTATCTGAATCAGCTGATCGAGTTGCTCAGGATTCCCAGCATCAGCACACTGTCTGAGCACAAACCCGACATGGAACGCGCCGCCGGCTGGCTTGCCGCCGACATGGCGAAGGCCGGGCTGAACAACGTGCAGGTGATGCCCACCGGCGGCAACCCGGTCGTTTACGGCGAGTGGCTCGAAGCCGGGCCCAGCGCGCCGACCGTGCTGATCTATGGCCACTACGACGTGCAGCCGGTCGATCCGCTCGATCTGTGGGACTCGCCGCCGTTCGAGCCCGAGGTGCGCGACGGCAAGCTGTACGCGCGCGGCGCAAGCGACGACAAAGGACAGGCGTTTGTGCACGTCAAGGCGGTCGAGACGATCCTGAAAGCCGACGGCAAGCTGCCGATCAACGTCAAGATGATCCTCGAAGGTGAGGAGGAGGTCGGCTCGCCAAACCTGGAACCATTCGTGCTGGCGCACACCGACCTGCTGGCGGCGGACAGCGGGCTCGTCTCCGACGGACGCGTCGTCAGCTCGGAGCAGCCGTCGATTGTCTACGCGCTGCGCGGCCTGACGTACATGGAGATCCGGGTGCGCGGGCCAAAGCGCGACCTGCACTCCGGCAGCTATGGCGGGTCGGTGCACAATCCGGCGCAGGTGGTTGCCGAGGTCATCGCCGCGCTGCACGACGAGAACGGCACGATCACCATTCCCGGCTTCTACGATTATGTCCTTGCGCTGTCGGACGACGAGCGCGCGGCGCTGAAGAAGCGTTCCCTACGGGCTGACGGAGTGGCAGGAGGAGACAGGGCTCAAGAAGGCGTGGGGCGAGAAGGAGTACACGCTACTGGAGCGCACCTCGGCGCGGCCCACCTGCGAGGTCAATGGGATGTGGGGAGGCTTTCAGGGCGAGGGCGGCAAGACGATCATCCCGGCGGCGGCGGGCGCCAAGATCAGCATGCGGCTGGTCCCCAACCAGGACCCCGATCGCATCGCGAAGCTGTTCACTGACTACGTCACGAAACTGGCCGGGGACGACGTGGAGATCGAGGTGCTGAACCTGACCGGTGGCTGGCCGGCCATCACGCCCATCAATTCGCCGGAGGTCAAGGCCGCGGCGAAGGCCTATGAGGCGGCGTGGGGCGTGAAGCCGGTGTTCACCCGCGAAGGCGGCTCGATCCCGATTGTTGCCACGTTCCAGAAAGAGTTGGGCACCCCGGTCGTGTTGATGAGCTTCGGGTTGGACGACAACGTCCACTCGCCTAATGAGAACTTCCTGGTCGCGCATTTCTACAAGGGCATCGACACGGCGATCCACTACTATTATCTGCTCGCCGGGCAGGCCTGATTAACCCTGACTGTGGGGGCGGCCCGGACCGCCCCCGCCCGCTGTTTGCATAAGGACATCTCCCATGCTGGAACAAGCCCTCGACTATGCCCACGCTCACCGCGAGCGTTTCCTTGAGCAGTTGTTCGATCTGCTGCGCATCCCCAGCATCAGCACGCTGTCTGAACACAAACCTGACATTCAGCGAGCGGCAGCATGGCTGGCCGACGACCTACAGCGGATCGGCATGGAGCACGTCGCCGTGATGCCCACCGGCGGCCATCCGGTAGTCTATAGCGATTGGCTGAACGCCGACCCCGACCTGCCAACCGTGCTGGTGTACGGCCACTACGACATACAGCCGGTCGATCCGCTTGACCTGTGGCAGTCGCCGCCGTTTGAGCCAACTATTCGCGACGGGCAAATCTACGCCCGCGGGGCCGCCGACGACAAGGGGCAGGCCTTTAGCCACGTCAAGGCGCTGGAGTCGATGCTGGCGGCAGAAGGCCGCCTGCCGCTCAACGTCAAGGTGCTGATCGAAGGCGAGGAAGAATCCGGCTCAGACAATCTTGAGGCGTTCGTCAAAGAGCACACCGATCTACTGGCTGCCGACTCCGGGCTGGTGTCTGACACGGGCTTCATGAGCCCCGACCTACCCATGATCGTCTACGGACTGCGTGGGATCGTCTCGGCGGAGGTCCGCGTGCGCGGCCCCAAGCACGACCTGCATTCCGGCGGCTACGGCGGCACGGTGCACAACCCCGCGCAGGCGGTCGCCGAGATCATCTGCGCGCTGCACAACGATGACGGGAGCGTGGCGATCCCCGGCTTCTATGACCGGGTCCGTATGCCGGACGACGCCGAGCGCAGGGCGCTCAACAATCTGCCCTACACGCTGAAGAAGTGGCAGGGTGAAACCGGCATGGAGAAGCTGTGGGGCGAGCCGGCCTACACGCTCGTCGAGCGCATTGGCGCGCGGCCCACCTGTGAGGTCAACGGCATGTGGGGCGGCTTTCAGGGTGAGGGTGGCAAGACGATCATCCCTGCCGAGGCGGGCGTCAAGATCACGATGCGGCTGGTGCCCGACCAGGACCCTGACGAGATCGGGAGGCTGTTCACCGAATACATCGAACAGATCGCGCCCGACGACTTGCATGTCGAGGCGACGATCAGCGAGGGTGGCTGGCCGGTCATCACACCCATCGATTCCGACGAGATCCGCGCGGCGGCGCGCGCCTATGAGCAGACGTGGGGCACCGCGCCGGTCTTCATGCGCGGCGGCGGCTCGATCCCGATTGTCGCCACGTTCCAGCGGGAGCTGGACCTGCCGGTCGTGCTGATGGGCTTCAGCGTGCCCGACGCGGGCGCGCACGCGCCTAACGAGTATTTCCCGGTCGATCACTTCTACAAGGGGATCGACGCCATCATCTGCTACTATCACAACCTGACGGGGTAGGGTGGCCGATGCCGCACGGTGACGCCGAGATTCTCGAGCAGCTTGAGCAGATGTCCGAGGACGACGACCCCGACCTGCATGACGCGCTGCTGGAGGCTGTCGAGCACCCGTCGCGGGCGGTGCGCGTGACCGCTGCGCTGATGCTGGCCGAGCAGTTCCACGACGCGAAGGCAGTCCCGGCGCTGCACGAAGCCATCTACCATGGCGAGCCGCGCCTGCAGCGCCGCGCCGCCGATGCAGTATGGGAGATCGGCGACTGGGACCCGGCCAGCCTGATCCGCGCGCTGCACTTCGCACGCGGCCCGGTGCGCGACGCTATCGCTGAGGCGCTGGAAATGGTCGGTTGGATCCCCGATGATATCAGCGCCGAGGTCACGTATCGCATCGCAACACGCACCTGGCAGCAGATCGTCGGCATTGGCCCGGAAGCGGTGTCGCGGCTGGTCAGCGCATTGAGCGACCCGGACGGCAACGTGCGGCGTGGCGCGGTGTGGACTCTGGGCCAGATCGGCGACATGCGCGCGGTGCCGTTCCTTATCCCGATGCTGGAAGACACGTCCGGTGACCTGTTTGGCGCGGGCAGCCGCGTGTGCGACGTGGCCGCTGAGGCGCTGCTGCGCATCGGGACGGATGAGGCAGTGCAGGCAGTCGACGCGTGGCAGGCTAGCCAACAGGCTCCCGGCGCGGCCACCTGACCACCAGCCCCACAATTACCCCCAGCAGGCACATCCCGCTGATGATTGCCCCGACAGCTAGCGGACGGCTGTGATAGGTAAACGTCACCGCGTGCGTGCCAGATGGGACAGGTACCGCGCGGAATAGCCCGTTGGCCTGCGCGATGGCGACCGGCTGCCCGTCGACGTCGGCTTCCCAGCCTGGATACCATGCATCGGACAGGAACAGCCACACCCCTTCGCCGCGCGCGTCGACCTGCACAGCGACCGTCTCCGGCGCGTACGCGGTGATCTGCGCGCTGCCCGGCGCAGATGCGTCGCAGGTGGCAGCGGTCGAGTCAGGGCCGGCCACGACGACCTGCGCCTGTGGGTCGGCGGCCAGCCGCGCGAAGGCGTCGTCATCGTTGGTGGCACGCTCCGGCGCACAGACGAGAGAGGCGCGCGGCAGCGTATCGTTGTAGGCGTACAGCTTCACGTCGCCGGAGTGGACCAGCCGCAGCACGCCGCCAGGAGACAACGTCGTGGGCAGGAAGGCCCCGCTGCGCTCGTCGAGCAGGCTCGCACCACGCACCACCAGCGTGCCGGGGAAGCTGCTCACTATCGAGATCTCGACGTGGTCAATATGGATCGCCTCGCCCCAGCGGACGAGCACCCGCGTGGTATCGGCTGTATCGCCGGGCGATACGTCACGCCCGACCAGCAGCGGCTGCACCAGCGGCACGGGGTTCGAGCCATCAAACACGGCGACGGTTCCCACCTGCGTGCCGCTGGCAAGCCCGTCCGCATTCTCAAGATGGGCGATGACGGCGATGGTGGTTGCGTCAAAGGGCTGTTCCGGCAGCGCCTCGACCGGCGCAGAGGCGGCGTCGAGCCGGGCGGGTAGCTGGAGATCGTAATACACGCCGTCCTGCCACAGGTCCTGTACTTTGTCGGTGATGATCCAGCCCACGTCCGCCAGACGCAGCCAGGCGAGGTCAGGCACGGCGCTGAGGTACTCGCGCAGGCGACCATCCGGCGCGGGCTGGGATAGGAACAGCGACGTGAAACGGGTGTAAGCGCGGGTGGGCAGGATGCCGCCGTCAAAGCCGTCCATCGTGGGGATGCCCCACGCCAGCGACAGGTTGGGAGTCAGCACTTCCTTCTGCTTGCTGGCGATGATCAGGTCGTACAGCGCCTTGTCGTTCAGATACGGCCCGTAGATGGCTTCCATCTCGCGCAGGTCGCCGGGGTCGAACAGGATGTCGGACAGCGCCAGCAGCCGCGCGGGCGGCGTCTGGCCCTGCTCGGCTGCCAGCAGCGTGCTGATTGCCGGGCGCTGGCTGGCCCATGCCTCCGGCGCGCTGAGGGCGTTAAGCGGCAGCGCCTGCGAAGCCGCGAACAATTCCACCACCGCCAGCGCGGCCAGCGCCCAAGCGTGCCCCGGCTGCGTTTCGGTTGCCAGCCATGCTGCGCTGCCGCCGGTGAGCAGGATCGTCACGCTCCAGATGATCAGCTCCAACGTCCGCGGTGCGTGCGCGCCCGCCACTTCGTCTGCGGAAAGCGGCGCGAGGTAACACAGCCCGGCCAGCACGATCACAGCCCCGGCAGCCAGCACAATCGGCACGGTCAGGCGTCGCAGCCGATCCGGCTGGCTATGAGCGGCCAGCGCGTCGAGCCCCACGCCAACCAGCCCGGCTGTCGCCAGCGCATACAGCGCCAGCCAGCGGGCAGGCGCGCGGAACAGCCCGAAGCCGGGAACGAAGCGCACCAGTGCCCAGTAAACCGGGTTGTAGGCCCCCAGCGCGAAGAACAATCCCAGCGCGGCCAGCAGTCCCAGCCCCAGCACGCGCCACCTGTGGCGCTCTGACCACAGCCCGATCAGCGCCAGCATCAACCCGGCGACGCCCACATAGGCGACGTACTCGCTGAACAACGGCGTGTCACCGCCGAAGCCGGGCAGCAGCGCGCGCCCGACGATCTGCGGGCGCAGCGAGAACGACAGCGCCTCGCGGAAGGGCAGACCGCCGCTGCGGTTGCTGAGCGTGGTCAACTCAGCGGTGGGCAGGACCTGCGCGGCGGCCAGCCCCACGGCAAGAATCGCTGCCAGTGCCACCGCGAGGAGCTGGCCATGCGGCCCCGATGAGGGATCGGATGTCGATCTTTGAACCGCTCCCGCGGTGCGCCAGCGCAGCGCCTGCACCTTCCCACAGAGCCCATGCGCCGATCCCTACACCGCTGATGAACGCAGTCTGTGTATGGCCGGCCAGAATTTGCATGGCGAAGGCCAGCCCCATCCACAGCACGGCTTTGCGATGCCCGTCGACCGTCTCGCTCAGCAGGAAGAACAGCCACGGCAGCCAGGCCAGCCCCTGCGCCTGGTTGACATGCTCGGCCTGCGCGCCGAGATAGCCACCCAGGGCGAATACTGCCCCGGCCAATGTGCTCGCCAACGCACTCAAACGCAGCGACCGCCGTGCGAACAGGTACATGCCAGCCGCGCCAATCATCGCGTGCAGCACGATAGCTACCTTGACCTCCTCCGGCGCGCTGAGCGGGATCAGCGGCCAGTTGAGGGGGTACAGCACGCCCGCCTGGCTGTTGGCCAGGAACGGCGCGCCCATGAACAGGTATGGGTTCCACAGCGGCAGCCGCCCGGCCTGCATCACCGCGTTACGATAGGCCCAGTAGGGGTAGAAATAGGTGAACACGTCGCCGCGCGGCAGGATCAGGTCGGTGAAGGTCATCTTCCACAGGAAGGCGACGGCCAGCAGCACCAGCGCCGCGAGGGCGGCGGCGTCGCGCCAGGTGAGGGACGGCGGCGGCGTTTCGTGACGGTCGGGGTGTGACATAATGTGCTCGCGGCTACTGCGCGGCAAAGGCACGGATGGCCGGATCCCACAGCTCGTCAAACTGACCGGGGATGTAAGGCAGGTACAGCGTCACGCGGTCAAGCAGACCCCGGTAGCGAGCCAGCACCGCTGCGCCGACCTCGTCCGGCGGCGCGACGACAGCGAACGTCTTAACCATCTCATCGCTGATCAGCGCAGGCATGTCGCCCCATTTCTTGCGTGAGGCCAGCGCCGATAGCTCCTCGGCCACGCTCACCCAGCCGTGCGTGTCGAAGATGACACGGTAGGAAGGCGTGCTGGCATAAAAACTGATCTGCTGGCGGACCATCTCGCGCATCAGGTCCGTCCGACTCCTGTCGCGACCAGTGACAACGAACACCGACCCGCTGATCGTCACATCGTCGATGCTGCGCCCGGCGGCCTGCGCGCCCTCGGCAATTGCCGGGCGCACGACCTGACGGAGATACTCCGCCGAGTTCAGCGGATGGACGTGGAAGCCGTCGCACAACTCGCCGGCGAGTTTGCACAGCCCGGTGTTGACGCCGGCAATGTAGATCGGAATGGGATAGACGTGGCGAGGCGGGGTGAAGAAGGGCGTCATCAGTGTGAAACTGTAGTGCTCGCCCCGGTAGTTCAGCCGCTCGCCGGTGCGCCACGACTCCCAGATGGCGCGCAGCCCCTCGACGACCTCGCGCAGACGGGGCAGGGGTGGTCCCCACGGCACGCTGAAGCGGCGCTCGTTGTGGGCTTTAACCTGCGTGCCCAGTCCCAGAATGAAGCGCCCTTTCGTCATCGCGGCCAGGTCCCAGCCAGAGTAGGCCAGCGCCATCGGGCTGCGGCTGAAGCTGAGCGCGATGGCCGTGCCAAGCTCCAGATGAGCCGTCTGAGGCGCAGCCAGCCCAAGCTGGATGAACGGATCGTGGTTCACCTCGGAGGCCCACAGGCCATCAAAACCGGCCTCCTCTGCAGCGTGCGCGGTGGCGGGGATGGTCAGCAGGTCGTCAATGGACTGCAGCGCGGCGTCAAACCTGATCTTCGACGGTGCCATAATCTTGACCTCGCTTATGGGTAAGGCGGCAGAAATCCATCAGGCACGGCATGCCCGGCATCGATTACGCAGCGCGATCCGCCCGGCTGCCAGATCGTCACACTGCCGAACCCGGCGACCTGCCAGCCACCTAGCGCAGCGATCAGCGCGGCCTGATCGTCTATCCCGACAAGCTGCGCGCCGGGCGGACACAGCGCCGCAACTTTATCGACCACGCGCGGCTGGAGCCAGCCAAAGTAGGGCATGATGACCAGGCTATCGAGCAGCCCCAGCCCGTCAAACGGCTCAAGGTGAAGGCCATCGAGCGACTGCTCGAAAGCCCGCTCCGGCGCGAACCCCCGCACACCGAGCACAACCGCCGCGCCGCTGGAGGCGATCAACAGCGCGCCCTGCGTGTGCCGCACGCGGAGGGCTTCCCAGGCGGGCGTATCGCGCAGCACGTCGACCAGCACGCGTGGCCCGCCACCGATCAGGTACAGGCAGTCGGCATCCATGAGCGGTGCCACCCGCGCCGGGTCGGCGGCCTGCTCGCGGCTCAGGATAGCCACGACCTGCGCCTCGACGCCAAGCCGGGCTAATCCCTCGGCGGCAGCTCCGGCGCGGCGCTCCGGCGTACCAACCTTCTCACCGGCCAGCGCCGCAGGCACGATCAGTGTGTGGCGCATCTGCGCGGGCGCGAGTGACGCAAGATGCTGCCACAGCGGCGCGGAGTCGGGCCGCAGTCCTTCGCCGCCGAGCAGCGCCAACGCGCCGTGTGATGTGGCATCGTGGGTGCTCATAGGGACGATTATAGCGTCGGGCAAGCCGCAGCAAAAACCCCGGGTAAGCCGGGGCAGTGTGTCGGGTGTTGGCCCGCCTAAGGGCAGGCGGGTTATAATCGCGGTGAGCGGCGTGCAGCCGTCAGGGGGTGATCGTGCCGCTGATGGTCAGCTCGCCGCTGGCGATAGTAATGGCATTCAGCACAATGTGGAACGGCGAGGCCTGGATCGGCTCGTTGATGCTTTGCTCGACGCGGCTGCGCATCTCATCGAGCATCGACTGGTCAAGCTGCACGGGGCCAAACTGCACGTCGGTGATGGTGATGTGCACCAGGCCGTCTGCGCCGATGGAAGGTATCACCGTGAGAGTGCCGTTGACGGCCAGGGCGTCCGAGCCAACCTGCCCATAGATGCCAATCGCGCCGTCACGCAGCACGACCTGCACATTGTGTATGGGGGCAGCGGTGCCGGAGTCGTCTTCCTGCTGCGCGATGCCGATGTTGACCGCCGAGGTCAACTCGGCCTCACTGAACGTGATGCTGAATGGGCCGTTGGGCGTTGCAAGGTTCAGGTTGCGCCACTTGCTGTTGAACGAGTTGTATGCTTCCTGAGAGGTCTGGACCGTCGCGGTGGGGGCGCTGGCGCTGCCAAACTGGAGCCCAGGCGCGTTGCAGGCCAGCGTGGCTGCGGCGAGGATGATGCCGGTAAACAGCAGCCGAATGGTGTGATTTCGCGTGGTTTTGGTAGATTTCATAGGTTTCCCCTGGCTTGGCGTGGTATTATAGCGTGATGCCTGCGATGTGCAAACGGGGGCTCCTGAAAGAACACAGGACGCAGCAGTGGCTGAAGACAGATTGCAGAAAATCATGGCGCGGGCCGGGATTGCATCGCGCCGTGCGTGTGAAGAGATCATCGAGCAGAAGCGCGTGACGGTGAATGGCGAGCTGGCGACGCTTGGCATGAAGGCCGATCCGCAGCGCGACGACATTCGCGTGGATGGTGCGCGGCTGCACCTGCCCGACTCGTATGACTACATCATGCTGAATAAGCCACGCGACGTGATCTCCGACGAAGACGTGGGTGGCAACTGGCCCGCCGCGCGAGAGCTGATCCCGCTGGGTGGGTACCTTTACCCGGTCGGGCGGCTGGACGTGAAGAGCGAGGGGCTGATGCTGTTCACCAACGACGGCGACCTGGCCCATCGCCTGACGCATCCACGCTATGAGCATCCTAAGACGTATCACGTGCTGGTAGAAGGCACGCCCAGCGAGAAGACACTCGACGTGTGGCGGCGTGGCCTTGTGCTGGATGGTCAGCGCACTGCCCCGGCGGAAGCGCGCGTCACGCGCAAAACGCGCGATGGCGCGCTGCTGGAAGTCACGATGCGCGAAGGGCGCAAACGCCAGATACGGCGCGTGGCCGCCATGTTGGGGCACCCGGTGATCAGTTTGCAGCGGGTGGGGCTTGGCCCGCTTGAACTGGGTGACCTGGCTCCCGGCGCGTGGCGTCGGCTGACCGACGAGGAAGTCGCGGCGCTGCGGGCGATCCGCGCGCAGCCGCGCAGGCCACCCCGGTCGGCCAAGGGCAAACCGGTCAGCGCGCAGCGCAGACCGGGCGGAAAGCCAAGCAGCAACAACCGCCCGCGCGGCAGACAGCGCGAGCGCACTTCCAACACGAAACGAGGACCACGCCGCAAATGACCATCGCTTCGACTATAGCAATCGACGGCCCATCCGCGGCAGGCAAGACGACGCTTGCGCGGCAGTTGGCCGGGCATTTGGGCTACCTGTATTTCGACACTGGCGCAATGTACCGCGCGGTGACGCTGGTGGCGCTGCGCCGGGGAATCCACCTTGAAGACGACGAGCAGGCTGTGGTAAAGGTCGCTGAGGAGATTGAGGTTGACGTGCAGCCGTCGACGGTCGACGATGGGCGGCCCAGCACTATCTGCGTGGATGGCGAAGACGTGACATGGGCGCTGCGTGAACCTGAGATCGATGCGCACGTCTCGACGCCGTCAGCCTACCGGGGCGTGCGCGCCGCGCTGACCGTCAAGCAGCGTGCCATCGCCGCACGAGGCGACGTGGTGATGGTCGGGCGGGACATTGGCACCGTCGTGCTGCCAGGGGCCGACATCAAGCTGTACCTCACGGCCTCGGTCGAAGCCCGCGCCCGGCGGCGTTGGGAGGAATTCCAGCGTGCGGGCAAATCGGACGGCTATGAGCACATTCTGAAGGCGATGCGCGCCCGCGACCGGCGTGACAGCCAGCGGGCCGTCGCGCCGCTGAGGCCGGCAGACGACGCGATCGTAGTCGACACGACCGGCATGAGCGCCAGCGAGGTGTTTGACTTTGCGCTCTCGCTGATCGAGAAGCTCGACAGGCACAGCGCGGCGCGGCCTAGTGAGCAGGGAGGCAGGTAAACATGATCGGAGGAGGCCCGCTGGTCAGCAAGCGCGTGTATGCCTGGCGGCGGCAGATCTTTCGCTTTGGCATCTGGAACTTTCTGTACCGGTTTTGGATCAAGCTGCACATCGAGGGCTGGCAGAACATCCCTGCCGACGGGCCGGTGGTCATGATGGGCAATCACATCTCGGTGCTTGACCCGGTCGTAATGATCTCGTGCCACCCCGACCGCGATGTGGTGCCGCTGGCCAAGATCGAGGCGTTTTCCCAGCCTATCCTGCGCTACTTCGTCTCGCACTGGGGCGCGATCCCCGTCAACCGGGGCGAAGCCGACCTGCGGGCGCTGAAATCGGCCATCGAACATGTCCGGCAAGGCTACATCGTAATGCTTTACGCCGAAGGCCACCGCAGCAAGACGGGGCTGCTCGAAGGGCAGGAGGGCAGCGCCTACATCGCGATCAAGACCGACGCGGCGGTCGTACCGGTGGCGATCTGGGGCTCGCGCGAGTTCCCGACCGTGTGGTGGAAGCAGTTTCGCCGGGCGCACGTGTACCTGCGGTTTGGCAGGCCGTTCAAGTTCCGCCACGAAGGCGGGAGGCTGCCGCGCGAGGATTTCCGCCCGATGACCGACGAGGCCATGTACCGCATTGCGGAGCTGCTGCCGGAAGAGCTGCGCGGCGTGTATTCCGATCTCTCGAAAGCGACCACCGATCACCTCGACTTCGACCTCACCTGGCGGCCCGTGTCGCAGCGGCTTCCGCGCCGCGTGCTCGGCCAGGCCGGGGCGAGCGTCTAGCCGAAGCGGGCCAGAAGACCAATGAGTGACGGCGAGAAGATCGTCCACGGGGGGCTAGTCACAGCGGTCGATGCGGGCAGCCTGGCGGCGCAGGTGGGCATCCGGCCCGGCGACGTACTGCTGGCCGTCAACGACATCCCGGTTGAGGATGTGATCGACGTGCAGTACTACGCCGCTGAATACCACGTGACCCTGACGCTGGACCGCGACGGCGAGCAGATCGCGCTGAACGGTGAGCGTCACGACATGCAGCCGCTGGGTCTCACTTTCGAGCACCCCACCTTTGACACTGACATCCGCCGCTGCAACAATCTGTGCGAGTTCTGCTTCGTGCTGCAAATGGCCCCGCGCTTCCGCCGCACGCTGTACATCAAGGATGATGACTACCGCTACTCGTTCCTGTTTGGCCATTATGTGACGCTGACCAACCTCAGCGAGCACGACGAGTGGCGCATCGTGGAGCAGCACCTCAGCCCGCTGTATGTCTCGGTGCATGTCACCGACCTTGAACGGCGGCGGGCCTACCTGCGTAATGACAACGCGCCCGATATCCTGGAACAGCTTGACTGGCTGACCTCTGAAGGAATCGACCTCCACACGCAGATCGTCGTCTCGCCGGGCGTGAACGACGGCCCAATCCTGGAACAGTCAGTGCGCGACCTGGCTCAGTTTTTTCCCGGCGTGCAGTCAGTGAGCGTGGTGCCTGTCGGGCTGACAAAGCACCACAAATACGGGATGCGCCCGCACACGCCAGACGAAGCAGCAGCAACGCTCGACGCGGTCCTGGACTGGCAGGCTGACTATCGCCAGCAGTGGGACGTGGGATTTGTGTATCCCACCGACGAGTGGTTCCTGGTCAGCGGGCGGCCTATTCCGCCGCTCGACGCGTACGATGGGCTCGACCTGACCAGCAACGGCCTTGGAATGGTGCGCCTGTTCATGAACGACTGGGCGCGGGTGCAGAGCGAACTGGTCGAAAAGGCGACGGTCAAGTGGCTGACTCTGGCGACCGGCGTGTTGTTCGGGCCAACGCTGTCCGAGCATGCTTTCGCTTTCACGGCGAAAGAGTGGTGTTGAGGCGGAGGTCGTGCCCATCGCCAACACGCACCTGGGCGAGACGATCACCGTCGCCGGGCTGCTGATGGGCAGCGACGTGATCGCGCAACTTAAAGGGTCGCGATTTGGGCGACATGGTCGTGCTCCCGCGCGTGATGTTCGATCATCCTGACGGGATCGCGCTGGACGACGTCTCGCCGCTGGATGCGGCGAAGGCACTGGGTCGGCCCGTGGCGCTGGCCGATGGGATGGGTGACCTGGTGGACATTATCTACGGACGACCTGCGCTGTCGTTCGACCCAGCCGCCGAGAAGCTGATCTCGCCCGATTCGATCAAGAAAGATGGCGGTTGGGCGGTCGAGAAATATCTGTGAGGCGCGACGCAGTTGTTTACAAGAAACGCGGCCTCACACTTGTGATAGGACTGCTGCCGGGGCAGCCAGGAGGTGTGCCGTGGGTGCAATGAAACGCTCAAGCGGGGTCAACTGGCGCTGGCCTACGGCGGCGCTGCTGCTGGCAACGCTCACGCTGCTGGGATGTGCGCCTCAGGAGCCGAGCCCTACGCCGACCAGCGGTGTTCCCCTTCCACCGACGCATACGCCGCTGCCGCCTGCCATGACGCCGCTGCCCACCGCAGCCGGCGCACGCAGCATCCCCGAATGCCTGCAGGGTGCAACCGGCTGCGCTGTGATCGCGCCCGGCCAGACGATCAAGATCGGCATGGCCGGACCGATGACCGGTGGTTTCTCGGCCTTCGGTCAGGACATCTTCGACGCTGGCAGGCTTGCCACCGAGGCTTTTGGGCAGTATCTGGATTGGAAATTCGAGTTGGTGCAGGGCGATACGCAGGGTGACCCGGCCAACGCACCCGCGGTGGCTGATGCTTGGGTGGCCGATCCGACCGTCGTCGCAATCGCCGGGCACATCTTCTCTGGAGAGACGCTGGCGGCGATGCCGATTTACGAGGCCGCGGCGATCCCAATGATGTCGCCTTCGGCTACGAACCCGGATCTCACGCAGAGCGGCTCGGACGTGTTCAACCGTGTGGCTTTCACCGATGTGGTGCAGGCGGCCAACGCTGCCGGCTACCTGTACAACACGCTGGGCGTCCGCAGATTGGTCATCGTGGACGATGCAGAAAGCTACGGGCAGGGGCTGGCCCAGATCGTCGATGACCAGTTCGCGGCGCTGGGTGGCCAGGTCCTGTTCACCGATGAGCTGTCAGCCGGCAGCGCCGACCTGGATACCGAATTGGCCGCCGAGGTGGCCCGGATCATCGAGGTTGCGCCGGGTGCGATCTACTATGGGGGTTACGACGACGTGGCCATCAGAGTGGTGAACGCGCTGGGGCCAGACAGTGGCATCGTGTTCTTCGGCTGCGATGGGACGTTCGGAGCAAACTTCCTGGCAAATACCGGCGCGAACGGCGAAGGTACGTACGCGGCCTCACTGGCCCCGCCGGTATCAGCGGCGGGCACCGTATTCGGCGCGCAGTTCAGGGCAAGGTTCGGCGTGGCCCCCGGCGTGCGGTCGCCATACACCTGGCAGGGCTATGACGCCGTCGGCGTGCTGATTGCGGCGGTGAAACGCGTGGCGATCATTGGCGATGACGGGAACCTATACGTCCCGCGTGCGGCGCTGGTCAGGGCGGTGCGTGGGACGAAGGATTACCCCGGCCTTTCCGGGTCGATCACGTGCGATCAGATCGGAGAGTGCAGCACATCCGGTCCCAGCTTCTACGTCATCCGCAACGGCGAATGGGTCCCGGCATCGTAGGAAAATCGCCGCTGGCAGGGCGGGGGGGCAGATGCTATACTCCCTCCGCCTATGACCGGTGAGGAGGTGCTTATCGGAGAACGCCAGACGGGGATAGTCAGCGCAAGGGCCTGCGCCGCGTGCTTGCTGCGCAGGTTGACGAGGAGGCGGTTGCCCGCCGCGGGGTGGGCCTAAGAGGCGATTTCGACCGGCATCAGCCGGCCAGCGCGCCTCGAAAATCGAAAGATCAGCGGATGCCGCCCGGACGGACCACCGTCCGCAGCTTTCCCCACAATCGAAGAGCCAATCCGCCAATCGCGCGGGGCAACCCGCTGCGCAACATGGAACGGCTGTGGCAGACATTCACGATTGACCCACAATTGATAAACCCTCGCTGCCGTGGCGCCGCTGTTCTGGCCTATTCGGCGCAGGCAGCGGTCGCTGCCGAAAGGGGCGTACTATGTGTGGAATTGTTGGCTATGTCGGCCCGCGTGATGCGACGCCCGTCATCCTGGAAGGGCTGAAGCGCCTGGAGTATCGTGGCTACGATTTGGCGGGGCTGGCCGTCCTGCAAGATCATCACATCGAGTTGAGACGTGACGCCGGAAAGCTGGCCGTGCTGGAGCAGCACGTCCGCGAACATCCCGTCAGTGGCCCGCTGGGTATCGGCCACACGCGCTGGGCGACGCACGGTGCGCCCTCGGAGCGTAACGCGCACCCCCACCTGGGCATGACCGGCGACGTGGTGGTGGTGCACAACGGAATTGTCGAGAACTTCCTGGAGCTGCGCGACGAGCTTCAGGCGGAGGGCGCGGAGTTCAAGAGCGATACTGACACCGAGACGATCGTGCATCTCATCGAGCGTTACCTGGCGGCAGGTCTCAAGCTCGAAGAGGCAGCCCGTGAGTTGTTCAAGCAGCTTAAGGGCGCGCAGGCCATCGTGACCTTCAGCCGCAACGAGCCCGACCGGATCGTCGCGTGCCGCATTGGCAATGCCGGCGGCGTGGCGATTGGCATCGGCCAGGGCGAGATGTTCGTCGCGTCGGATATCCCGGCCATCCTGGAGCACACCCGCCAGATGGTCTTCCTGGAGACGCGGCAGGTCGCCACGCTGACCTGCGATGGCTACATCGTGCGCAGCCTGGATGACGGGCAGGAGGTTGCGACGGAGGTGCACACCATCCCGTACGACCCGGTGAGCGCTGCCAAGGGCGAATATAAGCACTTCATGCAGAAGGAGATCTTCGAACAGCCGCGCGCGTTGACCGACACCATCCGGGGCCGCGTCGACTTCGAGCAGCGGCGCGTGTACCTGCCCGACATGAACCTGACGCCGGAGGACGCCAGGGCGATCCAGAAGATCGTAATTGTGGCGTGCGGCACTTCGTACTACTCCGGGTTGGTAGGCAAAATGATCATCGAGCGCATTGCGCGCATCCCGGTCGAGGTGGCGATTGGCTCCGAGTTCCGCTACGCGGACCCAATCATCGACGACACGATGGCAGTGCTGGCGATCACGCAGTCGGGCGAGACGGTCGACACGCTGGCGGCGATGGAAGAGGCGCGCGATAAAGGTGCGCGGCTGTGGAGTATCGTCAACGCCGTGGGCAGCCAGGCGATGCGTGTCGCCGATGGCTTCATCTCGATGCAGGCAGGTCCGGAGATCGGCGTGGCGAGCACCAAGGCGTTTACCACGTCGATCATCGACCAGTACTTGCTGGCCTGCCACCTGGCCCAGCTTCGCGACGGGCACGACCCGGACGTGCTGCGCGGCTACATCGATGACCTGGCGCGCGTGCCCGATCTCGCCGGAAGGTCGCTCGAACTCACGATGACGAATACCGCGCGCTGGCCAACCTGATGTACACGCATACCAACTTCCTGTACCTGGGGCGCGGCATGAACTACCCGATCGCGCTGGAAGGCGCGCTCAAGCTTAAGGAGATCAGCTACATCCACGCCGAAGGCTATCCGGCAGGCGAGATGAAGCACGGCCCGATCGCGCTGATCGATGAGAACATGCCGGTGCTAGCGATTGCCGTCAAAGACCACGTATACGAGAAAATGCTGTCGCAGGTGGAGCAGGCCAAAGCGCGCGGCGGCGTAGTGATCGCGCTGGCAACCGAGGGCGACGAATTGATCGCTGCCAAAGCCGACCATGTTATCTGGGTGCCGGAGACGCCTGATCTGCTATCGCCGGTGATCAATGTGCTGCCGCTACAACTGCTGGCGTATCACATCGCCGTGCGGCGCGGCGCGGACGTGGACCAGCCGCGCAACCTGGCCAAGAGCGTGACGGTGGAGTAAGGCGGCAATCACGGCCAGAGAACAGAACGGCGGCACGATAGGACGCATCGTGCCGCCGCATGCTTTCAGAAAAGCGCGGAGCTGCTACCTCAGCGCATCACGAGCAGCACAATGGCCACGCCCAGGATGATCAGCCCGACCACGCCCAGCCCGATGGCGAGGATGCGCATCTGTTCCTGCCGGGCGCGCTGCATCTGGGCGGCGATCCGCTGCTGCCGCTCGCGTTCTTCAGCCTGGAGCTTCGCCCCCTGTTCGGCCATGTAGGCAGTGTCGGTCTGTTTGCTGGCCGTCAGGCGTTCGCTGCGCAGCACGCCGCTGCCGTCGGTCGCGTCGCGCACGCGCCCGGTGATCGAGGTCAGCGTATCAAGCGGGTTGGCGCACTGCTCGCAGAACTCGGCACCGGGCGGGTTGATGTGCAGGCAGATGGGGCACTGCTTACCCAGCGTCGAGCCGCAATTCATGCAGCGGCGCGCCTCGGGCGGGTTGACAGTACCGCACACCCGGCACGGTATCTCCTCGCGCGGTGACTCGAACACAGCACCGCAGTAAGCGCAGATCAGGTTGCCTTTGTCGTCATGATTAAAGTCGCTGCCCCCGCAGGACGGGCAGGCGATGCGCTTGATACTCATGTGTCGTCCCTCGCAAAGACCGATCAGGCCCGCGCCCGGGCTTTCCAGACGCTCAGTATACCCGGATTCGACCGGCCTGAAAACGCGCATTCCGGCCCGTCGCGCCCGACCTGCAACTTAGCGCCGTCCCCTGCGTACTGGTACGTAGAGTTTCATTGTCAGTCGGAGATGTGATATGAACGAAGTTCGCGAATACAAGGCAGAGCGGGCCATCAAACCAGAGACGACTTCGGAAGAGCGCACCTGGGCGGCGCTGGCCCACCTCAGCGCGATCCTGACCGTGTTCGTAGCATTTGGTTCGGCGGGGATCGGCGGCGTGTTCTTTGTCTTTGTGCCGCTGGTGATCTACCTGATGTACAAAGATAAGTCGCAGTTTGTCGCCTACCACGCGGCACAGGCGTTTGCGCTGCAAGTTGTGGCGTCGGTTGGCTTCTTTGTGGCCATCCTGGCTGCTGCGGTCATCGTCGCGCTGGCGTGGGTTGTCACCGGGCTGTTGAGCATCATCCTGATCGGGTTGATCCTGATCCCGGTGGCGCTGCTGCTGACGGTTGCGCTGGCGCTGGCGCTGGTTGCCGTCCCGTTCGTCTTCGGTGGGTTCTCGGTTGCGGCAGGCATACAGACTGCCAGCGGCGAGGACTACGAGTACCCGTACCTCGGTCGCTGGGTGGCCGACTGGCTGGCACATCACGAGGCAGAGCCGGCACCGATGGTCTGAAAGTGTGCAGGATGTGTGTGGGGGTGGGGGCACCACCCCCACACCTCTCTTGCAGAGCGGGCGGTCCCCAAGTAGGGGCCGCCCGTTCTCGTTCTGGCGTCCAGACCAGCCCGGCTGACAGCCAGAATTTAGTTTTGCCCCAACGTGTGCTAGAATTAACACAGACGTGTTCCTGCCAACCAACAGCAACGACATGCTGTGATCGTCCCACTAAGAAAGGACCTGCACAGTGGACTCCATCGGCGCATTCACATTTGTGCTGCACAGCCATCTCCCCTACGCCCGGATGGCCGGGCGCTGGCCTCATGGGGAAGAGTGGATTCACGAGGCGGCAACCGAGACTTATATCCCCCTGCTGAATGCCCTCTACGACCTGAAAGAAGAGGGCGTGTCGTTCCGGCTAACAATCGGGCTGACGCCGGTCCTCGTGGAGCAGCTTGCCGACGAGGATGTGAAGGATCATCTGGACGAGTACCTGGAAGAGAAGATACGGGTAGCCAAGGCGGACATCCCACGCTTCACCGAGGGTGAGGAAGAAGATGAGCACATGGCGTACTTGGCAACCTTCTACGAGGAGTGGTACGAGTCCATCAAGCGCAGCTTTGACGAGCGTTTCGACCGCAACCTTGTGCCCGCATTTCGCGCGCTGCAGGACGATGGCTATCTGGAGATCATCACCTGTGCGGCGACGCACGGCTACCTGCCGCTGCTGGCAACCGATTCATCGATCTATGGCCAGCTCAAGACGGGTGTTGAAGCCTACAAGCGGCACTTTGGCCGCGCCCCGCGTGCGATCTGGTTGCCCGAATGCGCCTATCGACCGGCATTCATCGACGATGAGGGCAGGGTTCACCCTGGCATCGAGCGATTCTTGCAGGAGGTGGGGCTGGGGCTGTTCTTCGTCGAGACGCACACGGTGGAGGGCGGGCAGCCGGTGGGCGTGGCTGCCGGCGACGCCATCGGGCCATACGGCGAGATCAAGCGCCGCTATGTGATCCCGGTTCAGCAGGCGATCCCGCGCCGCGATGCGACGACCTTTAAGGCTTACTATGTCTCCGACACAACCGCCGGGGCGAAGGCCGATCAGCACTCCGGCGTGGCGGTCGTCGGGCGCGATAACCGCACGGGGCTGCAAGTGTGGTCGGCGGACTGGGGCTACCCCGGCGACTACGATTACCGTGAGTTCCACAAGAAGGACGGCATTTCCGGCCTGCAATACTGGCGAGTCTCCGGGGCGCGCGTCGACCTGGGCCATAAAGACCCTTATCACCCGGACTGGGCGGCCTACAAGGTCGGCGAGCACTCGCGGCATTTTGCGTGGCTGGCGGCCGACCGGCTCAAGCAGTATCACGACGAGACCGGCAACTACGGGCTGATCAGCTCGAACTATGACACCGAGCTGTTTGGACACTGGTGGTTTGAGGGCGTCGAGTGGATCAAGCAGGTACTGCGCCACCTGTCAGAAGATCCCAGCGTCGAGCTGACCACCGCCAGCGACTTCATTGAGCGCCACCCGCCGCAGGAAGTGCTGCACATCCCCGAAGGCTCGTGGGGCACCGGCGGCAATCACTGGACGTGGGACAACCATGACACGCACTGGATGTGGGGACCGATCCATGCGGCAGAAACGCGCATGGAAGAACTGGTCGCCGCTTATCCGAAGGCAACCAAAGACGAAGAGGCCGTTCTCAAGCAGACGGCCCGCGAGCTGCTGCTACTTGAGTCGAGCGACTGGCCATTCCTGGTAACGACCGGTCAGGCCCGCGAATATGCCATTCGCCGCTTTACGCGGCACGTCGAGCGGTTCGAGGCGCTGGCGACGTCGCTGGAGAAGAAGCGGCCCGACCGCGAGCTTGCCGATGAACTCTTCGAGGTTGACAAGGTGTTCCCGAATATAGACTATCGTTGGTTTGTCTCGCGGGGCGTGCCGCGCAAAACGCGGGACGTCGCATCCAGACCCGACACGCCTTAGCCGTCGTACATCCCAGACGCCATCGTGACTTCGAGGAAAGGCTGTCTTGAACATCGTATTCGTCGCGGCTGAGTGCGCGCCGTTCGCCAAGGTAGGCGGGCTCGCCGACGTGATCGGCGCGCTGCCGGCCACGCTCACCCGCCTGGGGCATTCGGTGCGAGTGGTGCTGCCACATCACGGCACCATTGCCGACACGCGCTTTGGCATCGAGCCTTTCGACGCGTTCGATATGCCGTGGAATGGGAGCACCATCCGGGTCGAGGTTGCGGCGGTTGAGCGCAACGGGGTGCCGCACTATTTCATTCGTGGCTACCCGTTCTTCGGTGGGCACGAGCGCTTCATCTACCACGACGACGAAGGCATCGATGTGGGACGCTTCCTGTTTCTGGCGGCGGCCACGTTCGCTCTGCTGCTGCGCATCGACGCGCAGGAGGGCTGGCGGCCCGATGCGTTTCACCTGCACGACTGGCACACGGCAGCCGTCGCTTACCTGCTGCGAACGATCTACGCCGACGATCCGATTCTGGGCGGCGCGGCAACATTGTTCTCGATCCACAACATGCAGTATCAGGGATGGGGCATTGGCTGGCACCTCGCTCGCGCGGGGCTGCCACCGGTGGACCACGACCTTCTGCAGGCGATTGGGCGTACCGATAACTGCCTGGCGATCGGGTTGGCATACTGCAATATGCTCAGCACGGTCAGCCCGCGCTACGCGCAGGAAATCCTCAGCGTGGAAGGTGGTTTCGGCCTGGACGGGTTGCTGCACGCCCGGCTCTCGCGGCTGGTGGGCGTGTTGAACGGCGTTGACACGGTGCGCTGGAACCCGGCCACTTCGCCCAACCTGCCCACGACCTTCACCGCCAGCACGCTCGGCGACCGCATCGAGAACAAGCTGTTCCTGCAGGTCGAGCTGGGGCTCCCGCAGCAGGCTGACGTGCCGCTGGTGGGCACGGTGATGCGGCTGGTCGACCAGAAGGGGCCAGCTATCATGTTCCCGGCGCTGCGCGACTTGCTGGTTCGGCGCGATGCGCAGTTCGTGCTTCTGGGCAGCGGTCAGATCAAGTATGAGGATGACGCCTGGCGGCTTGGGCACGACTTCCCGGACAGGGCCTCCATCCGGCTGACGTTCGACGAGGCGCTTTCCGAGCGCATCTACGCCGCCTCGGACCTGTTCCTGATGCCGTCCCTGTTTGAGCCGTGTGGAATTGGCCAGATGATTGCCATGCGCTATGGCTCGCTGCCGGTCGTTCGCGAAATCGGTGGGTTGGCGGATACGGTCAGCCCTGACGTGGGCTTCCTGTTTAGCGGTTACAGCCCCAGCGCGCTGCTGCTCGCGCTAAACCGCGCGCTCGATCTGTACGCCACCGGCGGGGCAGCGTGGCAGGACCGCCAGCGGCGGGCAATGGCCCTCGATTTCTCGTGGGAAAGCTCGGCGGTGCGCTATGCGCAGCTATACGAGAAGGCTGTTGGTATTCGACGCAGCTATGCCTGACAGCTCGCCGACTCGCGCCAGGGTAGCTTCATGCACAACGGAGGACTATACCACCTATGAGAGTACGTGCTGTGATTCTGGCTGGCGGGCAGGGCACCCGCCTTGGCGTCCTGACCCGCAAACGGGCCAAGCCGGCGGTCCCTTTCGCTGGAAAGTACCGCATCATCGACTTCGCGCTCTCCAACTGCGTCAACTCCGGCATTATAGACGTGCTGATCCTGACCCAGTACCGTCCGCATTCGCTCAACGAACACATTGGCAAGGGCCGTCCGTGGGACCTGGACCGCTCGTTCACGGGCGGTGTCGCCATGCTCCAGCCATTCGTCGGTCGCGAGGACTCGGACTGGTACGCCGGCACCGCTGACGCGGTCTTTCAGAACCTGAACTTCATCCGGCAGCGTGACCCCGAGTTGATGCTGATTCTGTCAGGCGACCACGTCTATGAAATGAACTACGAGCACCTGATCCAGTTTCATGCCGATCACAACGCTGACGTGACGATCTGTACCATAACCGTCCCGCTCGAAGAGACGAGCCGGTTTGGCATCCTTGAGGTGGACCGGAACGGGCGCGCGAAGGCCTTTCAGGAGAAGCCGTCCAAACCGCGCGGCACGCTGGCGTCCATGGGCGTGTACCTGTTCAGAACCGAGGTGCTCACCCGGCTGCTCTACGAGGACTCGCTGCGCACGACCTCGTCTCACGATTTCGGCAAAGACCTGATCCCGCGCATGATTGAAGATCACATGGACGTGTATGCCTTCCCGTTCGGCGGCTATTGGGTCGATGTGGGAACCATCGAGGCCTACTGGGAAACGCACATGGACCTCGTCGCACACCCACCGGCGCTGGACCTCACAGACCGCTCGTGGGTCATCCACACCCGCAGCGAGGAGCGGCCACCGGTGCGTATCGAAGCCGGGGCCAGCGTGGACGACAGTCTCATCACCGATGGCTCGGTGATTGCGGGTGGGGCGCGCGTCGCGCGATCGATCCTGTCGCCGGGAGTGTACGTCGGGCCGGATGCAGTCGTGCGCGAGTCGGTGATCATGACCGACACCTACATCGAGGCAGGGGCCGTCGTCGAGCGGGCAGTCATCGACAAGAACTGCGTGATCGGCCATGGCGCGCGGGTCGGCCACATCGTCGGAGGCGCCGAGGACCTGGGGATCGTGACCGTCGGCAAGAATACGCATCTGCCAACCGGGCTCGTCGTGGGGCGTGGGGCGCGCATTGGCTCTGACCTGCTCAACAGCGATTTCAGCGAGCAGACCATAGCGGAGAACTCGTATGTTCATTCGGCAAATCGAGGCGATTACTGACGCCAACCGGTTGCCTGATGGTCCGGGCTGGTGTAGTCTATCCTGATGAGGCCCCTCGCGTCCGGGGCGTGTGCGGCTACCCGACACCGCACCTATTTGCACACATCGGAGGGGACAAATCGCATTATGACTCCCAAGATCTACCTATCGCTGGCCATTCACAACCACCAACCGGTCGGGAACTTCGGCTGGGTATTTCAGGAAGCCTTCGAGAAGTCGTATCTGCCGATGGTAGAATGCCTCGAACGGCACCCTGGAATCCGCCTGGCGCTTCATTATACCGGGCCGCTGCGCGATTGGCTGGTTGAGAACCAGCCCGACTTCATCCCGCGCCTGCGTGCGCTGACCGAGCGCGGGCAGATCGAGATCATGGGCGGCGCGTATTACGAGCCGATCCTCGTTTCGCTGCGCGATGTGGATAAGGCGGGCCAGATACAGAAGCAGTTCGAGTCCGTCAAGGACGATTTTGGCTACGAGGCCACCGGCCTCTGGCTGGCCGAGCGTGTGTGGGAACCGCACTTGCCCTCAACGCTCAGCGATGCCGGCGTTGGCTATACCATCGTCGACGACGCTCATTTCAAGGCCGTGGGCTATACCGACGAGGACCTGCTGGGTTACTACGTGACCGAGGATCGCGGGCGCACACTCAAGGTATTCGCGACTTCCATGCCGCTGCGCTACTCGATCCCGTGGAGCGACGTGGAAGACGTGCTGGACTGGCTGCGCGAGCAGAGTGAGAATGCTGAGCACAGCAGTCGCTACGCCGGGCGGACGAAAGTCGCCGTGATGGGCGACGACGGCGAGAAGTTCGGCATGTGGCCCGGCACCTACGAACACTGCTGGACCAAGGGTTGGATGGATCGCTTCTTCACCGCGCTGGAGGAAAACAGCGAATGGGTCCAAACCATACCACCCGGTGACGTCGCAGGACGGTTCCTCAGCCTGGGACGTATTTACCTGCCCACCTCGTCCTACGACGAGATGGGCGAGTGGGTCATGCCGCCCGAGTCGGCGTGGGAACTGCCGCACCTCAAACATGAGCTTAAGAAAGAGGGCCGTGACGATATCGCCAAGTATATGCGTGGCGGGTTGTGGCGGCAGTTCATGGTCAAGTATGACGAGGTCAACCAGCTACACAAACGTGCGATGATGGTCAGCGAGAAGGTTCATGCCATGCCAAGGGGCAAGCGCAAGAACCAGGCGCTGGACGCTCTCTGGGCCGGGCAGTGTAACTGCGGATACTGGCATGGCGTATTCGGCGGCATCTACCTGTTTCACATTCGCGAGGCGGATTACGAATACCTGATCAAAGCCGACAACCTCGCCGATGGCCTCGACGTTGCGGCGACCAAGCCATTTGTCAGATCAGATATTGTCGATTTCGACCGTGACGCCATCGACGATGTCGTGTTGACCAGTGACCGGCAGGTGCTGGTTTTTGACAGCGACAAGGGCGGCTCGCTGGCAGAGTGGGATTTCCGCCCGGCTGCCTACAATCTGTTGAACGTGCTGACCCGCCGCCGCGAGGGCTATCACAAAGACCTCGAAGAAGCTGCTGCGGCTGGGAAGGTCGTGACTCCAGATAAGCTGGAGCAGGCCGACTCGCCTGAGAATATCCACTCCGAAGTGGTACGGGCGCGCGAGCCTGATCTACAGACCAAGTTGATCTACGACTGGCACCGCCGTGCGTCGCTGCTCGATCACTTCCTGGGGCTGGGTGCGACGGTGGATGGCTACTATCGCAGCCAATATCCAGAACTGGGCGATTTCGTCAACCAGCCCTATGAACAGACACTTGCACAAGATGATGATAGCCGCACTGTGGTCACGCTGCGCCGGACGGGCAACGTCTGGCAGGGCGCGGTGCTTCTCCCTGTGACGGTCGAGAAGACGGCCACGCTCAAGCCGGGCAGCGATTTACTGGAGGTGGCCTATACTCTCACCAACGGCGACAGCGGATCGCTCGACACGCGTTTTGGCGTTGAATGCAGTTGGGGGTTGGCCGGGGGCAACGACGACCACACCTATCTGACCATCGGCCTCAGCCGTTTCTCGCTGGGCGAGATATCCGCGGCTGACGACGTTAAAGACTACACTATCTCCAGCGGCCTTTGGAAGCTGTCCATCAATGCCAAAGTGGACCGCCCCGCGACGCTGTGGCGCTTCCCACTGGAAACGGTCTCCGCCTCGGAGGCTGGCTTTGAGCGCAACTACCAGGGATCGACCATCCTGCTGTGGTGGCCCGTCCGGCTAGGGCCGGGCGAGACCTGGCAAACCACGCTGCGCTTTGGTCTGAAACAGCTCTGATGCACGGCAGCGCAGCGCCGGGCGAGCGGCCATCCAAAGGACGAAATAATGGTTGATACGCAATACATTTGTGTGCACTGCCACTATTACCAGCCGCCGCGCGGAAATCCGTTCAATCCGAACCGTGAGCTTGAAGAGCCTGCGGCGGCACCCTTCAAGAACTGGAACGAGCGCATCACAACGCAGTGCTACACACCAAACGCTGAGATCGGCAACTTCGACAGCATATCCTTCAACCTGGGTAAGTCGTTGGCCCGCTGGCTGGCGAAGAATGCGCCCGACACATACCACCGCATCCTCCAGGCCGACGCGAACAATATCGCAAAGCATGGGATGGGCAACGCCATTGCCCAAGGGATGCACCATACCGTGCTGCCTCTGTCGCGCTACGAGGATAAGGTGACCCAGGTGGCGTGGGGCAAGGCGGTGTTCTCGTACCGCTTTGGCCGCCCGACGCAGGGCATGTGGCTGCCTGAGATGGCCGTCGACACCGAAACACTGCAGGTGCTGGCCGAGCAGGATATCCGTTGGACGATCCTGACTGAGAGCCAGGTCGAAGGCAAAGGGCAGGGGGCCGGCCCATACTGGGCAAATCTGCCCAACGGCAAGCGCATCAAGGTCTTCGTGCGCGACGAGCAACTCTCGAACGACATCGCGTTCAACCTGGGCTATTTCGGCGGGGCGGGGCGCTGGGCGCGTGGTGTGCTGGTCCCCCGCAAGCGCGATGCCGGGCCGCTGACGCTGATCGCTACTGACGGTGAGACGTTCGGACACCACTGGCCCAGCGAGGAGCAGTTCCTACACTGGCTGCTGACGTATGAGGCGCTCGCGTCAGGGTACGAGGTGATCACGCTGGCGCGTTATGCCCAGATGGTCGAGCCGCAGGGCGAGATCACGATCAGAGAGAACACCTCCTGGAGCTGCAATCACGGCCTTGCCCGCTGGGCGACGGGCTGCCCCTGCACGCCGGGCGACGCGTCGTGGAAGGGCGCAGTCAGGCGTGCGCTGGACGCGATCCGCTTCGAGATGGATGAGATCTATCACGGATTTGTACATGGCATCGACGGCGCGGACCCCTACAAACTGCGCGATGCCTACATTGATGTGGCGCTGGGCAAAACCCCACGCGACCGGTTTGTCGCCTCGCAGGGCATCAACCTCAATGCCGACCGCAGCGAACGACTGATGAAGCTGGTCGAGGCGCAGTATTATCGCCAGCGGATGTACTCAAGCTGCACGTTCTACTTCCCTGAGCTTGACGCGCTGACGACGCAGTACGGCATCGCGAATGGAGCCTACGCTGTCAAACTGACCCGCGACGCAACCGGTGATGACCTGACGAGCCTGTTCCACAAAGACCTCAGCATCGCCACCAGCCGCGACGAGCAGACCGGTGAGACTGTCACCGGCGCGCAGATCTACGACAACATGCTGGAAGACATCGAGCAGTAGAATCCTGCGGCGAACACGCACAGGGGCGAGCCTGACATGACTCGCCCCTGTCGATTCTCCAGGAGCGGGCCGTCAGGGCCGTGTAGAGCCGTACAGCGCCCGGTACACGTCATAGTGGCGGTAGATGCTCTGAATGTAGCTCTGCGGCTCTGACAGGCTCACCAGCTCGACGTAAAGGTCAGGGTCGCCGCCGGACTGGTTCTCCCAGTTGAGCGCATTGCCCGAGCCCGCATTGTAGGCGGCCAGCACGGCGATGGGGTCGCCGTTGAAGCGCTTGAACTCGTCAGATAGCAGCCACGTGCCAAACGCCACGTTCACGAAGGGGCGCTGCAGGTCGCTGGCGCGGTAGTTGGGCCAGCTCAGCCGGGCGGCGATGTCCTCGCCGGTCGGCGGCCAGATCTGCATCAGGCCCTGCGCTGAAGCGGTCGATGTAGCGAACCCCTCGAAAAGGCTCTCTTGCTCGATCAGCGCGAAGACGTACAGCGGGTCGATGCCATACTGCTGCGCTGCGCTGATCACCAGGTCTGAAAAGTAGGTCGGGTAGCGCAGGCGGGTCAGGAACTGCGGCGCATCAAGCGGGCTGACGTTGGCCAGCGTCTCAACGCGCGCTGCCGCCAGGATCGATGAGCTGTATAGGCCGATCTCGCGAAAATAGATAGCAAGCTGGTAGCTCGCCAGCGGATCATCGTAGAACGCCTTGCGCACCGCCTCGAAGTCCTGCTTGGCGTCACTGATTACCCCCAGGTCCCACAGCTCACGGCCCTGCACCATGCGTGGATCGGCGGCGATATCGCCACGCAGGTCGGCGGCCAGCGGCGGCGTCTGGCTGAGGCTGAACGTGGTCACGATCCACTGCTCGGCCTCGTCGCGTCCTTCGTCGGGTGAGGTGGGCAGCGCGAACGAGGCGGGCGGCGCAAACGGCGCGCGCCCGGCCAGGATATCGGCGGCACGCAGGCCGTAGTAGCCGGTCGGATTGGCGGCGACAGCCTGCTGAAGCGCCTGCTGGGCAGCGTCGCTCTGGCCCGCAGCTTGCAGCGTCCGGGCCAGCCACAGGTAGCCGCTGGCGGGCTGATCTGCGGCAGGCGACTGTGCCACGCTGGTGAACAGGTCCTGCGCGGTGGCGTAATCCTGCTGCTGGTAGGCGTCCAACCCGATCTTGAAATAGCCCTCTGGCGCGCGGGCGTCGGTCGGGAACATGGCAGCCAGGTCGCGATAGTAGGAAACTGCTTTCTGCAGATCGCCGGCCGATTCGGCAAGCTGTGCGGCCTGCACGATGGCATCAGGAGCCTGCGGCAGGCTACCGCTGCTTGAGACGAACTGATCGAGCGTGCTAAACGCCTGGTCGGTCTGGCCGAGGCTGCCGTAGATGTCGGCCATCTCTAGCCAGGCATCACCCCAGGCTGGCGAGCTGGCCGGATTGTAGCGGCCAATCAGCCCCTGCAGCTCGCTGAGCGCCGAGTTGAGGTTGCCAAGCTGCCGGTATGCTCGCGCAATGTACAGGTGCACTGCCGGATCGACCGCGCCAAAGTCCGTCGCGGCCAGGTAGTTGACAAACGCCTGAATGGCGATGTCGTACTGGCCCTGGTTGAAGTTGACGATACCACGCTCGTACTGCCATGGCCCCTGATCTTCAGGCGCAACGGTGTAGCCCGCGTCGAGCAGCGCTCGCAGGGCGCTCAGCGCCTCATAGCTGTTCGGGTAGGACATGAACACGTGGTCTAACTGCGCATAGCCTTTGTCGGTATTCCCGGCTTCAAGCCACGCCTGGCCCATATAGAACTCGATGGTGGCGCGGTAGTAGTTGTTCTGCGAGACGTCCAGGATGGCCTGATACTGGGCAATCGCGCCGTCGACGTTACCCAGCGAGCGGTCTATCGACGCGATCTTCTCACGCAGTTGCAGCATGCTGACCAGCGGGCGATCAGCCTGCGTCGCCTGGTCGTAGGCCTGCAGCGCGGCGTCCGACTGGTTCTGGGCCAGGTAGGCATCACCGATGCGCTCGTAGACGTAGCTGTCGACCAGCCCCGAGCGCAGTGTCAGGTAATGCTGGTAATCGCCGATGGCCCCCGACCAGTCGCTCAGACCCAACCGCGCATCGCCGCGCAGGAAATAGGCCTGCGCCGTGCGCGGATGGGTGGGAAACTCACCGAGGAAGGTATCGAGGATGGCGCGCGCCGACGTAAAATCGCCGCGCTGCAGCGAGGCATGCGCCAGCCCAATCTGGGCCGCCGCCCGCGCGTCGCCGTCTGCGCCGGGGTCGGTGAGCACCTGCTGAAAGGTCAGCGATGCCGAGTCCCAATCGCCATTGCGCAGGTCGCGCTGCCCCTGGTCGACAACCTCGATAGGCATCGGGGTGGGCGTAGGGGTAGGCGTGGGGCTGGGCGTGGCCGTGGGTGTCTCAGTTGCAGTGGCCGTCGCCGGGTTCAGTGGTTCAGGCAGCTTGAGCGGCGGCATATTGGCGCAGGCAGCCTGCGCCAGCGCCGCCATGGCGCCGGCCAGAACGATCGGGATCATGCGTCTTGGATGTCTCATGGGGCGATTATCCGGTGCTTTAGGATGGTTGTCAATGGGAAGTGGTGACCGTTCGGTGGGCGGATGGCCTGCTGTCGTGCTACGATTGGGGTCCAAACCGCAGGGGAGAACGTATGGGTCCAGAATTCGACGTGCTCAGCTATGGAACGATTGGCATCGATAGTGTGATGGACATCCCACATCTGCCCCGTCCCGACCTCAAGACACATGTCGCCGGGGAGACCGACCACCTGGGTGGCAAGGCGACCAACACCGCCGCACATCTCGCAAACTGGGGAGTCCGCGTGGCCGTCAGTGGCAATGTGATCGGCGGGGACCGGGTCGGCGACCTGCTGTTCGAGATTCTGGCGCGCCAGCCAAACATCAGCACGCGCTACCTGGAGCGCCGGGCGGGTGTGAGGAGTATGTTCTGCCGCATCATGGTCACACCCGACGGTGAGCGGACAATCATCGGGGTGAACGTCGACCACGTGCCTCAGACGTCACCCACGGCGGCGATGGTCGGCACCGCGCGCCTGCTAACGCTCGACCTTTACGGCGGAGCGGAGCGCGTTGAGGCGGCGCGGCTGGCGGCGCAGGAGGCCATCCCGGTGATCGTCGGCGACGTGCACGACGCCGATCACCCAGTGCTACCATTTACTACGGTGGCGATTTGTTCGGCGGCGGAGGTCAGGCTGTGCCATCCCGACGTCGCGCTGGAGGATTTCGTGCGGGTGCTGCTGGGCGAAGGACCTTCGGCAGTCGTGATCACCGACGGGCCCCACGAGGTGCAGGCTTTCCGCGCCGATCTGAGCGGGATCGTGGTGATGCCGCCTCACGTGCCAGTCGTCGATACCACCGGCGCGGGGGACGCATTCCGTGCCGGGTTCGTGTACGGTCACCTGGCAGGCTGGCCGCTGGATGCGTGTACTGCGATGGGGGCCGCTGCGGGGTCGCTGAACGTGGGGCGGCGTGGAGCCGCCAGCGAGCCCTACCCACTTGATGAGGTGCTGGCGCAGGCTGAGGCGCTGGTGCGGCGCGTTATTCCCTGATCTCGCTTTGAAGGCCGCGGCTGAAGCCCATCAGGCGCGCGCGGTTGGTGATGAAGCGCAGGCCCTGGTACCCGACCTCGCCGACACCGCCGAAGCGCGCCGCCATGTCCTGCCACACGATCACACGGTAGCGGTCGTCCGAGAGCTTGTTGATCCACAGCTCGAAGAAGGGTATCACCGGCACGAAAGTCAGCTGATCGGCGCGCCCTTCGAGCAGCATCGCGTTTAGATCGGTGACCAACCGCTGCACGTCACGGTGCAGCATCTGGCCGGTGGATTGTATCAGGGCAATCTTCTCGCCGTCAGGCACCTCTTGCACGTAAAGTGTGCTTTCGCCGTTCAGCCAGCCGCCGGCAGCTTTCTTCCCCTCCAGCGCGGCTGCCCAGATCGCCAACTCGAACGCAATCGGGTACTCAGCGCCATCTGCACTGCCTTCAGGCCAGTTAGCGAGGCAAAGCAGTTTTGCCATGTTGTTGTGCCCGTTCGATCCCGGCCCGGCTGCACCGGGCGGCTGTGAGGTGGCTGCACGAACAGCGACAGTCATGAACCGTCGCTGCCAAGCAGTTCGTAAATCTTGGTGATAAGGTCGTGGTGCAGGATTGGCTTCTGCAGGTAGTCATTCGCGCCGGCAGACAGGCCCTGCTCGATCGACTCGGGATCGCCGCGTGCCGATAAGATCAGGACTGGCGTCACTTCCAGGGGAGGCATGGCACGCAGCCGTCCGCACAGCTCGATGCCGTCCATGCCCGGCATCATAACGTCCAGGATAATCAGCTCCGGCCTCTCGACCTGGAGCAGGTCAAGCGCCGCGTAGGCGTCATGCGCCTTCAAGACTTCGAATCCACCACGTTCCAGCATGATGCCAATCAAGGTCAGCGCGCCGACCTCGTCATCAACCACAAGAATTCTGGTCATAGTTGCCTGTTCCCTCGCCCGGTATTTGCAACAGGTTAGAAGATGGTAGTGGTGTGTGCCCGAGTGTACCTGAGTTCACCGGATATGCAAGTATCTATGCGTGTCACCGTCAGCAATCAGCGCGCCGATCATGTGCATAAGGCCGGTTGCGTGGCACGCCACATATACTGGCTGTCAACGCAAAAGTGGATTCAATGATATGATAACATACAATGTGCTTGTAACAGGGTGAATAAAACGTGAAAACCCGGGCCTGGCGACGTCGCGCTGTCCGGGAAGGCTAACCGCGATCGTCTTGAATGGCAATGGGGACCACTGTATAATAGCCAAATTGTGGCAGGAAAGGAGGTGGATGGTTGCGTCGCGCACAGGCGGGAGATGTGATTCTGCTCGTCAGCGAGGAGGATCACCGTACATTGATCCGCACGCTCCAGCCAGGCCGACGCATCGAGACCCACCGGGGTAGCCTGCTGCATGATGACCTGATTGGTCGCCCGCTGGGATCGGTGGTCCGCACACATCTAGGGCGGGCCTACTATCTGCTGATGCCGACGACTGATGAGCTGGTCCGCAACGTGCGACGCCGGAGCCAGATTATCTTTCCTAAAGATGCAGGCTATATTATCATGAAGCTGGGGGTCCGGCCCGGCTCGGTGGTCGTCGAGGCGGGCACCGGCAGCGGCGGGATGTGTCTGGCCCTGGCCTGCGCTGCCGGCGAGACGGGCCGCGTGATTAGCTACGACGAACGTGAAGACATGCAGCGCCTGGCCCGCCAGAACATGAGATGGGCCAGCTTGGGAGACCAGGTGACCTTCAAGTGCCGGGACATTCGTGCGGGGTTCGATGAAACGGATGCCGACGCACTGTTCCTCGACTTGCCGGCCCCCTGGGAAGTCCTGGACCAGACCCGTAAGGCGCTGCGCGGCAGCGGGATGCTTGGCTGCCTGGTCCCGACGATCAACCAGCTAGGGCGGTTGATCGATGAGCTGGCAACGCATCCAGAGTTTGGATTTGTAGAGGCAGAGGAACTCATCTTGCGTCCCTACCAGACGATCCCGGCGCGCGTGCGCCCCGAGGATCACATCGTGGGGCATACCGGCTATCTGATTTTCGCCCGTGCGGTGATCCCACTGCCGGATGGCGAAGACGGCGGCACGGGGCAGCGCCAGGAGACAATGACATGATCCGACAGGCTTCACGTTTCATCCGCCGCTCGCTTGTGATAGGTGTGGGAATCGCGCTCCTTCTGACTGCGTGCGGTGGTGGTGCTCCAGCCACGACCCCTGCTGCAGCAACGGCCACGCCCGTTTCGAGCGGGCCGTCGCTGCAAACCCAGCCTGCGCCCCAGTCGGCGCCCAGCGCGACGCCGGAGCAACCGGCAACCGTGCCGCCGCCGTCCTCAGGCGTTGCGCCCGGCACGGTGATGCTCGACCAGACCACCAATGTTTCGGTCTCAAGCGGCAACGTGGAGATGAGCTTCACCTCTGGAGCGTGGCAGGTTATCCGCGTCGATGCAACGGAGATTGGCGGCGTGGTCGACTTTGAGTTGCGCCTGGTCGACGCATTCAACAACATCATCGGCAAGACGACTTCTGCCCAGGATGAGCAGGGCGCGGCTATTGACGAGTTCACGCTGCCCTATGATGGCATGTACCGCGTCGTGCTGGCACCGTCCAACGGTGACGGCTCCGTGCAAGTGAAAGTCACGGCGCTCGATGCGCCGAGCGGCGGCGGGCAGATCAGCGTGGGCGATTCGCTGACGGGCACGATGTCCGTCAAGGTTGTCTACCATACCTACCAGGTCTCGCTGACCGGGGGAGCAGTCGTGACGTTCGCCGCGGTGGCTGCAAACAACGGCCAACCTGACCCCAGCCTGATCCTGTATGGGCCTGACGGGCGGTTCGTGGCCGAATCTGACGACGTGCAGCCACCTGACAACCTGGATGCGGTGCTGCCCGGCTATGTGGCAAAGCTGGCCGGGCCGTATGTCGCCATTGTCGGCAACTATGGCGGCTCGATGGGCAGCTACACCTACTCCGTGACCTCCGACACAATCCCGCCGCAGGCGCAGGGTGAGCCGGACCTCGTCTATGATAAGGACTATCGGGCTGCGCTGTACGAGGGCAGCGAATTCAACGCGACATTCGACGGCACCGTCGGCGATCCGCTCAGCATTGAAGCGTTTGGGGTGACGACTGATCTCAAGGTCGATTTGCGGGTGTACAGCCCCTTCAACCAGGTGATCGCCTACGCCATCGATGCTGACTACGGGCAGGATAGCGCGATCAACGAGATGCAACTGCCGTACTCGGGCCGGTACCGTGTTGAGATCACGCCGCATGGCACGGGGCAGGCATCGTTCCACCTCAAACGGCTGGCACCATCTGACCTGACCGGCGGCGGCGTGTTTGGCGACAATCCCAGCGGCACGCGGTCAGGCCGGATCAACGCAGCCGACGTCTATCATTACTTCCAGTTCAACGCCAATGGCGGTGAGAAGATCACCCTGCGGATCACGTCGACCAACATCGTCGGCGCGCTGGACATGGGTTTCGCGGTGCTCGGCCCAGATGGCCAGCAGGTCGTCTTCGCCGATGACTCGCAGGGCAGTAATCCGCTTGACCCGGACCTCGAAAAATACCAGATCGAGCAAACCGGGACATATACGATCGTGGTCTATTCGTTCACCGATGCGCTCGGCACGTACGAGCTGAGCTATTCGCGGGAGCAGTAACCGGCGGGACGCACCTGTCCCTGAAGTGATATGCAGCATCGTGCTGGTATGAGGCTGAACGTCAATCGAACCCTTCTTCTCAGCCTGGCGCTGTGCGCCGGGCTGACTCTTGCCGCCTGCCGGGCAGCGGTACCCTCAGATGCCGCGTCGACGCCGTCGGCTACGTCCACGCCATGGCCAACTCTGGCCCCGGTCGGTACCCAGACCGATCCGGCCGGCGCCGATCTGACCCCTACCGCGCAGCCTACCGGCCCGCAGCTCGTCGACCATTTCCGTGTAGACGTGGTTGCGGACGCGATGTCGATCTACCCGCTGCAAGGGCAGGCGCAGTTCCCGGTGCGGGTCGAGGCGATTGTTTTGTCGGGTGACATCGACCCGGTGATTGAGATCGACAACAGCCAGGGTGACCGGCTGGCCTTTGCCGAACTCGGGCCGTGTGGGCCAGCCCGAGGTTATCGGCCAGTTCCAGTTCCCGGCAGATGGCTTCTATCAGCTTGGCGTCGGCGGAGCGCGAGGCAGCGGGCAGATCGGCGTGTCGGTTTACTGGCTCGACCCTGCCGACATGGAAGGCGGCGGGGTGTTCACCTCGATGGACCAGGAGCTGCGCGGCAGGATGACCCACCCGGCCAGCTACCACACCTTCCGGCTCCCTGTGCAGCGCGGCCAGCGCTTCGACCTGTCTGCCGTCGCGCTGACACCGGACCTGGATCTCCAGTTCGAGCTGTACGGCCCAGACGGCGCGATGCTCGCGGCGCGCGACGACAACGTGGGCAAAGACCCTTACCTGTGGAACTTCATGCCATCGCAGACTGGCACCTATACGCTGGTTGTCAGTAATTTCGACGAACACGTTGGCGACTACAAGGTCGTGATCAGCCCGTCGACCGGCGGCGGCGAGGCGGTGGTCGGCTCGCGCACGACGCTCCAGCTTGAAGGCACGCCGCGCCGCAGCACGTGGCTGACCCTGCAGGGTAGGGCGCTCGACGCGATTGCGGTCGAGGCGCGCCCAGCCGACTCGGGCGTCGACCCGCAGATCACGGTCTACGATGCCTACGGCAACCGCCTGGTGACCGTCAACCAGGACGGGCCCGATCAGCCGGAAACGCTGACCCTGTTGCAGTTCCCGCGAGACGGGCAGTATCAACTCGAATTCGAGACGCTGGGTGCCAGCGGTTCCATCCAGTACCTCATCCAGACTACCAGCAGCTACGACCTGGATCAGGGTGGGACGATCGTGCCCGGCAGCAAGGGCGGGCGCGCCGGCGAGGTCGCCGGGCCGGGCACGGTGCTGACCTTCCAGTTCGACGGCCAGATTGGCGAATTAATCGGTATCGACGCGCACGCCACCAGCAGTACCGGCCTCGATCTGGGCTTCGATCTCTACACTCCGGATGGCTATCTGCTGGTCACGCGGGACGACAGCGTTGGCAAGAACCCGGCCATCGACCGGCTGGAGCTACCACAGACGGGCAGGTATGCGCTGACGATCTGGAACTACGCCGACACCACCGGCACGTTTGGCGTGTTTGTCAACCTGCCGCAGGCGGCTCAGACTGCGCCGCAGCCCACGCCGACCGCAGCGCCGTAGCTGTGTGTCTCAGTTTACGCGGATTTTGCAATCTGTACGCCGGATCATGAGCGATAGCGCGCTATCATCCTGGTGATATTCAGCGTTGGTTTAGTAGGAGTGCAGGCGATGCGAGGACGCTTCCGCGGGATGATGGGGCCTATGAGACCGCTCGGACCGCGCAGGGGTTTCGGCCCGCGCCGAATGGGCGCAGGCGGCATGCTGCTGGGGATGGGGCTTGGCATGGGCCTTGGCCGGGCGATGGCTCCGCGCCCCGCGCCCCTGATCGATGAGGCGCGACAGGACCTGGCGCGCGCTAACCAGTACATGGAATCGGGTGAGCCGCTCAAAGCCGCCGAGATCTTCGCGCGAATCGCGGCGCAGGCAGCGCAGATGGACGCGCCGCTGCGGGCGTCGTACCTTTCGGCGCGCGCGGCGCAGGCCTAATTTGCAGGCTGGCCGGATCGATCTCGCGCGTGAGGCTTACCGCCAGGCCGTCAGGTTGGGCCTGCAGGCCTGGCGAACTTGCCCAGGTGACTCGCCTGATGCGTCACGCCGTCAGCAGCCTGGAGACGCAGGGATATCGCCAGGAAGCTCAAGCCCTGCGCGCGGAATTCTCGGAACAACTGGCGCGAATGGGTCTCCAGCTTGCCGAACTCGGACCCGGCGATCAGCCGCCGCGAGGCGTCGGCGCGGCTGCCGGGCAAGTGTCCATCGTGCGGGGGGCCGGTCCGCCCCGACGAAGTTGAATGGGTAGACGACGTGAGCGTCGTATGTTCCTACTGCGGGACGGTGATCAAAGCGCAGTGAATTGGCTGACCTTCACGACAATGCAAAAGGCCGGGCACTGTGCCCGGCCTCATTGTGTTCCCAACAGGAGTGGCTACTCTTCCTCTTCCTCGTGCTTGCGCTCGCTGAGGACTTCCGGCTCCGAGGGGCCTTCGCCAAAGAGGACCTCTTCTTCTGCTTCCTCTTCCTCTTCGACCATCTCGGGGTAGTCGAGCTTGACGACAGGTTCATCCGGGTCTGTGCGCACGGTGACGCCTTCTGGCAGCACCAGGTCCTTGACCAGCAACTGCGCGCCGACCTCTTTCAGCAGCGAGATGTCGACGACGATTTGCGGCGGGATATTTGCTGGCAGCGTTTCCAACTCGACGGTGTTCAGCAAATGGTTGAGCACCGCTAGCCCACTGGCAACTGCCGGAGACTCGTTGACAAGCACAATCGGCACGTCAGCACGGATCAGGCGGTCCATCGCCACACGGTAGAAGTCGACGTGGAGCATCGCGCCGCCGAGCGGGTCACGCTGGACTTCACGTGCCAGTGATGGAATCTTCTCGCTGCCGACATTGATGCTGATCAACTGGGTGCCGCCAGCCTGGGTGAGCACATGCCGCAGCTCGCGCCCGTCGAGGGTGATCGGCAGCGGGTCGTTGTCTGGCCCATAGATTATGGCGGGAATTTTCCCCTCACGGCGCATGTGGCGCACGTGTTTGCCGATCACTTCGCGCCGGGTGGCCTCCAATGATGTATTCGGTACTCATGTCGCTATCTCCTCAATGACCGCCGGGGCATGTCGGCCCATTTCGAGCGGGCCTGCCTGACCCGCAAATGCGGGCACGGCGGAGCGTCGTCCTGGTCATTACACAAACAAGCGGGCCAGTCGTCCTTGCCCACCGCTGGCGGGCATCGGGCGGTGCGCCCCGCAGCAAGATATTGTACCGGGCCAGGTGAGGAGCGTCAATAGCGAATTGCTGCCGGACAGGGCTTTATCGTTTTCGGGGAATGGGATAACCTCGCGACTGGTAAGCGACGAACTTCCAGAAAGCGAGGTTATCGATGACGACACAAGGGCCGCCACTGGTTGAGATTCTGGCAGAGATTCCCGATCCGCGCCACGCGCAAGGGAAACGCTACCCACTGAGTGCAATGCTCACCCTGATGGTCGTCGGGGTGTTGTGCGGGTACCAGAGCCTCAAGGCGATTGCGGAATGGGGGCCGAACTATGGGGAGGAGTACGCGGAGCGACTGGGGTTCAATGAGCATGGCTACCCGGCCCAGGCCAGTTGGTACCGGGTGCTGCGGCTGGTGGATGTCGACATGGTAGAGGAGAAAGTGCGGCGGTGGATAGAAGGGCTGCTGACACCCGAAGAGGGGGAGCGACTGGGGCTGAGCATTGATGGCAAGACGCTGCGCGTGAGCCAGAAGATGGGCGCCTGCAACAGCCACCTGCTGAGCGCGGTCGTTCATGGGCTGGGAGCGGTCGTCGGGCAGTGGGCGGTGGATGACCATACCAATGAAATCGGGATGATGAAACCCATGCTGCTGAACCTGGCTCTGAAGAGGCGCGTGGTGACCACTGATGGCTTACTCACCCAGAAGGATGTCGCGGCAACCATCGTGGACGAAGGCGGAGACTATGTGCTGCCGGTGAAAGGCAATCAGCCTGCTACCAAAGAGGCTATTGCGGAGTGGTTTGCCGAGGAGCCCGCTCCGTATGAAGAGGCCAACCACACCGCCCAGCGGGTCGAGAAGGGGCATGACCGGCTGGCCATCCGCTGCCTCGAAACCACCACTGTTCTCAACGACTATCTGGACTGGAAAGGGCTGGCACAAACCTTCAAGCTGACCCGTCGCTTCGTTCGCCTCTCGACCGGCGAGGTTCAGGAACAGACCCTGTACGGCATCACCTCGCTGGCGCCTGACCAGGCTGACGCGGCGGCGCTGCTCACCTTCATCCAGCAGCACTGGACGATTGAGAACAAGCTGCACTGGGTCAAAGATGTCATCCTGGACGAAGACCATTGTCAGTTACGCACGGGACGCACTCATCACCTGATGGCGCTGTTCCGCAACCTGGCTCTCTCCCTGCTGCGGCTCAATGGCTATGACCACATCGCCCGTTCCTTGCGCTCCTTCGCTGCCCACCCCGACAGAGCGCTACAACTCGTCACCTGTCCTATCGGAAAACGATAACGCCCTGGCTGCCGGACGCGCGAACCAGGGTCGCGGCTATCAGGAGTTGCGTGATCGGGGCTGTCCATCGGCCGTGCACAGAATCAGTCACGGTGGTCGGAGGCGGGTGAGCGCACGACAGCCGGTGGCGGAGTGATCTGGGCGGGTTCGCCGATGTTGCTCAAGACTTCCGCCGCGAGCACCCTGAACTCCGGCTGCGGCCCGCGCAGCATTTCGCGCATCGCAGTGACAACCGCCGGGCTTGCGATAGCTGCCAGCGCCAGCACCGCAACGCGCCGCACATGCGTATCCGCGTGGGGCGATGTAACCGCTGCCAGCAGATCGGGCACTGCCGCGTCGCCAAGGCCGCTCAGTATGGTTGCGGCTGTGAGTGGCAGGCTGCCCTGACTGTTCCACATCACCTGGAGGAGCGCGGGCACTGCTGCCTGACCAATGTCCATGAGGAGCTGGCTCGCCGCCTCGCGGACAGGCTGGACGGAGCCCTGCAGCGCGACCAGCAGGGCAGGTATTGCAGCGTCGCCCCATTCGGACACGGTGTCGACTGCTGTCTGCCCGACGGTAGGATCGGCCATCGCCTGCACCAGGGCAGGAATGGCACGTTCGTCCTTTATCCACCCCAGCGCCATGACGGTGACCATGCGCACCTCGCTGCTGGAGTCGCGGAGGGCATCTTGCAGGGCAGGGATCGCCGATGGGTCGCGCAGCCAGCCCAGTGCCTGGACAGCCATCATGCGCACGTCTTGCTGCGGATCATCGAGGAGCGGCAGCAGATCGGGTGCGGCGCTACCGGCACGCAGCCGGGCGATGGCTTTGGCGGCTGCGCAGCGGATGTCGGGATCGGCACTTTTCAGCGACCTGCGCAGCATCGGGACTGCAGCCTGATTTCGGAACTGGCTGGCGCGTCCAATCTGCCTGAGCTTCTGTTGTTTGGTGCTAACGCCGATCATGCTGATGCCCCACCCCACAAGTGTAAGTTGTTTACACAGTATACGGCTCTGCGCGCTGGAGTGCGTCGGCGGACAGGCGGATTCTCCGTGCAGCGGGTGGCTGATAACCAACCTGCCCACCTGGCCGATGCCCCGCTCAGCCATCAGTCCACGTGTGCGGTGGCTTGACGCCCGGCGTGTCGCTATAATCTGGTTCGCCTGATCGGCTGGCGCGGGGTATGGTAAGTGAGACAGGCTAATCGAGATGGTTGATCAGTTCTTCAGCTTCGTGATGGTTTGCGTGGGCGTGCACCTGATATGGACGGCAGCCTGCAAAGCAAAGGTCCGCCGATGAGACTCGACGCGCGCCTTGTCAACCGCCTCAAACCGGTGATCCTGGTGTTGATGGCAATCTTTTTCGCGCAGAAGCTGTACTCAGGGACGCTGTTCTATTACATCGGGCCGCGTTTTAGCTGGCTGGTGCCGGTCGCGGCGGCGATCCTGATCACGTTGGCTGGCAGCTTCAATCTGCCGCGCGGTAACACTGCGCAGGATCATGATGCCGATCACGCGCACGAGCATGAGCACTCCACCGCGTCGCTGTGGCCGCTGGCGATTGTCGCGCTACCCCTGGCATTGGGCGTGCTGGTCCCCGCGAAACCTCTGGGCGCTGGCGCGGCGACGAATCGCGGCGTATCGACTGACTACGCCGTGTCCGCCGACGAGCGGGGCATGCTGCTGTCCGTTGCGCCCGGTTCGCGGACCGTGCTGGACTGGGCCCGCGCGATGAGCGCCAACTCGGACCCTGCAGCGCTGGATGGCCAACATGCCGACGTGGTCGGCTTTGTCTATCGTGACCCGCGCTTCGCGCCCGATCAGTTCATGGTGGCCCGCTTCGCCATCACCTGCTGCGTGGCCGACGCGACGGCCATCGGCGTGGTAGTGCAGTCGGCAGATGCGGCGGGGCTGGCGGCGAGTTCGTGGGTGCGCGTGACCGGTGCGTTTGAGGCGGGTAAGCTGGCCGACGCCGGGCTGCCGGTGCTGATCGCTGCCGACGTGACGCCCGTCCAACCGCTTGAGCAGCCGTACCTGTACCCCTGACCGCCTATGAGCCGCTTTGACACCATTGTGCTGGCGACCATCGCCGGGCTGATCGCCGTGACCGGCGGCGTGATCGCACTGGGCGAGCACGCAGGGCTCGGCGTGGTCAGCCGATCGCCGCAGGACGGCAGCCAACCGCCGGCCACGGCTGCCATCCGGGTGGCATTCTCCTCGCCGATGGATACGGCCAGCGTCGAAGCCAGCTTCAGTCTCTCGCCCACCATTGACGGCACAACGCGCTGGGACGGTAACACGTTCATCTTCACGCCCGAACCGGCCTTCGTGCCCGGCCAGACTTATACAGCGACGTTCGCGCCGGGCGCACAGAGCGCCGCCGGACGCCGCCTGACGCACGCGCAAAGCTGGTCATTCACGCCGCGCGCGCCGAGCGTGCTATATTTGTCGCCGGCCAGCGGTGATGCTCCCGGCCTGTGGCTGCTTCCTGACGGTGGCCAGCCGCAGAAGCTGTACACCGCGCAGTATGGCGTGGTTGACTTCGCGCCCAGCGCTGACGGCTCGCAGATCGCAATGACCTTGCTCGACAAGGACCAGCTTTCCGACATCTGGCTGATCGACGCCAGCGGCAAGAACCTGCGGCAGATCACGCACTGCGGTCCCGGACTGTGCGGGCAGCCGGCGTGGTCGCCGGATGGCAAGCTGATCGCCTTTGAGCGGCAGGAAGCGCCGTCGGGCGGTAAGCCCGGCCCCAGCCGTATCTGGCTGTTTGACGTGGCGAGCGGCAGCATGTCGGCGGTGTTTGAGGATCAGCAGGTGCTGGGCCTGTCGCCCGTGTGGAGTCCGGACGGAAGCCGGCTGGCGTTCTATGACGCCAACGTGCAGGCTATCCAGGTGCTGACCCTTGCGACGGGCCAACAGCAGCAGATCCCAAGCAGCATGGGAGAAGTCGGATCTTTTGCGCCGGATGGCAGCAGGATGGCCTATGCCGACATCCGCGAGGTGGGGCCGCAGTTCTACCCGCAGGTATGGATGGCCGACCTTGACCCCCGGTGGCGGACTCAGCCCGCTGCGCGCGGATGCCCAGGAGGACCAGTCGCCGGAATGGTCGCCGGATGGGCGCTGGGTGGCGTTCACCAGCCGGCGTCTGGACCGCTCGCAGGGCTTTGGCAGCCAGATGATGCTGTCTGATCACCAGACCGGCCAGGTGGCGCAGATCACCAGTGATGCTGCGTACAATAACACGCGCTTCCGCTGGAGCCCATCCGGTGCCCGGCTGCTGGTGCAACGCTTTGATCTGAACGCGATGACTGCGGAAGTCTGGGTTTACGAGGTTTCGACCGGCAGGCTTACCAGGCTGGCCAGCGATGCCACTGGAGCTGAGTGGCTGCCCTGAATTGGGCAGGGGATGAACGTGATGAGCGAACAATCACAGAAACAGGGTGGCAGCATAGCGCTGCCCATTCTAATCGGGCTGGGCCTAGTCGCCGGTGTGGTGATGGCCGGGCTGACGTTGCTAAACCCCTCACGCGGGGCGGCGGCGATTGTCGGCGGGGTACCGACGCCGGTGCCAGATACCATTGCACCGGGCAAACCCGCGCCCGATTTCACGGGAATGACCCCCGGCGGCAAGCAGGTGACATTGAGCAGTCTGCGCGGCCATCCAGTGGCAATCAATTTCTGGGCGACGTGGTGCGCGCCGTGCCAGGTCGAAATGCCGGCGCTCCAGGCTGCCAGCGTGCGCTATGCCGATCAGGGTCTGGCCATCGTGGCCGTCGACGCTGGCGAGAGCCCTTCCGATGTGCAGGCCTTTCTCGACAGCCTCGGCCTGACCTTCACAGCCGTGCTCGACCCGGACGGCAGCATCGGCGACCTTTACCAGGTGCGCGTCTTTCCGACGACGATCTGGGTCGACGCCGATGGGATAATCCGCGCCGAGCAGTATGGGGTGCTGACCGATACGCTGATCGACAGCTACGTAAGAGACCTGCTTTCCTATCAAGACGCCGCGAAACCAACAGCCATCCCCTGATCTGGTCCGTACGCTTCCGGCGGCTCATCCCAGTGCCAACCTCGCCCGCCTGGGCCTGTGGCACTCTCAGGTCAAAACCACTATAATTACTCGATGAAACCTATACAAAGTATGTACCACCTGACGACTGGTGTGGAGATGTCTGAGCACAACGTACCTTTTGCCCATGTCACCGACGAACCCTTCTACAACATCAAAGCGGTGTCCCAGGCGACCGGCATCGAGTTGGTGACACTGCGCGCCTGGGAGCGGCGCTACGGCGTGCCGGAGCCAAACCGGTCGGAACAGGGTTATCGGCTATATTCTGATCGTGACATCGCCGTCCTGCGCTGGCTGCAATTGCGGATCGTTGAAGGCCTGACTATCAAGCGCGCTATCGGGTTGCTGCACAGCCAGCTTCCACAGGCCGAGGTGCTGCCGATGACCATACCGGTGGCGTTGGACACCGGTGCGAGCTTCGAGAAGCTGGTCGGGACGCTGCTTGACGCCGCGCAATCCTTCGACGCCCGCGCTGCGCAGATGGCGGTTGCCCAGTCGTTCGCGCTGTTCCCGGTCGAAGACGCATGCATACACGTCCTGCTGCCGGTGTTGGCTCTCATTGGAGATCGCTGGCGGCTGGGACAGATCAGCCTCCAGGCCGAGCACTTCATCACCAACCTCATCCGCCAGCACCTGCTGGCGCTCGGCGCGGCAATGCCGCCTGCATCGCGGGACGGGTGCGCCGTACTTGGCTGTGTGGCGGGCGACTGGCACGAAATCGGTATCCTGACTCTGTCGCTGTTTCTCAGGAGGCAGGGCTGGAATGTGGTCTATCTGGGGCAGGCTGTCGGAACGAGCCACCTATTGCAGACTTTCTGACTCGATCCGTCCTGACGTCGTGCTGCTCAGCGCCAGCACCTTCAATACGGTTGTCCGTCTGCCGGAAGCTTACAGTATTGTACAGCAAGCCAGCCATAACGGGACTCGGTTCGCCTTTGGCGGGACGCTATTCCCGCACATACCCGGCCTGAGCGACCGCATCCCCGGCATCTATGTCGGCGATACGCTGCTTGACGGCCTGCGGCGTGTGAACGGGCTGCTCTCAGGGAGCTGGCTGCCGGCGCCGAACTATCCGCCGAAGCCGAGTATCTGCGGCTGTTGCGGCCTTTCGCGCCGTCACTGGCGCAGCCGACGACCTAGCTATTGCGCTCGAGTCTCTGCTGAGCGGGGCCGATCCGGCGTTGAGCAGCGACGAGGCAGGCACAATTGCGACCGAGACGATATCCGGTTTGCTGGCAGCGCTCGCCTTCGAACTGCCGGAACTTCTCAACACGCCGATCACCATTGGCGGCAAGCCCCTCACATCGCACGGGGTAACGCAACTGCAGACTATGGCGCTGGCTGCACAGACGTGCGGCCCGGAGCACATGCCAATCATGGAGGCGTATCTGGCCCGATTATAACGATCATGACCTGCGTCCGGCTTGACGAGTCGGGGCAGAACAGTCTACACTAACAATAATCCTCGTGTGAAAGGCATGGGTGGCGTCGTATACACCACCCATAGCAGCCACATCTCAACTCTGGAGTTCAGGTATGAACAAACGTTACCGCATCGGGATTGGGATTGCCTGCACTCTGCTGCTGGCGTTGATCGCGCCGGTGGAGTATCTCGTTCGCCCAGACCAGAGCCAACTGGCACGCCGAGTATTTCCAGAATGCGGACCTCTCCGGCCCACCTGAAAACATCAAGGACGAGAAGAAGATCGATTTCGACTGGGGCAGTGGTGCGCCTTTCAGTGGCTGGCCAACAGATAACTGGTCAGCACGGTGGACGGCAGACGTCGACTTCAAGAACGGCCTGTACGTGTTCTCAATGAACACCAAGGGTAAGTCGCGGCTGCTTATTGACGGTGTACCTCTGATCGACAACTGGACGAGCCCGAGCGATGGCCGAATAACTACCAGCATCAACATGAGCAAGGGCCCACATCAGATCGTCGTTGAGTATTATGACGATGGTGGCAAAGCGAAGATTTCCGTCCTCTTCTACCGCTTCAAGGATGGCGGCTCCTATTGGCAGGGCGAGTATTATCAGAATCGGGATCTTTCCGGCTCGCCGACAATCGAACAGTGGGACACTTCAGTCGACATGGATTGGGGCAAAAGCGCGCCATTCACTGGCTGGGATGCCAATAACTTCTCAGCGCGCTGGACTCGCTATGCGCCATTTGACGCAGGGAAGTACATTTTCAGTGTTGGCAATGACGACGGGGCGCGCCTGTTCGTCGACGGTAAGCGGATCATCAACGACTGGAATGACGGTGGATTCCGCTGGAACACCGTCGAAAGAGACATGACCTCTGGCGTGCATGAGATTGTAGTCGAATACTACGAGCGCAAGGGTGATGCACGTGTAGCTGTCGACTTCTATCCGGCAGGCTCGTCCCCAAGTATTGGCCCCACGGTGCCAGCACTGACCCCGTCTGCTACCAGTGCGCCGCCTACGCCCGTCACGCCGTCCGCGACGCCTCGCCCCACCAACACCCGCGTCCCAACGGCTACGCGCACGCCAACGCCGACCCCGACCCTCACGCCGACCCTGCCATACCTTGCCGGCACGCAGAGCACCACGCTCGTCGCGCCAACGCTGCTTCCGGCATCGCTTGATAACGGCATTTTCGTCTCTGACTCCGACCCCAAGCTGTTCACCTGGTCTGGCTTCCCCGGACTGTCGTTTGCTCGTGGGCGGGGAAGGTGGGCAATTCCACTACGTCAAGAATCGCGAGAGCGTCGACACAGTAGAGGTGCAGTGGCATTTCGAGCCGCAGCAGGCCGGCTATTATGATGTCTTCGCCTTCATCCCGGCGGCGACGGAGGCCACCACGCAGTATGCGACGTATTTCGTGCATGCCAGCGGGCGGGTGTCTGCCCCGATCATCGTCGACCAGGGGGCGTATCCTGAGCAGTGGATGCCCTTGGGTTCGTACTACTTCACACCGGGGTATCCTGAGCAGTTCGTGTACCTGGACAACGTCACCGGCGAACCATCCGCCTCCAGGCTGATGTTGTTTGACGATGTGGTGTTTGTGCCCAGTCAGTAAAGCCCGGTCAGAGCGTGCGCTCCGGATTTGGCGACGCCCGGATTGGCCTGTATAATATTCCATACGGATATCTCGTAAACTCGGAAGCCGGAGCAGCCCTGCGCCCGGCTTCCTGCTTGGAGTCTTGAGGGGTGAAGGCCATGCTGCAAACACCACAGGAGATTGTGCGGGCACTGGATCGCATCTTGCTGCGCGTCGAGAAGCCAGGGCGCTACGTCGGCGGCGAGTTCAACTCAGTTCGCAAGGATTGGGAAGGGGAGAAAGTCAAGGTCGCACTGTGCTTTCCCGATATCTACGAGATCGGGATGCCCAACCTGGGGCTTGCCACCTTCTACCACCTGATCAATCAGCGTTCGGACATGCTGGCCGAGCGGGTCTATCTGCCGTGGGTCGACATGGAGGCCCACATGAGAGAGGCGGCTATCCCGCTCTACTCGCTTGAAACCATGCACCCGGTTGCCCAGTTTGACCTGCTGGCGATCAGCGTGCCGTACGAGCAGCTCTACACCAACGTGCTCCAGACACTGCACCTGGCCGGCCTGCCGCTGCGCAGCCTCGACCGTGACGAGTCGATGCCGCTGGTTATTGCCGGTGGACATGCCTGCTATAATCCTGAACCAATCGCCGATTTCATCGACCTATTCGTGATCGGGGAAGGGGAGGAAGCCATTGTCGAGATAGCGGAGAAGCTGGGCGAGATGAAACGCGCCGGGATGGCGCGCCACACGCAGCTTGAACAGCTTGCCCGTCTCGAAGGCGCATATGTTCCGCGTTTCTACGAGGCCTCGTACCATGACGATGGGACGCTGGCTGGCGTGGTAGCCACCAACCAAGCGGCGCAACTGCCGGTGCTCAAGCGGATCGTGCCGATCTTGCCACCGCCGTTGACGAGATTCATCGTACCCAACATCGATACTGTGCATAACCGCGTGCCGATTGAGATCATGCGCGGCTGCACGCGCGGCTGCCGTTTCTGCCACGCGGGGATGGTCACCCGGCCCGTGCGTGAGCGCAGCGTTGACGAGGTCCTGCAGGCCGTCAGCGAAGCCATCGCACAGACCGGTTTCGAGGAGGTTGCGCTGCTGTCGCTCAGCTCCAGCGACTACACCAATGTCGTCGAGCTGGTCAGGGCGGTTGGCCAGCAGTTCGCGGGCCGGCATCTGAGCATCAGCCTGCCCAGTCTGCGCATCGAGACGGCCAGCGCCGACCTGATGGAAGCGCTCAAGGATAACAAACGCGGCGGGTTCACCTTTGCGCCGGAGGCTGCCACCGAGAAGATGCGCAATGTTATCAACAAGTATGTGCCCGACCAGGAAGTGCTGGACACGGCCCACGAGGTTTACTCACGCGGATGGCGGACGATCAAGCTATACTTTATGATCGGCCACCCGTTGGAAACGCTGGAAGACGTTCAGGCCATCGCCGACCTATCAAAGGCCGTCTTGCACGAAGGCCGCAAGATTCACGGCAAGGGGGCCAATGTCAACGTCGGGGTGAGCACCTTCATCCCCAAGCCGCACACGCCTTTTCAGTGGGTGTGTATGGACACGCTTGATCAGATAACGGCCAAGCAGGACCTGCTGAAGCGGGAGCTGCACGGGCAGGGCCTGCGCCTGCGCTGGAACCGGCCTGACGAAACGATGCTCGAAGGCCTGCTGAGCCGTGGTGACCGGCGGCTAGGAGCGGTGATCCAGCGGGCGTGGGAGTTGGGTAGCAAGTTCGACGCGTGGCAGGAGCATCATCGGCACGAGGCCTGGCAGCAGGCGCTTGCCGAGAATGGCCTCGACTTTGACTTCTACACGCTGCGCCGACGCAGAATCGACGAAGTGTTTCCTTGGGATCATATCGACGCGGCAGTAACGAAGAAGTTCCTGGCTCAGGATTACCTGATGAGCCAGAACGGTGAAACTCGAGTTGACTGCCGCAACCAGTGCTTCGCGTGTGGCATCCTGCCCAAGTTCGCGCAGGCTCGGAGTGAGACGCCAGCCAATGCGTGGGAATGCCCGCCGGTCAAGCCAAGATCCGAGCGGGGCAAGGGAGAAGTGATCCCGCTCATACCCGCCTGACGTGCGGCCTGAAATCAAGATCTGGCAGGCTGGTGGCTTTCGGCCAGCTTGCCCACACTCTGGACAGCATCAGAATAGCCCGGCAATCGACTTTGTGGTAGATTAGTGATACTCGGAGACCGGTGTGGAAATCGCGCCCGTGTTGTCCACACTTGCGCCAGATTGGCCAATGGGGCCTTTCCTGCTCATGATCGCGCTTGCTGCTGGACAGAGGGCGTGGTCGTCCACTTCTGGCATTTTGTGCCGTAGAGAGGCTCACACCCACCTTCCATTTAGTCGTCCCTGACCCGGCTGATGGGTGTATTGGGCCGGGCAGCCTGGGCCACGCAGATCGAACCGATCGGGGTGAATGCCATGGCAGATGATGACCCTCAATCTATCTACGATAAACTCGATATTCCTGCGCTGACAAACCTGCTGATAAATCCTGAGAAGGGCCCCCACGTGCACCAACGGGCGCTGTCTGCTATGAGCCACCTCAACCCGGAGCAGCGGCGCACGCGCATGATCACGGTTATGCGCAACATTGCCCGAATGCCCGAACGCTACGACGAGGAAGTCGTCATGTCGGTGGCCGAGATACTCGCCACCGACCCCGATCCCGAAGCCACTCAGGCCATGATCGAGGTGTTGCTGGATATCCTGGTGATGGCCATGACCAATCGTGATGCGTTGAGCGCAGGGTTCCGTACCTATTTCTACGAGGCGCTTGTGACCCGCACACGCGATGGCGACCTCGAAATTTGGGCCGAGCTTCTGCCGCAGTTCACGCCCCGCCATCTGGTGGCAATGGTTGTTGACCCGGCAGCAGGTCCCCTTCAAGCACTCGATCCTGTGACGCTGATGGACCGTCTGGCTGAACCTGAGCGCACGCGCGCCCTAGCTTCCACGCTGATGGGGTTGCTGTCGATGCCGGACCGCGAGGAGCAGTTCAACAGCGTTATGGAGTGCCTGCAGCGTTCGGCAGAGCCGGGGCCGCTGGAACAGGGCCTTGACGCGATAGCTAAGCGCTGGGAAAACGCCAGCAAGGCCGGGAATTCGAATTTCGCGGAAGCCGCCGAGAAAGTGCTGGCCACGCTGGACACGCGTCCGCGCACAACGGGTGAGAAACTGATGGGCAAACGTCCGTGGGCGCCTTAGCGCGCGGCGTATGCCTCGTTGTAATGCCGTCATGCCACGGTATGGCCTGAGAAACGAAGTGGGACGATCTCTGCTGTGAGTGAAATCTTCACCAATGACAGTCAGCAGTCGCCGGAATTCCATAAGCTGGATCTGGTCACTATGACTACCGTGCTGCTCGATGCGCCAACTGCCAAGGAGCAGAACCGGGTTCTGGAGCAATTTCGCATCGCGCCGCCTGCCGGTCGACGTTCCCACCTGCTGAGTCTTCTCCGCTCGATGGTCGAGGCAAAACGGCAGTACGATCCCGAAGTCATGATCTCGGTGGTCGATCTGCTGGCCACCGATCCCGATCCGGAAGCGACGAAGGCGCTGCTGAATGCCCTGCCAAATGTCGCAAGGGCTGCGCGCAGCGGTTCGAAGCAAAACACGGCGTTTCGCGGGTATTTCTACTCCGCGCTGATGACCCGCCGGCGGGATGTCGATCGGGACGCGTGGAAAGCCGCGGTTGCCACGTTTGACTTTGACACGCTCATTGGGCTGCTGCTTGATCCTGCTGCCGCTCCCGTCGCCGCGCAGCTCAAGCCGTTCAAGCGGATCGACCGGCTGCCCCGCCGCGAGCGCTCGGCTGCGCTGCGATCCCTGATCTGGGAGGGCTCCACCCAATACAGCCTGCGAGCGCTGGGCATGCTGGTGGGACTGGCGTCTGTCCCGGACGAGTAGGCCTATCGTGGCAGACAACAGCCAGTCGGAGCGTGCACGCTACAGAATTGTCTTCGGAAAGCGAGATGCGCTGCGCTATACCTCGCACCTCGACCTGGCGCGCATCTGGGAGCGCGCCTTGCGGCGGGCAAGAGTGCCGCTGATATACTCACAGGGTTTCAACCCGCGCCCCCAGCTTCAGCTTGCAGCAGCGCTGCCTCTGGGTTACGCCAGCACGTGCGAACTCCTCGATATCTGGCTCGACGGCGACATCCCACCTGCGGACATGGTGTTTGAGAGCCTGCGGTTGACTTTGCCCGAAGGATTGACCGTTGTGTCCGTCGAGCCGGTTGAACTGCATGAGCCTGCCCTCCAAACGAGAACCCACAGCGCCTCATACGAAGTGCAGTCCGATGAGGACATCGACGCCAGCGAGCTTGCGCGACAGGTAGCAGCGCTGCTCGCGCAGGTGGAGATTCCGCGCGAGCGGCGCGGAAAGCCCTACGATTTGCGGCCCTTGATCATCAGCCTCTCGGCAGCAGATGGCGATCAGCTCGTGCTGCGCATGGAGCTCTTGCTCTCGGCGAAAGAGGGCAGCGGGCGACCCGACGAGGTGCTCGACGCGCTGGGTCTTGACCCTCTGGCTGCGCGCGTGACGCGGGTTGCCATCTGGCTTGATCCGCTGCCCGCGTGATCTCAGGCCAACCTGCCAGGCAGGTCGCCAGATCGGGCGCAGTTGGCTCCAGACGATGCATCCTTTGGTGGTATAATCAAAACGTCTGTCTCCCTACACTTGTCCCGCAGTCTGCCGGAGAACGGCCTGGCTGGGCTTCTGTAGTCTTCGGCCTGGACAGCCACCTGCACTGCGCAGCATCAACGAGCGGGCGGAGCTAAAATGAACAAACGCGAACGACTTGAGGCGACTATTTCCGGCGAACCGGTGGATCGGGTCGCCGTCGCTTTGTGGCGGCATTGGCCAGGCGACGATCAGCGCGCCGACGACCTGGCTGCAGTGCATGTTGCCTGGCAGCGCGAGTATGACTGGGACTTCGTCAAAGTATCGCCGTCGAGCAGTTTCTGCCTGGTTGACTGGGGCGTCGAAGATCGCTGGGAAGGGAATATCGAAGGGACGCGCCGCTACGTCAGACGGGTAATAGAGTCACCGGAGGACTGGCTGAGTCTCAAAGTCATCGATCCGACTCAGGGTGGGTTGGGCCGCCAGCTTGAGACACTGGAGTTACTGTCACGCGAGTTTGGTGATAAGGTCCCATTCATTCAGACCGTGTTCAACCCCCTGGCGCAGGCCAAGAACCTGGCCGGCCAGGACCTGCTGACGCTGCACATGCGGTTGAACGCCGGCCAGGTGCATCATGCACTGCAAACCATTACCGATACGACACTTCGTTTCATTCAGGAAGCCAAGAAGCGGGGCATCGCTGGGATCTACTACGCCATCCAGCACACCAACTACAACCTGATGAGCGAAGCCGAATACCAGGTGTTTGGCAAACCGTATGATCAGCAGGTGCTTTCGACGGTAGGCGACATGTGGCTGAACGTGCTGCACCTGCATGGGCCGAACCCCATGTTCGGGCTCGTGTCCGATTACCCGGTGCAGGTGGTCAACTGGCACGACCGTAAATCGCCGCCGGGCCTTACCGCTGGATTGAAGAAGATCAAGGGAGCAGCGAGCGGCGGCGTCGCGCAGGAATCGCTGCACGCCGAAGATCCTGAGATCGCGCTTGGACGAGGCCCGTGAGGCGTTTGCCGAAACGGAGGGCAGGCGCTGGATTTTGGGGACCGGCTGTGTGACGCTGGCTACCACACCCGGCGGCAACATACGCAAGCTGCGCGCGCTGGCAGATACCCTCAAACCGGCGCGCAAGGGCAAAAGATAGCCGACGAAATCGCCTCGCACTTTCTGGAAACGAACAGACACCCCGCCCATGCGCGGAGTGTCTGTGTTAATAGCCAAAGTCAGCCAGAAAGGAACTTGGATACGATAGTGCGTAGGGCGCTGGGGTCGAATGGCTTGGTGACCACCATGTTGATGCCGGCCGAGTTTGCCTCGTCCTGGATGGTCGAGTCGGCGCGGGCAGTAACGGCAATGATGGGCAGGTCTGCCGGCTTCCGTGTAGTGCGGATAGCCTGTGCGACTTCGATGCCGTTCATGCCGGGCATGGCGATGTCGAGCAGCACAAGGGCGACGCGATCAGGTTCCTGCTGTAGCACCTCAAGTGCTTCTGGCCCGCTTGCGGCGCAGATGACGCCATATCCAAGGGCACGAAAGAAATGCCGCATCAGTGTGAGGGTTCCCGGATCGTCATCGACGACCAGCGCGCACTTTTCAGAAGCATTCATAGCCTGTCTGGTGGCTGCCCCCAAATTGCTAGCTGACCTTGCCGGGATTATAGCGAATTGTGCCCGTAAGCCAAACAATTGATATGGAGTGCGATCTGTAAGGCGGAATAAGACGGGGCTCCAACCATTGGAGCCCCGTGAAACGTCCGCCTAGGTGTGATTACTGACCCGGACCGGTGCTGCCCGGCAGCGTGTAACGCTGAACATCCCCGTTACCGGTGTCAACCACGTACAGGTGCCCCATGTTGTCGGCGACCACCGCGCCCGCGGTGCCGATGGTGCTGTAATCGCCGAAGCTGTACAGGTACTGCCCTGTCGAGTCGAAGACGATCACGCGGGATGCATCCGGGTCGGTGACGTACACGTTTCCGCTGCTGTCCACGCCGAGGTAGGGGCGCTCATTGCTCTGAGCGAACCACGCCTCGACCGGCCAATTGCGCACAAACTGCCCATCGGTCGTGAACACGTCAATGCGCTGGTTCCACGTGTCTGCCACATACAGCAGTCCGTCGTTGGGGCCAATCGTCAGGCCGACCGGTTCGTCGAGCTGCCCGTCGAGCGTGCCGCCGCTGCCGATCTGCCGCAGGAAGACCCCCTGCGAATTGTAGACCATGATCCGCTTGTTACCGGTATCTGCAACGTAGACATTGCCGTTCGCGTCGACGGCCACCGCGCGCGGTCCCCAAAAGGCGCTGGTGTTGGTCGTATCGTTAGGCCCTTCAGCGCCCCAGGTGAACTTGAACTGACCGTCGGGACTGAATGCCTCAATGCGGTGGTTCCAGGTATCGGCTACGTAGATCGTGCCGTCCGGCGCGACCGCCACTCCCCACGGCTCGTTGAATACACCTGTTTGCGGCGCGAGCCCGTAGCTGCCCAGCGTGCTGATCAGCTGACCGGCTGGGCTAAACACGGCGATGCGATGATTCTGCGAATCCGCGACCACCACCTGGCCTTCGGAGTTCATGGCGATAGCGTGAGGCCGATTGAGCTGTCCACCGCCGAACGTCTCATCGGGGGCCAGCGTCAGCGCATTCTTGGCATATGGATCGGTTGCCTGTGCGATGTCGCTGGCAGCCACACCGTAATCCCACACCTGGGCAAAGACATCCTTTCGCACGTAGAAGCGCATCCGCTCGGAAACCGGCCACTGGCTCAGGTCGAAGTTCGGGCGGTTGCCGTTACGATACTTGGCAACGGCATCGGCGTACGCGTTGTAGTTGCGATTGAAGAAGATATCCCAGATTCCGCGCTGAAGCTGCCCATCGCTAAGCACGGTGCCGAGCATGCTAATCATCGCCGACGGCTGCTCGTAGCCGAAGTAATCCTGCATCGGCCACCACATGCGGATGTACTCGAACTTGTAGTAGCGGTCGCCAAGCAGCGCCTCGACTTTCGCCCAGTTGGTCGGCCCCGCCAGGATCACTGGCGCGTCGCCAATCGTCCCGCGTGAGGGATCGGTGCCGTAGTAAACCGCATTCGGGTAGTCACGCAGGTACCACGTCATTGGCCACGAGACTTGGTTATCGTAGGCAACTTTCAGGTCGTAGCCGTCGGTGGTCTTGAGTGAGATTTCCTGGATCTGGTTCAGCACCTGTTTGACGGCCCCTGATGAATGGGCATACACCAAGAACTCGGTTGCGTCGTCGTAGTTGATGTACGACGCCAGCCAGGCCGACCGCGCCGTGAGGAACGCCAGCCAGCCGACGACCATCAATGCGGCGACCTGTCCCAGCAGGCGCACGCCACCACGCTCCACCAGGGCAACCAGCGCGATGATGACGGCGACAGTCACGATGACCGCTGCCAGCCACCCACCGGTCGCCGACAGCGCATCGACCGTCGAGCCCTGGAATACGCTGGTGATGTAGCGCGGCGGGATGATTGTGTTGCACAGCAGGAAATTCGGAGCGCGGGTGCACAGCGGGCCCACCATCCGCAGCAAGCTAATCACCAGCAGCGGTACCAGCGGCAGCAGCAGCCAGGTCCTGCTTGAAAACAGCCGCTTCCAGTCAATGCGGCCCAGCAGCAGGCCCACCGCCCATCCGCCCAGCAGGATCATGGGCGTGGTCAGGTGTGTCGTTAGCCACGGCATTTTCTCGCCGGCCAGGCTGTACGCGATGAAGTTGGTGACGATCCAGTAGCCGAGGAACAGCAGCACCGGGAACTGGATCGGCGCGTCAAGGTCGAGCGGCTCGCGCGCGGGCTCGGCCACCGCCGAGCCGTCGAGCAGCACGTCCTCGTTCTCGTCAGAGACGCTGTCGGTGCCGCTCAACGTGCGGTAGATGGACTGTCCCCACTTGCGTAGCCCGATGAATCCTGCAGCCACCGAAAGGATCAGCGGAAGAAACTCGTACATCGGCACCAGAACCATGATGTAGTAGTACCATGGTTGATTGCCGCGCTTCACGCCCTGCTGCTCCAGCCAGTAGCCAAGCGAACCGATGATACCGGTGCCCAGACCTGCACCATTGGTGAACATCGTCGTGAAGAAGAAGATGTAGATCAGCCAGTACAGCCCGCCGAGTGCCCACCAGCGGCTGGTAAAAAAGGCCGTGATCCAGTCAACAGCGTCAGGCGGCACTTCGACAGTGCCGGTGAGTGGGTCAGCGCTGCTGCTCAGGCCATCGCGCTCGCCATCAGTCAGGACTGCCGGCGCTGCGACTCGGTGTGGTTTGGGCGGCTTCATGAAGTAGGCCAGGCCCAGCACCACGCTGACCAGCATCACCGGCAGCGTGAAGGCCAGCGAGCGCGCGATGCCCGCTGTTGTCTCGTCCATCGGGTTAAAGCCGGCGAATGTGATCAGGAATGGTGTCAACATGGGCAGTATCAGCGTGCCCAGCGTCATGGCAACGTCCACCTCGGGGAAGCGCCGCAGGTTCCCCCACTGCCCGGCCAAAACCGATCCGACCATCAACACGCCAAACACGCCGAGGAGACCAGAAAGGATGAGCGACGGGAGGCTCATCGGCATGCCGCCGGCGGTTGATAAGCCGGACATGCCGGTTTCAGGGTTCAGTGGCGTGATCGTTTCTGCGCCGGTCAGCGCTGCGCCCGCCTGGGCGGAGCCAACCACGATCTTCACCGCGCCAAGCGCCAGCATGCAGATCAATACTCCTGCCAGCGCGACGATGAACAGAGTCCGCAGCGCGCGCTTCTTCCACTCGGCTTCGAGCAGCCGCGAAATGAACAGCAGCGTGACGAAGCTGCCGAAGATAGCGACATAGATGAACGACACCTCTTTCGAGGCCACCAGGATGACGTCACCCAGCGCCAGCCAGATCAGGTACTTGAACTGCCGCGTCTCCACATAGCGCCAGATGGCAACAGCCATGGCCAGGGCGGCGAGGATCGCCGGCAGGTCGTGGCGGATATAGCGTGAGTAGTACAGGATCAGCGGCGAGATGAGAAGCATCACAGAGGCGGCCAGCGCGCCCAGCTTGCCCAGCCACTTGCGCATGAACAGCGGCATCATCACCACCACCACGCCGACCACCGCCGGGTAGATCCGCGACGTGAAGTCGCTGGCACCGAACAGCAGGTACATCAGCGCGGTGGCATGAAACAGCAGCGGGCCATGCATCATGGGTGTATGGGCGTAGCCATTGCCGATGTAAAGCTGGTATGAGAAATGTGTATGTAGGCTCTCGTCGTGGCTCATGACACGCATGCCCAGGTCCCAGAAGCGGGTGGCGATGGCCACGACAAAGATCGCGACGTAGGCCAGCGTCTCGGCGTTGACATTGAGCAACTGCGACAACTGCTGTTCCAGGCGGGCGCCCAGGGCGGTTTCGTAGCGGGTGTGGCCTGCCAGTTCGTCTCGGACGGTCGTCATGCTTTATCCTCTGCTATGTCTCGTTCGCAGCCGTGTGGCGTCTTTGCTATGGTGTGGGTGGCGCCGACGGGACCGGGACGGCGGGCGGCGGCGTCGTGGCGGGCTGCTGCGTGGGGACGATGCTCATCGCCACCAACTTCACGGCTGACGCCGTCTCACTCTCAACCGGGCCCGTCCGCACGGGCGGGTAATTGGCCGCGTCGATGGCCGGCGACACTTCTGTCTGCTGTGGGGCGGGCGCGGCGCTGACATTCGCAGCCAGCGGCACGACGAGCAGCAGCAGGCTCAGCAACACCGGCAGCAGGGCGAACGCGGCGCGTCCGGGCCGCGGCATGGCTGGCCGCGCGGCGACGTTCTCCCACCATGCCTGCACCTGCGCGGGGCTGGGTGTGATGTTGCGACCCAGCGCCAGGCGCAGGTCGGCAGCCAGCCGCTCGTGGCGGGCAAGCTGCTCGCAGCAGGTCGCGCAGCGGCTGACGTGTTTGCGGACAGCCGCTTCCTGGCGGGGCGTCAACTGCCCCGCCACGAAGGCGGCCAGCCGACCTGAGACGTGCCTCATGGCCTGAACACTCCTTCTGGCAGCGCATCGCGCTGCTCAGCCAGAATGACGTATAGCGCTTCGTGGCCCAGCCGCACGCGCGACTCCGCGGTCTTGACCGGGCAGCCCAGCACATCGGCCATCTCGCGGTAGGTAAGTCCGTCGAAATAGCGCAGGACGATGGCCTCGCGCAGCTTGGGCGAGATCGCGTGCAGGGCGTCGAGCACGATCTCCTGCACGCTGTGCCGCTCGGCGACGGCCTCCGGGTGAGGCTCTTTGCTGGGCAGCCATTCGGCGGCGTCGCCCAGCCGGATCGTCGGCAGCCATCTGCGCCGCCGTTTGTTACGGCAGCGGCTCATGGTGATCGTGTACAGCCAGGTGCGGAACGCGCTCAACGTCGCATCGTAGCGATCCAGCGCCGCGAAGGCGTAGGCGAAGCTGTCCTGCACGACCTCTTCCGCGTCCTGCTCGTCGAGCAACACGCCGTAGGCCAGCCGATACACCTGCCGCACGTACTGCTGGTAGATGGCAGCGCACGCCGACTGGTCGCCAGCCCGAGCGGCGGCGATCCATTCGCTCAGCTCACCTGATTGTGACGCGGCGCGCCTGTTCATGTCCCTCACCCGCATACTCGTTTCGATAAGCCTGCCCGAAACGCACTGATTATACACGCCCGGCGGCGAGATTTCTCACCTCTATGGCGTGCTGGCGCCGGGTGCCTGGCCGCCTGCCTGGGTCAGCCGGAAAACATCCTCGCGCACCCACAGGATCACCTTCTGCTCGGCAGGCTGATTGGGCGCACTTCGATACAGTATCCAGCGTATCGCATCGGGAACGCTCAAACCACCCGCCGACCAGCTCCTCGTGGTAACAAATGCCTGCCCGACGTAGCTGGAGCCCAGCGCCGGATCCGCGCCTTCCACCGGTGTGACAACCAGCACCGCGTCGACAGTTGGGTCGACATGATCGACGTACGTCGCCACCCGGAAATCACGCAGCGCCCAGGCGACCGCGCCGGACGGGTCGGTCTGCATGGTGATCGGCACGTCATACCGATCACCGACGCTCAATTCGCCGATCTGCGCTGCCGTATCACGCAGGCGATCCAGTGCAGGCTGGCCGGGCGCAGCGTTGAACGGCTCGAATGGGCTGGTTGCCCGCACCCAGGCGAGCGTCCCGCTCTGCCCCAGTGCCAGCCCGGCGGCGATGATTAGGGCCGCCTGTCCCATCCCACGCCAGGCCGTGGCCTGTCCCCACAGGCTGGACATCGTCAACCACAGGATGACAAATAACCCGGCCCACAGCGTGACCAGGATCAGGTCAAGCGGCAGGCTGACGGCAAGCTGCCCGGCGGCATTCTGCGAGAGGGGCAGGCTGTGCGGCGCGCGGAGATACTGGCTCAGGCTGGCGAACATCATCGCCAGCAGCGCGATTGCGCCGGCGGTCTCGGCCCACACGCCCCAGGCGGGTCCATCGGTCGTCATCTCCAGCAGATCACCGGCAGCCATGCCCGCCAGTGCGGCCAGCGGCACGACTGCCCACAGCCCGTCGGGCGGCTGCGCGCCGCGATACAGCAAAGCCACGAACACCCCGGCGACGGCCCAGCCCGCCAGGAAGCGCTGCCCTGGCTCCATCGACTGTGACGCCAGCCACGCGCCTACCAACCCGAACAACAGCAAACCGGGCTCATACAGCAGCAACTGAGCGCCCAGGTATGTCACACCGGGAGTGGGCTGAGTAAGGCCGCGCAGGAATCGCGTGATCTGATCGGCAGCGGAGCCGAGCCCGACCGGCGCGATGAACAGCAGCGTCCCGCCCAACGCGACCACCAGCGCCATGCCCAGCGCCGCGCGGCCCCATGGCACATCAGCCGCCAGCGCTTGCAGCCGATCCCGCGTGAGGCGATCTTCCTCGTCGGTGAAGATGGCAAAAGCGACGCCCAGCAGCAGACTCAACAACGCGGCTGGTGTGCCGAAATCGGCCAGCAGCGCCGCGCCGAGCGCTGCACCCGCCAATGCTGCGTAACCGCGCCCCCTGCCTGACAGGAAGCGGTCGGCGGCAGCCAGGGCCAGAACCAGCACCAGCATCGATAGCCCGACCCCATCCACCCGGCGCGACGCGCCGACGGCGGTCGGGGAGATAGCCAGCAGCAGCGAGGCCGTCAGCGCGGGGAAGCGTCCCAGGCGCTGACGGAACAGCAATGGCGAGAGCGCCAGCAGCACGCCGGCCAGCATCGGCAGGAAACGCGCGCCGGCGTTGGTCGCACCGGTCAGCGCGAAGGCCAGCGCTGCGCCGCCGAACAACAACGGGCTGCCGATCACACCGCCGCCGGATGCGGTGGGCGACACCAGGTGCCAAGCAGCCATCGCCTGCGCTGCCTCCGCATCGTCGAGCGGGGCCGCACCGAGGCTGATGGCGCGCAGGCCGAGCGCCATCAGCGCGACCAGCACCCAGGCCAGCACCTCGACGCGAACGTGCACCTCAAGCCGGCCAGCGTTGGATGTAATCGGCTGCGATGTGGTCATGGCTGCGCCTCCTGCGCAAGCGGCTCGTCGGCCCGGTAGATGGACACACCCTCCGCGCGGAACACCGGCGTCAGGTAGCGGTCGAACTTCTCCAGCCCGGCGGCTGAGGCGTACGTCGGGTTCCTCTCCAGCGAGCCGATGAAGATGTACGTCACGTTGTACTGCTGCAGAAGCTGCCGGGCGCGGTCGATGCTGAGCGTATTGTAGATCTCGCGCACGTCCTGCTCGCGCGTACCGGCCAGCTCGCCGTAATGCGCGCCGCGCCACTGCGCCTCGTGGTTGGGCCAGCCCAGGATGGTCGGGAGGCCGGTCGCCATCGAGACGCGGGCGTAGTAGCTGTAAGGCCCACCGACGGCTTCGAGCACCACCGCGCCGGGTTTGGCGTTGTGTATCAGCCATTCGATCCCGGCGTAGTCGCCGGGGTTCTGCTGCCGGATGTAGTCGATGCCATCCAGGGTAGGGGGAGGCTCACCCTCTGCGCGGGTGAAGTTTCCCGTCTTGGTGGGCAGCGACAGCGCCGGGTAGACCATGCCGGCCAGCACGAACACGGTCAGGATTGCCGGGAAGGCCACCCGCGACACTGCATTCCGCCGCGAGATGATCACGTGCACCGCGTAAGCCGATGCGATGGCCCACGCGATCCAGGTCGCATAATAGAACTTGAAGATCGTGTTGAGCCGCTGGCCGAAGTTGTCGCGCAGGTAGACGAACTCCGGGCCGAGCGTCAGCAGCAGGCCGGTGACGATCAGCACCAGCACGAATCCGGTCGACGCGCTGAACGGGGGCTGCGTGTGGTCTTCAGTAACGTCCCCACCGCGCGGACGCGGTAGCAGCAGCGCCAGCGCCACGACCAGCAGCGCGGTCAGGATCAGCGGGGTGAGCGGCTGGCTGAGCCGGTGCGCGACGATGATCTGCACGGCCTGCGGGACCATCGCCGCAACTGCTGCCTCCGACTGCCCATCGGTCGGTAGCCCGGCGCTCGATACGACATACGCCTGCACGCTGGGGTCGGCGCGCAGCGCCACAGCGCCCAGCCCGGCGGTCAGCACGATCAGCGCGACGAGAATACCCAGCCCCAGGACCGCGCCGTTGAGCCAGTCGACGTGATCGTGGTGCGCGCGGAGGCGGTCGACGAGGAACCACACAATGACCACCAGAAACGGGCCGAACATCACGAAGAACTGCTGGAAGCGCGTGGCGAAGATCGCGTTGGGCAGGATGCCGCCTGCCTGCGAGCTAAAGCTGACGTACCACGGCAGATACAACAGCACGCCGCCCAACGCCAGCCCGATCCCGGCCAGCACCGGCCAGACCACGTCGCCGGCATCGAACCAGCCGCGCGTGCGGATGCGCCGCACGAGCATCGCCCCGACCAGGATGAACAGGTAGATCGGCAGGTCCCACGTGTTGAGAAAGGCCAGCGCGCCGAAGCACACAACGTATAGCCCCGCCTGCACCCGCGACATGCGCTCGCGCTGTGCGGCGACGTTGAAGGCCAGCGCCAGTACCAGCAGCACGAAAGGCAGCACCAGCACGTGCGGGTGCATGTCACCCAGCAGAAAGCTGAAGAACGGGAACTCGTCGATGGGCTGGCAGGCCAATTGACAGACCCGCCGCGTCGCGGTCCTGGACGACGCGCGACGCGCGCCACCACCACAAGTAGCGCCACGTGCTGAGCGGCCACTGCACCGACGTCGGCGGCTGGTTGATGTCGAGGATGTCGAGCCAGGTCCAGAAGCTGCCGGGGATGAACGGCACGTTCAGGGAGTGCAGCAGGTCGAGCGCACCCTCCAGGTTGCCCATCACGCCGACAAACAGCGGGCCCAGCAAGGCGCTCATCGTCAGGCCGGGAGGTGCCTTGCCCGGATTTCTTCCTGCCTGCCACGCAGCAACCAGGTTGTGGACCAGCCCGTAGGCACCCAGCGCCGTCAGCGCGAACAGCAGCGCGATCCCCAGGTTGAAGGCGACCGCTGTCGCGGTGGCGCTCAGCCGGGCCAGCATCACGACGATCACGTAGCCGAAGTAGTAGTAGCTGATGGCGTAACCCGACAGCCACGGGTCGCGCGGGGGCATACCGGGGCTGCCGCGCACGCCGTTGAGGAAGGTCAGCTCCATCGGCTTCTCGGTGCCGGAGATCTCCGGGTTGTAGGCCCGTACGAACGCCCAGCCGGCGAAGGTAACCAGAAACACAAGCTCGGCGGTGAAAATCAGCGCGCCGTGCGTGCGCAGCCAGTCGAGCAGGTGCTCGGAGCGATCTCCCCATGAGGTGTACACCCACAGCGATACGCCGCCCACGACCAGCATCGACAGCAGGATGCCGCCGAGGTCGTTGTGCAGGAAGCCCAGTGAGCCGAGCATCCAGAACACGTAGCCGCTGAGCAGCAAGCCCAGCGCGCGGCTGAGCGTGTAGCCCCGATCTGGGAGGCCGGGCAGCAGCCGGAAAGCCAGCGGCAGCGCCAGCCAGCCGAACAGCGTCGCGATGGCATACCAGCCGATGACTGCGATCATGGCGTCGCCGCTTGCCCCCTTACTACCTGGTAGACAGTCGTATTGTTCTGTGTATAGATCACCCTGAGCAGGCCCTGCGCTGTCATTGTATCAAACTTGGCTAGCCCGGCAGGGTCGTAGTAGGCGCGCTCCAGATTGCCGACGACGATCAGATCGACGTGATACTGCTCGATGAGCTGCATGGCGCGGTCGACGGATGGGGTGTTGTACGCCTCGGCCACGTCGGTGCGGCGCTGGTTGACCGCATTTGCTTCCCAGGGGCGCTGCTGTGTCTGGTGATAGCGCCAGCCGACAACCGACGGCAGCCCGGTGTAGACGCTGACCCGGTTGCCCCACAGGTATTCGTACGCCGAGAGCCCTTCGAGCACGACCGGCGTGCCTGTGATGTTGTCCTGCAGCCAGCGCAGCATCTCGTAATCGGGCAGCAGGCTGAAGGCGACGCCGTTCTCGTAGCGCGTGACGTATGGCATGTAGGCCATGCCGTCGAGCGTGTGTGGCGCGTCGGGATTCCAGCGATCAGCGACCTTGGCGCGAGTGGCCATCAGCGGGTAGAGAGCCGCCAGGAACACCAGCATGCCCAGCGTCGCCAGCCACGGCACGCGCAGCGCCTGCGTGGCGCGTTTGACTGTCCCCCACAGCCAGCCGAAGGATGCGCCGGCCACCACCGCCAGCAGCAGCCATATCTGAATGTAGAACTTGAATACCGTGTTCATGCGGCCCAGGTCGCCTTCGAGCACGACAACCTCGACGACCAGCGACAGCACCAGCGCGCCCATCAGCATGATCAGCGCCAGCCGCTTTTCGATAGGCTGCCCCGGTTTGACGAACAATGCCCCTGCGCCGATCAGCATCGGCAGCGCGATGCCTGCGACGGGCGTGACGTGCTGGGCGGCGAGCAGGGTCACGGCAGCCGCCACGCCAAGCCCCAGGATCAGGGGCAGCAGGTAGCGGCGGTTCATCCCACGCAGCCAGCGTGCGATTCTCCCACACCATCCACGACGCGATGACAAACAGGAACAGCCCTACGATGTCGAGGTAGGCCCACAGTGGGGTGCGCGAGCCGGTCCACGGGACGGCGTGGTCGTAGCCGAGGTGGTAGGTCAGAATGAAGGGCAGGAACAACAGCACGCCCAGCCCGACGAACAGCCCCGCACGCAGCAGCGCGCCGAGCAGTGTCAGCCAGTGGTGCAGCTCATCGGGCGCGGTCGCGTCATCGCCGGGCCGGATCAGGCTGAGACCCAGCGCGAAGCCGGCCAGCAGCCCGGCCAGCGCGCCCGCTAGCGCGATTGGCAGCAGAAGCTTACCCTGGGACGGGTCGGTGCGGCTCGACAGGCCGCTGAAGAAGATCAGCCCGCCCACCGTCACTGCGCCGAGGCCCCCCACGCCCAGTGCGGCCAGCGCACCGTCGCTGCGTCGCCGGGTGAAGGTC
>CAWBCR010000026.1:0-95980 GCA_963787375.1 uncultured Chloroflexia bacterium | reverse complement strand
ATCATTGCTCCTGAACTTCACCCCGGCGATCCGGCGATTTCTTAAGCACTGCCACAGACGCTTCTCGGCGGGCGTGGGCTCATGACGGTTTTGCCGTGCCAGCGGCTTGAGCTTCTCCCAAACACGCCCCGACGCCCGCCACGGATGTTTCTCCATCATGTGCCCTTTCTGACCTCACCCCGTCTCGCTTCGCTCGCCAACCCCTCTCCACCTGGTGGAGAGGGGTTGGACTCCTCTCCCATGCACTCCCTTTCTCCCTGTCCACCAGATACAGGGGGTAAACTCCGCCATCATGCGCCCGCGTTGTGTTCCCCCTCTCCACCAGGTGGAGAGGGGGTAGGGGTGAGGTCCGCTGCCCGTGTGCTGGGCGTCCCGCTGATCGAGATCGGGTAGCCGCCGCGCGCGCTCCGGTTTTCCTCGCCGCCGGGCAGCGCGCGAGGTTCAGTCCGCTTGGCCCTTCCCCACCCCCGCGACGATGCGCTCCCAGCAGGCTTTGTATGGGCCTTCTAACTGCGGTGCGATATCGGCTGGGTCATCGCCGAGCAGCAACTTCGTGACGGCGTCCAGCAGCGCGACCATCGGCGCGTCGTTGTGTTGAGCGGCCTGCGCCCGCACCTTCCGCACGTTCTTGAACCACGCCTCCCTCTGCTCTGAGGCAGTCGTCAGCACAGCGATGGTGTAGTTGGCAATGACGTCAAACGGGTCGGTCGGGGGTGCGGGTGCATCGCTGCCGCCGCAGTGCTTGTGCCAGTCAGCTTCGACAGCATCCGCCTGCGCGTCGCCGATCTCGCGCAGCGTTTTGGCCGCCTGCTCAAAGAGCGCGCAACCCTCGTCCTTGCGATTGGTCGCAATCAAGACCCGTGCTAGGTGTGCCTGACTGAGTGCTACACCCTGCAGATCACCAAGACTCTTCAAGGTTTCTAAGGCCCGGCGAAATAGCCGCTCGGCCTCGTCGTAGTCCCCGCGCCGTATCGCCAGATCCGCCAGCTTGGCCTGCGCGACGGCGGCTTCACGTTTGTCGCCAATCTCCTGCGCCGTTTTCAGGTACTCACGATTCAGCCGCTCGACCTCGGCGGTGTCCCCGCGCTGCATCGCCAGGTCCGCCAGCTTGCCCTGCGCGACGGCCACTTCTCGGCGGTCGCCCAGTTCCTGCATGGCTGTGAGCCACTCCTTGCACAGCCGCTCGGCCTCGGCGGTGTCCCCGCGCCGCATCGCCACGTCCGCCAGCGCGCCCTGCATGGCAGCCGCCTGCTGGCGGTCGCCCAGCACCTTCATCGTATCGATGCCAGATGTGAACAGCCGCTCGGCCTCGGCGTAGTCCCCGCGCTGCATCGCCAGGTCCGCCAGCTTGCCCTGCAAGACTGCGACCGTGCGACGCTCGTTCAACTCCTGCGTCGTCTTCATCGACTCGTTGTACAGCCGTTCAGCCTCGTCGTACTCCCCGCGCATCATCGCCAGGTCCGCCAGCGCGCCCTGCATCGCCGCCACCTGCTGACGCTCGCCTAGCGCCTGCATCGTGTCGATGGCAGAGGTGAACAGCCGCTCGGCCTCGGCGGTGTCCCCGTGCCGCATCGCCAGGTCCGCCAGCTTGCCCTGCAATGCTGCCGCCTGCTTGCGGTCGCCCAGCGCCTGCATTGTCTTGGCAGCATCTTCAAACATCCTCGTTGCTTCTGGATAGTCGCCGCGATTGTAGGCCAGATCGCCCGATGCGCTCTGCAACTTCGCCCGGCGGCTGCGTGTCTCGTCGTCCTGCGCATCCCCCAGCGCGCCGAGCGCCGCCTCAAGCCACTCGCGTCCCTCGCCCCAGCGCCCGCTGGCGAGCGTCAGGTAGCGGGTGTTACACGCCAGCCGGTACAGCAGGTCGGCGTCGGGGGCGGCCCGCGCCCAGGCGAACGCTGCCTTCAGGTTGTCGTATTCGCGCTCCAGCATGGGACCCTCGTTCCAGTTCCAGTGCTGTTCGGCGTAGCGCGCGAAGGCCTCGGCGTGGGCGCGGCGGGCGGCCTGCTCCTCGCCCTCGTGGCGCAGCAAAACCAGCGCGTAGTCGTGAACGGCGGCGGGCTGCTGCCAGCGGCCATCCGGCGCGCGCACCACCAACGAGCGCGCGGCTAGCGTGTCGAGGAACGCGGCGGCCTGATCGGCCTCGTCGCCCCACACGGCAGCGACCGCCCACGTGGCATAGTCGGCCTCCGGCGGCGGGAAGGCCCCCAGCGCCCGGAAGCGCCGCTGATGTTCAGGGGCCATGCCTTCGTAGCTGGACCTGAGGGCGGCTTCGTCATCGGGATCGTGTTGACTGCTCATGGCGGCTCCTCCGGCTCGACGGCGGTACACCTTCTAATAAACACCCGGCAACGGGCGGAGGTCAATGGGGCCTCACCCCCTGTCTCGCTGCGCTCGACGTTCCCCTCTCCATCTTAATGGAGAGGGGGTCAGGGGGTGAGGTCGGTTAGCAAACTCTAACCCCCCGTTATACGGATGATCAACGCCAACCCCTTGACTCTTCCCCCTTCTCCACCCTACAATACCTACAGAACATTAGTTCTACCCGTTTCGCCGCAAGGCGAAACGCGCAATCTCACGGCGCTCGCGCGCGCGCCGCGCCCGCGGCGGGACCCACGGCAGAGGGATATTGATGGTCCCCCCGCCGCCCGCCAACGTCGCAGCCCTCGCGCCGCGCCCGCCCCGTCCGCCGCCTGACGCAGACTATGGATTGTCGCGCAGGGGGCCTCGGTGGCGAGAAGGAAGGATATCGGTCACACGGGATTCCGCATCACAGCGCCTGCGGCGCGCCCGCCGCAAGAATCGCTACTCGCCCGCGAGGGCTTGAGGCGGCGGCGGGAGAGTCAGGCGCTCGGAAGGTCGATGGCAGCTTGCCGCGCTTCGGCAGCCATCGTGTGCAGGAGGCCGCGCCCACACTCTCGGCTTCCCACCCCGTCGTGTTCCACCCGGCCCCCGCCGACCGTGGGCACCCACAAACTGAATACAGGGCTCTCTGCGCCCTCTGCGGCCTCTGCGGTTAATCTTCTCTCTTCCTTTGCGCCCTTTGCGCCTTAGCGGTGAATCTCTTCCTCCCCCTCCACCTTCCAGCCAACCCCCTACTCATACCCTGAGGAGTCGTCCTCAGCCGGGCCTCCCGCCTCAAGCTCCGCCTTCAGCGCGGCCACCGCCTCCTCGATGTCGGCCCGGTCGCCGTACTGCTCGCCGCCGCCCAGCGCCAGGTAGCGCTCGTAGTTGGCAATCGCCGAGGTCAGGTCGCCCATCCGGTGATAGATCGTCGCCCGGTTGTAGTACGCGTCGACCAGCCGCTTGTTCAGCCGCAGCGCCTGCGAGAAGTCGGCTTCGGCGGCCTCCAGGTTGTCTAGCTGCCCGTAGACCATCCCCCGCGTGTTGTAGGTCGCGGCGTTTTGCGGGCTCAGCCGGATCGCCTCGGTCAGGTCGGCGATAGCCGCCTCGTAGTAGCCCAGCTCGCGGTAGGCGTTGGCCCGGTTGAGGTACGCGGCGATCCGCGTCGGGTCCAGGCCCAGCACCGATCCGTAGTCGGTAGCCGCCGCCTCGAAGTCGCCCCGGTCGGCGTAGGCCGTGCCCCGATTGAAGTACGCCTCCACCAGCGACGTGTCGCGGCTGATCGCGTAATCGAAGTCGGCAATCGCCGCCTCGAAGTCGCCCATCTCGGCGCACACCCCGCCCCGGTTGATCGCCGCGTCGAGGTTGTCCGGGTCGCGGCTGATGGCCTCCGAGTAGTCGGCCAGCGCGCCTTCCAGGTCGCCCAGCGCGCGGCGGGCGTTGCCCCGGTTGTAGTACACGTCGGCCCATGTCGGGTCGAGGTTCAGCGCCCGGTCGTAGTTCTCTACGGCCTGGATGATGTGGCCGGAGCGGTGCTGCTCCAGCGCCTGTGCGAAGTACTCATCTGCGGTCGCCATCACAACCATACCTCCGGCGGCAGCGCGTCGAGCCGGTCGAGGCCCAACGCTTCGTGATAAATCGACGAGATCGGACGCCCGTCGTCGGCACGCAGCGCGGCCAGCTCGCCTGCGCCCGATCCAGCGGGTGTCCCCGCCGATGCGGATCGGGAAGCGGATCGCGCCGGCGGCGTAGAAGTCAAACGCGTAGGCGGTCAGGATGCCATACGTCGCGCTGAGGCTCAGCTTGCGCCAGTCGGCCAGCAGCGGGGTCAGCGCGCACTCGGCGGGCGATGGCAGGCCCAGTTCCTCCATCATCTCGCGGCGCAGCGCGGCGGCGGAGTCGGCGTCGTCCGGGTCCTGCTTCCCGCCGATGGGCTGGTACTGCCCGGCGTGCCGGTCGAACTGCATCAGGTAGCGATCGTCGTCGCCCGCCCGCCCCTTGACCACTCCCTGCGCCACCCGCACCACGCGGGCCGGGGTCGGCGCGTCGAGCGCGGCGGCGCGGGCCGCTTCGGCGGCGCGCAGCACGTCAACTCCGCGCACGCCTTCCGCGTCGAGGTCGTCCCAGGCCAGCGCGAACGGCAGGCCATCGGCCAGGTGCGCCCGCAGGCTGTCCACCACCATCGCCGACACCTCGCCGGAGGTCGCGCCATCGCGCAGCAGGCCCAGCAGCGCCAGCAGATCGCACACGCCGCGCGCGTACTCCGTGGACGGCGCGAGCGTGCCGAGCGCATCCGCCAGCGCGGCGTGGTCAAGGCTGGGCAGCGGTGGGTGCGGCATGCGATGGTCCTTTCCGGCCTGGATAGCCTACAACCGCAAGTGTACACGCCCTCAGTCGGCGGGGCCAGCGTATCGCCCTTTCCTGGCCGATAGGCGCGGCGAGGGTCGCATGAAGATCGTTTGTCATGCGCCGCCTCAAGCCGGCTCGTGGTGCGCAGACTCTTCCGGGCCGGCTTCCAGCCGGCGTATCGATGATAGCCCGGCGATTGATCGCCGGGCGGCCCCGGCGGCGACCTTTACCACGCCACTGGCCCTTTTGCGCAATTAAAGTAAAATGCTGATCATGTTCGTGACGTAATTCCATCGGCAGCTCTTTTTAGGAGGAAGCAATGTTCAACAATCGGACGACCCGCCGCCTGTTGATCGTCGTCGCCGTGCTGGCGCTGGTGACGATGGCCTGCACCTGCGGCTCGCTGACCAGCCTGATCCCGTCGGGCGCGACGAGCGGCGGCGGTGGAGGGGGCAACGGCAGCAGCAGCACCTTCGACGGCGGCGACGGGCTGTCGACCGTAGGCGGTGGCTCGATCACCGTTGGCGGCAGCCAGACCGGCTCGCTCAGCAGCATCTTCGACGCGAGCAACTGGACCTTCCAGGGCACCGCCGGGCAGACGGTGACCATTGCCGCAAACGGGCAGGGCGACTGCGACCCGCGCGTCAAACTGATCGACCCCAGCGGCAACGTCGTCGGCGAGGACGACGACAGCGGCGGCGGGCACAACGCGCTGCTGACGGCCACGCTGCCCAGCGCAGGCCAGTACACCATCCGCGTCGACGTGTTCACCGAGGGGACGTACACGCTCACGCTGAATTAGGTGGCAGTCCGTGGACTGCTGGTAGGGGCGAGAGCCGCCCTCACATTCGCATCGAACAGCCTGCCGGAGTCGCCCGGCAGGCTGTTTCTTGTGGGCGCGCCCCGCGCGATATCTGGCGGGTTCGCGGCGCGCTCAGTACAATGCACGTTGAGGAGACGCATCCGATGCATACACACGACAGGTGGCGCAGTCGCGCCGGATGGTGGCGGTTGGCAATGGTGGTGGCGGGCGTGGGCGGCGCGATGCTGGCCGGTGCCTGTGGCAGCCTGGCCAACGTCCCCACGACGGCGGGTGCTGCCGCCAACCAGATCGACGCGACGCTGGCGGCACAGATGACTGCCTTCGGGCCGACGTTCGCCGCCGAAACCACGCGCCTGATGCAGGAAGGCACCGCCCTCGCGCCGCAGTATGAGGCCTCGCAGACCGCCGTGATCCTGACCGTCGACGCGGCGGCGCTGCCCGGTTCGCCGACCGATACGCCGCTGCCGCCATCGGGGGGCAGCGCGCCCACCGCCTCGCCGACCGCCACCCCACCCCCGCCCGCCGTCAGGCGGAGGCAGCGCGCAGCAGGGATTCACCGGCGGCGACGAGAACGACACCACGCAAATCCAGCCGATTGGCATCGGGCAGACGCAGACCGCGACCATCAGCGGCGTGTTCGACGCGCACAACTGGCTGTTCCAAGGCCAGAGCGGACAGACCGTCACGATTGAGGTCGTTGGCGTGGGCAGCACCGACCCCAGCGTCACGCTGATCGATCCCAACGGGGCTGTCGTCGCCCGCAGCGACCAGACGGACAGCGGTGGCAGCGAGCACATCACCGCCACGCTCCAGTTGAGCGGCACCTACACCGTGCGGGTCAACGTGTACGTGCCCGGCGACTACACCATCACCGTTCGGTAGGGGCAGACCGGCGGGTCGCCCGCGATGCACCTATATCCATCCCCATTGGACCGATGGCCCCTTCCGCTGGATAGCACAAATCGTATAGCATCCGTGCGCGGCCCAACCCGCCGCAGCGGACGCTTGCAATGTCATTCACTTTCGCCACTTTGGAGGAGAGAGCAATGCTCATCGGAAGCGCGCGTTCGGTTTCGTCGCCGTTGCGGGGCTGATGCTGGCAGCGCTGGCCTGCACCTGCGGGCCGCTGGCCGGCCTGTCCGGCGCCAGCGCGACACTTCAATCGGCAGCGACGCAGATCAATGCAGGACATGCCCACGGCAATGGCCGAGCTGACCAACATGGCCCCCACGTTTCAGGCCGCGGGGACATCGTTAGCGCCGACGCTTCAGGCCGCCGAGACAGCGGCCTTCGCGACGGCGATCCCGTCCGGCGGCGGCACGTCGCTGAACCAGTGGGCCGCTCTGCGACCGCCACCAGCGAGTACACGCCCGGCGACTGGTCGGCGCAGCAGGCCGCCGGCGATGCCCGACACCGCTTCCTGCGGCGACAACGCGACGGCGTGGGCCACCAGCAGCAGCGACGGCGTAGACAACATCACGCTGACCTACGCAACGCCGGTTGTGCCATCCCAGATCAACATCTATGAGACGTACAACCCCGGCGCAATTGTCAAGGTCGACGTGGTGGATGGCTCCGGCATTGCCGCGACCGTCTACACTGCGCAGGAGCAGGTCGTCGACCAGTGCCCGCGCACGCTGACCATCCCCGTGTCGGGCATCACTTCGCCGGTGAACCAGGTGGTCATCTATCTCGACCAGACGAATCACAACGGCTGGGACGAGATCGACGCGGTGGAGATGGTCGGCACGGCGCCGTAACGGACGCGGGCGTTTTAGTTTACTGAGGACTCACCCCGTCTCACGCAGTACGTGAGGCGGGGTGTTTTGTCAACGCGTGGCAGGTTACTTCGACGGATCGAACCACTGCACCTGTTTGCTGCCCAGGTAGCCGGTGAACTCGATGCGTGCGTTGGTCAGGAACACGTCCGAGCGGGGCCAGCCCTGGCCCGTGCTGCGCACCTCGACGAAGTAGTAGATACGCCCCTCGATCTGGAGCACGGCGTTCACGCCCATCGCCTGGTACACGTCCTCGGCGGTGTAGGTGTAGTTCCACGGGAACCCCTTGAGCGGCCACGAATACCACTGCGACCAGATGATCGTGTCGGCGCTTGGGTCGCTCTCGCCCAGCGCGCCGATCCCGATCCGCACCTGCGGCCACTCCTCCGGGCGCTGGGTCTGGCTGGGCCGGCCCACTTCGGCGACCTCCGGCTCCCAGGTGAACGAATTGAGCGTGAAGCGCACCACTGCGCCCGGCGCGCCGTAGTCGAGGTGCTCCGCGAGATAGACGTGGTAGGGTGCGTCGTAGCCGTCGATGCGGCCTGCGCCCTCGCCTTTGACGTGCGCCGGGTGGTGCTCACACTCAAAGCCGGAGCGGCCATAGTCCAGCGTGAAGACCCAGTCGCTGCGCTGCTGGATCGCCGGACAGTACGACGCGAAGCTGGGATCGTTGGCCACGTTGCCGGTCGGCAGAAAGACCGTATTGGCGGTAGCCATCGGCGTCGACGTAAGGGAGTCGGTGGCGGCGGCGCGCGGCTCGGATGCTGGTATGTCCGGCGTGGCCGTCACGACAATGCGGAAGGGCGTCGGCACGGCGGCAGGCCCTGGCGTGCAGCCTGCCGCGATCAGGACGACGCCGGCCAGCGCCCACCAGCGTTTCATCAGACAGCTCATTTCACCTCACCATTTACCGATACAACAGCTATTCATCATTCGAGAAAGGCGGCTAGGCACCGGCCTCGCCGCGCAGCGACTGATTGTACTCCTCCAGCGCGTCCAGCCCAATAGACGCAAGCTGCGGGTAGCGAACGCCCCGGCCCTGCGCCTTGATCATGCTCAGCGCGCTGAAGACAATCGCCGCCCAGCGGACCTCCGGCCCCTGCTCCAGCCCCCAATCGGCCAGGCGGCGGGCCAGCGCCGAGTCGTCCTCGCCGGGGTGGCGCGGCATCAGGTCGAGCAGCGCCGAGATTCCCTCCACGGCGCGCGATTCGTCCGGCCCGAATACAATTCGCGGCATGGCTCCTTCACTTCCGCTGGCCAGCGTTCGCGCGCCCGCTGCGCGCGCTACTTGACCTTACCCTGCACGATCAGCGTGCCGTTGTCGAGCGACAGAGCGCCCAGCGTGACCCTGCTCAGGTTGTCGTTTGGCGCGCCGGTCAGCGCGGAGTGGACCGAGTCGCCAAGCGCGGCGGTGAAGTTGTTCGGCATCACCAGCCCGCTGAAGTCCGCGCCGGAGGGGTTCAGGTGCAGCACGCCGCTCGCGTCAAGCGTCGGCTGAAAGGTGACGGTCCCGGAGCCGAACGCGCCGTTCGTGTCTTGCAGCGCCATGTCCAGCCGGAGTTGGCCCAGCGCGATGGTCATGCTGCCGCCGCGAATGGTGTCCTGGAAGCCGCCCACCTGGAGGTTCTTGATGACATAGTCGGCCACCTGCTGCTGCGTGGCTTTGATACTGAACGCGGTGCCGCTCGGCAGGCCGTACACCTGCCCCCAGGCTTGTACCAGCAGCGCATTGGGGTCGGTGGTCAGGTCGTGGTCACCGGCGGGGATGCCTGTCGGCTGCGGGACGGGCGTCTCGGTCGGCGCGATGGGCGTGTCGGCGGGCTGGCCGCCGCCGCCCCCGCCGGCCAACTGTGTGGCGGCAGCGTTCAGGCGGCTGACGTTCTGGTCGAGCGTGCCCTTGCAGCCGGTCACCAGCAGCACGGCGATCAGCGCCGCTGCCTGTGGGAAGAGTCTTCGAATGGTCATGGGTTTCACCTCTGGCAGTCTTGATCAGTACCAGCATGTATTATACCGGGCATACTATAGCCTAACAGCGCCGGGTGGGCCAAAGGGCGTCGGGCGGGGGCGAGGCCCCGCTACACAATCGGCGCGCATTGGCTATAATCTGTGGAATACTTGACGGAGGGGCGGGCGTATGGATTCGACGCACGGCGCCACCGGTCGCGAGCCATATCTCAGCGGCGAGCTGGCGAGGGCCGAACTGTTCAGCGGCGCGGAGCCGATGCTGGGCGGCGACCGGCTCACCAGGCACTATCGCGGCGCGCTGCTGGACGAGATCGCCCGGAAGAACATCTCGCATTTCCGGCGCGCGGCCATCGGCGAGCTGCTGTCGCAGCTTGGCGACGACCGCCCCGGCGTGGGCCTTCGCGCCGACGGCCTGCCCGACATCGCGTGGTGCGCGGTGCCCGGCGGCGAGGTGCTGCTGCGCGAGATTGACACGCCGTTCACCGTGGAGCCCTTTGCGATTGCCCGCTACGCGGTGACGTGGGCGCAGTACCGCATCTTCCTCGACGACCCCAACGGGCACAGCAGTTCCCTGTGGTGGTGGGGCGGGCTGCGCTGGCGGCCTGAGTATGAGCGCGTTAGCGTGCAGATCGACAACCACCCGGTGCAGGAAGTCTCGTGGTACGACGCCATCGCCTACTGCCGCTGGCTGAGCGTGCGGCTGGGATTCACCGTGCGCCTGCCGACCGAGTGGGAATGGCAGCAGGCGGCGACTCTGGGCCGCCCCACCAACCTGTACGCCTGGGGCCACGACTGGCAGCCACTGCTGGCCAATACCCGCGAAAGCCGCCTGCGGCGCGCGGTAGCGGTCGGGCTGTACCCCGGCGGCGAGTTGCCGGTCGGCGCGCGCGATATGAGCGGCAACGTGCTCGAATGGTGCCAGAACGCCTACTTTGAGCCGGCCTACACCGGCGACTATGGCGGCATGTTCCGCACGATGCGCGGCGGCTCGTGGTTCCTGATCCGCCAGTCGGCCCGGACGCTGTTCCGCACCGGCAACGACCCCTACCTGCGCTTTAACTCGGTGGGCTTCCGGCTGGCGACCAGCGCGCCGGTGCTCGACGCCTGACCGCCGATTTCCATAACCGAAGGGACTGCCCATGCGCATCATCCTTGTACCTTCCGCCGAGCTGACTCCCGCTGAGCGCCAGCAGATCGACGCCGTCGAGACGCTGTGCTTTCCGCCCGGCAGGCCGGGCGCGGACTGGGCCTATGCGCCCTCAGAGTGGATGCTGTGCGTGTGGGAAGGCAGCGATCTGGCTGCGGCGCTGGAGATCGTCGAGCGGACGATACAGGTTGGCGGTCAGCCGCTGCACGTGGGCGGCGTGGGCGGCGTGATGAGCGCCCCGGCTTATCGCGGCAGGGGCTGCGCGAAGCTGGCGCTGCGCGTGGCGGCGGGCTTCCTGTTTGAGCAGATGGCCGTCGAGGCGGGGCTGCTGATCTGCGACGAGCACCTGATCCCGTTTTATGGATCGGTCGGCTGGCAGGTCGCGCCGGGGCCGATGCAGTACAGCCAGCCGGGCGGGCGCACGCTGATCTTCGAACTCGATCACGATGGTCCTGACGCGTGCCGGGCAGCCCTGGCCGCCGGGGCTGATCGACCTGAACGGGCTGCCGTGGTGAGGCCAATTCTTCGGTTATAATGGAGAGGTGTTTGCAGCCATACGCTGTGTGCTGCCTCGCTGTTCTTGATCGCTTCCAGCAAAGGATGAAGGGCATCATGGTCACCTCAGCGGTCATCCTGATTCTGATCGGGCTGGGCAGCCTGCTCGTCGCGATTTTCCCCAGCTTCATCCGCATCATCATCCTGTTGATCGCCAAGCTCAAACCCGAAGATGAGGAGCTTCTCGCGCCGGGGCTGCGCGCCGCACTGGGCGGGGCCGGCGCGCTGCTCATCGCCGGGGGCGTGGCGCTGATCCTCGTCGAGATGGGCGCTGTCGCGCCCGCAGCCCCCGCGCCCACCGTCGAGGCCAGCCAGCCGCCCGTTCTTGGCCTCACACCCACCGCTGAGCCACCGACCGCCACGGCCACACCGGAGTCCAGCCCCACGCCTACCGAGTCGCTCCCTCCGACCGCCACCCCTGCTCCGCTGCCGCTTGACGTGAAGTGGATGACGCCCGCTGCCGGGGCCACGCCTGTCGCTGTCGGCTACCAGGCAGAGAAAGCAGCCTTTGACGGCGTGCGCATCGCGCGCTCGATGGCCTACAACGTCGAGACGGTGCTGCTTAACGACGGTCAGGGCGTGACGTTCGCGCTCGACGCGCCAGTGAGCGGCCACTACACGTTGTACATCCGGCAGAGCAACGACAACCCACGCGGGCAGACCGAGACGCTCAAGACGCAGATCGACGGGCAGGATACCGGCGAGATCGTGACGGTCAACACCGGCACGTCAAGCGGCGAGGGCTGGAACGCGTTCGCCGTGCTGACGGTGGGGACGTTCGTGTTTGAGCAGGGTGCGCACAGCGTGACGCTCACCGCCAGCGGTGGGGATGGCTACGGTGTGGAGATCGACGCGCTGATTGTGGCGCAGACGGGCTGGTAAGCGGCGGGGCGCTCGGCGAGCGCCCCCTGCTGATGATGCAGCGATCAGATCGTCTCCAGATACCGGTCGATCTCCCACTGTGACACCTGGATGCGATACTCATCCCACTCGGCGCGGCGGGCGCGCAGGTAGGCCTTCGTGATGTGCTCACCCAGCGCATCCTTGAGCAGGTCGTCGCCGTCCAGCTCGTCGAGCGCCTCGCCCAGCGTACCCGGCAGCGTGCCGATCCCCCGCGCGGCCAGGTCCTCCGCCGTGAAGTGGTACACATCCTCGTTGACCGGCTCCGGTGCTGCCAGCCCCTGCTCGATGCCGTCCAGCCCGGCCCGCAGCATCGTCGCGAACGCCAGGTACGGGTTGCACGACGGGTCGGGGAAGCGCAGCTCGACGCGCGTCGACTGCTCGCGGCCTTCCGAGAAGCGCGGGATGCGGATCAGCGCCGAGCGGTTGATCTGCGCCCAGCAGATGTACACCGGCGCTTCGAAGCCGGGCGTCAGCCGCTTGTAGCTGTTGACCGTCGGCGCGACGACGCCCGCCAGCGCACGGGCGTGTGCAAGCTGCCCGGCGATGAAGCCATAGGCGACCGGCGACAGCCGGTACGGGTCGTTGGCGTCGTAGAAGACGTTGTCGCCGCTCGTCGCGTCCACCAGCGACTGGTGGGTGTGCATGCCTGAGCCGTTGATGCCGAAGATCGGCTTGGGCATGAACGTCGCGTACACGCCATACGTCGCGGCGATGGCCTTGACCGTGTACTTGAATGTCATGGCGTTGTCGGCGGCGGTCAGCGCGTCGGCGTACTCGAAGTCGATCTCGTGCTGGCCGGAGGCCACCTCGTGGTGGCTGGCCTCGACCTTCATGCCCATCGCCTCCAGCGCGAGGACGATGTCGGCGCGGATCGACTGCGCCTCGTCCTTGGGCGAGAAGTCGAAGTAGCCGCCTACGTCGTGCGGGACGGGGGTCAGCGGGCCGCTGTCGTGGTTCTTGTTGAACAGGAAGAACTCCAGCTCGGGGCCGCAGTTGTAGCCGTAGCCGAGCTGCTCAACGCGGGCCACCGCCATCCGCAGCGCGGTGCGCGGGTCGCCGGTGAACGGCTCGCCGTCGGGGCGCTTGATGTCGCAGATCAGCCGGGCGCGGCGGCGCTCTGGCGAGGTCCACGGCATGACGCGGTAGGTGGGCGGGTCGGGCATCAGGAACATGTCCGATTCCTGGATGCGGGCGAAGCCCTGGATGCTGGAGCCGTCGAACCACGCGCCGCGATCCAGCGCCTCTTCGAGCTGGGCGACGGGTATGGTCACACTCTTGATCGTGCCCATGATGTCGGTAAACTGCAGGTCGATAAAGCGAACGCCGTCTGTCTGGGCCTGCTTGGTAATCTCGTGCATGGTCTTCCCTCCCCCGTTGATCCTGCTGTCACGCGCAACACAATGCGAGAAGTCTATCAGGCAGCGTCAGATTGTCAAGACGCGGAGGAGGCCCACCTGAGCCCTGCCCGCCATGCGAACAGATTATCTAGCGGCACACTATCCTCTACGGTATAATCGCCTAAGTCTGTTACCGGTTGAGCGCATCGTGACGAAAGGACTCGTATGGAGATCGCGTGGTATGGGCATAGCTGCTTCCGGATCATCGAGCGCGGCGTCGCCAGCATCGTCGCCGACCCCTACGACGCGAGCATCGGCTACGGCGAGCTGAAGCTGCCGCCCACCGACATCGTCACGGTCAGCCATGACGCCCCCGGCCACAACGCGCATGACCTGGTCAAGAAGGTTGAGCACGTGCTCAGCCGCCCCGGCGAATACGAGATCGGCGGGGTGTTCATCACCGGCGTCGAGGCCTACGACATCACGCGCGACCCCGCTGAGATCCGCCGCAACGTGGTGTTTGTATACGACTTCGACAGCATGACCGTCGCGCATCTCGGCGACCTGGACCACGTGCCCGGCCAGTCCGAGATCGAGCAGTTGGGGCCCATCGACGTGCTGCTGCTGCCGGTCGGTGGCGGTGGCGCGCTGAACAGCGCCGAGGCGGCGGAGGTCATCAGCGTCATCGAGCCGTCGATTGTGGTGCCGATGCACTACCAGACCGAGGCCGTCAAGCTGGACCTGGACCCGCTGGATAAGTTCCTGAAAGAGATGGGCGTCTCGAATGTCGTGGAAATGGACACGCTGAAGATTTCGTCGGTTGGGGCTGAGGAAGAGACCCAGATCGTCGTCCTGCGACGCGTACACTGAGGACACAACCTGTTATGGTCAAGCTGCTGATGAGTTGGGATATCAAGGATGGGCGCGACGCCGAGTACTTCGAGTTCGTCGTGCGCGAGTTCGTGCCGGGGATCACGCGGCTGGGGCTTCAGCCGACCGAGGCGTGGTTCACCATCTACGGCGACTGCGCGCAGGTGCTGACCGGCGGCATCACCGAGGACCTGGCCAGCATGAACAGCATCCTCGACAACCACGAGTGGGAAACGCTCCACGACCGCCTGGACGACTTCGTGTCGAACTACCGCCAGAAGATCGTGCGGGCGACGGGTACGCTCCAGATCTTCTAGCGCCTTCCGAAGGTCCTTTCGGCCTGATAGCCCGACCCCACTCGGCGCACTGCGCCGCTATTTCTCCCTGACTACCTCATCTTGAACCACTACTGCCCGTTTGGGCGTCGCCTGGTAGGTCAATTGCAGGCCGACCAGCATCCGCGTCTGCGCGTACAGCGTGGGGATCGTGTCCAGCACGAAGGTGACCACCGGCAGCAACGCCAGCTCGACCGTCGAGACCGCCACCCGTGCCAGACGGCCCGGCTGGTTCGGCGAGGCGGTCCGCAGCAGCACCGCGACCCACACCAGCACTAGCCCTACCCCGCTGACCCAGTATGACGACTTCATCAGCACCAGGAAGCCGCACGTCAGCGGCGCGGCGGTGAGCATGTGCTCCGGCGCAATGCCGAACGGGAACAGGTCGAAGGTGAAGGCCGTCGAGCAGTAATTGAGCACGCCGCGCCATTCCTCGGTCATCGGGCTGATGTGTGTCAGCGGGTGCCCGATGATGATCACGAACCACGAGATGCTTTGCAGCACGTGGTCGTGCGCCACCTGCACCAGCCGCCGCAGCTTGCGGAACGCGGGCACGTCGGGCGTGCGGCCCCACTGCTCCAGAATGTAGCCCACGTCCTCCGCGCCCCAGCCGTGACGCACCGCCTGCCGGTAGCGGTTGCGCAGCGCCTCCCACAGGTTGCCGCCGGCAACGGCGTCCATTTTCACCGGCAGGTAGATCGGCACCAGCGACAGGTCGCCCTTCACCGCAAAAAAGCAGCGCAGGTACATGTGCCAGTCTTCGGAGATAACAGCCGGGTCCCAGAAGTCGGCCTCTTCGGCCAGCCGGAAGCTCAGCGAATAGGTGCTCAGCGGCAGCGGCCTGGCCAGCGGACTGACCAGCCGCGACAGGTGCGAGCCGCTCAACAGCACGGCCATCAGCCGTGTCGGAGAGGGCACGTCCCAGATGTTGTTGTGCAGAAAGATGGGGGCCTGCCAGAAGCGGCGGTTGCGTTTCGGGTCGGCGGCGAAAAGCTGCGCCAGCGCCGCGAAGTACTGCGGGTCGAACACCGTATCCGCGTCGCATGACGTGATCGTCATCCGGTCGATGGGCATCCCCAGCCGCTCGATCAGCTCATGGCGCGCCTGTCGCGCCGCCCACGCCTCGTTCGAGCCTTTGCCGGCCTGCTCGCCGGGCAGGCCGCGCGGGTGCATGGTGACCAGCACGCGCGCGAAGCTGCCTTCGAACTCCCGCGCCAGGTTATGCGCCTTGACCGCGCTGTCCGGCTCCGATTCCTCCATCGCCAGCACCACCGTCAGGCAGCGTGCGGCGTCATGCTGAGCCGCCAGCCCGTGCAGCGTCCGTTCCAGCAGCGAGACAGGCTCCTTGTAGCTGGGCACGATCACCACGTGATGCACATCGGCGGGGTTGAGGCGGCCATGCGCCGCGGGCATCGCCGCCCAGTCGCGGGCCTGCCATTTGCGGATGCGCCACGTGCCGACCAGCGTGAAGACGACGATGCCGATCAGCCGTGCGGTGAGGTACAACGCCAGCAGCGCGGCGGCCATCGACAGGACATGCGGGAACTGCACCAGCCCAACGATTGCCCCGACGACCACCAGCCACGCCAGCAGGCCGGGTACGCGGTAACCCAGACCGCTCATCCGGCGTGCCGGGGACAGCACCTGCGAGAATCCATCAGCCATAAGTGCGGACCAGACCTTTCGAGTCAGTGTGTTTCAGGGCAGCCCGTCGTCCGTTTCAGGCCACCACACTCAGTATAGCGAAAAAACCGGCAGGGGGGCACAAAAAAGCGACTCCACACCCCGCTGGGTGGGAGTCGCCATACATGCTGCGCTGTCATGGCCGCCAGTCAGTCCGCGGCCTTGCTCGATTTCTCGCTGGCGGCGGGCTTGCTGGCGGCTTTGGTCTCTGACTTGTCGGCCTTGCCCTCCGACTTCGACTCGGCGCGGTTGCTGCTGGAAAGGGTAGACTTGGAGCCGCGGTTGTCGGTGACGTAGAAGCCGGAGCCCTTGAAGACAATACCGGCGGGCTGAATCAGACGGTGGACTTCGCCCTCGCACTCCGGGCACACCGTAATTGGATCGTCGTTGAAGCTCTGCCGCCGGTCGAACCGCACGCCACAGTTTTTGCATTCATAAGCGTAGATTGGCATAACACCCTCTCCCAATCATGATCACCCTTGATTGTAACCCTTTACGGGATCGTTGTCATCTCAGGCAAGGTACATTGTAGCGCAATTGCGTTAGAAATGTATTAATTCGACCAATGACATCTGTCCTGCCGCCGAATCAGACGAATGTCACTTGAATTGGATAGTCCTTATCCCTATAATCAGTGGTAGATTGACCCCCTCCCCCGGGGGGTGGGGTAAAGACGCCGCTGGCAGCGCAGAGTGAGAGAGACTTATGGCCGATCAAAAAACGCTTGAACACGATCACACCCGCGTGCGCCCCGACGACACCCGGCGCGACGTGCTGAACCGCCTGCGCAGCGCGGCGGGCCACATCAACGGCATCGCCCGCATGGTGGAGGACGACACCTACTGCATCGACGTGATCCACCAGATACAGGCGGTGCAGGCCGCGCTGAACAAGGTCGGCCTGATCGTGCTCGACGACCACATGCACCACTGCGTCACCGACGCCATCCGCACCGGCGACGCAGCGGAAGGCGAGCGCGTGCTGGCCGAGCTGCGCGACGTGTTTGGTGAGTTGAGCAAGCTGTAGGTGTCTGATGCACATTGAGCTGCTGTACTTTGACGGCTGCCCTTCGTGGCAGACCGCGCGTGAGAACCTTGAGGCGGCGCTGAAGGCGCTGGGCGTCGAGGCGGCGGTGACGCTGCGGCGCGTCGAGACGCCGGAAGAGGCCGAGGCCGCGCAGTTCGCCGGCTCGCCGACCCTGCGTGTCGACGGGCGCGACCTGTTCCCGACCGCCGGCCAGGACTACACATTGAGCTGCCGCGTGTACCACACGCCCGATGGGCTGGAGGGCTGGCCGACCGTCGGCATGATCGAGCAGGCGCTCACGGAGCAGCAGCAGGTGTGATCGACATCAGGCCGCTGGACACGATCACCTATGCCGACATCGCGCGCGTCATGCCGGGCTACACGTCCGGGCAGCGCTATCAAGTCGGCAAGGTCGAGACGCCGGAGCGGATCGCGATCACGCTGGAGCTGGTGGCGCTCGAAGCGCCTTACGTGCGGCGCTGGGGCGAGGACGAGAGCGAGAACGAGGCCCACTACCGCGAGATCATCGCCCGCGACCGACTGTCGCTGGGCGCGTATGACGGCGAGCGGCTGGCCGGGCTGTCCATTGGCGAGCGCCACGCCTGGAACCGCAGTCTGTGGATCTGGGAGTTTGGCGTCGAGGAGCCGTACCGGCGGCGGGGCATCGGGCGGCGGTTGATGGACGGCATGGCGGCGCTGGGCCGCGCAGCGGAACTACGCACGCTGGTGGTCGAGACGCAGAGCACCAACGTCCCGGCGATCTGCTTCTACCGGGCGCTGGGCTTCGCGGTTGAGGCGGTCGACCTGTCGTACTACACCAACGACGATTACGATGGTGGCGAGATCGCCATCTTCATGAAACGCAAGTTGTAAAGCAGGAGACATCACATTACATGGCTGAAAAACAGGTAACCCTGCCCATCACCGGCATGACGTGCGCCAACTGCGTCAGCACGGTCGAGAAGGGGCTGAAGAAGCTGGGCGGTATCGAGCAGGTCGACGTGAACCTGGCGCTGGAGCGCGCGACGGTGATCTATGACCCGTCGGTGCTCAAGACGCAGGATATCATCGACCGCGTGGGGCTGGTGGGCTACGGCGTGGCGACCGCCACCACCGACATGGCCATCACCGGCATGACCTGCGCCAACTGCGTCGCAACCGTCGAGAAGGGCCTCAAGAAGCTCGACGGCGTGCTCGACGCGTCGGTCAACCTGGCGACCGAGAAGGCCGTCGTGACCTACATCCCCGGCCAGGTCACCCGCCGCGACATGGTCAAGCAGGTCGAGCGCATCGGCTACGGCGTGGTCGAGGCCGCCTCCGGGGACGACATGGAAGACGCCGAGCGCAAGGCGCGCGTGGCCGAGATCAGGAAGCAGGAACGCCTGCTGATCGTCGGCGCGCTGTTCACCGTACCGCTGTTCCTGTTGAGCATGGCCCGCGACTTCAGCCTGCTGGGCATGTGGTCGCACCAGCCGTGGGTCAACGTGCTGTTCTGGGCGCTGGCTACGCCGGTGCAGTTCTACGTCGGCTGGCAGTACTACGAGGGTGGCTTCAAGGCGCTGCGCAACGGTTCGGCCAACATGGACGTGCTGGTCGCGCTGGGCTCGTCGGTGGCCTACGTGTACTCGATTGTCGTGACGCTGGGACTGATCCCCGGCGACACGTGTTCTTCGAGACCTCGGCGGCGATCATCACGCTGATCGTCACCGGCAAGCTGCTCGAAGCGCGGGCCAAGGGCCAGACCAGCGAGGCGATCAAGAAGCTGATGGGCTTGCGCGCCAAGACGGCCCGCGTCGTGCGCGACGGCGCGGAAGTCGACGTGCCGATTGACGACGTGGTAGTCAGCGACATCGTCATCGTGCGCCCCGGCGAGAAGATCCCGGTCGACGGCGTGGTGGTCGAGGGCATGAGCGCCGTCGACGAGGGCATGATCACCGGCGAGTCGCTGCCGGTCGACAAGCAGCCCGGCGACGAGGTGATCGGCGCGACGATCAACAAGCAGGGCCGCTCAAGTTCGAGGCGACGGCGGTCGGGCGGCAGACGGCGCTGGCGCAGATCATCAGGCTGGTCGAGGACGCGCAGGCCAGCAAAGCGCCCATCCAGCGCTTAGCCGACCAGGTAGCGGCGGTGTTCGTCCCGGCGGTGATCGCCATCGCAGCCGTCACCTTCCTGATCTGGCTGCTGCTCGTGCCCAACACCACCTTTACCGACGCCCTGATCCGCATGGTGGCGGTGCTGGTCATCGCCTGCCCGTGCGCGATGGGCCTCGCCACGCCGACGGCGATCATGGTCGGCACCGGCCGCGGCGCGGAGAAGGGCATCCTGTTCAAGAACAGCGGCGCGCTGGAGACAGGCCCATAAGCTCACGGCCATCGTCCTCGACAAGACCGGCACGATCACGCGCGGCGAGCCGACGTCACCGACGTGGTCGTCAACGGCCATCTCAACCGCGAGGACGCGCTGCGGCTGGCCGCCAGCGCCGAGCGCGGCTCTGAGCACCCGCTGGGCGCGGCCATCGTCCGCGCCGCCGAGGGCCAGGGCCTGCCGCTGAGCAGCCCGCAGGGCTTCAGCGCGATCAGCGGGCACGGCGTGCGCGCCACGCTCGACGGCCAGCAGGTGCTGGTCGGCAACCTCAAGCTGATGCAAACGGAGAACGTCGCGCTCAACGGCTTCGACGCCGAGGCGCAGCGCCTGCAGGGCGAGGCCAAGACGGCCATGTGGCTGGCGGTCGACGGGCAGGCAGCGGGCGTGATCGCCGTGGCCGACACCATCAAGGACGGCAGCCGGGAAGCCATCGCCGAGATGCGGCGGCTGGGCCTGCACGTCGCCATGATCACCGGCGACAACCGGCGACCGCCCACGCCATCGCCGCCGAGGCGGGCGTCGACACGGTCTTCGCCGAGGTGCTGCCCGAGCGACAAGGCGGCGCACGTCAAAGCGTTGCAGGCGCAGGGCTACAGCGTGGCGATGGTCGGCGACGGCATCAACGACGCGCCCGCGCTGGCGCAGGCCGACGTCGGGATCGCCATCGGCACCGGCGCCGACGTGGCGATGGAGGCCGCCGACGTGACGCTCATCCGCGGCGACCTGCGCAGCGTGCCGCAGGCCATCCGCCTGAGCCACGCCACGATCAACACCATCAAGGAGAACCTGTTCTGGGCCTTCGGCTACAACGTCATCCTGATCCCGATCGCGGCAGGCGTGCTGTACCCGTTTGCCTGGGCGCCGGAGTTCCTGCGCCAGCTTCACCCCATTCTGGCGGCCTTCGCGATGGCCTTCAGCTCGGTGAGCGTGGTGACCAACTCGCTGCGCCTGCGCCGGAAACGGATCTAACGGCAGGATGTGCCGGTCCCGTGGGCTGATCGTGCAGTTTAGCAGGCGCTTTCGAGGTACAACTGTATTGTCCGATCTTCCGCTTTGGCCGTATCGTCGAGTCATCTCGTCAGGGTAATGGAGTATCAAGCCCATGCAGACTGTCGGCAATCCAGCGACAACATCTCGCCCGGCGCAGATGTCTTCTGTCGAGCGGGTCGAATACTACCTGAGCCGGATTGAGACCTACAATCCAGCCCTGAACGCGGTTGTCACCCTCGACGCTGAAGGGGCGCTGGCGCAGGCGCGTCAGGCTGATCAGACTTCGGCCAGCGGGGAGACGCTGCACGGCGTTCCGATCACGGTCAAAGACTCGTTCGATACCAAAGGCATGCGTACTACCGCCGGCTACAAACCCTTTTCAGAGCGTGTGCCGGCGGAAGATGCCTTACTCGTGAGCCGCTTGCGTCAGGCCGGCGCGATCATCATGGGCAAGACCAACCTTCCGGCCCTGGCCAGCGGCATTCAGGCCAACAACCCGGTGTTCGGGCGCACCAATAATCCCTGGGACCTGTCGCGGACTCCGGGCGGAAGCTCAGGCGGCGCAGCGGCGGCGATTGCAGCCGACCTGACCGCGCTTGAGCTGGGCAGCGACATTGGCGGCTCGATCCGCATCCCGGCGCATTTCTGCGGCGTGTATGGCCTGAAGATGACCGGGCAGGTGCGGCTGGGCAAAGGCCACGTCTCCAGCCCGAAACCGCTCAACGTCTCTGAGCAGGTGCGCAAGCTGCTGGACATCGCCGCATTCGGCCCGCTGGCCCGCTCGGTGGACGATCTGCGCCTGGCGTTCTCCGTCCTCGCCGACTGGGCGGAGGGCGAGCCGCCCGCTCCGCAGCCCGCCAGTCTGCGCATTGCGTACACCGACGATTTCGGCGGGACGCCGCTTGCAGCAGACAGCCGGGCGGCAATGGATCGGGCAGCCGAACGGCTGCGCCAAGCCGGGCATCAGGTGGCACGCACCGTGCCTTCCGACTTCGATTTCGATGATGCCTGGGAGCTTGCCGGAGAGGTTCTGGGCTGCGTCAACAACGCTTTCCAGTCGCCGTTGGTGCAGGGATTCCGCCGCGTGGCCGGGTTGATGGCCTCGAACCGGAAGAACGTCCACCCGCTGATGCGCGGGCTGTATCGCGGCGTCACCCTCAGCCAGCAGCAGATCGCCGATGCGCTGCGCCGCCGTGATGCGCTCACCGGGCAGATCGAGCGTTTTCTCGGCGAGTGGGATGTGTGGATCTGCCCGGTCTTCCCGACGTCGGCCTTTACGCATCGCTCAGCCACCGACGAAATCGACGTGGACGGCCAGCCCATGCCGCAGCTTATGGCGAACCTGCTGCATCCCATCATCTTCAACCTGTCCGGCCACCCGGCAGTTGTGATCCCGGTTGGCTTCACACACGACAACCTGCCGATTGGTGTCCAGTTGATCGGCAGACGCTTCGCAGAGACACAGCTTCTCGACGCGGCGCAGCGCATCGACGGGGTGCTGCAAGCCTATCGCTGTCCGCCGGGATACTGAGTGTTTGACCGAGCGGTCTCGCAGGAGCATGGCTCCTGATAATGGCAGTCTAATTCACAAAGGAGAGTTGATCATGGCAGTCACAGTGTACGACGTGGTGTGCGGAATGCAGACCGAGAAGGGCAACTGGGCGTCGAAGTCGGAGTACCAGGGCAAGACCTACTACTTCTGCTGCGATGGCTGCAAGGGGGCCTTCGAGAAGTCGCCGGAATACCATCTGGAGAACTGGAAAGAGGAGCACCCCGACCTCGAACCGACTCCGCAGGGCTGAGCGCACACAACCATCAACAGGGGCCGGGCCCGCGTCGCCATGACGCGGGCCCGGTTCCTTTTGTGCCCGCCACTGCGCTTGACTCCGGGCGCGCGCTCCTGTTTAATCATCGCAGAGATCTGTTACACGTAAGGGAGCCCCGATGAAACCTCATCGCAGGCACGTGTGGATGACTGTCACTTTCGCGGCGATTGGCGTGCTGGCGGCGCTGGTGGCCGCCGTGATGTTGTTGACTGGGCTGGGTGGCGCATCAGCGATGCCCGTGACCTCCGAACCGACCCGGATGGCGGCGGCTTCGCCCGCCGCTGCGGCGACCGAGCCCCCGCCCACCCCCACGGCGCTCCCAACCGCGACGGCTGCGCCAACCCTGCCCCCGGCCACGCCGACGCCCATTGGGGCGCTCTCGACGCCCACTGCCCTGCCACAAACCGGCGGGGGGCCCGAGAGCCAGCCGCCAACGCCGCCGGGCGCGGCGCCAACGCAGGCGCCCTCGGCGACGGTCGAGATGCCCACACCGGCCCCGGTCGAGCCGCCCGGGCCGTCGTCCGGCGAGACTCCGGCGGGTTCCGAAGTGGCGATGGCACACACCTTCACCCTCATCGACGAAGCGGGCAACAACCTGGGCAGCGGCCAGGTGAACGTCTACGCCCCGTCGCAGTTGGCTGTCGGCGAGGCAGGCGAGATCCGCGTTGAGATCAGGGTCACCATCGCGCTGCCGACTGCCGCCGCTGCCGCTGAGGCAACCGCGACGCCGTCGGGCGGCGGTGCACACCCTACCCCGACGCTGCCGGCGCTGATCGACAGCCAGATGATCGAGGTGCGCGAGTACATGGGGGCCGGGCTGCGCGGCCTCGACCTGAGCCACTTCCGCTATGAGGCGGTCCCGGCCAACGGGCTGCTGCACATGCGCGTCAACGTGCCCAACGTGTGGCGCTGGAACATCACGCCGGCGGGCGCGGAAGCGGTGGGGATTAACCGGCTCGAAGTGTACATCTACCTGCCGCAGACCCGCAGCGACGGCACCGCTTTCAACGAGGAGACGAACACCATCCCGCTGACGATCACCGTGCCCGGCGAGGCCGCCCAGAAGGACGGCGGCGGGCAGTTGGGCATCCTGATCGCGGCGCTGGTGGCCGTTGGCGGCGCGGGCGGGGCGTTCGCCGGGGCGGCACAGTACGTGCGCGCGCGCCGGGCGGCAGGCACGCCGCCGCCGGCAGGCGACGACGAGCCCGGCAAGCCGTTTGACGTCGACGTTGACGGCGACGTGAGCGGCTCGCTGACGGTGGCCGGCGACGATGTGATCACCTACCAGACCATCGTGCAGAACGCGCCGACGGTGCTGATCGTCGGCTTGATCATCGGGCTGGTGGCGCTGGTCGCCGGGCTGGTCGTGATCGTGATCGTGCTGGTCCCGTAGGCGTGCGATTTCCGGGGCTGGCTTTAGCCAGCGTATCGATGATAGCATGAGGCTTTTAGCCTCATGCGGTCCCTCGCGCTGCCATTTGACCGCCTGCTCTGGCGGGTGTTTAATCAGCAGCAGCATTTACCAAACGCTCAAGGAGGGCAGATCATGGGCACTATTCTCAATGTGACGTATGTATCCCAGAAGGATAAGGCGACCGCAGGCTACTCGATCAACGACTGCGGCCCGACCTGCGTGGCGATGATGGCCGACACGATTGGCAAGAACGTGACCCCGAACCAGGTCTACAAGGATGCCGGGATCACAGCCAAGGGTCCGCTGTCTGTGACCACCATGCAGCAGTCGGGCAACCTGTACGGGCTGAATCTGCAGCGCCACGACACGTCAAGCGACGCCGGGTTGACTAACCTGATGGGCTGGCTGGATGGGGGGCGGCCCGCCCTGGTGCTGGTCGACTATTTCCCGGTGATGCGCGCCAACCTGCACGAATCGCGCATTAACGGCGGGCACTTCGTGGTGGCCGTTGGCTACGACGATAACTACATCTACGTGCACGATCCCTACTGGGATGGTCAGGGCGGCGCGTACCGCACGTGGCCGATCAACGTCTGGAACGAGGCGTGGTTCCAGCACGGCACGCAGTACCAGAAGGTCTGCCTCGCGCCCAGGGATCGCATCGCGCAGCCCAAGACCCCGCCCTATCCGATCCCGGCGGACATCCTCAAGCGCATCCGCGCGCGCGCCATGTTCGAGAACACACCCGCGCCCATCCCTGCCAACGACGCCGATTACCAGACGGCGCTGAAGTGGCTGGGCGACTGGGGCAAGAACGTGACGACCTACACCATCCAGTCGGGCGACACGCTGGGCGCGGTCGCGGATCACATCTACGGCAGTTCCGAGTATTACCGTGTCATCGCCATCTTCAACGACATCGCCGACGTGAACCGCGTCGAGGTGGGGCAGACGCTGTACTGCCCGCTGCCAGGGGCCGCGACGGTGCCCAGCTTCACACCCACCGGCAGCGAGTCGGCGGGCTCGCCGGTGACGGCGCAGCCGCCCGCCGCCGCGCCGTACGCGTTCACCAACCAGCAGGTGATCAACGCCTTCCACGATATCTTCACCAAGCGCGGCGACGTGGCCCACTACTGGGACTACGCCACAGCCGCCGGGCTGGGTTACCTCCCCGACCATCGCAGCGAGCGCTACAGCGGCCCGCGCATCGAAGACCTGCCCAACCTGCCGGACGACGTCAAGCAGGAGCTGGCCGCCGCGCTGGGCATCTCACGCGGGTAATCTCTCCACCGTCCTTCTCGACGACCTTCGAGCCCCCTCCTCGCGAGGGGGCTTTTGCTTGACGTGGCGCGCCTGTGTGGGTTTAATGGGAGCCACCGGGCGCATATGCCCGGAGGAGAGGCTTGTGACCGATCAGCCCATCGAACCCGCACCCCTTGACGACAACCAGGCCGACCTGCTGGCCAGCCTGCTGTATGAGTACATCAGCGCCGAGACGTTCTACAGCAAGCAGCGGCTGGTCGAGGGCAACCCGGCGCTGCTGCTCAGCAACGAAGCCAACTCGGCGCTGGCTGCGCTGACCTTGCAGTATGACGAAAACCAGCAGGTCCAGCAGTCGCTGGAGCTGCACCGCGCGCTCCTCCAGCGCTGTCGGGTGATTGGCATCCCCGACGCGTTTCTTGAGCTGCGGCACAGCATCGAGGAGCTGGCCGCCGGCCAGCCGGACGACACCCACCTCGACGCGCTGATCGATGCTATCGGCGAGTTCATCACCACCGACAACTGGGGCGCGGCCCGCGCCTGGCTCGACGCCCACCCCGATTTGCTGACCGACGAGGCCGACCTGGTCTTCGGGCGGCTGATCGAGACCTACGAGCGCCGCGCGCAGTCGAACGTCGTGCGCCAGTTGACCGTCCATCGCGACCTGCTGCGCGCCTGCCGCGAGATGGGTGTTGACGCCGCCTTCGAGCGCATGGCCAACCCGCCCGACACGCTCGACCTGATCGCAGACAATACTATCGCCGTCCTGACCGACCGGCCCGACGCGCGTGAGGAGTGGGGCCGCACGGTGGTACAGTCGCGGCTGCGCGCCGCCGAGCTCGACGACCAGCCCATGCTCGACCTGCTGCGCGTCATCAGCCGGCTGCTGGGCGGCGAGCCGCCCGACCAGATCGAGCACAGCCTGGACGACAAATATCTGGCCTGCTGGGAACGGATTCTGGCAGGGATTGGGGAGAACATTTCGTCCACAGATTTCACGGATGGCACAGACTAGGAAACAGCAATCTGTGAAATCGGTGGTGTCTGTGGACTGATATCTTCGAGGGCCAACCATGGCTGACCAGGGCGATCTATCGCTGCTGGACCTCATCGCGGAGTTCGTCAACGCGCCCGACTGGGACGCGTCGCGGCAGGTGCTGGGCCGCAGCCCCATGCTCCTCTCGGCGCAGGCCGAGCAAACCCTCGACGGCCTGGTCCAGATGTACGCCGCCCAGGGCGACCTGCGCCTGGCGCACCACCTGGCCATGCACCGCGACCTGCTGCGCAACTGCCGCGAGTTGGGCTACGATGCCGCCTTCCGGCTGATCAGCACCCCGCCCGACGAGACGCTGGTGCGCACCATCGCCGCCTTCATCCAGGCCGAGGACTGGCCCGCCTCGCGCGCCGTCCTCGACGCGCACCCCGAGCTGCTGGAGCCGCCCACCAACTCTGCCTTCCAGGCGCTGATCCAGGCCGCCATCGAGACCGGCGACGACGCCCGCATGCAGGCGCTGGCCGCCCACCACGACCTGCTGCGCGCCTGTCACCGCCTCGGCATCGACGCGGCCTTTGCCCGTGTCGAAAATCCGCAGACCGGTGAGCAGGTCGAGGAGATGATGGCACTGAGCGTCATCGGCCACAACACGCTGGCGGTGATGCTGGGCGAACCCCAGCATCGCAACGAGTGGCTGAGCGAGGTGCGGCGGCTGCAAAAAGAGGCCGACGACGAGGGCGATCAGCAGACCGTCGCCCTGATGAGCGCCATCATGAAGTTGCTCAACGGCCAGCCGCCCGCGCACATCAGCCCCACGCTAGAGGGCGCGCATAAGGCAGTGTGGGACACCATCGTCGAGGCGCTGGCGGCGGGCTGAGCGGCGCTCACGGCGCGTTCCGGTCCAGCCCGACGCGCCGCGCGATAGCCTGCGTCGGCGATGGGGTACACCCGCTGAGCGGGCACCAGCATCAGGTCGTCGTCTTCGGCGTACTCGGCCTGCTGCCTGACGAACGCCGTGATGTCCTCCACCTGCACCGGCCATTCGGTCGGCGTAGCGGCGCAGCGTCTCGCCCGACAGCCCGATCTGGATGGCGCGCCGCGCGAGCTTGGGGCCGTGCGGCGGGTAGTCGGGATCCCACTGCACCCGCACCTCCGACTTGTCCAGCGCGGCCTGCCACGCCGCCCGGTCGGGATACAGCCCGCCGTCGAAGTGGCTCAGCACCGCCCCCGCCAGGATCCCGTCGAACGCCTCGCGCCGCAGCCACACCGCCAGCACGACCCGCTGCCCCTCTGCGCGGGCCCACTCGCAGCGATGCATCATCCACAGGAAGCTGGTCTTGATCCAGCTCATCCGCTCCAGGCTGAAGCCCGCCACGTCGAGCCGCCCCTGCCGCGCGGCTGCGTGCCCGATGCGCTCGCTGAAAGCCTGGTACACCACGACCGAGTCGTCGTCGTACTGGGCCAGGATCGCGCGCCCCTCGGCGGGCCAGCGCGCCTTCTCATCGATGTAGGGTTTGTAGCGCAGTCGTTTCATGGCCCCAGTATAGCCGCGCTCGGCCTCCTCCGCGATTGAATATCATGGCTGTCAGCCTCCTGAGCCCTGAGCCGCGAAGGTTTGTTTCGACCTGGTAGATATTCTACACAAAACGGTCATTCGGTGTTGAGATTCCCGGCCCCTGCACACATTCCGGGGTCGGCTTCAGCCGACGTATCATTGATAGCCTGAGGATTGATCCTCAGGCGGCCCTCGCGTACATGGCCCATTGTTTTGAAACAGACCCGGACCGCAAAGCGGCGGGGATGTCTCCTTTGACGTATCCACATTCGCCCCGCGATCCGCTCCATGCTATGATGGGATCATCGCGGCGAGGGGCGCGCCCGCCGCCGCCAGCACAGCGCGCCGCAGTGCGTGAGGTGACACAGCCATGTACAAGCGAATCCTGGTTCCACTGGACGGATCGAAACGGGCCGAGGCCATCATGCCGCACGTCGAGGGGCTGGCCCGCTGCTTTGGCGCGACGCTCATCCTGCTCCAGGTCGTCGAGCCGCCGCCGCTGATCGGCGACGCGCAGGACTTGCAGTCGGCGGCCTTTCTGGACGAGATGTCCATCCGCGAAAGCGAGGCCCGGCGCTACCTGGCCGAGCGGCAGGCGTCGCTGCTGTCGGCGGGAGTGGGCTGCGAGACGCGCCACGCGCACGGGCCCGTCGTCGAGACGATCAACAGTCTTCGCCGACAGCGAGAACGTCGACCTGATCGCGATGGCCAGCCACGGGCGGACCGGCCTGGCGCACTTCTTCTTCGGCAGCGTGGCGCTGGGCGTCCTGCACCGCGCGACGCGCCCGCTGCTGCTGGTCCGCGCCGACGGCCCGCAGCCGTAACGCACGTCAGCCATGTGAGGGGGAAACACATGCAGCCAGTCGTCGTGACCGGGCTGGGGATCGTCAGCCCGCTGGGTCTTGACGTCGAATCGACTTGGCGGGCGCTGCTCGACGGGCGCTCCGGCGTCGGCCCGATCACCCTCTTCGACGCCTCCGACTTCCCGGTGAAGGTCGCGGCGGAAGTCAAGGGCTTCGACCCCGCCGCCCTGCTCGACGCGCGTGCCGCGCGCCGCCTCGACCGCTACGAGCAGCTTGCCAGCGTCGCCGCCAATGAGGCCCTCGCCGCCAGCGGCCTCGTCGTGAGCGAGTTCGAACGCCCACCGCGTCGGCCTCGCCATCTCGTGCGCCTTCGGCGGGCTGCGCTCGATGATCGACCAGATCACCGTGCTCAACGCCGAGGGCCCGCGCCGCCTCGACCCCTTCGGCCTGACCCGCTTCATGACCACCTCGCCCTCGATCAGCATCGCCCACAACCTGCGCGGCCCGTCGTTCTCGGTCGCCTCGGCCTGCGCGTCGGGCGCGGACGGCATCGGGCTGGCCTTCCAGTTGATCCGCGCCGGGGTGGTCGACGCGATGGTCGCCGGTGGCGCGGACTCCGCCGTCACCTCGTTGAGCGTCGCCACCTTCGACCGCATGCGCGCCTGCACGCACCGCACCGACGGCGTCCCTGCGCCGTTCAGCGCGGGCCGCGACGGGCTGGTCGTCGGCGAAGGGGCGGGCGTGCTGGTCCTCGAATCGCTGGCGCACGCGCAGCAGCGCGGCGCGCCGATCCTCGCCGAGCTGGCCGGCTACGGCGCGACCACCGACGCCTACAACGTGGTCATCCCCCGCGAGGACGGCTCGGACGCCGCCGCCGCCATCCGGCTGGCCCTCGACGACGCGCGCCTGTCGCCCGCCGACGTGGATTACGTCAACGCGCACGGCACCGGCACGTCGCTCAACGACGCCGCCGAGACGCAGGCCGTCAAGCGCGCCTTCGGCGAGCGCGCCTACGACGTGCCCATCAGCTCGACCAAGTCGGCGACCGGCCACATGATGGCCGGCAGCGGCGCGGTCGAGGCGGCGCTGTGCGTGCTGGCGATCCGCGATGGGGCCATCCCGCCCACGCTGAACTACGCCGCCCCCGACCCGGCCTGCGACCTGGACTACGTGCCCAACCACGCCCGCCAGCGCCCGGTCCGCGCCGCGCTCAGCAGCGCCTTTGGCTTCGGCGGACACAACACCGTGCTGGCGTTTAGAGCCCTGCCGGGCTGAGCGGTTCGATATCCGATTCCCCGCTCCGCCGGGCGGAGAGGGGTTAGGGGTGAGGTCGCGAAGCGCGGCTGTCCCGCTGCTGATTTCGGAGCATAAGAGCATGGCAAGGTACTACTTCAACATCTTTGCAGACTACTTCATGTTCGAGTTACTCGACGATGGTGTGGATAGCCATGTGATAAGCGTGGACCAGGAGGCTTTGTCCGATAGAATCATCGTGTCCGACAGTTCGATAACCATCATGACCGCTCGTAACATGAATGTCCCCGTATTGCTTGAAATATACGCGTCACCATTGGACGAGAAGGTCGATACCCAAACCTGGGATCATGTGGTGGAGTGCAGCCTGCAAATAGACTCCGGGAGATTAGTCATATCGGGTACAACTGATTACTATCCCGCCTGCCCACGAATCAGCGTGGAGCCAGGTATCTACGAGGTCCGAATTTTCCATGGGGGTTTGAACACGCTCTCCGAAGATGGACTTGATGGCAATGATGTCTATTGGATCGTCTTAGGGCCAGGCCGGAAGATCGAGAAAAAGGTACTGAAGCGCTTTGGCTGATCTTCCTGCCGTGCAGTTTTCTGCTGTTAACCTGCTTCCCGCACAGCGCCCCGCGGCCGCGCTGACCGTTCCGCGCCCACCGCCCACCCATCCAACCCGTAGTACAATGAGATATCTCCGGTGGAGACGCAATCCGAGAGCGTGAAGGAGGTCATCATGAGATGGGCGGAGACTCCCCACAGGGCTCAGGGTTCTTTCGCGCATCGCCCTTGCCTGCGCAGCAGCGGCGGTGATGGCTTCCTGCACAGGATTCTATGCCACCCCCGACATCGAGCGGGCGGACAGGAGCCTGCTGACCAACGAACCATGCGCTGTACCTTGCTGGTATGGGCTGACGCCGGTAAGTTGACCGTTGACGATGTCAGGCAGTTGCTTCCTACGCTGCCCTTTGTGGACAGCGCCACCATCCAAGAACACAATCCTCATAGCGTAAACTGGAGCATCACTTGGACAAGTTCAGTATCCAGTCAAGATGGGGGCTACATCAGCATAAGCGGATCCGGGCTGGTGAACTCCATTGCCTATAGCCTGGACTACCCGCTTGAATTGCAGGAGCTAATACAACTAAAGGGCGATCCCGATGGTTTCTTTTGCGGGTGGACGGGAAGAGAAAGAACAAACCCGTTGTTTCTGCTCTGGCCACAAGAAGGATTTCGAAGTCATGGTGCTGTCGGAAGTCATGCCACCGGATTGGTACACAGTCCCGCCCCTAAGCCCTGATCTACAGATAACTAGCGTTGACTACTTCGAGCCTGTGCCAGACGCGCAGGCATATTGGGAACACTTGCATGGTTCAACAGTCCAGGACGGAGGGTGGTACTACAAGTGGAATGGCTATAAGCCTCTTCCTCCACCAAGGTAGGAAACACGGTGCAGGGGTAGGGTTTGTCCCTGCCCCCGCCTTGCTGTTCGACACCGCCGCTCGCGTCGAGCCACGGTAGGCTGGCTTCAGCCAGCGCATTTCCCCGGACCTGCTTTCATTCAGGTTTGGGGCCCGGTTTCCGGGTTGCTCTGCGCATAGCGTTCGACGCTTTCCCGGCTCACGAACCAGCGATTGGCGACCTTCTGGGATCAGCTTGCCCTCCCGGCACAGTTGCGACACCTGTTGCTCTTGCGTGACAGGCCCAGCCGGTCAACCTGCGCCTCTCCCTGCTGGGATCATCCGCTGGCCCGCCGCAATCGCGCTGCGGATGCCGTCGGTCTGGCGCTTGCCTTCCGCAAACAGCCGGTCGTTGTCCCGGATCGCCGCGTCGATTTCGGCCTGGTGATCGTAATAGTACGCCAGCGCCGCGTACACCTGCGCCCGGCTCAGGCGCAGGTCGCGCCGCCAGCAGCTCGCTGACCGTCGCGCCGCCCTGGTGCTGGGCGACGAGCGTCCACACCGCCAGCCGCGTGCCATCGACCCGCGCCGCGCCGCCGCACACGCCGGGGTCTTGACGATATGGTTATCGAAGGGACGGTTGTGTCAGCCATGTCACCCTCCATCTGAGTCCAGCCACCACTCTTTCACCAGGTCCTCATCATAGGTTTCCAGCCACCCTCGATAATCTGGGATGATCGCTTCAACGTCCCGGTATTTGTTGGTCTGAGGCCCAGATTGCGCCGGGAAGTCGTTCCCCTGCTCGACCCCAACCGGCCACCAGGGGCCGGAAGTCCCTCTGAGATTGCCAGTGACCAGCACATACCCGGCAGCCAGCGCGTGCTCAAAGATCACGCGATCATCGGTCTGGCCCAGGCCAAGCTGGCGAATCCTCAACACCTCAATGCCAGACTGGACACAGCGTCCCGATGATCATGTTGGGCTTGTGGACGTTTTCGTCAAGCAGGAAGACCGGCATGGCTGGCTCCAGGCAAGGCTGCACCCACATAGATAGTACACATATCTGTGCTATTTTACAAGCTTCACTCGTCTAGATTGCGGACGTACTTGTCCGTGCTGTTTTTGCGGGCCCCTTCCTGCTTGCCCCGCGCGATCCTGTTCCCCTCTCCGCCGGGCGGAGAGGTTAGGGTGCAGTTTGCCCGATGGGCAACTCTGCCTAGCAAATGAGCAGAGCTCATTTGCGGCGGTGAGGTCTCGGTTAGCAAACTCTAACCTCCTGTTATACGGATGATCAATAAAGACCCCTTCAACTCCTCCCCCGCCCTACCCTACAATGGTTTCAGAACATAAGTTCTACGCGCTGCGCCGGAAAGTTATCCGGCGGAACGCACTATCTCTCGGCGCTTGCGCGCGCGCCGCGTCCGCAGCGGGACCCACGGCAGGGTGATTATGATGGTCACCATACCGCCCGCCAACGTCGCGACGCTCGCGCCGCGCCCGCCCCGTCCGTCGCCCGTGCAGATTATGGATTGCCGCGCAGGGGGCGCTCGGTGGCGAGAAGGAAGGAAGTCGGTCACACGGGGTTCCGCATCACAGCGCCTTCAAGCGCGCCCGCCGCAAGATTGTCAACCCGCCATAGGCGGAGGCGGCGGCGGGAGAGTCGGGCGCTCGGAAAGGCGATGGTCGTCTGCCGCGCTTCGGCGGCCATCGCGAGTGAGGGGCCGAGCCCACATCTTCGGCCCCCCAACCCGTCGTGTCCCTCCCGGCCACAAGCCGTCCGTGGGCACCCACAAACTGAATACAGCGCCAGCCATCCGCCGTGGTTCTAGCGTGTGAAGGTCGTCACCGTCACATCGTCGCCCTCCGTCACGCTCCCGTTGTACGTCGTCGACTTGCCGTCGACCAGCACCGTCACTTCGTACGCCACCCCGCCGATGCTGTTACAGTCGATGCTGTACACCACCTCGACCGTGTAGGTGCCGTGCGGGGCCTGGCCCGGTCCCCAGTAGATGTTCTCGACCGGCGAGGTCGTCAGCGGCGGGGTGCAGTAGCCGTTGGCGTCCACGTCGAGCTTGCCGCCCGTCGGCGAAAACGGCACACTGTAGTAGATCTGGTTGCCGTCGGGATCGGTCACCACCAGGTCCAGGTCAGACGTGGAGCCCCACGTCAGCGTCACCTGCACGTCGCCGGTAGCCGGCGCGCCGGTGCACTCCACCACCTCAACTGTCGTGCCGGCGTCGGCGGTGGTGCCGGCGTCAGGGCTCTGGGCGCTCACCTGCCCGGCTTCGGCGTTGACACACGGCTTGCTGTCCGAGACGACGATACTCAGGCCCAGCGCCTGCAGCGCCGCCGTCGCGTCGTCAATCGTCATGCCGGTCAGGTCGATCAGCGGCACGCCTGCCGCTGCCGGCAGAAGCTGTTCGGGCTGGACGTTGGGCAGCAGCCCCGCGCTCTTCGCCTCGTCGAGTGCCTTGGTCCAGTCCTGGATGTCCTTGGGCGTCAGCGGGCCTATCGTCCCAATCTTGCCCTGCGGGTCGATGTCGACCGCCTGCTTGTCCATCAGCTCGACGGTCTGCGCGGCGCTCGTCGCCGAGCAGTGCCCTTCGAGGCACGTGATGCGGCTGCTGGTGCTTGAGCCGGGCTGGTACGAAATGCTGACGTACGAGCCGCGCAGCGAGGCGGTGCCTCGCGGCGTATCGACCTGGTACAGGCCGCCCGTGCCCAGCGCCGACGGGTGCATGCTGAACACCGTGCCCACGTTCATGAAGAACCGGGTGATCGGGTTGGCCGGGTCGCCGCCCAGCGCCGCCACCGACATCGTGGTGTTCTCGGCAATGACGACCACATTGCCGGCGTCGAGTTCGAGCACCGCGCTGCTGCTGTCATAGGTGCGCACCGAGTTCGCCCACCTGCAGCGTATCTCCCACCTGCGCCGGCGTCGTCTTGCCCTTGGCGGTCGTCACTTCGACCGTGCCGGTCACCGCCTGCACGACCAGCGTGCGATTGCTCGGCGTGGGCGTCGCCGTCGCGCTGCCTGCGCAGGCGGTCAGCGCCAGCGTGAGCGCCAGGCAGCAGGCCAGCGGCGTGATCCAGCGGTTCGTCCGCAATAGATGCATGGTTCTCCTCCCACTAGCGATGCGCGTGTGTCGTTCCCTTCATCGTATCTGAGGACCGGGACGAGGGCAACTTTCCTGCGGCGCGCCGCTGGACGCCGGGCGTGGTCCGTCGATACACTCATAGCAGCACGTCAACGCCCACAGCACACAAGGGGAAGATCGCCATGAGCGACACGACCGATCAGCCTGATCTCAAGCACAAGCCCGACTCCTACTGGAAGGAGCGCCTGACGCCGGAGCAGTTCCAGATCACGCGGCTCAAGGGCACCGAGCGGCCCTTCAGCGGCGAGTACGTCGACCTGGACGCGGCGGGCACGTATCACTGCGTGGCCTGTGGCGCGACGCTGTTCACCTCGGAGACGAAGTACCATTCCGGCAGCGGCTGGCCCAGCTTCTGGGACGTACTCGACGAGGCCAACGTCGAGCTGCACCGCGACACCAGCCACGGCATGGTCCGCACCGAGGTCACCTGCGCGACGTGCGGCGCGCACCTCGGCCACCTGTTCGACGACGGCCCGCGCCCGACCGGGCAGCGCTTCTGCATCAACTCAGCCTCGCTGAAGTTCGAGCCGAAGGACGAGTGAGCGACGCACGTCTGTGGCTATCCAACCTATGAAACCGCCCTTCCCCCTCGCCGCCCGTCAGCGAAGGGGATTCGCTTGCACCACTCAGCGCGATTTGACAAATACAGTTATAATCGCACATGGATTGAGTCGACCGGCGACAGGCCACCACCACAGCGAGATCGTGACACATGGAGCATTTCAGGCCGCAACCCTCACGACGACGCCCCGTATCCGAGCGCGTGCAGCGATTGGTCTCATACGTGTGGATCATCGCCTCGCTGGCGCTGCCGGCGCTGGGCGTGGTGCTTGTGTCAAGCGCGGGAACGCAGCCCAATCTGACCGATACGTCGCACGTGGTCGCCGCCGGCGAGACGCTGACGGCCATCGCGCTGCGCTACAGTGTGAGCGTCAGCGAGCTGGTGCAGGCCAACGGGCTCAACAATCCCAACCTGATCTACGTGGGGCAGGTGCTGGTGATCCCGCGCGCCGCGCCGTCCGGCAGCGGGACGCTGTACACCATCCGCGCCGGCGATACGCTGAGCGCCATCGCCCGGCGCTACGGCGTCACCGTCGAAGAGATCGTCGCCGCCAACGGTCTGCCCGACCGCAACACGATCTACGTCGGCCGTTCGCTGACCATCCCGGTCGTCACCGGGGTGGCCTCGTCGAGCGAAGCCTCGGCCAACCTGCTGGCCAGCGCAGCGTCCTACACGCTTCAACGCGGCGACTCACTGTACCGCGTCAGCCTGATCTACGGCGTCACGGTCGATGACCTGCTGGCAGCCAACGATCTATCGAGCCCTACCGCCATCTACCCCGGCCTGCAAATCAGCGTCCCGGCCTCGCGCAGCGAAGTCGCGGAGGCGCCGTCCGCCGCGTCGCCAGCGGACGTGTCGGGATCGCAGGGCGGGCGCACGGTGGTCGTGCAGCCCGGCGATACGCTGTCCAGAATTGCCGTGGCCTACAATGTCACCGTCGACGGGCTGGCAGCGGCCAACGGCCTCACCCGCCCCGACAGCATCTACGCCGGGCAGGTGCTCAACGTGCCCGAAGCGGGTGCGAGCGCGCGACCCTACCCCGCCCAGACGGCGACCGCCTACACCGTACAGCGCGGCGACACGCTGTCGAGCGTCGCGCTGCGCTACGGTGTCACCGTGCAGTCGCTGGCAATTGCCAACGGCATCCAGAACGTGTCGTACATCGCCGTCGGGTCGGTCCTGTCGATCCCGGCGGCGACCGCCGGGTCGAGCAGTGTGGTCTATGCCAGCGTCGGATCGGGGCTGTGTGTGGGCGTGCAGCCGTCCCGCGCCGGGACCGGCTACTTCATCCGCCCGGTTCACGGCTATGTCATCACGCAGTTGTTTCACCCGTGGCACACCGGCATCGACCTGGCGGTGCCGCTGGGCTCGACCATCTACGCCGCCGACAGCGGCACGGTGGTCTTCGCCGGATGGAACCCGGTCGGTTACGGCAACCTGGTCGTACTCGACCACGGCAACGGCTGGCGAACCTACTACGCGCACCTGTCGGAGGTCGACGTGGCCTGCGGCGACTGGGTGCCGCGCGGCAGCATCATCGCCAAGAGCGGCTCGACCGGCAACAGCACCGGCCCGCACCTGCACTTCGAGCTGCTGCGCTACGGCGTCGCCGTCAACCCCTCCGGCTACGTTCGCTTCTGAACCCCCGCGCCTCCCGCCGGCCTGCGTTATGATCTGATCACCATTGTCTGTCGATCTCGTGTGGAGGCGGCCATGATGGACAAATCCCCCTTTGAGTACAATCGCAGCGCTGCGCTGGATATGCGCGATATCGAAAAGGCGCAGCGCGGCGGCGCAACCGTGCGCGAGGTGACATTTCTCAGCCCGGTCGCGGGCCACATCAGTGCGTCGATTGTCACGCCGCCGCCCGACGCGCCCGCGCCGCCGCACGCCGGTGTGCTGTGGGTGCACTGGTTCGAGCCTAAAGCGCATGACTCGAACCGCACCCAGTTCCTTGACGAGGCAATTGAGATGGCCCGCTGCGGCGTCGTCTCGATCCTGCCAGACTGCTTCTGGACGATGACGCCCAGAGGGTGGGCGATGACCGCCAGCTACCCGTGGCGCACCGAGTTCGAGCACGACCGCAGCCTGATCGTCCAACAGGTGATCGACCTGCGCCGCACGCTGGACGTGCTGCTGGCGCAGCCCGGCGTCGACCCGGAGCGCCTCGGCTTCGTCGGGCATGACTTCGGCGCGATGTGCGGCGCGCTCGTGGCCGGCGTCGACAAGCGCGTCAAGGTGTACGTGCTTATGGCCGGGACCTACACCTTTGGCGACTGGTTCCTGTACGGCTCCGACCGGTCGAAGGAGGCGGAGCAGAGATACGTCGAGCGCATCGCGCAGTTCGACCCGGCGACCTATGTCGCACACGCCGCCCCGGCGGTGCTGTACTTCCAGTTCGCCGACGCCGACGGGTACGTGCCAGAGCGCGCCGCCGAGCGCTTCTTTGACGCGGCCAGCTCACCCAAGGAGATTGTGTGGTATGAGGCCAGACACGATCTGCACGATGCGAAGAACGACACGCAACGCGACCGGCTAGTATGGCTGCGCCAGGAGCTGTCGCTTGAAGCTGGCGCAGCGCCCGGCAGTCAGCCGTCGCCTGAGGACGACGCACGAAATTGATTCCGCCGGGGCTGCATCCGCATGGCCCGGCGAAGCAAATGTCGCGTTGAGCCTCTGAAACCATGACAGGAGGCAGTATGCCCAAGTCAGTATCATCGCAGAAAGACAGCGTGGTTTACCAGCTCAAGATCACCCTGAAGGGCAGCAAGCCGCCTATCTGGCGGCGCATGCTGGTGTCCTCGGAAACCCGGCTGGACAAGCTGGCCCGCATCATCATGGCCGCCATGGGCTGGGACAACTCGCACCTCCACGAGTTCGAGACGAAGACAGCCCGCTACGGCCCGCCGGAAGACGACGGTGGATTTGGCATGGGTGCGGTTGATCCGCGCAAGATGCTGGCTGAGATCTTTGGGGTCGATCCGGGCCGCCTTGACGACCTCCCTTTCGGCCCGCCGCCGCTAATCGACGAAGCTGAGGTGACGCTGGCGCAGGTTGTCCCCAACGAAGGCGGCAGGATCGCTTTCACGTATGACTTCGGCGATGGCTGGGATCACACCATCGTGGTGGAGAAGATTTTGCCGGCAGACCCGGCGACAGAGTATCCCGTGTGCGTCAAGGGCGTCCGCGCCTGCCCGCCGGAAGACTGCGGCGGCATCTGGGCCTATCAGTCAGACATGCTCCCGGCGCTGAAGGACCCGAAAAGCCCGCAACACCGGCACTGGAAGGGCTGGATCGGCAAATTCGATCCTGAGGCGTTCGACCTCGACCTGGCGAACAGCCGTCTCAAGCACCTCGACCGGTATGCAGTCGAGCGCGATTCCCCCGACGATTCCTGGGACGACGATTTTGCGGAATTCGACTTTGAGGAGCTGGACCCGGAGGAGCTTGAAGAAGCCTACGAAGAGATCAGAGGTGAGCTACAGGAACTCTGCCAGGAGACGACGAAGATTCCCGGCGGATACGCATTCCGTTTTGCCGGCGACATGACGGTATGGATGGTGCTGGCCCAAATTGCCATCATCGAACGTCACCGCAACCCCAAGCTCGGCTTTGCAATGGAAGTCGAGCCGGGAGAGGACGGGCCCATCCGGCTGCGTATTACCGGAGAGGGCACGAAGGAGCTCGCCGCCAAGCTGTTTGACCTGGACGACGCATGAAGCAGATTCTGCCCGGACTGTTCACCTTCACCGGCCTGCCGGTGGGCCGCGTCTACCTGATCGAGGACCCGGATGGCCTGACGATTGTCGACGCGGCGCTGCCGATGGACGGCCCACGCATCCTGCGGCAGGTTCGCCGCGCCGGGCATGATCCTGCCGACGTCAGGCACATCCTGATCACCCACGCCCACCCCGATCACATCGGCAGCCTGCCCGCACTGGTCGAAGCGACCGGCGCAGTCGTCTCAGCGCACGAGCTTGAGCAGGGGGTGATCGAGGGGCGGATGCCGATCTCGCGCCGCGATCCGGGCAAGGGCCGCGACCGCCTGTTCCCGCCGGTGCCGGTCGGGCTGGTGGTCGACGAAGGCGACGTGCTGCCGGTGATGGGCGGGCTGCACGTCCTGTTTGTGCCGGGCCACGCGCCGGGGCACATCGCGTTCTGGCAGCCCGAGCAGCGTATCCTGCTGTGCGGCGACGTGATCATGAACCTGGCCGGGCTCACGCTGCCGTTTGCCATCGTCACGCCCGACATGGACGAGGACAAGCGCAGCGTCAAGAAACTGGCCGCGCTGGAGCCGGACGTGGTGTGCTTCGGCCATGGCCCGGCGATGCGCCACGCCGCGCCGCGCGTGAGCGCCTTCGCGCAGCAGTTCTAGCCGCCGATGGCCGATCCACTGCTGCCGCTCGACAAGGTCATCCACGGCGACTGCGTCGAGGTGCTGAACGGCCTGCCAGAGCAGTCGGTCGACCTGGTCTTCGCCGATCCACCCTACAACCTCCAGCTACAGAACGAATTGTGGCGGCCCAACATGACGCGCGTCGACGCCGTGGACGATGACTGGGACCGCTTCGAGAGCTTCGCCGCTTACGACACCTTCACCCGCGCGTGGCTCAGCGCCTGCCGCCGGGTGCTCAAGGACACTGGTACGCTGTGGGTCATCGGCTCGTACCACAACATCTACCGCGCCGGTGCGATCCTGATGGACCTCGGCTTCTGGATTCTGAACGACGTCGCCTGGGTGAAGACCAACCCGATGCCCAACTTCAAGGGCACGCGCTTCACCAACGCGCACGAGACGCTGATCTGGGCGCAGAAGCGCAAAGGCGCGAAGTACACCTTCAACTACCACGCCATGAAGGCGCTCAACGGCGGCAAGCAGATGCGCTCCGACTGGCTACTGCCGCTGGCAACCGGCGCGGAGCGCCTGAAGGTGGATGGCAGGAAGGCCCATTCGACGCAGAAGCCGGAGGCACTGCTGTACCGCGTGATCCTCGCCAGCAGCAATCCCGGCGACGTGGTGCTCGACCCGTTTTTCGGCAGCGGCACCACCGGCGCAGTCGCGAAGCTGCTGCACCGCCGCTGGATCGGCGTGGAGCGCGACGCGGATTACGTCACGCTGGCCCGGCAGCGCATCGCCGCCGTGAGCCCCGCCGATTTCTCTGCCGACGCCTTTGTCTTTGCCCGCCCGCGCGACCTGCCACGCGTGCCATTTCGCAGCCTGGTCGAGCGCGGGCTGATCCGCCCCGGCGAAACGCTGTACTTTGGCGAGAAGCGGCAGCCGACCGCGCTGGTTCAGGCCGATGGCCGACTCAAGTGCGGCGGCGCGGTCGGCTCGATCCACCAGATCGCGCGCAGCATCGCGAGCGCGCCATGCAATGGCTGGGATCACTGGTACGTACGCGACCCCGCCGGCGACGGCTACATTGTGATCGATACGTTCCGTGCTATACTACGCGCAGAAAACAGCGATTAGCCATTAGCGATTAGCAGCAGGCCAGAGGCTATCCGCGAAAGGCTATCAGCCCCAAGCTATACGTTACACGCCAGGAGATCGCCGCCATGCTGGATCATCTGAGAGCGCAGAACCGTGCCATCGAAAAGGGCCTCAAGGACATCGGCACGTACCTCAACAAGGCCAGCAAGGGCGCAGCGCTCGACGAGCGGGGTCGCTGCCGCTTGCAATTTGAGCAGGTCGGCGTGCACATTGTGGTGCTGCCCGACGCCAACATGGTCATCTTCAAGACGTTCATCAACTACCTGCCCGACCCTGACAGCGGGAAGATCCTGCCGCTGTACTACCACCTGCTCGACATGAGCGACCATCCACAGACCGGCATGGCCTACTTCTCGATTGTCGCCGCCGAGGAGCTGGGCGAGGAGCACGACGTGATCAGCGTCGAGACCAAGCGGCCTATCGCCGACATGAGCTATGACGAGTTCGTGAGCTGCCTGCGGACGGTCGGCGAGGTGGGCAACATGTGGATGGGCCGCCTCGAAACAGAGTTCGGCGCGCCGCACGTGCCATGACAAATTTGCGCGGAAATGCAGCGGGAGGCTCGCCGAGCCTCCCGTTTTGCGTTCAGGTGGTTACTGCGCCTGTCGGACCGGGCAGGCCCAGCGGCACAGCACGAACATCACACCGCTGAGGACGAACAGCCCCGGAACAAGCGTGATGCGCAGGTCGCCGCTGCCGATGGCGTCCAGCGCGATAAACGACAGCCCGCCGGCGATGGTGATCGAGCCGCCGGTCACATCCCAGCGCCAGGCCAGCGCCACGCCGATCAGCATGGCGGCCAGCGCCACGAACATCATCAGCTCGATGGAGCTGAGCGTGCTCAGCGGAAACGGTCCCTGCCCGCCGGCGGTCTCGCCGACAAACAGGACCACGACCAGCGCGGCCAGCGCCGTGCCCAGCGCGCGCGCCGACCAGCGCAGCCAGCTCCCGATTTGCGTCCAGTGCAGCCGATCCATTGCCTGCCTCCTTTCATTCATGATGCATGACGAGCCATCTCACTTCCGCCGGCGCTGCTTGCCGCAATACGGGCAGGCAGTTTCGCTGGCGGGGAACGTCTTGCCGCAGTTGGTGCAGGTGACCCGCTCGTCGACGGCGGTCGGGGCGTCGCTGGCGGTGGCATCGGGCAGCGCGCCGACGACGTGCACCGGCTTGCCGGTCAGCGGGCAGAATTCGAGGCCGGGGCCGTGAAAGTGCCCGCATGAATAGCGGCGCGAGTTGGGCGCGGGCAGCGGCACCGGCGTGCAGGGCTTCAATGGGCGGCCTGTCAGCGGGCAGTACTGGAGGTCGGCGGCGTGGTGATGGCCGCAGTTGTAGGCGACCAGCGGCGACAGATTGGCGGGTTGGCGCTGCCAGAAGATATAGGCCGTCTGCCCGTCGATGGCGAAGCCGATGTTATCGGCCATCGCCGGGTTGATGGTGGCGTCGGCCAGCCCGACGAGGTGCGCGGCGGCGTCGATCAGCGGGCCGCCGGAATTGCCGGGGTTGATCGCCACGTCGACCTGCACCAGCGGCGTTTTGAGCGTGATGCCCAGGCGGGCCAGCGCCTCCTCGCCGGGCATGCGCAGCCCGTTGAAGTGCCCGCCGGTCACCGCCCAGTTGAGGCCGAAGGGGTGGCCAATCGCCGCCAGCGGCGCGCCGGGCGCGGTCTCGACGCGTTCGAAGACCAGGTGGTTGAGCGTCGAGGCGTCGAGCGTGGCGGGCGTGTGGCGCAGGTGCAGCAGCGCGAGGTCCTGCGCCGGGCTGGTGGCGAGCACGTCAGCCTCGATCTGCTCGCCGGTGCGGAAGCGGACGTACACCCCGCACGAGCCATCGACCACGTGCAGGCAGGTCAGGATGTCATCGCCGGGCACGTACACGCCGCTGCCCGACCCACCCTCGGCCAGGTTGATCTTGACCACCTGGTCGATCACGCGGCGAACGGCAGCCTCCAGCCCGCGCACAGCAGCCGGCGACGCGGCGACGAGCGGCGGCGGCGGCGCGGCCTCGGCGATGGCCGGGGCAATGCCGAGAGACACCGCTTCGAGGTCGTCAGCCAGCGCGGCGGCGGACGCATAGCGGGCGTCGGGGGTCTTCGCCAGCGCCTTTTGCAGCACCTGGTCGACGCCGGACGGCAGGTCGGGGCGCTGCGTGGTGACGGGCGGCGCAGGCTCGTTGACATGCGCCCACATCATCTGCACGGCGGTCCTGGCCGGAAACGGCAGCACGCCGGTGAGCATGCGGTACAGCGTCACGCCCAGGCCGTACACGTCGACGGCGGGGCTGGCGGTCGCGCTGTCGCTGATCAGCTCCGGCGCGAGATAGGACGGCGTGCCGACGAGGTCGTCCTTGGTGATCGACTGCGTGGCGGCGAGCAGCTTGGCGATGCCGAAATCGCTGAGCACAGCGTTGCGTTCCGCGTCGAGCAGGATGTTGGCCGGCTTCACGTCGCGGTGGATGATCCCCTGCGTGTGGGCGTAGTCGAGCGCGGCGGCCACCTGTCGGATGATGCGCGCCGCCTCGTCGAGCGACAGCGGGCCGCTCGCCAGCAGGTCTTCGAGCGAGCCACCGGGCACATAAGCCATCACGATGTAGGGCACGCCGTCCTGCTGGCCGAAATCGTAGACGGGGATGATGTGCGGGTGCTGGAGCCGGGCGGTGGTGGCGACTTCTCGCGAGAAACGGGCCATGAAGGTCGGGTCGCCCAGCAGGTTCTGCGACATGACCTTGAGCGCCACGCTGCGCCCCAGCGAGGTCTGCTCGGCCAGGTAAATGGTCGACATACCGCCGCGCGCCAGCTCGCGGGTGATGTGGCAGCCGCCAAGCGTGCGGTCGATCAGGGAATCAGCCATGCGTATCGCTCCGAGAGAAGGTATCGACGCGGTTCAATTGTCAGCATAGCGCATCCGGGGCGGTTGTCAACTGCTGCGCGGGGCAGCACCGTCAAAGGGGCTTCAACCTTGCAGGCCTACTCCCCTGTCTGAGAAGGCCGTCCTGCTGCGAACCCGATGGACATGACCGCTTCCGGCCTGGCGAGGGGCTTGAAGCCAAACTGGCTGTAGAGCCCATGGGCATCGCGCGTGATCAGGAGCCACTGGCGCAGATCGCGCAGATCCGGATGATCCATGATAGCGCGGATCAGGGCCTTGCCCAGCCCCTGGCCGCGATAGTCCTCTAATACAAAGACGTCGGCCAGATACGCAAACATCCCGTAGTCGGTCACGACGCGGGCATAGCCGACCTGCTCATCGCCTGTGTAGATCCCGAAGCACAGGCAGGCATCCATCATACGCTCGTTCTGCGCCCAGGGGCGGCCCTTTGCCCAGTAAGATCGATTGGCCAGGAAATCGTGGACAGCCTCGTGATCGAGCCGGGCAGGGTCTGCGCTGATGGTGAACTCGCCGTGCTGGACGTCGTAGGGTGTGGCCATTTTGATCTTCCCCTGGCTGGGTTCATACGCTTGATTTGACGCCTGTTCGCCCAACCGCGTTACTTGTGGAGCTGTCAGGTCGTGCGAATGAGGGGGCAGGATCAGTGCGGCCCGTTGCCCAGGCTGATCATCACCACCACGAACAGCACCACGAACTGCACAAACAGCGCGACGCTCACCGCCCCGATCAGGATCCGGGTGGGCAGATCGTCGTGAGGTGGGTGGCTCACCGTCCGGCGCGCCGGGCGCGCGGCGGTCGGCAGCGGCGAGACGGTCGCCGTGGTCCTGATGCTGGGTGAGGTCGGCGCTGCGCCGGGGCTGACGCTTGGCGGCGGCGTGGCCAGCTCGCCGAACAGCGGCAGGTCTTCGAACAGGATGTCGTCCAGGTCGGGGATAGGCGGCGCAGGGATCGGCGGCGCGAGACGCTCGCAGGCCCGGCCGAGCGTCTGGGCAAACGCGGAAGCGGACGGCGGGCGGGCGTCGGGGTCGGGGTGCAGCGCCTGCATGACGGCCATCCGCATGCCGGGCGGCAGCGCGTCCAGGGCCGGCGGCGGGCTGCCCACCCGGCGATCGGGTGGCCGGTTGGGCTGCGTGCGCGGGCGGTGCCCGGTCAGCATCTCGTAGGTGATGACGCCCAGCGCATACAGGTCGCTGGCGGTCGAGGCCGGCTCGCCGCCGAGGACTTCGGGAGCCATGTAGGGGCGCGTGCCGGGCGCGTCGAGCCATTCGATGCCGACCTCACCGGCCACCTGCGCCACGCCAAAATCAGACAGGTAGGCGTTGCCCTGCTCATCAAGCAGGACGTTGCCGGGTTTGAGGTCGCGGTGGAGGACGCCCGCCGCGTGGGCCTGGTCGAGCGCCGCGCCGATCTGGAGCGTGATGCGCGCCACGTCCTCAAGCGGCAGGCCCCTCGGCGCGGCAGCGATGGCGTCGGCCAGCGTGCCGCCGCCGACGTAGGCCATCACCAGGTATGGGTGACCATCGTCCACGCCGACGTCGTACACCGGCAGGATGTGCGGGTGCTGGAGCTGGGCGGCGCGCACTTCGGTCTCGAAGCCGCTCAGAAAGGCGGGGTCCTGCGCGTACGGCTGGCCGATGACCTTCACCGCGACCGTTCGGTGCACGCTGGGCTGGATGGCGCGAAACACGACGCCCATCCCACCCTGCCCGATCTGCTCTTCCAGTTCGTAGGGGCCAAGCCTGCGGCCCACCTGAAAATCGGTCACAGCCGCTCCGTTCGAGAATGCTGCTGGCACAGCCACCGATACTTATAGCATAGATCGCCGCGACGTGCTCACGGCACGCAGCGCCAGCAACTTTGCAGCGGCGAGCGCGTATACAGTAGTGTGAGGCGAGATCGGCTGCCGGTGGATCGGGACAACACCCGGTGCAACCCGGACTGATCCGCAACGGAACGCGGGCTGTGGGGTTTTGCTTAGAAGAGGGTCAGGGATGTTAGCGTCTCTGACAGCCGTCGTGTGGTGCTTATTTGCCGAGACTTTACCCAGGGAGGATATCGAAGCAATGGAAGAAAAGAAGTTCGTGCGCTCTACCACGGACAAGATGATCGCCGGTGTGTGCGGCGGCCTGGCCGCGTATTTCGGCATCGACACGGTCATTGTGCGCATTCTGTTCGTGCTGTTCGGGCTGGCCGGCGGCCCCGGCATCCTGCTGTACATCATCCTGTGGGTCGTCATGCCCGAAGATACCGGCGGCATGACCACCCAGCCGCCTACCGACGCGCCGAGTGGTGAATAGCGGGCACCTGACTGCCCAATCCAGACGACAAACCCCGCCGTGTCTGCGCAAGCAACCGGCGGGGTTATGCGTTATGCCATGTGTGTTTGCAGGCGCAACTGGCTCTCAAACTTCTCGATGACCGTTTTGGCCCGCTTCTTCTCGTCCTCGGTAGTTCCCTCGGCATCCATCACGCTGAGCGCCTGAAGATAATCGTCCATCGAGACTTCCTCAGCAGCGGCCTTCTCGTCCTGCTTGTCACCCGACTTCTCGTCCTTCTTCTCGGCGGGCTTGGTGAGCGCCTTCTTCATCTTGATCGCCGCCGCCAACTGCTTCTTCTCTTCGTCGGTCAGCGCAACGTGCGGCTACTCATTACGAGCACGCACACCGATCTCAATGTCGGTCTCGCCGGGCGCATACTCAAAGCGCAGCGCGAGGGTGCCGTCTCCGCCAGCGGTTTCTTCAAACTCAGGCTCCGGTGAGATGTTCATCGGCTCCCACTGATCGGTATTTGGAAGTTGCACCCGCAGCGTTCCGCAGGAGTTGCCGAGGTTGATCTGTCCCCGACCGCTGTCCAGCCTGACTGCCATCTCGGAGTTGCCCTGGCCGATGACCACGCCGAACGTGTTGGATGCCTCGCCGGGCACGGGGATGTCGAGCAGCAGGATCATCGCGCCGACCGGCTCCTCGCTGCCCTCCTGCATCCCGTTCTGATTGACGTCATCCCACACATGGAAGCGCACCACTGCATCACCCGGCTGCGGGTTGTCCGGCCTGAATCCAATTGGCAGCTCGTCCTTCAGATCCCTGGCGCCGAACGTATTGGGCGTGGTCGGCGTGTAGCCACAGGGCGGCACCACTTTCACATCAAAGAAGTGCGTATAGGTTCCGCTGATGGGAGCTTCACCGTTGGCACCGGTGAGGCGGGCGTAGCGCGCAAGCGCTCCATGAATATTCGAGTCGGTAATCACCAGCACCTGAGGCAGCGGCTGCTCCCCGGCGTCATGCTTGCCGTCGCCATCGGTATCAGCATAGGCAAAGATGGTGAAAGACACATCAATGCGCTTCTGCGAACCGGGCATCGGGGTACAGGCGCTCACGGCGAGGGCGAGCATCAGAGCGGCGGCAGTCATGCGAGTAGTCATCGGTTAGCTCCGAGCAGGATGGGAACAAAACATGCACTAAGAGAGTTCTGCGCTCAGACAACATCTCTAGACAGCAGGTCTTCTGAGAATTCTGCGGAGATTTAGCAGGCGGGAGTACGGTTACGCTTCTGAAGCGCTATAGTCCAATTTGCAAAGAGGGCCAACTTGCTCACAAACGATTCAAGAAACCCAGCCAGAAGCCTTTCAGGCCGAAACGCTAATATTTGTAGAAAGCTATACAACGCTGGTTCTGAGTACAAAATTCGTTCCTGACCAAGCGCGGAAATCCTTAAGCTGTCAGCAATAGCGTTATGCCATGTGTGTTTGCAGGCGTTACTGGCTCTCGAATTTCTCGATGATCGCTTTAGCCTGCTTCTTCTCGTCCTCGGTGGTCCCCTCGGCGTCCATCACGCTGAGCGCCTGAAGATAATCGTCCATCGAGACCTCTTCAGCAGCGGCCTTGTCGTCTTTTGGGTCGTCCGGCTTCTCATCCTTCTTCTCGGCGGGTTTGGTGAGCGCCTTCTTCATCTTGATCGCCGCCGCCATCTGCTTCTTCTCGTCGTCATTCAGCGCGCCATGCTCCGTGATGAGCGCCTTGGCCGTCTCGTCGGGGATTTCCCCCTTCTCATCGAGGACCTTCATCAGCTCGTCGAATGTCTTCGTCATGGGGTTCAAACCTCCAACAGTATCGCCGCCGGGTGGGCGAGGTCATGCGGGCCAACGTCTTTTATTCTACACCGGCCTGCGATGGGCACAACCCGCGCTTTCCCTGCCGGGGCGGGATCATGTACAATAGGGCGGACAGGCAGGTGCTCCGCCGCCGATCCCGTACTATTGTCGGGTTGACGCTGCCTGACATTGTCTTATATCGTAGGAATGATCAACGAACAGAGAACAACCGATGCACGAAGCAACGACCCTGACCACCGAAAACCGAGAGACCGGCGTGACCCTGATCCGCATCAACGGCGACCTGGACTCGATGGGCACGCACATGGTCGAGAACGCCTTCAACACGGCACTGGCCAACCGCAAGACCCATGTCGTCGTCGACCTTGGCCACGTGAGCTTCATCTCGTCCGCCGGGATGGCAATGATGCTGATCCGTGGCAAGCTGCTGCGCCAGGGCGGCGGCAGCATGACCATCGCCGCGCCCAACGCACGCGTGCTGGAGGTGCTGTCGCTGGCAGGCTTCCAGGAGCTGTTCGAGGTTTACCCGACGGTCAGCGAGGCCCTGGCGACCGTCGAGACCCCCTAGCGCTGCGCCCGGCAGGAGGATCATGGCCAACCGGACTCCCCCCACATTGTCGAGCCGCACCGATCCGAGCGGGCTGCTGATCATCAGCCTGAGCGGTGAGCTGGACACGTACAGCACGCGGCTGGTCGGGCCTGAGTTCACTACGGCCCTGGGCGAGCGCAACACGTGGGCCATCGTCGACCTGAGCGGCGTGACGTTCATCACCAGCGCGGCGCTGGCGATGTTCGTGGCGCACGCGCAGGCGCTCCAGCGCGGCGGCGGCTGCCTGCAAATGGCGGCTGCGCGGGAGATCGTGGCCGACGTCTTCACGCGGGCGGGGTTCAACAGCATCTTCCCGATCTTCAAGTCAGTGGGAGAGGCAGTCGACAACCTCAAGGGCCGCGATCACTGCTTCGGTACCGCCCCGCTCGACAGTCACAAGACGCCCCCACGCGAGGAGCGCGGGCCGCACAGCGACGATACCTCGACGACGATCTAGAGCCCGCTCATCCCATTCAGGTGCTCCTGCGGAGCATCCTCGCCTCCCGGCGTTCTTGCGAGGTCATAGAATGGCCGCTGAAGAAAAGCGCAGAGCAGCGCTCTTACGAGAAGACCGCGCGCGAAAAAGAGCCCTCCCGGTGATACTCCTGCTGGTGCTGATCCTTTTCGGCTGCCCGCCAGTGATCGGGTTCTTCATGCTCATGCACCCTGCGCAGGATCGCCCCATAAGCCGTGTGCAGTTCGAGAATGCCGAGTATGTACTAACCTGCCGTATCCCCGTGGATGGTTCCGTCGACCTGTTTCTCCGCGAATGCCGGCGCGGGGAGCCGGAGCCCTGCCCGGTAATCAAGGAGGGTTATGGAGATGCTTCCCAGCCTGAGTGTAAAGGTATGGCGTTGTACATTCGCGGCGGCCTGATTTCTGCTGAATTGGACGAAGGTAAGGTGCTTTTCACGTACGATCCCGCTGAAGCGCCCCCATAAGGCCGGCCCCGTCCCCACCACAATACACCCTCCATTGTGCCCCATGATGTGCCCTGAGGTGGATCACCTGCCGCCTGAGCAGGCGCATACTGTGTGTGACATCAGACTGAGAACAAGGAGTAGTCATGATGGCTTCATACACAGATATTGAGCTGGCTCAGGGTAAGGCGGTGCTGGTCACGGGCTGCTCGTCGGGGATCGGGCGGGCGGTGACGCTGCGATTGGCGGGCAGCGGCTACGTGGTGTTCGCGACGGTGCGCAAAGAACGTGACCGCGACGCGCTGGCTGATCTGGGCAACCCCAACCTGGTGCCCGTGTGCCCGCTCGACCTGACCTGCCCGGAGCACATCCCCGGCGTGGTCGAGGCGGTGCAGGCGGAGCTGGCAGCGCGGGGCATCGACGGGTTGTACGCGCTGATCAACAACGCGGGCGGCGGGAGGCCCGCGCCCATCGAGCTGATGGCGCTGGACGATCTGCGCACCGAGCTTCAGACGCGCGTGGTGGGCTCGGTGGCGATGGTGCAGGCCCTCCTGCCGCTGATCCGCGAGGCGCGGGGCCGCATCGTGTGGATCATGACCCCGGCGCTGATGCCGACGCCGTACGTGGCGAGCATCCACGCCTGCGACTTCGCGGTCAACTGCGTGGCGCGCACGCTGGACATCGAGCTGAAGCCGTGGAACATCCCGAACGTCATGGTGCGCTGCGGCGGGATCAAGACGCCAGCCGGGCTACGGACAACCAGCGACGTGGAGGCCGTTCTTCACAGCGGGCCGCCGGAGCGGGTGGCGCTGTATGACGGCGCGCTGCGCCAGTGGGGCGCGGACATGGCTGCGTTCGACGCGAAGCGGACCGAGCCGGCGAAGGTGGCGGCGGTGGTGCTCAGGGCGCTGGACGCCGACACGCCCCGGCGGAGCTACTCGGTGGGGCACCTGGCGGGAGCGGCGGCGTTCCTTGAAGCGCTGCCGCAGCCGGTCGCGGACTGGATCCTCAGGATGCGGTTCTGAGCGCTGGCTCGGGCAACGTGTAATTGACCTGCGATGCGCCTGGGATTAGCTTGCTTGCGGTGATCAGCGTAAACTCAAGCGGAACTTGAGAATCTGTCAGGAGAGGAGAACGGCGAGGGATGATCAGCCGAATCTGGCACGGGTGGACAACGCCTAGCAACGCAGACATCTACGAGGCGCTGCTCAAGGAAGAGATATTCGTCGGCATTCAGAACCGGCACATTCGCGGCTTCAGGAACATTCAACTGCTGCGCCGCGAAGCCGGCGAGGAAGTCGAATTCGTCACGATCATGCTGTTCAATTCGCTGGATGCGGTCCGCGAGTTTGCAGGCGAGGACTACGAAGCAGCGGTCGTGCCGGACACGGCGCGGGCCGTACTCTCCCACTTTGATCAGCGCTCGCAGCATTACGAAGTCAGGGCAGAGAGGAGCGGGGAGGGCTGAGGCAGCCCGCCTGCTGGCGCAGCATCATTGACAGCAACTGCCCGACCGCATGGCCGGGCAGTTTTCGTCATCAGGCGGGGAGGACAGGATTCGAACCTGCGTACGACTTACATCGTAAACCGCTTAGCAGGCGGCCCCAATCGTCCACTCTGGCACCTCCCCGGGGCGTATGCAACTGGCAGCGTGCAGCGGAGCGAGAGGGATTCGAACCCCCGGTGACGCAAGCGCCACAGCGGTTTTCAAGACCGCCGCCTTAAACCACTCGGCCATCGCTCCAGCGGGCGTTATTGTACCATGCGGTCCGGCGACAGGCAACCGGATTCGGCGTTTCGGAGACGACGTGCCGGCCCGATCTCAGTCACGATCAGCGCGTCAGGTGGGTCAGGTTCACGGCCAGAGGCGGCATGAGACGGGCTGCTCGCTGACGACGAAGCCTCCCGCGAGGTCGCCGGGGCGGCACAGACGCAGGAAGCGATCAGGGAACGGCGTGCAGGGCAGCGACGCGCGACGGCACTGAACGCTGCTCACCGGCACAAACAGCGCCAGGCCAGACTCGGTCAGCACCTGATAAGTCGGCGGGGCCCCGGTCCGCAGAGCGGCGCGTGCCTCCTGATCATCGACCGGCTGGAGGCCGCGCAGCGCCAGCCCACACAGCGCCAGCGTGAGGATCATCGCAGCAGCGGGCAGGGCGCGCGACGTGCGGCGCAGCGCGGCGCGCAGCAGCCCGCTCAATGCGAGCGCCGCCAGCAGCCAGAATCCGATCCCGGCGAAGCGCGGGGCAGGGATGGCAATCGCCCACACCGCCAGGCCCACCCCCGCCGGTACGAGCAGCCACAGGTCAGGGGCGGGCCGCAGCCGCTCATGGCGGACCCACGCCAGCGCGCCGAGCGCCAGCGCGCCGCCCAGCGCCAGCCCGACCGGCATCCACAGCATCATGACTTCGCCGGCGTAGCGCGCCAACCACGCGGCGGGCCAGCCCGGCGCAAAGGCCGCCGTTGCCGGGCGCAGACCACCAGCAAAGACGGTGGCGCGCGCGGACGCGCGCTCCATCGCCAGCACGCCGAGCGGCACCCGCCACGCCACCGGCATCGGCAGCAGCGGCAGTGGGAACAGCAGATAGCCGCTCAGGATCACCCCGCGCAGCATCCAGGGCGCGACCATCAGCGCCGCCAGCGCGCCGACACCCAGCAGCCCGGCCCGCCGGATGCGGGGATCGGCCTGCACGCGGCGCACGAACACGCCCAGCGCCACGCCCAGCGTCGCCGCACCAAACGCCGCGAACGTCAGCTTGAGGCTCAGCCCTGCTGCGGCCAGCGCCGCCAACCGCAGCAGGCGGCGGCGCGCGTCCTGCGGACCGCCGTCGCGCTCCAGCATCGACAGCAGTTCAACCGACAGCACCGCGCCCGCCAGCAGCACCGCCAGATCAGCGCCGAGCGGCATGGCGCGGCCCATCGCGCCGCCCAGCACGCCGGGGACCATCAGCACCAGCAGCAGGTCGGCATGGCGCGCGGGTTCAGCGGCCCGCACCAGCCGGATCGCGGCGACCAGCGCCTGCGCCAGCAGCGCCGCCACCAGCAGGCTGTTCAGCGCCAGCGGGGCAGGCACCGGCACGGGGCCCGCTTCGACCAGAGCACCCATCAGATACTGCGTGCTGTTATAGCCGAGAGGGACCAACAGGTTTGCCAGTCCGGGCACCACCCGGTACGAGGCTGCCCAGCGCAGCGTGGGCAGGTAGTAGTAGCCCAGGTCGAGGTTGCCGGTGGGCAGCAGCGCGCGGTCGGCGATCAGCAGCGCGATCAGAGCACAGCCGGCGGCCAGCACCAACCACTCGCCGCGAGGCCGCCGCCGCGTGATGATCGCACGCAGCGGCCCGGCAGACACGGCAAAACCGGCCAGCGCCGCCGCGGCCAGCAGCGCGAACAGCCAGCTATCGACCGGTGCGAGGAAGTTCCACAGCAGCACCGCCGCCGTGACGGTCGCCCAGCCCGACCAGAACGCCGCGAACAGATCGGCGGCGGAGTGCGGGCGACAGCGCAGCGCGGCCCGCTCGGCGAGCAGGCCGATGCCCAGCAGCAGCAGGCCCATCGCCAGCCATGCCGCGCCGACCAGCGCAAAGGCGCGCAGGGTGGACGGCACGCTCAGCACTTCCCACCTCGACGATCAAGCCACGCCGTACAGCCCGACCGCCAGCGCACCCGGCCCGGCGTGCGTGCCGACCGCCGGCCCGATCTCGGTCACGATCACCTCGTCGGGCTTGAGCCGCTTCTTGAGGTCCTCGGCAAGCTGGTTGGCGTCGTCCTCGGCCACAGCGTGCGCCACGCCCAGCACCAGCCCGCGCTGGCCCGTCGCCGCCCGGATTGCCAGGTCGTACAGGGCGGCGATGCCGCGCGCCCGCGTGCGGTGCTGCGAGTGCGGCTCGACGCTCCCGTCGCGCATCTCCAGCACCGGCTTGACGTTCAGCAGCGTGCCCATCACCCGCGACGCCGAGCCCACGCGCCCACCCTTCGCCAGGTAGTCCAGCGTGTCGACCAGGAAGTACACCTTCATCCGGTCGCGCACCCTGGCCAGCCGCTCCAGGATCTCGGTCATCGAGCGGCCATCGCGGACCAGCCGCGCCGCCTCGTAGACCATCAGCCCCTGCCCCAGCGATACCGACTTCGAGTCGAAGATGCGGATGGTCGCCATCGGCAGCAGCGCCGCCGCCTGCCGCGCCATGGTGATCGTCGTCGCCAGCACCTCCGAGACGTGGATCGAGAGGATCTGCGAGTTCGGGCCAGCGGGCCAGCACGCCGCTGTAAAGCTCGCGGAAATCGCGGATCGTCGAGTTGCGGGTGGTGGGCAGCTTCTCGGCGGCAGCCAGCCGCCTATAGAACTCGGCAGCGCTGGGCATAGGGTAGTCGCGGATCGACTCCTCGCCAAAATCGACGTGCCCGGCGATGACCGTGATCGCGTGCTGCTCGACCAGCGCAGCGGGCAGGTTAAGACCCCCGTCGGTGACAATCCTGATCACGTGTGGCTATCCTGTTCGAGTGAGAAATGGACCGTTCATCGTTCTGCGCCGTACAATCCAACGGCCAGCGCGCCCGGCCCGGTGTGCGTGCCGACCGCCGGCCCGATCTCGGTCACGATCACTCGGTCGGGGTTGAGCTTGCGCTTGAGTTCCTCGGCCAGTTCGTTGGCATCGCCCTCGCACACCGCGTGCGCCACACCCAGCACGAGGCCGTGCTGGCCTGCGGCGGCGCTGACGGCGAGGTCGCGCAGGGCAGCAATACCGCGCACCCGCGTGCGGTGCTGCGAATGCGGCTGCACGCTGCCGTCTCGCATCGTCAGCACGGGCTTGACGCCGAGCAGCGTCCCGAACAGCCGCTCCGTCGAGCCGACGCGCCCGCCTTTGGCCAGGTACTCCAGCGTGTCGACCATGAAGTACAGCTTGAGCTGATCGCGCAGCGCGCTCAACCGGACCAGTATCTCGGCCACCGATTTGCCGTCGCGCGCCATGCGGGCCGCCTCATACACGATCAGCCCCTGGCCCAGCGACACCGACTTCGAGTTCAGGATGCGGATTGTCGCCGTCGGCAGCAGCGCCGCCGCCTGTCGCGCCATGCCGATGGTGATCGCCAGCGCCTCCGAAACATGGATCGAGAGGATCGGCTCACCGGGCGACTGGGCCAGCACCTGGTTGTACACCTCGCGGAAGTCGCGCACGGTCGAGTCGCGGTTGGTGGGCAGTTTTTCAGAGGCGGCCAGCCGCCGGTAGAACTCGGCGGCGGTCAGGTCGAGGGTAATCGGGGATCGACTCCTCGCCAAACACAATATGCCCGGCCACCACCGCGATGCGGTGCTCGTCGATCAGCGCCTTGGGCAGGTTGATGCCCGAATCGGTGACTATTCTGGTCACGGCTCGCCTCGTTCACTCTACGCCTGCGCGGGGAGCGCGCACGCCGCGATGGCGTGCAGGCCCAAGTATACACCAAACGCCGGGCTGATGAGCGCCAGCAGCAGCCGCTGCGGATCGGCTGCCGCGCGCAGGTCGCCGGCCAGCCGGGCCGCGTCGCCGGGGCACGCGCCGTGCATCACGCCGATCTGCCCGCCGTGCCCGGCAGCGTCGAGCGCGGCAGCACGCAGCGCGGCCAGCCCATCGACGCGGGCCGAAAACCGCGCCTGCTCGACCAATGCACCATCGCGCAGCGCAAGCAGCGCCCAGCCGGAGCCGCTGCCCGGCGCAGCGACCTCGCGCCACACCGGCCCGCCCGCCGCCGAAAGGTCGACCAAGCAGGTCATCCACAGCCGCGTGCGCGCTTCGTCAAGCCAGTCCAGCACGTCGGGTGCCGGCGCGCCGCCCTGCGCCATCTCCGCCGCCGAAAGCGCCAGCAGCCCTCGCCCAGCAGGCACGCCCGCGAGTTGACGACGTGCAGCGGGAAGCCGGGGAACTGATCGGCTGCCTGCTGCGCCGCGTCGAGCGTGCCGCTCAATTCCGCCGAGACGTGGATCGACACAATAGGGTCGACCGGCCCATCGGCGACGAGCCGGTCGTACAGCGGCGATCATCACGCCGGGCGGCGGCGCAGCCGGGCGCGGGATCGCGTCGGGCTGCGTGGCGAGGTAGCGCCAGAACTGATCCGCGGGCAGCTCGACCAGCTCGCGGATCAGCGCGCCCTCGAACAGCAGGAACGACGGCACGACGACGACCCCGGCATCGGCGGCCAGGTCGCCCGGCAAGCACGCGCTGCTGTCGGTGACGACGCGGGTCACGGCCTAATCCGGCACCGTCACCCAGGACACGGCCAGCGTGCCGGGGCCAGCGTGGACGCCAATCGAGGGGCCCAGCTCGCTGAACAGGAACAGATCGGGGTGGAGGGTGGATTGCAGCCCATCGGCGAAGGCGCGCGCCTCGTCCTCGCACACGGCGTGCGCCACGCCCATGTACAGGCGCTGACCAGGCTGGCTGTGCGCCGCCCCGGCGACGGCCATGTCGTGCATCTGCGCCAGCGCCCGCTTGCGGGTGCGGGCCTTGCTGTGGCTCTCCACGACACCGTCACACAGCATCAGGATCGGCTTGATGTCGAGCAGCGTGCCCATCAGGTGCGAAGCGCGACCAATCCGCCCGCCCTTGGCCAGGTACTCCAGCGTGTCGACGATGAAGTACACATTCAGGTTGTCGCGCATGTGCGCCATGCGGGCCAGGATCGCGTCGATAGGCGCGCCATCGCGGGCCATGCGCGCCGCCTCCCACACGATCAGCCCCAGCCCCACCGACACCGAGCGCGTGTCGAAAATGCGGATGTCGGCGTCGGGGAACTGCTGGGCAGCCGGGTAGCACGAGCGCACCGTGCCGCTGACCTCGGCGCTGGGGTGGATGCACAGGATGGTCGTCGATGGATCGCGGCCCAGCACCTGCTCGAACACCGGCAGAAAGTCGCCGATGGGCGGGGCGCTGGTCTTGGGCAGGTCGGCGGCGGCAGCCTGCGCGGCGTAGAACTCCGTCGCGCTCATGTCAAGCGAGTTGCGGAAGGTTTCCTCGCCGAAGTGCACGTACTGCGGGATGACCGGGATGGCGAACTCGTCGACGATTCTCCTGCGGCAGCCCGGCGGTCGTATCGGTGACGATCTGGATCATGAGGATGCTCTTTCTATGTATGTGGGATGAGGCCCACGCCCTTATGACGGCGGCGCGTACCAGGTGATGCCCAGCGCGCCAGGCCCGGTGTAAACCCCCAGCGCCGCGCCGACCTCTGTGACGAGCAGCACGTCCGGCGCGAGCGCCGCGCGGAACTCGTCGGCCAGCCTGTGCGCGTCGAGGCTGTGCACGGCGTAGCCGATAGCCACCTGAAGGCCGCGCACACCGTCCCCTGCGCGGCACAGGAGATTGCGCAGCGCGGCGATGGCCTGCGAGCGCGTGCGGAAGCGCGCGATATGATTTCATCACGCCGTCGCGGACGGTCAGCACCGGCTTGATGCTCAACAGCGAGCCGACCAGGTGCGCCGCCCGCCCGATGCGCCCGCCTTTGTAGACGTAGTCGAGCGTGTCGAGCACGAAGAACGTCTGGACGCGGTCGCGCATGTCGGCCAGCCGCGCCAGGATCACGTCGGACGTCTCGCCCAGCGAGGCCATCAGCGCCGCCTGCCGGACCATCAGCGCCTGCGCGATGGAAAAGGCGCGCGTGTCGAAAATGCGGATGTCGGCGCCGGGCAGCGCGGCAGCGGCCCGCAGCGCCGACGACACCGTCCCGCTCGACGCGCCGGTGATGTGCAGCGACAGGATCGTCGCGCCGGGGTGCTTCGCCAGCACGGCGCGGTACGCCGCCTCGAAGTCGGCGGGCGGCGGCTGGCTGGTCATGGGGAAGCTGTGATCGGCCTCCAGCCGGGCCAGGACGTCGCCGGTGGAGATGTCGACGTTCTCGCGCAGTTCTTCCTCGCCGAAGACGACGTAAGCCGGCACGAGCGTGATGTCCAGCGCGTCGACGATCTCCTGCGGCAGGTTGATGCTGGAATTGCTGACGATCTTGATCATGCGTTCTCCGGGGGTTGAGGTGGTGGGCTGCCGCGCAGCATGGACAGCAGCCCGTCGCAGTTGTGGATGTAGCGCGAGCCAAGATCGGCGAAGATGTTGCGTGCCTGCTCGGCGCGGGCGACGGCCTGCTGCGTGCGCGCCTCGTCGGCGTCGAGGATCGCCATGTTGAGCAGCGTCATACCTTCGCCCAGCCGGTTGCCAGACTGGCGGTTCACGTCGAGCGCCTTGTTGTACACCTGGCGGGCCTTGTCGTAGGCGCTCTGGCTGGTATAGACCGCACCCAGGTTGTCCAGCAGCGCCGCCTCGCCGGTCCAGTCGCCGATGCTGCGCACGATGTTCAGCGCCTGCTGGTAGTGCTCGACCGCCTGCGGCGCGTTGCCCCGCTCGGCGTACAGGCTGCCCAGGCTGCCCAGCACGTTCGCCTCGAAGCGCGGCGCGTCGAGGTCACGGGCCGTCTTGAGCGCCAGGTGGAATGCCTCGTCGGCCCGTTCGTATTCCTTGCGATAGCGGTAGATGGCCGCGATGTTGCCCAGGTAAATCGCCGCGTTGCGCGTGTCGCCGGTCTCAAAGGCGATCCGGATCGCCTGGTCGTAGCACGCCGCCGACTCGTCGATGCGCCCCTGGGTGAGGTGCAACGTACCGAGGTTGGCCAGCACGCGGCTCTCGCCATCGCGGTCGCCCGTTTCGCGACGGATCACCAGCGAGTGCTCGTACGATTTAAGCGCGGCGGCGTACTGCCCCAGGTCAGACAGCGCCAGCCCGTGATGCATCAGGTACACCGCCTCGGACTGCCGGTCGTCGAGCGCGCGTGCCGCCGCGACCGCCGCGTCGAGCAGGGTGACGGCCTCGCGCGCATAGCCACGCATGTCGAGGAACTGGCTGCCGACCAGGTCCCAGGCAAGCTGGTTGACCATGTCGGGGTAGCCGTGCTCGGCGGCCCACTGCGCCGCGCCCAGCAGGTTGACCCGCTCGGCATCCAGCGCGTCGATGTCGTCCGGCTCACCACCCACGTGATCGTGCGCAAAGAACACGCAGCCTGCCGTGTCGGCCCGCTGCGCAACCAGCCACTCCTCCTCACCCAGCGCAGCCCGCACGAAGGCCCGCACCAGCGCGTGCACCGACCAGCGCCCGGCGCGCTCGTGCAGCAGCGAGACATTGTACAGCGCGCCGGCTGTTTCTTTATACGGCAACCGCTCAAGGCCGGCGGCGCGCATCAGCAGCGCGTCGACGGTGGTCTCGGCGAAGAAGGCGCACAGCCGCGCCAGCACGCGCCGCTGCTCGGCGCTGAGCGGCTGCCACGACAGGTCGAGCGAGAGGTAGACGGAGGTATCTTTGCTGCTGCCCGCGCCGATGGTCAGCGCCTTGATGCGCTCGTGCGCCGCGCCCAGGTCATCGAGCAGTTCGTCGGGGTCGACCGGGCGGCGCTTGAGGTGCGCCCCCGCGACTTCCAGCGCCAGCGGGTGATCGCCCAGTGCGGCACAAATGGCGTCAGCGGCGGGCGGCGACAGCATGTCACCGGTGCGCCCGGCGGCGTGGCGCAGCAGCCGCAGCGAGTTGGCGCGCTCCAGTTCGGCGACTTCCTCGCCGTCGAAGCCGTCCAATTCGGCGCGGCTGGTCACGAGCAGCGGCGCACCCGGCGGCTGCGCCTGCTTCTGCCATTCGAAAGCCGATTTGCTGGCGGCGTCCACGTCGTCCAGCGTGACCATCAATTGCAGCGCGCCCAGCCGGTCGCGCACAAGCGCGGGCTTGGCGTCGGCGGGCTGCTTGACCAGCTCTGGCTCGCCGAGGCGGCGCAGTACCTCGTCGCACAGGTCTTCCAATGAACGGTCAAGCGCGGTGAGCCACAACACGCCGCCCGGATAGCGCTGCCTGTCGAGCAACGCCGCGCACGCCAGCGACGCAGCGAGGGCGGTCTTGCCCATACCGCCCAGCCCAAACAGCAATACCGCGCCGCCGCCCTCGAGCGCGGCCCTGACCCGCGCGAACAACGCGCCGCGCCCCACCAGCATTTCGGGCGGGCTGACGGGCATCGCCCGCAGCGCGCGCAGCCTGGCCTGCTGGACGATCAGCTCTTTGACGATCACGTCGCGCCCGGCGACGAACACTGTGCCGGTCACGTCGCCGCCGACGCTGACATTGATAGGCCGCTGGGATGGGTCAGGCTGGCTCACGGGTGCTCCTCCGCGTGATGCTCGCGTGTGCTGACTCCATTATCGGGGCAGTGTAGGGCATCCGTCAAGATGATGGCCCCGGATGGGGGTATCTTTGGCCAGTAGCCGTCTGGGCCGGTTTGTGCGATGATTGGCAGCATGGGAGGCGAGAGCCTGATGCAGGATTGGATTCTCCGCGCGATTGATCTGGCGAACACGGGCCATCAGCAGGAAGCCCTGACGGTTCTGCGCACCATCCTCCAGCGCGACAACCGCCGGGTCGACGCGCTGAAGTGGCTGGCCTTCCTGACCCCCGACGCCTACGAGGCGTTCGTGGCGGCCCGGCACATCCTGACCATCGACCCAGATGACGCGTGGGCGCAACAGGCGGTAGGCCCGCTGCGCGCCCGCTACGAGCGCACCCGCGCGGCGGCCCCGCCGGCTCCGCTGCCTGCCCCCGCGCCTATCCCGCAGCAGCGCGCTCGACGCAGTGCCTTCCCGGCCGCGCTGGCGATGGCCGGGGTGCTGCTGTGTGTCGGCGCGGTGACGCTGGCGGCGCTGGGCTCGGTCGCGCTGCCGGGCAGGTCGCAGCCAACTGCCGTGTCCACTTCAGCCGACGCTATCGCGCTGCCGATGTCGACCTCCGCGCCGCTGATGGTCACCGCGCCGGCGCAGCCGACCGACGTCCAGCAGGCTTCGCTGAACATCGATCCGCAGGTCATCGTGACCACGCAGTCGGAGTATTACAGCTTCGAGGCTTCGGACGTGGCGGGCGTCCAGCAGGCGCTGTACACGCAGGGGCCCGCCACCGGAGAACCCGGCGGCGAGCGGTCTATCGCCATGACCTCGTACCGCATCTGGATGGAGTGGTCGGCCTACGAGACGCCGTCGACCTGCCAGCTTGGCCACGCCACCATCCACCTCGACCTGACCTACACCTATCCCCGCTGGATTCCCCACCGGCGCGTACGCCCCTACCCTGTCCGACGAATGGGACGCCTTCATCCAGCACGTCGTCGCACACGAGGAGCACCACGGGCAGATCGCGACCGGCTGCGCGCAGCTTCTTTCACAGCGGCTGGCGGATGTCGCCGCGCAGCCCACCTGCACCGACATGTCTTCCGCGCTCGACGCGCAGATCGACTCGGTCTATGCCGAATGCCAGCAGCAGCAGGCCGCCTTCGACGCGGTCGAGGGCCGCACCACGTTCCCGCTGCCGTGACTTCCGGCACGTTCCACCCCTGTTCTAAATCGGACTCGGCTGGTAGAATTTGGCAGCAACTAAACCTGCTGCGGTGTGTTTATGCGTGCGGGATTGGGTACAATCTACCCTGATACGGGTACGCCTAGTGCCCGGTATGGATTGTGGAGAGAGACAGACTATGGCCTTAACCAAAAAGCAGAAGCTTGATGCCTACCGCACCATGACGCTGATCCGGCGTTTTGAGGAGAAGTGTGCGGAGCTGTACGCAGCGGGCGATATTGGCGGCTTCCTGCACCTGTACATCGGGCAGGAAGCGGTCGCCATGGGCGTGCGCTACGCGCTGCGCGACGACGACAACCTGATCACGGCCTACCGCGATCACGGCGTGGCGATTGCCTCCGGGCTGCCCACCAACAACCTGATGGCCGAGATGCTGGGCAAGACGACCGGCGTCAGCAAGGGCAAGGGCGGCTCGATGCACCTGGCCGACAAAGAGAAGCGGTTCTGGGGCGGCTACGCCATCGTCGGCGGGCACCTGCCGCTGGCGGCGGGGCTGGCCCTGGCCGACCAGTATAACGGCGACGACCGCGTCACCGTGGCGATGATGGGCGACGGCTCGACCAACATCGGCTACTTCCACGAGGCGCTGAACCTGTCAGCGGTGTGGAAGCTGCCCGTGGTGTGGATGGTCGAGAACAACCAGTACGGCATGGGCACCGCCGTCACGCGCGCCTCGGCGGTGTCCGACATCGCCAAGAAGGCGGAGGCCTACGGCATGCCGTGCTGCATCCAGGTGGACGGCATGGACCTCGACGCCGTGTACGAGACGGTCAGCGAGGGCGTCGAGTACGCGCGCAAGGGCAACGGCCCGTTCTTCGTCGAGGCCATCACCTACCGCTACCGGGGCCACTCGATGGGCGACCCCGAACGCTATCGCAACGCGCACGAGGTCGAGGAAATGAAAGAAGAAGACCCGATCGAGAACTGGGGCAAGGTGCTGTTGAAAGAGGAGCTGGCCACACAGGCCGACCTCGACCGCGCGGATGAGTCCGCCATGGCTGAGGTTGAGGCGGCGATTGAGTTCGCCCGCCAGAGCCCTTTCCCACAGCAGGAGGACTTGTTTACCGATGTCTATGCCTGATAGCGCAGTAAAGAGTGAACAGATGAGCGGCGAATTGAAGACGATGACCTTCCGCGAGGCGGTGTCTGAAGCGCTGTGGGAAGAGATGAAGCGCGATGAGCGCGTGTTCATCATGGGCGAGGAAGTCGGCGTGTGGGGCGGCACTTACGCCGTCACGCGGGGCTTCTACGACGAGTTCGGCGAGAAGCGCGTGCGCGATACGCCGATCTCGGAGATGGCGATTGTCGGCGCGGCGACGGGCGCAGCCATGAACGGCCTGCGGCCTGTGGCCGAGATCATGACCATCAACTTCGCCTTCCTGGCGCTCGACGCGATCATCAACAGCGCCGCGAAGGTGCACTACATGTTCGGCGGACAGTTCACCTGCCCGCTGGTGATCCGCACCACCACCGGCGGCGGTCGTCAGCTTGGCGCGACGCACTCGCATTCGCCGGAGCCGATCTTCGCGCATTTCCCCGGGCTGTACGTGGCCGTGCCCAGCACGCCCGCCGACGCCAAGGGGATGCTCAAGACGGCGATTCGTGACGACAATCCGGTGCTTTTCGTCGAGCACAGCACGCTGTACCAGAATTCGCGGCGAGGTGCCGACGGGCGAGTACACCATCCCGATTGGCAAGTCGGACGTGAAGCGCGCCGGCTCGGACGTGACCATCGTCAGCTACGGCAAGATGGTGCAGGTCTCGCTGGAAGCGGCCAAACAGCTTGAGCAGGAGGGCATCAGCGCCGAGGTCATCGACCTGCGCTACCTGCGCCCGCTCGACCTGGAGCCGGTCTTCGAGAGCTTCAAGAAGACCAACCACGCGGTGGTCGTCGAAGAAGCGCACCCGTACTTCAACGTGAGCGGCGAGGTGGCCGCCCGCATTCAGGACGAGTGCTTCGACTGGATGGACGCGCCGGTGCAGCGCGTCAACCAGGAGGACGTGCCGCTGCCGTACTCGCGCGATCTGGAGCAGAGCGCGCTGCCCAACGCGGAGAAGGTGATCAGAGCCGTCAAGTCTGTAGTAACAAACCGGTGATAAGACGCTCTCCCACCCGCAAGGGTTGGTATAATAGAGAAGAAAAACGAAGAAGGAGACCCTGGAATGATACGCAGCGCGACACTCACGACGAGCGAAAGGACGGAAGACGCTTCCGAGCCTCCAGGTAGTTGCCGCCCGGAGCAGATCCTCCTGATCTACAGCGTGGTCGACACGCTGGAGCGAGGGGAGGAGGCTGACCTGCTGACGGACCTCGAAACGGCCCAGACCGCCGAGGAAATCGCAGACGGCCTCCGTGCCTCCGGGTACCCGGTCAGCGCGACGCCCATCCGCAGCGAAGCGGAGCTGATCGGCGCGATACAGGGAGTTGACAGGCAGACGACGCTGGTATTCAACCTGTGTGAGGCGCTGGGCGGCGAGTTGTCGCACGGCGAGGCGCTGGTGCCGCTGGCGCTCGAAGGCGCGGGCGTCATCCTCACCGGGGGCAGCGCGGACAACCTCGATACCTGCCGCGACAAGGGCATCACCAAGGCGCGCCTGCTGAAAAAAGGCGTGCCGACCGCACCTTACCAGGTGATGGAACTCGCCGGATGGGCCGGTCAACGTGCCGCTGCCGGCGATTGTCAAGCCGGTGGCCGAGGATTGCAGCCTGGGCATCACTCGTGAGGCCGTCGTCGAAGACGTGGACTTGCTGCGGCGGCGGGTGGCCTATGTGCTGGACCGCTACCACCAGCCGGCGCTGGTCGAGATGTTTCTCGACGGGCGCGAGTTTAACGTGAGCGTGTGGGGTAACGGCAGCGCGGCGGTCGTGCTGCCGGTGGCCGAGGTGCTGTACGACGGCTTCGAGGGCACGCGCCGCGTGCAGAACTTCGACTCGAAGTGGAACAGCGACTCGGAAGAGTTCAACACTTTCACCATACAATGCCCGGCCAACGTCACGCGCCGGATGGACACGCGGCTGCGCCGTGTGGCGCTCTCGGCCTACAAGGCGATGGGCTGCCGCGACTACGCCCGTGTCGACATGCGCGAGAAGAATGGCCAGATCTACGTGCTGGAGGTCAACCCGAACCCGTGCCTGGCTGCCGATGGCGGCTTCGCACGGTCGGCGCGGGTGGCGGGCCACGACTACGCCGCAATGGCCGCCCAGATCGTAGAGTGGGCCTGGATACGAGGACAACGGTAAGATATGACACTCAGCGCAGCACGCGCGCAATACCAGATCGATGCGACCCGCCGCGAGGATATCGAGGCCATTCTGGCGATCTCGCGCGGTGTGGGCGTCTTTGACGCCGAAGAAGTCGCGACGGTCGGCGAGCTGCTGGACGACTATTTCGACAGGGGCGCGCAGCGCAGCGGCTATCATTTCCTGACCTGCCGCCTCGACGGTCGCGTGGCGGGCTATGCCTGCTACGGCCCCCGCGCGCTGACCTACGGCACCTACGACCTGTACTGGATCGCCACCGACAAGGCGTTGAGTGGTCGCGGGGTTGGCGGGGCGCTGCTACAAGCGGTGGCGCACGACGTGCGCGCGCTGGGCGGGCGGATGGTCGTGGCGGAAACGTCGGGGCGAGAGGAATACGCGCCGACCCGCCGCTTCTACGAGACGCACAACTACGAGCGTGCCGCGGCGATCACGGACTTCTACGCGCCGGGTGATGACCTGGTGATCTACGTGCAGCATCTTATCTGATTGGCTGAGGCCCCCGTTCACGCGGTTGAATGGTTCTCTGGAAAGGGATGTCATGGCTGAACTGATCAACATGCCCAAGCTGGGTTTCGACATGAAAGAGGGCCAGCTTGTGAAGTGGTCGAAGAAGACCGGCGACGCCGTCGAGAAGGGTGAGACGGTCGCCGAGATCGAATCGGACAAAGCGACGGTCGAGGTCGAGGCGTACGTGTCCGGCACGCTGCTGGAGCTGCTGGTCAACGAAGGCGACTGGGTGCCCATCGGCGCGCCGATTGCCGTGGTGGGCGAGCAGGGCGAGCCGTACAGCCTGGCCGACCTGGGCGTCGAGGGCGCGGCGAAGCCGGCGCAGAAGCCCGCCGCCGAGCCGGTCGCCGAGAAGGCGGCAGCCGGCGGTGCGCGTGAGGCCGCGCCTGCCGTCACCACCGCCCCAAACGGCGGCGACGGAAACGGCCTGCCCGACGGGCGGCGCGCCAGCCCGCTCGCGCGGCGCATCGCCACCGACCTGGGCATCGACCTGACCCGCGTGGACGGCTCCGGCCCGATGGGCCGCATCGTCAAGGCCGACGTGGAAGCCTTCGCCGATACGTTCGGCGCGGCCCCGGCGGCGGGCGTCGCCGCGCAGCCGGTCCTCGCGCAGCCCGGCGCAGCCGATACGGCCATCGAGACGCCGCGCATGCGGCAGCGCATCGGCGAGCGCATGACGCAGGCCAAGCAGACCGTGCCGCACTTCTACGTGACGACCGAGATCGACATGGGCGCGGCGCTCGACCTGCGCAAAGACATCAACACCAAGCTCGAAGCGCAGGGCGTCAAGGTGTCGGTCAACGACCTGGTGATCAAGGCAGCGGCCTTCGCGCTGAAGGAATACCCAAACATCAATTCGTCGTTCAGCGGCGATCAGATCGTCCGGCATGGGCGCATCAACATCGGGATCGCCGTCGCGGTCGAGAACGGGCTGATCAACGTGGTCAGCCACGACGCCGACACGGCGACGCTGTCGACGATGGCCGCCCGCCACAAAGAGATGATCGACCGCGCCCGCGAGGGCAAGATCAAGCCCGACGATGTGGAAGGCGAGACGTTCGCCGTCTCGAACCTGGGCCCGTGGGACGTGGACAGCTTCGTGGCGATCATCAACCCGCCCGACGCGGGCATCCTGGCGCTGGGTGCGGCCCGGCGCGTGCCGGTCGTCAACGAGGACGGCACGCTGGGCGTCGGCTGGCGGATGAAGGCCACCCTCAGCGCCGACCACCGCGTGACCGACGGCGCGGAGGCAGCGGCCTTCATGCAGACCTTCAAGCAGCTTCTGGAGGACCCGATTCGGCTGCTGGTGTAGCGTTCTCTCACTCTCGATATATTCGCAGGGGCGACCGGCTGGTCGCCCCGTTTTTCGCCTGCTGGTGGCGCATTTCCGTTTTTTCGCACGTAACCTATAATCAGCCACAGCTCTGACTGATCCCCCTCTCCGGGAAGACGCGCGATGTTGATTTAAACCAGCCTCCATTTGTCGAAGGTGGGTCGCAGCCTCCACCGATGCTGCCGCCGCAGCACCTCCCCTGCCCCGAGACGTGGCTGATGGCCGTCACGCACCCCAGCGTCGAGACCTACAAACGCATGTCGCCGACCCACAGGCCAGCCTGGGTTGCGCCTGCCTGTGGATGTATGTCCCCTCGGTCATCGTGCAGCTGATCGTGATACTGATCATCCTCGTGGCCTACTCGTCGCTGGGGATGATGGCACCCCGACGCCGGAGCTCGGCAGGCTGGGGCTCAACCTGGCCACAGGCATCGCCTTGCTGGTGTGCAGCGTGCCGGTGCTAGGCGTGATCGGGCTGATCATGGCGACAGTCTTGTACGGCATCACGCACCTGATCGCCCGCGCGCTGGGTGGCACCGGCTCGTTCGACCAGCTGATGTACGCCTTGCGGCCTACACCGCGCCGGTTTACTCGTCAGCGGCGCGATGACGCTGTTCGGCCAGATCGTGCGTCGGGATCCTTGCATCGCTGATCAGCATAGCCGTAGGCATCTACGTGCTGGTGCTGAACGTGATCGCGGTCAAGGCGGTGCACGGCCTCACCTGGAGCAAAGCAGCGCTGTCCAGCGTGGCGCTGTGGGGCCTGCTGTGCTGCGTCGTTGGCGGAGTCATCATGGTCATCCTGGCGCTGCTCGGCCCGGCGATGGGCAACGTCTTCTCGAACATGGTCACGGCGATAGCGCTCACCCCCACGCCATAGCCGTCAGAATTGAAAAGGGGTCCACGAGATCCACACAAGGTAATCAGGTGAACAATGGCCGAATCTGACTTCATCGCCCGCGCCAAGCAGCGCTCGACCGGGCCGAGAACCTGCTCGACGACGGCTACCCGCAGACCGCGCTGCGCGAGTGCAGTCGGCGGTCGACTTCGCCGAGCAGGCCGGCACTCAACCGACACGCGTGCCGTCCTGGCCGATGCTCACAATTGCGCGGCGTGATCCTCGAAGCGCTGGGCCGCTGGCTTGACGCCGAGCGGGCCTACACGGACGCGCTGGTGATCGACCCCGGCTTCACGGAGGCGCGCGACAACCTCCGTGCGCTGCAAAACGACCTGGATAAGGGCGTCCATCGCCAAAAGCCCATCCAACAGCAAGAAGTCTTCGGCGAGCATATCCCCTGGTACCAGACGTGGCTGATGGCTGTCACGCACCCCAGCGTGGCGACCTACGAGCGCTCGCCGCCGACCCGCCGGCCACCGTCGGTCGTGCCTACCTGTGGATGTCTCTCACCTCGGTCGCCGGGGGGCTGATCGTGATGGCTGTCTTCCCGGGTGACTTGCGGCCAGCGTAATTGGCTCACTGGCGCAACGGCTTACCAGCCGGGAGTTCAGCCCTGCCGTCGCTATCGGCGTGCAGGCATGCGGGGTGCCTGTCTGGGCCCTGGTTGGGCCGATCCTCATAACCGGTATGTTTGGCATCATGCACCTGATCGCCCGCGCCTTCCCAGGCGGCACCGGCACGTTTGGGCGGCTCATGTACGTCATCACTGCCTTCTTTGCACCGATGTCCATTGTCATCACGGCGATGTCCTTGATCAGCCAGCCTCGGCCCGCTCGAATTGTCCCGATGCTTATCACAGATGCCGTGTTCTTCTACGAACTGGTGCTGAACGTGCTCGCCATCATGGAAGTGCACGGCCTCACCTGGGGCAGCGATGCTGTCCAGCGTGCGGCTGTGGATCCTTCTGTGCGCCGTCATCAGCGCGGTGGTCCCCTCATCCTGGTCTCCGCGGCCCGCGATGGGCAACGCCTTCTCGAACACCATTATGCATATGACGCTGACGCCCGTGTCATAGCTGCCAGAAAGGACACGCCATGTCCGACCTTGATGGACTGCAATTGACTGATGACCAGCCGGTTGAGCCAGCACCACCGCAGCACATCCCCTGGCACGAGACGTGCTGCTGGTCATCCCGAAGCCCTGCGGCGAGACCTCGGCGCTCGCCGCGCGCCCCGAAGGATACCTGAGGCGCGCTTTCCTGTCGATGTTGTGTGGTGTATGGCGCGCTGCTTGGCCCGTATATCAACGTGCCGCTCGGGGGTTCCCGCTCGGCTAGCGGGGTCGCGAACCTCGCATTTCGTCTTGGAAAAGCTGTGGTCCTCTTGGTTTTCGCTGTATTGGTGGCTACCGTCTTCCGCGTGATCATACACGCCATCTCGAACTGGATCGCCCGCGCGATGGGTGGCACCGGCACGTACAATCGGCTGATATATGCCGTCGCCGCATACTATGCGCCGATTTCCATTGCGGGCGGCGCAGTGGCACTGACTGACCAGAATTCTGCACATCGGGGCCATAGCGTCTGTGTTCTGGTGGGCCGCGGTTATGTACGAAGTGGTGCTGAACATAATCGCCGTCAAGGCGGTGCATCGTCTCTCGTGGATCAAAGCAGCGCTGGCAAGCGGCGGGTTGTGGATTAGCCTGTACACTCTCATCCGCCTGTTGATCCACTAGTGCACCGTAGTCGCCGGAATTGAACAGGGAGCGCATTGACCATGCGCCCCCTGCGTGTTTCTGCCTTGCGTGTCAACTCTACGGCTTCTCCCATGTCGTGTAGCCGATGGACAACGTCTGCGACCCGCCGCCGGAGATGGCGTTGACGCGGAACGCGCCGGGACGGCCCTCGGTCGTCTTGTAGCACACGTAGGTGCCCACCGGCAGGTCGCTGAGCGCGATCTTGTTGGTGTTCTTGCCTTTGTTCAGGCAGTCGTACATGCCCGGCGCGCTGGTGCCCCAGATGGCGAACCTTGCGCCGTTCTGCGGCGTCAGGTACTTCTCGGCGGCGCTCACTGCCTCGAACCAGAAGTCCTGCTGCGCACCCGTGCCGGGCATCGCCCCATTGTCGAGGTCGGCGTGATACGTTTGCGGAATGTCGATCCCGCCGGTCGAGAACGTCACCGGCACGGGCGTATTGGTCGGGGTGGCTGTTGGCGCAGTTGTTGCCGTCGGTTCAGTGGTCGCCGTCGGTGCGGACGTGGCTGTCGGTGCGGGCACGACGATCTGCACGTACACCTGCCCGAACAGCGTGCCGTCCGGCGCTTTGAGCCGCCAGTAGCCCTTGTACGTGCCAGGCGTGGCGGGCGCAGTCATCGGCACGTGGATGTCGATGTTGGTGCCGGCGGCAGCGGTGGGAACCACCACGCTGTTCGGCGCGCCCATCTGGTCGCCATGGTCAAAGGCCAGCGCCGTGCCGTCGGGCCACGGGGCGCAGCCGCTGCTCTGGATGCGCCACGCCTTGTCAATCGCCGCGCCCGGCGCAAACTCGGTGTTGTCGGGGACGGTCACATCTGTGATGAAGGCCGCGTCGTAGCTGCACACGGTCGCCGTTGGCGCGGCGGCTGGCGCGGACGCGTCGGTGGGGGCTGCGGCTGCCTCAGGCGTGCTGGTGGGGGCCTCGGCGACGGCGTTGGTCACCTCGGCAATGGCGGTCACGGTGACGGTCGCCGTCGCGGTGGCGTTACCGCCAATCGGCGCGTTGCAGGCCAGCGCAGCCGTCGCCAGCATCACCAGTGCAATCCCCGCCACGCGGGTAACCCGGTTGATTTTCGTAGTCATGCTCTCTCCTGCTCGGTGCCATACCAGAAGACTCAACTCTTTTGAGTATAGATGATTGCGCTGGGCGGCGATAGCCGGTGCCGCCCACGCGAATCAAAAGGGCCGCGATGGCGCGGCCCCGTCGACATGCGGCGTCTCTCGCCTAGAACACGATCTTCGCCAGGCTCAGGGCACCCTGCTTCCACGGCACCCGGTGCGACACGCCCGACTCGCCCTTGAAATTGTCCTTATTCTGTTTGTACCACTCCAGGTTGCGCAGCAGCGCGTCCGTATTCGAGTATTTCGGCTGCCAGCCGAGCACCTTCTCGGCCTTCTCAATCGACACAAACGACTCGTGGATGACCGTCTCGTAGACCCACTTGTACAGCGGCGACATGTGCAGCGCTTCGAGGATGCGCAGCGCGGTGATCGCCGGGCCGGCGGGGATGGAAACCACGCGCTTGCCGTGGCCCGCCGCGTCGAGCACTGCCTGGAAGTCGGTCTTTGGCGTGCCGTACACCTTCGCCCCGATGTTGAACGTGTCGTTCGCTTTGTCGGGCGGGAGCGTGGCGGTCAGCCAGATGGCATCGCACAGGTCTTCCACGTCGAGGTACTGGTACAGGTTGTCGCCGCTGCCCAGCACCGGCCAGTTGTGCCCGCTGAGGGCAAAGTCGTACAGCAGCGCGAACACGCCCAGCCGCTCCGGCCCGATGAACGACTTGGGCCGGATGATCGGCACGCACAGCCCCTTCGAGCGGTACCCGTCGCAGATGTCCTCGGCCTTCACCTTGGCGATTCCGTACGGCCCTACCCCGATCCGCGTGTCGGTCTCGTACAGCGGGTGATGGTCGGGGATGCCATACACCGCCGTGGTCGAGATGTGGATCAGGCGCTCCACACCGTGCTGGTGCGCCGAGTTCGACGACGTTACGCGTGCCGTCGATGTCGGTCGAGAAGATGTCTTCGGGCTTGTACAGCGGCAGCGCCGCTGCCGCGTGTACGACGATGTCGACGCCTTCCATGGCGTGGTCGACCATCGCCCGGTCACGAATGTCGCCGGTGATAATGTTGACCTTGTCGTTGACGTCGGGGTAATCAAACTGGACGATGTCGAGCGAGGCGACCTTCTGGCCCTTGGCCAGCAAATAGCGGGTCAGGTTGATGCCGAGAAAACCCGCCCCACCCGTAATGAGCCATGATTTCGATTCTGCCATTCTGAAACGCGCTCCTTCATGCGGCCCGCCGGGGCGGCCCGCGCCATGATATGATAAGCCTGTATGTCGTCAACCGGATCAGCCTGCCCGGCGAGAGCGCGCAGATTATAGCCTGCCGCTGCGCCGCCGTCTAATCGAAAGTGCGCGGCGGCACAAACAAACAGGGGCGACGCAATGCGCCGCCCCTGCGGATTCTCTTCCGAATCGTGGTTTGTTAGCCGACGATCGGCAGCTCCCCGATCAGCACGTCCATGTCGACGTTGCCCGAGGACACCCAGCCCTCAACGCCCGCCAGCGTGCGGATCTTCACCCAGGTGTTATCGGCGTTGCGGCCCATCACGTACGCCCAGTCACCCTGCGCCAGGGTACCCAGTACCGTGGCGTTGGCGTCGGGGCCGCTGCGCAGGTTCAGGCTGCCGGTGTTGACTACTGCCGTGCCGTAGGTGTCCAGCGACGGTGGGGTCATGATCGGCAGGCGCGACAGCGGGATGTAGGACACGATCTCGCCGGTGGCGATCCAGCCCTGGATGCCGTCCATCGTGCGGATCATCGCCCAGGAGCTGTCAGTGACGCGCCCCAGCAGGTTGATGTAGTCGCGCTCCTCGACCGTGGTCAGCACGGCGTACGAGGTGTTGGGGCCCGCGCGCACGTTGACCACCGGCGTCGCGACCGTCGCTATGCCCTTGATCTCGCTGGGGATGGGCTGCGCCTCCGGCAGTGTCATGATGTTCACCGTCGTCACCACCGGGCCGCTGTTTATGAAGCCAATAGCCGCGCCGGTGCTCACGTACAGCCACGAGCCGTCTCTGTTGCGGCCCAGAAGGTTGACCGTCGTGAGATCGGGCACAACCTGGAGGATGCCATACGTCACATCCGGTCCCAGCCGCAGGTTGAGCGACAGACCGTTCAGCTTTCCGGTGCCGGCGACAGTAGTCGGGTTGGCGACCGCGCCTGGGCTGACAACGCCGCCCGTGACCGCCTGCGTCGCGCCGCTGCCCGCATCAAAGGCGAACGTCCCAGTGCGCACGTCGGCGGGCAGGTGGTCGTGCGGAGCCGCCGGGGCCGTGATCGGGATCTCCGGCAGCACGGCCATGTCAATCGTGGTGCCAAACTGCCCGGAGAACGCCCAGCCGACCGAGCCGTTGAACGGGCGGTGGATGTAGTACCATGTGCTGGTGCTGTCGCGGCCCAGGAGGTTGACCGTCTCGTTCACGCCGACCGTGTCGACGTGCTGCTCAAGGAAGCCAGGCGTGATATGCATCTCACAGCCTGCGCCATCCAGGCAGTAGGCCGGGCCTTTCGGCGAGACGCTGATCCAGCCCATCGGCGTGTAGCCCGGGCCGCCCACCACGACGGTTCCGACCAGTGGCAGTTTGAGGATATCGCCACCGGGCGTGATGTAGGCACTGCTCACCCAGCCGATGGGTTGGTTGGGGACGCGCACCTGCAGCCAGGAGGCGTCGTCGTTGCGGGTGACCAGCCCCACCGGCAGCCCTTCCTGGAGCGTGACGATCACATCGTAGGTTGCGCCGGGGCCGCTGCGCATGTTGACGACGCCCGCGATAATGCCCCACATCTCGGCGGGCGCCTCCACCGGCAGCGTATTCAGCGCCACACCGGGCGTGATGTAGTAGCTGCTGATCCAGCCGACCATCGTGCCAAGCTGGATCTTGACCCATGAACTGGCGTCGTCGCGGGCCAGCAGCTTGACGACGTCGCCCTGCTGCACCTGGCCCACTACCGGAAAGCCGGGGCTGTTCCCGGCCCGGACGTTCAGCGTGCCGGTCGTTATCGTAGCGGTTGGCGTAGCCTGTGCTGGGTTGCTGGCCAGCGCCGTCGCCGCCGGCAGCAGGAGCGCCGCCAGGAGCATCGCCGTCACCATCAGCCCGATCAGAATAAATCGTCGATAGAGTGCTTTGGACATGTGTAGCTCTCCCATCTCCTGTGCGCCAGCCATGTCAGGCAAGAGGACCTGACTGCGCAGAATGATACCCCTAGCGCAAAAAGCCTGTCCTTATTATACACTGACATCTATTTTACGCGCGATCAAGATGACTGTGGTCCACCTGGCGCGCAGATGAACAAACAGGGCGCGGCAGAAACCGCGCCCATAGGCATCAAGTTAAGCAAAGGCACGCTCCAGAAGCTGAAAAGTGGCGGGGCGTGCTTTTCGTTTGCGAATAGAACAGCGTGAGAGCGTGGGCAAAATAGTCTGTAGAGCACGGACGAGCAACGGGAGATGGGCCAGAACAGCAGCGAGATGAAAGGCATGCTTGCGAAGCACCAGGATGGCTTTGACCAGACTGCGGTCGAGTTCTCCCCAACAGCCGAGCAGGACGAGCCAGTGCTGGATAACGGCCAGCAGAAGCTTAGCGAAGACCTCGGTCAGAATTTGCCAGGGTTGTTGAGTACGCCAGGTGTCAATGGCCAAAGTCTGCTTCCAAAGCTTGAACAGCAGTTCAATTTGCCAGCGCAGGCGCAGCAGAACTAACGCTTCAGTCGGAGACAGGTGTTCGGCCGGGAGGTTAGTCACTATCACGGTCCAGTCGCAGAGCGCCAGCGTTTCGGGGCGCAGCTGATGTGAACGCCGGGCGGCAGCTTCACGCACTTGTTCCCGGCGTTGGGCGGCTACTTCAGCGGGAACCCGTTGGGCGATCAGGCGGCAGGCAAAGCGTTGGGCGCTTAACTCTACCCAAACGTCAAGACCGTCATCGGTGCAGACCTGTGTGAGCCAGGTCGCCGTATTCACGACCCGCTCCCCCACCCAAACCCCGGTGTGAGCGGGTAAGCGTGTCAGCCACCAGACCGACCGCTCATTCAAAGTCTCAAACACCTTGACTTTAAAGTATCCAACATCGGCCAGGCGGAGACTGCCCGCGGGTAAAGTCACCGTTTGTAAGGGACAATCATGGGCCACCGCTTCCGCCAGGCGTAGTTGCAACTGCCCGTTGTGGTAGTTCAAGACGGTTTGCACTTTCAACCCGGCCCCTTTGCTGGCCTGATTGCCGCTTGCTCGCCATTGTGCAGCCAGACTTGTTGGCAACCGGATGGTCGTGCTATCTTGTAGATAGACCCCCGTGAAACGTCCTAAACAGGCGGCCTGCTCGGTTTGTCCAACCACCATATAGGTCAAACTCTGTTCCAACATCTGGCGCAGGAACTCCGCCGCCTGCGGGCTGTTGAGCCGGTCTTGCAGTCCCTGTGGACTGATGCTCACCCCACACACAGCGGCGCTCTGGCATAATTCTTCTAAACTCGCCTGCGGATTGGCTTGCCAGCCAAAGACCAGGCTCTGAACAAAACTCGCTCCGCTCAGCTTTCTTTGGCGTTGAATAAACCCGCTTTCCCGCCCAAGACGATCCGCGTCTTAAATCAACAAGTCTTGCAGAGTCTTACTCAGTTCTGCTATGGTTGTACATAACATCAGGGTATCCTCGTTGGGTGAATGTTGTTCGCACAATCATTCTCCCTGAAGATGCCCTGATTGTCCTTATCTTGATGCCTATGGGCGCGGCTGACCGCGCCCTGTGAGCTTCAGTTGGTCAGTGTCCATTCCCACGTGGATTGGATGTCGAGGCTATAGTCCTCCCAGTAGGTGGTGGTATCGCAGCCCTCCGCACGCACGTCGGTCATGCGCGGCTGCACGTTCAGCGTGTAGGTCTGACCGGGGTCGATACTCGTGTTCTGGAGAAGCAAATTGTCATTCCAGGCCGTATCGTCGACCCCACTGACAAACAGCTTGCACACCGCCGTCGAGCTGTTGTTGATGATGGTCAGCGTGGCGCTCTTGTCGAATATCTGCCACGCGTACGGGCTGGGGCCGAGCACCACGCCAAAGTGCTCGTCCAGCAGGTTGTTGCTGCAATCTTCGGCCTCGAAGTCCTGCTTGCCCTGCGGGACGTTGTGGATGGTGTACGTTCCGCCGGGGGCGATCACGTCGTTCGTGCCAAGCTGGTCGTTGCCCCAGGTGGTGGCCTCCGGGGCAGAGATGAACACGAAGCAGATCTGCACGCTGCTGCTGTTCTGAATGATCAGGTCGGTCGTTGAGCCAGCAGGCACGGCGGTATCCGCCGGGCCAGGGACCGGCGTCGCGGTGACCGCCGGGGGCGTGACGGTCGGCGGGAAGGTCGGGCGCGGCGTATCTGTGGGCGTGGCTGTGGGGGCAGGGGTCGGCGTGGGGCCGCCCAGCGCACCTATCGCCAGCAGCCCGCCGAAGCACAGACCGGCCAGCACCAGCACGCCAATGCCAATCCCTATGTACAGCCCCCAGTTGCAGCCGCGTTTTTCCTTCGCCGGCGGCATGGTGCCCGGATAAGGGGCCTCATGCACCTGCGGGGAAGTCTGCCAGCCGCCCGCTGTCGGCCCGGTTACCGGCTCCGGCATGGTGCGCTCGGCAGGCGGCGGCGCGACGGCTACCATCGTTTCGCGTGATTTCGACGGCTCGACGGCACCCGCGGCTTCTGCGGCGCGCCGCAGGTCGCGCGCCAGCGCAGCGGCGGTCTGGTAGCGGGCCTTGGGGTCTTTAGACATCGCCCGCTCGATCACGGACTGCACATCTTCAGGCAGATCGGGCCGGGCCCTGCGCACGTCGGGAACCGGCTCGCTGGCGTGGGCCATCATCACGCTGAGCGGTGTCTCGCCGCGATACGGCAGCTTGCCGGTGAGCATCTGGTACAGCGTCACGCCCATCGCGTAAATGTCGACGGCGGGCGTGACCTCGGCGTAGCTGGCCATCTCAGGGGCCATGTAGGCCGGTGTCCCGACGACCCCGCTGCCGGTGAGCTGCACAGTCGATTCGCTGATCTTGGCGATGCCGAAGTCGGACAGGTAGGCGTTGCCGTTCTCGTCGAGCAGCACGTTGCTGGGCTTGAAATCGCGGTGGATGACGCCCTTGCGGTGCGCGTGGTCCAGCCCCTCGGCAATCTGCTCCATCAGCCGCACGGTCTCGTCGAGCGGCATCGGCCCTTGCTTGATGAGATCGGTGAGCGTGCCGCCCGGCATGTAGGCCATCACGATGAACGGTCGGCCCTCGATCTGGCCGTAGTCGTAAACCGGCAGCACGCGCGGATGCTGAAGCTCGGCGATGACCTGCACCTCGCGCTCGAAGCGCTGCATGAAGGTCGGCTCATGCATGAAGAACATCGGCATGACTTTAATCGCCACCGTCCGCCCGATGGAGCTTTGCTTGGCGCGATAGACGGTCGCCATGCCGCCCTGCCCCAGCATGTCGCCGATTGTGTACTGTCCGAGTGTCTGGCCGGTCAGGTCGCCGGTCGTCTGCTGTATGTTCCCCTCATCAGGCATAGAATAGGCCCCTTATTTCGTTTTGGCCGCCCACCTTGGGCGCGATTGCTGCCCGTCTCGATCCGCAGGGGCAAACAGCGTCCACCCCGCGTCGACGTGAATAGACTGTAAGTGTGCACCAGTCCGCAAGAGTGTGCAAGTTTCTGCTGTGTGCATGAAAGCACTGAACCCCGGCAGCGCGGAGGTTCGGGCCGGAGTGGGGAATCAAAAAGCCGCCTCACAGGAGGCGGCCTGTATGAACCGGTCTTACGCTCTCCGGCGGGGCCTCGGGGCCTCATCCTCGCGGACCGGCACCGGCACCGGGACCAGCCGGGGCGAAGCCACCCGGCGAGCCTCGTCGGCCAGCGCCTTGCCCATCAATCCCAGCGCGCCAAGCACTGCAACCAGTCCCACCACATCACCCACCGACATAATCCCTGCTCCTGTCACTGTACCAGCAAGCTGCTGCCAGCGTTGGTCTCTTAAATATCCTAGCCTGAGTGTAACGCAAGAGCCCCCGAATGCAACCCATCCGTGGTACTATCCGCGCAATCTGACGGGTTTCTTACGCCGGGCCGCTATCGCTGCCGCCCGCGCGTGCGCGGGTCCGACACGTCGTGCAGGCCGCGCGCCACGAAGTAGAACGCCGCCGCGAACAGCGACAGCGCGAGGGTCGGCGCGACGATGGTATTCCACGGCACGGTCGGGTTGATGACCTGAAAGGCGATGCCGTTGTAGATCATCGAGCCCCAGTTCAGCCGCACGCCGCGCAGCCCGAAGAACGCGATGAAGCCGTCGGCAACCACTGCCCCGGTGACGGTCAGCATCATGTGGACGGCCACCAGCGGCAGCATGTGCGGCACCAGGTGCCGCAGGATGATGTAGCGGCCCCGCGCGCCCGCCACCCGCGCCGCGTCGATGAACGGGCGGGTCATCAGCGTCAGCGCGTGCGAGCGCATGACAATCGCCGCGCTGCCGGCCCCGGCCAGCACGCCATATAGCAGGCCAAAGCGCACCGTGCCGATAGCCTCGTAATACTTGCTGGACAGGATGACCATGATGATCGGCGCGGGCAGCAGCAGCAGCGCGTCGGAAATGTTCGAGAAGACCGCGTCGACCGCGCCGCGATAGTAGGCCGAGACCGCGCCGATAGCCAGGCTGACCAGCGCAGTCGTCAGCGCGGCGGTGATGGCGACGGTGAACGACGCGCGCGTCGAGGCCAGCAGCATCGACAGCACGTCGCGGCCTAAGGCGTCGGTGCCCAGCAGGTGGCCCTGCCCCGGCGGCGCGGGCCACGGCGCCACGTTGATGTCGTAGCCGGTTTCCGGATTGTAGATGCCCTTTGGCCAGATGGTGCCCATCAGCAGCGGGTGGATGATCGCCATCAGCGCAAACACGCCGATCAGCGCCAGCCCCAGCATCGCCAGCCGGTTGCGCGAAAAGATCGCCCAGTCGTCGCGAAGCTGGCGCAGCCCCGCCGTGACGTCCTGCCAGGCTCGTTTCTGCCCAGAAGCGCCGGGCCGGACCGTCTGCGGCTGCATGTGTTCAAGGCTCATAGCGGTCCCCCTGCGCGGTCGTTGCCGTAGCGGATGCGCGGATCGAGGCTGGCATACAGCGTCTCAAGCACCAGCCGGGCCGCCAGCGCCAGCAGGCCGACGAACAGCAGGTAGCCCATCGTCAGCGGCATATCCTGATACCCCACGGCGTTGAACAGCCCGCTGCCCATGCCGTTCCAGCCCAGCGCGTACTCGATGATCACCAGTCCGGTCAGCAGGTAGGGCATGCTGATCACGAAGCGGCTGAGGACGGGGATGATCGCGTTGCGCCCGGCGTGGTGGTCGCGCACGTCGCGGTCGCGCAGGCCCTTGGCCCTGGCCGTCACGACATATTCCTCGCCGATGGTGTCCATCATACTGGTGCGCATGATGACGGTGATCTCGCCGAACGAGATCAGCACGAAGATCAGGATCGGCAGCGCCGCAGCACGCATCACTTCCAGCGCCGGGCCGAAGAAGCCCATCGCCTGCCACGTCGCCGCCCAGCCGGCGGCGATGGCCAGCAGCGCCAGCAGCGCCGGCACCCGCCGCCGCGTGATGCGCCGCACGCCCAGCGCGATCAGCAGCACGGCCAGCCCCACGCCGCCCAGCGTGAGCACCATCCTGCCCATGATCAGGCTGGGAAAATAGCCAAACTCCATTTTGAAGACCTGAGGATACAGGCTTAACGGGTAAGGCACCAGCCCCCACAGCCTGCCGAAGAAGTACTCCCCGATGAAGGCCAGCGAGGGCGGGAAGAACGCGTAGAAGGCGATGGCCACGAACGTGGAGCTGTCGGACAGCAGGCCGGGGCCTTTCCAGGCGGTGACGCGCCCCAGCCACTGGCCCAGCACGAAGGCGATGCTCAACCCCGTCACGAACACCAGCAGCGTGTTAGGCAGCGTGCTCAGGATGGAGCCGAGCACCGGCGGGCCGCTAAACGAGTTGCCCAGGTCACCGCGCAGGATGCCGCCCAGCCAGTGCAGATACTGCTGCGTAACCGGCTGGTCGAGGCCCAGCGCGCGGCGGATCGCGGCGATCTGCGCTGGCGATGCACCCATCGCATAGCGGCTGGCGAAGTCGCCGGGCAGCAGCGCCTGCGCGAAGAAGAAGACGGCGGTCATCAGCAGGAACAGCGTGAGCAGCCCCTGCAGGAAGCGCCTCACCAGATAGCGTGTCATGCTGCGCACTCCTCACCTGCGGACCATGCCCTGTGATTGTAACGCATCCGGGCGGGGGTGTGATGGCCCATCCGGCCTACTGGGGCCCGGTTTACCTCACCCCGCTCGACGCACTCCTGCGGGGTGCCTCTCGCCGCCCCTCTCCAGTTTGGAGAGGGGCAGACCGAGCGCGCAACCGAAGGTCGCGCGAGGTCGGGGTGAGGTTGCCCCCGACCTGCCCACTCTTCCAGTGGCAGCCCGGCCCGCGCTCGATACACTTATGGGTGACGTTTTTGTCGCTCACATCAGATGGGTAAGTCCGTTATGTTTGCACGCCGCTCCGCACAAGAGGACCGCCCGGTGAGCTACCGGCGGCTGCTGGGATACGTGAAGCCCTACGTGGGCCGTATGATCATCGCCGGGATCGCGCTGATCGTCACGACCGCCATCGGGCTGGCCTTCCCGTTTGTCATCCAGACGCTGATCGACGGCGTGCTGCGCAACCACGACCTGGCGCTGCTGAACCGCATCGCGGGGGCGCTGGTGGTGCTGTTCGTGGTGCGCTTCTTCTTCGGCTATATCGAGCAGTACATGCTGTCCTACGCCGGTGAGCGGGTGGTCGTCGACCTGCGCGAGCAGTTGTACGCACACCTGCAGGAGCTGTCGATCAGCTTCTTCAACGAGCGGCGCTCCGGCGAGATCGTCTCGCGGCTGGCCAGCGACGTGACGATCATCCGCTCGGCGCTGACCAACAACATCGCCAGCGTCGTCAGCCAGGGGCTGACGCTGGTCGGCGCGCTGGCGATTGTCGTCACGATCAACTGGCGCATGACGGCCTTTATCCTGCTGGTCGCGCCGCTGCTGGCCGGCATCGCGGCGGTGTTCGGGCGGCTGGTGAGCCGCATCAGCACCGAGGTGCAGGACGAGCTGGCGACCTCCTCGACCATCGTCGACGAAGTGATGCAGAGCATCCGCGTGGTCAAGTCCTTCGTGCGCGAGGAGTTCGAGATCCAGCGCTACCACGAGTCGATGGACCGCACCTTTGACGCCGCCATGCGCCTGACGCGCCTGCGCGCGGCCTTTGGCCCGCTGATCTTCTCGATCATGCTGACGGCGATTGTCGGCGTGCTGTGGTTCGGCGGGCGCGAGGTCATCGCCGGGCGGCTGACCGCCGGCGGGCTGACCAGCTTTCTGTTCTACCTGGTGTTCATTGCCGGGTCGTTTGGCGCGTTCACCGGGCTGTACTCGCAGCTTCAGGAGGCCATCGGCGCGACGCGGCGCATCTTCGAGATCCTCGACAGCGTGCCCGAAGTGCAGGATAAGCCGGATGCGGAAGTGCTGGGCACGGTCGAGGGGCGCATCACCTTTGAGAACGTGTCGTTCAAATACGACGTGCGGGCCGACGTGCTGGAGGACGTGACGCTCAACATACCGCCCGGCGAGGTGCTGGCGCTGGTCGGGCCGAGCGGGGCGGGCAAGTCGACGCTGGCCAGCCTGATCCCGCGCTTCTACGACCCGACCGAAGGCCGCATCCTGATCGACGGGCGCGACCTGCGCGACGTGACGCAGCGCAGCCTGCGCGAGCACATCGCCGTCGTCCCGCAGGAGACGATCCTGTTCGGCGGCACCGTGCGCGAGAATATCCTGTACGGCAGGCTCGACGCCAGCGAGGACGAGCTGGTCGCGGCGGCGCAGGCCGCCAACGCCCACGACTTCATCACGGCCCTGCCCGACGGCTACGAGGCGATCGTCGGCGAGCGCGGCGTGAAGCTGTCGGGCGGGCAGCGGCAGCGCATCTCCATCGCGCGGGCGCTGCTCAAGAACCCGCGCATCCTGCTGCTCGACGAGGCCACCAGCAGCCTCGACAGCGAGTCGGAGGGACAGGTGCAGCAGGCGCTGGAGCGGCTGATGCAGGGCCGCACCACGGTGATCATCGCCCACCGCTTGAGCACGGTGCAGATCGCCGACCGGGTGGCCGTGCTGGACCGGGGCCGCCTGGTGGAGATCGGCACGCCGGAAGCGCTGCTCAAGTCGGACGGGCTGTACGCGCGGCTGCACCGCATGCAGTTCGAGGCCGGGCTCAAGGACATGATCGAGGCGGGGTTGGACTGAACCCCTTCACAACCGCGCCGATCTGGTCTACAATCTGCCCCATGTTCAAGCGGCTCCTCCCCACGCTGACCCTCGCCGCGCTGCTGGCCACTGCCTGCCGCCCTGTCGAGACCCCTACCCCGACGCCTACCCCTGTGCCGCGCGCGGCCATCGAGGGTGTGTTCGTCCCGCCGGATGCCTCGGTCGACGTGGCCGGGCAGCCGCTGGCGCTGTGCCGCGTGACGGGCGATCAGGCCGCCATGCCCACCCCCTGTGACCTGCTGCCCGCCGCGCTGACCAGCGACGCGCAGGGCCGCTTCAGTGCCGAGGAGCTTGAGCCGGGCAGCTATCTCGTCATCTACAGTTCGGGTCAGGGCGATTTCCGCGCCGCCGCCGCACAGTGGGCCGGGCAGACGCTGCATCCCGGCGACTGGCCGTGGGTGCGCGACGACCTGCTGGCGCTGCCCGACGGCGCATCGGCCAACGTGCGGCTGCCGCGCAGCCTGCCGCCCGATGCCCGCATCGACCTGGCGGCCTACGGCCTGCAATCGCTGCTGTTTGATGGCTCGCCGTTCGTCGTCGGCCACGAGATCGACCGCAGCGATGGCCGCGCGGCGCTTGTGCCGCTGTTTGTCGATGCGCCCGCCGGCGGTGTGGGGCACGTCACGCTGCCGCTGTTCGACGCGCCGCCGCCCGACCTCGACGCGATCCGCACGCGTGTCGGCCCGCTGACCGGCGACGAGCAGTCGCTGTTTGACCGCGATTTTGTCGAACGCTGGGCGCGCTTCATCGGCGGCGACGACAGCGCCTACCACGACACCGACCCACAGGTAATCGACCGGGTGCGCAGCGGCGCGCTGCACGAGATCGGCGGCGCGTCGTTCACAGCCGTCGAGACGGTCGGCGACACGCTGGCCAAAGCGCCGGGCTACAGCGGCATCGACGTGCAGTCGGGCGAGACCAAGGTCATCGGCTGGCTGGACGACGCCAGCGGCGACGTGATCGAGGCGCGCACGGGCTACCAGCTCAACGTGCGCAGCGATACCGGCGTGTCGACCGTCGCCGGGCCGGACGGCGAGCAGTTCTACACCTACGGGTTCTCGTATTACCGCCGCTGGGATCAGGTTCTGCCCGACCCGATCATCGCGCTGATCAACGAGTTCTACACAGACGGCGTCGCCTTTGTGTACGCCCACCTGATCGACTACCAGAGCGTCGACGGTTTATTTGGCGGCGACCTGCGCCTGCTCGACTGGCGCATCGACACGCTCGACCAGATGCGCGCCTGGAAGCCGTCCACGCCGCCGTTTGTCCACCTGCCCGACTCCGGCACAGTCGACATCCGCCGCGAGCGCTTTTTGCAGGTCATCAGCAGCGGGCGAGTGACGGTCGACGAGGACAGCCTGACGGCCTTTCTGGACAGCGACACGCTGCGCAGCAGCAATTTCACCCAGCAGCCCGATCCACAGGACGTGCGCGACGCGCTGCTGATCCCCTACCGCTCCGGCCACCTGTTCAGCGATCTGGAGGCGGCCATCATCCTCGACGCCACCTATGGCACGACCGGCGGACCGCTCATCATCCGCATCGACCCGAATCTCCAGCAGGGCTTCGAGGTCCCCCGGCGCGGCGATAACATCGTCAACGTGGCCCCCAGCGAGGTGGCCGACGTGCTGCTGGGCTACCCCGGCGCGCTCAACAGCCGCTGGGCGCACGAGATGGGCCACATCCTTGACTTCCGCGCGGCGCAGTACACCTTCCACGGGCGGCCCGCCACCGGCTCGCGCTGCGAGCCGATCAAGTACCTGATCGAGTTCATGTGGTGGGTCGAGCGCTACCCCGGCGACGCCCCCGACTGGGATTGGCTGCCGATCAACAGCGGCCTCACGCTGGCCCGGCTGCTCACCGAGCAGTTCCACAATTCGGGGTGCTGACAGCCCAATCGGGGGCTTTGCCCCCGTGCCCCCACAAACCCTTTTGGAAAAGGGTTTGATCGGAAAACCCGTGGCTGTTGTGCGCTCCGCGCACGACAGCCCGAACGAGGTCCAGGGTACTAAGCCTTCCCTGGCGCGGGGTCCGGGGGCAGCGCCCCCGTTCCTCCCGACCTGACGAGGAAGCCATGAGACTGCGCGGCGCGATCTACGGACTGCTTTCGGCGGCTATCTGGGGCAGCACGTTTGTCGTTTCGGACGTGGTGCTGGACACGATCCCGCCGTTCACGCTGCTGACGGTGCGGCTGGCGATGGGCGCGGCGGTGCTCGCGCCGATAGTGTGGCGCAGCCAGAGCCGCACGCCGGGCGCGCGACTCCCGGCCCGTGCCGACGCGCTGCGGCTGCTGGGCGTGGGCATGGTGGGCTTCGGGGTAAGCGTGGGCCTGCAATTCATGGGCACGCGGCTGTCGACGGCGGTGAATGGCGCGCTGGTGACGAGCGCCTCGCCAGCGTTCATCGTGCTGTTTGCGGCGCTGATCCTGCGTGAGAAGCTCACGTGGCGCGGCCTGGCGGCGATGGCGCTGGCGACGCTGGGCGTGGTGGTCATCGTCAACCCGTCGCAGGCCAGCTTCGGCGGCGACGTGTTCCTTGGGAACGTGGCGCTGGCCTTCGCGGCGGTGATGTGGGGGCTGTACTCGGTGCTGGTGCGGCGGGTCAGCGCCCGGCACGACACGCTGACCGTCACGCTGTACGCGCTGCTGGGCGGGCTGCTGCTGACCGCGCCCGCCGCCCTCTTCGAGAGGGCTGCGTGGCCGGTTGGCCCGATTGCGCCGGGCGTGGTGGTGGAGGTGTTGTACCTCGGCATCATCTGCACGTCGGCGGCCATGTGGCTGTGGAACCGTGCCTTTGCGCTGGTCGAGGCCTCGACGGCGGCGCTGTTCTTCTTCGCGCAGCCGGTCGTCGGCGCGCTGCTGGGCGTGTGGCTGCTCGGCCAGCGCATGACGCCGGGGCTGTGGGCCGGTGGCCTGCTGATCGGGGCCGGGCTGCTGCTGGCACTGCGCCGCCCTGCCGAATTCATGAAACCTTCAGATTGATCCCGCGCATCGCGCTTCGTGAACGTCTATACTCCTGTAAACATCCGTCCGGGAGGCAATTCAAAGACATGGACATTAACGCACTTATCAATACGGCTGTGAGCTTTGTAACGCACAATCCGGTGGTGATTCTCGTCGCCATTGGCGTGCTGGTTCTGCTGCTGATAGTGGTGCTGCTCACCTCGCAAAACGACGGTGGCGCTCGCAAGAAGATGAGCGCCAGCGCGCGCCGCCGTCTGGAAAAGGATCGGGAGCGCGTGGCGGGCAACAAACGCTAAGCCCCGGCAGACATCGGAGACCGCACAGGGAAACGGGCCATGCGATTGCATGGCCCGTCGTGTTTTCTTGAAGGGAAATCGAGGCTAGCTGATCTCCGCTGCACCGAAGGCCTTAGTGCCGGCCTCGTCGTCGACGAGATGGACTTCGCGGTCCGAGCGGCGGATCGCCCACAGGATCGCGATCACACCCAGCACGATGACGATCACGATGCCCGGCGGGAACCCGGCGAACTCCACCACGATTGGCGCCATGATCAGCCCGACCAGGTTCATCACCTTGATCATCGGGTTGAGCGCCGGGCCTGCCGTGTCCTTCAGCGGGTCGCCGACGATGTCGCCCACGACGGCGGCGGCGTGGTTGGGCGTGCCCTTCCCGCCGTAGTTCCCGTCCTCGATGTACTTCTTGGCGTTATCCCACGCGCCGCCGGCGTTCGCCATGAACACCGCCAGAAGCTGCCCACTGACGATGATGCCCGCCAGGAACGCGCCCAGGGCCTGCTCCTTGAGCAGGAAGCCGACCATGATCGGCGACAGCACCGCGATGATGCCCAGCGGGATCAGCTCTGACTGCGCGGCGCGGGTGCTGATCATCACCGCGCGATTGTAGTCGGGCTTCTGAGTACCGGCCCAGATCTCCGGGATGCGGAGCTGGCGGCGCACTTCGGCCATCATTTGCGACGCGGCGCGGTTCACGGCCTTGATCATCAGGCCGCCGAACAGCAGCGGCAGCATGCCGCCGATCAGCAGGCCGACGAACACCGTCGGGTTGGTCAGGTTGACGACTTCCTGGAACGGCCCCCGGATGGCGACCGGCCACACCCGCTTGATGTCGGTGAAGAACGCGCCGTACAGCGACAGCGCAGCGATGACCGCCGAGCCAATCGCCACGCCCTTGGTGATGGCTTTGGTGGTGTTGCCCGCCGCGTCGAGGTCGGCCATGATCTGCCGCTGCTGCGGCTCCATGCCCGCTACCTCGCCGATGCCGTTGGCGTTGTCTGAGATCGGCCCAAAGGTGTCCATCGACACGTTGTTGCCGGTGTGCGACAGCATGCCCACGCCGATCATCGATACGCCAAACAGGATGTAGACGAAGGAATTCTCAGTTCCGACCGGGCGCATGCTGAACAGGAAGAAGGTCAGCACCAGCGTCCACATGCCGAAGATCAGGCCGTCGATCCACGACTTATGCCGCACGGCCTGCACTATCGCGCCAATGGCGGCGATGGCAATCCCGACGTACAGCACGATCTGCACCGCGCCGACCGGCAGTTGGGCCGAGTAGATCAGGATCGCGGCGGACAGGCTCAGGATGATGACCGACACGGCCCACACGCTGGACAGGTAGCCCAGGCTCAGCCCTTCGAGAACCACCAGCGCCGGGCCAAAGCGGGTCGCGGCGGAGATGGCCTGCACGCGCTTGCTGCTGGCGCTGGTCGCATAGGCGGTCAGCGGGTTGAAGGCCACCGCCAGCGCCACGCCGACCGCGTTCAGCACGCCCATGCGCAGATCGCCGGCGTAAAAGTAGCTGATCAGGAACGCCGAGGTGATGGTGATGGCGCTCGACAGCTCGTAGCTCTTGAACATCGCGTCTTCCGCGTCGACATTCTTCCACAGCGCAACGGCGTAAGTGCCGATGATCGAGCTGATCACGCCCACGCCGCGGATCAGGAGCGGAATGATGATCCAGTGCAGGTTGCCGGTAATGGCCGCCAGCGCCAGGCCCAGGATCAGACTGGCGACGACCGTCACCTCGTAGCTCTCGAAAATGTCGGCGGCCATGCCAGCGCAGTCGCCGACGTTGTCGCCCACCAGGTCGGCGATGACGGCAGCGTTGCGCGGGTCGTCTTCTTCCATGCCGGCCTCGACCTTACCGACGAGGTCCGCGCCCACGTCGGCGGCCTTGGTGTAGATGCCACCGCCCACGCGCATGAACAGCGCCAGCAGCGTCCCGCCGAAGCCAAAGCCCAGCAGCACGTCCGGCGAAGCCTTGCCAAAGATGATGAAGAGTGCGGTGCCACCCAACAGGCCCAGGCCGTCGGTCAGCATGCCGGTGATGGTGCCAGAGCGGTAGGCGATTTTGAGCGCCTCGCCGTAGCTGACGCGAGAGGCGGCTGCCACGCGCACGTTGCCCTGAACGGCCATGTTCATGCCGACATAGCCGACCGTCGCCGAGAAGGTCGAGCCCAGCAGGAACGCGCCGGCGCGGGCAAAGGCGATGATCGTGCGGGCCCTGTCGCCGAACATCTCCTGCGCCTCAGGGCTGGGATGTACCAGGTAGACGCTGAAGAACATCAGCACGGTCAGCAGGACGATCATGATGGCGACCGTCCGCAGTTGCGTGTTCAGGTAGGCGTTCGCGCCGTCCTTGATGTCCCGCCAGACAGCCTGCATGGCCTCCGTGCCTTTGTCGTAGGCCAGAATCTGCCGCGCCAGCAGTCCGGCGTAGACAAGCGCAAGGATGGCTGCGCCCAGCACGGCCAGCACCATGGCCCACTCGAATGGGGCTACATTCATGTATTGCATAGCGTGAGTCTTCCTCTCCTTGGTGTGAATACTGCTCCGGACAGGCTGGTCGGCTGTGCTGTGTCGGAACCGCAGCGCAGACCCGGAACGAATGACGTAAATACCATCAACGCTGACGAACCCGCCCACCGCGCCCTGGGTGCGGCGGGCGAGGGTGTCACATCAGGATAGAGTTGGCTTCCATGCAGTCATGCGGACAAGCGGCGGGCGTTCCGCCGCTCAGGGCCCCTTACGGGACCGGCGTATTGGTCACTTCCGGCGGCGCGACAGTCTCAGCCGGCGCGGCTGTGGTCGTGGCCTCGGGCGTCGTCGCGGTTTCTGCCGGCGCAGCGGTGACCGTTCCGGGCGGCGTGGCCCCGGCCACGTCCTGCACGCAGCGGAAGCCGAGCCACGGCGCGGCGCTCTGCGGCTGGACATCGTAGCGCTGTCCGGCGCGAGCCAGCGACGAGAATCGACTGGAAGCTGCCACCGTGCGCCCCGCGGGCCGCTGTCGGCAGCGGCTGCACGCCGTTGCGCACCGGGTTGAGCGTCCCCAGCCCCTTGTAGTCGCCGTAATACCAGTCCTGCACCCACTCGCTGACGTTGCCCGCCATGTCGAGCACACCCCACGGGCTCAGGTCGCGCGGGAAGGCCTGCACGGCGCTCAGCCCGCCCAGTTCGGCGCTGGCGGTGTTGGCGCGCTGCGGCTCCCAGTCGTTGCCCCAGGGCCAGGTGTACGAGGTCTGGGTCGAGGGGTCCCAGCGGGCGGCCTTCTCCCATTCGGCCTCGGTCGGCAGGCGCTTGGCCGACCACGTGCAGTAATCGACAGCCTGCTGCCAGTTGACGTATACGACCGGGTGCTGGCTGTAGGCCGGGTCGGCGTAGAACTCGGTGTTCGAGGGCGCGGTGCAGCCGCCAGCGTCGACGCACTGCGTATAGGCCGCGTTCGTCACCTCGGTGATGTCAATGTAGAACGGGCTGATCGTCACGCTCTCGACCGGCTGGGCGTCGTAGTAGTTCTCATCGCGGCACAGGAGGTGCTGCTGCGGCAGGTCGTTGACGGTCTCCTGGATGCAGGTCTGGACCGCCGCCAGCGCCTCCGCGTCGGGCACCCCGCGTGTGAACGCCCCGCCGTCGACCAGCACCATGCCCGCCGGCGCAAGCGCCGCAGTGGGCGTCGGCGCGACGGTGGGCTGAGGGGCCGTCTCGACGGTCGGCTGCTCGGCGACTGCCGACGTGGGGGCCTGGGTCGCCTCGGCCACCGGCTGAGTCGCGCCGGGCGCGGCAGGGGCAGACCCGATGCCAAACGGAAGCTGCCAGCCCAGCGGGTTGATCAGCACGACGACCATCGCCGCCGTCAGCACAATCGCCAGCAGGCCGACCAGCGCAAACAACCCGACCGAGATGCCGCCGCCGCCCCGGCGGACGGGGCCATACTGCGGCTGCGCAGGGGGCTGGTAGACGCGCGGCTGGTAGCCGGGACTCTGCTGCGGCGGATAGCCCTGTTGATCGGGGCCCGGCTGTGACGGCACAGGCGACAGCCCGGTGACCGGATCGATGGCATAGCCGGGCGGCGGCGCGTAGCCGCCGGGCACGCCGCGCTGGCCATACTGCGGCTGCTGCGGCGTTGGCGGCGGCGGATAGGCAGGTTGCGGTGGTGGCGGCTGCTGCGGATAAGCCGGCTGCTGCGGGGAGCCCGGCTGCTGCGGCGCGGGCTGCTCCTGCTGGCCAGCATACGGCGGCGCGGGCTGGATGGGCTGCTGGTAGGGTGGCGCAGGGACGACCCCGGTGGACGGCGGCGCGACCGGCGCAGGCGCAGGTGGCTGCTCGACCGGCGGCGGCGCGCTGACCAGCGTCTCGGCGCTTTGCGGCGCTGGCGTCGGCTCGGGGGCCCGCTCGACGCGCGGCATGGCCAGCGTCGGCTGCTCGTCGAAGCTGGGCGGCTGGCCATCCCACTGGTATGGCACGTCGACGTGAATCGGCGGCGCGCCGTCGCGCATCAGCGCGGCGATGGCCGTGACGTTGTCTTTGATGCCCCGGTCGGCGGCTTTCTGCACCAGCGTTTCGGCGGCGCTCTGCGGTGCGGACGTTCCCGCGATCTGCGCGATCTCGTCGTCGTGCAGCGCGCGGGTGATGCCGTCGCTGCACAGCACCAGCACGTCGTCGGGACGCAGGCGGCTGTCGTACACGTCGACCGTCACGTCTTCCAGCGCGCCCAGCGTGCGCAGCACCACGTCGCGCCGGGGGTGCTCGGCGGCCTCGTCCTCGCCAATGGCCCCCTCGTCGACAAGCTGCTGGACCAGCGTGTGATCGCGCGTGAGGCGCGTGATGCCGCCCTCGCGGACCAGGTACGCCCGGCTGTCGCCGACGGCGGCCACATGCATCTCCTCGCCACGAATAGCGGCGGCGACCAGCGTCGTGTTCAGTTTGACCAGCTCAGGCCGCTGCTGCGCGTAGGCGAACAGGTCGGCATTGGCGGCGCGCACCGCCTCGCGCAGGCGCAGGCCCAGGTCGGGCTCGTCGCTGGCGTAATACGCGTTCATCACCTTCTGCGCGGCGTAGCGGCTGGCCATCTGACCGCGCCCGCCGCCGCCCTGCCCGTCGGTGACCACGTACAGGCTCCCGGCGTAGCGGGCCAGCGTGGGATCGTCGGGCTGGTAGACAAGGACGTAATCCTCGTTTTCCTCTGCCTGGCCGGCGTCGGTCGCGGGCCAGACCTCAACTGTCAATCTGGAGGGGCTCATCAGCACCACCTGTATCGTCGTGACCGGCAAAACTCGCTGGATGGGACCATACCGCTCGTCACCTCGTCAGGGTACAGGCCGCTGCTCCGGGCGCGGCTGCGAGATGTAATTGTAACAACCGCCTGCCGGAACGCCAAATGAGCCCGCAGCCCATTTCAGATGGGGCCAGCCGCCCAAAGTGGTCGCAGTTTCCCTCTCAGAACTCGTGCACCCGCTCGCCGGTCCACGGGGCGGCGGGGGCCATCGTCAGCCGCGCCAGCAGCACCAGCACCGCGTCGTAGTTGGCCCGCCAGCCCACAAAGTCGTGCCACGCTTTGTCGCGGTCGGGTTTCACCGGGACGCCGGCCTGCGCCAGCCGCGCGCAGGCCTCGTCGAACATCGGGCGCGTCACGCTCAGCGGGACCTCGGGGCCAGGGTGCTCCGGGAAGTGGGTATACGGCAGCCGGAAGAAGTCGGCGATGTGCCGCAGGGCCAGGTACCCGGCCCGGATCGTCAGGTCGGCCTGCACGTCGTGCGGCACGTCCAGCGTCGAGACGTGCAGCACCGCCGCGTCGAGCACCGCAGCAGCGGCGATCAGCCAGTGGCGGCGCGGCTGCGGCGAGCGGAAAAAGACCAGCGCCGCCAGCGACGTGTGGCTCTCCTCGACCTCGCCGAACCACACCTCCCACGTCTCCCACAGCTCGTGCAGGTCGTCGAGCAGCCCCAGCCGCTGCATCCGCTCTAGCATCTCGACCGCCGACGGCGGCGACCCGGCCCGCACGTCGAGCAGCGTCACCTCGGTTTCGCGGCTGGAGAACGCGCTGTAGATCGTCGGCAGGTAGGCGATCAACGTGGCGATCACGATCAGCCCGGTGGTCGCCTCGGAGTAGGCCAGCAGCGCCGTGACCGCCCCCTGCGGCGGGGTCGTGCCCAGCGTCAGCAGCGACGACCCGCTCAGCAGCAGCGCGTCGAGCGGGGTCGGCGCGCCCAGCCCCCAGTAGATCAAGGCGTAGCCCGCGCCGAGCAGGATCATGTAGATGCCGGGCAGCACCACCAGCGTCGTCGGGGCAAAGTACGCAGCGACGCGCTCCTTTGTCGTATAGTTGCGGAACAGCGCGATCAGCCGGTGGGTGGTCCGGCGCGCCGTCTGGAACACCACCCGCGTGATCCCGTCCTGTTCGGCGCGCGGCACGACAAACGTGCGGATCAGCGACGCCATCGTCCGCAGGGTCAGCGCCACGCCCAGCAGGACCGCCACCACCCGCAGCCCGATCATGATCAGCGCCATCTGGACACCTCCGAGAGGGAGTTCGCCGCTCAAACTGGAAGTCTGTGAGAACAAGCCGGGTATGAACGATGATTACTTTACCAGTGGTCAAACGAATTGGCGAGTGGGTTGGGGTGTTTGAACACGTGGCCGGCGCAGAGTGTGGGACTGCCGGGTTACGGGATCATGCGGGCCGGGATAGGCTTGTCACGGGCCGGGGCTTTCTGGTAAACTCCCGCCGAGCGTCGAGTTGATCCTGTCTCTGTCGCTAAGAGTGGGGGGAAGCACATCATGCCGCTGTTTTACCTGAAGCCGTTCGACTTTCATGCCGACAAGAAAGACATCGTGCCGGTCGTCGAGTTCAACGTGCCCGCCACGATGCTGGTCCTGCTGGTCGGCATGGCGCTGACTGTGCTGGCGGTGGCCCTGCTGATCAGGCCCGCGCTGATGGCGCTCATCGGCGGGTAGACGCCGGGCGTCCTGACCGAAAAGAAAACGGGGCGGAGGCGTCGGCCCCCGTCCCGCGTGGTAACGTCCGGTGATGGGTTAGCGGTCGCTGGACGCAGGCTCTGTAGCGCCGCTGGGCGCGGCTGCCGCCTTCTTTTCCCGGCCCCACGGGGTGCCGATCAGGGGCAGCAGGAAGTAGTCGGCCCCGATGTAGCCGGCGACCTTCCAGGCCAGGATCAGGCCGACGGCCAGGGCGAACATCAGGCCGTTGGTGCTGGCCGAGCCAGCCATAATGTAGTTCCAGTTCATGATACCGCCAGCGAATGCGGCGATGCCGGTGAATGCGCCGATGATGAGCGCCACGCCGACGACCAGCTCGCTATAGGCGATCACCTTGGCGAACCAGGTGTAGGCCTGCGCATCCAGCAGGAACTGCAGGAACGAGCGGTACCACGCGAAGGCAATCGCCGGGCGGCCCGTCGCGGGGACGGCGATCGCGCCGGTCCAGAAGCCCTTCAGGGCAGTGCCGCCGCCGACCCACGCCGGGTTGCTGACCTTGGCCAGCCCTGCCTCAAGCCACTGATAGCCAACCCAGATACGGATCGGCAGCCACAGCAGCGCTGCGTACACACTGTTGAACAGGTTCTTCGCAACGGGCGGGTCCTTGACAATCCGTTCCTTGTGAAGAAGGGGGTTGGTGATCTTGACGTCTGACATTCTGTGCTGCTCCTCGTGCCGCAATTGCGGCTCAAAACTAAATTCGAGATTACACATCTAATTTACATACTTGGTCCGTGATCTTCCAGCGATCTTTGTCATATTCTATACGTGATGGAAATCACAGAGTGCGCCTGCCGCGTCGAATGTCACAGTTTTCCTCAGGTTTTATTGAGTACTTTCGCCACTTTTACCCAGTTTTGACCCCGGCGACCGCACCTTCCTGCCGGGCCGTATCGAGCACCGCCGCGCACATGGTGTGAGTATTTGTCGCGCGTATCAGAATCGCATTAGCGCCGTGTCTGAACTATCTATATTCGTGGAACTGGCTGCGCAACCTGTTGACTCGGCGCGATGAGGCGTGTTACACTGCCTTCCAGAATGACTCCGACGGAGCCTGCCGCGGTCTGCACGCCAATCAGAGAGATGCCGGGTGGTGCGAGGCATCAGCGTAAGACAGCGGCGATCCACTCCTGAGCACGTCGCCCTGAGGCAATGCGGGGCCGGGCCCGCCCGTTAGCGCGGCGAATGAGGGGCGATGCGCGCATCGCTCGAATTCAGGTGGCACCACGGGGAACCCCCTCGTCCTGAGCGTCAGGCGTGGGGTTTTGTTTTGCCTGGAGGTTCGATGGGGGATCTGACGGTGCTGCTGTGGATCGGCAGGCTGGTGCTGGCGCTGCTGGCCGGGCGCACCCTGCTGCTGATCTATTCCACGCTCTCGTACCGGTCGCGGGTGGAGAAACACTACCGCACGCTGCCCGACTCGCAGGATGTCAGCGCAGCAGGGGCTTGACCCACCCGCAGCCGCCCAGCCGCCGATCACGGCGCTGCTGGGCATGGGTTTCGCGCGGCTGGGCGAGGCGCAGGCCCAACTGCCGCGCGCCAGACAGCCGATGACGATCTGGGTGTTTGCCGACCCGCAACGCACGACGATGGCCGACGTGAGCCTCACGCCGGAGGGCGACGAGGCTTTCGCGACGATGGCTACGGTCTTTCAGGATGAGGCGTACGTGTACAGCGGCTACCGCCTCGCTATGGGAGCCCTGTACCAGCCCATCGAGGACGATGACCTGCGGGCGCACTACTTCGCCGACAGCCTGCCGGGGGTCTATCGCCATCACTGCGAGCAGGTAGCGGAGATGGCCGCGCGACATGGCGAGCCCGTGCGCTACGAGCGCATGGAGGACTACCTGCGCGGCGAGAAGCTGTTCAAGGCGCGCTACATGCGGCGGCAGAGCGCCGCCACCCTGCGCGGCGTGACTCGCCGGCTGGCCGCGCTGACCGGCCTGGCCGGCCTCGACGTGGCGCTGGGGGCCGGGCTGTACGCGCTTATTGCAAACATTAACAGCCTGGGGCGGACGCTAACCGGGGCATGGTTGGGCTGGATCGCGGCGATAGCCCTGACCGGGCTGGGGATCGCTACCGCTTTCGCCAGCAGGCGCATCAGCCGCAGCCTGCCGCGCGCTCGCCGCCGCCGCTGAGAATTGACTGAGGAGGGAATATGCTGGACATCAAGGTCATTCGAGAAGAGCCGGAACGTGTCAAGGCCGCCATGCGCGACCTCAACGACGAGGAGGCCGTGCCGCGCATCGACCTGATCCTCGAGCTCGACGAGCGGCGGCGGTCGCTGCTGCAGGAAGTCGAGGAGATGCGCGCCGAGAAGAACAAGGCCAGCAAGATCATCGGCCAGACGCGCAACCCGCAGGAGCGCGAGGCCAAGATCGGGCAGATGAAGAGCCTCAACGCGCGGCTCGACCGGCAGGAGGCGCAGCTTCGCGAGGTCGAGGAGACGCTCGCCGAGGAAATCCTGTGGATCCCCAACCTGCCCGCCGAGGACGTGCCGGTCGGCCCGGACGAGACGCACAACGTCGTGCTGCGCGAGGAGGGCGCGAAGCCGGAGTTCGACTTCGAGCCGCTGCCCCACTGGGACATCGGCGCGATGCTGGGCATCCTCGACTTCGAGCGCGGCGACAAGCTGTCCGGCGTCGCGCTTCTACGTGCTGAAGGGCGCGGGCGCGCGCCTGCAGCGGGCGCTGATCACCTGGATGCTCGACGTGCACACGCTGGAGCACGGCTACACCGAGATCTACCCGCCGTACATGGTGCGCGAGAAGTGCATGCTGGGCACCGGCAACCTGCCCAAGTTCGGCGACAACCTGTATCACGACGCCGAAGAGGACTTCTGGTGGATCCCCACGGCGGAGGTGCCGGTGACCAACCTGCACCGCGAGGAGATCATCGAGGACGGCGTGCCCAAGTCATTACGTGGCCTACACGCCCTGCTTCCGCCGCGAGAAGATGAGCGCCGGGCGCGACGTGCGCGGCATCAAGCGCGGGCACCAGTTCGACAAGGTGGAGCTGGTCAAGATCGTGGCGGGCGACAACGACGTCTCCGAGCAGGAGCACCACAAGCTGCTGGCCGACGCGGAGGACATCGCGCAGCGGCTGGGGCTGCCGTATCGCATCGTGCAGATGTGCACCGGCGACCTGAGCTTCGTGGCCGCCAAGAAGTATCGACATCGAGGTGTGGGCCGCCGGCGTGCGAAGGAATGGCTGGAGGTGTCGTCGGTGTCGAACTTCCGCGACTTCCAGGCGCGGCGCATGAACATCCGCTATCGCCCGGAGCCGGGCGCGCCGACGCAGTACCCGCACACGCTGAACGGGTCGGGGCTGGCGCTGCCGCGCGTGCTGATCGCCATGTTGGAGAACTACCAGCAGGAGGATGGGTCGGTGGTGGTGCCGGAGGTGCTGCGTCCGTACATGGCCGGGATCGAGGTGATCGCGGCAGAAGGGCAGTAGTGTCGGGTGTGGGGCGGTTCTTACAGGAACCGCCTCTGCACTTCCGTCTTCAAAGCGACAGTCTCACCAGAGGCTATGCGATCATAAACAGACTTGAGTTCCTCATTGCCTACGTCGTCTCCAAGAAAACGGAAGACAGACGCTGCAAGGTATTCAATATTCTGTTCAAACGCCAGCCATCTGCGATCCTCTTGCTCGGCAACAAAGCCTGTGGTATTTGAGCCAGCGAAGATATCGAGCACCAGATCGTCTGGTTCAGTCAGGAACCGCATGAAGAACTGCGGTAGCTGGGCAGGAAAACGTGCCGGATGCCTCTTGACGCCGATATCCTTGCAGCCGCTCAAGTAACGCCCAGATGACTCCGAGTTCGGAATCTGCAACAAATTCGGCGGAATTGCTCCTCCATTATCAGTCGCAAAACTGGAGCTGATATCGTGACCAGAAGGGCGTTTCTTCGGTGTATAGAAACCATCAGGATCGCTCAACAGTTTCTTCATCCGGCTGCTGTACTCAGCTAGCACACGCGTTACGTCCGCTTTGGGCCACTCTGTCTTGCTCAACCACCAGACCGTGTTGACAGCATCCTTTGCTCGCAGCTTGCGCTTATTCACCCATTCAATCGGACTTGGCAATTTAGAAGGATTGTACCAGTAGAAGTCCTCGGCAAGATGAAAGCCAATCTCATCACACAGCCGAATAAGAACGCGGAAATTATACAAACTCCGAACTGGTACCCCCCGTTTGTACGCTCCACCCAGGTCTAGCACGAAACTGCCGTCATCACGCAATTTCCTGTAGACAATCCTCGCAAAGTCGATCAGCCAGTCGACATATTCCTCCTGATCTTCGTTGCCGTATTCCTTCTTTCTCAGCAATGCAAATGGGGGGCTGGTAAGCGCCAGATTGACGCTGTTGTCAGGGACCTGCGGAAGCAACTCAAGCAAGTCGCCACAGTAGGCAGCGCCCATCGTGGTTGTATAAGCAAGCCTTCCCTCAAGACGAGGGAGTCTCTCGTGCGTCATCCATGCCTCGCTGACATCTAGCCAATGATACTCATAGTCTGTAGACCCATAGTCATCATCAAGGTTAACGTAGTACCTATGATAACACAAGAACGATTAGCCCGTCGGTTGTTCGCGAAAGATCTGCGCAAGTACCGCCACGAAATGGGCCTGTCACAAGAGGCACTCGCTGAACGATCTGGACTACACCGAACCTACATTGGCTCTGTGGAGCGGGGCGAGCGCAACATATCTATTGACAACATGGAACGGCTGGCGCGTGCGCTGGACATTCCGCTTGCCAGCATGCTCATCGAGGAATAGGCATCATGCCACCCCATCCCGACAAAGCGGAATTGGATCGGCTGTTTCCATACATACGTGAGTACCGGGCGCTGGCTTCAACCCACGGCATTGACGACATTTTCCAGGACAATGGAGGAAAACTACTCCAGGTGTTGTTGCTGACTGGCCTGCAAATACTGCCCGGTCGAGAGGGTAATGACGCCGTCGATTCTGATGGCAACGAATATGAGTTGAAGTCAGTGAACGTGTTGCTCACAAAGAGCTTCTCGACCCACCACCACATGAATCCTGATATCATTGACAAATACCGTCAGGTACATTGGATATTCGCAGTCTACAAGGGGATCGAGATTCAAGCGATATATGAGCTTTCACCAGAGGACCTAGAGCCATATTACGGGAAGTGGGAGACCAAGTGGCATGAGAATGGGGGTAAGGATCTCAACAATCCTAAGATCCCGCTGAAATTCGTGATCGAGAAAGGGAGACTCCTGTTCGAGACGGGTCGGCTCGGCCGTCACCCAGACCCCAAAGCGATCATCCGAGAATGACGGCCGGTAAGCCGGCGCGGGAAAATTCCGATGGGGCAAGCGCGCGAAAATCAACAGGGCTATCAGATTGAAGATCGCACCCAGCAAGATGGTCATCTCGAAGCCCACGACCACGAAGGGGATCAGTCCGAAGACGGGTTTGCCGTCGACAATCATGCCCCAGATCGGCAAATGGTA
>CAWBCR010000025.1:0-37814 GCA_963787375.1 uncultured Chloroflexia bacterium | reverse complement strand
AGGCGAATGGAGGCGATACAGTTCAGCGCGCGATTGCATCGTAGTGCGCGATCACCTGCTGCTGATAAGCATCCCAGGTGAACTGCTGCACGTAGTCATGCGCCGACTGGCCCATCGCGCGGCGCAGCCTGTCGTCACGATACAGGCGCAGCAGCCGATCTGCCAGCGCGTCGGGGTCGCGAATGGGCACCACGAAGCCGTCCTGCCCGTCGCGGATGTCCGCGCCGACGTTCTCGGTGACGATCACCGGCAGGCCGCAGGCTGCCGCCTCATACACCACCATGCCGAAGCCATCCTGAAGCGAGGGCAGCACAAACACCGAGGCCGTGTTGTAGATTTCGACAAGCTGCTCCTGCGGCACAAACGGGATGTGCCGGTACAGCCCCTCGTACTGTGGCAGGAAGGCGCGGCTGTCGGGGAACGAGCCGCCGGCAAGGACCAGCTCCGCGTCGGGCAGGTTGAGCCGCTTGAAGGCTTCGAGCAGGTACTGCACGCCCTTCTGCAGGCTGATCGCACCCACAAACAGGACGCGGAAGGTGCTGTCGGCCTTGACGCCGGGCATCACTTTGAATCGCTCTGGCGCGAACCCGAAGTGCACCCGGCGCAGCTTCGCTTCGGGGATGCCATGCGCCACCATCGAGCGCCACACGAATTCCGAGGGCACCATGATCGCGTCGGCCTCGGCGTACTCCTGCTCGTGCTTGCGGAACAGCAGGCGGTTGGCGTCCGAGAAATGCAGACCATAGTGGGCATATTCCTCGCCGAGAATCTGGTGATGCTCCACCGGGTGCGCCGACGAACGCTCGACAAGTGTCTTCATGCCCAGGCGGCGGGCTTTGCGCATCGAGTACAGTCCGAAATGATTGAACACGTCGAGGATGTCGCCACCATCGACGAAGCGCCGCGCGAGCAGGTCAAACAGGTTGTCGCGCACCAAATAGGAATAGTAGACGCTAGCCGGGATAGGCACCGTCTGGATAGCCATCCCCAGCAGTTCCGGCAGCACGATCTGCCGCACTTTATGGCGGTCGATGCCGGTCTCGTAGCGGTCGAAGATAGTGGTGATGAATCGCTTCAGGTAGCCAGCGCGCTGCGCGCCGCGCACGATTTCGTAGGCGTGGAACTTACCTCCAGATGAGACGATGACGTCCAACGAGCGCATACTGGCTCCAGTTTCTGCGGGCCGGGAGTGCGGCGACATTATAGCTTTCGGCAGATCCGTCTATCGAACGAGGTGTAAGTGTGCGAAAAACGCGGCCGTCGCGTGGGTTGGAAAGGCCCTATGCACATGTTACAATTCCCGCGTTCTGAACACGGATGTGAGCAAAGCAGACATGTCATGGCAGAGCAGGCAGCCATCCTGACCATCGAAGCGGCCAGCCCCGGTGGAGTTCCGGCGCTGGTCGATACGCTGTATGCGCTGCTGGCGCGTTTAGGTCGCACGCCGGTAGTGTACCACGCGCAGTTTGCCGCCGGGCAGATGTCGGCGGCGGCGCGCATCCTGCACACGCTCCACGACTGGAAACCACGGGCGGTTGAGGAGCGCGGCATGCGCACCGTGCTTGTTCCCGCTCCCCCTGTTCCGCTGTGGTTGTTTTACGCCGCGCCCCACTTTTTATTCGGGCCGCTGCTGGGTCAATACGGGGCTGTGTTTGTTGTTTCCGGCAGCGCACACGTGGCGCTGCCGCTGGCCGCGCGCGGGATTCCCTACACGCTGTGGATCGCAACGCTTTATGAAGACGAGCTGAAGGCCAAAGCCGCCGTTGGCGATGTGTGGGCGCGCGGCGTGCTGTCGAGCCCCACCTGGCCGCTTCTTGCATGGCAGGAAAGGTTTGTGCTGCGCCGGGCCGACCGCATTCTGACGCTCAGCTATCACACCGCGGAACGCATTCGGCAGGCAGCGCCACAGGCCGCCGACCGCATCGAGACGGCGCTGTTCCCGGTCGACACCGCCCGGCTCAAACCCGATCCGGCAGCACGTGAGCGCTCACCCTACGGACGCTATTTGCTGCTCGCGGCGCGAATCAACGACCCGCGTAAGAACGTCAGCCTGCTGCTGCGAGCCTTCGCGCGGGTGCGGGCGCAGCACCCCGACCTGCGCCTGGTGCTGGTCGGCGAAGAGCCGGGCAGCGCGCTGCGCGATCTCGCCGCCTCACTGGGGCTGGGCGAAGACGTGCTGACGTTTGGCGGGATCGTCTCGGATGACGACCTGCTGCAACTGTACCAGGGCGCTGAGCTGTTCGTGCTGCCTTCCCGACAGGAGGGACTGGGCATCGTGATGCTGGAAGCGATGGCCTGCGGTACGCCTGTCGTCGCGACCCGCTGCGGCGGGCCGGAAGGCATTGTGCGCGACGGCGAGACGGGCTACCTCGTCGACGAGATGGATGATCCACAGCCGCTTGCTCAGGCTATCCTCGACCTGCTGGGTGATCCTGGTCTGGCGGCGATGCGCGAGCGTTGCGCGGCCTTCGCCGCGGAACATTGCGCCCGCCCGGTCGTCGAGCAGCAGTTGCTGGACGCCTATGAGGCCGTCAGTGCGGCTGCGCCGGCTCCTTCGCGGCTGCGCACAGCCGTCGCTGCGCTCTGGTCAGTGGCAGTGCTGGTTGCTTACGCGCAGCACCAGATCGCCATTCACGGTTTGGCTATCCAGACCAGAATCCTGGCTCCGCTGCTGCACATCATCCAATGAGCAATATGCTGATTGACCTGCTGATCGCCGCGACTGATGCTGCTGGCGATATACGGGATAGGCCACGTGCTGCGGCGGCTGGTGAAGCTGCCGCTGTGGGGCCGCGCCGCCGACCTCGCCTACACGTTCGCGTTCGGGTTGGGCGCGGTGGTCACGCTGCTTTTCGGGCTGGCGCTGGTAGGCTGGCTGCGCCCGGCGGCGGGCTGGGCGGTGCTGGCCGTCGGGGTAATCCTTGCGCTGGCGCAGCACCGGATGCTGCGTAGTGACCTCAGCATTGCATGGCAGCTTGCGCGCCAGTTATGGCGGTCGTCTTGGTTCATGCGGCTGGCTGTGCTGGCTGCAGCGGCTTTTGCCATCGTGAACCTTGTCGCGGACCTTGCGCCCCCGATTGAGGGCGATACTGTTCACCAGTACCTGCTCACCGCCCGCTACTGGGTCGATGCCGGGCGCTACGTACAGCCCTCGCACATCTGGGCCTCGACGCTGCCCGGCAACATGATGATGCTCTCGGCGTGGGCGCTGCTGCTGCGCCATAGCTACAGCCTCGCCACGCTGATCACCGGCCTGGGAATGAGCGCGCTGCTGGTGCTGGGCGTCTACGCACTGGCGCGCCTGCACTTCCGACCCGAAGTTGCCGGGCTGGCGGCGGTGGTGATCACCACCGTGCCCGACGTGGGCTATCTGGCGCAGTCGGCCAAGGTCGACCTAGGCTGGGCGTTCTTCGAGACGCTGGCGCTGGCGGCGTTCTTCCGCTGGCTGCAGGCCGCCGACCTCCCCAACCGTGAGGCGGACCCGTCCGCCCGCTGGCTGATCCTCGCCGGGCTATGCCTGGGGTTGGCCGCCGGAACGAAGACTGAGACAGTCATCAGTATTGGGCTGCTGGGAGGCTGGCTGACGCTGTGGCACCTGCGCCGTGGCGAATGGCGCAGCCTGTTGCGCGCGGCGATGGCTTTCGGCGCGGCGGTGATCGTCGCGGCGCTGCCCTATTACCTGTACAACGGGATTGCGCACCATAACCCGTTCTATCCCGTCTTTGCCGACCAGTTCGCGCGCTGGTTTGGCGGGACGCCATCGCCGCGCGCCGAGCTGGGCACTGAGGTGTTTTACCCGTGGACGGTCGGCGGGTACCTGACCAACCTGTGGAACGCGTCGCTGGGGCACACCCGGCCCGGTTTTTACCTGGGCTTCATCGCCGGACCGATCTTCCTGCTGGCGATCCCGCTGGGGCTGTTGCTGGGGCTGCTGCGCGGCGAGCGGGTCGCCTGGAAGATGCTGGCCTACGCCTTCGTTTTCTCGATTGTCTGGTTCCTGGTCAAGCAGGCGGTGCGGCATTTCCTGCCGGGGCTGGTGCTGCTGGCTGTTGTCGCCGGGCTGGTGCTGTGGCGTGTCGACCGGCAGGCGGGCAAACTGCGCGCGGTCGTGCTTCCGGTTGCGGTGATCATCCTGGGCTGGAACGTGATGAACGGCTTCGGCGTGTTATACTGGAGCGGTGCCTATCGCGTGGCGCTGGGGATTGAATTGCGCGAGGCGTTTCTCCAGCAGTGGCACGATACCATTGCCAGCCCGTCGAACCCTGACTGGGCGACTATCCAGGCGCTGAACCGGCTGGGACCGAGCGCCCGCGTGCTGACCGAGCATGCCAGCAGCCCACTGTACGTCACACCGGACCTCGTCTCGCCTAACTGGGGCGACCGGCTGGCCTACGAAACGTTCACCGATCCGTCAGCGCTGCTGGCCGCGCTGGCCGACCACCATATCGGCTATATCCTGGTCTTCAACACCGACCCGGATGACAGGTATCTGTTCACCCAGCCGGGTTTTCTGGCACAGCACGCGCGCCTGATCTATTCCGGGCCGCGCACCCGGTTGTACGCGCTCGATGGGTTGGAGAAATGACGGAGCTATGTGCGGAATCTGGGGAGTCGTAAACATCGCAGATGAGCAGATGGCTGAGGCAGCCGCCAGTGCCATCTGTCACCGTGGACCGGACGATCACGGCATCTTCGTGGCGCGCGAGCCGCTGCCGGTTTCGCTGGCGAACACCCGCCTGGCTATCATCGACCTGTCGCCGGGTGGCCACCAGCCGATGTCCTCCGAGGACGGGCGTTACACCATCGTCTACAACGGCGAGACGTACAACTATCAGGCGGTGCGGCAGGAACTTATCGAGGCAGGGCATCATTTCGTCTCCGACAGCGACACCGAAGTGATTCTGCACGCTTACATGGAATGGGGCGAGCAGTGCCTCGACCATCTGCGCGGGATGTTCGCCTTTGCCATCTGGGACAAAGTCGAAGCCAGCCTGTTCGCCGCGCGCGACCGGCTGGGCATCAAGCCGCTGTATTATGCCCAGCGGCTGGCGGACGAGCCGGGCGGTCCCCGGCTGGCATTTGCCTCCGAGCTCAAGGCGTTGCTTGCGACCGGCCTGGCCGAGCCTCGGCTGAACTATGCAGCGCTTCACCATTACCTCTCGTTCTACGCGGTGCCAAGCCCCTACTCCATCCTCGACAGTGTCGCGATGCTGCCCCCCGGCCACTTCCTCACGTACGTCAAAGGCGTGCTTAAGATCAAACAGTACTGGGCGCTCCCACCTTCTGACTCGCTGTTCATGAGCGAGCACGAGATCATCGTGCGGCTGCGCGATCTGCTCGAAGAGTTGATCCGGCTGCGGATGATCGCCGATGTGCAGGTCGGCGCGTTCCTATCGGGCGGCATCGACTCCAGCGCGGTCGTCGCGCTGATGACGCGCGCCAGCGGCGAGCGCCTGCGCACCTTCTCGATCGGCTTTGGCGAGGAGGGCAGCAGCATCGACGAGCGCTCGGACGCGCGGCTGCTGGCCGAACACTACGGCACCGATCATACCGAGGTAGTCGTCAGCGGGCGGCAGGTGCGCGAGGAGCTTGAGCAGATCATCCGCGCCATGGACCAGCCCAGCGGCGATGGGCTGAACACGTACCTTGTCTCGCAGGCGACGGCCAAACATGTCAAGGTGGCGCTGTCCGGGCTGGGTGGCGACGAACTGTTCGCCGGCTATCCGCAGTTCAGGACGTTCCAGCGAGCCGACCGCGCCGGCGGCATGTGGAACGCCGCGCCCGGGTTTGCCAGACAGGCTGCGCGCAGCACGGCTTCGCTGCTGGATCCGCTGAACCGGGCTTTGAAATGGGTCGACGGCGACTTCCTGAGCCGTTACGAGCGGGTGCGCATCCTGTACGGCGAGCAGGCCAAGCTGGCGTTATACACGCCGCAGACGGTCGCGGCACTGCTCGCGCCAGAGTCGTCGCTCGATTACCTGGCGCAGTACGTTCACCCCGCCAACAAAGACAGCATCGCGCAGCTCACCCGGCTTGAGCTGCTCAACTACATGACGCACACGCTTCTGCGTGACACCGACGCGATGAGTATGGCCCATTCGCTCGAAGTGCGTGTTCCGCTCATCGACCATAAGCTGGTCGAGTTCGCGGTGTGCATCCCGGCAGAGTTGAAGCTGCGCGGCGGGCGCGGGAAGTGGATCTTCACCCAGGCGCTCAAAGACGTGCTGCCGAAGGACATCCTCGACCGGCCCAAGCGGGGTTTCGAGATGCCAGTAGCATCCTGGATGCGCACCGACCTGCGCGATGTGCTCGATGACGTGTTCTCGCGGCAGTCTGTTGAGCGGCGCGGGCTGTTCAAGTCGGAGGCTATGGTCCGCGTGTACGACGACTTCAAGGCCGGCAAAGGCCCCTACATGCGCGCCTGGGCGCTGGCTGCGCTGGAGTTATGGCTGCGCGTGTTCTTCGACGGAGCAGCGATCTAAATGCCTGAGGTGGCGTGTCCCCTGGTCAGCTTCATCGTGCCAACCTACAACGAGGAAGCCGACATCGCGCGCACAATGGACGCGCTGGCCGCGCAGACCTACCGGCCCATCGAGGTTGTCGTTGTCGATGCCTCGCGCGACCGCACGCCGGAGATCGTCGCTGGCTACGTAGATCGCATCCCGAATCTGCGCATCATCCGGCAGCGGCCCAAACCAGGCGTGTCGGTCGCCCGCAATGACGGCCTGCGTGAAGCAGCTGGCGAGATCGTCGTCATCCTCAATGCCGATGTGTTTCCCAGCCCGGATTTCGTTGCGCGGATCGTGCCCTATTACGAGCAGGGCGCTGATTTCGTGTGTGTCGACTCGTGCGTGGCAAACGTCGAGGCCGTGTTCCCGCGCTACATTCAGGCCGGGCACGTCTACGATCAGCGCCACAACCCCGAAGAGGCTGACTGGACGGAGGGCTATTCGTGCCGCCGCGAGGCGGCGCTGGCCGTAGGCGGCTTTCCTGAGACGTTTGGACGCAACACGGCGGGCGAGGACGGCGTCTTTTCAGATCGGATGGCCGCGCATTACAAGAAGGCGGTCGACTTTGACATCGCGGTGCCGCACATCGCTCCGGCGGCCTTTGGCGAATACTGGCACCAGCGGCTGGGGCGCGGGCGCGGCGGCGCATATCGCCTGTACGTCCACGAGCAGCGCCCCCTGCGCTGGGGCAGCGTGATCCGCTCCGTGCTGGGAACATGGTTCCTGGCGCTGACGCTGGTCGCACCGCTGCTGCACGCCTGGCGGCTCGCGCCGTACTCGTCGCGTGGCCGCGCCGACGTGCTGCCGCTGGCCTGGGCCTGCCTGGTCGAGATGCTGGCCAGCGGGGCCGGGTACTGGAACGGCTGCCGCGAGATAGTCCGGCTGGGGCTGAACAGGGCGTGAAACGCATCCTGTACATCCACCACGGCGGGGCCATCGGCGGCGCGCCGTTAAGCTTGCTGTACCTGCTCCAGCAGCTCGACCGCGAGCGCTACGATCCGGTGGTCGTCACGCTCAAGAACGGGCCGGTGGTCGGACTGTACCGCGCCGAAGGCATCGAGACGATCGTCGAGCCCGGCATCAGCGACTTCAGCCACACCATGCTGGAGTGGTACGGTGGGCGCGATCTGTGGCGGCTGCCGGGTAAGCTGCTGCGTATTTTGCCATCTATCTGGCGCACGCGGGCGCTGATCCGCCGCGTCCGGCCAGACTTGGTCCACCTGAACTCGTCGACGCTGGCTCCCTCGGCGATTGGTTGTGCTAGAGAAGGTGTACCGGTAGTCTGGCACATCCGCGAGCCGCTGGCGCATGGCTACCTGGGGCTGCGGCGGGCGTGGATTCGGCGGATCATCGACCGCTGCGCGGCACGTGTGGTGGCCATCTGCCAGAATGACGCCGACCAGCTTCGCCCCAGTAGCCGGATGCGGGTGATTTACAACTTCGTGCACTTCGAGCGCTTCGACCGCGCGCTGACGGGCAAAGACGTACGCCGCGAGTTCGGCCTCGCGGCAGACGCGCCGGTCGTGACGATGCTGGGCGGCGTATCACAGCCCAAAGGCACGCTGACGCTGGTGCGGGCGCTGCCGGCGCTGGTCGCTGCCGTGCCCGGCTTGCGGGTGATCGTCGCCGGGCCGGGGCCGCGCCAACTCGACGAGCCGGGCCTGAAGGGTCTCGCCAAGCGGCTACTGCACGTCGATGCCTATCAGCGGGCTGTGCAGGCGGCGCTCGATGCGCTGCCCGGCGAGGTACGCGCCGTGCTGACCTTCACCGGTGTGCGTGATGACATCCCACACATTCTGGCCGCCAGCGGCTGCCTGGTCTTCCCGTCGTCGGTGCCACACTTCGCGCGGCCCATTATTGAGGCAGCGGCGATGGGTATTCCGGCGGTGGCCTCCGACCTTGGCGGCCCGCGTGAGCTAATCGTCCCCGGCGAAACGGGCCTGCTCGTCCCGCCGGGCGACCCCGCGGCGCTGGCAGCAGCGGTAGCCGACATCCTGACCGACCGCGAGCGCGCCCACTCAATGGGCGAGGCGGCCTGCGCCCGCGCGCACAGGCTGTTCGACGCGCCGGCGAATGCGGCAGCCACGATTGCGTTGTATGATGAAGTACTGGATGAGCCGCCCGGTGGTGCGCAAACAGGCGAATAGGCTAAACTGGTAGCGCAATGACAAGCGAAAAGGCACAGGTGTAGAGATCAGCATGTCTGTTCCCCCCCGCGATTTGCCGCGCGTGGCCTGGCGGCGCATTCTGCGCGAGCTGCGTACACGCACCGCGCCGCGCACGCCGCGCGCCATAGAAGTCGGTGCATCGATCCAGGAGATTGCCGAGCAACTTCGCGCCCGGCAGCTTCCCCGCTTCTTTGGGCTGTTCCCAGAGCAGGCGGCGCTGATCGGGCATTTCTTCCCCGATGCATGGCAGTTGACCATCGAGCAGGCCGATAAGATCGTTGCGCACAGGTTCGACCTGCTGGGCTCCGGCGAAAAGGAACTGGGCACGCCCATCGACTGGCACGTGGATTTCAAGAACAATCATCATTGGCCGGTTGAGCACCATACGCGCCTCAAGCTGACTGCTCCGGATGGTGGCTTCGACGTCAAAGTGCCGTGGGAGTTGAGTTGTTTTCACCACGCTGTGCGGCTGGGTCAGGCTTATCTCTATACGCTGGACGAGAAATACGCTCAGGAGATTGTCGGCCAGATCACGCACTGGATCGGCGCCAACCCTTATGAGTTCGGCGTCAACTGGGCCGGGCCGATGGACGTGGCGATCCGGGTTGTCAACTGGATATGGGCTTACTACTTGATTGTCGAGTTGCAGGCGCTCGACACGAAATTCCTGGCGCTGTGGCTGGCCAGCCTGCGCCAGCACGGCGACTACCTGCTCAAGCATCTCGAAGACGGCTGGCCGCGCACCAACCACCTGATTGCCAACCTGACCGGTCTGGCCTTCCTGGGCATCCTGTTCCCCGAATTCCCCGACGCGGCGCGCTGGCGTGCGGTTGGTGTGGGGCGGCTGTGGGATGAGCTGGAGCGGCAGGTCTACCCGGACGGCGTTGACTACGAGGCGTCGATCCCATATCACGGGCTGGTGACCGAGATGGCGCTGAACGTCGCCGGGTTGTGCATCGTCAACAACGTCGATATTCCCGACGAGGCGCTTGCCCGGCTGCATTCGATGCTCGACGTGATCATGGCCTACACCCGGCCAGACGGGCTGGCCCCGCAGGTCGGCGACGCGGACGATGGCCGCCTTTTGCCGCTCAGCGTGTACGCTGACCCGGTCAGCGTCGCCGCCGACCACCGCCATCTGCTGGCACTGGGCTCGATTGTGTTGGAGCGCGAGTTGAGCGAGTGGGCGGGCTTCATCGAGCCGACCCGGCGCGGCTGGTCCATTGCGGCAGCCAGTGAATGGCAGGATGCCTTCTGGTGCTTTGCATCAGATGCAGCAGCGCGCTTCACCGACGTCATCACCCAGACGACGGGCCGTCCTGAAGACGACGCTCCTGATGAGTGGGTGACCGTCAGGCCAGGCGTGCGCGTGCGGGCGCGGGCGCTGGCGCGGCACCCTGTCTCGCTCAACGATGTGACCGGCTCGCGTGGGTTCGAGGCCAGCGGCCTGTACGTCCTGCGTAACAGGGATTTCCACATGACGGTCGACGCCGGCAGTGTCGGGCAGGATGGCGCTGGCGGCCACGCGCACAACGATACGCTCTCGCTGACGCTTGCGGCCTATGGCCGCACATTTCTGGTCGATCCCGGCAGCTACGCCTACAGCGACGACCCTGCCGCGCGCATACAATTTCGCTCGACGGCCTATCACAACACGCTTCAGGTGTCTGGCGAAGAGATCAACCGCATGCCGGACGATCTGTTCCGCCTGGCCAACGACGCCCGCGTGACAGTCCATCACTGGATCTCGACGCCCAACTTCGACCTGTTTGACGCCTCGCATACCGGATATGCCCGCCTGGAGCCGGGTGTGATTTACCGCCGCCAGGTGTGGTTCGACAAGCTGGCAGGGCTGTGGGTGCTGCACGATCAGCTTAGGCTGGCTGCTGAGGACGGTCACCAGCCCGCCGGTCAGGCTTTGGCGCAGCCCGCCAACCTGAATGGCGACGAGGACAAGGACGCGGAACAGCAGGCCGAGGCTGCGAAGCTGGTCGTCTCTGTGTGGTTCCATTTTGCGCCGCTGCTGGTGCGGCTGGATCAGCCCAACAACGCGCTGCGCACCGAAGCCGCCGAGGGCCCCAACATTGCCATTCTGCCGCTGGGGGATTTCCCGCTGCGAGCCGATCTTAGCGCCGACTGGTACTCACCCCGCTACGGGGTCCGGAAGAAAGCGCCGGTTGCCAGATTCACGGGACGCGCTAAACTCCCTCTCGATCTCGTACTCCTGCTGTACCCGCACCAGGCCAAGATTGATTTCGATGCTGTACGCTCGGCCGGACGGGCGGCGCTGTTGAATATGCAGCAAACCCTGACTCCGTCGCTGAAACCCGGCGCGCGCAAGGCCGCCGACGAGAAGCGCCCATAACATAAGCCGCCTACCATCTGTGCAAATTGAAGGCCGGGTCGCAGCCAGGCAAGTCCATTCACGACGCGCGGCACGCTGATCCACGCCACCTATTGACGGAGCTCATGAAACAGGTTTTCTTCGACGGCAAGGGGAAATTGATGGTTCACGAGGTGCCCGCGCCGGGCGCACCGGACAACGGCGCGCTGGTGCGGGTGATGGCTTCGCTGATCTCCTCCGGCACGGAGATGACGACTGCATCGGGCGGCGGGAGCCTGATTCGCAAGGCGCTGGCCCAGCCACAGCTGATCCGGCGCGCGGTCGAGCTGGCGCTGCGCGAGGGCGTGAAGTTCACCGCCGGGCAGGTGAAGGACATTTCAGAGACATGGCTCGCGGTGGGCTACAGCGCGGCGGGTGTGGTCGCTGCGCCGGGGCGCGAGGCGGGCGGCCTGCGTGCCGGGGACGCCGTCGCCTGCGCCGGGGCCGGCTTTGCCAACCACGCCGCTTACGACGCTGTGCCGCTCAACCTGCTGGCGCACGTGCCAGCAGGTGTCTCGCACCGGCAGGCGGCCTTCACGACGGTTGGGACGATAGCTCTGCAGGGCGTCCGCCGCGCCGAAGCCACGCTCGGCGAGACGGTGGTCGTTGTCGGGCTGGGGCTGATCGGGCAGATCACCGCCCAGATTCTCGACGCGGCGGGCTGCCTGGTAATCGGCTCGGACCCGGTTGCCGCGCGGCGAGAGCTGGCCGCCAGGTTGGCCGGCGCGCAAACCATCGACCCGTCAGCGGGCGACGCAGCGCGGCAGGTGATGGCATTGACCGGTGGCGCTGGCGCGGACAGGGTGATCCTGTGCGCGGCGACGCGTTCCAGCGAGCCGGTCAACGAGGCGTTTCAGATGTGCCGCGAGCGCGGACGCGTGGTGATGGTCGGCGCGATGGGTATGGACCTTGAGCGCACCGACTTCTACAGCCGAGAATTGGACTTCGTCATCTCGCGCTCAACCGGGCCGGGCCGCTACGACGACCGCTACGAGCGCGAGGGCATCGACTACCCACCTGGCTTCGTGCGCTGGACTGAGCAGCGTAATATGCAGGCTTTCCTGCGGCTGCTGGCCGATGGCAAGCTCGACGTCGAATCCCTGATCACAGCAGAATATTCCGTCGAAGAGGCAGCGGCAGCCTACGAGGCGGTACAGAATGGGGCGCTGGCTGTCCTGCTGACCTACGGCCAACCTGCCGAGGACCTCGCTGCGCCGCCACGCGTGCTGCGCCAGGCCGCCGCCCCGGCGCGGGGTAAGCTGGGCGTGGCGCTGGTCGGCGCGGGCAGCTTTGCCAAGGCGTTTCACCTGCCCAACCTGATCAACAGCCGCGACTTTGACCTGCGGGCGGTGGTCAGCGGCGGCGCATCGGCAGCGCAGGTGGCCAAACGCGCTAAAGCGCCGCTGGCGACGACGGAGCTTGCCGCAGCGCTCGATGATCCATCGGTGGACGTCGTCGTCATTGCCACACGCCACAACCTGCATGCCCGGCAGGCCATTGACTCCGTCAACGCGGGCAAGCACGTATTTGTCGAGAAGCCAATGGCGCTGACGATCGCCGACTGTCAGGCGATGATCGACGTGGCGGAGCAGGCCGGTGTGCTGCTGACGGTCGGCTTCAACCGGCGAATGGCCCCCACCGCGCAGGCGCTCAAGTTGGCGCTGGCGACAGTTGAAGGGCCCAGAACGGCGATTTTCCGCGTGAACGCCGGGCCGCTGCCGGCCTCGCACTGGCTCAACGACCCAGCCGTCGGCGGTGGGCGGCTGCTGGGTGAGGGTGTCCACTTTATCGACTTCATCTGCGGGCTGCTCGACGCAGAGCCGCTGGCAGTAACGGCGCAGGGCAGCGCCGATGAGCAGAACTTCGCGATCACGATGCGCTTTGCCGATGACTCGCTGGGCGTAGTGGTCTACACCGCGCAGGGTGACCCATCGTTCCCCAAAGAGCGCGTCGAGGTGTTTACCGGGGGCGGAGTGGTCATACTGGATGACTTCAAGACGCTCACCTTCAGTGGTATGCGCGGTAAGGTGGTCAAAGGCAAGCAGGACAAAGGCCACCAGGCGCTGCTCGACAACTTCGGCGCGGCCATTCGCGGGGAGGCCCCGCTGGCTGTGACCGGCCTCGACGGGCTGCGCGCCACGCGCATCGCCCTTGCGTCGCTGGACAGTCTACGCGGGGGCACCGTCGTCACGCTGTCGGGCTGGGTCGAGCCTGCGCCTAATACAATTCGCGATTCGCAGGGGCATGTGGACTTATGACCCACTCTGCGCCGCAGCCGCCCATCACCGGGCGGGACATCCTCATCCTTTCGACGCAGGACTGGGACTACCTGCCGACGCGCAAGCATCGCTTTGCGCGTTGGTGGGCGGAGGATGGCAGCCACGTGCTGTACGTCGAGCAGCAGATGCACTGGGCGGGGTGGCTGGTCGACGCGAAAAACCAGTTCAGCCGCCTATGGCGCTGGCTGCAAGGCCCGCGCCAGGTCGCGCCGAACCTGTGGGTGTACACGCTGCCGGTCATGCTGCCCTTCTTCCAGATGTCGGCGCTGATCAACCATGTCAACAACCTGTTTCTACTGCCGCTGCTCCGCGCTCAGCTCCAGCGGCTGGGCTTTGAGCGCCCCGTGCTGTGGACCTATACACCGCACTCCGCCGACTTTGTCGGCAGGCTGGGGGAGTCCGCTGCCGTCTACGAGTGCGTCGACGATATCACGGCGGCCAAGGGGCTAGTCAGCCCGCGGGCGATTGGCCGCATGGAGCGGCGGCTGATCGAGGCAGTCGACCTGCTGATTGTCACGCACGAGTCGCTGTACCGGAAGAAAGCATCCGACGCGGCGCAGGCCGTCGTCGTGCCCAACGGGGCTGACGCCGAGCACTTCGCGCAGGCCGCCAACCCCGATCTGCCGGTGGCCGATGCGATGGCGGGTCTCGCCCACCCGGTGATCGGCTACCTGGGTGGGATCAACTACTGGATCGACACCGCGCTGCTGGCGCGCATCGCGAAGGAGCACCCCCACTGGACGGTGGCGCTGGTCGGGCCGCAGGCGCTGCTGGCCGACATGAAGCCGCTGGAGGGCCTGCCTAACGTGGCTTTGACAGGCCGCGTGCCATACGAGGACGTGCCGTGCTACGTCAAAGCCTTTGACGTGTGCGTCAACCCCTACGTGCTGGACGAGGTCGCGGAGCATTGCAGCCCGCTCAAGCTGTACGAGTACGTCGCCACCGGCAAGCCGGTCGTGTCAGTGGATATGCCGGAGGCGCACCGCTTCGCCGGGCTGATCGACATTGCGCCCGACGCCAACTCGTTTGTGAGGATGGTCGAGAAGGCGGTAGACTCGCCCGATGGGCGCGCGCAGGAGCGTATGGCCGAGGCGCAGCGCCACACGTGGCGCAGCCGCTATTTCGACGTATCCATTGCACTTGCGGCGGTGCTCAGCAGGAAAAACGCGGATGGCTAGACGGGTGACGGCAACCTTCGATAAGCACGCCGACGACACCGTCGATGAGCCGCGCGTGCTGGTCATCATTCCCGCCTACAATGAGGAAGAGAGCCTGGGCCGTGTGATCCGTAAAGTGCAGGCTGCCTACCCATTGGCCAGTATCGTGGTGATCAATGACGGCTCGACCGACGCCACCGCCGACGTTGCGGATGGCTACGGCGCGGTGGTGCTCGACCTACCCTACAATCTCGGGATCGGGTCCGCAATGCAGACCGGATTCATGTTCGCGCGGGAACGCGGTTTCGACGTGGCCGTCCAGGTTGACGGCGACGGCCAGCATGACCCGGCGGAGATCGGAGAGCTGCTGTCGGTGCTGGGGCAGGGGCAGGCCGACGTTGTCATCGGCTCGCGGTACATCGAAGACCGGGGTTACATTACCCCGCATCTGCGGCGCAGCGGCATTATGCTGCTCTCGACGCTCATCTCGTGGATCGTCCGCCAGCGCATCACCGACCCCACCTCCGGCTTCCGCGCGCTCAGCCGGCGGGCGATTGACCTGTGCGCGACCGATTACCCGTTCGATTATCCGGAACCGGAGTCGGTGGTGCTGTTTAAGCGCGCCGGGCTGCGGATCGCCGAGATCCCGGTCACGATGAACCCGCGCTACGGTGGGCAGTCATCGATCACGCCGCTCAGATCGGCGTACTATATGATTAAGGTCATCATGGCCATCATGATCGGACTGCTGCGTGAACACCCACGGGTGGCAGGGGAGGTGCAGGTTGTTCAAGAGCATCAGTCGTCCTGAGCTCATCATGATCGTTGGCCCGTTGCTGCTGCTGGTGGTGGTGCTGGAGATGGTGCGCCGCCGCCGTCTGCGTGAGGACTATTCACTGCTGTGGCTGGTGACCTTCGGCTTGCTGGTGATCCTGTCGCTGTTCCGCAACAGCCTGCTGGAGTTCATCTCGGTCAGGTTGCTGGGCATCCTATATCCGCCCACAGCGTTGTTTGTGATCGGCTTCGGGTTGATGCTGCTGATCATACTGCAATTCTCAATCGTCATCTCGCGCCTGTCGCGGCAGAATCAGCAGGCCGCGCAGCACATCGCGCTGTTGAACGCGCGTCTGCACGAGCTTGAGAAACGGCTTGATCGGCAGGACGCAGGGTAATGCACGTCGTTCACATCAGCAAAGTCAAGGGCATTGCCGGCTCGGAAGGACACCTGCTAATGCTGCTGCCGGGGCTGGCCCAGCAGGGGCTTGACGTGACGATGCTCGTGCTAGAGGAGCCCGCTGCCCCGCCCGACACCTTCTGCAAGGCGATGTCCTCGCAGGGCGTGCCGGTTGAGAGGCTGGCGATCCACGCGCATCTCGACCCCGGCCTGACCGGGCGGCTCACCGACCGGCTGCGCGCGCTCAAGCCGGATGTCGTGCACACCCACCTGCTCCACGCCGACCTGTACGGCCTGCCCGCCGCACGGCGCGCGGGCGCGCGGGCGACCGTCTCCTCGCGGCACAACGACAACCCTTTCCGGCGCAATCCGCTACTGCGCTGGGCCAACCACCGCGCGATGCGCCGCACCGACCGCGTGATCGCCATCTCGCACGCGCTGGCCCGCTTCGTCGAGGAGGTCGAACACGTCGACCCGGCTCGAATTGTGACGATCCCTTACGGCTACGATCCTCCTGAAATCCCGCCCCATGCGCGCGAGACGCTGCGCGCGGAGCTGGGTTTCACGCCTGATGCACCGGTGGTGGGCTTCTTCGGGCGGCTGATCCCACAGAAAGGCGTTGACGTGCTGCTGGATGCCTTCGCGCGGCTGCGCCCCCGCTTCCCACAGGCTCATCTGCTGATCGTCGGTGATGGCAGCCTGCGTGATGCACTGGAAGCGCAGGCGGAAACGCTCGGCGTGCGCGACGCCGTGACGTTCGCTGGCTGGGTAGCGCGCGCCCGGCAGATGATGCCCGCCTGTGACGTGATCGCCATGCCATCGCGCTGGGAGGGGTTCGGGCTGGTGGCGCTGGAAGCGATGGGCTGCTCGCTCCCGATGGTGGCGAGCCGCGTCAGCGCGCTGCCTGAAATCGTGGTGGACGGCGAAACCGGGCTGTTGATGCCACCGGAAGACCCCGGCGCGCTGGCCGACGCCCTCGCCGCGCTGCTGGGCGACCCTGCCCGTGCGGCGTCGATGGGGCAGGCCGGCTGCCGCCGTGTGCGCGAAGCCTTCTCCGTTGAGAGAATGGTCGATTCGACCTGTGACCTGTACGCAAGCCTGCTGAACCCGGCACAGGAGGCGCGCTGATATGGCAGGCATTTGTGGCATGCTGGCGCTCGACGGCAGCCCCGTCGATGCCCGCGTCCTCACAGCCATGACCGATACGCTGCGGCACCGCGGCTCACCTGGTGGCGGCATCGCGCTCAGCGAGCCATGCGGTCTGGGGATGGTGTACCGCGCCTATGGGCACCCGGAGCGCCCGCCACAGTTGCCGCTGCATGTCGTGTTTGAGCCCCCTCAGCGGCCAGGTGCCCCACCCGCCAGTGCCTGGATCGCGCAGGATGGGCACGTCTACAATCAGCTTGAGATCCGCCGGGCGCTCGAAGCCGCCGGGCATCGCTTTGACTCGGATGTGGATGCTGAAACGGTGCTGCGCTCGTACATTCAGTTCGGTGCTGGCAGCTTCGTCAAGGCGTTTCGCGGGGCGTTTGCGCTGGCGATCTGGGACGAAACGCGCGGGCGCCTGTTGCTGCTGCGTGACCGACTGGGACAGAAGCCGCTGTACTTCTGGCAGGACGATCACTGGCTGGTGTTCGCCTCGGAGATCAAGGCGCTGCTGGCGCATCCTGCCGTGCCATGCCACCTGAACGAGTTGATGGTTCCGTATTACCTGGCCTACGGCTACTCACCTGCACCGGATACGCTGTATGAGGGCATCCGCCAGCTACCGTCGGGCTGCGTTTTGACGGCCGATCTGAACGTCGGCCAGCCTGTGATCCGGCAGGATGCCTACTGGCATTCACCGTACCCGTCAAGCGGCACCGACCCGCGCAGTGAGCGCGATATTGCATCGGACCTGCTGGCTCATCTGCGCTGGGCGGTGAGGCTGCGGCTACCGGAGGGTGTCCCGGCTGGCGCGCTGGTTACCGGCGGGATCGACTCTGCGGCGCTTGTCGCGCTCCTGGCGCAGGAGAGCGCGCACACGATCCACACCTTTTCAGTCAACTTCGCAGCGCAGCCCAGGTCTTTTGACGACGCTCGTTTTGAGCGACTGGTAGCCGGTCACTTCGTCACTGAGCATCATGAGGTTACGGTCGATCCAGACTTCGAGAGCCTGATCGACGAACTGGTGGGGGCCTTTGATGGCCCGTTCGGCGATGCGGCAGCGGTGCCGGCCTATCTGCTCAACCGCGAGGCGGCGCAGGTTGTGCCGGTGGTGCTCTCCGGCGACGGCAGTGACGAGGTCTTCGCCGGCTATGACCATTTCCGCACAGCGCGGCTGGCGCGCAATTACAGCTACCTGCCCGACGTGGCGCAGCGCGCCATCGGCTCAATGTTCGACCGGCTGTCGGGCAGCGTTCAGCGCAGCAATCTGATGGAACAGGCCAGCCGCATTGTCCAGTCGGCGGGTATGTCACTGCCTGAGCAGTTCCTGACCTGGAGCCGTTATGTGCCCGGTGAGTGGCTTGCGGCGTTGATGGGTGGTCAGCGCGAGCAGGCCGTCCGTGAGCATTACGCCGGGCTGTTTGCCTCGCCGCATTCGGGCGATGCGCCCGATGTCATTGCGCAGTTGCTTGACGTCAACCTGCGCTCGTACGTACCTGACGATCTGCTGGTGCGCGTCGACCGCTGCAGCGCAGCCGCCTCGCTTGACGTGCGGCTGCCATTCCTCGATCACCAGATCATTCACTTCGCATCGAACATCACCTCCGGCCTGAAGCTGCGCCGGGGAACGACTAAGTACATTCTGCGGCAGGCGCTCAAGGGCATCCTGCCCGATGCCATTCTCGAATGGAAACATGAGGGACTGGCGCTGCCCATGCGGGCTTGGTTCCAGGGCGATCTCGGCGATTACGCCCGCACCCGTCTGCTGGACGACCACGCCGCCGTGCGCAGCCTGTTTGACATGCAGGCGCTGCGCGCCATGTTCGACGCGCAGGCTGCCGGCGAAGCAGGTCTGAGTCATGCGCTGTGGGCGCTGCTGACATTTGAGGTTTGGCTGCGGCACACTTTCGGCTGAGTCTCAAGAGGGGAGAGCATTCGTGGCAAACTACCTGGTGACGGGCGGCGCGGGCTTCATCGGCTCAAACCTCGTCGACGCGCTGCTCGAACAGGGGCACGCCGTCCGCGTGATCGACAATTTCGCGACGGGCAAGCGTGAGAATCTGGCCCATGTAAGAGATCGCATTGACCTGCTCGAAGGCGATCTGACGGTGCTGGATGACGTGCGCCGCGCGGTGGATGGCATCGACGTAGTGCTGCATCATGGCGCGATCCCCTCCGTTCCCAAATCCGTCGCCGACCCCCTGACCTCGAACGCGGCCAATGTGACCGGCACGCTGCACGTGCTGGTCGCCGCGCGGGACGCTGGCGTTCGGCGCGTGGTCTACGCCTCGTCGTCGTCGGTGTACGGCGATCAGGACGCATCGCGTCCGAAAGTCGAGACCATGACGCCGATGCCCATCTCGCCATACGCTGTCTCGAAGCTGGCGGCGGAGCAGTACTGCCAAGTGTTCTACGCCGTCTATGGGCTGGAGACTGTGGCGCTGCGCTATTTCAATGTGTTTGGCCGCCGGCAGGACCCCGCCAGCATGTATGCAGCCGTCGTGCCGAAGTTCGTTACGTTCATGCTGCGCGGCGAGCAGCCGACGATCTACGGCGACGGCGAGCAAACACGCGATTTCACCTATATTGGCAACGTCGTCGCCGGAAACCTGCTGGCTGCCGGCGCGCCCGCCGGGCAGGTAGCTGGTGAGGTGTTCAATCTTGCAGCGGGTGGGCAAACCTCTCTCAACGAGCTGGTCGACATGCTGAACGAGATCAGCGGCCATGACATCGGGCCGATCTACGCCGATCCGCGCCCGGGGGACATCAAGCACTCGCGGTCAGACATCGCCAAGGCCCGCGCCCGCATGGGCTACGAGCCACACATCTCACTCCTGGACGGTCTGCGTCACACGGTTGACTGGTACCGCGAGCAGGCCCTGCCGTGATGTCTGCTGCTGCCCCATCGTCCGCCGGGCCCAATCGTGAGCCAATCCGTGTGATGCGTATCATTGCGCGGCTGAACATCGGCGGGCCTGCGGTGCACGTCGCGCTGCTGACCGCCGGGCTGAACGGCGACGGCTTCGAAAGCACGCTGGTAACGGGCACCGTCGCCGAAAATGAGGGCGACATGAGCTACCTGGCCCGTGAGATGGGCGTTGAGCCGCTGATCGTCCCTACGCTGGGGCGCGAGATCTCACCGCTTGACGATCTCAGGACGCTGCGCGCGCTGGTCCGGCTGATGCGCGAGCGCCGTCCGCACGTGGTCCACACTCACACGGCCAAGGCCGGTTTCGTGGGGCGGCTTGCCGCTTTCTTGACCGGGGTGCCGGTGGTCGTGCACACATTCCACGGGCATGTATTCCACGGCTATTTTGGGCCGTTCAAGACGTGGATGTTCATCTGGCTGGAGCGGCTGGCGGCGCGCACGTCAGACGTGATCCTGACGATCAGCGATGGGCTGCGCGACGACCTGATCGCGCTGCGCATCGCCCCGGCGCGGCGCATCCGAGTGATCCCGCTGGGGCTGCCGCTGCGCCAGTACGCCGATCTGGACGACGTGCGGGGCGGGCTGCGCCGCGAGCTGGGCTATTCGACAGAACATGTGCTAGTGGGTATCATCGGACGGCTGGTGCCTATCAAAAATCACCGGTTATTCCTGTCGGCGGCAAGGCTGGTCGCGGCCCATATGCCGCAGGCACGCTTCGTGATTGTTGGCAATGGAGAGTGCCGGTCGGAGATTGAAACCGACCGTGGCCGCTCTGGGCCTGCAGGGTGTCGCGCGGTTGCTGGGCTGGCGGCGTGACCTGCGGGCGATCTATGCTGACCTCGACGTGGTGGTGATCTCCTCTCGCAACGAGGGGACGCCCGTATCGCTCATCGAGGCGATGGCCGCTGGGGTGCCGGTTGTCTCGACCGCCGTCGGCGGCGTGCCCGACCTGCTACAGGCGGGGGCGTTGGGCGCGCTGGTGTCTTCCGATGACGCCGCAGCCCTGGCAGAAGCCATCGTCGCGACGACCCAGCATGGCGACCCAGAACGCGTTGAGCGGGCCCAACGCCGGGCGCTCGACCAATATGACGCAGCGCGTTTGGTCGCCGACATCAAGCAGCTTTATCTTGAGTTGATCGACAGAACAGGTACTTAACAGGAAGTTGGCGATCTGGATTCTAGGTGAGAACTGGCTATGAGCAAGTTCATCCCGATCATCCTCGCCTCCGGGATCATCTCGTTTATTGTAACGCCGCTGGTCCGTAAGTTGGCGGAGGTGCTCGACTTTGTCGACAATCCCGAAGCGCGGAAATTCCATGCCGCCCCGATGCCTATGCTGGGCGGCATCGCGATCTATATTGGCCTCGCGGCAGCGGTCGCCATCAGCGGCCTGCACGCTTACCGCGAGTTGATGGCTGTGATGGGCGGCGCGACGATCATGACACTGGTTGGCCTGTGGGATGACCGGGTTGGCCTGTCGCCCCTGCCCAAGCTGGTCGGGCAGGTTGCCGCCGGTGCGGTGTTGATCTGGGGAGGGATACAGATTCACCTGTTTCCCATCCAAGCCCTCAACATCGGCCTGACGCTGTTCTGGGTGGTCGGCATCTGCAATGCCATCAATTTCCAGGACAACATGGATGGTCTGGCCGCCGGGTTAGCCACTGTCGCCAGCGCCTTCTTCTTCATCCTGGCGCTTGTCGAGGGGCTGGGGCTGGTCGCGATGCTGGCTGCGGCCACTCTGGGAGCCTGCATCGGCTTCCTGTATTACAACTTCAGTCCGGCGAGCCTCTTCATGGGCGATGCTGGCAGCGGCCTGCTCGGGTTCATCCTGGCGGTACTGGGGATCAAGCTCCAGTTTACCGGGCGTCCGCTGGCTTCAACCTGGATGATCCCGGTGATCATCCTGCTGATCCCCATCTTTGACACCACGCTGGTTGTCATCTCGCGTCTCAGGCACCACAAACCCATCTGGGAAGGGGGCAGAGACCATACCTCTCACCGCCTGGTGGCTATCCTGCAGATGACTGCGGCCCGCTCCGTCATGACACTGTACCTGGTGGCCGGCGCGCTGGGATTGACGGCAATCATGGTGCGGGACGCCGACCCTGCCCAGGCGCGGCTGGTCCTGGCCGTGATCGCGGCATTGTTCGTCGCCGCGTTGATCTGGCTTGAGTTCAGGTTCAAGCCGGCGGGTGATAAGACAGCATCTGTTCTAGAAACCCCCACAGACTGAGCTATGTTCGTGATCCCATCTTCGTGGCCCAGGTTGCGCCGTGTCACGCTGGCGCTGACTATCGGCAGTCTGCTGTTTCTGACGTATCTCCTGACGTTCACTGGCTTCCCGCTGACAAACGATGAGCGGTTCATCATCGATACGACCGACAGCATGGCGGTTCGTGCCAACTGGCTGCTGAACGAGACAGGCTATCTGCGCCCCTTCCAGACCACCGATGTTGAGCCCGCCCAGCCGGTGCTATCGATCCCCTTGTACTGGCTGGCCTACCACACGCCATGGGTTGGTAACGTCCATGCGTTGTACCTGTTCACGCCGCTGGTCACGGCGCTCACGGCCATTTTCCTCTTCCTGTTCGCAATTGATCTGGGGTATTCGGACAGCACAGCGCTGATCGCTGCGCTCCTGTTTGGCCTGACGACCATCGTGTGGCCCTACGCCCAGACCTATTTCCGCGAGCCGCTTACCACGCTGAGCATCTTCGTTGCAGCATACTTGTGGAATCGATGGCGCAAGGCATTCACGGGCGGCGAGCGGCATCATTGGTGGGTTCTGGGTCTTGCCGCTCTGACGACGCTGCTGGCTCTGTCAAGCAAAGAGGCCGCGCTGATCGCCCTGCCCGCGCTGGCGCTGTATGCCTACCCCGGCGGAGGATTGGCTCGCCGCAGCCGCCGCCAGGTAGTGGCCGTGTTGATCGGCGTTGCGGGGATAGCTGTCGTTGCCGTTTTGGCGATATTCGTTGCGCGCAATCAACTGAATATGCTGGCGACACGCTACAACGTCTACGAACGCATCGGCCAGCTTGTGCAGGGGCTGCCCGGTGCCGGAACGGGCCTTGCTGGTTACCTGGTCAGCCCCGGGAAGGGCATCTGGTGGTACTCGCCGATCCTGTTCCTGGCGTTGGGTGCGCCGTTCGTGCTGCCACGGGACCGCTGGCGTGAGTCATGGCTGCCGTTGGGCCTGACGCTGTTGTTTGCCACCGTCTACGCCGCTGAGCGGGGCGTTCTATGGCACGGCGGCGCAGGCTGGGGCGCGCGTTACATGGTGCCGCTGGTTCCCTTCTTGATGCTGGCCACCCTGCCACTGCTCGACCGCATCCTGCACGCTACCACACTTTGGCCGAAGCTGGGGCTAGCCGCCCTGACAGTATACGGGTTCGCAGTGCAGATCGGCGGGACATACGTTGGTCTGTACAGCTTCTACGCCATTCAAGGCGATGCGACCGGCCAGCCGCCGTGGGTCGGTCCCGCCATCTGGAGCTTCCGCTGGTCCCAGGCGCTGGGCAGCGTGCTGGCCATTCCCACAGCCCAGACTAACATCGTGTGGTGGGTCAGGGGCATCGACTGGCTGAGCATCGGTGTGATTGCGCTGCTGCTGGTTGCGCTGATAGTGGTGCTGGTCTGGCTGATCCGCCGCGACGAGGCTCCTCCCCTGCCCGCTGCGCTGGTGGGCCTTATCCCGTTGGTGGCAGTCGCCGCAGCCATCTTTGCGCTGTGGCGCGCCTACGACGATCCGCGCTTCCGAGGCGGGGATACGTCGCTGGACGCTGCGCGGGCTTACCTCGTGCAGCAAACTGGACCAGAGGACATTATCCTGCTGTCCTCACCCACCTATGTGCCATATTTTATGAACTACTATAAAGGTCAGGCCACATGGTTCAGCCTGGCGCTTTCGCCCGGTGAGATCTACAGTCCCGATGAGGCGCCGGCGGTCACCGGTGAGCCCGTAGAGAGACTGGTTGGCAAAGATAACCGGTACGCCATTTCCATATTTACTTTCTCGCAGACCTTCTACACTGGTCGACCTATCTGGCTGGTAGAGGATCAGGGCCCTTGGCTGCCGTGGGCAACACGCCCGGTTGAATGGTACATGGCCAAGCACCTCTACCCGGTCGCGACGCAGGACTTTGACCAGTATGCCCGTGTGATCACCTACCTGCCGTTGATCGCGCCGGATGTGAGCGATGAGCCGGCCAATCCGGTAGGCGTCCGGCTCGGTGGCAGCATCCAGTTGGTGGGATATGACCTTGTCGCCAATGAGCGCGACAGGGAAGTCACAGATCTGCATCCGGGCGACACGCTGGGAGTTTCGCTGCTGTGGGAAGCTCTTGGCCCCATCAACTCGGATTACACAGTAGCTGTCTTCCTGATTGGGCCGGATGGCGTGCCCGTGCTGCAGCAGGACTGGCCACCTGTCGAGGGATTCGCGCCGACGAGTAGCTGGCAGCCCGGCGCTCGTATTCGTGATAATCATGGCTTCAGGCTGCCAACCGATCTGCCACCGGGCCAGTATCAGCTGTGGGTGCTGGCCTACAGTTGGCCGTCGCTGGAACGGCTGCCCGTCACCGGGCCTGACGGCGAAGCGCTGGGCGACTACGTCACGCTGGCGACGATTGAGGTGCGCTAGCTCACCCGTTGCCTAGCATCCGGCAAACAGGTAGCCGACCCCGCGCTCCGTCAGAACCACAACCGGGTTATTGGGGTCAGGCTCAATCTTGTCGCGCAGGCGGTGGACGTGCACGCGCAGCGCGTTTCGATCGCGGATGACTGTGCCCGACCGCCACACACGCTCGATCAGGGTGTCGGTGTCAACAACGTGGCCCTGATGCTTCACCAGCACGTCGAGCAGCGCACTCTCGGTCGGCGTAAGCTGGCGTTCCTGCCCATCAACGATGGCCACCCGGTGAGTATAGTCAACGGCGAGATTGTTGCAGATTTGAATACGAGGGGCGGCAGCGTAGCTGAAATTCTCTATGCGGCTCAGGACGCGGCGAATACGCATAACCAGCTCGTCGAGGTCGATGGGTGTGCGGACGTAGTCATCTGCAAAGCGCAGCGCCTGGGTAGCCATGCCGGATTTGTCGTCAGCCGGATCAGCCAGCACGATCAGAGGTAGATCGTTCAGACTGAGCACTTTTCTGCACAACTCCAGGCCGTTCATGTCAGGTAGGTTCAACTTAACCAGCATCACATGCGGCAGGCCGTTCGCTGTGATGTAATGAATAGTTGTCTCGCCATCAGGGCAGTGAACCAGCTCGAAGCCCGCATCTGTGAGTTTCGTCTGTAGCTTGGTGAGTTGTGGATCATCCCCTGCAATGAGCACTCGTTTGGGAATCTCCATAGATATGCCTTCTCCTAGAAGCATATAGCGCACTGGCGCGATATGCTGTCGCATGAAACCGCACCGGGGCGAACAGCCACGCTGCAGTCTTGCGATTTTGCTTATGATGGCCTGATACTACCTGCTTGCATTTCGAATTTCAACGGTGCGACACAGCCATCGGCCTGAGAAGCGATGTGATCAGTAGGGCCGTTTTCATTGCGATCTGACGAAGGCACACAACGTGCTCGCCTAATTAACATGGTCGAATTCTTCAGAATCATACCAAAGTCCTTGACCGGCCTGTTTGATTCTTGTTATAATTCTAAGGCCGCTATCAATCACGCAAAGGAGTAAACAGAAATCTACAGCAGGCGAGTGCTTGACAGTCGCCTTAATTCTCTTTTTAGTAACAGTGTGTTGAGCAGTGGTGGTATTAGTCAATACGGTAGCTACCGTGAATAACTCGAACAGATCCGATAATCGCCTCTTCCACCTCAATGTCGGCTTCCTTCTCAAAGAAGGAGCTGGTTATAGCCGCGAGTTCGACTTTGATATCCCCGGGACGTTACATGCCGAGGAAGTCGAGATCAGCCATTTGCTGGGCACCCTGCGGCTGACCCGTACGCCACAGGGCGTACTGGTGCAGGGAACGCTCCACGCGACGACAGCCGTCGAGTGCGTCCGGTGCCTCAAGCCGTTTGACCTGCCATTCCAGGTTGATCTCTCCGAGCTATTTGTTCCGGAATGGATTGACGGGGTTGATAGAGATGGTGAAAGCCCGTATATCGTCACCGAGGGTGGCATCATCGATCTCACCCCTATCATGCGCGAAGAAGGTATTCTGGCGATCCCGATCCATGTGCTGTGCAAACCAGATTGTAAAGGGCTGTGCCCCCAGTGCGGGCAGGACCTCAACCAGGGTTTCTGCAATTGTGAGGCCGATCACATCGACCCTCGCCTTGCAGCGCTGCGCGCCCTACTTGAAGATTAATGTGCAACACCGGCTGTCAGTCGGTGTTGTATGTTTTACGGCAATGCGCCAATTGCTGATATCAACGGTCGTTTTTGTCATCGGTACTGTGTAGCACTCATTGGAATGGAGAAACGGGATGGGCTACGGCGACGATAAAGACCTCGAAGTGCTGGCCGAGCTTCTTGAGAAGGCGGAAGAACAGGGTTACCTGACGACCGACGACGTCATCGATTCGTTTCCCGACATTGACGAAGACAATATCGATCAGGCCGAGGAAATATTCGTCGCGCTGGCGGCAGCGGGCGTCAAGCTTTACGAAGACAAGGATGATGTGCCCGATGGCGACGACGAGATCGTCACCGAGCTTGAGGAAGTATCCGACGAAGACCTGAACTTCGATTTCTCCCAGTTCGCCGACATCGCTGACGACGACGATACCTCATTTGACCTGTCGGGCATTGCCTCCGACGACACAGTCGGCCTGTATCTGAAGGAGATGGCGCAGGTCCCGCTGCTCTCCAACGAGGAAGAGGTAGACCTTGCTCGGCGTCTTGAGCAGGGCAACCTGGCGATGGCCAAACTGCGCAAGGCCGATACCCTCAGCGACGAGAAGCGCGCCGAGCTTGAGGCGGTAGCCGAGGACGGCCGGGCCGCACGCGATCACCTCATCAAGGCCAACACCCGGCTGGTGGTCAGTATCGCCAAGAAGTACATCGGGCGCGGCGTTCCTTTCCTGGATCTCATTCAGGAAGGCAACCTTGGCCTTATGAAGGCCGTCGAGAAGTTTGACTACCGGCGCGGTTATCGCTTCAGCACCTATGCCACGTGGTGGATCCGCCAGACCATCACCCGCGCGATTGCCGACCAGGGTCGCACAATCCGCGTGCCGGTCCACATGTCGGACCGCATCCGCCGCCTGTACAAGACCGCCCGCCAGCTTGAGCAAACCAACGGGCGCAAACCCACCCCCGAAGAGATCGCCGACCTGCTCGAGATCGAGCCGCGCAAGGTGCAGTGGATGCTGCGCGTAAGCTGGCAGCCGCTCTCGCTGGAGCATCCCGTCGGCGAAGAAGAGGACAGCGAGCTGGGTTCGTTCATCGAAGACGAGACGACGCCGACCCCGACCGAGAGCGTGCACGACAACCTGCTGCGCGAAAAGGTTGAGGAGATGCTGGCGACGCTAACCCCGCGTGAAGCGCGCATCCTGCGCCTGCGCTTTGGCCTGCAAAACGGGCGCAGCTACACGCTTGAAGAGGTCGGGCAGAAGTTCGGCCTGACCCGTGAGCGTATCCGCCAGATCGAGGGCAAGGCCCTGCGGCGGCTGCGCCATCCGCGTCGCTCCCGCCGCCTGCGGGATTACCTGCTCTAGCAATCATTTACTTCATCTTTCCGACTTTCTGTCGGCGGACGCTTGAAACTGACGCGTCCGCCGTTTGTTTGCGTCCACCACTGCCTCGACGCTCCATCCACGCGATGCTATAATCCCTGCGCCGAACCCCATCTGCAAGGATAGATCATGACGCTCAGCCTGGAAGAAGTCGAACACATCGCAGAGCTGGCCAAGCTGGCGCTCACCGCCGAAGAAAAGAGCGCTACCGCGAGCAGCTTTCCGCCATTCTGGATTACGCCGCACGCCTCCAGACCATCGACACGAGCGACATCGCACCGACGGCGACCGTGCTGCCGCTGCACACCGTCCTGCGTGACGACGCATCGCGGCCCGGCGCGCCCCGCGATGCGCTGCTCAAGAATGCCGCCGAGCAGGAAGACGGTATGTTCCGCGTCGAAGTGGTTCTGGACGAATAGTGATGGCCGACCTGACTGTTCTCACCATCGACGAAGCCCATCAGATGCTCAAGAACGGCGAGATTTCGTCCGTCGAGCTGACCCGTGCCTACCTGGAACGTATCGAGGCGCTCGACGGCGCTATCCAGGCCTACCTGACGGTCACCGCTGACCTGGCGCTGGAGCAGGCCCTCCGCGCCGATGCGCGCCGCAAGGCTGGCGAAGACAGCCCGCTGCTGGGGATTCCGCTGGCCTATAAGGATGTGCTGTGTACAGAAGGTGTTGAGACAACCTGTGGCTCGAAGATTCTCAAGGGCTACGTGCCGCCTTACAGCGCGACGGCGGTCGGCAGGCTGGAATCGCAGGGCGCGGTCATGCTGGGCAAGACCAACATGGACGAGTTCGCAATGGGCTCCTCCACGGAGAACTCAGCCTACCAGGTGACGCGCAACCCGTGGAACACCGATTGTGTCCCCGGCGGGTCGAGCGGCGGCAGCGCGGCGGCTGTCCTCGCACGGATGGCCCCCGGCGCGCTGGGCACCGACACCGGCGGCAGCATCCGGCAGCCTGCCGGGCTGTGCGGCTGTGTGGGCCTCAAGCCGAGCTATGGGCGCGTGTCGCGCTACGGGCTGGTGGCGTTCGCTTCCTCGCTCGACCAAATCGGCCCGCTGGCGCGGACCGTCAAAGACGCCGCGCTGATTCTGGGCGGCATCGCCGGGCACGACCCGCTTGACTCCACATCGATGAACGCACCGGTTCCCGATTACACCGCCGGGCTGGGTGGCGACCTGGCCGGCGTCCGGGTTGGCGTGCCGGTCGAGTACTTCGTCGCGGGCATCCAGCCCGCCGTCGAGCAGGCGGTGCGCGCCGCGATTGACCAGCTCAAGGCGCTCGGCGCGCAGGTCGTCGAGGTCAGCCTGCCGCACACCGATACCGCCCTGCCGGTGTATTATCTCATCGCCCCGGCGGAGGCGTCGGCCAACCTGGCCCGCTTTGATGGCATCCGCTACGGCCCGCGCACCAGCACCGGCGAGATGTGGGACACCTACCGCGAGACGCGCGGCGCGGGCTTCGGCCCCGAAGTCAAGCGGCGCATCATGCTCGGCACCTATGCGCTGTCGGCGGGTTACTATGATGCCTACTATCTGAAAGCACAGAAGGTCCGCACACTGATTAAGCGCGATTTCGACGATGCCTTTGAGCAGGTCGACGTCATCGCCTGCCCGGTCTCGCCGACGACCGCCTTCCGTATCGGCGAGCGCATCGACGACCCGCTGCAAATGTACCTGTCGGACGTGTTCACGCTGGCCGTAAATCTGGCCGGCATCTGCGGCATCTCGGTGCCGTGCGGCTTCGACGAGCAGCACCTGCCGGTTGGCCTGCAGATCATCGGCCCCGCCTTTGGCGAGGAACGCATCCTGCACGCCGCGTACGCCTACGAACAGGCGGCAGGCTGGTACCGCGAAGCGCCGCCGCTGTAGCTGTAGTGATCCACGCACAAACGACGTGCGATGGGATGCCATTGCACGTTTGCGTTTAGCGCACCTGCTGGGGCCTGCGCGCGCGCACGTGCTCGATAATCTCGGCGGCCATGTCGTAGCGGTTGAACTGCGGCAGGATGTACAACCCGGCAACCAGCCCGGTCAACTGCTCGCTCAGCTCCTGCGCGATGCGCACCCCTTCCTGCGGGGCGCCATCGCCGGCAGCCGCGATCCGCTCGCGGATGGCTTGCGGGATGGAGATGCCCGGCACCTCGTTGTGTAGGAAGGAGGCATGCCGCACGCTGTTCAGCGGCATCAGCCCGACCAGCACCGGCGTTTTCAGCGGCCCGTACTGCTCCGCGTAGCGCTCGGTAAAGCGCCGGTAGCCGTCAACCTCGAACACGGGCTGTGTGATCAGGTAGTCCGCGCCGCTCTCAAGCTTCTTGTACAGCACCTTGATCTCGCGGTCGGGGTCAGGCGCGTTGAGGTTCAATGCGCAGCTTACCAGGAAATTCGTCGGCTGGCCGATAGCGTTCCCGGCCCAGTCCTGGCCCTGGTTGAGGCTGTGCTTGATCAGCCGCACCAGCCCGGAGGGCACGATGTCGTAGTTGTCAGTGGCGTCGGGGTAGTCGCCGATATGCGTCGGGTCGCCCATCACGACGAACAGATTGGCCACGCCCAGCGCGTGCGCCGCCAGCAGATCGCCCTGTACCCGCAGCAGGTTGCGCCCGCGCGTGGGGAAGTGCAGCACCGTCTCGATCCCCGCCCGGTCTTGTAGCAGGTGGCACACGGCCCACGGACTCATCCGCATGCGGGCCATCGGGCTGTCGGTCACGTCGATCACGTCCGCCCCGGCAGCGACCAGCGTCTGCGCGGCCTGCACGATCTTGTCAGCAACGATGCCTTTCGGCGGCGAGATCTCGACAGCGATGACAAAATCGCCGTGGGCCAGCTTCTGCGCGAGCTGGCTGGGAGCAGCCGCGGCTGCTCCCTCTTCGACGGCTTCGACATCCAGCCCATTGTCATGAAGGTTGATGCGCGGCTCGCGTGTGTCGAGCGCAGAGCGCATGGCAGCGATGTGATCGGGGGTTGTCCCGCAGCAACCGCCAATGACCGTCACACCGTGGTCGCGCAGGGCGACAGCGCAATCGGCGAAATAGTCCGGGTCAGAGGCGTACATCACCCGCCCGCCGATGTACTCTGGCCAGCCCGCGTTAGGGATCGCGGAGAAGCGCCTGCCCGGCTCGACGGCCTGCATCTCCTTGACAATGCGCATGATCTGCGCCGGGCCGTTTGAGCAGTTGACCCCGATCACGTCGACATCCAGCTTGGCCAGTTCGGCAGCGACCTGCGCGGGCGTATCGCCGAGCACGGTGCGGTCATCCCGCGTGAAGGTAATCTGGGCAATCACCGGCAGGCCGCACACGTCGTGTGCCGCCCGTGCCGCCTCGCGGATCTCAAACAGATCGGAAAACGTTTCGAGGATCAGCAGGTCGGCTCCTGCCTCGCACAGCGCGTCGATCTGCTCGTGGAAGGCGTCATATGCCTGCTGGGCGCTCACCCGCCCGAAGGGTGCCAGCCGCACCCCGAGCGGTCCCACTGACGCCGCAACGTAAGCACTGGGCCTCGATGCCACCTCGATGGCCTGCCGCGCCAGCGTCACCCCAACTCGATTGATCTCAGCAACCTTACGCTCCAGCCCGTGTTCAGCCAGCTTGAAGCGATTCGCGCCAAATGTGTTCGTCTCGATCATCTGGGCCCCGGCGGCCAGATACGCCCGGTGGATCTCGGATACCAAAGCCGGATTGCTGAGGTTCAGCTCATCGAAACACGCATCGATCGGGACGCCTTTCGCATGCAGCAGGGTCCCCATCGCGCCATCCCCCAGAATGACACCCTGCTCAAGACGTTCCCGAAACGGGATTGTGCCCATCGCCGTCTCCTATGAAAGGTGCCGGACTGAGCCGGCACCGGTTAGCGGATTTTATCGAATCTACCGCCATCGCGGGCGCAAAACAAGCGTCGCGAGGCGATCCGTTTGGAAGTCGCGGCCCGCTATTTCCCTTTGCTATCCACCAGAACAAGCAGCGCCCAGGCATTCTGGGCCGCCGATCCCAGCAGCAGGATGACGATGATGACCAGCCCATACAGGCTGAGGGTGTCTCCCAGCATAAGCGCAATTGCCACGACGATCAGCCCAAACAGGCAGAGGCTGGGTACGATGAAGCGTTGGGCCAGCCTGACATCTCCCATTCCTCCCTGGATTTTCCGGGTGCGTCGCTGCTGAATGACGGTATTTACGAAGGCAAGGCTGCCAAGTACCAGCAGTGGCAGCCCCAGGCCGAGCGGCGACTGGTCCGGCACCAGGAACACGATGGCAAAAATCAGTACGTAGAAGAAGCAGTTGAAGGTCAGCGCCGCGAAGTGCTGGAGGTCACGCGAGGCGCGCTGGCGGAAGGCATCGATGTTGATCGAGACGGCCACGAACAGTAGCCCGATCAGTGTCGCAGCCGCGGTGCCCACTAGCAGGTAGAAAGATTGCCATGTGCCGATGGTCTGAGAGAAGGTCATTGTATATTGAGCGCTCTATAGGTCTGAGTGTGCCGGCCCGCTTCTATTTCACGGATGCCTTTACATTGGCGAGGTAAGCCAGCATCTCGTCTCTGGAGGCATTACCCTGGAGATAGCTCTTGAGATCGTCTGCCAGCTTGTTTAACCGCTCTTCCAGGCGTTTCTGCTCGGTGATATCGATGGCGAAGACGATCACGCCGGTGATCTTTCCGGAGACATCTCGGGCCGGGATCTTACTGACCTTGAGCCACATCAGCTCGCCGGTGGCCGGGCTGGTATGCTGCTCGATGATGTCGGTCCGAGGCTGCCCGCTCTGAATCACAATGGCATCGTCGGCCTGGTAGGCGGCAGCCTGCTCCGGCGGGTATAAATCCCAGGGGGTCTTGTCCTCGATAGCCGTCACCGGCAATCCTTCCAGCATCGCAGCGGCGCGGTTGACCAGAATATGCCTGCCTTCCAGGTCTTTATACCACAGCATCATGGGGCCGGCATCAAACACGGCGCGAAATTCTGCAAGCTGCCGTTGTAGCTCCTTAACATCGTCGCTCATCGGGGTCTCTCCTGGAACTTGCCCAACTAAGAGGTCTCTGTTGCCAGTATAGATTGGCTGTGAGTCACCGTCAAGGATGCTGCTGGCAGCAGTCCCCGCACCGCAGTTTTTGCCGCGCCCTGCTGCCGCTGGTATAATCCCGTCCGCAATGTGCCACCCTAGCTCAATCGGTAGAGCAGACGCTTCGTAAGCGCCAGGTTATGGGTTCGAGTCCCATGGGTGGCTCTCGCCTCGGAAACCTCCGGGGCGTTTTTTGTAGCCAGCAGAGGGGGATCGATATGCCCGACACGACCGAGCAGCCCCGCCCGATCACAATTGGTGTTGCCGGTGGCAGCGGTGCCGGCAAGTCGACGGTTGCGCGGGGGATTCTGGAACGCATCGGAACGGACAATATCGCCTACGTCCCGCACGACTCCTACTACCGCGACCTCGCCGAGCTGCCGCGCGACCAGCGCCTGCTGATCAACTTCGACCACCCCGACTCGCTGGACACCGAGCTTTTCATCGCGCATGTCAGGGCGCTGCAGGCCTACCGGCCCATCGAGATGCCCATTTATGACTTCTCGACGCACACCCGCACCAGTGAGGTGCACATCGTCCAGCCGCAGCGCGTGATTCTGGTGGAAGGCATCCTGATTTTCACCGAAGCGCGCCTGCGTGACCTGTTCGACGTGCGCATCTTTGTCGAGACGGACGACGATGTGCGCTTCATCCGCCGCCTCCAGCGTGATATTGCTGAGCGCAGCCGCACCATCGACTCGGTCATCAACCAGTGGATGCAGACCGTGCGACCCATGCACCTGGAGTTTGTCGAGCCGAGCAAGCGCTACGCCCACGTGATCATCCCGGAGGGCGGCCTGAACGAGGTCGCGATGGAGATGGTCATTGCGCGCATCCAGGCGCTGCGAGGCCGCCAGTGACCGCGCCGGGGCAGCCGCCGCTGCCGGTGGACGACAGCGCCGCGAAGAACCAGCAGTTCACCTGGAAGCACGCGCTCGCGCTTGGCTTTGCGATTAGCATTACGCTGCTTGTCGTCGTCTTTCAGAACCAGCTTCGCAATCTCGACAAGCTGGCCTACGCCGGTGCGTTCCTGGCGATGCTCATCGGCAACGCAACGGTCATCCTGCCGGTGCCGGGCCTCATCTTTGTGTTTGCGCTGGGCGGGACGCTCAACCCGCTGCTGGTCGGGCTGGCTGCCGGGCCGGGCGCAGCCCTGGGTGAGTTGTCCGGTTACCTGGCCGGCTACGGCGGCAGCGCCGTCGTCGATAACCTCAAAATCTACGAGCGCATCCACGGCTGGATGGAGCGCTACGGGCTGCTGGTCATCGTCGTGCTGGCTGTCATCCCCAACCCGGTATTTGACATGGCGGGCATCGCCGCCGGCACGCTGCGCATGAAGTGGTGGCACTTCCTGCTCGCAGCCTTCGTCGGCAAGACCATCCAGGCCATACTGGTGGCCTATGCCGGCGCGCTGTCAGTCGGCTGGGTAGCCCAATACCTCGCACATTAGGCATGCTGTTCGCGAGTAACCGGTCCGGTAAAATGTCGACAGACCTTTGACAGGCAGCTTAAGACTGGGTAACATAATGTTGCAACCCAATTAGGCACTTGTGACGCCAGCCGTTCCGACTCCCTGGGGCGGCTCGTTTCCTGCGTCGCACTGGACTGGAATAGTCACCGTTGACGCGCCACGCTCCACCTGCCCATACACTTCTCAAGTGGCTGACGCCTGGCATCGGAGTCAAGCGTTGGTTGGGGGTCCTGTTCGTTGGCGTCACGGCCCTCGCGTTGGGTTTTGCCCTTGTGCTGCTGGCCTTCTTTCGAGCGTATCCCCAACCGCTGCTGGAAACAATTCTGACACTCGGCGGCGTGTCGTTGTGGGTGCGGGCCGGGCTGGCGTTCGTCATCGGCGCAGCGCTGGTGACGGTGGCCATGCTGCGCATCAACCGGGCCATTCTGGAGCCGCTGGACGTCGGCAACGGAACGCTCATCGACGCGATGGTCGAGCACCGGCAGCGGCAGCGCGGGCCAAAGGTCGTCGCCATTGGCGGCGGCACCGGCCTGCCGATCCTGCTGCGCGGCCTCAAATCCCATACTTCCAACATCACAGCCATCGTAACCGTGGCCGACGACGGCGGCAGTTCTGGCCGCCTGCGCCGGGACTTGGGTGTTCTGCCCCCCGGCGACTTCCGCAATAACCTGGCTGCGCTCGCCCGTGACGAAGCCCTGATGACCCAGTTGTTCCAGTATCGCTTTGGCGAAGGCGGGCTCGAAGGCCACAGCTTCGGTAACCTGTTTATCACGGCCATGAGCGGCATCACCGGCAGCTTCGAGCAGGCGCTGATCGAGAGCAGCCGGGTGCTGGCCATTCGCGGGCAGGTCCTGCCGTCGACGTTGAGCGATGTCACGTTGATGGCCGACCTGCGTGAGGATCGGGACAGCGCCGCCCGGCGCGTCTCGGGTGAGTCGGCCATCCCCATACGCTGGGCACCATCGAACGGATTTTCCTCCAGCCGGACAACGCGCCCGCCTACCCGGAGGCCGTGAAGGCAATCCTTGCCGCCGATGTGATCGTGCTGGGGCCGGGCAGCCTGTTTACCAGCATCCTGCCGAACCTGCTGGTGCACGGCTCGCCGAGGCGGTTCGCAGGAGCGGCGCGCTCAAGATATACGTCTGCAACGTGGCCACCCAGCGGGGCGAGACAGATGGCTTCAGCGTAGGCGATCACGCTCGGGCCATCGAGCGCCAGGTTGGGACGGGCATGTTCGACATCGTTCTGACAAACGACATCTTCCCTGTTGGAGCTGGACGCGAACACAGCCTACGTCCGCTTCGCCCTGAGAACGGCAGCAGTGGCTTTTTCCCAGCCTGCGGACGATGCCGCTGGTCGACAAGCATCACCCCTGGCGGCATGACTCACAGCGCTGGCGCAGGCTATCATCGACCTGCTCGCCTTGAATTCAGACTACAGCAGTGCGTGATCTATTCGGGTGGTGACGTCGCCGAACCACTACATTTTCAATTCGTATAATCGTTAACTAATTACATGCGTTACAGAAAGGAGAAACGCGACTTATGGCAACCAAAATAGGCATTAACGGACTGGGACGTATTGGTCGACAGGTGCTCAAGATCATGAAGGATAACCATCCCGACGACTTCGATGTGGTGGCTTTTAACGATCTGGGCGACCTCAAGACGATGGCCCATCTGTTCAAGTACGACTCGAACTACGGCGATTTCGACGGCACGGTCGAGGTGATGGAAGACGGTCTGGTGGTCGACGGCGACAAGTCATGGCCCTCTCCGAGAAGGACCCGGCGGAGCTGCCCTGGGGGAAGATGGGCGTCGATATCGTCATCGAGTCGACGGGCGTCTTCCGCGACCGTGCCGGCGCGGGCAAGCACATTGAGGCAGGCGCGAAGAAGGTCATCATCAGCGCCCCGGCCAAGGGCGAAGACCTGACCGTTGTGCTGGGCGTGAACGAGAAGATGTACGATAACGCCAAGCACCATATCGTCTCCAACGCGAGCTGCACCACCAACTGTCTCGCGCCGGCGGCCAAGGTTGTCTTTGACAACTGGGGCATCAAGCGCGGCCTGATGACCACCATCCACTCCTACACCAACGACCAGAACATCCTCGACCTGCCGCACAAGGACCTGCGCCGCGCGCGCGCCGCAGCCCTCAATATCATCCCGACCACGACCGGCGCAGCCCGCGCGGTGGCGCTCGTCATCCCTGAGTTGAAGGGTAAATTCGACGGTTACGCGCTGCGCGTCCCGACGCCAACCGTGTCCATCGTTGACTTCGTGGCCGAGCTTGAGAAGCCCACCACCACCGAAGAGCTGCACGACGCCTTCCGTAAGGCCGCCAACGGCTCGCTGAAGGGTATCCTGGGCTTCTCTGAGGAGCCGCTGGTAAGCATGGATTTCAAGGGCGATGACCGCTCCAGCATCGTCGACGCCGAGTTCACAATGGTGATGGATAGCACCTTCGCCAAGGTCGTCACCTGGTACGACAACGAGTGGGGCTACTCCGTTCGCACCGTCGACCTGGCCAAGATGATGGCCGATCAACTCTAACCTGATCCTCCGCAAGGGCGGCCCGGGCATGTTCGGGCCGCCCTTTTACCCTCTCCCCAAATGGAGGAATCAATATGAATAAGAAAACGATCCGTGACGTCGACCTGAAAGGGAAGCGGGTGCTGGTACGTGTCGACTTTAACGTGCCGGTCAAAGAAGGCAAGGTTGCGGACGATACCCGTATCGAAGCCGCCGTCCCGACGATCAAAGCCATTCTGGCGCAGAAGCCGAAGTCGGTGATCCTGATGTCGCACCTGGGGCGACCCAAAGGAGAGCCCGACCCGCAGTATTCGCTCAAGCCGACTGTGCCCGTGCTGGCCAGCAAGCTGGGCGTCGACGTGGCGTTCTGCGACTCGACGGTGGGCGAAGCCGCGCAGCAGGCAGTTGACAGGCTGCCCGATGGCGGCGTGATCATCATGGAGAACACGCGCTTCCTCGCGGGCGAGACCAAGAACGACCTGGACCTGGCGCAGCAGATGGCCAAGCTGGGCGACGTGTACGTGAACGACGCGTTCGGCTCGGCGCACCGCGCACACTCCAGCACCGAGGGTGTGGCGCGCTACCTGCCGGCGGTGGCCGGTTTGCTGATGGAGAAGGAGATCGAGTTCCTGGGCACCGCAATCGAAGACCCGCAGCGGCCCTTCGTCGCCATCATGGGCGGCGCGAAGATCTCCGACAAGATCGGCGTGATCGAGAATCTGCTGACCAAGGCCGACAAGATCCTGATCGGCGGCGGCATGGCGAACACTTTCTTCGCCGCGCAGGGCATCAAGATGGGCGATCGCTGGTCGAAGCCGAAGCGCTCGATACGGCCAAATCGCTGCTGGCGAAGGCCGGGGGCAAACTTGAGCTGCCCGTCGACGCCGTCATCGCCGATGCAATGGACGCGGGCGCGAAGACCCGAACCATCCCTGTCGCCGACAGCGTGCCCGACGGCTGGCGCATCCTCGACATCGGCCCTGACACGGTCGAGCTGTTCAAGGATCAGCTCGCCACCGCGATGACAGTCGTGTGGAACGGCCCGATGGGCGTCTTTGAGATGGAGCCGTTCGCCAAAGGCACGTTCGCCGTCGCGCAGGCAGTCGCTGGGCGTACCGGCCACGGTGCAGTGACGATCATCGGCGGCGGCGACTCGGCCTCTGCCATCAACAAGGCCGGCCTCGCCGACAAAGTGACGCACGTCAGCACCGGCGGCGGCGCGAGCCTGGAAATGCTCGAAGGCAAGGCGCTGCCGGGCCTCGTGGCGCTCAACGATAAGTAGCCCTACTGACCTGACGAACCCCGGAGGG
>CAWBCR010000024.1:0-18117 GCA_963787375.1 uncultured Chloroflexia bacterium | reverse complement strand
GCACTATTCATAGCCTGAGGATTTGAAGGCTTGTCCGGAATTAACATAACAAAGGTAGCTAAGGCTCCAGGTTGGCGGTTGAGCGAAACGGTTGATGAACAATCCTGGATTGTAGGAGGCCGTCTTCGCGCGGCGATACGGTGTCGGCTGCACCCACCGGGAATGGGCATTGAGGTGCGTGATTCCAAAAACTATGTCGAGGAAGGCAAAGGCCGTCTCGATGATCTGACGGTGATGGGCCAGCCAGGTCTTGTCCTGAGGTGTCCAGGTGGAAGGCACATTGTGGCGCTGGCCGCCTACTTCCGCGGCCCGGTCGATGCCGTCTCGGCGCACGTCGCTGACCTGGCGCTGCTGGCACCCGCCCCGCTGGTGTTGGTCGTCGTCAGCGGGCTGACGTACATCGGGCCGGTGCAGTTCGGGCTGCTGTACGGGCTGATCTCCGGGCTGGGTGGTGCGGCGATTGTGATGCGCGCCCACGCGCTGACGTTGATGAACCGTCCCTTCATCGACGCTCGCGCGTGGCGGGCGGCGGGCCGCTGCACATCATCACCCAGCACCTCGTCCCGCACATGCTGCCGCTGGCGGCGGTCCACATGCTGCTGAGCGTGGTCGGCGCGGTTTTCGCCGACGGCTTCACGTCGTTCCTGGGGCTGTCGCGCGTGCGGCTGAACTGGGGCTCGATGATCTACACGAGCTTCACCAACCGGGCGGTCAATTCGGCCATCACGTGGAACGTGCTGCTGCCGCCGGCGCTGGCGATCTCGCTGTTTGCGGCGTCGTTCTACTTCATCGCGCGCGGCCTGCACGAAGTCGCCGAGCCGAGGCTGCGCGAGCGGTGACAGGCGGCACGGGATGATGCTACGGCACGCGGCCCGCCAGGTTCGACAGTGCCAGCACCGCGACCATCACCAGCACAAACAGGCTCGCCTCAAAGACGGTGGCCCACCGCTCAGACCGGCGAAGCTGCCGGTAGCGGCTCCACACGTCGCGCGCGCAAAGCGCAGCAGCGCCGCAAGGCCGCCCGCGACGATGAGCGCCAGCGCGCCGCCCAATAACGCACCCGGAAAGTGTCCGATCAGGCTGTCCATGATGCGCCCCCTTCCCTGCATGGGCCCTAACTCTATTATACAGCCAGATCGCGGGGGCATAGACTTCATCGCGCGTGCCTGGACGAGATCGCCGAGCCGGAGCCACGGGAGCGGTACGCCCGCGCCTTCACAGAGTCGGTTTCCAACCGACTTGTCCGCATGCGAGCGCAGCGAGCAGGCGACATAGCCCGGCAGTTGACTGCCGGGCAAACCGGGCCGCACAAACACAGCCGGGGCATGATCGCCATGCCCCCGCCGTTAATTCAAGGCCGGTTACTGCCGCCTCATTTCACAGACACCGCCAGTGTGTACGACACCGCCGTGTCGGCAGTCGTCAGCACGATCAGGTAGTCCTGCGTCGTCGGGATCGTCCCGGTGAAGTCGGAGCCGTTGCCCATGCCGCTCTTCAGCACGGTGCCATCCACCCCGAAGATGACCACCTGCAGGCTGTCTTTCGGCGTCAGCGTCAGCGTCAGCGACTGGCCGGCCTGCGCGCTGAGGATGTAGTAGTCCGAGGTCTGCGCGGCAAGCTGGCCCTGCACCGTCGCGCTGGTCGTGTTCGGCGCGTACGTGATCCGTGCCGGGATGGCGATGTCGAACGTGTACGCCTCGGCGGTATCGCCCGCCGTCACGTCGATGATGTAGTCCTGCGTCGTCGGGACCGTGCCCCGGAAGTGCGAGAACCCGCCCATCGGGCTTTGCAGCACCGTGCCGTCGACGCCGTACACCACCGTGATCAGGCTCTCGCTCGGGAACGCGCTGATGTCCATCAACTGCCCGGCCTGCACGTTGACGACGAACGTGTGCGTGCCGTGCGCGTCAAGCTGGCCCTCAAACGACGCGGTCGTCGCGCCCTGGGCAAACGTGATGCGCTGCGGGATGGTGAGGTTCAGCGTGTAGGATACGTCCTGTGCGCCGCCCTTCACGTCGATGATGTAATCCTGCGTGGTCGGGACGGTGCCCCGGAAGGCTGATCCCTCGCCCATGCCGCTCTTGAGCACGTCGCCGTCCACACCGTAGAACGAAGTCGACAGGTTTGGCTCAGGCGAGAAGCTGAAGTCGACAAGCTGCCCGGCCTGCACGTTGACTACGTAGCTGGTCAGGCCGTTAGCCGGCACCGTTCCGTCGACCGTCGCGGAGGTTGCGCCCTCGGCAAAGGTGATGCGCTGCGGCACCTGCACGTCCATCGTGTAAGATACGGCCTGGCTGGCGGCAGTCACCGCGACCACGTAATCCTGGGTTTCAGGCACCGTGCCCCGGAAGAACGCGCTGCCGGCGGCGGGCTTCACCAGCGCGCCGTCCGCGCCGACAATCGAGAGCTGCAAGCCCTGATCGGGCGTCAGGCTGATGTCCATCAGCTGCCCCGCCTCGACGGTCAGCACCCAGCGATTGGTGCTATCGGCGGGCAGGTTCGAGGTAACGACCGCCTGCGTTGCCCCTGCCGAGAACGAGATGCGCGTCGGCGCGGGGCCGGACGGAGTCGCCGGGGAGCCAGGCGTCACCGTCACCACCGTCGGGACGGCGGTGGGCGGCACGCTGGTGGGGATCTCAGTCGCCGGGATGGGGGTGCTGGTCATCGCCGTGGTGGGAGCCGCTGCCGCGCCTGTCGGCACGGACACGGTCGGCGGCGGACGGTGGGCTGAATGCCGCACGCCGTTATCGCCAGTGTCAGCGCAAAGAGAACCGGAAGAACCGGAAGTTTTCTGAGTGTCATATCGTGTATCCTCCTGATCAATGAATATAGTGAGCCGCGCAGCCGGATTCAACCGGGCAGTAATCGGGTCTCGTCCCGCCGATGTCTGTCATCTGGCTGCGAGTTGGCCTACACGGACCCTAACAGGACGCTTTGAGAGGCTGAAAGTTCCTTCAAGCGCGAGTGGATCCGGAGTTGCTCGGTGACCTGCATGACAGAGTAGGGATCGCCTTTCTGAACCTCACCCCCGAACCTCGCGGCGCTCGGTTCTGGCCCCCTCTCCAAATCTGGAGAGGGGGCGGCGAGACACTCGCTAGAGTGTTGAGCGGGCGTGAGGTCAACCGGCGTGGCAAGTTCTGGATCCACCCTCGCACCCCCGGCAGTAGCCATCCGCCCGCAACACGCGGCATACTTGCAGGCGATACCCTCCTCACCGCGGAGCGTCACACCATGGCAGACCTGCACCTGAATCTCATCGCCACACTGGCCGGGCACGGCAGCGAGGTGCTCGCGCTGGCCGCCGCGCCCGGCGTGCTGGCCTCCGCCTCGCGTGACCGGACCGCGCGGCTGTGGTCGCTGCCCGGCGGCGAGCCGCTGGCCGTGCTGGAGGGCCATCGTGGCGCGGTGCACGGCGCGGCCTGGCTGCCCGATGGCGCGGCGCTGGCGACCGCCTCGGCGGACATGACCGTCCGCCTGTGGGCGGCGCGCGGCAGTGGGTGGCGCACGGTCGCGACATTCACCGGGCACCTGGGCGCGGTCGAGGCGGTCGCCGCTGCGCCGGACGGCACGACGCTGGCGGCGGGCTGGAACATGTGGAGCTATGGGCACATCACGCTGTGGGACGTTACCAGCGGCGCGGAGCGCACGGCGCTGCAAACGGCGCACGGTCAGCTTGTGTTCGGGCTGGCGTTCGCGCCGCACGGAGATCGGCTGGTGGCGGCGCTGGCGGCGGGCTTCGTCGGGCTGTGGGACGCGGGCCAGCCTGCCGGGCTGATCCGCGCGCACGGCGAGGCGGTGCGCGCCGTGGCGTGGTCGCCGGGCGGCGACATGCTGGCCACGGCGGGCAGCGACGGCGCACTGCGGCTGTGGTCGATGCCCGGCGGCGAGCCGCTCGCCACGCTGAAGGGCCACGACGGCGCGGTCTTCGATGCGGCCTTCTCGCCGGATGGCGCGCTGCTGGCCTCAGCCGGGCAGGAGGGGGCGCTGCGGCTGTGGGACGTGGCCGCGCGGCGCGCGGTCGGCGTGGCGCAGGCGACCGGCCCGCTGCGCGCGCTGGCCTGGACGGGCAGCATGACCCTCGCGGCGGGCGGCAGGGACGGCACGATCGGGCTGTGGGAAGTGTAGGTGGGTCATCACGGGAGGAGTCGATCATGGCCGCAGCGTTTGACATCACCCCGCCGCGCATCGTCTCACATCCCATCCGTGGCGACGACGACTTCTGGCGCGTCCACCGGCTGCTGGTCGAGACGGCCCCCATCACCCCGCCCGACTTCAACTGGGACATCCGCCGCTGGGAAGGCAGCCGCTTCTACAACGCCAGCCCGTCATGGGACCCCGCCTGGGAAACGCAGGTCAACCTGTGGGAGACGGATACGCGCCGGGTCGTCGGCGCGGTGAACGCCGACGGCGCGGGGCTGGCCTATCTCCAGGTGCACCCCGACTACCGCGCCTTCGTCGAGGACGACATGCTCGACTGGGCCGAGGCGCATCTCGCCGCGCCAACCGGCGGCGGCAATCAGCGGCGGCTGCACCTGTTCGTCTACGACTACGACGAGCCGCGCCTTCAGCGGCTGGCGCAGCGCGGCTACGAGAAGACGCTCGGCTGGGGCGTCGTGCGGCGACTGCGCTTTGGCAGCCAGCCGCTGCGCCTGCCCGCGCTGGCGCAGGGCTACACGCTGCGCGCCACCCATCCCGGCGACCTCGCCGACTGCCAGCGCATCGCCGACCTGCTCAATGCCGCCTTCAACCGCGACTTCCACACCGCGCAGGAATGCCAGACGTTCACCCGCATGGCCCCCTGCTTTCGCAGCGACCTGGACCTGGTCGCCGTTGCGCCCGATGGGTCGTTTGCCACCTACGTGGGGGTGCCGTATGACGAGGTCAATCGCAGCGGCATCTTCGAGCCGGTGTGCACCCACCCCGACCACCGCCGTAAGGCGCTGGCGCAAACGCTGATGCTGGAAGGCTTGCAGCGCCTCAGGGCGCTGGGCGCGTGTAATGTGACCGTCGCCACCGGCAGCGCCGAGCCGGCCAACCGGCTGTACGCGTCGCTGGGTTTCACCGAGGTGTATAGGGGTTACTTCTGGCGAAAGGTGTTCTGAGCGCGACCGGCGCTAGGGGCGGATGCGCGGCAGGCGGCGGGTGGGGTCAGGCGGGGTGGTATCGTCGTCAGCCGGCGGCTCCTCCTCGATCTTGAGGCGCGGGAATTTGCCGGTCGTGTCTTCCGGCGCGGGCAGGCCCGCCTCGCGCCGCCGGTCGCGCAGCACGAGCAGCTCCGCCTCGTCGTGGGCCGCATCAGGGTGCTCCAGCAGCGCCTCCAGGTCGACCGCCCGCGACAGCAGCGCCTCGGCCTCGCGCAAATAGCCCAGCCGCACGTACAGCTTCGACAGGTTGTAGCAGGTGATCGCCTCGCCGGGGCGGTCGTCGGCAAGCTGGCGCAGCCGCAGCGCCCACTCGTAATAGGCAATCGCCCGATCCGTCTCGCCCAGCGCGTCGAACACCAGCGCCATCGCGTGGCGGGTGCTGGCCTCGCCGGTCTGGTCCTTCAGCGCGGTGCGGATCGCCAGCGCCTGCTGGTGCAGGTCGAGCGCCTCTTTCAGGTGGCCCAGCCGGCGGTGAGCCATGCCCAGCACGTCCAGCGTGGCCGCCTCACCGGCACGGTCGCCGGCGTCCCACAGCAGCGCCAGCGCCTGCTCGTAGAAGCCCAGCGCCTCGGCGATCTCCCCCTGCCGGTCGTGCACCAGCCCCGCGCAGTTGAGGGCCGTCGCCTCGCCGGTTGTGTCGCCGATCTCGCGGTAGATGTCGGCGGCCTGCGCGAAGGCGCTCAGCGCCGGTTCAAGGTCGCCGCGCTTCCAGCAGGCACTGCCCATGCCGATCAGTGTCTGCGCCTCGCCGGCGCGGTCGTGGCTGGCGCGGTAAGCTTCGAGCGCCTGCTCGTAAAAGCTGACCGCCTCCTGCGCCCGCCCCAGCGACGAGTAGGCCGCGCCCAGCCGCGCCAGCGTGTCTGCCGGGCCGGATCGCTGCAAATCGTCGAGGGCATCGCGCCCGCTGAGCGAGCGCTCCGAGGTCGGATCGTCCTTGTCCATAGGCTTATCCTTGAAGCTGCGCGATGCAGTCCGGCGAGGTCGGGTAGTGCAGCAGCAGCCAGCCGCGCACCACCTGGCTCGACATTCGCGACGTGCCGAACGCCCGCACGTTGATGGCGATCAGGTACAGGCCCGGCGCTATGCCGTGCGTATCAACAAACACGTCGACCTCGTCGCCGTCGACGGCGCGCATGGTGCTGGTCCACACCAGCGGGCGGCCCGGCGCGTTCGCCGCACGGATGTCCACCTCCAGGTGGCCGGGATACCCTGAATTATACACGGTGAAGCTGCCCAGGCGTATCACTCCGGCGCAGCCCGCTTCCGCGCTGCCCGCCAGGTGATGTACAACCGCCCCGACTTCGGGGCGGTATTCGAACTCCGGCCTGGGGGCCGCCGGGCTCGGTGCCGGGCTGAGGGGCGGGCTGGCCGCCCGGCTGGTTGGTGTGCACGCGCGGCGGATGGGGCGGGATCACCCGCTGCAGGCTGAAGAACACCGGCAGCGGCTGGCCGTTCGCGCCGATGATGCTGTAGAAGCGCAGGTGGCTGCACTGCGGCTCCTGGTCGAGGTTGCTGATCTGGCTCCAGTTGAGGTTCCACAGGAACATCGGCCCGGCCCACGGCCAGTTCAGATCGGCAAAGCGGAAGGCCCGCACGGTGTAGTCGGCCTGTGCCTGCGCCGAGACGGCCATCCACGTGAAGCGGTTGAAGGCCTCGTTGGTGGCGCAGTTCAGGCCGTCCTCGGCAGGGTTCCGCACCCAGCCCCACTCGGTCATCCACATCTGCTTGCCGAGCACGCCGTTGTTTTGCAGCACCTGCTCCATCAGCTCGGCGCGCCGGAACGAGAACGGATGCTGGTGTGGATCGGCCTCCGGCGGCTGGTCGAACCCGTAGGGGTGATAGCCCCACGCGTCGAAGCAGTTCGCTGCCCCGGCGTTGAGCATCTGCTGCGCGAAGTCGAGGTCGTTGATATTCATGCCGTCGGGCGTGCCGGCGGTCGGCGCCAGCCCCGCCGAGACGACGACGATCTGCGGCGCGACCTGCTTGAAGACCTTGTAGGCCGCGCACAGCGCCTGTGTGTAGTTCTTCGCGTTGGGTTTGCCGTTGCCCCACTCTTCGGTGAGGTTCGGCTCGTTGCCGATGGACACCGCGTTGACGTCGGCCTGCCTCAGCACTTTGGCCAGCGCGGGCAGGCCCTGCACCCACGCGTCGGCGGGCCAGTTGGTCAGGTCGATGCGGTACAGCACGTACTGGTCGGGATATGATTCGAGCTGGTTGGTGTCGTAGATGTACACCCAGTCCATGTTGAGCGCGTCGAGCAGGTCGGGGCGTGGGCCGACGGTCGCCGCCACGCTGATGCCGTAGCCGCCCTGCCGCACCGACTGGGTCGGCTCGGCCAGCACGCCGGGGTAGGAATCACGATACAGCAGGAGCAGCAGGGCGAGCGGGATGCCCACGCTGAGCAGCAGGCGCGCAAGGCGCAGCAAGGTCTTGTGGCGTGCGTGTCGCATAGGGCCATAAGGTACCGCCGATGCGGGAACTTCGCCACTTTGGGGTGGGGCACGCGTAGATCAGGAGATCCAGAATCATTTGTTGAGATAGAAGCAGGCTAACCGAAAACCGATATCGGCGTGACGCAGGTCTGGGAAGGTGAAGCTGCGGTATGCGCAGAGCGCGCTGTACTGATAGCCGTACCATGCTCCTCCGCGCATCGCCCTGTCCTCATTACCACGCAACCCGGTGTTCTCCGGGACACCGTGCTCGTTCATGCACCATTCTAACACATTGCCGCTCATATCCAGCACGCCGTAAGGCGATGCCCCCTGGGGGAAGAGTCCCACCTCGCTGGTCATCTTGATGCCGCTTTCACGGGTGTTTCCTTTGGCTGGGTCGAACGGCCCTTCATAAGGGTACTCGCGCCCGTCCGGCCCCTGCGCTGCCCACTGCCATTCCCACTCGGCGGGCAGGCGTATGTCATGCCCGGTGCGTGCGCTCAACCAGCGGCAGAAGGCTATTGCATCCCACCATGAGACGTTCTCGCGCGGCAGGTTCTTCGCGTGGGTGAATGCCTGCTCGCCGGGCTGCTTGCGGTGGTTCGCATCTGCCGCCAGTCCCTGCCACCACGCTGTGTTCTTGAAGCCGTGTGGGTCATCAACAAACACCTGGAACTGCTCGTAGGTGATGGGGTATTTCGCCATGTAGAAGGGATTTATGATGAAGGTTCCCGCGTCCTCTCCCAGCGTCACCTGCCCAGCGGGAATCTCGCACCACTCGAACGGCTCCGGCAGTAAAGCCAGCACAGCGGCGGCAAGCTGTTCAATGGCGGACACAACCGGCGCAGGCGAGTAAGGCGGCGGGGTTTCTGGCTGCCCGACATAGGTGATGTGGGGCCCGACGGCTACCACGTACCCCTCGACGTGTCCGTAGAAGTCCACAACAACCGTGGGCGTGCTGCCGAGAATCTGCAACCCGTAGTCGGGGATGGGGTAGTCAAGCGCCGCCCCCAGGCTCCGTGCCAGCGAGCGGAAGCCGGTATCGTAGTCGGAGCGACCGCGCATGTCGGCGTAGTGCGCGCCGATTAAGCCGGTTGGCATGGCTGTGCGCTCGTCGCCGAGGGCCAATACTGCAAAGACCGGCTTTTCGTACAGCCGCTTCGCCATGTAGACCTCGCGGTTCACCCATTCCGAGCCTTTGGCTGACGGCGTGCAGATGACGACCAGCGCCTCCACCCGCTCAACGGCTTCCTCGATGGCACGTTCCCACTGCGGCGTGCCGACCGCCAGGTGCTCCTCGTCGATCCACACGTTGAAGCCCAGCCTGCGCAGATTGTCGCGCAGGATGGCCATGAATACCCGATCATCGCGGCTGTAGCTGAGGAAAATATCGGGCATGGTCGGCTCCCGGCAGGAAATGGGAAACACGGCAGGCTGTGACACTGCCCCCTATTGTAAAACAAACTGCCCGAAGCGTGAAGCGCGATCCGCCCCATAAACGCGCGAGGCCCCACCGGGGTGGGGCCTCGCAGAGAGTGCCGGGCAATATCGTCTAGTCTACTTTGACGACGTCTACTGCCTGAGGGCCTTTCGGGCTCGCCTCGACGGTGAACTCAACCTGGTCGTTCTCATTGAGCGAGGCGTAGCCTTCCATCTGGATGGCGGAGTGATGCACGAAGACATCCTTGCTGCCATCCTCAGGGGCGATAAAGCCATAGCCCTTGGTTGCGTTGAACCACTTGACGGTCCCTTTGATACGGTTCGACATGGGTCTTGATTCTCCTGAACCTTGTGTAGTGTATTGCGCGTGCAGAGAGGCCTCTCAGGTAAAAAAAGCGCCCGGCGCGATGCCGGGTCAAGTTTCTTCACGTTCAAGTCTTCGTCCTGCATGCTGCTGAAATAAAGTATATCCGACTCGTTCGGGCGGCGCAATAATTCGTGACTTCCGTCACGCGCGGCGGGTCAGCCCCCGTTCTTCTTCTTCGGCGCGACCGGCAGCGAGAAGACGAACGTCGCGCCGGCGCCGGGCGCGCTCGTCACCCAGATCGATTCGCCGTGGCCCTCGATGATGGTCTTGCACACCGCCAGCCCCAGCCCCACCCCGCCGTAGCGCCGTGTCGAGGAGCCGTCGACCTGGAAGAAGCGCTCGAACACCTTGCTTGCAGGTCCGAGCGGGATGCCGATGCCCGTGTCGCCGACCGCCACCAGCACTTTGTTGGGCTCGGAGGGAACGCGCACCTCGACGGTGATGGTCCCTTCTTCCGGCGTGAACTTGACCGCGTTCGACAGCAGATTGTCCATCACCTGCAGGATCGCCAGGCGGTCGATGAGCACCAGCGGAGCCACCTCAACAGAGTGGACCACCAGCTCGATTTTCTTCTCCGCGGCAGCCAGACGGGCCCCCTCCACTGCTTCGGCGATCACGCCGGTCAGGTCGGTCGACTCGCGGGTATAAGACTGCTCAGTTGATGACTGGACGGTGTAGAAGTTGTCGACCAGCCGCGCCAGCTTCTGCATCTGCCGGAAGGAGATCTCCACGTACTCCTTCATCTCCTCCTGCGCCTTGAGGTCCAGCGGTAAGGGCTTCTGCATCTCCTGGCGGATCATGTCGAAATAGCCGACCAGATAGGTCAGCGGGGTGCGGAACTCGTGCGAGATGTTCTGGAGCATAGCGTGCTTCAGGCGGTCGGCTTCCAGCAGCGCGCGGTTGGCCGCCTGCAGCTCCTCGTTGGTCGAGATCAGCTCGGCGGTGCGTTCCTGCACCCTGATCTCAAGCTCATCTTTGGCGCGCTGCAGGGCTTCCTCCGCCTCGCGGCGCGCCTGCTCCTTGCGATACAGCTCAAGCGCATAGCGCATCGACGCCGCCAGCGTGTCGACCGTCAGATCGCCTTTGCGAATGTAGTCGACTGCCCCGGTTTTCATCGCGTCGACGGCGACATCCTCGCCACCCATACCGGTCAGCACGATGATGGGCAGCTCGATGTCCCGCAACTTGAGCGCCCGCAGCAGGCCCAGCCCATCCTCGTCGCCGAGGCGGTAATCCAGCAGGCACAGGTCGTACGGGGCCTCCACAATGCGCGCCAGCGCCTCGCGTCCCGACTTGGCGAGATCGACGACCACCCCTTCGCCAACGATGTCGGTGATCAGCGCACGGGTCAGCGCAGCGTGGCCCTCGTCATCCTCGACCACCAGGATTTGGTTGACCTGTGCATTCATATGCCCATCCTCGTGGCGGCCTGCTTCGTGCCGCCCGCCCTGCCCCGCGATCATTCGGGGGGTGCTGTCCGGTTCCCCTTAACGGTGACTGAGATGGTATCGTCCTCGGCTTTCGCGGGCTTGGCAGGCTCTTCGCCCGGCTTGACAATCGGCAGGGTCATGGTGAACGTCGAGCCTTTGCCCTGCACGCCTTCGCTGGTGACGCGCAGCGCGCCGCCCATCAGGTGAACCAGGTCCTGTGCAATCGCCAGCCCCAGCCCCACGCCGTCATGGGCGCGGCTGGCTGACCCGTCGACCTGGCGGAAGCGCTCGAAGATAATCTTCTGGTCCTTCTCCGAGATGCCGCGCCCGGTATCCGTCACCGCCACCGACCACATCAGACGCCCCACCGTGCGAATATCGACCGTCACACTGCCCTTGTCGGTGAACTTGATAGCGTTGGTGACGAGATTCAGCAGCACCTGCCCCACGCGCTGGGGATCGCCCACGATCTTTTCGGGCACGTCGTCCGTACAGCGATACAGCAGCTTGAGGCCCTTCTCGGTCGCCATTGGCATCTGGCCGTCGATCAGGTCAGACACCAGTTCAGCCGGTGAAAACTCTTCGTGCGACAGCTCGATTTGCTGGGACTCGATGCGCAGCAAGTTCGAGCAGCTCGTTGATCATGGCCAGCAGTTGCTGCCCGCTGGACAGGATGCGCTGCACCGCGTCGCGCGCCTTGTCCGGCAGCTCGTCTTCACCTAAGCGGCCTTCGAGCAGCAGCCGGCTGAAGCCGTTGATGGTGTGCAGTGGCGAGCGCAGCTCGTGGCTGACCGTTGCCAGGAACTCTGTCTTGAGGCGCGTGGTTTCGAGCGCGCGGGCCGTGGCTTCGCGCTGGGCGACCAGGCTGTCGCGTAGCGCCATGTCGGTTGCTTCCAGCGTGCGGCTGTTCTGCAGAGCGATGGCGGCAAAGTCGGCCAGCGCGGTCAGCAGCGTCTGATCTTGTTTGGTAAAGTCGTGGCCCGGCGTGCGGTTGCTCACCGCCAGCACGCCCAGCGAGAAGCCGCCCAGCCCGATCGGCACGAACAGCGTCGAGTGCACGCGGGTGCTGTTGATCAGCGACGTTCCGCGATGCGCATCGTCGTACTCGATCAGCCGGGGTCGCCCCGTGAGGGCCACCTCGCCCACCTCGCTGCCGGTCATCGGCTTGACAACCGGTTTCTCCGCATCCGGCGCGGGCTCCGCGCCGCGCATCGCCTCCAGGTTGATTTCCTTGGAGGTGGGCTGTATCAGCCACAGCGACGCCTCCTGCGCCTGCGCCAGGATCATGGCGTAGTCGACGCACTTGCTCAGCACGTCTTCGGTTTTGAGCTGGATGGTGACGGCCTTGGCGATCTCGGTCAGCGCCTGTCCCAGCGACGCCTGGCTGGCGAACCAGTCCGCCTCCTGGTGCGGCGCGTCGACGATCTGGAGGGTGACGTGCAGCAGGCCCAGCGACAGCGTGTCGCGGTTGCTGACCGGCGTGGGGGTGTTGGGGCGCAGCTTGATGCCGTTCTTGTCGGTGCCGTTGGTGCTGTTCAGGTCGGTGACCAGCAGGCTTTGCAGCGTGGGGCGCAGCTCGACGTGGCGACGGCTGACGCCCAGATCGGCGGCGCTGTGCGGCACAACGCTCACAAACGCCATGTCGTCGTCGCCCTTGCGGCCCAGTACAACCGGCCCATAGATGTCCAGGCCGATCATCTCAGGCGGGTCGGTATCGACGTCCAGTCGCACCCGCCAGCGCGGCAGCGGCTTCCCGGCTTCGTCGGTGAGCACCTGCGGAACGGGGGTGAACGTCTTCGGCGGCTCAAGCGGGGGCAGCGTCTGCGCCTGTTCGGGCCCGATGCGGCCTGTGGCGCTCCCCTTCTTGTTGTTAGCCGGTGGGGCAGGCGTGGATGACGCTGGCGGCGCAGGTGCCGGTGATGATGCAGGCGGCCTGGCCAATTTAGGCGGTGCGGATGATGTTGCAGGCGGCGTGGCTGGCGCTGACGGTGTGGGAGCAGGGCTGCCCGCCGCCGGCTGTTTCGGGTCGGAAGATTCGGGTTCGCTAGTCATTGTCCCTCACCTTTTCATTTGTGAGACGATCTGCCTGCCGGTCGGAGACGGTCTCTTCAATCACTCTGGAGATCTCCCCCATGGGGAGATCGCCTTTACGCACCACGTCCAGCACGTGGTTGTATATCTCGCTGAGCTCTGTCTTCTCGAACCGGGTGGCCGTCATGATCAGCACCGGGATGTCGCGCGTGTCGGGGTTGGCTTGCAGCGCGCGCAGCACGGCCAACCCGTCGACGTTGGGCATCATCAGGTCGAGCAGCATAATGGCCGGCTTCTCCCGTTTGACAGCTTCCAGCGCCTCCGCGCCGTCCTTCGCCGTCTGCACGGCAACCCCCAGCGACTCGATCAGCACCGTCATCAGGACGCGGGCGTTGGGATCGTCGTCGACAACAAGCGCATATATCCCGGGGTACTTGTTCGAGAGTTTTCCGGTCGCTATCTTAGACCGTTGAGGTGAGTTCAATAAGTTCCACCGTGTTTCACGTATGGGATCGCACCGCACGCAATCCCGTGGCAGAGACGGTGATTAACCGGCCCATTAAGTTACATGGTACACTATTTTCAGGTCCGACACCAGTCCACAACTCGGCCATACATCTCAATACAGTTACAATCAGGGGCGGGTCCATACCACTCCCCGTCAACGCGACCATCTCTCCATGGAAGCGTTCTCATGGCACTCACTGAGCCGGCGCCGCTGACGTTCTGACGTACTGAAATCGGGCAGACAGGTTCGTGGTTCGAGTCCGTTCGCCTCCGGTGGTTGCGGGCAGCCACCTGTTCGCTTCGAACTCAGTGAAGATCGATGCCGGAGGAGGCGTCTTCAGGTTGGTATGTAATACGCCGGCTCGCGGGGAGAAACGGATGTGGCCCGCAGCACCTGCCGGTTGGAGAGCCGTTAGTTCATTATAACTGAGCTTCTGGTCGAGTTCAACCGTGCCGCCTGCAAACCGGGCCGGACTACTCGCCGCGCAGCCGGTCGGGCGTGACGCGGATGGCAACCGTGTAATCGCGGCTGAAGCTCTCAACCGTCATGTCGATGCGGCGGATATCGCTGCGATATTTCAAGATATAGTCCGGGCTGTGTTCGGCTGGGTTCACACCTTCCTGAAGGCTGGCGGTGCCGGTGAACACGGCGATGTCGCCGCCGCGCCCGTCGCTGTCGAAGTTCAGGGCCACGCGCGGGTTGGCGCGAATGTGCGTGACCTTGTGGGTGTCCGGCATGCTGTAGATCAGGAACGTCTCGCCGTCCCACAGGTACCACACCGGGCGCGGCTGTGGGGTGCCATCGCTGCCGATGGTCGTCAGCCAGATGACGATCTCGTCCAGCAGGCGGCGCGAGACGCGATGGCCGAAGTCGGTTGAAGTGTCGATTTGCACGGGGGCCACTCCTTGAATGGCGAAGGATCACAGGGCGCAAAGCTGCCTCACCAGAGTGTAGCACAATGCGCCTTGCGATGCCGCGTGATATCCCTCACTCTTCGCGCGCGCGGCGCACTTTCTCAAGCGCGGCGCTGGCTTCGTCTTCGCTGCGCACAAACGTGAACCGCGACAATCCACCCATCGTCTTGCCGATGATGTCGACCAGCGTCTTGATGAACATGTCGCCGCCGATGGCGACGATGGCACCGCTGTTGGGCGGGTCGTTCTGGTAGACATCTCTGAGGTGGGACAGGGCGTTGGGGCTGGGCAGCCGGAGGTGGCTCCCCAGCCTGTACAGCGTATCGACGATGTACGACTTCCCCCTGATCATCTCCTGCGCGCGCTGCGAGGCCTCGACGTATTCCTCCCACGTCCATCGCCCGTACGGCTCAAACACGACCACGCGCTCCGTGTCGTCCAGCCAATTGACGTTCCATGCCATAATCGTCCTCCTTCGCGATGCGAAAACTTTGCTTGCTGGCGCTGTGTAAGACTTGGCCCTGCGGGCCCCGTGTCACCGCCTCGCCTCCGACCGCACAAACGGCTCGTCGACCGCCTCCGAGGTCAGCAGGCCGTAGGCGCGCGGCTTGCGGAAGGCGTTGCCCCACGTCTCGCGGCGGCGATAGTCGCGCAGCGCGTCGAGGTCGAAGTCGGCCACAAAGATGCCTTCCTGCCCACCGGCTTCGACCAGCAGCATGTCGCGCGGCGATTCGTCGGCGGCGAAGGCCATGCCGTCAAACGCCACCGAGTGGCCGTTGGCGTCGGGCGCGGCGTAGTTGGCGACCGCCAGCCCGGTCATGTTCTCGTAGGCGCGGGCGCGGCACTGCGACAGCCGGTTGATCTCCAGGTCACAGGCGTTGGGCGTCAGGATGATCTCCGCCCCTTGCAGCATCAGCACGCGGGCGCTCTCCGGGAACTCGCGGTCGTAGCAGATCATCGCCCCGACCTGCACCGGCCCGGCCGGCGGTGTCGAGCGCGGCAGTGCAGAAGCCGTCGCCGGGCGTCAGTGCCGCCTCCATCGGGTCGAAGTCGCAGGTGTGGACCTTCGCATAGGTGAAGGCGATCTCGCCATGCCGGTCGATCAGCGTGGCGGCGTTGCGCGGCGCGCCCGGCCACTGCTGCATATACGTGATCGCAATCGCCATGCCGCAGCTCGCGGGCCAGCGCGCGGAAGCTTTCCACGAACGGGCCGTTGGTAGCGACGGCCTGCGCCTGCCACGCCTCGCGCGCGCCGGGCTGCGACGCGTCAAAGCCCACTGTAGCCAATGTTCCACATCTCCGGGAACAGCGCCACGTCCGCGCCGAGCGCTGCCGCGCGGCGGCAGAAGTCCGCGCCCTTGCGCTGGTTGGCCTCCTGATCCGCGCCATGCGCGGCCATTTGCAGCAGCGCGATCCGCATCACGATCCCTCCCCGCCCTCCCATGGCGTGCGGCGCGGCAGCCAGCGCGGCACGTTGGCTGTGAACGCATCGTATTCCGCGCCGTAGACGCGGCGCAGCGTGGGCTCCTCGTACAGCCGCACGAACACGTTGAACGCGACCGTCACCAGCAACCCGTAGGCCAACAGCGGCAGCGATCCGCTCAGCGCCACCTCGCCGATCAGCGTGATCAGCACGCCCAGGTACATCGGGTTGCGGGTGTAGCGATACAGCCCGGTCACCACCAGCCGCCGCGTCGGGTCCCACGGCGCAAGCGTCCCCTCGCCGACCGTCGCGAACAGCCCGATGGAGCGGGCCAGCAGCGCCAGCCCGGCGAGCGTCACCGCCCCGCCGAGGGCCAGCGCCACCGCCATCAGCGGACCGCGCCGCCCCCAGCCGGGGTGCAGGCTATGCGACAGCCACACGATCAGCGCCGGGGCGATGACCAGCACCAGCCCCGGCGCGGCGACAATCGCACGCAGTTGCTTCCAGAAGCTCACTTCAGCCAGCCGAACGCGGCGGCGAGGCAGGCCGCTGCCCCGGCGATCAGCGCCACGCCCGCCCAGCGCGTGCGCCGCCGGACGGCCAGCCCGGCCCCGGCCCCGGCGGCAGCCAGTCCCGCCGTCAGGCTGGCGCGCTGCACCGCTGCGTCAGCCTGCTGCGGCGTCTGCCCGCGCTCGATGAGCGACCAGCGCAAAATGATCCCCGCGTCGACAATCGGCAGCGGCGTCAGGCTGCCCATCCAGATGACGCCGTTGCTGACGGCGACTACGTCGGCCAGCTCCCGCGACACCGACCCACGCGGCGCGAGCATCCGCCACACCAGGCCGAACAGCAGGCAGGCCGTTGAGTAGATCGGCCCGCCCAGCGACCGGGTGATGTGCGTGCGCGGCGGCAGCGCCTCGTCGTCGAAGTACAGCGTGCGCGGCATGCTCAGGCCCAGCAGGATCTCGTCCATCGGCGCGCCGGCGACCCGCGCGCTGGCGGTGTGGGCAATCGCGTGGCCCACGTCGGCCATCAGCGCGACCGGCATCGCGATCAGCCCGAACGCCAGCCGCTCGGCGGCGGATCGCTCCGGGTGGCGCAGCCCGGCGACCACCGCCAGCAGCCCCGTCACCGACAGGGGAGCCAGCCAGAATTCGGGCCGGGCTTTGATCGGCGTGCCGTTAACGACGGCGACGATAGGTGCATCAGACGGGCGGCTGAAGTCGGCCATGAGGCGATCCTTTCACGAGCAGCAAGATATGCCCTTACTATACAGCTTTTTGCGCGGGTCGGGACGGAATCGAAAAGGGCACGGCAAAAGCCGTGCCCCTGCGTGGCATTGATTATGGAAGCGGCCCTACTCCCCGAACGTGATCGGCGTGCCCACCTGGATGGACTGGTAGGCTGCCGGGAAGGCGTCGGCGAAGGCTTGCAGCGCCTCCGCGCCGCTGTCGTGCGGCGACAGCCCCACGATCTGCACGCCGCGCGCGTCGAGCAGCGCGATCTCGTCGGACAGGTCGGCGGCGGTCGCCTTGCCATAGTGCAGCCCGCCGACCACGCCGATCACCGGCTGGTCGAACACTGCTTCGGCGCGCGCCAGGATGGCCGGCAGGCCGGGGTGGCCGCAGCCGACGATCAGCACGATGCCGCGCCCGGCGACGTTGACCGCCAGCACTTCTTCCTGATCGACCGCGTCCGCGTAGTTGAGCGGCACCAGCTCGGCGAACGGGATCGTGCCGGTGGTGGCGATGCCCGGCGCGACGACTGCCGGCGGCGTGGACACGGTCGTCGGCGTGCCGGCGTAGTTCATCGCCACCGGCGTGTAGATTGGCACCCCCATCAGGTCAAGCTGTCCCGCGCCGGGCGCGGGCGCGCTGCCCACCGCCAGGACGCCCCCCATGTGGTCGGGGTGCGGGTGCGAGATGACGACTGCGCCGAGGTCCAGCGGCAGGAGGCCCAGCGCCTCCAGGTTGTGGACCTGTGGGGAGGGCGTGGCGCCTTCCGGGGTTCCAGCCCAGGTCGAACAGGATTGTCGCGTCGTCGGTCGTGACCAGGTACGAGACGCCGTGCTCGGTCTGCATGTCGGCGCGGGCCGTGGCGTTCTCGACCAGCGGCAGGATGGTCAGCGTCTGCGCGCTCGCCGAAGTTGCCCAGCCGGACCACGTCCGCTTCCTGCGGCGCAGCGGTGATGCGGGCTTTGGCCTGCGCGTGGCGCACGGTCAGGAACAGGAAGCCCCCCGCCACGGCGAGGATTGGCACAATGACGATGACGGCCAGGACGATGAGAAGGATGCGTTTCATGGTCAGGCTGGCCGACGTGACAGGATAAGAATGAGTTTGACGATGAGGATGTGCACGATGTACGTGGGGCGCTCCCGAATAATGCGAAAGAGGGCCAAGAGCTCGGCGGGCCGACAGTCGCGACATT
>CAWBCR010000023.1:0-27054 GCA_963787375.1 uncultured Chloroflexia bacterium | reverse complement strand
GGCGGGCGTATCTGGGCCGGCGAGGATCCGGAAGGCGGAGCGGCTTTCTATTTCACCCTGCCCATCAGTGTCCGGCAGGGCAAGCGCAAACCGGCCTAGCCGGCGCGGTGTCAGGCCCGCGTTGTCAGTCTATGGTATGATAATGGCTATTATGATCCCGCAAAAACGGGCTGCGATCTTCTACTGGGCAATCGGACTGGGCGCGCTGGTGCTGGTGGGCCTGTCGTGGCCTTACGCGGTCCGCTCGGGCGTGCTGGGCTGGCTGGTGCTGGGCTCGATCAGCGGGCTGGTGGCGCTGGTCGATCTGCTGGGCATCGACGTGGGCGGCGGGAAGATCGGCTTCGTGCCGGTGGCGGCGTTGATGGCGCTGCTGGCCCTCGACCGCCGGTACGCGCTGGCGACAGTCGCGCTGGGGCTGATCGTCAGCGGCGGCATCCAGACCATGATGTACTGGCGGCAGGCCAGGACCATCTCACGTGCGTGGTGGGTCAAGATCGGGCGCGGGCTGTTCCCGGTTGGCCGCACCATTCTGAGCCTGCTGGCGGCGGATTGGAGCCTCCGTGCGCTGGAGGGATCGGCTCCGCTTCAAGCCATCCGCTCGCCGCAGGACATGCTGCCGATCATTGCCGCAGTGGCGGTGTTCCTGCTGACCTACGACCTGAACCTGCTGATCGCGCTGTGGCTGCTGCGGCAGAACCCGCGGGCCTTGTTCCGGACGCATCGCCGCTCGTTCCTCGCGATCCAGCTTCTGCCGCTGGCGCTGGCCCCCTTCGCGGCGGTCGCCAACGCGCGGCTCGGCCCGCTGGCCTTCTTCATCTTCGAGATCATCCTGCTGACCATCGTGATCGTCGTGAAACGATTGAGCGTCACGCAGGAGCGGCTGCAAGTGCAGGTCGACCAGCTTGAGTTGCTGTCGACAATGAACAAGGCGCTGCGCTCGACGATTGAGCTCGACGCGCTGCTGAAGACCGTCCACCAGCAGGTGACGATTCTGCTCAAGACCACAAACCTGATCATCCGGGTAAACGCCGGCGGCACCGGCGGGCTGTGGTCCGCTCACCTGGTGGCCCGCGGCGACCACGCCGTCGATGACCCGGCCAGCGAGCCGCTGGACGGCTTCACCGCGCGGGTGCTCAAGACCGGCACGCCGCTGCTCGCGCCGCTGGTGGCGCAGACCGCCAGGACGATCAAGGTCTACGACCCGCCCGACGCGCGAACCTGGCTGGGCGTCCCGCTGATGGCCTCAGGCCGCACGCTGGGCTGCATGGTCATCTGGCTGAGCAAGGGCCAGCAGCCCGACCGCGTCTTTGGCGAGCCCGACCTCCAGATGCTGGCGACCATCGCCGTGCAGACCGAAGTGGCGATGGATAACGCGCTGCTGTACCGGGAGGCGCAGCAGCACGCCGCACAGCTTGCGCGGCTGAACGAGATCAGCACGGTGATGAACGCCGCGCTGAACCCCGACCGACTGCTGGAGATGATCGCATCGTCGCTGACCGAGGTGGCGGGCAGCGATAAGGCCGCCATCTACCTGCTTGACGACGACCTGCGCGATCCCAGCGCTGATCCTCACCCAGGCGCAGGGCTTCTCGCCGGAGCACATCGTCCGCTCAAAGGACATCGCGGTCCCCATCACCGACGACGAGCGGCGCAAGGTGATGGACGATGGCGAGGTCGTGTCGGTGCCCAACATCCACGCCGACGGCGTGACCGTCTCGGCGGCGGTGCGGCTGCTGGCTCAGCGCGAGGACTTTTCGGCCTACGCCTACCTACCACTGCGCGCGCAGCAGCGCAAGGTCGGCCTGCTGGCCGTATATTACACCGAGCCACATCGCTTCTCGCCGGGCGAGTTGGGCCTGCTGGAGACGTTCGCCAATCAGGCCGCGCTGGCGGTCGCCAACGCGCGCATCTACCAGGCCGTCGACGTGCAGTTGACGCGGCGTATCGGCCAGATCGTGCGCATGTCGGACATCAGCCAGCGGCTGAGCGCCACGCTCGACCTCGACACGATCTTCAAGTTGATCATCGACTCGGCCATCGAGGGCTGCGACGCCGACGCGGGGGTGCTGGTCATCTCCGGCGACCCGGAGCTGGGGTACGAGGATCGCCAGCCGCACATGGTGGCCTGGAAGGGCTTCGACGCGGCCAGCACCATGCGCGCGCCGCACCGCATCGCGGAAGAGCTGGCCCAGAGCGACGTGTTCGGGCAGGGCAAGACGGAGATCGTCAGCGCCGACGACCCGCAGGCGGCGGGACCGCGCTCGCAGTTGCGCGTGCCGATCTTCCTCGACGAGCAGGTGCACGGCGCGATCGCGCTCGAAAGCGAAGTGCTCAACGCCTTTAACTCGGACGACCTGACGTTTGTCAGCCAGCTTGCGGTGCAGGCGGCGGTCGCCATCCGCAACGCGCAGTTGTTCCGCCGCGCGGAAGTCGTCCGCGACCGGCTGCACGCCATCCTCGACGCGTCGAACGAGGGCCTGCTGATGATCGACCCCAAGGCGCGGATCGTGATGACTAACACGCGCATGGGCGACTTCTGGGACTTCGCGCGCACCGATTTCGCGCCGCGCTCGCCGGATGAGTTCATGGCCGACCCACTCAGCTCGCTGGGCGAGGGGCTGGGCTACAAGGAAGGCGATCTCAACGCGCTGCTCAAGCGCGGAATCGCCAACCCTAACCTGCCCACCGAGACCGACCTGTACGCCACCCGCGCAGCCCCCGGCCAGCGCCAGCGCTTCGTCGAGCGGATGGTGACGCCCGTCCGCGACGAGCAGGGCCGGTTTATTGGGCTGCTGCTGATCTTCCGCGACGTGAGCGAGCAGAAAGAGCTGGAAGAGGCGCGCCAGAACCTGACCAGCATGATCGTCCACGAGCTGCGCTCGCCGCTTCAGGCGGTGATGGGCAGCATGCGGCTTATCGCCGAGGTTGCGCCCAAAGAAGACCCGATCGTCGAGCAGGCGACCGAGGTCAGCAAGCGGGCGGTCAAGAAGCTGCTGAACCTGGTCAACAACCTGCTCGACCTGTCGCGGATGGAACAGGGCGAGTTCGTGCTCGACCCCGGTATTGAGAGCGTGAAGACGATCCTCGAAGACGCCGCCGAAGAGCTGATGCCGCTGGCACGCGAGATCGGGACGGTGGTCAAGGTTGAGGTGCCTGACGACCTGCCCGACGGCCACGTCGACCAGGACATGATCGGGCGGGTGGTGCTGAACCTGCTGGACAACGCGCTGAAGTACACCGAGACGGGCACGCTGATCACGCTGAGCGCCGGGGTACGCACGCCGGAAAGCCATCAGCGCGAGCCGATGCTGTACGTCACCGTCACGGATAACGGCCCCGGCGTGCCGCAGGAGTACAAAGAGGCCATCTTCGACCGTTTCGCACAGATTCCGGGCCGCAGGGGCCGCCGCCGCAGCGCGGGGCTGGGCCTCGCCTTCTGTAAGATGGCGGTTGAGTTGCATGGGGGGCGCATCTGGGTGGAGGACAATCCAGACGGCGGCAGCGTCTTCCGTTTCACGCTGCCGATTGCGCGGGCGTTGACGCAGTCCGGCGAAGAGGCCAACGCCGGCAAGAAGTTCGTCAGCAAGCGCACCGATCTGCTCCCCGCGCCTGCTGAGGGAAAACCACCGATCCCCGCCGGCAAACCAGAGGCGAGTGTTGAGAAATCAGAGGCCGCTGCCGCCAAACCGGCTACGCAGGCCAAACCAGCAGAGGACGGCAAGCCCACCGCAGACGGCAGCACGACGCCGCCTAAGCCGGATGGCAAGCCTGCCGGCGACAAGAAAGACGAGACCGCGCCGGATTAGGCGTCAATCCCCCTTTTCAGCCTGTTCAAACAACGTCGGGCCCTTCGCTGCGCGTGACCTGCTGCGCCGAGGTGCTTTCCGGGTTCCCTCCGGGACGCCCGGCAGGCGCGGCTGCGCCTTGCGCGGGTCGGGAAAGGCCGACTGCCCGTGCGAGCGGGCCAGCGAGCGCAACAGCTCGACGATGTGGCCGTAGTAGCTGCGATAGCCTTCCACTTCCATGTAGCCCTCGATAACGTTTGGCGGGAGGTGCTTGAGCAGCACTTCGAGCACCCGGCTGCCGTCATTCAGGTAGGTGTCGCGCGTGCTCTCGGTGATCTCCCCACGCTGGAGACGGCCTTCAAGGCGGCGCTCGTATTCGTCCAGGATCGTCGTCGGTTTCATGTCTCCATCCCTTCACTGCTATCGCCGTCCGCGGCAGGCAGCCACACGGTGAAGCGTGCTCCCTCGCCCGGCCTCCCGCTGTCGACCTCGATCGTGCCGCCGTGATGCTGCACGATTTCGTGCGCAATCGGCAGGCCCAGTCCCGTGCCCGGCACCCCCAACTCGTAGCCCACAGCGCCCCGGAAGAAGCGCTCAAACAGGCGCGGGATCTCTTCAGGAGGGATGCCCGGCCCGCTGTCGGCGACCGCCAGCGTGGCCCACAAACGACCATCCCGCCGCCCGCTCCCCACGCTGACCCTCACCGTGCCGCCGGCGGGCGTGTAGCTCAGGGCGTTGGTCAGCAGCACGCTCACCACGCGCCCCACGGCGACCGTATCGCCCTGCACGGGCGGCGGCGGGCTGTTTCGCTGGAAGGTCAGGCTGAGCCCCTGCTGCGCGGCCAGCGGCTCCCTATCGATGACGACTTGCTCGGCCAGCGCGGCCACGTCCAGCAGGGATAGAGTCAGGCGCAGTTGGCCCTGGTCCATGCGTGATAGGTACAGCAAGTCCTCGATAAGCATCTCAAGGCGGTCGGTCTCACGATTGAGCCGATCAAGGTACATGTCCTGCTTGTCGGGCCGGACGTCCAGCAGGTGGTGATAGAGCTTGATACTGGTGATCGGCGTGCGTAGCTCGTGCGAGACGTTGGAGACAAACTCGTCTTTCAAATGGGTGAGCTGCACGAGGCGGCGGTTGGCCGATTCAAGATCGGCGGTGCGCGCCGCCACCCGCTGCTCAAGCTCGGCGTACGCCTGCCCTTTGGCCACGGCCAGCGCGATCAGCTCGGCGGACTGTCCGGCCCAGGCAATCTCGCCGTCGGAGAACGGGTGCGGCTCGCCAAAGGCCACCAGCAGCGCGCCGATGTCACGCCCGTCGGCCTGAAGCGGCAGCGCCAGCACCGAACGCGGGGCAAAATCGCCTTCACTTGCGAAGCGCTCCCGGGCGTCCGGGGCCAGCAGCAGCGAATCGATCCCTTCGGGCACCACGAACGGCCTGCCCACGTCCAGCACCGCAGACGTGACGGTCGTCTCACCGGGGCGGCTGGGCCCGCGGCGGTACACCGCATGATAATCCCCGGAGGCCGCTGCCGGGATGGTGGTGCGCGTCTCGGCGTCCCACAGCGTGATGTAACAGCGCCCGGCGTCGAGCATATCTGCCGCGAGGTCGGCCAGTTGATGCAGCCCCTCGTCGAGGTCGTGCATCTCGGTGCCCACCCGTGTGATGCGGTTCAGCGCCTCAAGGCGGCGGTTGCGATCCTGGCTTTCGCGGAACAGGCGCGCGTTCTCGATGGCGATGGCGGCCTGCCCGGCAAAGGCCGCCACGGTGCGCCCCATACCCTCGTCATACGTGTTGGGCTCGGAGTGGTCGACGTTCAGCACGCCGACCAGCCGCCCCTGCACGCGCAGCGCCGCCGAGATTCGCGAGCGGATGTAGGCCTGGTCGGGATGGGGAACCCAGCGCGGGTCGGTGGCTGTGTCGGACAAAACGACCACATCGTGATCCGCCCAGCGATCGGCGATCACCTGTGGCGGAATTCCGGCGGTGATTCGCCGCGCGGCGTCGGGATCGGGATGGCCTCGCCCGGCGACCAACGCCAGGCCGCCCCGGTCGTCGACAAGCTGAACCGACACGCTGACAAATGGCACGGCCCCCGCCAGCAGGTCGAAGATGCGCTCGAAAACTTCGTCAAGGCTCATCTGCGCCGTGAGCAGCGTGCCGACTTCCTGCAGCGTCCGCGAAAGGTGAAGCTGCTCGCGCTCCGACTGGTACAGCCGCGCGTTCTTGAGCGCAATCGCCGCCTGGTCGGCAAACGCCTGCAGCCGCTCGGCGTGGACAGGCTTGAAGAAGCCCGGCTTGCGGCTGGTGAGGTTGATGAACCCGATCACCTCGCCCTCGACGACAATGGGAGCGCCGACATAGCTCCGCTCCCATTCCTCGGCACCGCTGCGAACCCAGTCCGGGAACTCACGCAAGTCATCGACGACCAGCGGCTGGCGCGTCGCGATCATCTGTCTGAGGTTGGTGATCCGCTCCAGGTCGAGCGTGAGCGCCGCCAACTCCTCGCGGGCGCTGGCTGGCACGTCGCCACGGAAGCGCGCGATGTGCGCCGTGCCGCCCTCACACAGCAGGATCATCGCCACCTCGTGCGGCACCACCCCTTCGATGTTGAGCAGGATGCGGTCGAGCACCTCGTCCTGTTCGAGCGTGCTGCCGATGGCGGTGGCGACCTCGTGCAGCGCCACGGCCAGTGCCCTCTGCTCCCGCTCTGACTCCGCAATCGCGCGCCGGGCAGAAATATCGCGCAGGACGGCCACCGTCCCGCTGGGATTGCCCGCCGCGTCGCGGATGAGCGAAACGGTGGATTGCACGTAGATCGTCTGGCCATCGCTGCGGGTCTGCGCCATCTCCGATTCCCACGTGTCTCCGCCGGCGGCTGTGCTGCGGTCCTGGCCCGGCTCGGCGTAGACAGGGCCGAACAACTCGTACATTGGCTTGCCGATGGCCTCGTCTGCCGTCCAGCCGTACAGCTTCTCGGCGGCGTTGTTCCAGCTCTGCACGATGAAGTGGGTGTCGGCAGAGATGATCGCATCGGACACCGATTGCAGCAGGTCTGCCTGGTAGCGCAGCTTCTCCTCGGCCTCCTTGCGGTCGGTCACGTCCTGATAAATACCCAGCACGCCCGCGATAGCGCCGGTTTCGTCACGCAGCGGGACTTTGGTGACGCGGATCCAGGCGATCTTGCCGTCGAACGTCGGCAGGATGTCGAGCGCGCCGTACTGGCCGATACCGGTCTCGACGATCCGCCGGTCCGCCTTGCTATAGGACTCGGATTCTTCCTGCGTCCACGGCAGGTCGGAATCCGCCAGGCCGACGATCTCCTCCGGCGTGCTGAGGCCGGCGTCGACGGCGAAGGCACGGTTGCAGCCCATGTACACCGAGTTTGTGTCTTTCCAGAAGACCGCCTGCGGCATGGTGTCGAGCACCGTTTGCATCATGAGGCGCGACTCGCGCAGGGCGCTCTCGGCCTGGCGGCTGCGGGTCAGGTCTTCGACGGTGGCGATGATGCCCATCGGTTCGCCGGACGAGTTGTGCAGGGCCGTCATGCGGACCCGCACCGGGACCACCGTGCCGTCCTTACGGACGCCGTCGATCTCGAACGGGGCCAGCGCCAGTTGGCGCATCGCCGCGCCGAGGCGGCGCATGATCGACTCCTGCTCCTCCGGCACGACCAGCATCGAGACCGGCTCGCCCAGCAGGTCGTCGCGGGTGTAGCCGCTGATGCGCTCCATGGCGAGGTTGAGGTCGACGATCTGGCCCTGCGCGTAGATCGCCAGCACGCCCACGGGCAGCGTGTCGAGCAGGGTCTCCTTGAAACGGGCCTGGTCGGCGGTTTGCGTGCTCAGCCGCGCGTGCTCGGCCTGGGTCATGCGCTCGGCTTGCAGGCGCTCGGTCACGTCTTCGACAATCGAGTGCAGCAGGCTGCGCCCGCCGGTCTGGATCGGACTGACGGTGACTTCCACGTCGCGCACCTCGCCGCTGTGCAGCCGGTGCCGGAAGCTGAAGTGCCGCTTCTGGCCGGTGGCGGCGCTGCTCAGCTCCGAGAAGACCTCACCCTCTGAAAGCTGATTGAAGTCGGTAACGTGCATGGTGAGCAACACGTCGCGCGGGTAGCCGTAGAACGCGCAGGCAGCGGGGTTGGCGTCGACAATGCAGCCGGTCTTCGGGTCAATCAGCAGGTTGGCCGCTGCACTGCCCTCGAACATGTCACGATACTGGTGGTCGCCGGGCGCAGCGGCATTCAGCCGCAGCCCGCCCAGCCTGATCGCGCCAAACAGCAGGCCGGCCCCGGCGATCAGCGACAGCGCGTCAAACGCCAGGCGCAGCGGCGCAGCCGGCGGGCTGCCGCCGGTCAGCAGGAAATTGTGAAGGAGGGTGGTGAGGATGAGCCAGACAGTCACAGCCAGCAGCAGCGCCCCGGCGACCTTCAGCGCCGGCAGCCGGCTGCCAGCCTGACGTCCGGGCTGAGCGTCGTCCTGCATGAGGAGTTCTCCTGGGTTCCGGCCCTGTCTTGCGTCTCGCAGTCTTTGTCTGGCGCGGGCTTGCGCCAACAGTCAGTATAGCATAGAACTCACGCGTGCTGTCCGGGGATCAGCGGGGCGTGCCCGGCCACCTGGGGATGCTCGCGGTACACGCCCCGGTACTGCTCAGGCAGCATGCGGGCCAGCCGGACCATGATGTCCTCGGTGTAGGCCTCCAGCTCGGCGGAGCGCGCGCGGCCTTCGGGCAGGCGAAACGGCTCGCCGAACACCACGTACACGTCGGCGCGGCGCAGGTGCGCCCACGCCGGGATAATGTTCTCGGTGCCCCACGTGACCGCCGGCACCAGCGGGACGTTCGCACGGGTAGCGAGATAGGCTGCGCCGGTCTTGCCTTCGGCCAGCCCGCCGCTGTGGCTGCGGGTGCCTTCGACCGCTACCGCAAGTGGCATGCCATCTTCGAGCACGTTGAGTGCCTGGCGCAGCGCGCTGCGGTCGACCTCGCCCCGATAGATGAAGATCGAGCCGACGATCCTGAGCAGCGGCCCGAAGATATGGCCATATACTTCTCGGCGGCCAGCGGGCGCGGCGCGCCGGGCAGGAGCAGGCCCATCACCGGCGAATCGAGGTGGTGCAGATGGTTGGTCACGTAGATCAGCGGGACTCCGGTCGGCACACTCTCAATGCCGGTCACGTGCAGACGTGTGAGCGCCATCACCAGAAAGCGGATGATGGCCATCAGCGGCCTGTACAGCCAGGGGTGGATGGGTGGGTAGCGGCGATCTTCTTTCGGCATGGTTCCTTCTTCGCGATTCGTCGGTGCGATCCGTGTGGCCGGATTGCGTCTTAGTATAGCATCGGGCCGGGTTCGATCACAGCCCAGGACGCGACCTGAAAAGGGCGGGCTTCCCTTTCGCCGGGCCGGGTTTCGGGTTAGACTTCCCAGCATGAGAGTCACCCTCGACGTGTCGCCCGCCGTTAACGGCAAGGCCGGGTTGGGCCGCTATGCGGTGTCGCTGGCGCAGGCGGTCGCCGCGCAGCACCCCGGCGATGTGCACCTGTTCGCCAACCTGACCCGCGCCGCGCGCTGGCCCGATGATCTGGCCGCGCTGCCGCGCACGTCGGTGCGGGCGGGCTACAAGCCGTGGCGCATGGCCGTGCTGGCCGCGCAGGTCAGCCATTTTGGCTGGGACCGCCTGCTGCCGCGCCCCGATGTTTTCCATGCGACCGAGCATCTGTTGATGCCGCTGCATGGCGTGCCAACCGTGCTGACCGTCCACGACCTGATCTTCAGGCTGTTCCCGCAGCACCACAAGCGGCTGAATTACTGGTACCTCAACGCCGCCATGCCGCTGTACGTGCGCCGCGCCGATGCCATCATCACCGTCAGCGAGGCGACCCGGCGCGACCTGATGCGCGAGTACGGCACGCCCGGCGACAAGATCACGGTCGTGCACGAGGCCGCCGCGCCGCATTTCGCGCCGCAGCCGCCGGAGCGAGTCGCGGCGGTGCGGGCGGCATATGGCCTGCCGGAGCGCTATCTGCTGACGGTGGGCACCATCGAGCCGCGCAAGAACCTCGCCCGGCTGGTCGAGGCGTTGAGCGTGCTGCGCCGCGACGACCCTGCGCTGCGGCTGGTGGTCGTCGGCGCGGAGGGCTGGCTGACCGAGGGCTTCCACGCGGCCATCGAGAATTTCGGGCAGCAGGACGCGGTCATCCGGCCCGGCTACGTGCCCGACGCCGACCTGCCGGCGCTGTATGCGGGTGCAGCGGTTGGCGTGTTGGCCTCGCTGTATGAGGGCTTCGGCCTGCCGGTGCTGGAGGCGATGGCCTGCGGCGTGCCGGTTGCCTGCTCGTGCACGTCGAGTGTGGGTGAGATCGCCGGTGGGGCGGCGCTGACCTTCGACCCGGAGTTGGTTGAGGACATGGTCGGGGCACTGCGCCGGGCGTTGGGCGACGAGTCATTGCGCGCCGACCTGCGTGCGAAGGGGCTGGCGCGGGCCGCGCAGTTCTCATGGGAGCGCGCCGCGCGCCAGACGTGGGCCGTTTATGAGAAGGTGGCAGGAAGATAAGTCAGTCCACAGATTTCACAGATGGCACAGATTTTCTCACTCTTTAATCCGTGAAATCGGTGTAATCTGTGGATGATCTCTCTTCCAGCTTCAAACAGATGGGTGGCACGATGGACGCAGAATTCCAGCAGTACCTTGATGATCTCTCCCACCCCGACCCCGACCGGCGTATTGCGGCGCTGGACGAGATCGGGCAGTGGGACGCAACGCACGCGCCCGCCGGGGAGCCGGCGCACATCGCGGGGCGCGTCGCCGCCCTGCTGCACGACCCGGTCCGCGCGGTGCGCTGGGAGGCGGCTTACGCGCTGGGCGCTATCGCCGACGAGGCGGGCACGGCCCCGCTGATTGCCGCGCTGGACGACACCGGCGGCGATCTCGGACTGGCGCTGGTGATCGTCAAGGCGCTGGGCAAGATCGGCGGCGAGGCGGCAGCGCAGGCGCTCACGTCCGTACAGAGCGGGGCGGAAACGCGCTGTATGCGCGTCGGTGCAGAGCGGGCGCTGGCCCGCATGGTGACCAATCCGTAGCGGAATCTTCCACAGATGACACAGATTTCACGGATTAAGGAATCAAGAAATCTGTGCCATCTGTGAACTGATGATCCGGATTACTAATGGCATCTTCTCACCCCACCATCGGCATCGACTACACCGCCGCCGTCCACCAGTCGGCGGGGATTGGCCGCTACGTGCGCGAGCTGACCCGCGCGCTGGCGGCCCTGCACCCTGAGGCGGATTGGCGGCTGTTCGCGGCGGGCGCGCAGCGCGGCGACCTGCTGCCGCTGCCTGCCGGCTGCGTGGCCGCCCCGGCGCGCCTCTCCGAGCGGACCCTCGCGCGGCTGTGGCACCGCCTGCGCCTGCCGATCCCCGTCGAACGCTGGACGGGCCGCCTCGACCTGTTCCACGCGACGGACTTCACGCTGCCGCCCACCCGGCGCGCCACGCGGACCGTGCTCACCATCCACGACCTCAGCTTCGAGCGCTACCCCGATCAGACCATGCCCGGCATGCTCGACTATCTCAAGCAGGTCGTGCCGCGCTCGGTGCGCCGCGCCGCCGCCGTGATCGCCGTCTCGGAGGCGACCCGGCAGGAGATCGTGGCGCTCTATGGCACGCCCGCCGAAAAGATCACGGCGGTGCCGCACGGCGTCGACCCGCGCTTTGCGCCGCAGGCCGCGCCCGGCGAGGCGATCCGCGCGAAGTACCGGCTCCCCGCCGAGAGCCCGCTGGTGCTGACGGTCGGCACGATGCAGCCGCGCAAGAATCATCTGGGGTTGGTGCGGGCCTGGGCGCGTGTCGAGGCGGCGGGGACACTGGTCATCGCCGGGGGCAAGGGCTGGGCCTACGACGCGGTCTACGAGGAGGTCGCGCGGCTGGGGATTGCGGAGCGGGTGATCTTCGCCGGGTACGTCGACGACGCCGACCTGCCGGCGCTGTACCGCACCGCCGACGTTTTCGCCTTCCCGGCGCTGTACGAGGGCTTCGGGCTGCCGGTGCTGGAGGCGATGGCCTGTGGCACGCCGGTCGTTACCTCGAACGTATCATCGCTGCCGGAGGTGGCAGGCGAGGCGGCGCTGCTGGTCGACCCGCTGGATGTCGACGCGCTGGCAGCGGCCATCGCGCACCTGCTGGGCGACACCGCGCTGCGCGGGTCGCTGCGCGCGAAGGGGCTGGCCCGCGCGCAGGCGTTCTCCTGGCAGCGGGCGGCGGCGCAGGTATGGGAGGTCTACACCCGGCTGCTGGCCGGATAGACTACGCTACGGCGTTAAATTCGAGATATCCCACACGCGCAGGTTGTCGAAGCTGACTTCGAGCGTGGTGTCCGACTGCCTGTTCTCTGCGCCCAGACTGATATCCCCTTCTGACAGCAACTCATCGACCAGCAGGCACACCGCTTCGCCGTTGGCGAACACGGCGATAGTATCGCCGCGCACGACCAGCGTGATACGGTTGGCTTCGCCGCCGAAGCCCTGGTGCAGCGCCGGCGCGTGCACTGACAGCAGGTTGATGTGCTCTCCGGTGAGGTTCTTGTGCAGCATCACGTCGCCCTCGGAGCTGACACGCACGCCGTAGGCGGGGATCGGCGGCCCGGAGCGGCGGTCGTTGCGGAACAGGACGAGCACGATACCTTGCGTGCCCGACACAAATCGCGTGTCGACCTGGAGCACAAAGTCTGAGAAGATGTGGTCTCCGGGCATGGCCGAGCCGAGGCAGCAGTCACCCTGAGGCAGGTAAGAGGCGATGAACCAGTACGCGCCCCCATCGTAGTTCCACTTGTCGGTGCCGTCATACCAGCCCACCGGCCAGCCGCTGGTCTGATCGCTGAAGTCGTCCTCGTAGTCGGGCGGGCGGGCGGCAATCGCCGCCAGGATCGGCTCGCCAAAGTCGCGCGCGGCGGCGACGTTCGCCGGTTCAGCCTGCCCCGGCGCGGCGGGCGCGGAGGTCGGCGCGGGAGTCACCCCGGCCACCTGGCGCGCCACGACCAGGCCCGCCACCAGCGCGATCAGGACCGCCAGCGCGATGATTCCGACGGCGGCAGCGGCGATCAGCAGCCAGGTGGGCAGGCGGCGCGGGGTGCGGCGCTGGACGGTCCGCGCGGCAGGCTCCGGGCGCTGAGGGGGTTCGATGGCCTGACGTCTCAGCCGCCCTGGCGATGGCCTCGGCGAACGCGTCGCTGAAAGCCGTGCACGAGGGCCAGCGCGCCGCCGGGTCCTTGCTCAGCGCCTTGAGCATCACCCGCTCGGCATCTCCGGGCAGGTCAGGGCGCAGCGAGCGCGGCGGCGGCAGCGGCTCGTTGAGCTGCTTGTAGATCAGCGCGATGGGCGTCTCGGCCTCGAACGGTGGGTGCCCGGTGACCATCTCGTACAGCACCACGCCCAGCGAGTACTGGTCGGTGGCAGCGGTCAGCTTCTCGGACCCCTGGCACTGCTCCGGCGACATATAGGCGGGCGTGCCGATCACTTTCGAGCCGGTCAGGTCCGGCGAGCCGGCGACGATCTTGGCGATACCAAAATCGGTCAGGTAGGCGTTGCTGTCGCCGTCGAGCAGCACGTTGGACGGCTTCACGTCGCGGTGCAGCACGCCGCAGCGATGGGCGTAGTCCAGCGCGGCGGCGATCTGCGCCAGCAGCCGCGCCGCCTCGGCGAACGACAGCGGGCCGCGCCTGATCGTCTCCGACAGCGTGCCGGCCTGCATGTAGCGCATGACGAGATAGGCGGTGCTGTTCTCCTCGCCGAAGGCGTGCACCGGCAGGATGTGGATGTGCTCCAGCCCGGCAATCGCGCGCGCCTCCCGTTCGAAGCGCGTGCGAAATCCAGGGTCCGTCGCGTAATACTCTGGCAGCACTTTGAGGGCCACGTAGCGATCGGTGGCGGCGTCGTAGGCCCGGTAGACGGTAGCCATCCCGCCTACCCCGATCTGTTCGATGACGCGGTAACCGCCCAGCGTTCTTCCTATCATGGAGATTCTCCGGCTTGGAGGACGCAGCCTTCCCGGCAGGCTGCGTTAAGCCTTTGGATTATTGTAGCACCGATTGCCAAGTGCCGAGCGATGAGGTTTGCTGCGTGACCGGTGGTAGCTCGCCTACTGGAACGTAAACACGACCACCAGCGTGTCGCCCGGCTGCGGGCCGCACGACGAAAGCTGCCAGCCCGCCGGAACCGGTACCAGGTCGCAGTACAGCGCGGCGATCAGGGACCAGTTCGGGCCCGTCGCCGCCCGGGCCGAACTCTGTGACATGACATTCTCTCTTTGCTGCGGTGACGATAGGCGTAAGGCCGTTCACCCCTCCCGCCGCGACCATGCCCACTGCATCGCCCATACGGCCAGCGGGCGCATGTAGGCCAGCGAGCGGCAGTTCCCCTTGACGTTCCACGCCTCCGGCGTCATGAACCAGTAGCCCAGGTCGCCGTAGGCCTGCCGGTAGACGCCCCGCGCGGTGGCCCACGCCTGGTCGTCGAGGCCGGCGTGCAGCATCGCCGCGGCGACAGCATAGGTGGTGCCGGTCCACACTTCCTGCGACTGCATCGAGCTGGTGTCGACGCGGCCATCGGGCCGCATGCCGTTCACCGCGCCCATCTCGCCCCCCTCGAAGCGCTGCACGTTCAGCTCGTAGACCTTCTTCCAGGCCGAGACGGCGTGCTCCGGCGGGACAATCGGCGGCAGGCCGCAGGCCAGCGCGTACCACTGCCCGGCCAGTTGGTCGGCCATGATGCTGTTAGAGTGGTAGCTCGTGCTGGCGTCGTAGGCGTAATACTCGCCGGTCCACAGCAGGTCCTCGTAGACGGCCTGCCCTTTCGCCAGCAGCGCGCGGTAGTTGGCCGCCTCTTCGCGGTAGCCCAGCAGGTCGCCCATCGCGGCGGCGGCGGACAGCGCCGCCAGCCACAGCCCGCCGCTGTAGGCGCTCGGCCCGGTGGCCGTCCACGTGTCGTAGGTCTGATCGGGAAAGCCCTCGTTCTCGATCATCCCGTCGTCGTCTTCGTCGAACTGCCTCAGATAGTCGAGCGCGACGACGGACGGTTCCCACATCTCCGCCAGGAAGTCGATATCCTGCGTCGCGACGAAGTCGCGGTACACCTGGAGCACGAACTTGCTGTTGAGGTCTTTCCAGCGCGCCACGTCCTGCAGGTCGTAGGTGTTGACCTTGACCCACGGGTCTTCGGCGGGGCTGCCCAGGTCGTGCGGGATGGCCCCCTGCATCTTGCGGACGCTCCACCGGTTAGCCAGGATCGCCAGCCGTTCTTCGGGGTGGCCGACGGCCAGCGCGTGCGCCACGTCGCGCTGGAGGCTCAGCTCAAGCTCAGGCCACAGCGCCAGCAGCGCGAACGACGCGTAGAAGTGCACGTCGTAGCTGTTATACATGCGATACTCGTGGCCTTCCAGGTAGGCGAAGTGCCCGTAATCGTCGGTAGCGGTAGCCAGCACGGGGTCGGCGTCGATGCTGGCCGGCAGCGAGACCTCCTCGGCGATGCCATCGGTCCAGATCGTGCCGCCGTCGGCCAGGAAATAGGTCTCGTTAAACAGCGCCGACTTGTACCAATCGGGCAGGCGCTCGTCTTCGAGGATCGGGTCCTGCCAGGCGGCGATCTGCGCCTCCCAGTTGGGATAGTTCGAGCAGCGCGTCCCGTGCGATGCGCGGCGCGGCGTCGCCACCGCGACCGTAGAAGCGCGTATAGCGCCGCCAGTAGGCGCGGCCCTCGCCGAAGCGGGCGACGGGCATATCCCATGCCAGCGAGAAGGCGACCTCCCGCGACTCGCCGGGCGGCACCTCGACCGTCGCGCACAGCGCCGCGCCGATGGCCGCGCTCTCCATCGAGGGCCGGTCGTCGGCGACGTTCTCCAGCCGCCCGTCGTCGCGGAAATCGCCCCACACGTCCATGCCGCTGGAGGTCGTCACAAAGCGCGTGCGGTAGCTCACTTCGACGCCCTCGGTGCCGTGCGCGGCGATGGCGAAGGTCAGCGGGTCCTCGAACTCCGCCCACTCGGTTTCAGGGTCGTCGCGCCGCTCGCCTTCGGGCGGGTTCTGGTCCTGGCGATGGCGGTGGCTGAGCGTCACACCTGTTACCGAGCCGCCCTCGGCTTCCAGCGTGAAGGCCCGGTTGACGTTCCCGCCCGCGCGGTCGGCTTCTGCGCCGATGCCGTTCTGAAACGTGAACATCAGCCCGACGGTCACGGGCGTGTCGCCCGTGTTCTCGATGGTCCACACGAAGGCCCCGGCGGGCGTGCTGCTCTCGGTGTAGTTGTGCGGGATGACCGGCGACACCTGCCGGCAGGTCAGCGTGAGCTGCCGGTCGATGCCGTCGTACGTCGTCCACGCGCGCGGGTACAGCGCGTGGTAGATGGCCTGCTCGCCGGGAAGGTCCCACGACCAGCCAGCCAGAACGCCGCTTTCCGGCTTGCCGGGGTACAGCACCTGCATCCGCGCCTGCTTGCCCGGACGCCGCACGTACACCGAGAACTGGTCGGCGGGGACCGTGCCGTAGTGATACATGCCGGGCTGCATCTGCCAGCGGTTGAAATCGCCCTGCCAGCCGCGCGTGATCGTCCCGCCGCCCAGCCCGCCCAGCGGGACCCCCATCCACGGGCCGGGGTCAAGCTGGTTGAAGAAGTCGATCACCGGCACGCGGCCCGCTCGCTGCAGGCGAATGCGATGGCGGCGCAGCCGCAGGATCATCTCAAGGTTGTCCAGCAGGACGCCGAATGAGAACCGCGTCGGATGGCCGGGGTCGGGGAGAATGTCTGACAGGCGGCGCTGCCACGCCACGCTGGGGATTTCGTCGGGAGGTATCATCGGCGGCTCGCTCCTTGCTGCGAATGGGATATACCCTAATGATACACCCTGCGCGCCGGTCGGGGAATTTTCCCTTGCCTCTGGGCTGCATCGGGATTTGCCAGGCAGTCTGACCTCACCCCCGAACCTCGCTGCGCTCGGTTCTGCCCCCTCTCCAGATTTTTGGAGAGGGGGCGGCGAGACACTCATCAGAGTGTTGAGCGGGGGTGAGGTTCAGCGCCGCCGCCTGCGCAAATAGTCAACATGGGCCATTCTTGCCACAGGCAAATGGCATAGGATATAAATAGGGCTTGTCCAGCTGGGCGACCGCCGTGTCAGGGGAGCAAACATGGCCCGTTTTCTCATCCAGCGAATTCTCTCCGGGCTGCTGGCGCTGTACCTGTTTGCGACAGCGCTGTTTTTCGGCATCCAGCTCGCGCTGCCCGGCGACTACGTGAGCCAGTTTACGCTGGGGCTGACGTCGGAAGAAGCGGCGCAGGCCCGCCACGATCTGGGGCTCGACCAGCCGCTGGTGGCGCGCTATTTCGTGTGGATGGGCAACCTGCTGCACGGCGACCTGGGTCGCTCATACTCGGTGTTTGGCCGGGAGTCGGGCACCCCGGTCGTCGACATCCTGATTGAAGCGCTGCCGGCGACGATCCTGCTGTTCGGCGTCGGGACGGCGCTGGCGTTCCTGCTGGGCCAGTGGCTCGGCAAGCTGGCGGCCTGGCGTGGCCGGGGGCTGCTGACCTCCTCCGCGACCTTTGCGTCGATCATGCTGTATACCTCGTTTCCGCCGTGGCTGGCTTTCCTGCTGATGTTCATCATAACGATCAAGCTGGGCATCCCGCTGGGGCAGGGCTTGCGCACGCGCTATGACTTCTCGCTGGTCAACACGCTGTCCGGCGACCTGTTGTGGCACATGATTGGCTGGCTGGTGGTGGTCGTCGCCACGCTGTTGATCGCCAACTGGATCGTCACCCGCCTGCGCCACCGGGGGATCCGCCCGTGGCTGTTCGTGCTGCTGGCTGCCGGGCTGTGGGCCGCGACGTGGCGCATCATCGGCTGGGACGATGCCATCGAGGCGGCCAAGCTCGCCTTCGTTCCCCTGCTGACTTTCACCGCGCTCAGCTTCGGCGAGATCATGCTGATCATGCGCACCAACATGACCGACACGCTGCACGAGGAGTACATCCAGACGGCGCGCGCCAAGGGGCTCAAGCCGCGCGACATCCGCGACCGCCACGCGGCCCGCAACGCGCTGCTGCCGGTTATCAGCCGGCTGGTGATCAGCCTGCCCTACCTGCTGACCGGCATGGTCATGCTGGAGCAGATCTTCAACTGGGAGGGGGTCGGCACGGTCCTGTTCTACGCCATCGGCATGCAGAACGTGCCGCTGGGCATCGGCGCGATGCTGCTCATCGGCGTCTTCTCGCTGAGCGCCCGGCTGCTGCTCGACGTGCTGGTTGCCGTCCTCGATCCGCGTATTCGCTATGCGAGTTAAGTGTCTGGCCGGCAGGCCACCCAACGTTCAGGTTAAGATATGGCCGATCAGATCGATTCCTTACTCCAGCAGGCTATCACTGCCGCCCACGCCGGGCAGCGTGACGAAGCGCGGCAGTTGCTGTTACGAGTGCTCAACGAGAGGCCCCGCAGCGAGCTGGCCTGGCTGTGGATGAGTACCGTCGTCGACGAGCCCGACGAGCGCGCCTTCTGCCTGCGCCGGATGCTGGCGATCCGCCCCAACAGCAAGTATGCGTTCAAGGGCTTGCAGGAGCTGGGCGAGATTCCCACAGCCGACCCGCCGCACCAGCAGGCCGCGCCGCTTGCGCTGAAAGGCGCGCCGGTGTCGGCTCAGGCCGCGCCGCCGGCTGCTATCACATCCGCACCAGTCGAGCGGGCGATGCGCCCCCCGGCCCGCCAGATCAACCATTCCGCTGCCGAGATGCAGCAGTTGACGGCTTTTGGCCGCTTCAGACTGCACACACAGGCCGACTGGCGGCGCTTCCGCGACTCGTGGCGCATCTTTGCGCGCAACCGGCTGGCGCTGTTCGGCGTGGCGCTGATCGTCATCTTCGGCATCATGGCGGTCGCCGAGCCGGTGCTGCTGGGCAGCGTGTGGCCCAAGGGGATCTACAACCCTGAGACGGGCTACGACATGACCATCACCCAGCACCCCTCGCCGCCCAGCCTGCGCCACATCTTCGGTACCGACACGCTGGGCCGCGACGTGTTGAGCATGCTGCTGTCTGCCGCCACGCCGACCTTCCTGCTGGCGCTGGTCGCTGCCCTGTCGACGGCTGCCATCAGCACGACTGTCGGGGCGCTGGCCGCCTACTTCCGCGGCCCGGTCGATGCCGTCTCGGCGCACGTCGCTGACCTGGCGCTGCTGGCACCCGCCCCGCTGGTGTTGGTCGTCGTCAGCGGGCTGACGTACATCGGGCCGGTGCAGTTCGGGCTGCTGTACGGGCTGATCTCCGGGCTGGGTGGTGCGGCGATTGTGATGCGCGCCCACGCGCTGACGTTGATGAACCGTCCCTTCATCGACGCTTCGCGCGTGGCGGGCGGCGGCCCGCTGCACATCATCACCCAGCACCTCGTCCCGCACATGCTGCCGCTGGCGGCGGTCCACATGCTGCTGAGCGTGGTCGGCGCGGTTTTCGCCGACGGCTTCACGTCGTTTCTGGGGCTGTCGCGCGTGCGGCTGAACTGGGGCTCGATGATCTATACCAGCTTCACCAACCGGGCGGTCAATTCGGCCATCACGTGGAACGTGCTGCTGCCGCCGGCGCTGGCGATCTCGCTGTTTGCGGCGTCGTTCTACTTCATCGCGCGCGGCCTGCACGAAGTCGCCGAGCCGAGGCTGGCGAGCGGTGATCTCTCGCCCTGCCGCGCCTTGACAGAGACAGTTCCCAACCAACTCGTCCGCATGCGAGCGCAGCGAGCAGACTGCATAGCCCGGCAGTTGAAGGCTTGTCCGGAATTAACATAACAAAGGTAGCTAAGGCTCCAGGCTGGCGGTTGAGCGAACGGTTGATGAACAATCCCGGATTGTAGGAGGCCGTCTTCGCGGCGATACGGGTCAGCTGCCCCACCGGGAATGGGCATTGAGGTGCGTGATTCCAAAAACTATGTCGAGGAAGGCAAAGGCCGTCTGGATCAATCTGACGGTGATGGGCCAGCCAGGTCTTGTCCTGGGGTGTCCAGGTGGAAGGCACATTGTGGCGGAACGGTAATGACAGTGGTTCAGGTAGCTGTCCATCCAATGGGTGGCCCAACGACTGCCATTGAAGCCTTTATCAGCCAGGTAGACCCGCGCTGTCCAGGGCCTAGCGGAGCGGGCGGCCCGGGATCGCCCAGCGGGGGCTGTGCCCGCTCGGCGTAGGGCTCATGGGTGTTGGGCGGTGGCCCTACACACTGCAACTGGCCGGCCCGACTGCTCAAGAAGGCCTCCATCAACCAGCGGTCCTGGATATAGGCTGTCCCCAGCAGCCAGCCGGTCACTGCGCCGGTGGGCGTGACGGCTGCCAGCAGGTGGTCGCCGTAGAAGAAAGGACCCGTCCGCCCCGTCCGATGGTGCTTTCAAACAACCAGTGACCGGGATCGCGCAGGGCCTGACCGCTGCTGAAGGCCGGCACCGGCTGGCAGTCCACGCATTCGTACAACTCGTCAGGGCTGCTCAATAGGACCGCCATAAATCGCTGCAACTCCACAGACACGCCAAACAGGTTCCGGACCCGTGCATTGAACTGGCTGCGGCCCAGCATGCTCGGAAACAGCCCTTTGCCGTGTGCCCGCATGTACCGCACTAATCCCCGCTCGGAGCGCCACGTGACCCCGATGCCCCATTGACCCACCAGCGCGACCGTCAGAACTTCGCTGTCACTCATGGTTGCTCGCGCTCCCGGATCGACCGCTTTTCAACAATGCTCCCCAAGTTCTATAATCGATTGCAACCCCTCCGCTAGAATGGAGGGATGGGAACGAAAGGACATCACAGCAAACTGACGCCGAGGGAACGAGACGAACTGGCGAGATGGAAGGCGCAGGGGGTGTCCAACGGCGAGTGTGCACGGCGGTTGGGGCGGCATGTGTCGAGCATTGGGCGTGAGCTGAAGCGGAACGCGTGGCAGGGCAGCTATGTGGCGATCCACGCGCAGGGGGAAGCGTGGGAGCGGGCCGAGAAGAGCGCGCACGGCAAGCAGCCCCTGAAGAACCCGGACGTGTACGCCTATGTGACGCAGCATCTGCGCGAGGGCTGGAGCCCGGACCAGATCGCCGGTCGGCTGGAAGCGGACTTGTCTGCCCGCGAGTGCCACGAGCGGGCGCCTGGCCCGGCGATTGATCGCCGGGCGGAACCACGCACGATGCGCGTGGGGCGCTCCCGCAAATGCAAACAGGGGCACAACACGCCGTGCCCCTGCGATGGACGGTCGAGATCGCGCTGTGATAGCGCGCGTACCCGCTATGTCACAGCCCGGCGGCTGCCGCTGCGCGGGTCTCTGATCGGCGGGCGGCGATCCCCGCCCCGACAATGAGCAGTCCCAGCGCCGCCACTCCGGCAGCAGCCGGCAGCCCGGAACGCATCCCACCGCCGGCAGCGCCCACGCCATACGCGGCGAGGATCTGCTTCATGGCGGCGTCACCGGCTTCGCTGGGCAGGTACCATTCGCCCTGGCCCTCCGTGCCGCCGATGGATGGGTCGAGGCCGTCGAAGTACAGGTAGCCCGGCCCGTCCGGGTTCAGATAATAGGTGAGGGTGTCCCACACCATCAGGTCGTCCGGCCCGCCGCCGTTCTGACGCACGTAGCGGGTGATGTGGTACCCCTCTCCCGGCGTTACCGCAGGCGCGTCCATGCGGCGATTGAGATCGTTGAATTCGTAGAAGCTGAACGCATTCAATAGCGCTGAGTGGGCAATCACGATCTCGCCCCGAATGCCCGGCCCGCTGATGGTCACCTGGTCAGGCGGCCCTTTGGCGTAGACCGGCAGCACGAGGATCAGCATCGCTGCCAGCGCAGCCAGCCCGCCGAAGACACGTATCTTGCTCATCGCTCATCCCCTCTGTGTCCACTCACGTTCGCCTGATCATACAGCGATGAGCAGGCCAGCGCCACGTCGCAGGCGCTCACCGCGCCACCGTCATTCGTCCGCCCTGCGCGACACGCGGCTGGTCTGCCCGGCGATGCGCAGCACCAGCAGCACGGCGAGCACATCCACACCCAGCAGCGCCCATTCCAGCGGCGAGACGGGTATCACCGTGAAACCGAACCCGGCGACGAGGATCGCGATCAGCTGCGTGAACACGAAAATGCCGCTGTGCGAGAGGATGATGAAACGCCATTGTTTGCCGTGCGTCGCTTCGCGCCGCCGCTGCTGCTCGCTTTCCCAGTCAAGGAATGGCGCGCGCTTCTCCATCCGCTCGCGGATGTAGGTGGAGATGTCGCGGATCTTCATGTCGTTCTGCGCCCAGCCCACCGCCAGGAAAGTAGGCAATCGGCGGGTAGACCAGCGCGACCGCCTTGTTGGTGATGCCGACGCCCAGAAAGACGCCGGCAATCGTCAGCGTGACGGTGACCATCTGCTGCCGCAGCTCGATGCGCTTGATGATCTCGCCGCGCAGCGAGTTATACTCCAGATCGACGTCTTCTCTGGTGAGGGGTGGTTTATCGCCGCCGTCCATGTGTTGTGCTCCCGGATAATCGAAGAGGGTAAAGAGAAGGCATCCACCAGTATATCATGGTCGCCCCACCGCCCCCCATCGGCTCCACGCCGTAACCCCCTGGCGTGCCGACAGTCGCGACCTTCACTCGCGCAGGCGGCCATCCTCAGCCAACGTTCATAAGTCCGCTTCCAGCGGACTTGCCTGCCCGCGAGTGCCACGAGCGGGCACCTAGCCCGGCGATTGATCGCCGGGGCGCAACCTCGCCGGGCGGAACCCGCGATGCCCATTATGGTCGCTCCACCACCTCCCCCATCGGCCCCACGTCATACCCCGGCAGCGCGGCGACCGCCGCCCGGAACCCCTCGTCGTGCAGCAGCGCCAGCAGCGGCGCGAGCAGCGCCAACTCGTAGAACGCGCGCGGGATGACCAGGTCGTAGCGCTCCCAGCCCACCGGCACGAAGTCCAGGTCGAGCGCGCGCGCTGCCGCCCGCACCCCCAGCCCGGCGTCTGCCGTCCCGCTGCTGATCGCCGCCGCGACCGCCAGGTGCGTGTATTCCTCGCGCCCGTAGCCGCGCACCTGCGCCGGGTCGATGCCGCGCTGCGAAAGCTCGTAGTCCAGCAGGATGCGCGTCCCCGCCCCCCGCTGCCGGTTGACGTACCCCACGTCGTCGCGGGTCAGGTCGTCGAAGCCGCCTACGCCCTTCGGGTTGCCCGGTGCGACGATCAGCCCCTGCTCGCGCCGCACCAGCGTCACCAGCGCCACGTCCTGCCCCTTCAGATACTGGTCGATGTACGACCAGTTGTAGTCGCCGGTCGCGGGGTCCAGCAGGTGCGATCCGGCCAGGTGCGCCTCGCCGCGCTTCAGCGCGATCAGCCCGCCCAGGCTGCCCACGTTGGCCGACGACAGCCGCATGCCCGGCGCGCGCTCCGCCAGGAACTGCGCCAGCAGGTCGAGCGTCATGTCGTGGCTGCCAATGGCGACGATGGTCCGCGCGATCTCGTGCGGCGTGCGGTACAGGTGCACCGTCACCTCCGCGCCCGCGTCGACCCCCTCCGAGAATCGCGGGATGCGCACGATGCCATCGGCGCGCACCAGCGACGTGATCACCCCCGCCCCGCGTGACAGCGGCGTCGCGATCACCCGCTTGCCCACCTGCCCCACCGTGACGCGCACGTAGTCGTCGTCGCCGGGCGGCGAGGCCACCTTGCGCGAGACGGTCGCCTGCAGCGTCAGCGGCTCGTCGGCGGGGCGGCCCAGCCATCGGCTCAGCAGCGGCTCGACGAACATCTCGCCGGTCAGCGCCGCCGAGACGGGGTAGCCCGGCACGCCGATGATGGGGGTGAAATGGCCCCTCACCCCCGGCACTTCTCCCACAATGGGGAGATGGGAGGACTCACTGCCCGCCACCGCTGCTTCCCCTCCCCCCTGAGTGGGGGAGGGGTCAGGGGTGGGGGGTGCCCCTCCCACCATCCCGAAGATCACCGGGTGGCCGGGCCGCACCGCGATGCCGTGCACCAGCACCTCGCCCAGCTCGCGGATCACGTGCGCGGTGTAATCCTCGCTGCCCGCGCTCGACCCGGCGTTGACCAGCACCAGGTCGTGCGTCTGTGCGGCGTAGGTCACCTCATCCTTGATCGCGTCGTAGTCGTCGGGCACGATCTGCCAGCGCGACGCCTCGCCGCCCCACGCCTCGACCTGCGCCGCCAGCACCAGGCTGTTGAACTCAATGATGTGGCCCGGCGCAGGCCGTCGACTGATCTGCCGCGTCCTCCACCGAGATCAGCTCCGATCCGGTGGGGATGATCGCCACGCGCGGGCGGCGGCGCACCGCGATCTCGGCGTGGCCGCTGCCCGCCACCGCGCCTAGGTCGACCGCCCGCAGCGTGTGGTTGGCCGGCAGCACCAGTTCGGTCGCGACCATGTCTTCGCCCATCTGCCGGACGTGCTGCCACGGCGCGACCGAGGCGCGGATCAGCAGGTCGGCGGGGTCGGCGCCCGGCTGCACGTGCTCGATCATGATCGCCGAGTTCGGCCCAGGCAGGCATGGCGTGCCCGGTGTTCACTGCCTTCGCCGGACGTTCGGCGCGCTCGACGGCGGCGTCATCCTCGACCAGCCGCAGTGTCACCGGGTGCGTCTCCGACGCCTCGGACGTGTCGCGGGCGCGCACCGCGTAGCCGTCCATCGCGCTGGCGTGGTAGCTCGGCGCGCTGACCACCGCCCACACCGGCTCGGCGGTGACGCGCCCCAGCGCCTCGCTCAGCGGCACCATCTCGCCGGGGAACGGCTCCCACAGCCCGGCGGCCTCCAGCGCGGCGACGAACGCCGCCCAGGCTTCGTCTTTGGGGATATCGTGCAGGTAAACGCTGCGTTTCGGCATAGGTGATCCTTTGGCTCATCGCTGCGTGTGCAGGCTGTCGGGGCTGTTACAGTTATTGTACCCGAATGATACGCTCTGATGGGACATAGATAGCGTGACAAAGGGGATCAAATCCTCATACTATCTATGGTGCGTCGGGTTCAAGCCGGCCCGGAACGTGGCGCGGTTTCCGGGGTCGGCTTCCAGCCGACAGACTATTCATGGGCCGACGATTGATCGTCGGGCGGGCAGGGCCACTTCAACCACCCCCCTTTGTCACGCTCCGATGGGAACAAAGGACGCTTGGCATCTGCCGCAGCTTCCTGTATCATAGGGGTGACGCTTTACGCCGGGTGGACCGCCGGGCGGCCCCGGCGTCGTATGGGATAGGGTATGGTCGATAAAGGGGTGCCGGGGTGACACCATGAACAATCAGCAGGATGTGCAGGTTAAGGGCACGGGCCCGTTCCGCCCGCTGGATATCGCGGATTACGTCCTCAGGGGCGAGCCGTCGGCTAAGCTCCAGAAATACATCAGCGGCGACCAGATGTTCGCCAACACCCACTACCTCAACCTCGTTCACCAGGTGATGCACCAGGCCGAAGACCAGGTGCTGTCGTTTCGACGCGCCTCGCCCATCGGCGCGCTGCCCGATACGATCTCGGTCTACAACCTGGCCGAGGTCGCCGGGCCGCTCAAGCAGCGCCCGGTGCAGCTTGCCACCGTCATCGCCGATACGATCATCATGGCCGCCGGCCAGTTGCTCACCTTCGACAAGCGGGTGCGCTGGCAGGCCATCCTGGGGATCAGCGACGCGATCCTGGTGCTGTCCGATCAGCAGAAATGTTCGCTGGATGTGGCCAGCGAGCGCGTGATCCGCGGTTTTCTGGAGATCATCGAGCGGCGCAGCGTGGCCCCCGATAACGAGTGGTCCGCCATCGACCTGCACTCGCGCAAGCTGGTGCTGAAACAGATCGCGGACGCGCCCTAGCCGGCGGGCCGGTCGTGTGGCTGCGGCCAGCGCTCAGGCGCGGCGGTGCGACGCACCGCGCAGCGCCAGCCAGGCCAGCAGCAGCGGCAGCGCGCCGCACAGCCCAACCGTCCAGATCGGGCTAGGCCGCCCCAGCCCGTCGGCCTGGTACCACCACCACGCCGGCCACCGACGCGCCCCCGATCACCACGCCCGCTGCCGCCGAGGCCAGCGCCGGGTACGGCCAGCGCATCCCCAGCCGCGCCCCGCCCCCTGCCCCAATCAGGATCGGCGCCGGAACCCCACTGCGCACGCGGCGACCTCGACTGCCGGGCCGATGCCGAAGCCGGCTGTGTACTGCGCCGCGTACAGCACCGCACTCGGCGCTAGCGCGACCGCCGGGGCCGCCAGCGCCCGGCAGCGCGTCAGCGCGACCAGCGCATACCCGCGCGCGATCTCGTGCTCGCTCAGCTTTGTCAGCTTGCATCAGCTGGTCGCTTCGCTCTGCGCGTCACCGGCTGCCACCCCGGCGGCGGATACGGCCACCACCGGCGGCGTGGCGATCAGCAGCGCCCACGCCAGCAGCCCGAGCGCGCCGAAACATGACACGCTGGCCGGGCCGGCCAGCGTGTCGGCGATACCCCATACCAGCCCGAGGCCCCCCAGGATCGCCGCCAGCCGCAGCGCGCCCTTAAGCGTCCGCAGGCCCCCGGCCCGCGCCAGCCGCAGGTAAATGGGGTTTGACCACAGCAGCATCTCTGCTTTCATCTTTTTCCCCTGTCAGGCGGCGGGCACCGGCGGGGCGGTCTCACAGCGCTTCGCCGCCGCGCCCATCATCCCCCACGTCATCAGCAGCGGCACCGCGGCAAAGAACACCCACACCCACAAGACGAGGCGCAGCGCGGTGCCGTTCGAGCCGAAAGGTATCAGCAGCGCCGGTCCCAGCAGCGCCAGCCCGACCAGCCCCAGCACCAGCGGCAGCAGTATCAGCCCGGCGGCGAACGCCCCGGCCAGCGCCGGCTGGCGGTGTCGCAGCCCGAACCACGCGCCCGCCGCCGCGCGAGAAAGTTCAGGCACCACGCCCCGACGACCATTGCCAGCATCACCAGCGACCAGACCAGCACGTACATCTGCGGCGGAGTACCGGCGGATACCAGGCGGGGCCGTCGCTGCCGCCCAGGTAATACTGAGCTCCAGCATGACGTAGAACGGCCCGACGAGCAGCGGCGGCATTACCCCCACGACCACCGCCAGCAGCACCCGGACGCGGAACAGCGCTGCCGCCATCAGCCCCCGCACGATCGCGCTTCGGTGCCAGCGGTGTCAGCCGCAGCATCCTGAACGCCTCGCCATGCGCCGCCCGCGAGGTCAGCACGCCCGCGATCACCGCCGTCACAAACGGCGCGAGCAGCGTCAGCCCCCAGCCGTATACCATCTGGTTGCTGACGAGGTCGGGTTT
>CAWBCR010000022.1:0-158070 GCA_963787375.1 uncultured Chloroflexia bacterium | reverse complement strand
GCTACCCTGGATCGTCACTTCGCTATCGGTGGTGCGGTTGATGACGCGGTTCCACAGCGCCTCCGGAAAGTCGTGCCATACGCGCAGCATCGGCACGAAGATCGCCAGCGCAACCAGCCCGGCCAGCGCCATGTTGAGCGCCTGCCGCCCGATCACGTTGCCGGCGGCCTGCCGCCAGATGGGCGCGTCGTCACGGCCCTGCGCGTCGGCGCGCAAGGCTCGCAGCGCCGGCCCGGCAATCGCGACGATAAACGCGGCCAGCGCGACGAGCGGCGTCACCCGCAGGGCCTGGTAACCATACACCCCGACACCCATCCAGATGCCGGCCCACAGCCACGCCTTGCGCGATCCGGTGCGGATGCCGCGCACCAGCGTGATCAGCACCAGCGTGAAGATCAGCGGCGTGAGCACGATGCGCAGCGCCAACCGCGACAACATGATATTCCACCACGAGATCGCCACCAGCCCGGCGGTGAAGAAACCCGTCTCGCGGTCGACCATCTCCTGGCCAAACAGAATCACGATCGGGATCAGCGCCAGCCCTTCGAAGACCGTCGCCAGCTTAAGCAGGTGGAAGGTCCAGCCGGTTTTGAACAGCCACTGGATGGCCGGGATCAGGTAAAACTGGATCGCCTCGCGCCCACCGTTGTTGGTGAAAAAGACGTGCGTCAGCCCCTGCGTGACATGGTAAGAGTTGAGCAGCTTCTCGACGTGATCACTGGTCATCTCGTTGGGCACGGCGTCCAGCCGGTAGACGCGGAAGAAGATCGCCGTGCCCATCACCACGACAAAGGCGATCAGGGGCACGAGGCGCGGCCTGAGGACACTCGGCAGGTCGGCACGTAGCTGCTGGAAGCGGTCGGCAGCATCGAGTAGCATCTGGTGGATCTGTCGCTCCGAAGCGGCCACCAGCCAGCACAGGATGCTCAACACCCAGGCGACCACGCCCGGCACGGTGAACAGGTTGTTGGCCGTCAGCAGGTAGGTGGCCGCAGACGCCGGCAGCGCAAGGATCAGCGCCACGCCGCGCACGCTGATCGGCGAGATGGCCTGAAGCCGGGGCAGGGGGTAGGCCGGGCTGCCGGATACGCGCGGCCCGCGCCGCAGCAGGCCGCCGTCGGGCGGCGCGAACTCGAACAGCAGCAGGCCCAGCCACGCCAACCCGGCCAGCACGAACAGCACCGTCCCGGCAAACGCGTCCTGCTGGCCCGCCAGCGATGTTTCGCCCATATAGCCGATCAGGATGGCGACCACCGTCCCGACCGCAAGCGCGGTCAGGCGCAGCGGCGGCACGTCATCCAGCGTACTCGATGGGCGGCTCGCTGTAGTCGACGGTCGGCTGCTCGAACATGTCGAAGGAGACGCCGGGGGTGGCTCCTGATGCCTGTCTTCCCGCCCAGCGTGGCATTGATGGCAGTGCCGCGAGCGGGGCGCGCGGCGGGGCATCCTCCTGATCGGACGGCGTAAAGACTGCGAATCAGGACATCCTTCAGCGTGATGCGGCTGTCTGTCTCGTGCTGCGTCTCGGACCCCATACCCTCACAACCTACATTTCAGGCTTGCGTGCCAGGATGCACAGGTTAACCGTGGACCGGCCCGGCGGCTCGTTCATCACGTTGCGCCGGTCGAACCATTCGAACATCCGTAGGCCGACGTTAACCGGGTTCAGAGCGCTGCCCCGGCCGTCGTCGAAGTTGTGGCGGTCGGCGGCAGCGGCCATCCCGGAGGGCAGCATCCCGGCCTCAAGCACCGTCTTCCGAACCCATACACGACGTTATGGATAACGGGAAGCTGTGATGCGTGAAGGCGCGCTCCTCGACGACCTCCAGCCCTGCATCCAGCACCGCCGCGCGGAGCTGATCGGGCGTATACAGACGCACGTGGTTGGCCCAGATACCGGCAAGCAAGCCTCGCCGGATGTGCGTGTGAAAGATGGTCTCCAGTGCCCTGTTGATCGGGTCCCACCAGAAGGGGTAATTCGCGTTCGGCACCGTAATGGCGATCAGCCCGCCGGGCTTCAGCACCCGCGCGACCTCGCGCAGCGCCCGTCGTCGTCGGGGACATGCTCCAGCACCTCCGACAGAATCGCCTTGTCGAACATGCACGGCGGGAGCGGCAGGTCGTACAGGCTGCCGTTGATCAGCGTGATGCCATTCAGCCCATTGATGCGCGCTGCGCGATGCTCAGGATCAGGTATTCCAGCTCCACGCCGGTCAAACTCGCGGCGCATACGGTGCGGATGAACTTAGGTAGAAACCGCGTCCAGTGCCGCCGTCGAGGATGCGGTCGCCGTCCTGCGGATCGAGCCACTCGAAGATCGTCTGGATGCGCCGCCGGTAGGCCATGTCGGCCTCATTGCGCACCATCCGCGCGATCATCACCTGCAGGTCGGCGCTCATGCGTGTTCGCCGCCTGCGGGAATGTGAGGGCGGCGGCCCGTGCGCCCGGCCTGCGCGGCGTCGCGCAGCAGCGCCTCGTAGGCGTCGACCGTCTGCTCAAAGCCGAACACCGCGTCGATTTGCCTGAGGGACTTGACATAGTGCTCGGGGTTGTCGAGCACGCGCACTATGGCTGCACCCATCGCGTCGGGGTCGCGCGGGGGGACAATCTCCCCATGCCGGTCTTCTGCACGACAACCCGCGCGCCAGGGATGTCTGTGGCGACGACCGGCGTCCCGCAGCGCATTGCTTCAACCTGCACCAGCGCAAAACACTCCGTGTCGGAAGGCAACGCCAGAACGTCACACGCGGCGTAGAAGTCGGCCACATCCTGCGCATCAGTCAGCAGGCCAAGGAAGACCAACTGCTGCCGGTACTGCTCGATCAGCGGCAGGTTGCGCTCGTAGAAATCCTCGTATTGGATGTCGTACTGCCCGGCGAAGACGATCTTCGAGCCGGGGTACCGCTCCAGAATGACCGGCAGCGACCGGATCAGCACGTCCGGTCGCTTCTCTTCGACGAAACGCCCCGCATAGCCGATGATGCGCCCATTGCCGTTTGCGCCATTCAGCCAGGAATCGCGCAGTTCCTCAACGCGCGTTGGGTGCGGAGCCGGGACCTGGATGGGTGGGTGGACGGCGGTTGTCTTGGTGCGGAACGGCGCGATGTAGTATGAGTGATCGGCGTAATCTTCGCTGTAGGCGATGATGTGCTGCGCGGAGCGCCCGGCGAGCTTGTACAGCGCGAACGTGGCCCACTCGACGAAACGGTTAAACGCCCCATCGGGCAGGACCAGGTCGCCGTGATGGGTGATGACCAGCCCTCGTCGCAGGAGTTTCGTGTAGACAGCGTAGATGGCCGTCTCCAGCGTGGGCGTATGTAGGCTGACGACGTCATGCATCTGCACCAGTCGCAGCGCTGCCCACGGATAGGCAGGCATGATCATTCCGCGTGATACGCGGATCGGTGCCCACAGCCGGATCACGCGCACGCCGTTGATAACCTGCTCGTCGCGCGGCAGGTCGAGATCGTAGCGTGCCGACAGCACCGTGACATCATGGCCGCGCGCTGCCAGCGCCTCGGCGATGCGCTGAACGTGCAGCGTGAAGCCGGTGCGATGCGGCAGGTAGTACTGGATCGCCATCAAAATCTTGAGAGGATCGTCGTTCATCTCACCCCGTGTATGCCTTGTGATGTGGCCGGTGCCATCTGATCGCCAGAGCAACTATCTGTGCGCCCAGCAGCGCGCCGAGCGTGTTCAATATCACATCACTTGTGGCGACTACCCTGCCGGGTATCCACCACTGTGCAATCTCAAATGTAACGCTCAACGCCGCACCTGCCATCGTTGAGATTAGCACGGGGTGGGGTCGCTCGTCCAGCGCAAAAGCCAGCGACGCGCCAAAGGGCATGAACACGACGATGTTCCCGGCGAAGTCCACGGTCAGGTCGAGCAGCGCAGCGCGGTGAAACCGGCAGATTGGGCTGGCAAGACAAGCCAGGTTTCGGATATGCGAAGCGAGTGGGACCCAATCGACCCTATGCGCTGCTGCCGCCGACCCGTTGTGCCCCAACGCAATAATGCTGAGGATGACGCCCACGCCGACCACGCCCAGCCAGCGGGCCGCCTGTCGCCGCTTCTCCGGCGCGATCATGAAGCCGGCGTCTCCTCGACCGGGGTGTCGGCAATCTCACGCTGCTTGAGCGCGCGTGCCTCACTGGCGACCTCCTGGAAGCTGATCCCTTCGCGCATCAACCCGATCACGCCCAGCACGCTGGTCATGAGGAAGTTGGCACCATGCAGGGCAAAGGCAAAGCTGCGGCTGATGTTGGCGTCATAACCGATGGCCGACAGCACGCCGATCACCGCCGCCTCGAACGGCCCAACGCCGGATGGAGCTGCCGGGACGGCGATGCCCAGCCCCGCTGCTGCGACGGCCATCATGCCGACGATCAGCGGCACACTGCTCCAGAAAGCCAGCATCATCACCCAGGTTGCCACGCCGGATCCCAGCCACGCCACGACCGACAGCATCAGCCCCAGCGCGAACGTGCGCGGGTCCGACACGCCGCCCAGCCCGTCGACGAACGGCGCGAGGAAGCCGCGCGCCTGTTCCTGGCTGATGCGCGGGATGATGGCCAGGATCCGCGAACCGAGGTTCAGCGCCCATTCAGGCCAGCGGGCCGCAGCGGCCAGCACCACGATTGCGGCAACGCTGCCCACTCCGATGGCAGCCCCTGCCGTGGTTGCCCAGCCGGGCAGCGGCAGGCCCAGCAGCACGATCCCCAACAACACGACTACAGATACCAGGTCAAATAGTCGCTCGACGACGATACTTGACAGCGCGCTGGTGAAATGCATCTGTGGACGGCGGCCCGCCAGCATCGCGCGTGCGAACTCACCCAGACGGGCGGGCAGCACGTTGTTGAACAGAAACCCGATGTTGAATAGCCAGAACGAGTCACCCACCGACAGCCGGCCCTGGGTCAGAACCGACCAGCGCAGCGCGCGCAAGTACACCGTTCCGACCACCATCGCGAACGATAGCGCCACGAATCCCCAGCGCGCGGTGCGGTAAGCTTCGATGATCCGTGCCGGATCGGCCTGCCGCAGCGAGGCATATAGAAAGGCTGCGCTGATCAGCAGCCCAATGAGTACGATCTGCCATCGTTTCATACGATACAACGCCTCGGTACGAAGCGCGGGTTCCGCCCGCGTGGGCGCGAGTATAACACGCGCGATCTGCACCGGCAACGACGCACGCGGCGGCGCTTGGTGAAATCTGGTCGGATCGCGTATGCTTGAGTTCATGCACGGTGATGAAGTTCAGCAGCATCTGGAAGAGGGCATCGCAGCCGTCAAGGCTGGCGACCGGCGCAGCGCGAGGCGGCTGCTTGGACAGGTGGTCAACGAAGACCCCGACAACCTGGCGGCGTGGCTGTACCTGGCGACCGTTCTCGACGACGACGAGCAGCGCATTAACTGTCTGCGTCAGGTGCTGCGCATCGAGCCAGGCCATGCCGAGGCCCGCCGCCTGCTGACCACGCTTGAGCGGCGGCTGGCCCAGGTGACACCGCCGGCAGGTATCGAGCGGCCGGTGTTCGACACCCGCGCCAACGAGCGTGGCGATCTGGTAATAGTGCCGGAGCGAAGTCACCAACCAGCCACGCAGAAGGCCGAGGCGCGCCGACCGAAGACCGAGATTACCCTGATCGGGATCGCCACCGGGATCGCGCTGCTGGTCATCGTTGCGGTCGGCACGCTGGTGCTGTCGGGCGCGGCGGCGCGGCTGCTCGGCATCAGTACGCCCCCTGTCGAGCCGACCGCACGCCGCCTGACGTTTGGCGTTCCGGCCTGCGAGACGACGGCGGGCAGTGCGGCAACGATCGTCTTTGTCAACCAGGCCAGCGTTACCATCGACATCTTGCAGGGCGCGCAAGGTAGTGAACAACTGCTCACCACGCTCACGCCCGGGGCAGAGGGTCGGGTCGAGGCGCAGGCCGGGACGCCCACGCGCTACGCGATTGCGACCGAGGCTGCAGGGGTGGCAGGCAGCGGTGCGACGTTCGAAGTGCCGGACGGAAATGTGTGCCGGGTGGCTGTCCAATAGGGGGATGCTGTGGCGCTGCGTGTGATTTCCGGCAAGGCCAAAGGCCGCAAGCTCAAGCTGGTTCCGGGCGACAGCACCCGCCCGGTGATGGACAAGGTCAAGGAGTCGCTGTTCAACATCCTGGGCAAATCGGTCTTTGACAGCCGCTGGCTGGACCTTTTCGCCGGGACGGGCAGCGTTGGGATTGAAGCGCTGAGCCGCGGCGCGGCGTTCTGTCTATTCCTCGACATGAACCGCGCTGCGATCCGTACGATCTACGAGAACCTGGAGATCACTACTCTTGGCGCGGATGCCGACGTGCATCGCACCGACGCCTTCACCTTCCTGAGCAACGATCCGGCCCCCGACGAGGCGTTCGATGTGATCTACATTGCGCCGCCGCAGTACAAAGGGATGTGGCGCAAGGCGCTGGAGCTGATCGATACGCGGCCCAGATGGCTCTATCCTGACGCGATCGCCATCGTTCAGATCGATCCCGATGAATTCGAGGAGGTCGGGCTGTCCAGCCTGCACCTGATCGATCAGCGCCGCTATGGCAGGACCATGCTGTGCTTCTATGAGCGCCCCGGCGAATGACGATTGCCCCCGCGTGCCGGCATGGTACAATCTGGATTGAAGTCGCCAACCGCTCACATCACCCATGACCATCGAAGGAGCGTTCGATGCGTGAATGCGCAATCTGCCTGACCCATACCGAAGATCAGGTCGCTGTGTGCCCGAACTGCGGAGCTGATCTGAAGGTCGAACTCGGTCACCGCGCGGGCACTCGAGTTCGATCCGCAAGAGCCCGCGCGCCAGCCACGTGTTTGTCGTCGCGCGTGACAGGGCCTGCCCGGCCTGCCGGGCGGCACAGGGCACCTATCCCAAGGACTCGCCTGACATCCCTGATCTGCCTATCGAGGGCTGCTCGTGCCCAGATGGCTGCACCTGCCGGTATGAACCCCTGGTGGTCGAAGTCGGCCCATAAGACGGACGCTGCCACCGGCGATGTCTCTTAAGCTCTTGATCACAAATCACCGGCAATAAGGAGAGTGCATCGCCATGTTTGCCGAATTCAAGAAACTCATCCTGCGGGGCAACATCCTGGACCTTGCCATCGGCATCATCATCGGCTCGGCCTTTACGTCGGTTGTAAACTCGCTGGTCAACGATGTCATCATGCCGCCGGTCGGCCTGCTGCTGGGCAAGGTTGACTTCTCGAGACTCTTCATCAGCTTGAGCGGCACACCATATGACTCGCTCTCAGCCGCACAGGCCGCCGGCGCGCCGACGATCAACTACGGTTTGTTCATCAACAACATCATCTCGTTCCTGATCGTCGCAGCAGCGGTCTTCCTGATCGTCAAGGGTGTCCGGGCGACTGAAACTATCGGGAAGAAGCCTGCCGAAGAGAAGCCCGCCGCGCCAACGACCAAAGAGTGCCCGTACTGCCACACCGAAATCCCGATAAAGGCCACGCGCTGCCCACACTGCACCTCGCAGCTTGAAAGCTAACGTCGATCTCATTCCGCCGCGTCAACCCGTAGTCAGAGAGCCACCGCGCGGTGGCTCTTTGTGTTCGGCTATTCTTATTCTGAGGCAAGCCGGCGGGCCAGGTCGAGCGCCTCCTGCCGCGTGCGGATCTCACCGGCGGCCTGCTCCTCGGCGAGCCGCACCAGTAATTGCCCGACAGGCGGGCCGGGTTTCAGGCCAAGCTCGCCTACGAGGTCGTTGCCGTCAAGCAGCGGCGGCGGGGCGACGACCTGCTGGTGGCGGCGGAAGAACGCATCGAGCAGCGGCGCGGCGACTTCATCCAGCAGCGCGCCCCACGCTTGCGGATCAGGGTAGGGCGGGTGCGCCGCCAGGTACCCGGCCAGCATCACCAGCGTCCCGCCTATCCCAGCTTCACCCGTGGCATGGTAATAGCGATGTGCCTGCCGGTCACCTACTGGCGCGCCAGCCGCCAGCAGCGAATGCGCCGAGACCAGCTTTGTCAGGAGGTCCCGTTCCTCGCCGGACAGTCTCAGCCGCGCTGCCCAGGCCTCGCCGGCTGCAACGAGAGACGGCGGCGTAACAGCAGACAGCAACAGCAGCGCGGGCAGTGAGCGGCCATCGGCGTAAGTCTGCACCAGGAAATCCTGAAGCTGCCGCCGGTACCGGTCGAGGATCATGACGGCCACGCCAAGTGTCAGGTCGGCAGCAGTGTTGTCGTCACGCTTAGGCCCAATGATCGCCAGCAGATCGTGCAGACACTCCACGACGGGCAGGCGCTCATTGAGCGCGCCGGCAGCGCCGGGCGGGGCGACGATGTGCCACAGCCCGATCTGGCCCATCAGCCTGAGCGCCGCTGCCGGGCGGGCGCCGCCGAGCATTTTGAACAGCTCGTCACGGGTGCGCTCCGGTTGGTCGAGACTGCCGTCCTGTGTGACAAGCTGCCGTCCGGCCTCACGAACTGCGCCCAGTGTGCCGCGCTCGATGCGTAAGCTCAATTCCAGCGCCTGCCGGACGGCGCGCAGTGCGCGGATCGGGTCGTCGGTGATGCTGGTGGATTTGCACTGCCGGAGCAGCTTGTGATCAAACAGGTCCTGCTGTCCACCCAGCGGATCGATCAGCGCGTCGCGCGCGTCCAGTTGGACGGCCATCGCGTTGACGTTGAAGTCGCGCCCGGCCAGGTCTTCGAGCAGGTCGCCGCCGCGAAAGCTGGCGACATCGATGGTGATAGTCTGATCGTGATGGTGAACAATGGCCCGCCCGGTGTGGCGCGCCGCGTCGACGGGATAGTACGCGCCGTCAAAGGCGTTTGCTATCTGCCGCGCTGCGCGCAGCCCATTGTCGGGCGTGGCCAGGTCGAAGTCATGGATCGGCGTGCCCCGCAGCGCGTCGCGCACCATGCCGCCGACCATGTACAGCCGGCTGGCATCAGGCGCGGCGCGGGCCAGCTCGCCGACGAGCTCAGGCCAGCGCAGCGGGCGGCGCGGCGCGGTTGGTGCGAGGCTCATGCCGGGGCTCTCCGCGATACGAATACGGCGGTCTATTCGGTCAGGACAACGCCAGGCTTCACGACCCCGATAAACGGCAGGTTGCGATAATACTCGTCAATGTCGAGACCGTAGCCGAAGACGAAGTCGTTGGGGATCTTGAAGCCGGTATAGTCGATCGGGATCACGGCCTCGCGGCGTTCTGCCTTGTCAAGAAGGGTACATACACGCATACTGGCAGGCCGTCGAGCGGCCAGCAGCCGCAGCACCTGTTCGAGCGTGTGGCCGGTGTCGATGATGTCCTCGACAATCAGCACGTGCCGCCGCTCGATGGATACCTTGATATCCATCAGGATACGCACGCTGCCGGACGAGTCACGCGCGCCGACGCCATAGGAGCTGACGTCCATGAAGTCAATGGCGTGCGGAACGGTCAGTTGGCGCATCAGGTCGGTCATGAACAGCACGCAGCCTTTGAGGATGCCGATCAGCACAACATCCGGGTCCTGCGCGTAGTCGGCTGAGATTTCGCGGCCAAGCTCGGCAATGCGCGCCTGCAGGCGCTCGGAGTTGATCAGAACGTGGTCGAGGATCTCGTCGTAATGGGGTGGCATAACCGGCTCCTTGAGAAGCCCCTGACGGCTGAGCCATTATACCCGGCGGGGGTGTCGCCCGCTATGCGCGTGGATCGGGCCGTCCGGGCACTTCGTGGCAATGGCGGCAGCGCGCCTCATACGAACTCGGTCGCGCCGATCAGAATGATCGGGTCATCGTAGCGGGCGGGCGCGCCGTTGATCAGCCGCTGCGAGCGCGAGGCATCGTCGCCGCAGATCACGCAGATGGCGTGCAGTTTGTCGACCTGCTCGGCCTGCGACATCAACGCCGGCACCGGGCCAAATGGCTCACCCCGGAAGTCAAGGTCAAGCCCGGCGACGATCACCCGCATGCCGCGTTGCTCCGCCAGCTCGCGGCACAGCGCCACGATGCCCTCGTCAAAGAACTGCGCCTCGTCAATACCGATGACGGTCGTATCTGGATCGAGATGCGCGGGAATTGCGTCTGCGCGGTCGATGGCGACGGCCTGGGCCGCGCGTCCGTCGTGGGAGTTGACGCTGCCGATCCCGTAGCGATCGTCGAGGCTGGGTTTGAAGACCTGCACCTTCTGTCTGGCGATTTCCGCCCGGCGCACGCGGCGGATCAGTTCCTCGGATTTGCCGCTGAACATGCTGCCGCAGATCACCTCAATGCGGCCCCGCTGATGGATCATGAAGCACTCGCTCCTGCGTGTGATGATAGCGCAGGGCGCGTCATCTCCGAGGTGGTGATGGTCGCGCCCTGTTCGTCGTCCAATCCTGTCACGCTTGGGGCAGGGGAATACGGCTGTTAGATTTCGAAACCCATCTGGCGGAGCTTCTTCTTGGCGTCGATCAGGCCCTTCTGGCCAAAGCCCTTGATGTCCAGTAGGGCCTCGTCGCCGCCCTCTTGCAGGCGGCTGGCCATATCAGCGACTGTCTTGATTCCGGCCCCGGTCAGCACGTTCTCGTAACGCGTGCCCAGTTCCAACTCGGCGATGGGCTGCTGCGCCGCCGAAGCGGCTTCTAGCTGGCCCTCGGTGATTGTGATCAGTTCCTCACGAGCCTTAAGACGCTTCAGGAAACGGTCGACCTGCCCCTCGGTGTCAACGATGCGCTGCTCGCCAGTATAGAACGGGTGGCAGGCGCTGCATATGTCGGTGTGGATTTCGGGAGCTGTCGAGCCGGTGGTCCAGGTGTTGCCACAGGCGCAAGTCACCTTGGCCTCCGGGTACCACTGCGGATGGATGTCTGTCTTCACGAAGATCACCTCTGTTTCATGCAACACGGCCCCGCCATTTGCTGCGGGGTGGCGTGATGCGCAATGATGTGGATATCGTGCTTAGCTGGCGTTCGGGTTCTCAGACCGCACGCTGATCAGCTTGCGGCCACCCTTACCCCACTCAAAATGGACGTAGCCTTCGGTCTGGGCAAAGATCGTGTAGTCGCGCCCCATGCCGACATTCACGCCGGGGTGGAACTTGGTGCCGTGCTGCCGCACGAGGATGTTTCCCGGAATGACGTGCTCGCCGCTGTAGCGCTTGATGCCCAGCATCTTCGGATTGCTATCACGGCCGTTCCTTGTTGAGCCAGCGCCTTTTTTGTGTGCCATGTGCTTGCCCTCTTCTGTTCAGTCTAGGCGTTTCGCTGACGGTGTTTCGAGAAGCCCCGTCGCCGAAACCTTGATCCTGCCGGGTTACTCGGCGTTTTCGCCTTCGGTGGATTCTTCAGCCTTGGCCTTCCTGGCCCGGCTCTTCTTCGCACCGGCTGCAATGTCATTGATCATCAGCCGGGTGTATTGCTGGCGATGACCGGCCTTGCGGCGGTAACGCTCTTTGGGCTTGTATTTGTAGATGACGATCTTCTTGCCCTTGAACTGGTCGACGACCTCGGCCTTGACACTTGCCCCTTCGACCAGTGGCTGGCCAACGGTGGTCTTGGTTCCGTCGCTGACGAGGAGGACCTCGCCCAGGTCGAGCGTCTCGCCGACTTCCGCGAGCAGCTTCTCGACCACAATTGCCTGCCCTACTTCGGCCCGGTACTGCCGACCGCCCACGCGCACAATTGCGTACATCATTGTTCTCCGTTCTTCGCTTGCCGCCTGGGCGCACGCATGACAATACAGGCGTGCAGCCAGGGGAAGACGGGTTTCTATCCGGCTTGATTCACGGCAGAATGCCCCGACGCCGGGGCAAGCAGAGATTATATCGGGCGCGGCGGGGGCTGTCAATGGTGCTGCAAAGGCACTAAACGGACAAAGAGAAGATTCGCTCGCTCCAAACGGCATAGCTCGCCCACAATATCGGTCCATCGGGTTGAGAGCACCACCCGCTGTTCTCTTACCTCACCTCATCGGTGATGATCGCCTCCATCTGCGCCACTGTGAGGCGGCGCTCGTTTCTGAAGACCATTGCCAGTGGGTGATCGTAGACGGTGAACGACTCGTCGGCGAAGCCCGCCACGATGCTCCCCGTCGGCCAGCCGCCCAGTGGGTTCGCCAGTCCTGCGTGGGTAAACGGGTCGTCGACGAGCGACAGGCCCGGCAGGTTCGGGTAGCGCGAGAAGGACGCAACCACGCGGAAGCCAAGCGTGCCGTCGAACAGCGCACGGTAGTAGCCACCGGTCAGCGGGTAGCGTGACCTGAGACGGGGAACGACGCCATACAACCGGCTGCTGGAGATGATGACATAATCCGACGCCGCGACCTGACCGAGTAGCGTACGCAGTTTCGCGGGGTCGTCCGGCTCCGCCAGCGGATCGAGCGTTGTGACCGTGTAAGTCTCGTCGCGCAGGTTGCTCTGCCCGGTACCGGCCAGATTCAGCGGAAGAGCATCGTCCCAGCGTTCGACGGCGATCACCGCGCCCGCCGGAATGGTGTCGTAGATCCAGGTGCTGGCTGCGATCCAGGGATGGGGCGCGTCGTACATCCGGGCGAAGGCCAAAGCGTAGACTGCCGTTGGCAGGAGGATCACCCCGGCCAGCGCCCATCTTACGGCAGCATTCGGGCGAGGGGCAACCTGCGGCTGCGTTGCCTCGCTGCTGCGGGGGTAGCCGGACCAGAAAGGCGCACAGATCAGCCCGGCGGCCAGCGCGATCAACGTGGGCGTGGCTGGCAGCATGTAGCGCGGGAACTTGACGAATGCACAGCCGGCGGTCAGCAGCACGACGACTGCCCACATCGCCGGCACGGTCAGCGCCCGACACCGCTCGCGTAGCGCCCTGACGCTTGCCCACGCCAGCCCGGCGTAGCAGGCTGCCGCCAAGGGCAGGCCGAGCGTCCAGCATGCCTGCTGCGTGATGGCGTACACCAGCGGCAGCGTTCCCACATACTGCCGCACAAACGGCCAGTCCAGGTCTCCGGCGACCAGCCGCGCCTGTGTTGCCATGTTCGTCAGGAATGGGACAGGGTCGAGTAGCGCGTAGGGGTTTGTCAGTGCGAAAGCCGCTGATGCCACCAGCAGCGACAGCCAGAACGTCACGTGGTCGGCCAGGTCGAAGCGGGGCAGGGGGGGGCGCGAACCGCGACGGGCGGTGAGGTGCGCGACCAGCAGCGGTGTGATCAGCAGCAGGCCGCTGGTCTTACAGCCGACGGTCAGCCCGAACAGCAGCCCCGCCAGCAGGCTGTCGCGCCGGGTACGGGTCTGTGTGTAGCGCACCAGCATCCACACGGCGAGCGTGCAGAACAGCGCCAGCGCGCTGTCAACCGTGCCAAAATGCGCATTCTGGATGTGCAGCACCGCAAACGCCGTCAGCCACGCAGCCAGCAGTCCGGCCGCGTGCCCGAACAACCGTCGGGCCAGCAGGGCTGCCCCGAGAATCGTCAGTGTGTCTGCCAGCGCGCTCAGCGCCCGCCCGACCCATGTGAGATGGTCGAAGCGCGACGCGCCCGCCACGTTTAGAAGTCGCCCGGCGAATGTATCAGGTGGAACTGACCGACACGCATCGGGCGCGAGGCGGCACGGCAGGCTCAACGCGCGTTCGGCGACCACCTCCCCATACAGCGGTAGACTGCCATAGGCGTACGACCGCTGCCCGCCACCTGCATCGCGGTAGGGATTAAGCGGTGATGTGCGCGCGTCGAAAGTTGCCTGCAGGCTGGCGGGAAGCTCGATGGTCTGTGCGATAAAGAGGATACTGCGCTCGTCGGGGTGAAGCTGGCTGCCGGCGTCCCAGTCGGAATGCGTGAAACTCAGTGCAGCCACTGCGAACATGGCCAACGCCAGCAGCGCGGCATACGCCGCATCTTTGAGCCGGGATGGCGCGAGGCTGTGGATCGACATGTGACCCTGCAAAAAGAGGCCGCGATCACCCACCTGTGCGATCCGGGCTCCGCGGCAAGAGCGAGCGTGGATGGCGGGAAACGCGCTAGTTCTCGCCCAGGTACGCCTTGCGTACCATCTCGTTGGTCAGCAGCTCCTTGCCGGTGCCGGTCAGAACGATCTCGCCGGTCTGGAGCACGTAGCCCCGGCTGCATATCGACAGTGCAACCTGTGCGTTCTGCTCGACCAGCAGGATGGTTGTCCCCTGCCTGTTCAGCTCTGTAATCGTATTGAAGATCTCTTGCACCAGAATCGGCGCGAGACCCATCGAAGGCTCGTCCAGCAGCAGAATGCGTGGCTTTGCCATCAGCGCTCGCCCAATGGACAGCATCTGCTGCTCACCACCGGACAGCGTACCGCCCGGCTGGTGCCGACGCTCTTCCAGGCGCGGGAATATCTCGAAGACGGATGCCATCGTCTGGGCCATCTCGGCCCGATCGTTACGGCTGTACGCGCCGAGATCCAGGTTCTCCTCAACCGTCAGGCGGGGGAAGATGCGCCGGCCTTCAGGTGCCTGCGTAACCCCGCGGCGGACGATCTCGTGCGGCGGTGTCTTAGTGATATCCTGGTTCGCCAGCGCGATGCTGCCCTGGCGCGCCGGCGTAATCCCGCTGACTGTGTTCAGCGTCGTCGACTTGCCCGCGCCATTTCCGCCGATCAGTGTGACGATCTCGCCTTCTTCGACCGTCAGCGAGATGCCGCGCAAAGCGTGGATATTTCCGTAGTACGTGTGAATGTCGTTGACTTCAAGGAGTGCCATCAGTTTAGCTGCTCCATTGGCTTGCCCAGGTATGCTTCGATTACCTTGGGGTCCTTCTGCACTTCTGCAGGCGTGCCCTCCGCGATCTTCGTGCCGTAGTCAAGCACCGTAACCTGGTCAGAAACGCCCATCACCACTCGCATGTCGTGCTCAATGAGCAGGATCGTCAGGTTCAGCTCCTCGCGCAGCTTGAGGATGAATGCCATCAGGTCGCCGGTCTCCTGCGGATTCATCCCGGCGGTTGGCTCATCGAGCAACAGCAGCGAGGGATCGTTGGCCAGCGCCCGCGCAATCTCCAACCGGCGCTGTGCCCCGTAAGGCAGATTGCGGGCCGTCGTATCGGCGTTGTCTGCGAGCCCGACGAGTTCCAGCAGTTCCTGGGCGCGGGTCAGCTAATTCCTCTTCCTCGCGAATGGTCCCCGGCGGGCGGAAGATCGCGCCAATCAACCCGCTCTTCATTCGAGGGTGGTGGCCGACCAGCACATTCTCAAGGGCGGACATCGCCTGGAAAAGTCGAATGTTCTGATATGTGCGCGAGATGCCCAGGTATGCGATCCTGTCCGGCCCAAGGCCAAATATCGACTGGCCTTTGAACAGCGCGGTGCCCTCGTCCGGCGTGTAGAAGCCGGTGATGCAGTTGAAGAATGTCGTCTTGCCCGCCCCATTCGGGCCAATCACGCTGGCGATGTTTCGCTCCGGCACAACCAGGTCGACCTTGTTGACTGCCGTCAGGCCGCCGAAGCGCTTGGTCAGGCCGTGGGTTTCGAGGACGGGTGTCATGGGGCGTCTCCTTGAGTTTGAGCTACAATCCCATGTTCTGGCAGCTCAACCTCTTCTTCAGGCCGGTGCATCTCCATTCTGCGCCGCCGCGACGGCCACAAGCCTTCAGGCCGCACGATCATCATGACCACCAGCAGCCCGCCGAAGGCCAGCAGCCGGAAGTCCTGAAGCTGGCGCAGCACCTCAGGCAGCCCTTTAAGCGCCAGCGCGCCCATGATCACACCAGGGATGCTGCCCATGCCGCCGACTATGACCACGCACAGCACGTTGATCGAGACCATCAGGTTATGGTCTTCTGGGCCGGTGAATTGATTGCGTGAGGCGAACAACACGCCGCCCAGCCCGGCCAGCGCTGCGCCCATCGCAAACGCCATCAGCTTGTACTGCCAGGTGTTGATGCCCATTGCCTGAGCGACGGTCTCGTCCTCGCGCATTGCGACCCATGCCCGGCCCACGCGCGAGTTCTGCAGCCGGGCCGTGATAAAGATCACCAGCAGACACCCGATGATGATCAGGTACATGAAGTCCTTGGTTTCAAACTGGTGGCCAAACAGAACAGGTACTGCGATATCCCGAACGCCGCGCGGGCCTCCTGAGAAGGCGGTCAGCAGGTCGCTCTTGCTGAGGATGCGGATGATCTCACCAAAACCGAGCGTCACGATGGCGAGATAGTCACCGCGCATGCGCAGCACCGGGATGCCAAGCAGGATGCCAGCCAGGGCAGCAAGTACGATGCCGATCGGCAGCGCAATCCAGAAGCTCCACATCAAATGGTGGGGGGTGGGGGCCGTCAGCAAAGCAACTGTGTAAGCGCCGATGGCGAAGAAGGCTACGTAGCCAAGGTCAAGCAGGCCTGCCATGCCGACCACGATGTTCAGTCCCAGGCCCAGAAGCACGTAAATACCAACAGTGCCCATGTTGTAGTTCCAGTACTGGCCGAGGAAGCTGGGCATGATGAACAGGGCGACGACCAGCACCGCATACAACGCATAGCGAGACCACTGGCTCTGGCCGACACGCTGCACTGTCGGCATGCTGCCAACTGCCCCGCTGGTCCGCTTGAAAAACCCACCCACTGCCTGTCGCCAGCCGCCGTGCACCAGTAACCCGGCCAGCAGACCCCCTACCAGGCCCGACGCCGCCAGCAGGCCTATGTGTGCCAGCGCGCCGGTCAGCGGCGGAAGGCCGTACAGGAACAGTGTCACCGCGTCGCTGCCCAGCGCAACCAGATAGACGCGCATGTCGATGCCGGTGGCATTGACCGCTCCGATCACGAAGGCGTATATGGCGACCGTCAGACCCATCCCCACGCCTGCCGCCAGGCCGCCGACCACATCGCCCGACCATGTCTCGGCCCCGCTGCGACGCGCGCTGCTCACGCCAGCCCACAGCCCCATCAACCCCATGAAGATCGCCATGTTGATGAACGCCGCTACCGACAACCCGTCGGCCACGCTTGCCGTGCCGCGGATACCGGCGACCAGGTCGGCTGCTGTGGTCGTGAAGCCGATCAGCGACAGAAAGATGATGATGATGCCGAACGTGACGCCGGAGCGCAGGCCGTTGCGAATACGTTCCATCGTTACACCTTCTCTTCGCTCAGGACTTCGCCCAGCAGGCCGGTCGGGCGGAAGATGAGCACCAGCACCAGGATCGAGAACGCCAGCACGTCCTTAAGCTGAAAGCCGATGCCCAGCAGCGCCGGGCCAAGCGCTTCGATCAGCCCGAGCACCATACCGCCCACCATTGCGCCCGGCACGTTTCCGATGCCGCCCAGTACGGCTGCTGTGAACGCCTTCAGGCCAGGGACGAACCCCACATAGTGATAGATAATTCCGTTGTGGATGCCCCACAACACACCCGCTGCGCCGGCCATCGCGCCGCTGATGGCGAACGTCTGAGAGATGATGCCGTCTACGTCGATACCCATCAACGCCGACGTTTGCTTGTCCTGAGCAACGGCGCGCATCGCGCGGCCAAGGCGCGTGCGCTGCACGATCACATACAGTATGACCAGCAGCAGGATCGACATGATAAACGTGAACACGCCGGTGTATGTCACAATCACTGGGCGACCGCTGATCAGGAGCGTCCAACCCTCGTTTCGGGTCAGGATACCGGGATTTGCGTAGGTGCGTCGCTGCGGGCTGAACATGAGCTGCGCCCAGTTTTCCAGGAAAATCGACGCACCGATGGCGCTGATCAGGGGCACCAGACGCGGAGCCTTACGCAGCGGTCGGTAGGCAATCCGCTCCAGATAGACACCGACGACGGTCGCCGTGACCATACCGACGACGAAAGCGAGGATGATCGAAATGATGGCGCTGAAGACAGACGCGTTCACGAACGGAACCTGGTCCGGGCCCACCTTCCACGCGTTCAGCGCCTCAAAGACGAAGAAGCCGGCAAAGGCTCCCAGCATCATGACATCGCCATGGGCGAAGTTGATCATGAACAGGATGCCATATACTAGGGTGTAGCCGATCGCGATGACGGCATACACGCTGCCCAGGATTAAACCCGAGATCGCAAAGCGAACCCATGTGTCCGGGCCATAGACTGCTTGGACGAAGATCACCGTGTACATGCGCCAGGCAACATACGCGATGAAGAGCACCCCGAGCACAATCTGCGCGATCCGGTATGTGCTGATGGGCGTTCGCATACGCGGTGAAGCGGTTTCTTCCATTTTCAGCTACCTCGGGATGACGGGCCCATGCAGATCTGCCACGCAAGAGATGAAGGGTTCAAACAAACGGGGCGAGACAGGCAGTCTCTGCCTGCCTCGCCACACGTTGTATTGCAGGTAAATCAGAAGCGCAAGGCTATTTCGCCTCTACCCACGCGCCGCTCTCGACCATATAGAAGGTCGGGCCGGCGGTGTTGCATTCGCCATCGCTGCTGCAGGTGATGACGCCGCTCAGCCCCTGATAGTCCTTGAGGCCACGCACAGCATCCACCAGCCCACCGCGAGGAATGTACAGATTGCCATCGTCACCCATGATGGCTACCTGGCCGACCGCGCTGATCAGGGCGGCAACCGTGTCGTAGCCGTTCCAGGTGAAGGCTGAGAGGACGCCCGGCTTGGTGCCGTAGGCCGCCTCATACGCCTGGTCAAAGGCATCCTTGGCCGGGGACGAAGGCGGAATGAGCGAGGTCGCATAAGCGCCCTCGGCATTCGCGCCGGCCAGATTCAGGAAGTCCTGGCCGTAGGTGCCGTCGTCGCTGAAGAAGATCGCGCTGCCCAGGCCGGCAACTGCCTTCTCGTTGGCGATAACCGCTGCCTCGGCGCTGTAACCGCCAAAGAACAGGGCATCGGGCGATTTGGCCCCGACGCCTGCCAGCGGGGCGCTGTAGTCAGTCTCACCGGGCGTGATGGCCACGAAGTCGGTCACTTCGCCACCCAGCGCGGTGAAAGCGTCATTGACGACCTGCGCCAGGCCCTGGCCGTAAGCGCCGCCGTCGTGCATGATGGCGAGCTTCTTGACGTTGAGCGTGTTGTACAGGTAGTCGGCAGCCTTCTCACCCTGCACCGTGTCGGTGAAGGCAATACGGTTGAAGACCTGCGAACCCATCTGAGTCAGGCTCGGGTTGGTCGCAGAAGGCGAGAGCATCGGAATGCCGGCCTTCTCGTAGATCGGAATTGCTGCCTCGGTCGAGCCCGAGAACGTGTGACCGGCCACGGCCACAACCGATGGGTCGGAGACGAATAGGTTGGCCACTGACGCACCACCCTCGGGCGCGCCCTGCGTGTCCTGAATGTCCAGCTTGAACGTCCAGCCATCAACCGGGCTCGCGTCCTGGATAGCCAGCAGGCCAGCCTGTGAGATGTCGGTACCAAACGCAGCATAGTCGCCGGTCGTGGGACCAGCGTAGCCGATGGTGATCTCATCGCCAGGTGCGAACACTGCGCAGCCGAATGCGTCTGACGAGCAGGCGGCTGGCTCGGCCATCATCGCCTCAGTCGGCGCCTCAGTGGCAGCGGGTGCCTGGGTGGCTGCCGGAGCTTGTGTTGCGGCAGGTGCCTGGGTGGTGGCAGCCGGCGTGGGTGCTGCACATCCAACAGCGAGCACGGCCGCCAGTGCCAGCACCAGCAGCACGAAATACGCCTTCTTCATCTTGTTGTTCTCCTCTTCCTCAATCAACACGACGCTGATAGAACTTGATGTAATCTTGCGTAAGTGATTGTCTGTCCCGCGGAATGAGACAGACCGTCCCAATCCATAAGCTCCCTCCTCCAGAGAGGCATAGGATCCGAGAGGATCCAGATGTTTGCAAAAGGCGTCCTCCTTGCTGGGCGGACGCCAACGGTCTCTCGTAATTACAGATGCTAACACGGCCCGTTTGGAATTGTCAAGTACAGTTCTGCAATTGTGCAGTTCGGAACAAGCAGGGCCTCGTCTCACTTCGATTCCGGCACGTGGCGGGCTCAAGCCTTTCCGAGACGGCAGACATGCGATAAGATGACAGCATGAAGCGCAATCTGATCACATGGCCGGTGGTGCGTATCTGGGCAGCGCTGGTATTTGCTGCACTCTCGCTGCTGGCTTGCGCCGGAAAACAGCCACCCGGACTGGGACCTGCCATCTCGACCGTGCTGCCGGTGGTAGGGACTCCACAGGATGCAGCTGCTCTGCAGACGCTCCAGGCAGTCGCCGTGCAGACCGCGGAGAGTATAGAAACCAGCATGCCAACGCCCTCGCCAACACCACCGCCTGCAACCGCGCTGGCGGCGGCGCTTGGGACCCCTCTTTCTGCGCTGACCGGCCCATGCTTGGTGCCGAATGGCTTCGTGGTGCTGGTGCGGCAGGATTTTTGCCTGGCTGCGCCGCCTGACTGGACACCTAACAACGTCGATGGCGGGGTAGCTGCCTCGCTAAACACTACGCCCGGTCAGGCGATTGCACTGCAGCCGCCGTGGGCCAACTCGGCAGCAGTGTGCAGCCTGATGATCTACACGTCTGTCGGAGGCACCTCTACGCAGCGAACGCTGGAGCAGCAGTATGCGCAATTCCGGCAGCGCGTCGACTTGGCCGAGATCTCGCCGGGGGTTGCGACGATGGCGGTGGGCAATCTGGCCGTGCCGGGTTTCACCTGGAAGGCTTCCGATGGTACGTCGGGTGGGGTGTATGTCGGGACGATTGCCTCCAACCGTGAGGCGCACATCAGTTACAGCGGAACGCAGTGTGGGCTTGAGCAGGTACTTCCCGTATTGCAGACTTTGCGGTTTAATATTGTGCAGTAGGCTGTATCAAAGCTATTATCAAGCGAGAAGAAGAAGGGTGAAGAACTATGTCTAACGATCCCAATCAAGGCGGCGAGGAAGAATTCGAGGCGGCAGAAGACCGCATCGCGAAAATCCGTCAAGCCGGGGCAGCGCAGCCCGGCAGCGAAGGCGGCTACCAGCAGGATCTCGGCGAGCCCGACTTAGAGGCGCTGTCGCGCGCGCGGTCCCGTTCACGTACGCTGGGTGGTGATACGGGCGGCAGCGCGGCGTCATCGCGCGCGCCGGCACGTCGCCCGGCTGCGCGTGGAAATCAGGCGCTGATCCTGATTGGCGGCCTGGTGGGCATTGGCATCCTGATCGTCGTCATTATCGTCCTGGTCGGCATGCTGGGCGGCGGTGCGAAAGGCTTCTCGCTGCCGTTCCTCTCGACGGCCACGCCAACCGCGACGGCCACCCCGGCGGCGACAGTCACCCCGACCGTGACGCCAACTGCCACGGCGACCAAGGTCGCGCCGAATCTGGCGCTCCCACCGCTGACCTGCATTTTCCAGAGCGGTGTGGGCTGTTTTGACTACTGCAATGATCCAGCTAACAAGGCCGAGTGCGATTCCGCGCGGGCATTTGTGCAGGCGCAGGGTGCCGATCCTGAAAAGTGGCTCCAGTGCATTGCATCGGGTCCCGGCGCAAACACCGGCAATCCGCAGACATGCCTGGAAGATGCATGGCGGGCTAACAACCCGTAATTATCCGGAGCGCAGTTGGGGGGATGGACCATGTCAGAACGTAACCGGCCCCCATACAAGGCGATTGGCATCGCCATGGCTGTTGCCGGCCTGCTGATCGCCCTCGTCTCGCTTCTGGCGGACGTCATCGGGATCGGCTCGGCACCATCGGCGTTTGGCTACAAGCAGATGATCGGCACAACAGCAGGCTCGATGCTGCTGGTGCTGGGGGTTGCGCTGTATCTGTACGCGACGCCACCCCGGCAGCGACCCTGACATCCGCCCACAGCCGTAATCGCGAAAGGGCGCGTTCCACATCTGAACGCGCCCGTGCTGTTGTCCTGCCATTTGGCGGCTACAGGTTCGCCAGAAGATCGGGGATTTGCCCCGGGTGATCGGCTACCTTGACTCCAACCGCCTCCAGCGCCGCGATCTTGTCTTCAGCAGTGCCAGTGCCGCCCTCGACAATCGCACCGGCGTGGCCCATGCGCTTGCCGGGGGGCGCTGTGCGCCCCGCGATGAAGCCGACAACCGGCTTGGTGACTTTCTCGGCGATGAAGCGCGCAGCCTTCTCCTCGTCTGTGCCGCCGATCTCGCCGATCATTACGATCTTCTCAGTATCGGGGTCGTCCTCAAACATCCCCAGCACATCAATGAAGCTGGTGCCGTTGATTGGGTCGCCACCAATGCCGACGCACGTCGACTGGCCCATACCAGCCTTGGTCAGCGCATCGACTACCTCATAGGTCAGAGTGCCGGAGCGCGAGACAACGCCCATGCCACCCGGCGTGGCGATATTGCCCGGCATGATGCCCACTTTGGCCTGGTTCGGGGTCAGCAGGCCGGGGCAATTGGGGCCGATCAGCCGCGCCCCACGCTGGTCGAGGAAGGCCCGCACGGAGATCATATCGAGGATCGGCACGCCCTCAGTAATGCATATGATCAACGGAATGTTGGCGTCGGCTGCCTCGAAGATCGCGTCGGCGCAAAACCGCGCCGGGACGTAGATGATCGAGCAGTTCGCGCCTGTCGCTTCGGCAGCCGAGCGCACCGTGTCAAATACCGGCACCTTGCCCACCCATTCGCCGCCCTTGCCGGGGGTCACGCCGCCGACGACCTTCGTGCCGTACTCGATCATCTGCTCAGTGTGGAAGGCGCCCTCGCGGCCCGTAATGCCCTGTACAATCAACTTCGTGTCCGTATCGACCAGGATTGCCACAGATAGAACTCTCTTTCCGTCAGGCGCTCTTGGCCGCTTCGACGGCTTTCTGCGCCGCCTCGGCCAGTGTGGTCGCCGTGATCATGTTCGCATCTGCCAGGATGGCGCGGCCTTCAGCTTCATTGGTGCCGGCCAGCCGCACGACCATCGGCACGTTCGTCTTGACCTCCTCCAGCGCAGCCAGAATGCCGTGCGCGACCTCGTCGCAGCGGGTAATGCCGCCAAAAATATTGAACAGCACCGCTTTGACGTTGGGATCGTCGAGGATAATGCGCAGCGCCGCCGCGACTTTGTCTGCCTGTGCGCCGCCGCCAATGTCAAGAAAGTTCGCTGGCGATCCGCCGAACAGCTTGGTGAGGTCCATGGTAGTCATCGCCAACCCGGCCCCGTTGACCATGCACCCGATCTCGCCGTCGAGCTTGACGTAGCTCAACCCGGCCTGCCGGGCCTGGGTTTCGGCAGGGTCCTCTTCGTCAGTGTCGCGCATCTCGGCCAGCTCCGGGTGACGGAACAACCCATTGTCGTCAATCACCATCTTGCCATCGACGGCCATCAGCTTGCCGTCGCCGGTTACGATCAGCGGGTTGATCTCTGCCAGTGACGCGTCGCTCTCCAGGTAGCACCGGTACAGCCCTTGCGCGATCTGGATGAATTGCTTCCAGGTCTCACGCGGGAGGCCGATGGCGTTGGCGATGTCACGCGCCTGGTAATCGCGCAGCCCGAGGAACGGGTCGACGTGGACGCGGACGATCTTTTCAGGGGTGGTGGCCGCTACTTCTTCAATGTCGACGCCGCCGGCAGCGGATGCCATGATGACGGTGCGCCGCGCGGCGCGGTCGGTAGTGACACCCAGGTAGATCTCGTTCTTGATATCTGCTGCCGGGTCGATCAGCACCTTTTGACTGTCAACCCCTTGATGTCCATGCCCAGAATGATGCTCGCCAGCTTCTCGGCCTGGTCGGGTGTTTGGGCGACTTTGACGCCACCCGCCTTCCCGCGCCCGCCGACGAGGACCTGCGCCTTGACGACGACCGGCCCGTCGATTTCCTTTGCGATTTCAAATGCTTCCTGTGGTGTGGTGGCAACTTTGCCATGAGGGATGGGGATGCCGTAATCGGCAAATCGAAACTTTGATTGATACTCGTGGAGCTTCACCTTGACTCCTCGTAATAGGTGTGAGTGGGAAAACTGCGAAACTCGAACACTCTGATTATACAACCCCGTTGGCGGCTTTCCCAGAATGGCAGCCTGCGATGTTTGTGCTCACGGCAAAGAGGTGCCTGTCAGCTCCAGCGTGGATCCGCCATTCAGCATCCACGCACCGTCCTGAGAGCTGATCGTGCCGCCCTCGTAGTTGATGCGGATCAGCCCGACGCCTTCCGCGAAATAGGCGTGCGCTGAGGCGTTGATGATGATGCCAGCCTGCGAGCCATCGGGCTGTGTCACCTGAACGTCGAAGAACACATCCTGGCGCACCGGCAGGACGAGGAAATCCCCTGCCGGCACCGTGATCGTCTCCTGCGCGCTGGTCTCGTTGACTAACACCAGCCTGCCGCCAGTGATCGGCAGCGGCTGGCTGCCGGCGAACGGCAGCAGGATCGTTCCGCCCGCATCAAGCTGCTGGTCCCACTCCGCGATCTGGCCCAGCGGCAGCAGCGTCCCCGGCGAGGGCAGATAATCGCCGGAAGGATTCACACCGGTGACGCCAGAGCCCAGTTCAGGATCGCCGGCAGGCAGCGGCGGCAGCCCGGCCAGAGCGCCCGCGCCACAGTACATGGCAGCAGTCTGCCCGTCAACGGTCAGTGTTGCCCCGTCATTGTTCACTGATGCCGTCAGCGTCAGGTCCATAGTCTCCGATGGCGTGCTCAGCCGGTAGGACCACGTCGCGCCATCGCGCAGCGGCCACAGCAGGTGCTCGCAGGGTCCGGTGACCAGCCCACTGGAATCGGTGGGGGCTGCCGGCTCTGGAGGTGTGGTAGTTGCCGCCGCCGTGTCTTCGAGTGTCACAGGTTGCGGCCCCTGCCGGTTGTCGACAACACACGACACCAATGCTATGGTCAGCACAAGCGCCGCTGCGGCGAGGAGTTGGTTAGCCTTGTTGTGATGCATCCAGCTGGACCTCCGAGTGCTGGCCGGTCTTCGCGGGACGGTAGATGTTGTCCCCACCTATTGTAGTATAATCCGGGTACGATTGATCAAACTGTTTCTGTGGATGCAGGTGTGCTGTATGGATTTTGAGCAGGAACTCGACCTCCTGATACGCTCCAGTTACCCCATCATCTACGTGCCAACAGCCGAAGAGGAGCGCGTCGAGCAGATGATGGCCGATGTCGCTGAGCGCGGCGCGCCCTTCCGCGCGCTGCATACCTGGGACTTCGTCGAGGGTTTCGAGGGCGGCGCTGCCAAGAACAGCCCGCTGCAGGCCCTGGTCGAAATCGAGCGGGCACAGGTTGACATTCCGGCGATGTTTGTCCTGCGCGACTATCATCGCTTTCTTGAAGATGTCCAGGTCGCGCGGAAGCTGCGCAACCTGGCCCGCCACCTGAGCAACAGCCGCAAGACGCTGATCATCGTCGCGCCGACGCTGCGTATTCCACCCGACCTGGCCGAAGAGATCACGGTGCTGGACCTGCGCCCGCCGACCGCAGAAGAGATCGATGCCGAGCTTGACGCCGTGCTTGAGAAGGTCACCGTGCGGCTGTCTTCTGGGGGGCGCGATGCGCTGATCAAAGCCTGCCAGGGGCTGACGGTGGCCCGTATCCGGCTGGCTGTGGCGCGTGCCATCGCCAGCTACGGCCGTATTGACGAGCGGGCCGTGCCGCTGGTGCTCGAAGAGAAGAAGCAGCGGATCCGGCGCACCGAAGTGCTGGAGTTCTGGCCCGCCTCGGAGACTATCGAGGACGTCGGCGGGTTGGACATCCTGAAGGCGTGGCTGGAGCAGCGCGCGGCAGCCTTCACCAGCGAGGCGCGCGAGTATGGCCTGCCATTCCCCAAGGGAATTCTGCTGGTGGGCATCCAGGGCACCGGCAAATCGCTCTCAGCCAAAGCCACCGCCAGCCTGTGGCAGATTCCGCTGCTGCGGCTCGACGTGGGGCGGCTGATGGGTGGGCTGGTGGGCGAGAGCGAGGCCAAGACCCGCGAGATGATCAAGATTGCCGAGGCGATGGCCCCCTGCGTGCTGTTCATTGACGAGCTGGATAAGGCGTTCGCCGGGCTTGGCTCGTCGTTCGTCGGCGACTCCGGCACGTCGGCGCGGGTGTTCGGCACGATCCTGACCTGGATGGAAGAGAAGGATGTGCCGGTCTTCATCGCTGCAACGGCCAACTCTGTCGAAGTCGCTGCCCGCTGAAGTGCTACGCAAAGGCCGCTTTGACGAGATCTTCTTCATCGACCTGCCCAGCGAGCGCGAGCGGCGTGAGATCTTCGAGGTGCACCTGACCAAAGTGCGCCCCAACCGTCTACGCGACTTCGACCTCGATCAGCTTGCCTTCCAGAGCGAGGGCTTCAACGGGGCCGAGATCGAGCAGGCCATCTACGAGGCGATGCACTTCGCCTTCAACCAGCGCCGCGAGTTCACCACCGAAGACATCCTGCGCTCGATGGCACAGATTGTGCCGCTTAGTAAGACGGCGCAGGAGCACATCCGCCGCTTGCAGGAATGGTCGGCCAGCGGGCGCTGCCGCCCGGCCAGCTCCGACGCCGCCGAGAGCGGCCTAATGGGCCAATTGTTCGGAAACGCCGGGCTGCCGCGTTGAGAGCCTGTCGTCCGGAGTTTGTTGCCGCGCGGCACTGCCGGCGCGGCAACGTTGTTTCGGGGTAGGGGGATGCCGCCACGCCAGCCCGATCCCGGGTTTGAACCGACCGGGCGCGAGCCCGAGCTGCCCGGCTACGACAAAAGCAAAGCGCCGATGCTTGGCGGCGTGCGTAAGGTGTGGCCGTCGATCTCTGCCTATCTGCTGGCCGAGCAGCACGTAGCGCATCGGCGCGGCGACATGCCGCGTGTCCTGACCATCCGGCGGATGCGAGCGCGCATCCAGGCGCGGTCGGTACGCGAACGTGAAGAGGCGCGGCTTTCCGGTCAGCCGGTCCGCCTGCTGACCGACGAGGATGCGCTGGCCGAAATCCTCGCTGACCGGCGGGAAGCGGTCGAGGAGCTGGAGCAGTGCCGCCGCTGGCGGCGGCCGCTACGGGCTGCCGAGCTTCAGCAGGCGCTGGCCATCATCGATGAATACGTGGGTTTCTGTCAGTCGCGCCTCGCTTGACACAGACTCACAATCGGGCCAAAATCATAGCAGGCTGCTGTTTATTGTGAACTGCGGGTCGATCTTATCGATGGAGGTGCGTAATGTCGCACTTTACGAGAATCAAAACCCAACTACGTGATGTCGAAACCGTCAAGCGCGCGCTCGGCGACCTTGGCTACGAGGTCGTGGAGAACGGCATCGTGCACGGATATGGCGGGCAGAAGCTCGACGCCGAGCTGGTTGTGGAGACCGGCTCCAAGTATGACATTGGCTTCCGCCGTGAAGGTGAGCAGTTGGCGATGGTCGCCGACTTCTGGGGCCTGCACATCGATCGCCAGCGCTTCCTCAACGACGTTTCGCAGCGCTACGCCTACCTGACCGTTTGCGAACAGGCGCAGGCGCGGGGCTGGCAGATCGCCGAAGAAGTGAACCAGAAAGACGGCAGTATCCGCCTTGTGATGCAGCGCTGGGCATAAGATCACGCCCGGCAAACGGCTGACCTGTACTGGTGGGGAGTAAACGGATGGCTGAGAATCAGCGTATTGAGTTCGTCATCAAGCCAGATGGCACCGTCGAGGAGAAAGTGACGGGCGTCAGCGGCCCGGCCTGCGATCAGATCACACGCGCTGTCGAAGACGCGTTGGGTGAAGTCACCAGGCGCGAGCGGACAGCGGAGTACTACAATAAAAGCGAGCAACAATCAGGTGACACGGTCACCACGAACTCGTAGCAGGCTACCTCTGGTGGGCGGCAGGCTGTCTAAACGCTGCGCCCACCCTTGCTGTCTGGCAAGATCGGCGTGCCGGTCAGGGAGTAGGCAGGCATGACGCCCCAGGATCCACGGGAGGGTCGCGACAGACCGTTGCTGCCCGTCGAGGTCGAAGTGTTCATCAACCCCGACGGCTCGGTGACGTTTGCCGATCTTGAGGCGGGCACCCTGCCCATCGCCCATCACCTCAATCCGGACGATCCTGTAGCCTGCGATCTGCCTGATCACACCAGTGAACGGCCCGACGCCCGATCTTCCCATGAATGAACAATCCATGTCGTCTCGTGTTCAGCAGGTATTCAGCACGCTGGCCCGGAGGGCGCTTAACGCTGTTGACGTGCTGCGCCTGCGCTGGCAGATCGCACGCTTGAAGCGGCGCAACTACGATGCGCTGGCCGAAACGGCGAGTGGGCTGCGGCGCGCGCTCGCAACGAAGGATCGCGCTTTGGACGACGCCCAGCATCAGATCGACGCGCGGGATGCGCAGATTGCCAAGCTGCGACAGGAGTATGCGGCGCTTGACGCGCGACTGGCCCGCTCCGGTGTTGATTTGGCGGAGGCTGAGCGGCTGGCATTATTCCGGCGCTTGCAGCCGGTCGTCACGCAGCTACCGACGCTGCGCGCCGCATTGGATGGCGGCGCAGATTTGGCCGCCCGCGACGTGCTCGACCTGCTGGCCCCGCTCGATGAGATGCTGGCAGATCTTGGCTTTGAGCGAATTGGCGATGCCGGCGTGCAGACCCGTTTTGATCCGCGGCGCCACCAGCCAGTAGGCCAGGGCGCGCGCGCGATCGCACCCGACGACATGGTCCGCGTGCGCTATGTAGGCTATATTTACCACGGTGACATTGTATGCAAGGCACAGGTCACTCGCGCGGGATAAGGCCCGGTGGGGACAACGCCAATCCCACCGTTGAACGTGACCGGACAACCAGTGTATGCGAAAACTCTCAGTTGATTTCGGTACCACCAACACCGTGATCGCGGTCTGGCGTGAAGCCACCAGCGCCCCGGAGACCATCCGTCTGCCGGGGCTCTCTACACCTGCCGCCGACTCGGCGCTGCCACTGATCCCATCGCTGCTGTACGTGCGCAATGGCGAGACGGAAGAGGTCGTAGTCGGGCAGGCTGTCCGCGCTGAGGGCTACGACGTGCATGGCGACGAGCGCTATTTCGCCTCATTCAAACGTGGGATCGCGGCGCACAGCCGCCCGCTGGCGCGCGTGCTGGATGGTGCCGAGTGGGACGACGCGCGGGCGGGCGAGGCGTTCCTGAATGCGGTTCTTAAGGCGGCAGCCGGGCAAGAAACAGGCGGCGTCGATGAACTGGTGTTGACAGTGCCGGTGCAGAGCTTCGAGCGCTACCTGAAGTGGCTGCGGGACGAAACCGGCGTGGCGACCGGCAGCCTGGGGCTCGGCATCCGGCGGTTGCGGATCGTCGACGAGAGCACGGCTGCCGCGCTTGGCTACGACGTCCGCACGCCAGGCGAGATGATCCTCGTCTTCGATTTCGGCGGGGGGACGCTGGACGTATCGCTGGTGCGCATGCCGATTGCCGAGGAAGGCGGCGGCGTGCTGATCGAAGGCGGCAAGCCAGCCTATAGCCCGGTCACTGCCGACGAAGCCGAGGCGCGTGTGGTGGCCAAAGCCGGGCGTGTGCTGGGCGGCGATGACATCGACCACTGGTTGCTTGACGAGTTGCTGGTGCGCAACGGCGTGCAGCGCGTCGACGTGGGCGATGCCTATACGCAGCTCAAGCTGGCCGTCGAGGCGGCCAAGATACGCCTGTCTGAATACGAAAACGCGGAGGTTGGTGTCTTTGACGCCGACTCCTATCGTACCTACCGGGCCGCGTTTACCCGCACCCAGCTCGAAGACCTGCTCGACCGGCACGAGTTCTACAGCACCATCCAGAAGACGGTTGACAAAGTGCTGCGCGGGGCGCGGGCGCGGGGCATCTTCCCGGAGGATATTGGCGCTGTGCTGCTCGTGGGTGGCACCTCGCAGATACCCTCAGTGCGGCGTATGCTGCGCGCACTGTTCGGCAGCGAGCGCGTCTTCGAACACAAGCCCTTTGAGGCGGTGGCGCACGGGGCACTTGGGTTGGCCGTCGGGGTGGGATTGGACGATTTCCTGTATCATTCATATGGAGTCCGGCACCTCAGCCCTATCACCGGGCGGCACGAGTGGGAGGAGATCATCCCGGCGGGGGTCCGCTATCCGCTGGAAGAGCCGGTCAAGCTGATCCTGACCGCCTCGCGTGATGGGCAGGAGGCGCTTGAACTGGTGATCGGCGAGGTGGAGGAGAGCGCCGGCGGTGTCGCCGAGGTAATGTTTGGCGACCGCGCGATCCTGCTGGTCGACGGCGGGATTGAGCTGCGCGAGGTGATTGCGCTCAACGACGAGGACGGATCGCGCACTGTCGCCCATCTTGACCCGCCGGGCAAAGCAGGCGAAGATCGGGTGGAAGTTGAGTTCAACGTGGACCAGAACCGCACGCTGCGCGTAACCGTCCACGATCTGCAGACGAAGAAAGCGGTGCTGCGCAACGTGCCCGTTGTCGAGCTGCATTGATGGGTTCGGAAGGTGGTGAGAGAGAGTCGTGACGCGCAAACGGTCGCGGTCCAACGGAAATGAACCGGCGCTTGGCGGGTCACGGGCGATCCGGCACAGCGGCATGGAGCCGGGGCTCAGCCGCGAGTTCGGGCCGCTGTACGGGCGCTTCCGGCTGGAGGGCTATGAAGCGCCGTCGGTAATGGGCCGTCGCAAGCCGCTGGTCGTGCTGGCCGAGCTGGACGATAGCGTCGCCGAACTCGCTGACCTGCTGGGCGCGTCGAACGGTTATGACGTGCGCCGCACCGACGACGGCGAGCGAGCAGTCGATCTGATCCGTGCACTGGACCCAAACCTGCTGGTGCTCAGCCTGCGGCTGCCGGGCATGGACGGTCTGGAGGTGATCCGCCGGGTGCGCCGCCATCCCGATCCACTGGTGCAGCGCATCCCGATCCTGGTGATGGATGTCCAGCACGGTGAGCAGGCGGTGATGTCCGCCTTCCGCAGCGGCGCGGACGACTATCTCTCGATGCCCTATGACCTGCCGGTGATGCTGCGCTCGTGGCGGCGGGTCGCCGCCGCATGTTTGCGGCCCGCCCCGCTGACCGCCCTGCTCAATGAGGATGCGATGGTGCGCCAGGTGGCGCTGACCTTCCTGCTGCGCCGCCGGCCCGATGGGCTGGTCGGCGGGCTGGGAGAGCTGCTGTGGCAACCTGACCCCACCGTGCGGGCGGCGGTGCGCTGGGCGCTCAAGCGGCTGGGCACGCCCGACGCGCAGGCGATGCTGGACCGCGAGACGGCCCGCTACCGGGGTATTGACGATGGCTGATCGCAGCGCCGTCACCGGCGACGAGCCGCTGTTGGGCGGGGCGGGCGGGGTTGACCTGTCGGGCCGCGAGCCGGGGCTGGGCGGCGAGCGCCGCGTTATGGCCGACCCGCGCCTGCTGGCTGCGCTGCTTGACGACCGCCTGCCAGATTGGCAGCAGGCGATTACCTCGGTGCTCGACATGGGTCAGCAGCGTATCTATGCGCTTGAGCTGGTCAAGATACTTGCGTCAAGCAGCCGCCGCGAGCGCGGTGGCTACAGCGACGCGCAGCGTATCGCCGCCACCCGCGCGCTGGAGGCGTTCGGCCACGCCGCCGCCGTGCAGGCGCTGGTCGACGTGCTGGGCGACACGGCGTGGTGGGTCGGCCAATATGCGGTCGACGCGCTGATCGCCATTGGCAGGCCGGCCGTCGAGCCGGTTATGGTAGCGCTGCGCAGCCCGAACGGTATCGCGCGGCGTCGCGCGGCGAACATCCTGGGTGCAGTTGGTGACAGCCGCGCGGCTGAGCCACTCGCCGATATGCTAGCCGGCGATCCATTTGCGTGGGTGCGGGCTTGCGCGGCGCAGGGCCTTGGCGGCCTGCGCGCTTCGTCCAGCGTGCCGGTTCTGGTGGCTGCGCTGCGCACCGACCCCGACCGCCTCGTGCGACAGTACGCCCGCGAGGCGCTCGTCCGCCTCGGCGCGCCGGCTCCCGCCCAGCCGCGCGAGCTGGCGTGACGCCCCCGCACGCAGATCGGGATTCTGGCATGCCCCCGCCAACCACACTCTCAGGGCAGCAGGATAGCCCGCACCGCGGGCGCGACCAGCGCCTGTGGGCGGCGCTGATGGGCCGCGATCCGCGCCAGCGGGCGCAGGCAGCGCGGACGATCATCGCGCTGGAGCAGGAACGCGTGTACGCCCGTGACATTCTGGACTCAGTCAGCCAGCTTCAACCCCGACAGCGGGGGGCTGCCGGCGTGGCGCTGTCGCTGCTGGGCGACCCGCGCTTCTCTGCACCGCACTATCTGCCGGAGATGATCCACGTGGCGGGGGGCGTGGCCGTGCTGGGCAGCAAAGCTGTGCCCGACGAGCGGCCCATCCATCGGGTCGAGGTGGCAGGTTTCACGCTGGGGCAGTTCCCGGTGACGAACGCTGCTTATGCCGTCTTCTTGGCGGCAACCGGTCACCGCGCTCCTCGCGGCTGGCGACGCCGGCAGCCTGACGCAACGCTGCTCAACGCCCCGGTTACGTGGGTTTCGGCGCGGGACGCCGAAGCATACTGCCTGTGGTTGAGCGTCGAGACGGGGCACACTTACCGCCTGCCAGCCGAGGCCGAGTGGGTACTGGCTGCGCGCGGCGCGAGCGAGCCATGCACCTATCCGTGGGGCGATGATTATCTGCCCGGCTGCGCCAATCTGTGGGAGGGAGACCCGATCCGCGGCATCTGCGCCGTCGGGCTGTTCCCGCAAGGGCGAGGGCCATACGGCCACAGCGACCTGGCCGGCAACGTTTGGGAGTGGTGCTCGTCGCTGTATTGGCCGTACCCGTACCGGGCTGGCGATGGTCGCGAAGGTCCCGGCGCAGACGCCGACCTGCGCGTGATGCATGGCGGTTGCTGGCGCAGCCGTAGAGTCTCGGTGCGCTGCGCGGCTCGACAGGGTGAGCCGCCCGCAGACAGCTTCGAAGTGGTGGGATTCCGGCTAGCGAGGGACGCGTGATGGCTGAAGCTGCGTACCTGGCGCTGTATCGCAGCGGGGAGTTGGCGCGGCGTGTCGAGCAGGCACGCGCGGCGCTGCGCGCCTGCCGCCTGTGTGGCTGGAACTGTGGTATCGACCGCGTGACGGAAACTGGCCCGTGCCGCACCGGCATCCAGGCGGTCGTCGCGACGGCATACCTGCACTTCGGCGAGGAGCGGCCTATCGTCTCGGGCGGCGGCTCCGGTGCGATCTTCTTCACTTACTGCGACCTGCGTTGCCAGTTCTGCCAGACGGCTCGCTGGAACATCAAGGGCATGGGGCGTGCGCTGACGGCTTCGGAGCTTGCCTCGCTGATGCTCGATTTGCAGGCGAAGGGCGCGGCCAACCTGAACCTCGTTACGCCGACGCATGTCGCGCCACAGATTCTTGAGGCGCTGCTGTTGGCCGTCGACGGCGGGCTGCGCCTGCCGCTGGTGTGGAATTCGGGCGGCTACGACGCGCCGCAGGTGCTGGCGCTGCTCGACGGCGTGGTCGACATCTACCTGCCCGACATGAAATACAGCGATACAGACCTCGCGCTGCACCTGAGCGGCGTGCGCGACTACCCGCGAATCAACCGGGCGGCGGTGCTGGAGATGCACCGGCAGGTCGGTGATCTCCAGATCGATGGGGGCGGCGCAGCGCGTCGCGGCCTGCTGTTGAGGCACCTCGTCATGCCGGGCCATGACGACAACACGGCGGGCGTCCTGCGCTGGATTGCCGACAACCTCGGACCGAACACCTACTTGAGCCTGATGGACCAGTATCGCCCGGCCTACCGTGCCTCGGCCCGCGAGGGTATCGACCGGGCCATCACGCCCGAAGAGTACGCGCAAGCGCAAGCGTTGGCGCTTGAGTTTGGTTTGCAGCGGCTGGACGGCAGCCTGCTGCTTGATCCTGTTGACAACCACACAAAGTGAGCCTGATGACTGACAAAGACCATCTTGAACGTATCGAGACCTCTGGCGGCGCACAGGTCTTTCGCCTGCCGCTGGAGGTGTTCCCCGGCTACATTGGCTACGCTCACCTCGTCACCGACGAGGGCCGCCTGACGCTGGTCGATGTCGGCTCCGGCTTTGGCTCGTCGCACGCCGATCTGCTGGCGGGCCTGGCCGCGCTCGAAGGCGAGTACGGCGTGCGGGCAACGCTGGCCGACATCGACCGTATCGTCATCACGCATGGGCACATCGACCATTTCGGCGGGCTGGTGCAGGTCAAAGATGCCGCAACCAAAGCGCAGATCGGCCTCCACGAATTGGCTCGCCCGGTGCTGGTCAACTACGACGAGCGGGTGCTCGTCACCCGGGCGGCGATGGATGACTTTCTGGCACGGAGCGGCGTGCCCGCCGAGCATCGCAGCCGCCTGCTCGATATGTACATGCTGGGCAAGCGTGCCTTCAAGCAGGTGCCGGTCGACTACGTGCTGCACGATGGCGACCTGATCGACGATAGAATGCGCGTGACTCACCTGCCGGGCCACGCACCGGGGCTGGTCGTGCTGCAAGTGGACGACGTGCTGCTGTGCGCCGATCTCATCCTCCCTGCCACCAGCGTTGCACTGGCCCCGGAAAGCATCATGCCCTACACTGGCGTCAGCCACTACGTCGATTCACTGGCGCGCGCCGGGACTATCGAAGGGGTACGTGTGGCGCTGGGCGGCCATGAGTGGCCCATGCCTGACTTTTACGACGTGGCCCGACGCACCCGGCAGGCAGCACTGGACAAGGTCGAGCGTGTCTACGATCTGTGCGACGGGCCGCGTTCGATCTACGAGATCGCGCAGCACATTTACGGGCGGCTCGACGGCTACAGCGAGCTGCTCAAGATTGAGCAGACCGGCGCGCGGATCGAGTACCTCAACCAGCGCGGGCTGGTGATGATCACCAACCTCGACGCGCTGGAAAAGGATCGCAGCCCCACGCTGCGCTACCAGCGCGTGTAGGCGCGTAACTCTGCGCCCCGCGGCCTGTTCCTATCGGTGAGGTCAGCTCATGACCTCGCCCCGCAGCCTGACGAAAGGACGCATTCATGGTCGATCCAGCCCACAAGGGGAAGGTCTTCCCGGAGTTCAGCTTCACCATTGAGCGCAGCAAGCTGCGCGAGTTCCTGCTGGCGGTTGGCGACGGCAACCCGGCCTACGAGGCCGACGACCCGCCACTGCCGCCGACGTTCGCCACGCTGTTCATGTTCTGGGGCGGTGGCGGGCTGGAGGGCGCGCTGAATGCGATTGGCGTCGAAATCTGGAATGTGCTGCACGCCGAGCAGGAGTACACGTACCTCGCGCCGCTGCACATCGGCGACACGGTCACCGGCGTGACGCGGGTCGCCGACGTGTACGAGAAGGCGGGCCGCTCCGGCGCGATGACGTTCGTCGAGTTCGTGACGCAGTATCGCAACCAGAGCGGCGCACCGGTTATCGACGACCGTGCGCTGATCATCGTGCGCGGGTAGGGGGAGCCATGACGATCTACTACGAGGATGTCGAGCCGGGCGCGGAGCTGCCAGAGGTGATTAAGGGCCCGGTGACGGAAACGCAGCTTGTGCGCTATTCGGGCGCGTCGGGCGACTTCAACCCGATCCACACCGTGCCCAAGGTCGCGCAGATGGTTGGGCTGGACGGCGTGATCGCGCACGGCATGCTGATCATGGCGTTCGCCGGGCAGCTGCTCACCGACTGGGCCGGGCCCGGCTCGGTTCGGCAAATCAAGGTACGTTTCAGCGGCATGACTCTCCCTGGAGAGGAAGTTGTGTGCCGGGGGAGCGTGTCTGAGAAAGCCGAGGAGGGCGGCGAGGCGCTGGCGAAAGGCCGGCTGACGATCAAGGGAAAGTCCGACGACTCGCTCAAGTTGAAGGGCGACTTCATCATCGCGCTCCCGCGCAGGGCGGGCTGAGGTCCGCGCCGGCTGCACATGGGCACCGATTGGGACCTGTTTCGCAGAGCGATTCTGGCTTTCCTGCACGGCCAAAACCCGTATCTGGTCGGCACCGGGTTCATGCGGTTCTACAACCCGCCGTGGACGCTGCCACTGCTCGCGCCCTTCCTGCTGTTCGGCAAATACGCCATTCTGGTGCTGGCCATCGTCTCGGTGGCGAGCCTGGTGGCCGTATCGGTAAGGCTGCGCCTTGGCGCGCTGGGCGCGCTGCTGGTTGTGACCAGCGCCATGCATCTCCAGTCTGTGCGCGCCGGCAACATCGAGTGGCTGCCATGGCTGGGCATCTTCTTCCCTGCGCCGATTGCCATGCTGTTCTACCTGATCAAGCCGCAGGTGACGATTGGCGTCATCCTGCTGCTGCTTCAGGATCAATGGATGCGCTTCGGCTGGCGTGGCATTGCCCGCACGACTGCGCCGGCAGTGGTGCTGCTGCTGCTGGCCATTCTTGCGTGGGGGGTGCCGTCCACGCCGACAGCCAGTTCCTGGAATCTCTCGCTGTTCCCGTTCTCGCTGCTGATCGGGCTGCCCACGCTCGTGATCGCGCTGCGCCGGCGCAGTTTCAGACTGGCGGCTTTCGCCGGGCCGTGGCTGGTGCCTTACCAGTCGTATCACGGCTACCTGTCGATTCTGTTCGCCTTCAGCGGCGTCCCGATGCTGGCGGTGTGGGCGATCAGTTACGTGCCGCTGCTGTTCTTCGGCGTCACCTGATGGGCGAAAGTTGAACACAAATGAAATGGCGGGCGCATCGATGCGGCCCGCCATCTGTGTATCGTGTTGGTGCAGGAGGCTACGCGGGCAGGTCACCCGAGCTGTAGTTGAGCACCTGCCGGGCGATGATCAACTGGTTGATTTCGTGCGTGCCCTCGTACAGGTCTGCGATCTTCGCGTCGCGCATCAGCTTCTCGACCAGCCATTCGCGGCTGTAGCCCATCGGCCCCAGGATTTCGACGCAGCGCTGTGCGATCCTGGTCCCGGCTTGCCCGGCCTTGGCTTTGCACATGCTTGACTCCAGCGCGTTGGGCTCGCCGTAGTCCATCATCGACCCGGCACGCAGCGTCAGCAGCCAGGTGGCTTTGAGTTCAGCCTCCATCTCGATCACGTCGCGCTCAATGGCCGTCTGTTCGTGAGGCGGCGCGTCGTAGCGGATGGCAATCCCCGCTTCTGCTAGTTTCTCCTTGGTCAGCTCCAGCGCCGCGCGCGCCACGCCGACCGCCGTCGCGGCGACAATTGGGCGCGAGGCGTCAAAAGTCTTCATTGCTCCCTTGAAGCCCTTGCGGCTGGAGGAGTTGCGCTCGCGGACCTCAGGGTTGCCCAGGATGTTGTCATAGGGGATGCGCGCATCCTGGAACGAAATGGCGACCGTGTTGCTAGCCCGGATACCGTGCTTGATCTCTTCCTTGACGACGGTCACACCCGGCGTGTTGGCCTCCACGACGAACGACTTCATGCCGGCACGCCCGGCTTTCCGGTCGACCGTTGCCCACACCACCAACAGCCCGTTGGATTCCTCCAGCGCCAGGCCGCCATTCGTGCAAAAGATCTTCTCGCCGTTCAACACCCACTTGTTCGTCTCTTCGTCGAGCATCGCCGTTGTCGCGATAGCCGACGTATCCGAGCCTGCTCCCGGCTCGGTCATGGCCATCGCGCCCCAGGCTGGCGGTTGCTTCGAGTTCGGCGAACCGGCTCAGAAAGCGCTCTTTCTGCTCCAGCGTACCTACCGCTTCAATGGCGGTTCCACCCAGCATGGCGCTCGGCGTCGAGAGGTACTGGGCAACGTCACCCCACGACAGCATCTCCAGCATGTACATCAGCCCTATAAAGTAGGTGCTCGGACCTTTCTTGCCTTCCTCTTTCTTCTCGCCGGCGGCTTCCTGTTCGGCTTTGCGGCGGTAGCGTTCCAGGGACGCTTTCTGCATGTCGGCCATCACAGGCCACATGATCTTCACGTACTCGGTGGGCCGCTGGTGCTCGTTTTCGTCGAGTTCGCGGGCGTGCTTGCGCATCACGTCCTTCGCCACATACTCCGTCATCTGGAGCTGCATTTTGATCTTGTCTGGCAGGCTGAAATCGATCATGGTTCCTGTCCTCCGTGTTTGTGACTTACGCCACTAGACCAGCGCCAGACCGTCGATGCTGGCGAAGCCGCGTGCGTTGCGCAGCCAGCGCTCGGCGGGGTACTCGCGGATGTAGCCGTAGCCGCCCAGCGTCTGCACGCCGGAGTCAGCCACGAACATCACCATCTGGTTGAGGTACGCTTTCACTTGTGCAGCGGAAGCCATCAGGTCGTTGCCCTGATCGGCTTGCCACGCTGCCTCCCACACCAGCAGCCGCGCGGCATCGACCTCAATCGCCATGTCGGCCAGCTTGAAAGCGATGGCCTGCTTGGTCGCAATCGGCACGCCGAACTGCACACGTTCTTTGGCGTAATCGCGCGCGTACTCAAACGACCCACGCGCCATGCCGACGGCCAGCGCGCCAAGCGCGATCCGTCCCCGGTTAAGGATGGTGGCGAAGTCGGTGCCAGCCTCTCCGCCGACGCGCTGTGAAGCATTGACAGTCACGTTTGACAGCTTGATGCGGTATGTGGGCAGCGCGCGTAGGCCCATCAGCTTCTCGCGACCGCAAATCTCAAGCCCCTGTGCGCCCTTCTCGACGATGTAGCCATCGACCTTGCCGGTTTCGCTGTCAGAGGCGTAGACGATCATCTGTTCAGCATCCGCAGCCAGCGGCACACTGGCCTTCTCGCCGTCGAGCGCAACCATGCCGTTGTTGCGCGTGGCGATGACTGCCGGACGCCAGGGGTCGAAAGTCACACTGGGCTCGACCAGCGCCGCTGTGGCGATGGGCCGCTTGACGTCACAGAAGGCGGGCAGGTAGGCCTGCTTCTGCTCCTCCGTCCCGCTGGTGAGAATCGCCAGCGCAAACAGGGCGGGGGTCCACACTTTGAGCGCAATGGACAGGTCGCCCCACGCCATCTCCTCCAGCGCCAGCGCGCCGGTCACCGCGCCGGGGCCGTCGGCGTATCCGCCGTAGGCCTCGGGGATCAGGCCGGGCAGGATGCCCAGCTCCCAGCCTTTGTTGATCACGGCAGCAGGTGCTTCGCCGGTCTCGTCGGCGTCGTGGGCGATCTTGCGTACGTCCGACTCGGCGTAGCGGTGGATCGCCTCGATCAACATATTCTGTTCTTCGCTTGGGGTAAATGTGATCATGGTGTCTTCTCCCCGCTATCTTCTGTTGGCCCAGCGGCCCCACAATCAACAGTTTCGTTTGGATCAGCTTACCTGGCTTATGGCCTCGCCATCCCGGCAGATCAGGCCGTCCAGAAACAGATCCGCGAACATGTCTGCGATCTGTTCGGCGCTCAGGCGTCCGGCGGGCCGGTACCAGCGCGTCATCCAGTTGACCATGCCCAGCAGCGCATGGACCGTGATCGCGACGTCCATGTCGCGGAACACGCCTTCGTCGATCCCCTGCCGCACGATCGCGCGGAACAGCCGCTCGAACTCGTCGCGCTTGGCAACGTACTGCGCCATGTATGCGTCGCCCAGGCCGCGATCCTCGCGCAGGAACACGGCTGCCCCTTCGGGGTTGAAGGCTATCAACCGGGCGTGGGCATGGATTGCGTCACGCAGTTTGGCGCTGCATTGCTGGTTGGAGGCTTCAATCCCGGTGATTTCGGCGATGAGCTGGTCCATGCCGGTTTCGAGGATGGCCAGCAGGATCGCCTCTTTGCTGTCGAAGTGGTGGTATAGGCTTGGCTTCTTGATGTCGACGGCGTGCGCGATGTCGCTCATCGACGTGGCGTGGTAGCCATTCTGGTTGAAGAGGCCTACTGCGGCCTTGATGATTTCGGTTCGGTTGACCTTCGCCATTGTCTCCATCCTACCGACCGGTCGGTAGGTTTAGTATACTCATGCTAGGGCCCGCGAGTCAAGTGGGGCACGGGCTGCTGTGTGCTATACTCGATGACAGCGATAGGCGTCAAGGTGGGCAGCGTGAGGGCGGAATGGACACAGGCAAAGGTGACGCGAGGGAACAGCCCGAAAGCGGCGCGCAGACATTTCCGATCAGCCTGCACGTGCCCGGCATCCTGCGACTGCTGAGCGAGCACCTGTATTCCGATCCCAGTGTGGCGCTGCGCGAGCTGATCCAGAACGCTGCCAACTCCTGCCAGCGCCGCCGCCTCGAAACCTCCTCAGTTGATGGTTACACACCGCACATCGACCTCCATATTGACGCCGAACAGCGCGCTCTGGTCGTCACCGACAACGGCTCCGGCCTCACCAGAGAAGAGATACATACCTACCTGGCGACCATCGGTCGGGGCTACACCGCCGAACTGCGCGAACGCCTGGAGGTCGGCGGGCGCGACGCCGCCTATGAGCTGATCGGCCAGTTCGGGTTGGGGCTGCTGGCGGCGTTCCTGGTCGCAGACCAGATCGAGATGGTCACCCGCAGCGTGCAAGCGGACTCGCCCGGCTGGCGCTGGTCAAGCCACGGCGACGAGACCTACACGCTGGGCCGTGCCGAGCGTGCAGAGCCCGGTACCACGCTGACGCTGCATCTCAAGCTGGCGGGCGAATTCCTGTTGAACCCCGGCGTCGTCCGCGAGGCGATCCGCAGCTACGCAGATTTCCTGCGCGTACCGATCACGCTCGATGGCGGGCAAGAGCCGGTCAACGTGGGCGACGCCCCCTGGCACCGCGGCGCGCCGCTCGACGCGTACCGCACTTACATCGCCGGGCGCTTTGGCGCATCGGACCCGCTGACCGTCATCCCCCTCCACGACCACGTCGAGACCCTGCATCTGCCCGGTGGCGGCGAGGATCGTGCCGTCACCCCTCTGCGCGGCGTGCTGTTCATCCCCACTGGATCGACGTTATCGATCCAGGAATATGGCGACCTGACCGTCTATGTGCGGCGGATGCTGGTCAGCGAGCAGGAGCGCGACCTGCTGCCGCGCTGGGCGCGCTTCGTGCGCGGGGTGGTCGACTGCCCGGCGCTCAACCCAACCGCCAGCCGCGAGCAGGTGCGCCGCGACGAAGCGTTCTATCTTGTGCAGCGCGCGCTCGAAGCGCAGATCATCGCGCATCTTCAGGCCCTCGCCGAAACCAACCCGCGCATCTGGCGGGCCATCGTCCAGCAGCATAATGACCTGATCAAGGGCTGGGCACTGGAGAGCCACACCTTCTTTGCGGCAGTGTGCGAACTGGTGACGTTCGAGACGAGCCGCGGGCGGCTGCCTTTGCCTGAGATCTTGAGTGCCGGAGATGGTACGATCTACTATTTCGTCGACGAGCTGGGCGCAACACAGGAGAAGATGCTGTATGAGGCGCGCGGGCTGGTCGTCATCGACGCCAGCCGCTTCGCCGAGGAATCGTTTCTGAAAGCGTACGCCCGAACACACGAAGGCGTTGACCTGATCCAGCTTGAGCCGGGAGCCGCCTTCCTATTCGAGCCAGTCGAGGATCCGTTGGGACGCTGGGAGCCGATAGTACGTTATTACATCGAGCAGGGCACGGCGGCACGGCTGGTGCGTTTCAAGCCTGTCGACATCCCGGCGATCCTCGTCTTCGCGCCGGGCAGCGATCAGGCCGCCGGGGCTCGTGCTGCGCTCGAAGGTGGCATGCTGAGTGGCCCGCTGGCACGCCTGGTCGAGGAGTACCTGCGTGTGCGCGGACAGCCAGCAAATGCCGCCGGCGGCACGCTCCACCTCAACGCTGCCAACCCGCTGATGCAGCGGCTGTTGACCTTGCCACCAAGTGAGGAGGCATTTACGGCGGCGCTGGAGATCGTGTATCACAACGCGCGCTTCTTCGCCGGGCAGGCGCTGACGCCCGACGAAGCCCGCCAGAGCTTCGGCATGATTGGCTACAGCCTGGAGCAGTTGATCCGCGCGCTGGCTGACTCCACGCCGCCGCCCGGTGAAGATCGCCAGGATGCCGGCTAGCACAGCCAGTTGGACAATCCCTGCCAACACCCTTACAATCATAGTGAAGCTGCTGTGAGCCTTACAACTAAACGAATTCTTCTGAGCCTGCTGCCCGCGCAACAGTGCTCCTGACTGTAGAGGAAGATCATGTCAACGCCAACCACAACCATGACCGATCTCGACCAGATGTGCGTCAACACGATTCGCTTCCTGGCGGTCGATGCCGTCCAGAAGGCAAACTCTGGCCATCCGGGCCTGCCGATGGGCGCCGCCGTCATGGCCTACACGCTGTGGACGCGTCACCTGCGCCACAACCCGCGCAATCCCAACTGGATCAACCGCGACCGTTTCATCCTGTCCGCCGGGCACGGGTCGATGCTGTTATATGCGCTGCTGCATCTCACTGGCTACGACCTGCCGCTTGAGCAAATCAAGCAGTTCCGCCAGTGGGACAGCATCACGCCCGGCCACCCGGAAAGCCACCTGACACCCGGGGTCGAAGTGACGACCGGCCCGCTGGGCCAGGGTTTCGCCAACGGGGTCGGCATGGCGGTGGCACAGCGCGTTCTGGCGGAGCGCTTCAACACGCCCGACCACACCGTCATCGACCATACCATTTATGCCATCGTCAGCGACGGCGATCTCGAAGAAGGCGTCTCGGCGGAGGCGGCTTCTTATGCTGGCACGCAGCGACTGGGCAAGCTGGTTTACCTGTACGACGACAACGGTATCAGCATCGAGGGCGATACCGACTGGACTTTCCGCGAGGATGTCGGCGCGCGCTTCCGGGCCTACGGCTGGCACGTCGCTGGGCCTATCGATGGCAACGACATGGCGGCGGTCGATGCGGCGATCAACGAGGCGAAGGCCATCGAGGATCGTCCCTCGCTGATCATGTGCCGCACCGTCATCGGCTTCGGCAGCCCGCACAAGGCCGGAACCGGCGCGGCGCACGGCGAGCCACTCGGCGAGGATGAGGTCAAGGCCGCCAAAGAGAACCTTGACTGGCCGGTAGAGCCGTTGTTCTACATCCCTGGCGATGCGCTGGAGCATTTCCGCGAGGCCATCGACCGGGGCGCGGAGTGGGAGGCGTACTGGCAGAAGCAGTTTGACGCCTACCGCGGACAGCATCAAGAGCAGGCTGCCGAGCTCCTGCGCATGGCCAAAGGTGAGCTTCCCGGCGGATGGGATGCGGGTATCCCCGTTTTCAAGCCTGAAGATGGGCCGGTCTCGACTCGCGTGGCAGGCGGCAAAGTGCTAAATGGGCTGTTCAAGAACCTACCCGATCTCGTCGGCGGCTCGGCCGATCTGGAGCCCAGCACCAAGACCTGGCTCAAAGACTCAGGCCGCTTTGGCTGGGACAAAGGTGGACACAACCTCCAGTTTGGCATTCGCGAGCACGCGATGGGCTCAATCGCGGTCGGCATGGCTCATCACGGTGGGGTCATCCCTTATACAGCCACGTTCCTCATCTTCTCGGATTATATGCGCCCCCCAATCCGGCTGGCAGCGCTGTCCGAGAAGCGCGTCGTGTTCGTCTTCACACACGACAGCATCGGTTTAGGGGAAGACGGCCCCACGCACCAGCCGGTCGAACAATTGATGGCGCTGCGTGCCGTACCTAACCTGTGGGTGATGCGCCCCGCCGATGCGAACGAGGTTGGCGAGATGTGGCGGCAGGCGCTGCTGCGCACCGATGGGCCCAGCTTGATGGCGCTGACACGCCAGAACCTTCCGATCCTCGATCGTACTAAGCTGGCCCCCGCATCTGAGGCTGCGAAGGGTGGCTACGTCCTGCGCGATGCGGACGGCGCACCCGATGTCATCCTGATCGCGACCGGCTCCGAGGTCTCACTAGCGCTGCAGGCCGCCGATAAGCTGGCCGCGGGTGGCGTCGGCGCGCGTGTGGTGTCGATGCCGTGCTGGAAGTTGTTCGACGCGCAGCCTGAGGAGTACCGCCAGTCGGTGCTGCTGCCGGACGGCCCGCCGCGTCTGGCGGTCGAGGCGGGCGCGACTCTGGGCTGGTACAAGTACGTTGGCGAGCACGGCGGCGTAGTGGGCCTCGATCACTTCGGCGCGTCCGCGCCGGGTGGCGTCGTCATGAAGGAATTTGGCTTCAGCGCCGAGAACGTGGCCGCGCGCGCCCGCGACCTGCTGGGCAAGTGAGGGTGCCTGACGATGAAAGTCGCAATTGGCTCGGACCATGCAGGCTTCGATCTGAAGGAAGACCTCAAGGCTTACGCGGCTGGGCTGGGCCACGAGGTGATTGATGTCGGATCGTACCGGCTTGACCCGGCTGACGACTATCCCGACTTCGCCCGCGCAGTGGGTGAGGCCGTGATCGGCGGGAAGGCCGAGCGAGGCATCCTGATTTGCGGCAGCGGGGTGGGGGCCAGCATTGCTGCGAACAAGATACCCGGCGTGCGGGCGGCTATCTGCCACGATTCTGTATTCGGCGCGGCAGGGCGTTGAGCACGACATGATGAATGTACTGACGCTGGGCGGGCGTGTGGTGGGCGTCGAGCTGGCGCGCGACCTGGTGCGCAGCTATCTGGATGCCGTGTTCGACGGCGTTGACCGCCACGCCCGCCGCGTCGACAAGATCACGGCTATCGAACGGGAGTTTGGCCGGAAGTAGGCCGGGCGGCGCGCCGGAATGCGCCGCTGCGCAGCCCGGGGTGGTTGGATTCGCTGATGAAGGAGCGTGTCATGAAACTTGCGATGATCGGACTGGGCAAGATGGGGATGGGAATGACCAGGCGTCTCATCCAGAACCAGCACAGCGTTGTGGCGTTCGACCTGAATGAAGACGCCATGAAAGAAGCCCAAGATGCGGGCGCAATTCTCGCCGACTCGCTTGAGGACGCGGTCGCAAAGCTCGACGAGATGCCTCGCGTCATGTGGATCATGCTGCCGCACGGCGATCCGGTGACGCTGACCTTGCAGGAGCTTGCCCCTCTGCTGGGCGAAGGCGACATCATCATTGAGGGCGGCAACTCCTACTACAAGAACTCGATGGAGCGCGCGCAGATGCTGCGCTACAAGGGCATCGCCATGCTAGACTGCGGCGTGAGCGGCGGTATCTGGGGCCTGAAGGAGGGCTTTAACCTGATGGTCGGCGGCGAGCAGGATGCCTATGACCATGTGGAGCCGATCTTCAAAGCGCTGGCACCGGAGAATGGCTGCGCCCGTGTGGGGCCGAGCGGCGCGGGGCACTTCGTCAAGATGGTGCATAATGGCATTGAGTATGGCATGATGGAAGCCATCGCCGAGGGCCTCGAGGTCGATCGAAGCCAAAGAGGAGTTCGACGTTGACCTTGCGGCGCTGTCCCGGCTGTGGCTATACGGCAGCGTGATCCGGTCGTGGCTGCTTGAGCTGGCAGGCAACGTGCTCGAAGAAGATCCCGAGCTTGATTGGGTAGAGCCGTTCGTAGTCGACTCGGGCGAGGGCCGCTGGACGGTCGAGGAGGGCATTGACCTCTCGATCCCGCTGCCAGTCATCACGCTAGCGCTGCAAATGCGCTTTCGTTCACGCCAGGACAACAGCTACTCAGCCCGGCTGCTGGCCGCGCTGCGCAATGCATTTGGCGGACACGCTGTTCACAAGAAGTAGGATGATATGGCCGACAAACCCAACGCCCCACTGACAGACAACCCGCTGCGCGAAGGCCCGAGGATGGGCAGGCCGCCCGAGCCGGTCGCCATCGTGATCTGCGGCGCAACCGGTGACCTCACAGCGCGCAAGCTCGTGCCGGCGCTGTTCAGCCTGGCCCAATCTGACCAGCTACCAAACAACTACGCCATCATCGGCTACGCCCGCCGCGATTGGACGCATGAACATTTCCGCGAGGAGATGTACAAGGCTGTTTCGGAGTTCGGGCGATTCGATCCAGGCGCTGCCGACCGCGCGATGTGGGAAGAGTTCGCGCGGAACCTGTTCTACGTGCAGGGCAACTTCGACGAATCGGAGCGTTTCGCGGCGCTTGACGCTTTCCTCGGTGACAAGGCACGAGAGCGCGGCGTGTCCGATAACCGCCTGTACTATCTGGCTGCACCTCCGGTATGGTATTCCAAGATAGTGACGTGTATGGGCGGGGCGGGAATGGCACACGACACCGAAGGCGGCTGGCGGCGGGTGATCATCGAGAAGCCGTTTGGCAACGACCTGTCGACGGCAGGGGCGTTGAACGAGACAGTCCACACTGTCTTCAAGGAGGGGCAGGTCTATCGCATCGACCACTATCTGGGCAAAGAGACCGTCCAGAACATCCTGGTGCTGCGCTTTGCCAACGCCATCTTCGAGCCGATCTGGAACCGGCGTTATGTCGACCATGTTCAGATCAGCGTGGCAGAGTCGGTAGGCGTCGAGGGTCGCGCCGAATACTACGACAAAGCCGGGGTCATGCGCGACATTTTCCAGAACCATATCCTGCAGATCGTTACGTTGGTGGCAATGGAGCCACCGGTCGGCTTCGAGGCCGACGCCATCCGCGATGAGAAGGTCAAGGTGCTGCGGGCGATGCACCCGATAGACGAGAAAATCATCGCCACTAACACCGTGCGGGCGCAGTATGCTGACGGCATGGTCGATGGGGAGCGCGTGGCCGGCTACTGCGAGGCAGAAGGCGTTGCCGAGGACTCGCAGACAGCCACCTATGCCGCGCTCAAGTGGTCGGTGGACAACTGGCGCTGGCAGGGTGTCCCGTTCTACATGCGCTCGGGCAAGCGCATGCCCACCCGCGCCAGCGAAGTGTCCATCCATTTCAAATCGGCCCCGCACCTCCTGTTTGGGGAAGACGATGGTGACCTGCGCCCTAACGTTCTGGCGCTGCGCATCCAGCCCGACGAAGGCATCACGCTCAGGTTCGAGTCGAAGCAGCCGGGGCAGGGCGTTCAGCGCCGCCCGGTGACCATGGATTTCCGATACGGCACGTCGTTCGGCATCACCGATCCGCCGGAAGCCTACGAGCGCCTGCTGTTGGACGCGATCCTGGGCGATGCAACGCTGTTTGCCCGCAGCGACGAGATCGAGTGGGCCTGGCGGCTGGTCGACCCGGTGTTGGCCAACTGGGAAAGCAGTAGTGCACCGTCTCTCGAAACGTACAGAGTCTGGCACCTGGGGGCCGAGGGGTGCGGAGCAACTTCTCGCGCGAGATGGCCGCCAGTGGCGGCGATTGTAAAGGGCGGGCAATGGCGCAGATCATCCAGAACGAGCTGAAGCATACCAGCGCCCGGTCAATCCGCGGCGCGCTGCGGGACCTGTGGGCGTCTGAGGCGCTCAACGAGGAGGCTGTCATCCGCGCCCGGACTTCACAACCTGGTGGTATATGCCATTGGTGGTCCAGACGAGATCGACGCCACGGTGCGGCAGATCACAGATGTGACCGCGCGACGGCCAGGCCGTGTGATCCTCGTGCAGGCCGATCCCGATGGCCCACCAGGGTTGGACTGCTGGGTGACCACGTACTGCCAGGTGGTCAAGGGCCGCCAGGTGTGCGGCGAGTTGGTCGCGCTGGCGGTAGGCGGCGACGTGCGTCACGAGATCCACAGCACAGTGATCTCGCTGCTGGCTGCCGATCTGCCGGTCTACCTGTGGTGGATGGCTGTGCCTGACCCGAACGAGCATCTATTCGCTGCCATGCGACAGGAGGCGGACCGTGTGCTGGTCGAACTCGGATACGTTCGATCAGCCAGCGCATCAGCTCAGACAGCTTGCCGCGCTGGACAACATGCCGCTGGCCGATCTGGTCTGGGACCGGCTGACACCCTGGCGGCGATTCCTCGCCCAGATCTGGGATGCGCCCGATCTGCGGCAGCCGCTGGATCACATCCGCACCATCGATGTGAACCACGTGGCCAGCGGCGACCTGCGTGACTCGCAGCGCGCGCTGCTTCTGGTCGGGTGGCTGGCCGACCGGCTCGGCTGGGAGCTTGAGTCGGCGCAGACCGGGCCCACCGGCGGCTACGTCACAATGTGGCGTAAAGGGAGCTGGTCCGGAAAAGTGGAAATCGTGGAGACCACTTCCAAGCAGCTTCCACCCGGCGAGATCTCGGGGGTGTTTGTGCAAGCCGGTGATGAGCCGCCGTTCGTGATGCCCCGCGTGCAGTTCGTGCCGGAACGTGGCTGTGTAGAACTGCGCCTCAACGACGCGTCACCGGCGGCGCTGCGTAGCGATCACCCCTTTGTGCCGGTGAGCACGTCGGCGGCGCTGGTCGCCCAGCTTGATCTGAAGTACGATCCTGTCTATCAACGCGCACTCCAGCGGGCAGCGGAGATTGTTACCGCCGCGCACGCTGACGAGAAGTGATTACACAAGTGAGGTACCGTGACCAATGTCATCAGGGTAGCAGATTCCCAGGCAGTTGCACAGGCGGCAGCCGAGCGCTGGGTGAGTATCGCTGCCGAGGCCGTCGAGGCCCGCGGGGCGTTCCGCGTGGCACTGTCGGGCGGGAGCACACCGCAGCCGCTGTATCGCCTTCTCGCCGAGCAAGAGTGGCAGGCGAAGTGCCCCTGGCAGCAGACGTTTGTCTTCTGGGGTGACGAGCGGCGCGTGCCACCCGACAATCCGCGCAGCGACTATGGTATGGTGAATGAGCTTCTGCTCAAGCACGTGCCGGTGCCCAGAGACCAAGTCTTCCGTATGGACGGCGAGAGCCTGTCCCGCAGCGCTGAATATGATTACACGCTGCTCCTTGAACGCCAATTCAATCTCGGCCCGCGTGATTGGCCGCGCTTCGACCTGGTCCTGCTGGGGATGGGCCCCGACGGCCACACCGCCTCGATCTTCCCCGGAACGCGCGCCGTTAGCGACCTGTCCAACCGCGTCCTGGCTTACAGCGTGCCGCAGCTTCACGAGGAGCGCATCACGCTGACGCTGCCAGTGCTCAACCACGCCGCGCATATCATCTTCCTGGTGGCGGGCAGCGAGAAGGCCGATACGCTGGCAGCCGTACTGTATGGCGACTATCGCCCCAGCACCTTCCCGGCACAGGCCATCAAGCCCGTCGATGGCGATCTGACGTGGATCGTCGACCAGGCCGCCGCCGCGAAGCTGCCAGAGTAGAATCACCCCGTCTTCAATCGTCGCAGGGGAAAGATGGCCAGCAGGCGCTTTCCCCGGTGTCGATCCTCCTCGTTGGCCATCCTCCGCCGCTGCAAGGACGCGCCCGGCTGTCCCTGCTATGCTCACACCAAGTGCAGCAACCTTGAAGCCCATCAGGAGACAATATGCCCAACCGACTGGCCGGCGAGACGAGCCCGTACCTCCTCCAACACAAGGACAACCCGGTCGACTGGTACCCGTGGGGCGATGCCGCCTTTGAGAAAGCCCGCGCCGAGGACAAGCCGGTATTCCTGAGCATTGGCTATTCGGCCTGCCATTGGTGCCACGTGATGGCCCACGAGTTCGTTTGAGGATGAGCAGACGGCGGCCATCATGAACGCGTACTTCGTGTGCGTCAAAGTCGACCGCGAGGAACGCCCCGACGTGGACAGCATCTACATGAACGCTGTACAGGCGCTGACCGGGGGAGGGGGCTGGCCGATGTCGGTGTGGCTGCTGCCAGATGGCCGCCCGTTCTACGGTGGCACCTATTTTCCCGCGGCAGCGCGCCAGGGGATGCCATCCTTCAAGCAGGTGCTGCTGCGGATAGCGGAGACCTATGCGCAGCGTCGCGACCGGCTGGCGGACGACGCGCAGCGCCTCACCGAGGCCATCAGCGGGCGTGTCAGCCTGGACACCGGTGAGAGCGGCGATCCCACCGACCAGACGCTTCAATTGGCTTTCCAGGGCTTCGCACAGCGCTATGATGCACAATGGGGCGGATTTGGCACACGCCCCAAGTTCCCGCCCGGAATGGCGCTCGACCTGCTGCTGCGGCTGCACTATCGCTACGCGTGGCCGGAGGCGCTGAAGATGGTCACCCATACGCTCGATCGCATGGCGTGGGGTGGCATGTACGACCAGATCGGCGGCGGTTTCCATCGCTATTCCACTGATACGATGTGGCTCGTGCCGCATTTCGAGAAGATGCTGTACGACAACGCGCAACTGCTCAGCGTTTATCTACACGCCTACCAGGTGACCGGCGAGCGCCGCTATCGGCAGGTCGTCGAGGACATTGCCGCCTACGCCGCCCGCGAGATGACCGATCCATCCGGTGGCTTCCACAGTTCCCAGGACGCCGACAGTGAGGGCGAGGAGGGCAAGTTCTTTATCTGGCAGGCCGACGAACTGCGCGGCGTGCTTGGCAGCTTAGTAAACGCCGACGCGGTGCTCGATTTCTGGGGCGTGCTGCGCGGCCCGAACTTCGACGGGCAGAACATCCTGTGGGTGCCGGAGCCGCCCGAGACGGTCGCAGAGCGGCACGCGCTGTCTGTCGACGCGCTGCTGGGCGAGGTCGGCGCGGCGCGCGGCATTCTGTTTGAGCGCCGCGAAACCCGCGTCAGGCCGCGCCGCGACGACAAGATCCTCACGGCCTGGAATGGCCTCATGATCGACAGCCTGGCTCAGGCTGGGCGTGTGCTGGATCGCGACGACCTGACGCACATGGCCGCTCGCGCCGCCGACTTCATCCTGCGCGAGATGGGCGGCGCGGGCGGGCGGCTGCGCCGATCGTACAAGGATGGCCGCGCGCGCTTCGATGCCTATCTGGAGGACTACGCTTTCCTGTCGCGGGCGCTGCTTGAGCTCTACCAGACGACCTTTGACCTGCGCTGGTACCGCGAGTCGCTGGCGCTGGCTGAGACGATGGTCGATCTGTTCTGGGACGACATATCCGGCTTTTATGACACGGCCCGTGACCACGAAACACTGATCACCCGCCCGCAGGAAGTGACCGACAATGCCACACCGTCGGGCGCGTCGGGCGCGGTTGGCGTCCTCCTGCGCCATGCCATTCTGGCCGACCGCCCGACCTGGCGCGAGATGGCGATGCGTGTGCTGGCCCGCTTTGACGGGGCGATGCAGCAGTACCCACAGGCGTTCGGTTATCTGGCATCCCAGTTTGACTTTGCGCTGGGCCAGCCGCACGAGATTGCGGTGGTGGGTGGCCTTGCCGACGCGGACACCCGCGCACTGCTCGACGTGATCTGGCAGCCCTACCGGCCCAACCAGGTCGTCGCGCTGCGAGCGCCCGGCGACACCACTGCCGCGCAGATCATCCCACTGCTCGAAGGCCGCGACCTGCTCGACGGGCACGCGGCGGCCTACGTCTGCCGGAGCTACATGTGCAGGCTGCCGGTCGACACGCCCGGCGCGCTCGCCGCCGAGCTGGATTGGCCCGCCGGGGCTTGACGGAGGTTCCCGCCGGGGCTATGATGTGCCTCATTACGGGAGGCAGATGATGACGCAACACACAGGTGATCTGGACAGTCCGCTGCTGCGCGCCGCACGGGCGCCGTTCTTCGCTATCGCGCTGCTGTTCAGCATGCTGCCGGTCTTCTTCATCTTCGCCTGGGTGAGCGTGGGAGCATGGTGCGAGGACGTGCTGCACTGGCTGGGCTACGACACCCGCCCGCGCTGGCTGCCGGGCGTGGCCGGGATTGCCATATACGTTGGGCTGGGCATTGCCGCGCCGGCCTATCTCGGTCACCTGGTGGTGGGTTGGCCCGGCCTGATCATCGGGCCGGTGCTGGTCATCGCCGCGATATCTCGGCTGGGCCACTGGTAGACCCCTGTACGCACACAATACAGAACGGCGGCTGCTCGCGAAGCAGCCGCCGTTCTTTTGAAGGTGAACGCTAAAGTGTGCGGGTCTTGGAGGATGGGGCTTTCGACCAAGACACCGCACACTTTAATGGGGTGAGGATAGGGATGAGAACTCTCATGTAGAGAGCTCATCAATACAGTATCACAAATTGTGAGAAGATTGCGTGAAAATTCGTGAATTCTTCGTGAAACTTTTTTGTGGGTCTCATTGCGGCAACAGCCACCGCTCATGCTCGATTTGCGCTGCCGGGGCTTGGCACTAAACTTGTTCACAGGGTCATCTTGAGGACTGGAGACTGGTATGTCTGCACCGGAAGAGAATCGGGCCCTCCCGCCTTCTGCCGCGTTCTTCGTGCTGATGCGCAGTGATCAGAACTCTGATGGACGCACTGGGCACGTTAAAGCTCCGCCGGGGGGGTGAGTGGTGGTTTCTGGTTGTCGAGCTGCCCGATGGCGGTGGTTTCCTGCTGGCGCGCTTTGCCGATCTGCGCCCGCGGCTGGAGGCAGAGCAATTCAATCTGCTGCCGGTGGCGCTGGGTGAACTGGGCGATCCGCTTCAGCCCGCGGATGTGCTCAACCCGGCGCAGGCACAGGACGTGCTCAGCCCGGATGGTGACCTCGATGTGCCGGATGGGCCGGTGGTCGTCGCCGAGCCTGCCGGGCGCGGCTGGGATGTGTCCGGCGTGCTCGACCTGTCGGCGACACGCGGCGTGGTGGCAGCCGACGGCCCGACGCTGTTCGAGCTGGCCGGGCTGGTCGAGGCCGGACCGGGCACGCCGCCGCCCAAGGCAGGTATGACTGAGGACGAACAGCCGCGCCGGGAGCCACCGCCTGCCAGGATGGCTCCTGACTCGTCGCGAGATCGCTCTGCCCCTCCCAAGCAAGAGAAGCACCGAGGCCAACGCGCCAAGCCACCTGAGTGGCAGCCTTCGCAAGCCCCACAGGTGGCTGCGGAAGAGCCGCCGCAGCCCTCAGAACGCCCGATCCTGCCTCTTGACGGCGAGATGGAGGAATCCATGCGGTCATTCGTCGACCGCGCCGTGCCGGAGCTCAACGTCGACATCGACGGCAGCGTGGAGGCGGGCGGTACGGTGAATGTTGCCGGGGGCAATATCGTCTATAACCTGCTGTCGCCAGAGAAGCAGACCAAGAACCAGGACCGGCGCTTCGAGGCGGCCTTCCCGCACGAGGTCCACACCGGTGAGGAAGTCGACCTGTGGGTCGCCGTTCTGCTGACGGATGGCCCGTCGCCGTTTGGCGCGGACGTGGCAAAGCTGCTCGAAGATGATGCAAAGTCGGCTGCACCGGTTGCGTTCGAGGTTGACGCGGTGACAGGCGAACTGAAGCCCGCCTATGTCGACGTGTCATTGACCGGCAAAGGCTTTGACGTAGTGGGCGCGTTGACCAAGCGCCTGACCGTGTGGCCGGATGGGCGGCTTGAGAAGCGCCGCTTCGTCGTGCGGGCGGCGACACCGGGCGCTCACCAGATCATCGTCGAGATTACGCAGGACGGCGCGCTGCTCAAGGAGTTCACCATCGCGGCTCAGGCGTTCGCGCCGCAGACCCGGCCCGCTGGCCTGCTCAATCTCTCGCTCAAGATCGCGACGTTCAGCCTGTCGTTTAGTTTTGCGGGTGGTGCCGGCGTCTGAACTGTGGCGCTGTCTCCAGGCGTACGCCTGTTCGAATTGGACATCGGGGGAGCTATGGCAAGCATAAAGTATCTGGACTTTGAGCTGATGATCCTCAAGTCCGGCGACGTGTACATGGCGCGCATCGTCGAAGCACCTGGCGGGCAAGCGAACGTGACGTTCAGCCTGCCTTTCGACAAGCTGGAGCTTGAGGAATTCCTGATGCGGATGCGCCAGCCGCGTCGCAGCCCGGCTGAGGTCGACGCGGCGCGGAAGTTTGGCGGCAAGCTGTTTGAGACCATCTTTGATGCCGAGATGCGAAGCTGCCTGCGCAGCAGCCTCGACGAAGCAGATCGCCAGAAGGCAGGCCTGCGCATTCGCCTGCGCTTTGGCGACGAGGCCGCCGACCTGGGCGACCTGCCGTGGGAGTATCTGTATTACGCCGGCCTCGACCGCTTCTTCGTGCTGTCGACCGAGTTGCCGCTGGTGCGCTATCTCGAGATGCCGGAGCGCATCGAGCCGCTGACGGCAGCCCCGCCGCTTAAGGTGCTGGTGATGATCTCCGCGCCCAGCGACCAGGTGCAGCTTGACGTCGAGAAGGAATGGGCGACCGTCAAGCAGGCGCTGGCCGACCTGGAAACACGTAAGCTGGTCGTTGTCGAGCGGCTGGATGAGGCGACGATGCCCGCCCTGCAGCGCAAACTGCGCCAGGGTGAGTACAACATTCTGCATTTCGTCGGCCATGGCGAGTTTGATCGCGACAGCGGCGATGGCGGCCTGCTGCTGGAGAACGAGGACGGAACCAGTCGCTTTGTCTCCGGCAAGGACCTGGGCACACTGCTGCACGACCATCGCCCAATGCGCGTGGCCGTGCTGAATGCTTGCGAGGGGGGCCGTGCGGCCAAAGACAACCAGTTCGCTGGGGCGGCGCAGGCGCTCATGCAGCAGGGCATTCCTGGTGTCATCGCGATGCAGTTCAAGGTGTCTGACGACGCTGCGATTGCGCTCTCGCGTGAGTTCTACGGCGCGCTGTCGGACGGCTACCCGGTCGATGCGGCGCTGACTGAAGGCCGCAAGGCAGTGTATGCGCTGGGCGATAACGTTGAGTGGGGCACGCCGGTGATGTATCTGCGTGCGCCGGATGGCCGCATCTTCGATATGGGCAAGGAGGCTGACAGCATGAGTGACGACAGAAAGAAAGAAGGCGAAAAGCCGGCAGGGCAGTCGTTCAATATCAGTGTGGGCGGCAATGTCAACGGCAAGATGAACGTCGCAGGGGGCGACATCAACGAAACGAATATCGCTGGCGATAATGTCACGGGCGATAAGATCAGCGTGGGCAGCATCTCCGGCAGCACCGGCGTGGCCATCGGGCGTGGCTCGTCGGCGACGGTCAACCAGGGCGCTGACGCCGCAGAGCTGGCCAAAGTGTTCGCCGACATGTTTAGCCAGCTTGACGCGCTCAAGGCGAAGGGTGTGCCGGAGACGGATATCGCCGACGCCAAGGAAACCGTCGAGGCGGTGAAGGAAGAAGCAGCGAAAGGCGATAAGGCTGACGAGGGTGTCATTACCAAGCACCTCCGCAACATCGCCCGCATGGGGCCCGACATTCTTGATGTGGTGACGGCCTCGCTGACCAACCCGGTCGCGGGGGTGGCGGTGGTCGTCAAGAAGATCGCTGCCAAGGCGCGCGCTGATGCGGGCCTGAGCTAGGCACATTCCGGCGCAAACAGCATACCGAGGACACCGGACCGGGGCAGCTTTCCCCGGTCCTTGTGCTGGTAATGAGCCGGTTTCTGGGGTCTTGTGGCTGCAATTGAGGGCATGGTATAATCGTGATAGATTAAGGAGGACGGGGAGTTTCCCGCACGGCACCCCAGAACAACCAAGCCAGTGTCTTTGCCCCGTGAGGTATACGACTATGTCTGGTCACAGCAAATGGAAGACGATCAAGCGGAAGAAGGAAGCCAACGACTCCAAGCGCGGGAAGGTATTCACCCGGCTCGCGCGCGAGGTCACGCTGGCAGCCCGCCAGGGTGGTGGTGACGTCGAGGCGAACTTCAGCCTGCGCCTGGCGGTCGACCGCGCACGCGCGGCGAACATGCCCAAGGAAAACATCGACCGGGCCATCAAGCGCGGCACCGGCGAACTAAAGGACGCCGAGCAGTTTGAGGAGATCGCGTACGAGGCCTACGGACCCAACGGCGTGGCGCTACTCCTCGAAGTCGCGACCGATAACCGCAACCGGACGCTGGCCGACATCAAGCACGTGCTGACCCGCGTGGGTGGCACGATGGCCGAGCCCGGGTCGGTGAGCTGGCAGTTTGCCCAGAAGGGCTACATCACCGTTCCCGCTGGGCAGCACAGTTATGATGACGTGTTCCTTGTCGCCGCAGACGCTGGTGCAGATGACGTCATCGACAGCGGCGAGATGATCGAGGTATTCACCCCGCGTGAAGACCTGCATGCTGTGATGGACGCGCTGCACGACGCCGGCATCGAGATCGACGAAGCCCGGCTCGACATGGTCCCCAAGACCCCGCTTGATCTTGAGCCGGAAACTGCGCTCAAGGTGATGAATTTGTTGGAGGACCTCGAAGAGCTGGACGACACACAGATGGTCTACTCGAACCTGAACGTGACCGACGACCTGGTGGCATCCTTCGAAGCTGCCGGCTAGGCCGCTTCGGCAACGCATCAGAGCAAGTGCAAGGGCGGACGTATGTCTGCCCTTTTCCATTTGCCGGGCAAGGGGGGAACATGCTGGTTCTGGGGATTGACCCCGGCATCGCCATCACGGGTTATGGGCTGGTGCGCGAGAATCCTGACGGCGAAGCCGAAATGGTCGCCTACGGTGCGATCAACACGCCGGCGGGTGAAGAGCTTCCGCTGCGGCTTCAGCAGGTGTACCGGGGCGTGCGCGAGGTTGTCGAGCAGTACCGTCCTGACAGCGCGGCTATCGAGCGGCTGTTGTTCGGCAAGAACGTGACGACGGCAATGGCCGTCGGGCAAGCGCGCGGCGTGACGCTGCTGGCGCTGGCCGACTGCGGTCTGTCGATTGCCGAATACACGCCGGCTTCGATCAAGCAGACCGTGGCCGGCTACGGCAACGCGTCCAAGTCGCAGGTGCAGGACATGGTTCGCCTGCTGCTTAACCTCGACGCGATCCCCAAACCCGACGATGCCGCCGACGCGCTGGCTGTGGCGATCACGCACCTGCATACTGCCCGCTACCAGCAGCTCTACGACGAGCAGTAAGGCGGCGGTTGCACGGCGTGGAGCGCGCCGCTACAATCCCGGCAGTGGCTTTAGGTTCAAATCATAAAGGATGTGGGTGGATGGCAGATCAGCGCTTTAACTACGGCGGCCAGGCCGTCATCGAAGGCGTGATGATGCGCGGCAGCACGCGTGTGGCGGTCGCCGTGCGCAACCCGCAGAATGAGGTCGTCCTGCGCGAGGAGCCGATCAATTCCGGGCTGTACAACGGCATCTGGAGCAAGGTCCCGTTTGTACGCGGGTTGGGCCTGCTGTGGGATTCCCTGGGGCTGGGCATGCGCGCGCTGACGTATTCCGCCGACGTGGCGCTTGGCGACGAGGCCGAGTTCAGCGGACCTGTCGCGTATGGCAGTATGGCGATCGCGCTGGTGTTCGGTGTGGGCCTGTTCTTCGTGCTGCCGCTGTTAGCCGCCGACGGATTGCAGCGCCTGTTCAGGATTGGCTCACCGCTTGCGGTCAACGTGGTTGAGGGAGTCATTCGCCTGATCCTGGTGATAGCCTACATCTGGGCGATAGGCCGAATGGAAGACATCAAGCGGCTGTTTGCCTATCATGGCGCGGAGCACAAGACGATCAACGCCTATGAGGCTGGCGCGCCGCTGACCCCCGAGTCGGTGGCCCGCTACCCGCTGGAGCATCCACGCTGCGGCACAGGCTTCCTGCTGGTTGTGGTGCTGGTTTCTGTCCTGGTCTTTTCGCTGCTGGGACGTCCACCGCTTGTGCTGCGGATCGTCTCGCGTGTGGTGCTGATCCCGGTGATCGCCGGGATCGCCTACGAGTACATCCGACTGTTGGCGCGCCACATTGACAACCCCATCGCGCGGGTGCTGGTCGCGCCACAGTTGTGGCTGCAGAAGCTGACCACCCGCCAGCCCTCTCCCGACATGCTCGAAGTCGCCATTGCTGCGTTGGAACGCGTGCTCGTATCCGAGGACCTGCCCATTCCCACTGGCGAGCCGGTCGCAGCCGAGGCACAGGCACGATGAACCCATTCGAGGGCGAGCTAGTCCGCCTTGCACCGCTCGACCGCGCCAGCCTGCCCGATTTCACACGCTGGCTGCGCGACTACGACGTGCAGCGTTTTCTGGGCATGCTGCCCGTCCCCATGACCGACGAGGCAGAGGCCGCCTGGTTCGACGACGCGGTCAAACGTGAAGGGACCCACACATTCAGCATACACGTGCTGGCCGACGACCGGCTGATCGGCAACTGCGGACTGTTCGGTTTCGACTGGAAGAATCGCTTTGCGGAATTCGGCATCCTCATCGGCGAGAAGGATGCCTGGGGTCACGGTTACGGCAGCGACGCCGCCCGGCTGATCCTGCGCTTTGGCTTTGACGAGTTGAACCTCAACCGCATCTGGCTGCGCGTCTACGACTTCAACCCGCGCGCGGTCCGCACCTACGAGAAAGCGGGCTATGTCCACGAAGGGACATACCGCCAAGCGCTGTATCGCGAAGGCGCATACCACGACATCCATGTCATGTCGGTGCTGCGCGACGAGTGGCACTCTAAACGAACGGGCTGATGCTCCTGCGCCACAATCTCAATCATCTATCTGGCAGCCGTGTTAGGCGCGTGCTAAAATGCAGACAGGTCATCCTATCCGGGCGACATCGGTCCTCGCATCCACAACCTGCATCATCTCGCATCACGGGGAGGTTCCATGAAGAGCTTTGCACGGCAGTTTGGGCTGGTCGTTTTGGCTGGCATCGTAGCGCTGGCCGCTGCGCTCGCCTACAGCATGATGGCTGCCGGAATGCTTCTGTCTGACAATGCGTTCCTGGCTGCGCTGCGCGTGTTTGGCCTGGGGGTCATCGCAGCCGGCCTGACCATGTGGATCGCCATTCGCCGCGATGAAGCCGGCAAGACCAGCCTGAACCCACTGTTTGGTTTCCTGATGCTGGCTGCGCTGATCCTGTTAACGATCGGGCTGCTGTTTCCGTTCAGCGGCCTGAGCCGCACGGCGGGAATGGCCGGGCTGGGCTTCGCGGTCAGCGGACTTGCCATCGGCGTGCTGGCGACGCTGTTTTCCCCGGCCTTCCCGAGGCCGATAACGACCCGCTGGCCCGAAGGCGGCGAGCCGGAGACGGTGACCTCGGCACACCACCAGGAAGCGGTCGCAGGACACGATCTTTCTGAGACGGACGACTTGACACTGATCGAGGGTATAGGGCCGAGATTACAGGAAATCCTGCATTCCGGTAACGTGCGGACCTATGCTCAGCTTGCGGCAATGCAGCCCGACGAGATCGGGCAAATTGTGAAGGCCGCGGATTTCAAGGCCCCCTTTGACCCCGGCACCTGGCCGCAGCAGGCAGGGCTTGCGGCGAAAGGCAATTGGCAGGCGCTTGAGTCGCTCAAGGGGCAACTGGCAGGGGGGCGGGCGAGCTAGTGACGCCGCCGCGTGGCTGCACGTGTGAGGTCTGATGAGCGGCCCGGTTCTGGATACGACCAACCAGGCCGTTCTTGCATCAAATAGCGAGGTAATCAAGTCTCAGGAGCCGGGCGAGATCAGGCCAGGCCCTGACAGCCATAGTCTTCAGGAGGCAGAACAGCATGCGTAAGAAGGTCACGATTGTTGGCGCAGGGAATGTCGGCGCGACGGCAGCGCATTGGATCGCCGCCCACCAGCTCGCCGATGTTGTGCTGATCGATATCGTGCAGGGGATGCCACAGGGAAAGGCGCTCGACCTCGCCGAAGCGGGGCCAGTCGAAGGCTTTGATCTGACCATCACCGGCACAAACGATTACGCCGATACCGCCGATTCGGACGTCGTGGTGATCACCGCCGGCGTCCCGCGCAAGAAGGACCCCGTCACCGGGCAGTTTCCCAGCCGAGACGAGTTGGTCAAGACCAACCAGAAGATCGTTGGTGAGGTCGTCAGGAATGTCGCCAAGCAGTCGCCAGACGCGATCCTGATCATCGTGTCCAACCCGCTCGACGCGATGTGCCATGTAGCGCTGGAAGAGAGCGGGTTCCCGCCCAACCGGGTCATTGGACAGGCTGGCGCGCTCGACGCTGCGCGCTACAAGACGTTCATTGCAATGGAGCTTGGCGTCTCGGTGAAGGATGTCAATGGTATCGTGCTGGGCGGCCACGGCGACACGATGGTGCCGCTGCCCAACCACACCTCGGTAGCGGGTATTCCAGTGCTGGAGCTGATGAGCCGCGAAAAGCTCGACGCGATCATCGAGCGCACCCGCAAGGGCGGCGGCGAGATCGTCGGGCTGCTGGGCTACAGCGGTTTCTACGCGCCTGCCTCGGCGACCACCAGCATGGTCGAGTTGATCCTGCGCGACCAGAAGCGGGTCATCGCCTGCGCCGCCTACCTCAACGGTGAGTACGGCCACAAAGACCTTTTCATCGGCGTGCCGGTGGTCCTCGGCGCGAACGGCATCGAGAAAGTGATCGAGATGAAGTTGAGCAAGGACGAGAAGGCCGCGCTCGATCACTCGGCAGAGGCTGTGCAGAACGTCGTCGACGTTCTGGGCTACAAGAAGTAGCTCCCACCCCTTTTGTTCCTCAGCAGGCCCGCCGCCGGGACTCGGCAAGCGGCGGGCCAATTACCCGGACTGATCATGAATCGTGCTGTAGACCTGTACCACGGCCACGCCCTTGTCGTGACCGACCTTCACGGTGATTGGGGCGCTTACACCGGCTATCGCGACATGTTCCTCGCGCTGCGCGACGAGGGCCGCGCCGACGTGCTGATCTTCACCGGCGACCTGATTTACAGCCCCGGCCCGCCGGAGACGGATTACTCGCTGAACATCGTGCTTGACGTCGTACGGCTGCGCGACGAGCTTGGTCCGCAGACTGTGATCGTGCTGCTGGGCAATCACGAACTGCCGCACATCTACGGCGTCACGCTGGCCAAAGGCGACACGATGCTGTCACCGCGCTTCGAACATGCGTTGGGAGAGTATCGCAGCACGGTGATCGGCTTTTTCAAGTCGCTGCCGTTCATGGTACGGACTCCCGGCGGCGTCCTGCTGACCCATGCTGGCGCGTCGCGGCTCACCGCAAACGCAGACGCCGCCAGGCGGCTGTTGAGCTTCTCGCACGATGACCTGCTGGAGGAGGTCGACCGGCTGCTGGCCCGCAACGATGTCAACCGGTTGATCGAGTCTTTCCAGCAGACCTCGTCGGAAAACTATGCACAAACGTCGTGGGAGTATCTGGCTGTCAGCGGGCCGGAGGATCCGCGCTTCCTGGACCTTCTGCGCGGGCTAGTTGCCTCCAGCCTGGAGCCGGAGTGGCCGGAGTTATGGGATCTGCTCTTTACGCAGTGCGAGATGGGGATGAGCGAGATGCTGTACGGCACAGTGCTGGCCCGGTTTCTCGAGGCATACGCTGCGCCTGGGGTGCCGCAGCATGTGCTGGTCAGCGGGCACAAACCAGCCCCCGGATACGCCATTGTCGCCGGGCGGCAGCTTCGACTGGCAAGCTGGGCGCACGCCACCCCGCGTGACAAAGCCAGCTATCTGCTGTTCGACGTCACGATGCCGGTCAGCAGCGCCGAGGATCTGCTTCCGTCGGTGTGCACAGTCTATTAGCCACCGGCGTTGCTGGCGGGCGGCGCAAAGGTGTTGATCGGCAGTCGGCAGGTGCACGCCTCGCGATACTCGTCCCCTTTGGTCAGCGAACCATCATACTCCGTGCCAAAGGTATGACCCAGCCAGCCATCGAAGTCCAGCTCCGGCGCAGGACTGGTCAGTGCGCAGCCCGCGCAGTCGACCGGCATCCACTCGCCGTTGTAGCGCCGCGCGATGTGCATGTGCGTGGCGTAGCTTATGCCCCCTTCGCACGACGGGTGGCCGATTGGGTCGCCCTGTTTAACCTGCTGGCCGGCGGTGACAGGCCGCCCGTCACTTGAGATGTGCAAATAGAACACCGTCCAGCCCGTTCCCTCGAAGCCATCGCCGTCGAGGTCGAGGATGACCATGCCGTAGTCGCTGCGTGCGATGATGCCATCCGCCACGGCCCGCGCCCAGCGATCCGCCACCTCGCAGCCCAGGGATGGCTCGTCGCCGGTGACGAAGTCGAGCGCGGACCACGCGCTGCTTGAGCCCCACCCTCCGTGCGGTCCGCCGGTGAAGTACCAGGTCTCGCTGGAGCTAAACGGCAGGCCCATCGGTGGCTGCACCAGGTCGGGTGGGATCAGCGGCTCGACAGCCCGCTGGAAAGGGTCGCCGAATAGGCTCACATCGGTCGCGAAGAAGCCGCTGTGTGAGACGGCCTGCGTCCAGACGTCAAGCGTGCGCGTCTGCGCCAGCAGCAGCTCAACCCCTGCCGTGCCAGCGTTGATACCCGGATTTATCTGGACGCGCATCCCATCTGACAGCAGCGCGCCGGTCAGCCCACGCTCTTTCCAGCCGTAGTAGCCCGCCTGCAGCATCTTCCCCGCCCAGTCTAGCTGCCAGTAGAGCCCGGTGACAGTTGTAGGCTGTCCGTAGTAGTTCATCGGGTACGTCGCGGCCTGGTCAGACACTGACGTCTGGCTGAGCCAATGCGTCTCGTACTCCAACAGCGCCAGTAGCAACCGAGGGTTGACACTCTGTTCCAGCGCCACCCGCTGAACGATCTGCGGTCCGGTCAGCACGCGCCCGCCGTCGAGGGCCTCAGTGTAGTTGGCGAGGTAGCTGGTGGGCAGCGTCTGCATAACCTGCTGAACGTCGAAGCCCTTGACCGATGGACCGTAGACCAGCTCGCTGTCGGGGATGATCTTGAACAGCGGGCCGGTTGTCTGCGCGGCCAGCGGGATCACCAGCGCCTCGCCAACGGTCAGTACGTTGGGGTTCGCGATCTGGTTGGCCTGGATGATCGCCTCGACGGTTGTGCCGTAGCCCGCTGCGATCTGGCCCAGCGTATCGCCCGACTGGACGACGTGGATCTGGTCCTGATTGAGATCGACGGCGGCGGAGCGCGTCGGATCCGGCGTCGGGATGAACGTCGGCGTTGGGATGGGCTGTGGTGGCTGCGCGCTGGTCTCCACGACTGGTGGGCTGCCCACGGCGAGCCCCGCGCTGCCGCCGGTTGCAGGTCCGGGCACCGCGCCTGATGGCGTGGCGGTGACCAGGATGATGTAGCTGCCATTCGGGGTACACGCGCTTAGCGTGCCGAGCAGCATCGCCACTGCGACAAGTTGGCGCAATCGTGCGACCATAATAGGTGAGGTCTAACCTCCCTGCGATGTGAGGGCGCTGCCGAGCAACGGCAGCGAGGTGCGATAGCGCCAGTTCACGTCGTGGTGCCCGCCGTCGTACTCTTTATAGGTATGCGGCACCATTTCCATGTCGAGCATCTGGTGCAGTTGCCGGGCTCCCAGGAACAAGTTGTATTCGTCGCGAATGCCGCAATCGAAGTACAGCAGACGCAGCGTCTTGAGCGAATCGGCATGCAGCGGTACAGCGTGCAGCGGATCAAAAGCGGCCCAGCGCGCCCATACCTCCTGGTTGATTGCGCCGGTGTGCAGGTCGAACGGCAGATCGAAGCCATGCGGGCTTCTCTGGTTGGGCGAGTAGCACGCACTCATGGCGACCATGCTTAGCGCGGCGTACCAGTCGCTGCGTCGCTCGCGTGGGTAAGATCTGCTCATGAGGCTCTCGACGAAGCGTGCCAGCCCGCCAGCGGCTTCAAAGGTGCGTACCGCACCGGGAATATCGGGCCGGTAGCAGACCTCGAAGGCCATGTCACCGCTGTGGCTGGCCACGGCACCGAATACGTCGGGGTGCCGCATTGACAGCATCAGCGCGCCGTAGCCGCCGCTGGAGTGGCCCATCACGCCGCGATGGTCGCGTTCGGCCAGCGTGCGGAACTGGCTGTCGAGCAGCGGCACAAGCTCCCCGATCACGTAGTCCTCATACGCGCCCACTGCCACTGAGTTGATGTACTGGCTTCCGCCGTATCGGGTGAAACAGTCTGGGAAAGCCATGATCGCAGGCGGGGCATTCCCGCTTTCGATCAGGCCATCCATGATCTGTGTGATGTTGCCTTCCCAGGGGTAGAGGTTGAACAAATGCTCGCCCCAGCTTGTAAAGGGGGCCAGCACCCAGATAATTGGGTAGCGGCGCTCGGAGTCGTCATAGCCGGGCGGTAGATACACAGGCAGCCGCCGCGCCGCCGGATCGCCCAGCGGGTTGCCAGCGAGGCTGTGTGAGGTGTGTTCCAGATAGACAATCCGACTGCCTGGCATGCTGTATGTCCCCACGGCCTGCGATCCGGTGGGCCGCACCCCCGGCATTGTAGCCTCTCTGCGCGCAGCCAGCAAACGCCCATATGAAAAGCGGGCTGGGTTGCCTGCATAGCAGCCCGGCCCGCCGGCAGCTCTTGCGTCAGCGCATCATAGAGTTGATCACGTTGGGTTTCGCAAACAGAAAGTGATCGTGGTAGTAGTGAATCCACAGGAAGCTGAGGACTGCCATGTAGTACGACCTGTCGAAGGCAAAGTCGAACGAGGTGCGGAAGACACCGCGCATGATGCCAAAGAACACCACCGCCAGCACTACGTCGGCGATGGTCAGGCCGACGTTGAACAGGTAGTAGCGCTGCGCAGCACCGTCGCCCGCCATCCGCTTCACGAACGGCGAGGCTTCCAGTTCACCGCGATGCTCGCGCAGGTTGATCAGCATCCACGTCAGGGCCAGGTATTGCAGCGAGTGCCACACGTTCATGCCCTGGAAAGCGGTGTCGAGGTTACCGAGCGCCGGCACGAAGAACGCCGCGATGACCGTCAGCGCGATGAACAACGTCTTGGGCTGGTTGAGGGTGCCGTTGCGCCCTTCGATGACGATATTAGCCAGCCACATCGCTAGCGACACGGCAAACATCCCGCCCGCCAGCCACACCATCCACGGGCCGAGCTTCAGCCCGACGACGCCCAGGACGTTGCCGACCACCTGGCTGATGTTATTGACGCCGATCGTGAAATCGTTGATCGACATCTTGTAGGCCGCCAGCGGATACAGCGCCGTCAGGATGACGGCGTAGTCCGCGATGCGTGAGAACTTCGTCAGGCTGGTCGTCTGCTTGTGGTTGTACAGCTCGGTGATGTACACGATCTGGTGCAGCACGTGGATCGACGCCCAGAAGAAGAACAGCGTCAATAGAAGCTGCAAAGATGCGACCGCCAGCGTGATCACGACCACCGGGATCAACAGCGACGACAGGATCATGGCTTTGTGCTTCTGCACGTAAGTCCTGTCGAGCGCTGTACGCTGGAACGTGGCGTACATGTGTGGCCCACCCACCAGCAGCGCGACCACCGCATTGATGATATTCCGGCTCAGATCGTCGACCGTCGTGCCAAGCTGAGTAGCAATCGGGTGCAGCGTTGGCTGGAGCTCAAGCAGGCCAAGATAGAACAGATAAGGGACGGTGACCAGGATGACGCTCAACAAGATAAACGTCAGATCCCAGTCCCGGCTGTGCAACCAGCCTTCTCCAGCAGTTACGTTGCGGGTCAGGGCAGAGCTTGATACGGCCATCAGCGTTCCTCCTGCGTGAATAGGTCGGTAACGTCGCCAATTTGGGTAGATTTTATCATAACTTGCGGATCGCTAACATGTCAATGGGCAACACGCGAAAAGGCGCTATCATTGTGGGAAACACCGGATGGGATGGCAAGTTATGATCGCTTCAATTTCTGGCGTCCTGCAGCATATCGGCGAGATCTCAATCGTGGTTTCCGTGGGGGGCATCGGTCTCAAAGTGCTCGTCCCGGCGACGGCCTTCAACAAGCTGGGGCGCATCGGCGATCCGATCGAGCTGTACACGCATCTGATCGTGCGCGAGGATGCGCTCACACTGTACGGGTTCCTCAGTGAGGAAGATCGCGCGATCTTTGAGATGCTCCTGGGCGTGTCGGGGATTGGCCCGCGGCTGGCGGTTGCGGTGGTCGGCACGCTCTCACCTGAGATGCTGGCTAACGCCATCCACCAGGATGACCCGGACGTGATCGCCCATGTGCCGGGTGTCGGCAAGAAGACCGCGCAGAAGATTGTGCTGGAGCTGAAGGGCAAGCTGATCCCCGAAGCGATCCCGGGCGGGCTGGCGGCAGTCTCGTCACTCGACACGGAAGTCATCGACGCGCTGACGACGATGGGCTTCAGCATCGTCGAGGCGCAGGCCGCGCTCCAGTCCATCCCGCGTGACACGCCCGAAGACATCGAGGAGCGGGTTCGGCTCGCGCTGGCTTACTTTGCCTGATCGTGCTTTTGTTTTCTTTGGGAGCGAGCGCCATGCAGTTACAGCCCCCGCCTTCTGATACGCTGCCAGGTGCACTGCTGAGCGTCAAGGCGCGCCCGTGGTTGGCACTGGTCGCTGGCAGCAGCCTCGGCGCGCTGCCCGGCGAAGTGCTGATCAGCGGTGATCTGTCAATCTTCTACGCGCTGCCCTACCTGTATGAGCAGGATTACCTGATCCCGCAGTGGTGCTACGACGACTTTCAGCGCGAGTACCACGGCGAGGCGGCCATCGACTTCATGCTGCGCAGAGGCGACGCGTTTCCAAGAGCAGATGTGGTCGGGCGGCGGTTGTCGACCAGCCTGCGCGACGACCGCTATGTTAAGGAGATCGACCTGGCCGCCGGGGTGTTCGCCTTCGCCTGCGCGGCGGGCAGCGAAGTCACGCCGCTCGCCCGCCTCGACGTGGCCGTGTGGCCCGATGTCACTGCTGGCGGCTGGATGCCACTGCCGGAGGACGATGCGCGGGCGTCGCCCCTGCTGCGGCTGGCGGTACCGTGCGTGGCCGTCCCGCCCGCCGACCTAGCGAGTCTTCCCGTGATAGTCGCAGCGGCACTCGGCGTGTAGGCCGCAACCGTTATTCGCCGGCTGGCTCCGTGACCGCCGGCGCGCGCCCCTTTGTGTTAACCAGCACCACACCTACCAGCGCCACAGCGCCGCCGAGCAGTGTCAGCGCGGTTGGGACCTCGCCCAGCCAAACCCATGCGATGAGCGTGGCCAGCACCGGGTTGACGTACAGAAAGCTGGTCACAATCGACGCCGGCGCTTTGGACAACGCATATACCCAGGTCACATAGGCCAGCGCCGCCGGAAAGATGCCCAGGTACACGATAGCCAGCGTCGCGCTGAGCGCCGCGCTGCGCACGTCAGCAACCAGCCCTGGCGAGAACACCAGCAGGAACAAGGTGCCCGACCAGATGGAATAGGCGGTGAACTCCAGCGGGCGATATTTGGCGTGAAACGGCTTCTGGAACACGAAGTAAATCGACGTGAACAGCGCCGCCAGCACGACCAGCCCCGCGCCGGGGTCGAAGCGCACGCCGCCACCCTCACCCAGTGCGATCAGCGCCACGCCGCCAAAGCTGATCGCGATGCCGACCCAGCCCCATAGGCGCAGGCGCTCGCCCATGAAACCGGTCGCCAGCAACGCCGTGAACACCGGCCCGGCGGCGATCAGCAGGCTGGCCGCTCCGGCGGTCACGCTCACCTCGCCGAACGACAGCGAGGTGTGGTAGCCGGTGATGCCACACAGGCCGAGCAGCAGGATGCCGGGCACATCGCGCCAGGCGGGCAGCCGCATGCGGGTGATCAGCGCATAGACGGCCAGCACCGTTGAGGCGATCAGGAAGCGCAGCAGCGCGAGGTGCTGTGGCTGGTAGCCTTTTAGCCCTGCACGGATGGCGGCAAACGCCGACGACCAGAAGATCAGCGTGATCGCCAGCGCGGCCAGCGTGCGCGTCTCCAGACGGGGTGTCGGCTGCTGCGGGGTAGGGCGGGCAGAATGGGTCGACTGGCTCACGGCGTGCTCCTGACTGCGCGGATTGCCGTCCGGGCGGCTGGTACGATAAACTAGAGGCGGTATTATAGCCGGATCGATGCAGCCGGCGCATATCGCGCCGGGGCAGCAAGGGGGATCGATGGACGAGCATATGAATACGCTAGTGGACGGCATCAACCGCTGGCGCGAGCGCGGCGTGGGCGACTACTGGATCAGCGTGAGCTATGTGGGGTCAGCCGTCAACCGCTTTGGCGACCACGACCTGACTTTCGTCGATGGCACGTTCTACCACCTGTGGGACGGCGACTGGCGTGAGATCAAGCGTGGCTCGGACTTCTGGCTGTTCTCGGTACCGGGCGCGTTTGCCTGGGCGCGTGATCTGCTCACCAAGGCTGCCGCCGGCGCGCCGCCGGAGGCGGTCGAGCTGCGCCTCGATGACCAGTACGGCTACGTCAGGCACCTTCGCATAAACGTCGCCAGGCGCGACGCGCTGAACTTCACATTCGACGTGCGCCGTTTCGGTGAGGGCGCGCACCCGGATTTCGAGGCCTAGGACATCATGGCACAACCGGTCCCCGCGTCTTGGCCTGGCACGCCGCCTGAGGGCCAGCGCAGCTATCGCTACTATGACCTGATCATGGCGCTGTTTGTCAGCGTGCTGCTGATCAGCAACATCGCCTCGTCGGCCAAGATCGTCGACTGGGGCGTCAGCATGGGCCCGCTGCCGCTCGCCTTTGACGGCGGGACGCTGCTGTTTCCGATCAGTTACATCTTCGGCGACGTGCTGACCGAGGTCTATGGCTACCGCCGCTCGCGCCGCGTGATCTGGGCTGGCTTCGGCGCGGCGGGCCTGATGGCCGTCACGCTGTGGTTGGTTGGCCGCATGCCGGGCGAGACTACATGGCGGAGTTACGCGGGTCAGCAGGCCTACAACGCCATTCTAGGCGGTGTATCCAGCGGCGGTATCATCGTCGCCAGCCTGGTCGCCTACTTCTCCGGCGAGTTCTCGAACAGCTTCGTGCTGGCGAAGATGAAACTCCTGACAAAAGGCCGCTGGCTGTGGACGCGCACCATCGGCTCGACGCTGGTTGGCGAGGGCGTCGACTCGGCACTGTTCGTGACCATCGCTTGCCTGTTCGGTGTCTTCCCGTGGCAGATCGCGCTGACGCTGATCGTCACCAATTATATCTTCAAGGTAGGGATCGAGGTGATCGCCACGCCGCTGACGTACCAGATCATTGGCCTGTTGAAGCACGCCGAGCAGGAAGATTATTACGATTACAACACAGACTTTAACCCGTTCCAGCTAGAAGTATGATGAACCCAATGCCAGAGCATCCCGAAAACGACGACGACATAACCACCGAGAATGAGCGGCTGCTGGCGGACTTTCTGCGCGGAGAGGATACCCCGCCCATCGCCGGCGACCTGCCTGCCGATCACCGATCGGGATTTGTGGCGGTCGTCGGGCGGCCCAATGTAGGCAAATCGACGTTGATGAACGCCTTCCTGGGCGAGAAGCTGGCCATTGTGTCGCCCAAGCCGCAGACCACGCGTACGAACCAGCTTGGCATCCTGACCCGGCCCGATGCGCAGGTTATCTTCGTCGATACACCCGGTCTGCACCACGCCCGCAACAAGCTGGGCGAGTTCATGGTCGCTGAGGCGACGAGCACGCTGGGCGACGCAGACGTGATCCTGTTCCTGATCGATGTGTCCGAGCAGCCGACAGACGCCGACGAGATGATCGGCGCCATGCTGCGTGATCAGTCCGGCACGCCGATCATTCTGGCGATGAACAAGGCCGATCTGCTTCCTGTCGGCGAATCACAATGGCGAACCGGCGCGTACCATGCGCTGCTGCCCGATGCGCAGGCGATCCTGTTCAGCGCGACCACCGGCGAGCAACGCGACACGCTGCTCAACCTGATTGTTGACGCGCTGCCGCGCGGGCCGCGCTACTATCCTGCTGACCAGCTTACGGATACCGAGCTGCGCGACAACGCTGCCGATCTGATCAGAGAGCAGGCCCTGCTCCAGTTCGAGCAGGAGGTGCCCCACAGCGTCGCGGTGCAGGTCGAGCAGTTCAAGGAGCGTAGCGGTGGCGTGACGTACATCGCCGCCACGATCTACGTCGAGCGCGACAGCCAGAAGCGTATCCTGATCGGCGCGAAAGGCAGCGCACTCAAGGCGCTGGGACAGTCGGCGCGGCAGGAGCTTGAGCGGGTGCTCGGCACCCGTGTTTATCTCGATCTGTGGGTCAAGGTCATGAAGAACTGGCGCAAGGATCAGAAGGCCCTGCGCCGGCTCGGTTACAGAAACCGCTCGTAGTGGATGATGCTAGGACGCGCCACGCCGCGCGTCCGGGGGTGTGCAACATGCCTGACGATAACACGGAACGCGAGGACGATATCGTAGAGGGCGAGGTGCTCGCCGAATATCCGGGTGAAACCTACCTGAACCTGCCGCCTGTTCCGGATGAGGGTGCTGCTGAACGCGCTGTCGTCGGCCCGCCACAGCCTATCGACACAGGCCGCCGTTCGTTCTTGCTGCAGATCTTTGTCGGTGGGGTGGGCGCGCTGGCGCTGGGTGGCAGCGCCGCGTTGCTGGTCGATGCGCAGCGGCGGCGCAGCCAGCCGAGGGTCGTCATCCTGCCCAACGGGGCGGAAGTTGACTCGACCGACGTGGCCGGGCTCTATGAGCGCATTGCCACGCTGAACGACAGCCTGCAATCCACGCTGGCTGAGCGTGATGACCTGCAAGGCCGGCTGGCTCAGGCCACCGCCGACCTGGACGACGCGCGCTTGCAGCTTGCCGACGCGCTCACCGCCATCGACGGGTTGCGCTCCATCAATGACCTGTGGCAGCAGCTTGACAACATCGGTCTGGACACGCTGCTTGGTGTGGCGCTGGGCACCCTGGGCAGCTCGCTGACGACGCTGCTGGCGCTCGTCACGGTGCTGCGCGGCGGGCTTACCAGCGCGCGCCAGTCCGTCAACAGCTTCGTGACGAAACTGCCGGGCCCGCAGCAGGGCGTCCAGTGGCTTGGCCAGCAGATCACGATGCTGTCGCAGAACCTTGATAACCTGGGCCAGCAGGTGCAGCAGGCGGTCGAGCCGGTTGAGCCATACACGCAGATGATTGCGCAGTTCGTCCTGTGGGTGGTGGACCGGCTGCCGTTTGGTGTGGGGGCCAAGGCCACAGCCGGGCTTCAGGCCATGCAGACCGTGATCAACAGCCTGCCAGCGCTGGTCGAGGGTGTCAATACCACCGTCCTCGTTCCGCTGGCCGACTGGTTTGGGCAGGACAGCGCCAGTAACCTGCCCGGCACGCTGATCAGCCCGGTGGTCGACAAGGTGTTTGATCCGGCGGACAAGATGCTCGAGTTCGGTGGCCTCGTTCCAGACGACTTTCCAGCAGGAGCTGGCCGACCCCACGCAGAAGGCCCTCGCCGACCGCTCTGCCATTCGCGACCAGATCCAGGCCGCGCAGACGCGTCTGGGCCTGGCGGCCTGATCGCGATGAGATCTGCAAAATGACCGATCAGAACGAAACAGCGCAAACACAGCAAGCCGCCCCGGTACCCACCGAGCGGTTTCAACGCGTGCTGGCCTTTGCCTCCGATGAGGCGGATGGGCTGGGCAACGGTTTCGTGACGTGTCAGCACCTGCTGTACGCGCTCTCGCGTGAGAGCAAGGGGCTGGCCAGCGCCGTGCTCGACGGGTTGGGCGTCACCGCTGAGATGCTGCACGACATCCTGGCGGAAGAAGCCGCCGTGCATGACCGCACCTCGCAGGGGCGCATCGACCTTGCCGACGAATTGCGCGATGCCATCGAGCGGGCGGTCGCAGCAGCGCGCGGCTGGGGCCATCGTACCCTAGACACCGAGCACCTGCTGTACGGCATCATCATCCACCCGACCTCAGTCGACGAGATGTTGGCCACGCTGCGCATCGACCCTAACGACGTGTTGAACCGGCTGTATGCTCTTCAGCAGGCCGCGCCGCCCGAAGCTGTCCGCGACGAGGCGACCCACGCCTACCGCTTCACGCTCGAAAGCGCGTGGTTGCTCAGCCTGGCGACCGACATTGCACGGCGACAAGGCGCCGCCCATGTTGCCAGCCTGCATCTGCTGGCGGCGCTGCTGTCATTGCCCGGCCCCGCACAGGATGTGCTGGTCACAGGTCTGGGCGTCGACGGCGACCAGGTGTGGCGCAGCATGCCGCAGGCGCTAGCGCCGCGACAGGGGCTAGCGCGGCTCCCGCTTCAGGAGGATGTGCAGCGCATTCTGGGCTACGCTATAGGCGAGGCGTGGAATTGAGGGCACCTGGCCGTCGCGCCGATCCACCTGGCGATGGGCCTCGCCCGCGCCGACCGGCATCCGGCACTCGACATGCTGGCCGACCAGGGTGTGTCGCAGGCCGATTTGACTGAGGCGGTTGAGGCAGCCATGCCGCCGCCGATCAAGGGGTAGCCGGGCGCGCGCTCTCCAGTTGGATTTCCTCACAGGTTGACGACGATTTCTGCATTACCATCGACCGCGACCCGCAGCATGTAAATCTCTGGCGTCGAGGTAGGCGCGATGGTCGCCGGTTCACCACTGCACGTCGCGCTGGCGGGTGGGGTAGGGAGGTGCAGCCACACGCTGCCCTCTGCCTTTCGACCCAGCGCAATCGTGAAACGGATCGCCTCCTCGCCGACCTGCCACGCGCTGACCTCTGCCCCCATACTGACGTGCAGGTCGCTGCCGGCAAGTTGCGGAACGGTCTGTAACGAGCGCAGCGAGAGCAGCGCCACCCCGTGCGGCGGGACGACGCCTGACTCTACCAGTGGCCCTCCCTGGATTGACGCCGACTTCTTCCAGAAATCACACACGATGACCTGCTGGCCGGGCCGGAAGCCAAGCGGCTCGATGGGTGCGCTCAATTCGGCGGGCCGGTCGCTCCAGTTGATCAGCGCCACCGTCGCGTGCTGTCCCGCCGGGCTGCCGTAGCGCCGCACGAGGCGATCCGGCATCGCAGCGGTCAGGACATTCTGGACCTCGCTCTGGCCGTCAAGCATCGGCAGCAGCGACGCTGCCCAGCCGAGCCGCTCATCTGATATAGCAGGCAGGTCGTCGCTGACGATCAGGTGGCTGCCCGTCAGCCCCACGACGGCAGCCAGTGTCCGTACTTCATCCGGAGTCAGCTTCTGCTGCTCGCGCACCGGCAGGTTGTCGGCGTCGAGCCACCACCAGCGGCGCTGGGTCCACACCCGGTTGAGCGTGCCGCTGATGCTGTTGCGCGCCGCCGACAGGCTGAAGTCGCGGCGGAACGGCCAGCCAACGCCGAACACCTCTGGCGTCCACTCTGGCGCAACGTCCGGGCTGACGCGCAGGATGTCGACGAGGCCCACTGCCGGGCCGAGCGGGCAGCCGCAGCCCAGGACCACGATGTCATCGCCCACCGTCTCGCGGATCAGCCTGAGGCCGTCACGCAGGGCCTGCGCGCGCGTGCGGGTAGGATCATAGCGGCGACCCGGCAACGCGCCGCAGTACAGATAGTCGAGCTTCAGGTAGTGGATGCCCCACTCGTGCACAATTGTCTCGAACGTCTCACGCAGGAAGTCCTGCGTGGCGGGATGTGTAGGGTCGAGCCCCTTGATCCAGCGGTTGATCAGAAAGCCGCCGTGAACCGGCCTGCCCAGCCGGTTGCGCAGTACCGCCTCGGGCTCTTCGCGAAAGATGCGCGCCTTCGGGTCGACGGTGAACGGGCTCAGCCATAATCCCGGCTCAAAGCCATCGGCGCGCACGCCCTCGGCCCACGCACCGACGCCCTGTGGGAACTTCGCGTTGTGCTCCAGCCAGTCACCCCAGGCAGGCTGGTAGCCGTCGTCGAGCTGCACCAATCCGAGCGGCAGACGCTCGCGCAGGTCACGCAGCGCACGCTGGTTGCGCACCATATCGTCGGCGGTGACGTTGGCGAAGAACTGGTACCAGCTTGACCAGCCCGGCAGCGGGGGCGGATCGGGCACGCGCGGCGGGGTCAGCCTCGCGGCCGCTTCAGCGTACACTGCGATTGGGTCGGCGTGTGGCAGGTCGACGCGATACAGGATCGCCCACTCACCCCAGCGGGTCTCGCCTGGCGCAAGCGCGACGCCGTCGGCAGTGTTCTCCAGCCGCAGCGACTGTCTGTCTTTGCGGCCATCCATGTGCACCTGCCCGAACATATCTTCGAGGCCCATAAAGCCGGCGATGAGCGCCTGCCGCTTGCGCTCGATCAACGCACCGACCCACTCGCCGACGTACACACCCTGCTGCCAGCTCAGACGTGTGGTTGGGTTTTCAGCTTGCGGACGCGTTACGATGCCGGTGATCATGCGCGGCTGGCGCTGCGAGTGCTGGACGTACCCGCTGAAGCTCCACGAGTGGAAGCCGTTCACCCAGCCGTCGAGCGGTTTGCCGCCCATGTACAGAAGGTCTGTGACCAGCGGCGAAAGCGCGTGCAGGCCGACTGTCTGGCTGCCGTCGTTCGTCACGCCGACACGCAGCGCCGCGAATGGGTGATCGTCGTAAACGGCGGCATCCCACGTCAATCGCAGCCCGGCCTGTTCCGGCGCAAAACGGGCGATGAGCCGCTGGCCGCTGCCGTGCGCATCCTGGATGGGCTCGGTGATGACCTCGTCGATGTGCTCGCCGCGCGCAGTGCGGGCCCGCACGCCGGTGCTGAACGTCACGCGGCACCGGCCACTGAGAGCCACTCCATCAATCTGCAGGCTGAGCGTGCCGCTATCCGTGTCAACCGCTAGCCGCAGGCTGTGTCGAGTCAGATGGTGTTCGGGCAAGGCGTGTTCTCCAGGGGTGGCAGGCGATCAGAAAGTCTCAGAGGATGTCGCGACCTCGGCAAGGACGTGTGGCCGGCGCGCTACGCCGGGTCTGTACCTTCTGACCGGACGTACCGGTCGAAGGCTTCCGCCGTCCAGGGCATCATGTCGCGGAAGATGCTGTGGATGGCGAGTGCGTACTGCCGAATCTCCCACTGCGCATCGTCGGCCATGCGCAGCCGTAGAAAGTGCATCAGGTTCCAGGCATCGACCTTGCACACGGCAATGTAGTAGCTGCCCCACGCCGGCAGGAACAGCCGCGCCTGTTCCTTCGCGACGCCCATTTCCAGCGCTGCCCGGTACATCTCGTAGGACGCGTCGACGTGCTGCGCCAACCGGTCGTGCAGCGTCTGCCCGTCCGCTGCATCGATCAGACCCTCGCTGCCCTGCTTGTTTGACTCGCTCTGTTTACGCCAGTCGCGCGGGATGTAGAAGTCGTCGTCTTCGAAGGGCAGATACCGTCCCGATTGCAGGTTATAGTGCCACGTGCGATGTCGCACCCACTGCCACCACACGATGACTGGCGCACGCACCCGGAATTTGAACTCGACCTGCTCGAATGGGGAGGTATGGCGATGGCTCAGCAGGTAGAACAGCAGCCTGCGGTCCTGATCGCCGCCCTTGCTGTGCCCCAGAAACGATACGCGTGCGGCGTTGACGATGCTTACGTCGGGCGTTACTGCCGCACCCGGACGGGGCATCAAATCTTGCAGTTCCACCCACGAGTGGTCGCCATCACCCAGAATGTCGCTGCGCATGGCGAGGCTGGCCGGGTCGGGGCGGCGTGGGTCTTCAGTGGCGCTATCGTCGGGCATGGCGGCGTCTCCCAATGGCAGGCTGTGCAGACAACGCGGCTAAGTATAACCGAAGCGCGGCGGCGTGCCACCGGAAAGGCGCAAGGCAAGGCCACCGCATGCCGGCGGTGGCCCTGAGCTTCGGTAGTTGTTGGCCTACCTGGGCTTGCCGCTTTGCTCGCTCAGCAGGTCGATGTAGCTGGACAGGATGTCGCTGGTGGTCAGGATGCCGACCAGTTTCCCGTCGCTGACGACGGGCAGCGCGCCGAACTTGTGGGTGCGCAGCAGCCCGGCTGCCTCGACGACCGGCATGCTGGCCTCGACGGTCAGCGGGTTTGGCGACATGCACGCTTCGGCGGGTACGTGATGCATCAGCGCGTAGTCGTCGGCGCGTTCATGGAGGGTCAGCGGGGAGTTCATTGCCAACCGCACGTCGCGGTCGGTGACGATGCCAACCAGCTTATCGCCATCCATCACCGGAAGCTGGCGGCAGTTGTGCGTCTTCATCAGCCCGACCACCTCGCCCAGGCTGGTGGTGGGCGCAACGCTGGCCGGATTGGCCGTCATGATCTCGGCGACCGTGAGCATACGCCCCTCGCTTGGTCGGAAAGGATCAGAGCGCCGGCTGCCTACACCTTCAGGGCGCTTGCGGCGAATTCCGCCCCGCGCTCAAGCGCCTCGTAGTTCAAGCTGAGCATGTCGCGGTGGTGGAGTGGGATGTGTTCCTTCAATGCGCGCTTGATCGAGTTCGAGCGGCAGCACGGGGTGCGCCCCTAAAACCGCGCCTAGCATCACTAGGTTTGTGACGCGCATGTTGCCCAGCTCATCGGCGATACTGGTGGCCGGCACCTCCAGCGTGCGGATGTCGGTCCGGGCGCTGTGATGGGCGATCAATGACGCGTTGGAAACCAGCAGCCCACCTGGCGCGACCAGCGAATCGTACTTCTCAAAGGATGGGCCGTTGAAGGCAATCACCGTGCGCGGGTTGCCGACTATGGGTGAGCCGATCGGCTTTTCGCTGATCACGACGAAGCAGTGCGCCGTGCCGCCGCGCATCTCCGGCCCGTATGAGGGGATCCAGGTTACTTCAAGCCCCTCGTCCATCCCTGCATAGGCCAGAAGCTGGCCAACGAACATCACGCCCTGGCCGCCAAAGCCGGCAAACAAGAATTCTTCTTGCTGCATGGTTCTCCCTCTACTTGTCCAGTTCCCGTACAGCATCCATGACTTTACAGTCGTCGAGCGGGAAATACGGGACCATGTTGTCTTCGATCCACATCAATGCCTGTTCGGCGGGAATGCCCCAGTTGGTCGGGCAGCTCGACAGCAGCTCGACCATGGCGAAGCCCAGCCCATTCATCTGCACCTTGAGCGCCGTCAGGATGGCCTTCTTGGCCTTGCGGATGTTCTTCACGTCGTGCAGCGAACGGCGCACGATGTAGGCCGCACCGGGCAGCGTCGCTAGTAGTTCGCTCATGCGGATCGGGTAGCCGGTCACTTCGACGTCGCGCCCGGTGGGGCTGGACGTCGTCTTCTGGCCGGGCAGGCTGGTGGGGGCCATCTGGCCGCCGGTCATGCCGTAGATGGCATTGTTGATGAAGATCGTGGTGATGTTCTCACCGCGCGCTGCTGCCTGGATGATCTCCGCGGTGCCAATCGCCGCCAGATCGCCGTCGCCCTGATACGTCACGACGATGTTGTCCGGGTTGACGCGCTTGATGCCGGTGGCCATGGCCGGAGCGCGCCCGTGGGCAGCTTCGGCGGCGTCGGCCTCGAAGTAGTTGTAGAGGAACACCGAGCAGCCAACCGGCGCGACGAGGATCGTGCGTTCTCGCAGGCCAAGCTCGTCGAGCGCCTCGGCCAGAAGTCGGTGCGCGATGCCGTGCGTGCAGCCGGGGCAGTAGTGGGTGTAGACGCTCGCTAGCGATTCGGGCCGCCGGTAGACAAGCTCCATGCCCTGCGGCGGTGTGATCGTGCTCATGCTCATAGAATATTGCTCCTCTGGTCTACAGCGGCGCGCGCTCAGTAAGCTTCTCGTACGTGCTCTCGATAGCCGCCAGAATCTCATCCGGCATCGGCACTACGCCGCCCATCCGCCCGAAGAAGCTGACCGGTATCTGCCCGCCGACAGCCAGCCGCACGTCCTCGATCATCTGGCCGGCGTTCATCTCGACGACCAGCGCGCTTTCGACGATGTCGGCCAGCTCCGAAACGCGGTGCTCGGGGAAGGGCCACAGCGTCTGCGGACGCAGCAGGCCGACCTTCAGGCCCTTCTCGCGCGCTGCTTCGACGGCGGTGAAGGCAATGCGTCCGGCGGTGCCGTAGCCGACCACCAGCAGGATCGCGTCGTCGGTGAAGAACTCTACCGATCGCTGCTCCGCAGCGCGGATTTCCGCCAGCCGCTTCTGTATCTTGATGTTATAGGTCTCCATTTCCTCACCCTTGAGGTAAATGGAGCTGACGACGTTCTTGGGACGGCCCGTCGCCCCGGTGAGCGCCCAGTCGGGGCGCTGAGCCATCAGTGGGCGCATCTCGGGCAGTTCAGCGGGCTCCATCATTTGCCCGATCTGCCCGTCTGCGGCGACAAGCACCATGTGCCGGTATGTCTCCGTCAGCTCGAAGGCCAGCATGGTGAAGTCAATCGCCTCCTGAACCGAGGCCGGGGCCAGAACGATCGGATGGAAGTCGCCGTGGCCCGCCGAGCGGGTCACCTGGAAATAGTCACCCTGTGACGGCAGGATGTTGCCCAAGCCAGGTCCGCCACGCATGATGTCGACGATCACGCAGGGGAGCTCGGAGCCGGCGATGTACGATAGGCCCTCCTGCATCAGGCTGATTCCGGGGCTCGACGACGATGTCATGACGCGCGCGCCGGTGCTGGCAGCGCCGTACACCATGTTGATCGCCGCCACTTCGCTTTCGGCCTGCAAGAACGTGCGGCCCAGTTCCGGCATACGTTTGGCGAGGTGCTCAAGCAGCTCCGTCTGCGGCGTGATCGGGTAGCCAAAATAGGCCTCGAGCCCGGCGCGAATGGCTGCCTCGGCGATTGCCACGTTGCCTTTCAGCATTTCTTTTGCCATCAGGACCATCCTCTTCGTGGCTAAGCTGCTGCCGGGGCGTGCCGGCGGGTAGTCGCCTCCCGGTACACGGTGATGCACACGTCCGGGCAGATCACGGCACATACCGCGCAACCGGTGCATTGATCCTCAGGGTCGACAAGCTGGGCAGGATGGTATCCTTTGCCGTTCAACGTGTCTTCGTCCATCTGGATCACGTGCTGTGGGCACACGGTTGGGCACAGCCCGCAACCCTTGCAGCGATCCCGGTCAATGTCTATCGTTCCTCTTGCCATAACATGTGACTCCCTGGACTAAATTAGGGATCGGACGCAATATGGATTTGCACAGTCCATTATTAGCATAGTCAGCGGTATCGGCAGTTGACAGTGCAGAAAGTCCCAACCGGGTGCGCCAGTTGTCATGGCTGGAAGGGTACGCTGCGCGCCCGGAATCGCGCGATTTGAGCGGGGAACTATTGCCATTTTCTGAAGCTGATGGTATACTTCTAATTGCCTCGGATCCACCGTGCATAACGAACTCCCGAAACGTGGGCACTCCCCACGTTTCGTCTTTAGAGGGGCATCCACACGGTTGCCGGGCCCGCCACATCGACGGACAACAACATATCTTCATAGTAATCGGAGAGTCAGTACCGCAATGGCCAAGAGCGAATTCATCCTGGCATTTAACGAAATCGCAGAGACTCGCAAGCTCCCCCGCGAGGTTATCCTCGACGCGTTGTGCGCAGCCCTCGTTTCGGCTTACCGCCGCGACTCGACAGTCAGCTCAGCCCAGATGGTCGAAGCGCACGTCGACGAGAAGACCGGCGAGCCGAGCGTGTGGGTCGAAAAGGAAGTCGTCGACGAAGTCCAGAGTGAGCAGACCGAAGTGAGCCTCAAGGAGGCGCGCAATGTCCAGCCCGCTGCTCAATTGGGCGACATGGTCATGGTCGACGACACGCCGGAGGATTTCGGACGCATCGCCGCCCAGACGGCCAAGCAGGTGATCCTGCAGCGGATGCGGGAGGCAGAGCGCGAGGCGCAGTTCCAGGAGTATCAGGAGCGCGTGGGCGACCTGGTGACCGGGACCGTGCAGAGCGACTCCGGCGACGTGGTGACAATCGGCCTGGGCCGCACCGAAGCCATCCTGCCGCGCAGCCAGCAGGTTCCCGGCGAGCGGTACAAGATGCATGACAAAGTGCGCGCCTATGTGATGGAAGTCCGGCGCACCAATCGCGGCCCGCAGATCGTCGTCAGCCGCACCCATCGCAACATGCTGCGCCGCCTGTTGGAATACGAGGTGCCTGAGATCTACAATGGCACTGTCGAGATCAAGGGTATTGCCCGCGAACCCGGCGCGCGTTCCAAGGTGGCCGTGGCTGCGCTGCAGCCGGGCGCTGACCCGGTCGGTGCGTGCGTCGGCATGCGCGGTATGCGCATCCAGAGCATCGTCAAAGAGCTGAACAACGAGAAGATCGACGTCATCGAGTGGAGCCCCGACCAGAGCGTCTTCATCTCGAAGGCGCTCAGTCCGGCGCGTGTCAGCACCGTCTTTCTGGACGACGACCCCGAAGCCGGGCGCACGGCGATTGTCGTCGTGCCCGACGACCAGCTTTCGCTGGCGATTGGCCGCGAAGGGCAAAACGCCCGGCTGGCCGCCAAGTTGACCGGCTGGCGCATCGACATCAAGAGCGTGACCGAGGCATCCAAAGGTACGTTCGACTCGCTGCAGGCCGAGGAGCTTGAGGCGTTTCAGGCAGAGCATGCCGATATGTACGAGCAGGCCGCTCATGTTCTTGAAAAGAAGGCGTCGGGCAAGCCGATCATGCCTGAGGACTATGACGTGCTGATCGATTTCGCCCGGCTGGTCGAGAATCGCCGGCTGCGCGCACGTGAGGAAGTGCGCTCGGAATGGCGCGCCCGCTACGACGAAGCGAAATCGCACGTTCCGGCGGCGGCGTACGAGCATCCACTAGAAGAAACGGACCTGCCGCTGCGTGTCTACAATGCGCTCGACGAGGCCGATTACAAGACGGTTGGCGAGGTGATGGAGCAGTATTTCTTCGATTCGAAGCGGCTGCTGGAGGTGGCGAACTTCGGCCCGGCAGCGCTCGAAGCGGTCGAGGAGATGATCAACACGATCACGTTCCCCGAGCCGGAAGTTGAAGCGGTCGAGGCTGAGGTGGCTGGAGAAGCGATTGCGGCAGAGGCCGCCGGCGAGCCTGCTGCCGAAGCCGCTGCGCCCGTCGAAGGCGAACTGGCTGCTGCACCCGCCGAAGCCGGTGTCGAACAGGTTGTTGAGACGGCAGGCGACGAGGAAACCGGGGCCGAGCCTCAGAAGCAGTGGGTCGACGAAGAGGAGCTGGCCCGTGTGCGCCGTGCTGAACTGGTCGCACGAATGACCGGCGGCGAGGCTGTCGAGCCGGTGGCTGAAGAAGAAGAACAGGCTGCGGCAACTGGCGAAGTTGCGCCTGAGCTTGAGGCGGTTTCAGAGGCTGGGACGGCTGTAGAGTCCGAGGATGACGAGACGCTCGACGACCTTGAGGTGTTCGACGACTTGCTGATCGACTATGAGAACATGACCAAGGAAGAGAAAGACGAGCTGGATTGCCGTCGCGCCAAGCAGCGCCGCCGCCAGTTGGTCTTTGACGAGGATCTTGGCCGCGTGGTGGCCAAGCGTCGCCGGAAGCGCGGTACTGACGACTGGGAAGAAGAATGGGATGGGCGCTGAACTGGACCGAGTTGAGCCCCCGTATGCTGAGGGGTGGCCGTCGGTGAACCGGCAGGCTGCCCGACAGTGAGCGGGCGAGGCAAGCACGTACCGCAGCGAACCTGCGTCGTGTGCCGGTCGGTGCGGCCCAAACGCACGCTGACGCGCGTGGTACGCACGCCGGACAGCGGTGTCCAGCTCGATCCGACCGGTAAGCTGGCCGGACGTGGGGCATATCTATGCGACAATCCAGCCTGCTGGCAGAAGGCCGCACGCGGTGACGTGTTGAACAAGGCGCTTAAAACGGCTCTTTCCGACGAAGAACGCACGGCGATTGCCGCGCACGGGTTGCGGCTGGTATCTCTGGCACAGATCCAAGATGATTAGCCGGCTGCCCAATGACTAGGGAGCGTGCCCCCCGCGTGACCTGACGCATCTGTTGCTTCAAGGCACACTCCCCTGAGACGAGATAACGGCCAGTACTCTGTGGAGGTGCATATGGCTGAAGCAACGGACCATAAGATCATTGAGATTCCAGGCTTTCTGACAGTTCGCGAGCTGGCTGAGTTGATGGAGTTCAGCCCCATTGATGTCATCAAGGAATTGATGAGCAATGGGATCATGGCCAGCATCAACCAGCAAGTTGATTACGAGACGGCGGCCATCGTCGCTGCCGAGATGGGCTTCGAGCCGCGCCCGCTCGCGGTCGAGGAAGTACCTGCTGCTGAAGAGCAGGGCGTCGGCCAGGCATGGCGACAGTTCTACGAGGGTGAGGACCCCGCCAAGCTGGTGACGCGCCCGCCGGTAGTGACCATCTTGGGGCATGTTGACCATGGCAAGACGAGCCTGCTGGACAAGATCCGCGAGACGAACGTTCAAGAAGGCGAGGCGGGTGGCATCACCCAGCACATTGGTGCATACCAGGTTGAGCTGAAGGGACGAAAGATTACGTTCCTCGACACACCCGGCCACGAGGCATTCACCGCGATGCGGGCTCGGGGCGCGCAGGGTGCTGATATTGCTGTCCTCGTTGTAGCCGCCGACGACGGTGTCATGCCGCAGACACGCGAGGCGATCAACCACGCGCGGGCGGCCCGCGTGCCGATCATCGTGGCGATGAACAAGATGGATCGCACGCAGGCCAACCCCGACAAGGTCAAGCAGCAGTTAGCCGATCTGGAGCTTGTGCCTGATGAATGGGATGGCGATACGATTGTCGTTGCCGTGTCGGCCAAGACAGGCGATGGCATCGAAGACTTGCTGGAGGCGATCCTGCTGGTCGCCGACGAGACAGAAATCAAAGCTAACCCCTCCGGCAAGACAGCCGGCACGGTGATCGAAGCCGATATGGACCGCAGCCGCGGGCCAATGGCGACGTTGCTGGTGCAAAACGGTACGCTGCACCGTGGAGACACGGCCCTCGCCGGACACGCCTACGGGCGTATCAAGGCGATGTTCGACGAACACGGCGAGGAAATCGATGAGGCACTCCCGTCCACACCAGTGCGGGTGATGGGCCTGAGCGATATTCCGGAGGCCGGCACTCTGTTTAAGACGGTCAAGAATGAGAAAGTCGCAGCGCGGAATCCTCGACGAGGACGCAGAGGCTTCGCAGAACCCCTATGCCGGAGCGCCAACCCTTCACACTGGAGGACCTGTATGCGCGCTTCCAGGCCGGGGATACCAAAGAACTGAACCTGATCATCAAAGCCGACGTGCAGGGCTCACTGGAGCCGATCATCAGCTCGCTGGAGAAGCTGAGAGTAGAAGGAGGGTGAGCGCGAGTTGAAGGTCAACATCCTGCACACCGACGTTGGCAACATCAACGGAGTTAGACGTGATGCTTGCAGCAGCGTCCAGTGCGATCGTCATCGGCTTCCAGGTTGAAGCAGACAACGCCGCGCGCCGCCGTGCTGAAAGCGAACATGTCGAGATCCGGCTGTACGACATCATCTACAAGCTGATCGATGACGTAAAGCTGGCGCTTGAGGGCCTGCTTGAGCCGGTCTACGAAGATAAGGTGATCGGCGTGGCCGAGGTGCGGCAGGTGTTTCGCATCCCCAAGACCGGGCCGATTGCAGGCTCCTTCATCCGCGAGGCGAGGCCCACCGCGATGCGCAGGCGCGTGTCATCCGCGACCACAAGATCATCCACCAAGGTGCGGTTTCCTCTCTGAAGCGCTTCCAGGAAGATGTGCGCGAGGTCCGCAGCGGCTTCGAGTGCGGTATCAACGTGGCCGGGTTCAACGACTATCAGGAAGGCGACATCATCCAGTTTACCGTGCGGGAGCGTGTGAGCTAGCGCCCCTGCCTGTCTAAAGCCGCCGGAGGCCCGCCTCCGGCGGCTCTGTGCGCCAGTCTAACGGGGATAAGCATGAAGAAGCCAACCAAACGACAGGGGCGCGTGGCCGAGCAGATCCAGCAGATCCTCAGCCAGTTGATCCAGTTTGAAGCGTCCGATCCGCGCCTGGCCGGCGTGACAGTGCTCGATGTGGAGATCGACCGCGAGTTCATGTATGCGACAATCTACGTGACCGCCATCGACGGCGAAGAGGTGCGCACCGACGTCATGCAGGGGCTTCTGTCTGCCGGGGGGTTTCTGCGCCGCGAGCTTGCCACCCGCATGAGCCTGCGGCATGTACCGGAGCTGCGTTTCACGTGGGACGACACGGCGGTGCAGGCGTCGCATATCGACCAGCTCCTCAATTCGCTCAAAGACTCTGTCGGGCCCCGCCACCGGCTCGGAGCCGGATAACAGTGATTCCGCTGAGTGACCTGGCGGGCCAGGTTCGCGCCGTTCAGCGGATTGCGCTTGCCACCCATGTCGAGCCGGACCCTGACGCGATTGGATCGCTGCTGGGGCTGGGCCACGCGCTGAGCGGGCTGGGCAAAGACGTTGCACTGTTGTGCGACGATGTGCCACCCTCCGAAGTGCTTTTCCTGCCAGGCGTCGAGCGTGTGGCGAAGGCCCTGCCGGATGAATTTGTCCCGCAGGCGTTCATCGGTCTCGACGCCAGCGACGCCGAACGGCTGGGGAAGGTGTCCGCGCCGCTGCTGGAGTCCAGCATTCCGGTGATCATCATCGACCATCACATCACCAATCTCAATTTCGGGACGCTCAACGTCGTCGACCCCAAAAGCTCGGCGACGGCGGAGCTGCTGCTGCATGTGCTCGACGCGCTGGGTGCGCCGATCACGCAAGACATCGCTGTGTGCCTGATGACCGGGCTCGTGGGCGATACGCGTGGCTTCAGCACCGACAGCGTAACACCCGCGACCTTGCGCGCAGCCGCGCGGCTGGTCGAAGCGGGGGCCGGCGTTGCCGCGATCTATGAGCGTATCTTTGAGGTGCGCTCATTTGACACTTTGCGCCTATGGGGGCTGGCGCTCAACAGCGCGCATCTCGAAGACGGCGTGATATGGACGTCCCTGTCAATCGCCAGCCGCAAGGAACATGGCCTGATCCACGCTGGCGACAAGGGCCTCTCGAATCTGCTGCTGACGGCGGAAGAGGCAAGCATCTCCGCTGTGCTCACCGAGCAGTTCAACGGGCAGGTGGTGTGCAGCTTTCGCGCGCGTCCTGGGCTGGACGTAGCCACGGTGTCGCTGGCGCTGGGCGGCGGCGGGCACCCGCTGGCTGCCGGCTGCACGGTCGACGGTCCGCTAGACGAGGCCGTGACACGGGTGGTCGGCCTGCTCAAGCAGCAGATCTCGCAGCCTGCGCCGCACGAGGAGTAGCCGCTTGGCCTTCGGTCTGCTCGTCGTCGACAAGCCAAAGGGCCCCACCTCGCACGATTTGGTCGCGATGGTACGGCGCGGCACAGGCGAGCGGCGTGTGGGACACGCGGGCACGCTCGACCCGCTGGCTACGGGCGTGCTGGTGCTGGCGCTGGGCCATGCCACGCGGCTGCTCGAATACCTCAGCGGGTCGCCCAAAGCCTATCGTGCCGAGATCACGCTCGGCGTCGAGACAGATAGCTACGACGCCGAAGGTGCGGTGATCGCCCGGCACCCGTTCCCATCGGACCTCACCCTTCAGCGCCTGCAACGGACGCTTGATGCCTTTCGTGGGCCCATCAGCAGGTTCCCCCGATCTACTCAGCGGTCAAGGTCGACGGCAGGACAGCGTACGCCCGCACTCGTGCCGGGCAGGCGGTGCAGCTTGAGCCGCGCCGTGTCGACGTTGCCCGGCTTGATGTGATCGAATTCGCGCCGCCGCTGCTGCGCCTTGACGTGGCCTGCTCGGCTGGGACGTACATCCGCAGCCTGGCTCATGACCTGGGACAGCTGCTGGGCTGCGGGGCCATGCTCTCTGGCCTGGTGCGCACTGCCAGCGGCCACTTCCGGCTTGAAGATGCGATAGAATGGGATACACTGAACGCGGCCTTCGCCGGTGGATCATGGCAGCAGCATCTGCTGCCTGCTGACCTGGCGCTGGAGGGCACGCCCCGCGTTGTGCTCGACGAGTTTGCGTTTGGCGACGTGTGTCACGGGCGGGCCATTGCGGCGGGCGGCGCTGTCGAGGGGCTGGCCCGTGCCTATGCGCCCGATGGCCAGTTTGTGGCTGTTCTGTTCGGTGACAGCGCGGCGGGTCTTTGGCGGCCCCATAAGGTGTTTGATCTGCAAGTCTGATCCGGCTTACAAAGAGGCGGTATGCGTCACATCCGATCCCTCTCCGAGGCGAACCTGTCCACACTGTCTGTCGTAACCATCGGCGCGTTTGACGGCGTGCATCGTGGCCACCAGATGCTGATTGGCAGGCTGGTCGAACAGGCGCGGGCCAGCGGCGCGGCTCCTGTGGTCCTCACCTTCTACCCGCACCCGCGAATGGTCCTCAGTGGTTTCGAGCCGGGATTCTACCTCACTCTGCCCGACGATAAGGCGCGTCTGCTGGGAAAGCTGGGCGTCGATCTGGTCGTCACGCACCCCTTCGATGACGAAGTCCGCCACATCCGCGCCGCAGACTTCGTCGAGCGGCTGATCGCGCACCTGAATATGAAAGCGCTGTGGGTGGGCGAGGATTTCGCGATGGGCTACAACCGCGAAGGCAACGTGCGCTTCCTGCGCGAGCAGGGCCAGCAGCGCGGCTTCAGCGTCGAGGTAGTTGACCTGATGGATGCCGGCGACGAACGCGTCAGTAGCAGCCGCATTCGCGACGCGCTGGATGGTGGCGACGTGGCCGAGGCTGAGCGTCTGCTGGGACGTCCCTATTTCGTCCGCGGCGAGGTGGTCGAGGGCGCGCACCGGGGCCGGATGATCGGCTTCCCGACTGCTAACGTGGACGTGCCGGTCGAGCTGCGGCTGCCTGCTCGCGGCGTGTACGCTGGATGGGCGTCAGTCGGCGGGCGGCTTCACGGCGCAGCGATCAACGTCGGCGTGCGTCCCACGTTCGATGGCAGTCACGCGCTCACACTGGAAGCGTTCCTGCTCGACTACTCGGGCAGCCTGTACGGTCAGCACCTGCAGGTGCACTTCGCTGAGCGCCTGCGCGACGAGCGCAGGTTCGACGGCGTCGAGGCGCTGGTGGCGCAGATTCAGCACGACGCCGAACAGGCCCGCGCCGCGCTGGCTGCACGGACATTCACCGGTGTAATCCTCTGAAGACATCCTTACGGCGGGGTAACCGGCACTGCCGGCAGCGTCGGCGTGGGGCCGGGCTGCGGTGTCCCCGCCAGCCGCTGTGCCAGCAGGTTGGCCAACACCTGGGCTACCGGACGGTTGGCGGCGGTCTGCGGCGCTTCTTGCAGATAGCGGTTGAGCATCGCCAACGCCTCCGTGTCGCGCCCTGCGCCGATCAGTGCCTGCGCTGCTCCAAACAGCCCATCGGTATATGGTCCGACATTGTAGGCAGCCATGAAGTCCTGCTCGGCGTGGGTCCAGTCCTTCTGCGCCAGGTAGGCCGATGCGCGCAGGCTCAGCGCCGGCAGCGACTCCGGGTCCAGGTCGAGCGCAGCACTTGCCTCCTGCGCAGCCCGCGCGTTGTCGCCCAGCAGATACACGGATAATCCCAGCCAGTAATGGGCGTCGGCGTCGTTGGGCGAGCGTGTGATGGCGCTGACGAACCGCTCGCGGGCTTTGTCGTATGCGCCGGTGTGCAGGTAGGCCTGCCCCAGCGCCATGTCGAGCGGGGTGGAGCGCATCCCGGCGGCGAGCGCCGCCTCGTAATCGACCTCAGCCTGCTCATAGTCGCCCGCTGCGGCGTGGATCTGCCCGCGCTGGAAGCGGGCGTCGGCGTTGTCTGGTGCGAGCGCGAGCGCTACGTTCAGGTCGACCAGCGCGCTGCCGGTCTGCCCGCTGGCGGCGTAGACCTGCGCCCGCGCCAGGAACACGTCGGCCCGATCCGGCATCAGCACCGCCGCCAGGTTGAGGTCACGAAGCGCCCGGTCAGGACTGCCATCCGGCAGATCGATGCTGGCGTACAGTTGGCCGCGCAGCAGGTAGGCCGGACCATAACGCGGATCGACCGACAGTGCCTGGGCCAGATCAGACAGCGCCGCGTCGTTCTGCCCGCGCGCAATGCGGACCTGCGCCCGCCCGGTGTATGCGTTGGCACGGTTCGGGTCGATGGCCAGCGCCGCGTCGAAGTCGGCCAGCGCGTCGTCGTCATGGCCCAGCGCCAGCCACGCCGCCCCACGCCGGGCGTAGGCTTCAGCGCTGCTGCCGTCAGCAATGATCGCCTGCGAATAAGTGTTCACCGCCCCGGCTGCGTCGCCGGCTGCCAGCAAATGGTCGCCGTCGGTGATCATCTGCGTCGCCGGGCCTGCATCGGCGGTTGGGGTAGGGGGCGCCGACTGCGCACCGGTCGGTTGCGGCGTGTGGCTGGCGAGCGGCAGCGGCTGGCTCGTCGCGAGGTTCAGTGTTGCGCTGGCGGGTGGCAGCACCGGAGTCGCAGATGGAATAGGCGCGGCAGGTGGACCGCTGCACGCGGACAGCAGCAGAATCCCCAGCGCAGCCTCCAGTGCGATCCGTCTCATGCCTCCTCACCTTCTTGAACCGCTCCGGCGTGCGGCAGACCCATCAGAAGTGCGACCCGCTCGATGACCATCGGGACACTGATCAGCAGGATGGATTTTCGCGCCAGTATGCGTGTCGCACGCCGCACAACGCCCTCCTCGCGGGCTGAGCATACCGCACTCAGCACGATCTGGCATGGTCTGTCTGCTTGCTCCTGCATGAAGCGTGGTGTAAGCTACACGCAATCTGGCGGATGCGCTGAGCCGAAACTGGAGGTAAGCCCGTGGAACAAGAGGTGTCGTACCGCCGCAGTTTCTGGATATCCAGTCTGATTACGATGGTCGGCCTGGCCCTGTTTATCGTGATCTCTGCTGTGCTGCCGAGCCCTGCCAGCAGCGCCGGTGTCGTGCTGCTGGGAGTCTTTCTGGCGCTCGTCCCAGCGCTGATCTGGATGACCTTCTTCTATCAGCAGGACCGCGCTGAACCGGAGCCCAAGAGGCTGGTTGCGCGGATGTTCGTGTTCGGTGCGCTGGCAGCGGCAGCCGCCATTCCATTCGCCAGTTACGTACTGGGCCATACCATCGACGTCTTTTCGGGGCTGGTTGTGCGCCTCATTCTGACGACCCTCACCATCGCGTTGATGCAGGAGACGCTCAAGGTGGCGATGGTGCGCTATGTGGTGCTCGGCACCACTGAGTTTGACCGCCATCCGGATGGCATTGTGTACGGGATGGCCTCTGGGCTGGGTTTCGCAACCATCCTCAACGTGGCGTACGTGCTCCAGTCGGGCGGCGTGCTGCCGCTGGCAGGGGCTATCTATGCTGTCGACAACGCGCTGATCCAGGGCGTGCTGGGCGCGATCAGTGGTTACTACATCGGGCGAGTCAAGATTGATGGCAAAAGCCTCGGCTGGATGACGCAAGGCCTGGCCATTGTGACCGTCATCAACGGCATTTACCAGGTTGCCAGCGGCGAGCTTTCGAATCGGTTGTCATTCAATCCGTGGTATGGTCTGGCTGTGGCTGTCGTGCTGGCAGTGGTGGCGGGCGCTGTGCTGTTCGCGTTCTTCCGCCGGGCCCTGCGCCGCGCCGTTGGCGATCTGACGACCATATCAATCACAGCGCACGCGCGTTCCAAAGACATGCCGTGGGATATCCGGGTGCGCTACGATTGGCTGCTGATCGGCGCGCTGGCGCTGGCCGTCGCAGTCGGATTGGGCAGCGGGGCGCTGGTGCGATCGCGCATGGTTGCCTATTCCAGCAGTTCTGTCCCGGTCGACTTTCGCTATCCTGCTGGCTGGGCCAGCGACACGGGTGATGCCAGCAGCTTCGCGATCCGCGATCTGACGGTGCGGGGCGTGTTCAAGCCGAGCATCACGGTGATCGACGAGAAGGACCGCCTTGATTCATCGCTCGACCTGCGCGTTGCCGAGCGGATCGCCACCATCAGCTACCAGCGGAACCTGTTTGTGGAACTGAGCCGCGACAGTGGACTCACCGTCGGCGGGCAGCCGGCGATCCGTTCGGTGTACCAGTACGCCGCCAGCACCGGCGCGGGCCCGGCGGTGGTCAGCGGTGTCGAAACATACGTGCAGGTAGGTGGCCGGATGATAACGTTCCGCCTGGAAGCGGAGCCGGAGGATTTCGATGCCAGCCGGGTGCTCTATGACCGGCTGCTGCGGTCGGTGCAATTCACGGTTGATCAGTAGGTGGTGCTGGTCGTAGAGGAGAATACACCCATGCGTCGAATAGTATTGGTCATCTCTGTTCTGGCCCTGGCTGTGCTGGCCTGCAACACGCCCGGTGTCGCCACAGGCCCCACGCTTCAACCGATCCAGCAGCCTGCACAGCAGCCCACCGCGCAGCCGCAGGTGGCCACCGAAGGTCCGCGCCCCAACGAGCTGACACCCGACCAGATCGACCAGATCGCGCAGGCTTCGGTGCAGATCATCGCCGCGCAGCCGCAGGGAAGCTCGCTCTCGCCGATGTGGAGCGGCTCGGGCACCATCATATCGCCTGATGGGGAGATTCTCACCAACTGCCATGTGGCGTGCGGTGCGCCGGTGCTGATCATCCTGATGACCACCAGCGCCGACCAGCCGCCTCAGGAGCGGTATATCGCCGAAATCGCTTATTACGATCAGGACCTTGACCTGGCGCTGCTGCGTATCAAGTCGGACTTGCAGGGCAACCCTGCTAGTCCCTCGAATTTGCCCTATCTTCAGATTGGCGACTCCGACCAGCTTCGCCTGGGCGACCGAATCTATATTTTCGGCTATCCCGGCGTGGGCGGCGACACGATCACCTTCACTACCGGGGCGGTCAGCGGTTTCGAGAGCGCAGATGTCAGCGGCGCTAACCGGCGCGTGATTATCAAGACGGACGCGGCCATTGCCAGCGGCAACAGCGGTGGCACGGCTGTCGACCTGTACGGAAATCTTGTGGCAGTGCCAACTGCCGTTAATCCCGACGTGCGCGAGGGTGTGACGCTGGGCGGGCTGGGCATTCTGCGCCCGGTGAACCTCGTCCCGGTGGTGCGACAGAGTGCCGGCGCGCCGCCGCCGCTCGAATCGAGCAGCCTGCCACCCTCATCGGATCCGGATCCCTACGAGCCTAACGACACGCTCAACCAGGCTGCCGGGCCGATCACTTCCGGTCAGCACATCTCGGCTTATATCTCATGGGCGGACGACGTTGACGTGTTCTGGATCACGATCACCACGCTTGCACCTATTGACGGCCTTCTCACCAATATCCCGTCCGGCACTGACTACGACCTCTACCTGCTGGACAAAGATGCCAACGTGGTGGCGTCGTCTGAGACGGAGAACCCACAGGAGTTTTCGACTACACGCCCACCAGCGCCGGCACGTTCTACGTAGCCGTCGTCAGCTACAGCGGATCGAGCGCGGCAGAGCCCTACGACCTGAGCGTGACCTACGATGGCGGCTCGGCGGGCAGCGCCGGTGGCGGCGGGATCACTATCACCGGGCGCGCTGTCGATGGGGCCACCGGTCAGCCTCTTTCCGGTGGGGTATTCGGCGTCCTGAACCCGAAAGTCTCGTGCAGCACGTTCTTCAGCGGCACACATCTTGATATGACCCAGGTGGTCGCCAGCAGCGAGACGAACAGCACCGGTGCCTTCCAACTCGATGGCGTCCCACGTGGAGCGACCTATTCGGCGTTCTTCATCTATGGGTCAAACTATATCTGTGAGAATACCTGGCTCGACATTCCCGGCGACGCAGGAGACTCAGACCTGGGCGACATCAAGATGTCGTTCAACTAGCCTGCCATCGGCGGCGCAGCAAGAGACGGAGGCGCGGCGGATGTCGCGCCTTCTGTCTGTTGACTTGCATCTGCCGTGTATGCTACAATCCTGCACAATCAGGAGAGGATGTAACCGTCATGTTCCGCACGACTGTCAGGCTGCCTCTGCGCGTCGTTGATGGGAATAATCCCAATGCTAATCCCTGCCACAGCGGGCACAGCCTGGTGCGACCTGACGATCTGTAAACACATTCCCAGGCCACCACTGCCGCCCGCGTGCACACGACGGGCGGCTTTCTTTTGCGGCTGAAGGCCGCTTCTTGAACCATCAAATCGAACGGGAGAGAAGAGTCCATGCTGAAAACACATAACTGCGGCGAGCTTCGAGCAGAGAACGCCGGCCAGGTCGTCACACTGGCGGGCTGGGTGAACCGCCGGCGGGAGCACGGCGGCCTGACATTCATCGACCTGCGCGACCGATGGGGGATCACACAGGTCGTGATCGATGCTGGCGAAGCACCGGACGTCCATGCGCGCGCGGCGGAGGTTCGCAGCGAGTACGTGCTTCAGATTGTGGGCACTGTCGCCAAACGCCTGCCCGAAGCCGTCAACGACAAGATGCCAACCGGCGAAATCGAAGTGAAGGCATCGGCGATCACCGTCCTGAATACAGCCAGGACAACGCCGTTTGAGATCAGTGGTGAGCAGGAGCCCAACGAAGAGACCCGTATGCGCTGGCGATATCTCGACCTGCGTCGGGCGCGGATGCAGCGCAATCTGCTGCTGCGCCATGAGGCTGTCCTGTTCATTCGCAGGTACCTCAGCGAGCGCGGTTTTGTCGAGATTGAGACGCCGATCCTGTTCAAGAGCACACCTGAAGGCGCGCGCGATTACCTGGTGCCCAGCCGCGTGCACCCCGGCAAGTTCTTTGCGCTGCCACAGAGTCCCCAGCAACTCAAACAACTGCTGATGGTCGCCGGCTATGAGCGCTACTTCCAGATCGCCCGCTGCTTCCGTGACGAGGATCAGCGCGGCGACCGCCAGCCGGAGTTCACCCAGCTTGACCTGGAGATGAGCTTCGTCGAGCGCGAGGATATCCTGCAGTTGATCGAGTCGTTGATGACCGGCATGGTTGAGACGGTGTCGGATAAGGAACTCAGCTTCAAGCCTTTCCCACGGCTTGCCTATTCCGAGGCGCTGGAGCGCTTTGGCACCGACCGGCCCGACATGCGTTTTGGCATGGAACTGATCGACATGGGCAAGATCGCCGCGCGCACCGACTTCCGCGTATTTAACGGGGCGCTCGAAGCCGGCGGGCGGGTGCGGGCAGTCGTCGCGCCCGGCTGCGCGGGCTACAGTCGAAAGGAAGTCGGCGAGCTTGAGGAGATCGCGAAGGAGGCGGGTGCGAAAGGACTGGCGACGGTGGCCGTCGACTCGGATGGCACACGGAAGTCGAGTATTGCAAAGTTCTTCAGCGATGACCTGATGGCGGAACTCGTCGCGCATGCAGGGGCGCAGCCCGGCGACCTGATCCTTATCGTGGCTGATGCGCGGAGAAGGTCGTCAACGAGGCGCTGTCCGCGCTGCGCACGGAGTTTGGCGCGCGGCTGAATCTCACCGACGCTGGCCAGATGTGCTTTTGCTGGATCGTCGACTTCCCGCTATTTGAGCCCGAGCTTGAGGACGGCCACTACGCGCCATCACACCACATGTTCACCATGCCCAAGCCCGAGCATTTGCATCTGCTCGAGTCGGACCCGGCGGCGGTGCAGTCGCAGCAGTACGACCTGGTGTGCAATGGCTACGAGGTGGCCGGCGGCAGCATTCGTATCCACGACCGCGCCATACAGGAGAAGATCTTTGAGCTGATCGGCCTCGACATTGAGCAGGCCCGCGAGCAATTCGGCCACATGCTGGACGCATTCGAGTATGGCGCACCGCCGCATGGAGGTATCGCACCGGGCATCGACCGGCTGGTGATGCTCATGGCCGGCGAGCCGAATATCCGCGAGGTGATCGCCTTCCCGAAGTCGCAGCGGGCCGCTGACCTGATGGCCGGTGCGCCGAGTGTGGTCGACGCGGAGCAGCTTGAAGAACTGCATATTCGCCTCGCGGACGACGTGCAGATTGAGGAGTGAGCCCCACACACGGCAGGGTGGGGGTGCTTCCCCCGCACAGCGACTTTTTGCGGGCGTGCCGCGCATGTGGTACAAACGGTTTCAGCCTGCCATGCGGTGTTGGTACTCGTTCTAGAGCCAACAGTTTGTAGAAAGGGAGCTGATGTTCACTGGATGATGCGGGGCCTTGTGCCAACGCTGCTCCTGTGACACGGCACCCACCTGCGTAAGCAGGTCTCTCAAACTCAGTCCGCACCTCGTGGCAGGTGCCTTTGTCTTATGACTCCAGGCCCTTCGGCCTGGAGTTTTCGTGCGCCTATTACGTGTCAATTTAACACAATGAGTTGCGCTGGCAGTACCTGATGTGATATTCTCGAACAGTAATATTCGTTGTGTTGAGCCAACAGTTATTAGCGTTCAGGCATCTTTACAGACATGCTCCGTGAGCTTGTATCGAACAATATCTTCGTTTTCACCAGCGAGCTATATGCCCAGGTAACAGCCGGCGCGATCATCACCCCGGCTGGCGCGATTGTGATTGACACGCTGGCCTTCCCCGTCGAGACGCGGCAAATCCTTCAGTATGTCCAGGAGCGGCATGGCGTGCCGGTAAAGTACGTGGTCAACACACACTACCACGCTGATCATACACTCGGTACATGCCTGTTTGACGGCGCGCGGGTCGTCAGTCACAGTCTGTGCCGCGAGTTGCTGGATACACGGGGGCGGCTGGGGCTTGAGAATGCCCGCCGCAATTCTCGTGAGATGGCAACGATTACGCTGCGCCTGCCAGACGTGGTGTTTAACGAGGGGATCATGGCGCTTCATCTCGGCGGCGTAACGCTCACGATGTGGTATTCGCCGGGGCACAGCATGGACTCGATTGTATGCATGGTCGAGGAAGAGCGAGTGCTGTTTGCCTCCGACACGATGATGCCAGTCCCGTTCTTTGCCGATGGCAGTTGGGAGGCCTATGTACACTCGCTCGAAGCGCTGCGCGGCGGGCAGTACGAGAGTATCGTGCAGGGGCACGGTGAGGTTATCCTGCGTGGCGAGGTCGAGAGCCGCCTGGATGAGGACCTGCATTACCTGGAGTTGCTGCGCAAGAAGGTTGAGCGGGTGGTCGACCGCAATCAGGGCCCTGAGGCGCTCGACCGGATCGAGATCGAGGACTGTGGCAAGAATCGCATCGCGCTGAACGGACTGGTCCAGCAACTGCATCACAGCAATGCCGAAACGCTGTACCGCGTGCTTCGCCAGGAACGCGAGGCCGCTAAGGGCTGACCCACTCGTGATGTGACGGAGGGCGAGCCCCGACCGGGGCTCGCCCTCTTTGTTATCTCATAGCGACATCCAGCGACTCACACCGGCGGCCAGGGATAGCTGCGACCGGGTCCCGTCTCCGGGAACTTGCCTGTCTGCGACAGCCGCCCGGTCCGGACGCGCAGCGCGTCGATCTCGTCAGCGCTCAACAACGGCTTGAGCTGGTCGACCAGCTCACCGCCCTCAAGCGTCTCGCACATCTGACCTACGTCGACCAGCAGCTCGTTCGGGATCCTGTCCCCGGCAAAATCCCAGATGACCGTGCGCAGCTTGGGCTGGGCATGGAAGCACACTCCGTGGTCGATAGCCCAGATGTTGCCTGCCTCGTCGAGCAGGCAGTGGCCGCCTTTGCGGTCCGCGTTGTTGATGATGTGGTCGAACAGCGCGATACGCGCAAGCTGTGGCAAATAACTCTTGTCGAAGGTGAAGTAGTTCTGCTCGGGATCGTGCGGGACAAACAATTGGAGGCTGCCCATGCCCTGCGACCCATCGCGCAGGACAGTAGGCGGCACAATACGCCAGCCCAACGCCTCGCTGATCACGTAAGCGGCGACTTCGCGCTTGCACAGCGTCCCGTCGGGGAAGTCCCACAATGGGCGCTCGCCGCGCTGTGGCTTGTACACCGCCAGCGCTTCAAGCTGTCCGTCGCTGACACCTATCAAGAACGTGTAGTTGGAGCCCCACGGCAGCAGGCCATGCGTCTCGATCAGCTTGCCACTATTCAGGAGATCAAGCGCCTGCTCAAAGGAAATACCGGGAGAATCGTCGGGGATGTGGCTCATAAGCTTTCGGTGGCCGGCTTACGCCCACGAAACCGGCTTTCGGTGACCGTTGCTCTTGGGGCAGAAGTGCCCTTCGGGGTCGATTGGCTGTCCGCAGTTCCCGCAGATGGGCCTACCCGCCGCCACGACCTCACCGGCGTGGGCAGCCAACGCGCGCATCTGTGAGCGCGTGGCTCCAATGCGCGCGAGGCGCGGGATCGCCCGCTTCTTCGTCCGGCAGCAACTCGCTGACGATCAGCATCAACAGGTCATTCTCGTGGTCGTAGCCCAGTCCAATCTGCCCCACGCGGAACAACGGCAGGATCGGCTCTTGAAGGTCGAGATCCATTGCAGTCAGGTCCGGTTCGGGCGTCTCAAGCTCATACTCTCTGTGGATCTCCTCCAGCACCTTTGCGATGCTTTCGGAGATGGCTGCCGCCTGCACCTTCTCGATAAGGACTGTTAGCAGCGTGTCACCCTGTTTGGCCTGCAGATGAAATACGCGCTGGCCTAGCGGGCCAATCGTGCCGATTGTTACAATATCAGCAGGGCTGAGTTCGAATTCTTCAGGCATACTCACCTTTTCACAGGTAGGGTGGGGATCGCGGTGGCTCAGTCCTGCTTCAGATTGTCAAGATGACTGGTGTCGTTAAGGCGCACAATGCGGGGCCCCAGACGTTCCAGCGCGATGATGGATATCGACGCCGGCGAGATAATGATCCTTTGAAACAGGTCCAGGTGCATGCCGCAGTAGTGAGCAACCACCGCCTTGATGACATCTGAGTGGGAGACAACGGCCACGGTGCTGCCGGGATTCTGCTCGGCGATGCGTTCCAGCGCGCCCACAACCCTGAACTGCATCTCTCGCAGACATTCGCCGTTCGGGAAGCGCGCGCCACTGGGGTAGTTCTGCACCACCTGCCACAGGCGGGTCCGGGCAAGTTTGCGAAGCCGCTTGCCCTGCCAGTCGCCATAATGCACCTCGCCGAGGTCGTTCTCAACCTGAAGCTCAATCTCGGCGTGGTGGGTGATAATCGCTTCGGCTGTCTCCACAGCCCGTTCTAACGGACTAGAGTATACTGCCTGGAACTTGGCGTCTGCAAGTCTCTCGCCCAGTGCCTCAGCCTGCCGACGGCCCTCGTCGTTGAGGTGCACGCCGGGCGTCCAGCCGGCCAGAATCCCGCTGCGAACGTAGTCATTCTGCGCGTGCCGGATGAGAAACAGAACATGCACGTCACATCTCCCTGCCGGGTGTGCTGCTCAGTCGGCGGCGATAACAATCAGGTCGTCGGCGGGCGCGGCGGCGGTGCTTCCGGGCAGCCTGGCCTGCATGCTGTACGGCCCGGTCCAGGTGATCTCCACCTCGACAATCTTGCCGCGCCAGTTGGCGTTGTCTTGAAAGAACACCAGCTTGTTCTGCGGCGTGCGCCCTCGCCACTTGCCCCTGTGCTCGTCTTCGACCAGCACTTCGACCGTTTGGCCCAGGAACCGGGCATTGATCTCGCTGATGATGCGGTTCTGCAGCTCGTCGAGCACCTGCAGGCGGCGTTTTTTCTCCCCAGCAGGCACGTCGTCGGCCATCGTCCGCTCGGAGACGGTCTTGGGGCGCGGCGAGTACATCGCCAGGTGCGCCTTGTCGAGCCTCAGGTCTTCGAGCACGCGGTAGGTCTGCATGAACTGCGCTTCGGTCTCGCCGGGGAAGCCGACGATAATGTCGGTGTGGATGGCTACTCCTGGAATGCGCTCGCGGATGCGCGCCACGAGGTCGCGATACTGCTGTTGCGTATAGCCTCGCTTCATTGCTTCGAGCACGGCGTCATCGCCGGCCTGGATCGGCACCTCGATGTGCGGCATCACCTTTGGCAGCTCGGCAACCGTGCCGAGCAGACGGTCGGTCATCCAGTTCGGGTGCGAGGTCAGGAAGCGCACGCGTTCGATGCCGTCCACGCCGTGCACCACGCGCAGCAGGTCGGCCAGATCCGGCCCATCGGCGATGTCTTTGCCATAACGGTCGACGATCTGGCCCAGCAGGGTGATCTCTTTCACGCCCTGCGCGGCCAGTGCACGCACCTCAGCCACAATCTCGCCCACGCTCCGGCTGCGCTCGACACCGCGCCGGAAGGGGATGACGCAGAAAGAACACGCGTGCGAGCAGCCATACACCACCGGCACATGCGCGCTGACCAGGCTGCCGCGCTCGTGCGCGGGAATAACCAGGTCGCCGTCCTGCAAGGCCTCGCGCAGCGCCCGTTCTTCAGCTTGCAGCGCGACAACTTCCTGCTCAAGCCCCATATCCTTCAGGAAATCGACCATCGGGGCCGGCTCGCTGGGTGGCAGAAAGACATCCACAAACGGGAAGCGCTGCCGCAGCGGCAGCGGATCGCGGACGCCTACCAGGCAGCCCATCAGCCCGATGATCTTGTGCGGATTCGCTGCTTTCAGCACCTTGAGCTGCCCCAGGCGGCCATACACGCGGTCTTCGGCGCTCTGCCGCACGACACACGTGTTCAGCACGATCACGTCGGCCCCGTCAGCATCGTCGGTGTAGCGCAGGCCCAGCCGCTCCAGCTCGCTGGCCAGCCGCTGCAGAGTCGGCCTCGTTCATCTGGCAGCCCCAGGTGCGGATGTTATAGGTGGTCGGTGCGGATCGCGTCATGTGGCGAAATCCCCTCACTTGGTATTCGAGCCTTCACATGATAGCGAATCCGGCCGAAAATAAAAGGGCGAGCACGTTGCGTCTCGCCCTCAGAGCGCCTGCGTGGATGGAACGAACCGCGCTAGTTCGTGCTGAACGTCTCCTGTTCGGGCATGCTGGCCTCGATGATGCGTGTCAGAGTCCAGTCGGCCAACTCCCGGATCGCACGCCAGGCCGCGTCATTGCGGATGTAGTTCTCGCGATCGGGCGCATCCTGCGGCACAATGTCCATCAGGTCTTCAAGGTTGTAGTCAAAGTCGAGCAGCACACCCAGCAGGTCCTCCGACACGCCGGTCTGCTGCATGCCATGCCCGCCCTGAAACGTGTCGTACCAGCGGTCGAGCAGCTCATCCGGCACGAAGCTGGCAGGGCGCACACCCTGCACTACGACCTGTCGCTCGACATCAGCCATGTCGGCCAGGATATCCAGCACCAATCCCCAGCGCCTCGATTCCGAAATGTCCATTCGAGTCACCCTCCTATACCCTGAATGTGGGCACGAGATCATTTTATCGTGTTGTCAGGGCGGCTTCAACAGTCCAAAATGGCTATTCCTGGCTGCCTGTCCCTCTTCGCTGTATACGCACAGGCCACTGTCCGCGTTGCGACTGGCGGGCAACTTGACAAACTCGTGCGGATGGGACTATGGTGGTCTCATACACGTGTCGAGGAGGCGGCCATGTCCCAGCACGTACTGCTCATGGTTTGCTCGATCTGCCTGACCTGCGCCGAGAGTGGCCCTGAAATGCGCGTTGAGTTGGCTGCGCTGCGTGAACGGTACGGCCCCCGGCTGATCGTTGCCGAAGTCGACTGCCTCGACGCGTGTGACTCGTCGCCCGCGGTCAGCGTAGACGGCACGCTGATTGCCCCCGCGTCGGCTGCGACGCTGCGGACTGCCGTCGAACGATGCCTGGCATCGTAGCGCGCTACTGCTTCCGCCCCACGACGATCCCCTCGGTCAGTTTGAAGGTCAGGCGCACGCCAATCTGCGTGACGTCAAGCCACGCGCGCGGAGCCTTTGGAGCCTGCGCGAGCAGGGCGCGAAGCCGCGTCAAGTCGTCGCCCCGCACGCGCATCCGCCCCGCCCAGTCGTCAAAGTCAACGGTCTTCTGAAACGTCTCGCGGTGCAGCAGAGTCAGGCCCGCCGAAAAGAAAAACGTCTCCCAGTCTTCAAGCGCATACGCCCAGTTATGTGATGGGTCGCGCAGCTTCTCAAGCGCGTTTACGAACTGTGCAATCGCCGGCTCGCCGCTCACGACGTTGTCGGCGACGGCCAGCAGGCCGCCCGGCTTTAGCACCCGCACCAACTCGTGTACAAAGTCAGTAACGCTGACGAAATGGTGCGGCGCGATGCGGCACGTGACGCAGTCGAAGGCCGCATCGGCAAAGGGAAGCTGCTCGGCGGCATGCTGGCAGTAGCTTACCGGCGACGCGCCGCTGTCGGTGATGTGCCCTCGCGCGGCCAGCAGCATCTGATGGGTCAGGTCCCCGGCGGTGACGCTCCGCACATGCGGCGCGAACGCCAGCGCGGTATGCCCGCCGCCTGTGGCGATGTCGAGGACGCGCCAGCCTGGCTGCGGGTCTGTAAGTGCGACCAGCCGGGCGAGGCTGTCGCCGTGGGCATGCAGCGCGCTGGTGACGTACTGCGCGGCGCTGGCCCCGAACTGTTCCTGTACGGTGTGCTTGTTGTCATCTGCCATAAGTGTGATGATACCAGAACCCGGCAGCGCCAGCACTACGATCCCGACGCATTCAATGCATGCTGCAACTCGCCCAGTGCAGCGGGATCTGAACTCGCGGGCCGCTGCACGCCGCAGGGCGTCGCCACCTGTGCCAAGCCGCCCCAGCGCCCAGCCTGCGTGGCCGCGAATCAGGGGGCTGGGGTCGTCCAGCAGCGGGAGAAGATCGGCAGCCAGATCGGGCAGAGCACTGTTTCCAGCGGCGACGCACGCGTTGCGCACCAGCCGCTCGCGCTTGATACGTGCTATCGGTGAGCCGCCGAACCGCTCGGTGAACGTCTCGTCGGTCAGCGCGAGCAGGGTTGGGACGGGCGGCGCGGCGCGGTTGAGATCCGGTGGGCCGAACGCCTCCTGCAACGGAGTTGGCTGTGCGAACCGCCTCCAGGGACAGACCATCTGGCAGACATCGCATCCATAAACCCAGTTCCCCATCCTGGAGCGCAGGTCACGGGGAATGAAGCCTTTGTGCTCAATCGTCAGGTACGAGATGCACAGCCGGGCGTCGAGCACGCACGGTTGCGGAAACGCGCCGGTTGGGCAGGCACTCAGACAGCGCGTGCAGGTACCACAGCCGGGCATCCGCACTGTGTCTTCTTTGTCGCCATCCAGCGCTGCGTCGGTGATGATCTCGCCCAGGAAGAAGAAGCTTCCCCGTTGCGGGTGGATCAGCATGGTGTTCTTGCCGGTGAAGCCCAGCCCTGCCCGCTGCGCGTGGCTGCGCTCCAGAAGCGCGCCGGTGTCGACATACGCCCGGGCCGCGATGGCTGCGCCGCTTTCCACCCTGAGATATTCGGCCAGTGCCTCCAGGCGCGGCAGCATGATATCGTGATAATCAATGCCCCAGGCGTAGTTCGAAACGCGCCCGCGCGCCGGGTCGGCAGCGACCTCCTGCGGCAAAGCAATGGTGGTGTAATCCAGCGCGGCTACGATCAGCGTGCGCGCGCCGGGCAGGATTGCCCGCAAATCAAGCCGCCGTTTGACGCGATCGTCACGCGCCATGTAGCCCATCGTGCCGTGCATACCGGCCTTGATCCAATTGAGGTAGGCAGCGATGTGCGGACTCGGCTCAGCGGGGGCATTACCCACCATCGAAAAGCCAAGCTCCCCGCCGCGCGCCTTGATGCGCTCCATCAGCGTGGTCATATCTGTTCAGTGGCCAGTTCTCGCAGGTCATGTGTCGTGAGGTTGCCCACCTGTCCAAAGCCCATCACATATCGCGCGGACTCGAAGATCAGCGCGTACAGGTTGAAGTCGGGCAGCTCAAAAGTCTGAGCGCTCTGCGGCAGGCGCGCGATGTACAGCCGCTGCGCCGATTCGCAGTCGGCGCTGCCTATCTGCAATGGGCGCACGCGTCCCTGAAGCGTCACTCGCGGAAGCTGGAGCGGATCGCTCCTGGGCGAATCGGGCTGGTGGACCAACGCGCTGAACGGTGCGTCATCGACCAGCCCGCGTGTGTGGCGGGCCAGCCTCGACGCGTGCACCAGTACCGCGCCGAAATCGGGCCGGACGACGAATGGCAGCAGCCCGGTGTACGGCGCACCATCGACCAGCACCGACAGTGCCAGCACACGCTGTTTGGTGAGAAGGTCTTTGATGAGGCGCTTGTCTTCCGGCAGCATGTTCGGATCTTACCAACTCGCCACCTCCGGTGCGAACGAAAAGCAGGCCGCCTATTTGTCGAGCGGCCTGCCAGTCCGTTCCAGAGCCAACAGTCAAGCGCGACGGCGACAGCTACTTGCTTGCCAAATAAGCGTTCATAGCCTCTGCGGCGCGCTTGCCGGCGGCAAGCGCCGCGTTGACCAGCGCCGGACCCGTGACTCCGTCACCGCCGGCATAGATGCCTTCGCGGCTGGTCTGTCCGGTTTCCTCGTTGACCTCGAACAGGCCCCACTTGCGTGTCTTAAGGTCTTTCGTCTTCTCGCCCAGCAGCGGGTCGGGCCAGAAACCAATTGCCAGGATCACGTCATCAACTTCGACTATGTACTCCGAGCCTTCGATGGGTACCGGGCGGCGGCGGCCTGAGCTGTCCGGCTCGCCCAGCTCCATGCGGATCATCTTCATCGCGTCGACATTGCCGTCGCCATCCTGGTCCAGCAGTTCGATGGGCGCGGTCAGGTAGTCAATCCGCGCGCCTTCTTCGATGGCGTGGTGCCGCTCGGCCTTGTTGCCTGGCATCTCCGCCTCGGTGCGGCGGTAGAAGCAAACGACCTCGCGCGCGCCCAGCCGCAGCGCCGTGCGCAGGCAGTCAGTCGCGGTGTCGCCGCCGCCGATGACCGCCACGCGGTGCCCGACCTGAATCGGCTCCTTCTTGTAATCCGGCAGCATCTCCTGCGGGACATTGCCCCGCACCAGGAAGTCAATCGAGCCGTAGACGCGTCCCAGATCTTCACCTGGAGCGTCCAGCTTGGCCTCCACGCCCGCGCCGGTGCCCAGGAACATCGCATCGAAGCCTTCTTGAGCCATGAGCTCGTCCAACCCGATGCTCTCACCGACGCGCGTGTCGGTCACGAACTTGACGCCCAGATCGCGCAGCCAGTCGACTTTCCATGCGACGAGCCCCTTGTCGAGCTTGAAATTGGGGATGCCGTACACCAGCAGGCCGCCCGGCGTGGGCCACGCCTCGTAGATGGTGACCTCGTGCCCGGCGACGGCCAGCTTCTCCGCGACGGCCAATCCTGCCGGCCCTGCGCCCACAATGCCGACCTTCTTGCCGGTTGGGGCAGCCTTCTCCGGCAGGGGTACGCCGCCATTCTGGCGCTGATAATCAGCCAGAAAGGCTTCGATGCCGCGCGTGTTGATGCTCTTCCCGCGCTTGGTCAGCACGCAGTTGCTGGCACAGGTTGCCTCGCCGGGGCACACGCGCCCGCAGATTTCGGGCAGGGGATTGGTATTGCGATAGATCGCCGCTGCCTTCAGGAATTCGCCCTTCTCCACGTACCACAGCGCCTCCGAGATGCTGTTGTCGAGCGGACAGGCAGCCACGCATGCCGACGGATCGGGGCAGTGGATGCAGCGCGACGCCTCCGCCATGGCCGCTTCCGGCGTCAACGGGACGGCGCACTCGGCCCAGTCTTTCACGCGCTCTTCGGCAGGCCGGTACTGGCGAGGGATCGGCTCGAGCTTCATCCGCGCTTTGCGGTCGATGGACTGCATTTCTTCTGTTTGGGGCATGCCTCGTAACCTCCGAGACGAATGGATTCAGCGGTTGTTTCGAGCATATCGCCGTTTCTGGGGAGCCGTTAGTTTCAAATGTCACAATGCGCTGCGCGGATCGTCGTACGAAGTAGTCAACACCTGTCCAAATCATCTGGTTCTGATCGGCGGAGCCGGATGCGCCTGACTATCGATGTCGTATAATCAGGACGTGCAACGATTGTCTCACTGGATAGACTGCCTGAATGGGAGATGCATGATGCGCAAACCATCTGAGTTGACGTTGACACTGGTCACCTCGGTGCTGTTGTTTACGGCTTGTGGCTGGCCCGCCGCGCCAGTGGCTACCGCGCTCCCCCCCACGCAGGCCGCCGACACGCCCGCCGCGACCACCGTGCAGGCCTCGATGCAGCCCCAGCGTATTGCGTTTGAGATGGACGACAGCACGCGGCTTGTGGGGACGTTCTACCCGCCAATACGCGATTCGGCTGCCGGCATCCTCCTGATGCACCAGATGGGCGCGAACAGGACAGCCTGGCAGCCTCTGATCGACGCCGTGTGGGGGCCGGGCACGCCGGATTACGCCGTGTTCGCCTTTGACTTCCCCGGTCACGGCGAAAGCGGCGGCACCATCTCAGATGCTGCGGCGCTGGCTGCGGCGCGCTCGGCGTTCACGCTGATCCAGGCGATGGACGGCGTCGATCCGGCCCGTATCGTGAATATCGGTGCCAGCATCGGTGCGGACGCTGCCGCTGATTCGTGCAGTGACGGCTGTATTGGCGTGGTATCGGTGTCGCCGGGCGGGTATCTGGGCATTCCCTATGACGATGCCCTGAACGCGCTCAAGACGCGCGGTGTCCCCGTGCTGTGTCTGGCGTCGGCACAGGATCAGCCACCTGCCAAAACCTGCCAGGGCGGCGAGTCGGTTGGCCTGACCGGCTACCAGATGCACATCTATGACGGCGGGTTGCACGGCAATGGGCTGGTGATTAAAACCGACCGTACGCCGGGCCCGCAGCCCATCCCGCTGATCCTCGCCTGGCTGGCGCAAAACGCGCCGCCGGCACCCTAGCAGGTCAGCGCCGGGGGCGCGGCCTGAACAGCAGCGCGATCCACGCCAGCGCCGAGATGCCCAGGCCGATTTCGCCTGGCAGCTCGCGCCCATTGATCAGCAGCAGCGTCGAAACGACCAGCAGGCTAGTAAACACCAGCGCGCGCGTCAGCCCATTGATGGACGACTCCAGCCGTCGCAGGTCAAGCTGGAGGCCCGGGCCGGGGTCGATCTGCACCAGCGCATCGCCGCGCTGCACGCGTCCTAACACGTCCTGAAGCTGGCCGGGCAGCGCGATGGCCACCTGGCCCAGGGAGACTGCTTCGTTCAGGATCGTCTTGAGAATGTCGCCGGTCTCTCCGGATACGATGTTACTGGCATACTTCGCAACCTGCTCCCAAGGATTGAAGTCCGGGTCGAGCATGGTGCAGATTCCCGACAGGATGCCAATTGCCCGCACCAGGTAGATGAAGTTCTGCGGCACCTGGAAGGGCATCTCGTACAGCAGGTCGCGATATTTCATCGCAATGTTATGCATCTCTTCGCGCGGCATCTGCGCCATCTCCGGCACGCTCTTGCCCCAGATGATGTTGAGCGCCTCGGTTTCCGCTTCTTCGATGCGTTTCATATCGGCTGAGGGCAGCAGCACGCCCAGCATCTGGTACGCTTTGAGCACGCGTGACGAGTCGCGCGTGGCCACGGCGATTAGCGCCTCGCGCAGCCCGGCCTTCACCTGCGGCGTCACTGTGCCAACCATGCCAAAATCGACGAAGATGACATAGAACGGCCTACCGGTCTCCGGGGTAGGGGGTGGCAGTAGAATCGTCTGACGGGGGCTGCTCTGGCAGCGGGTAGATGAACAGGTTGCCAGGATGCGGGTCGGCGTGATAGAAACCCTCTTCGAAGATCATGCGCAGGTACACGTCAAGCAGCCAGCGCGCCGCTGTCGCGCTGTCGACGCCTGCCGCGTCGATGGCATCCTTGTCGTTGATCTTGATGCTGGTGACGTCTTCGAGCGTCAGCACGCGCCGGCGCGAAAACTCGGGGTAGATAATGGGTATGTACACACGTCGGTCTTCAGCGAACATTTCCATGAAGCGTTGCGCGTTGCGGGCCTCTGCCTCGTAATCCAGCTCTTCCCACAGCGTCCTGGCGAACTCGGCCATCAGCGCCGGCACGTCCGCCCGCCGATTGATCACCGGCCACAGCATCGCCCAGCGCGACACCACCTTCAATGCTTCGAGGTCCGTTGCTACCACGCGCTCGATGCCCGGTCGCTGCACCTTCACCGCCACGCGTTCGCCGGTCTTGAGCGTTGCCCGATATACCTGTCCCAGCGACGCTGCCGCCTGCACTTCGGTGTGGAACTCGGCGAACAGGTCGTCGGGCGCGGCGTTTAGCTCCTCTTTGATGACGATCAACATCTCGTCCAGCGGGGCGGGCGGCACCTCATCCTGCAGGTCGGCCAGAACATCGGTGATCTCAGGCGGCATCACATCGACTCGCGTGCTGACAAACTGGCCCAGCTTGATCATCACGCCGCCCATCGCCACGGCGAGGTCGCGAAATTGGCGGGCGTAACCCTGGATGCGCGCTTTTCGCCCCTTCTCGGCGGCGCGCTTGCCCAGAACGTGCCGCACAGCAACCTCCCACCACAGGATGTTCGCAAACATCCTGCCGAAGAAGAACACGACGCGGCGATAGCGCCGCCGGTCCAGCTTGGGCTTGCCGGGTGATGGGATTGCGGTCTGCGCGGTACTGATGGACATGAGGTCGTCTTTCGCTGGTATAGGGTGGATCAAGTGATGCGAAATGGTTCCCCAAGACTCTATCATCACCCACCGCGTGCGACAATGCCGATTCGCCCTCGTTTCGCCCTCGCAAGGTGGAGGGCGCGTCTGGGCGACGCTATGATCTGTGGGCCTTTCCGCTATTCTTTAAGGTTTTTTGGTGCTGTGCAGGTTGTGCCGCGTGTGGCGGCGAGGTAGAATAAACGTTCGAATAGTCGCCGGTTCATATGGTCGTGTTGCTTGGATGGCGCGCGCTGCGGGGCGCGTCCGCAGTCATCTTGTGGAGCAGGGTACGGGTATGGCACAGGACAAAATCATCGTTCGCGGAGCGCGGGAACACAACCTCAAGAACGTCGATGTGGACATCCCGCGCGATCGGCTGGTGGTCATCACCGGGCTCTCCGGGTCGGGCAAGTCGTCGCTGGCTTTCGACACGATCTTCGCCGAAGGGCAGCGGCGGTATGTTGAATCACTTTCGGCCTACGCGCGACAGTTTCTGGGGCGCATGGAGAAGCCTGATGTCGACCAGATCGATGGGCTGAGCCCGGCGGTGTCGATTGACCAGAAGGGCGTCAGCCGTAACCCGCGCTCGACGGTCGGCACGGTGACGGAAATCTACGACTACCTGCGATTGCTGTACGCGCGCGCGGGCATGCCGCACTGCCCCAACTGCGGGCGTGAGGTCAGCCGGCAGAGCGCGCAGCAGATTGTCGACGCGGTCAGCACGATGCCCGACGGCTCACGCCTCCAGATCCTTGCGCCGCTCATCAAGGACCGCAAAGGGCATCACCAGCGCGTATTCGAGGATATCCGCAAGGCGGGCTTTGTGCGCGTTCGTGTCGACGGAGAGCTGCATGACGTCAGCGACGAGATTGAGCTGGACCGCTACAAGATGCACACCATCGAGGTCGTCGTCGACCGGCTGGTGGTGCAGCAGTTTGACGACCCAGACGGCGAGGACGCAAACTCGGCGCGCTTCCGCCTGACCGACAGCATCGAGACCTCGCTGGAAATGGGCGACGGGGTGGCAATCGTCAACCTGGCCGATACGGGCGAGGACATCCTGTACTCGGAACACCTGGCCTGCCCGCACTGCCACATCAGCCTGCCGGAGATTGAGCCGCGCACATTCTCGTTCAACAGTCCGCATGGCGCATGCCCGCAGTGCCAGGGCCTGGGCGTGCAGATGGAGATCGATCCCGACCTGATCGTCACTGACCTGGACCTGACAGTGAGGGATGGCCCGTTTAACGTCAATGGCTGGAATAACTGGGAAGACGGTGGCTACTACCATCAGCTTGTCGAGTTGGTGTGCGTGGAGTCAGGCATCGACATGGACACGGCCTGGTCCGATCTGCCTGAAGAGCACCGGCGCATTTTGTTATACGGCGCGGGCAGCCGCAATATCCCCGTCACGTACCGCAATCGCGAGGGCCACCTGCGGAAGTACACCACGACCTTTGAGGGCGTGGTCGGCAACCTGCAGCGCCGCTACCACGAAACCAGCTCGGAGTATATTCGCAGCCAGATCGAGAGCTTCATGTCGGAACATCCCTGCCCGACCTGCAACGGTGAGCGCCTGCGCGCCGAGGCGCGCGCAGTAACCGTCGCCGGGCTGAACATCCAGCAGGTCAGCGGGATGGCTGTTCACCGCCTGCTGGACTGGGTGCACCAGCTTCAGGGACTCGATGGCGGCGAAGCAATGCTGAATGATCGCGAGCAGGCGATTGCCTACCAGGTGCTCAAAGAGATCGAGGCGCGCCTACAGTTCATGGTCAACGTCGGACTCGACTATTTGACGCTGTCACGCGCGGCAGGCACACTATCTGGTGGCGAGGGCCAGCGTATCCGGCTGGCGACGCAAATCGGCTCGCGGCTGATGGGCGTGCTGTACGTGCTCGACGAGCCGAGCATCGGCCTGCACCAGCGCGACAACGCGCGCCTGATCCAGACGCTCGAAGGGATGCGCGACCTCGGCAACACGCTGCTCGTCGTCGAGCACGACGACGACACCATCCGCCACGCTGACTGGGTCGTCGACCTGGGCCCCGGTGCGGGCGAGCACGGCGGGCGAGTAATCGCGGAAGGCACCGTCGACGACATCATCAACAACCCCGATTCGATCACCGGTGCGTACCTATCGGGCCGCCTTACGATCCCGCTGCCAGCCAAGCGGCGGCCCGGCAATGGCCTGGAGCTTGTCGTGCGCGGCGCGCGCGAGAACAACCTGAAGGACCTCGATGTGCACATTCCACTCGGCAAGATGGTCTGCATCACCGGCGTGTCAGGCAGCGGTAAGAGCACGCTGTTGATCGAAGTGCTGTACAAACGGTTAGCCCACGCGCTGCATGGTAGCCGTGACCGCGCTGGCGATTCCGATGGCATTGAGGGCATCGAGCAAATCGACAAGATCATCAATATCGATCAGTCGCCGATTGGCCGCACGCCGCGCAGCAACCCGGCGACTTACACCAAGCTGTTCGATCCTATCCGCGAACTGTTCGCTGAACTGCCCGAAAGCAAAGTGCGCGGCTATAAGATGGGACGTTTCAGCTTCAACGTGAAGGGCGGGCGCTGTGAGGCCTGCCAGGGGCAGGGCGTGCTGCAGGTCGAGATGCAGTTTCTGCCCGACGTGTACATTCCGTGCGATGTGTGCCATGGTAAGCGTTACAATCGCGAGACGCTGCAGGTCAAGTTCAAGGGCCATTCGATAGCAGAGGTGCTCGACATGACCGTCAGCGAGGCGATGGGAATCTTCAGCGCCTTCCCGACCATCATTAACAAGCTGGAGACGCTCGAAGCGGTTGGGTTGGGTTACGTCCGTCTCGGGCAGCCGGCGACGACACTGTCCGGTGGCGAGGCGCAGCGCGTCAAGCTCAGCCGTGAGCTGGCCAAGCGTGCCACCGGGCAGACGCTGTATGTGCTCGACGAGCCGTCTGTCGGCCTGCACGCCGCCGACGTCGCCCGGCTGATCGACGTGCTGCAGGCGCTGGTCGACCAGGGCAACACCGTGCTCATCATCGAGCACCACCCCGATATCATTAAGGTTGCCGATCACATCATCGACCTCGGCCCGGAGGGCGGCGAGGCCGGCGGTGAGATTGTCGCCGAGGGGACGCCGGAGGAGATCGCGCGGGTCGAGGCCAGCTACACTGGCCAGTTCCTCAAAGGCTATCTGGCCGGAGAACGCTACGCCAGCGCCGCCGACTGACGCGCCTAGTCGCACTCTCAGACCTTCAGGAGCGCGCTGATGCTGCCGTCTTCGTATCGCGGATTGGACGAATACGACGAGCTTTCGCTGGAAGATCTTCTCAGCCGCTGTGCGACCAACCTGACGGAGAAAGCCGCTCAGGGCGACTTGCCCGCCGCCTACGATCGCGAGCAGGAGATCGACCAGATTCTGACTTCGCTGGCCTCACCGCTCAAGGGACGCATCCTGGTGACGGGCGGTCCGCGTGTCGGGAAGACGGTTGTCATCCAGGAAGTGGCGGGCCGCATCGCGGCAGGCCGCTGCCCGGATGGTCTCAAAGGCAGCGAGTTGTGGGCGCTCAGCGCGCGCAGCATCCTGCGGGCATTTGGCGTGCAAGATTGGCAGGATCGGCTGGGTCAATTGATGATGCGCTGGGCCGAGCGCCCCGAGGTGCTGCTCGTCGTCGACGCACTGCCGACGACGCTGGCTGCCGGTGCAACCGCCGAGGACCCCTTCGACATGGCCCAATTCCTGCTGGGCCAGCTCCAAAGCTCCAGTAACCGCATCCTGGCTGAAGGTCGATCCCAAGCGGTGCAGGTGTTCCTTGAGGCATACCCGGAGTACAAACACGTCCTGCTGGAGATCCGCATTCCAGAGCCCCCCCTGGATGTTGCGCGGGGGATCGTCCACCATGCCTCCGAAGACCTGGAAACCAGCCAGGGCATCCACATCGATGACGAGGCAGTCGAGGTGGCATTAGACCTGACGCGCCGCTTTGCGCTGTCAGAGGCCCTGCCCGGCAAGGCCATCGATCTGGTCGGCGAGGGGTTCGCGCTGCACTCTGAAGGCTCTGAACGCCCGTCACGCGTGACGAAGGAGGACATCGTCTCGCGCTTTGGCGAGAAGACCGGCCTGCCGCGCATGCTGCTCACCGACGACGAACCGTACGATGAGCAGATCGTCCATCGCTACTTTGGCGACCGGGTACTGGGGCAGGATCAGGCTGTCGAGGTAGTGGTGCAGGCCCTCAGCCTGCTGCGTACCCGGCTCAACAACCCGCAGCGCCCGATGGGCGTGTTCCTGTTCATTGGCCCGACGGGGGTCGGCAAGACTGAGCTGGCCCGCGCGCTGGCGCAGTTCCTGTTCGGCAGCGACGAGCACATCGTGCGCTTCAACATGGCCGACTACTCGCAGGATTGGCACGTTCAGACGCTGTTTGGAAATCCACATGGCTTTGACATGGAATCGCGGCGCGGGCAGTTCACGCTGCGGATGCAGGATCACGCCTTCGCCGTGCTGCTGCTCGACGAGTTCGAGAAGGCCCACCCTGAGGTCTTCCAGCGCTTCCTCCAGCTCTTTGATGAGGGTATCCTGATCAATGGCGCGTCGGAGGCCGTCAACCTGCGTAACTCCATCGTGATCCTGACCAGCAACTTCGGCGCTCAGGTGCTGTCGTCGGGCCGGCTTGGCTTTGGCCCTTCGGTGACCATCGAGGAGCAGGAGAACCTGATCCGCGAGGAGATGGTTTCATTTTTCACCCCGGAGTTCATCAACCGGGTCGACAATGTGCTGTTCTTCAAACCGCTGACTAAGCCCGTCCTGCGGGAGATCGCCTACCGCCGCGTGCAGGAGATTCTGGAGCGCGAGGGCCTGGCCCGGCGCGGCGTCGAAGTTGAGGTCGACGAGGATGTGATTGAGTGGGTGGTCGAGCACGGCTACAGCGAGCGGTACGGCGCGCGCTACCTGGCGCGCCAGATCGAGAAAACGATCACCTACCCATTGGCGCAGCAGCTTATCCGTAACGACCCGCCGCAGGGAGCACTGCTGCGTCTGTTCATGCGCAATGAGCGCGTCGCATCGGCGCTGGTGCTGCCCACGACCGCTCACGCCGTGAGAAAGGTCGCACCGGAGGCGGCTGTGCCCGGGGGCGGACGTGATCTGCCCAAGCGCCTCACGCTAAACTATATGCAGGCTGGCATGCCGCTTCTGGCCGAGCGGGTTGCGGCGCTCGAAGCGGCGCACGAAGTCGCCGATGCGCGTTCCCGGCTTGGCGATCTGATGCAGTCTATGTCGACGCCATCTTTCTGGGACGATCCGGCGTCAATCCAGCCCAAGCTGGAGACGCTTAGTCGCCTCAGCGGGCAGGTCGAGATGGTCGACGGGCTGCGGCGCAACCTGAACGAGCTGGCCGATATCCTGGCGGAACTTGAGCAGGGTCACAGCGCGGACCAGATCGGCGAGGCTGCGCTGCGCTACCGCTACCTGGTTCGCGAACTGCCTCGCGCCGAGCTAACCTTGCACTTCAAGGGGCCGTGGGATACCTTTGGGGTGTACTTGCACGTCGAGGCACGCGGGCGGCGGCCCGTCGCTGCGCAGTGGGCGGCGGACCTGGCCCGCATGTATCTGGGCTGGGCTGCGCGGCGAGAATTTCTGGCCGATGTGCTGTCAGAGGATCTGTCCAACTCAGGTGGCACGCGCGGCGCCTGGATTGGCATCGAGGGCTACGGTGCGTATGGCCTGTTGCGCGGCGAGACCGGTATCCATCGGTTGGTGCAGGCAGCAGAGGGCGGCGACGGGCAGCGGCAGGTGGTGCAGGCAATTGTCTCCGTGTGGCCAGACCTTTCCGACGCGGATCTGCCTGTCGTGGATCGCAGCCGGCTGCGGATCAAGGCCCAGCCGGCCAACCGATCGGGCGTTTTCAGCAAGCGGCTGACGGCCCACGTAGAAGCGACGCTGCCGGGCGGCGAGCCGCTGGCGCTCACCGGCACGCTGCCGGTCGACGACCTGGAACGCGAGGCGGTCCAGTTGCTCCGCACGCAGGTGGCGCTCGGCGACCATTCGCTGGACCACCCGGCTGACTCGGTGTGGGGACAGGTGGTGCGCTCCTACGTGCGCTACAAAAAGCGCTACGTGCATGATCCGCGCACCGGGCTTAAGATGGGAAAGCTCAAAGCGACGCTTGCCGGTGAGCTTGACCCGTTCCTTGAAGCCTACCTGCGCGAGCAGGCGCAATCTGAAACTGACGAGGTTGGATAATGGGCGAACCGACGAAACGAATGTTAGTGGCATTGGCCCACCCGGACGACGAATCGTTCGGTATGGCGGGCACGATTACGCGCTACGTCAACGAGGGGGTTCAAGTCTACCTAATCTGCGCTACCGACGGCGACCTTGGCACCGTCGACGAGGAGTTTGTCGGGCAGTGGCAGACGACGGCCCAGGTGCGGATGGCCGAGCTGTGCTGCGCGGCAGAGGCGCTGGGCCTCTCGCACGTATACACGCTGGGCTACCGCGATTCGGGCATGGCCGGCTCGCCGGAGAATAAGCATCCCAGTGCGCTGGCTGCTGCCGATCCCGACGAGGTCACCTGCCGCATCACTGAGATCATCCGCGAGGTGCGCCCGCAGGTAGTCGTCACCCACGATCCTTATGGTGGTTATGGCCATCCAGATCACATTGCCATGTATGGGGCCACCACGCGTGCGTTCCATGCCGCGTCCGATCCCCAGCAGTACCCGCAGCAAGTCGAAGGTGGGCTTGGGCCTTACAGTCCACAGAAGCTTTACTACTCCACGTTCCCGCGCACCGGGGCCAAGGTTGCTGTGGCATTGATGCCACTGTTCGGGCAGGACCCGGCGCACATGGGGCGCAATAAGGACATGGATTTCCGCGAGGTGGCTGCACACAGCTACCCGATCCACGCGCGGATCGACACGCGCGCGTATGCCGACCAGGCGGAGCGGGCGCGCGCCTGCCATGCAAGCCAAATGTGGACCCCGCCCGGCAACCGAGGCTTCTGGCAGCGGATGCGGCGCGCGTTTACCGCCGCCTATACCGACACGTTCATGCGCGCCTACCCGGAAGTGAATGGGTCAAGGGTTCGCGAGAGGGACCTGTTCAACGGTGTGACACCTGACTGATCGACCGCGCAAAGAGGGTGCCGATGGATGTCGTGACGCTGCCAGTTGGGCCGCTGCAAACGAACTGCTATCTTGTCGTCTGCATCCAGACTCACGATGCGGCGGTGATCGATCCCGGCTGGAATGACCCCGTCATCAGCGAGGCGATCGCTGCCCACAAGGCGCATGTGCGGTATGTGATCAATACCCATGCCCATTTTGACCACATTGGCGGCAACGCCGCGCTGATGAAGGAGACAGGCGCGGATTTCGCCATCCATCCCGCCGATCTGCCACTGCTGCGCGAGCGGGGTGGGGCTGACCTGTGGAATATCCCCATCCAGCCGAGCCCCGAGCCAGATCGCCTGCTGATTCCTGGTCATATGCTGGAAATTGGCGCATTGAGCTTCGAGGTGTTGTACACGCCCGGCCACACACCGGGTCACATTTCGCTGTACGAGGCCGCCCACAAGGCGCTGTTTGACGGCGATGTGCTGTTCCGGCGCGGAATTGGCCGCGCCGATCTTCCCGGCAGCGATCCGCAGCAGCTTCTCAACTCGATCCGAAATGTGCTGTTCAGGCTGCCCGACGATGTGGTCGTCTATCCCGGTCACGGCCCCACTACCACTATTGGCGAGGAGCGTCGGCTTAACCCTTGGGTCGGCAGCTAGAGCCAGCTACTGCCGAATGCCGAGCATGTGCCGCTTCACGACCGCCTGACCTTCGTCGCTGAGAATCCAGTCCAGAAAAGCGTGCAGAGAGCCCACCGGCTCTGCGATAGCCACAAACTGCACGGTGTCGGTCAATGGATAGGTATTGCCCGCGGCGGCCTCCAGGGTAGGGGGGGCGCCCTCGTAGTCTAATGCGACCACGCTGTCATCGAGGAAGCTCGACGGCACGTAGCCCACAGCGCCCGGTATCGTCGCGACCAGCGACAGCATCTCCGCATTGCTGGCGGCAAGGCGTGCCGAGGGGGTGATAGGCTGCCCTTCCAGCACCAGTGATTTAAGCGCCAGTCGGGTCGAGTCGCCCTGCTCGCGGGTCACAACCGCGATCGGCGTGTCGGCACCAACGGGTGCATCCCAGGCCAAGACCTGCCCGGAGAAGACAGCCCGCACGTCGCGGCGGTAGAGACTGCCGATGGGTACATCGTGGTTGGCGATCAGCGCGATCACCTCACGCCCGACCGGTGTCGCAAACAGATCGGAGCGGTCGGGTGGATGCAGCACCAGCGCCGCATCGACCTGCCCGGCGGCGACCTGCAACAGGACGGTGTCGCGGCTGCCGGGGCTGAGCGCCAGCAGCGCCTGCGGGTTGCGCGCCTCGTAGGTGTTCAGCAGACTCTCGACCAGCGGAGCAGACGCCTCGTCTGTGGCAATACGCAGCGTCGGCCTGACGGCCTCCACCGCACGTGGTTCACCGCTGCATGCGCTCAGCAGCAGCCAGCCAGCGACAGCCGGTGCGATCCAGAGGCGGCGTAGCCACATGGCGCGCTTAGCGGATACCGATCAGTGCGATGACAACGCACAGAAGCCCTGCGACAGCGCAGTACGCGGCGAAGATGTTGGTCGAGTGGCTGCGCAGATACGTGAGCAGCCAGCGGATCACGAAAAAGGCGGTGATGAACGCCGCCAGGAAGCCCAGCACCAGCACCTCGACCTGCGCCGCGCCCAGCCCGGCCTTTGCGAGGTCGAGCACCTCAATTGCCCCGCTGCCGATGATGATCGGCGTGGACAGCAGGAAGCTGAATCGAGCAGCGTCGTCGCGCTGGACCTTGCGCAGCAGCCCGGCAGTGATCGTCGAGCCGGAGCGGCTGATGCCCGGCACGATGGCGATCATCTGCGCTAGGCCGATCAGCAACCCGTCGACCCATGTCAGCGCTCCCATGGGACGCTCCGGCTTGCCCAGCCGCTCGCCCGCGACCAGAATCGCCCCGGTTGTGATCAGCATCACGGCGACGAGGATTGGGTCGTTGAACAGGTTCTCCACGAACGATTGAAAGAACACCCCGATGAGCGCGGCGGGCAGCGTGCCCAAGATCAACAGCCCTAACAGCTTCAGATCGGCGTTTACCTCGCGTTTGCGCAGCCACACGAATATGCCCTTCAGCATTGCCAGCCACTCGCGCCAGAAGAACAGCAGCACGCCGATAGCCGTCCCCACGTGCACCACGACGGTAAACGCCAACCCTGCTGGCTGCCAGCCGAGCAGCCACGGCACCAGCACCAGGTGCCCCGAACTGGACACCGGGATGAACTCCGTCGCGCCCTGCACAATGCCTAGAATGATCGCCTGTACGATACTCAAGACTCCCCCTCTTTACGCTTCAGATAGATAGCCGAGGGTGTCGGCGGCAAACGCCGCGAAACGCCCGTCCAGAATCGCCGCGCGCATATCGCGCGCCAGCCGGACCAATATACGCAGGTTATGGATCGAGAGCAGCGTAGCAGCCAACATCTCCCCGCTCTGAACCAGGTGCCGCACGTAGGCGCGGGTGAAGTGCTGGCAGGTGTAACAGTCGCAGCCCTCGTCGAGCGGACCGCGATCCCGTGTGAACGCCGCATTCTTCATGTTGAGCCGTCCGCGCTGCGTCAGCGCTGCCCCATGGCGCGCCAGCCGCGTCGGCAGCACGCAGTCGAAGATGTCCACGCCGCGCGCCACGCCCTCGATCAGGTCCGCGATGGTTCCCACGCCCATCAGGTAACGCGGCCTGTCATTCGGCAGCAGCGGTGTCACTGCCTCCAGCGTGCGATACATGTCCCATTTGCTCTCGCCAACTGACAGCCCGCCAATCGCATATCCGGGGAAGTCCATCGCCACCAGCGCCCGCGCCGATTGGGCCCGCAGGTCGTCATAGATGCCCCCCTGCACAATGCCGAATAGCGCCTGCCTGTCGCAGGCGGTCCACGCCTCGTGGCAGCGCGCCGCCCAGCGATGCGTGCGCTGGATGGCAGTCTTGAGGTAGCCATAGTCGTCCGGGTCGCTAAGCTCATCGAGGCACATCATGATGTCTGCGCCCAGGTTCTGCTGGATTTCGACGGAGCGCTCAGGAGTGAGGAGGTGGCGAGAGCCATCCAGGTGGGAACGAAACGTCACGCCGTTGTCGTCTACCTTGCGAATCTTGCTCAGGCTCCACACCTGAAAGCCGCCACTGTCGGTCAGCATTGGCCGAGGCCAGCCCATAAAACCATGCACCCCGCCAAACTCCGCGACCAGATCATCACCGGGCCGCAGGTAGAGATGGTAGGTGTTAGCCAGGACAAGCGTCGCGCCGAGGTCGTCGAGCTGGCGCGGAGTTAGCGCTTTGACGGTGGCCTGTGTGCCAACTGGCGCAAAGACCGGCGTCTCGAGCGGCCCGTGTGGCGTGGCGAAGATGCCGGCGCGGGCAGGGCCGTCGGTGGCGGCAAGCTGGAAAGTAAACATGGCCGGAGACATAGCGCGGCATTATAACACCGCGCACTGTGCGGCTGCCAGCACGGTGTGGAATGATCTTGCCAGGCAGGTGCCGCGCCGCTCCCGCTCAGACGTGCAGGAAGTCCTTGTCGATCTTCTTGACAACCTCACCGAAGGGCTTGGCCGCCCAACTACGCTTGACCTGCGCCAGCCGCTCGATTTCGTCATTCGACAGGCGCGGGTTGTCGGGCTCTATCGCATCGGACATGGCAAACAGAGCCTGTGCCTCGCGCCTAGCGCCGATCTGCTCGGCGGCATGGGCCAGATGCAGAAACGGATCGTGTTCCTGAAAATCGGTGATAGTACACTGCGCGATCGCGCCGCGCGACCACCACACCAGCGCTTCGGGCAGCCGTTCGCGGCGAAACTCGGCCAGCCCCGCGACCGAGTAAAGCCGGTATTTCCGCGGGCAGTGTGGGATCGCGTCGACGGCGACTTGCAGCGCCTCATCAGGAAACTGCTGTTGGTAGTAGATATAGGCGATCATGAACGGTATGAGGTCGTTGTCAGGGTACATCTTCATCAGGGTCTTGCCGTAGTCGACCGCTTCTTGCATCTGCCCCGAATCGCGAAATTCGGCTATTCTCTTGAGTTCAGGAACACTGAACTCATCCCGCTCGTCTCTGATCTCTTCAAATGGAAGCTTCGTACACATGCTGATGAACTTATCTTCGCAACTCATATCATCCTACCCTCACATGATGAATTGTGGTTCGATAATTATGGTTTCAGGATAGCACATCTGGATGTGATTTGGGAAGTGCAGGTTCAGCTGCGCACAGGTTCCTCCGCCCGCGTTATGGCCGTCCAGCGTGTGATACTTGTCATTGACACCATGCGGGCCGTTGTCTACAATAGTCCTATGACGCGGCTCTAAAACGTGTCGTTGGCAGTCAATAGAGACCAAACGGTAGCGTGGGGGAGAGTCTCCCGTACCGGGAGCGCCGAAGGGGCAAGCCGGCGAACTGTGCGTCTGCCGGGCGAAACTCTCAGGCACCAGGGACCCCACATCACCATTCCTCTGGAAAGCCGCGCGGACACCGCGCAGCACCGACGGGGCAAGCCACTGAACGGGTATCGGCGGCGAATCTCTCAGGTCCACGACAGGGGAGCGTGCAGCACGGTATTGCTGCATGCTCCTTTTCGATCGCGCCAGACGCAGGCGCGCGTGTTCACTCTAGCATGAAAGAGAGGCACCTTCACGATGGGCGATTGGAAAATCCCGGCAGACTGCAAGTTCACCAAATCGGATGAATGGATCAAGGTTGAGGGCGACTCGGCGACGGCTGGCATTACCGATTACGCGCAGGACCAGCTTTCTGACCTGGTGTTTGTTGAACTGCCCAAGGTCGGCGCGAGCTTCAAGCAGGGCGAGGCTTTCGGCGTGGTCGAATCGGTCAAGGCCGCGGGCGACGTCAACTTGCCGGTTGGCGGCGAAGTGACTGCCGTTAACGGCGACCTCAATGACGCACCTGAGACGATCAACGAAGACCCCTTTGGCAAGGGCTGGCTGGTGAAGTTCAAGATTGCCGACAAGTCCGAACTGGACAGCCTGATGGATGCGGCGGCTTACAAAGCTTACTGTGACGAGCGCGAATAGCAGCACGTCGATCTGATCGGCTCGGGATGCTGCGACGCCGGGGCCAGGGAAGGTAGTTCTACTGCCTGCCAACTGGCGTCAGGCTGTGCGGTGCAGCATCGGGCCGGTTGGACGGCTGCCAGGAGTCTGAAACCATGACCTATATCCCACACACGCAGGCCGACGTCGAGGCGATGCTGAAGACCATCGGCGTCAAACGTATCGAGGACCTGTTCGACGTCGTGCCGGGCAGCGCCCGGTTCCCCGATCTGAATCTGCCGGATGGCTACTCGCAGATGGAGACGGGCTGGATCGTCGATGAACTGGCCAACGCTAATATCGGCGTAGGTGCAATCGCGACCTTCCTCGGCGCAGGAGCATACAACCACTACATCCCATCCGTTGTCAACCATATCATCCTGCGTGGCGAGTTCCTGACGGCGTACACGCCGTATCAACCGGAGGTCAGCCAGGGCACGCTGCAGGCGATCTTCGAGTACCAGAGCATGATTTGCCAGCTCACCGGGATGGAAGTCTCGAATGCCAGCCATTATGACGGTGCCACGTCGCTGGCTGAGGCGGTCATTCTGGCTGTCAACCAGCATCGCGGTGAGCGCAGCAAGATCGTGCTGTGCTCCGGCGTCCATCCCGAATACCGCGACGTGGTGCATACCTATACGCAGGGCATGGGGCTGGAGATCGTCGGAGACACCGCCTGTTGGATCGACATGGATGAGTTGATCAAGCTCATCGACGACGACACGGCAATGGTCGCCGTTGCGTACCCGAACTTCTTCGGCGAGGTCGACCCGATAGAGAAGGCAATCAACGCCGCACACGATCACGGCGCGCTAGCCTGCGTGGTCGCCGACCCAATTTCGCTGGGCATCCTCAAGCCGCCGGGCTGGATGGGCGCCGATATCGTCGTTGGCGAAGGACAGGGGCTGGGCATCCCGATGAGCTTCGGCGGGCCTTACCTTGGCTTCTTCACCACGCGTGAGAAGTATGTGCGCAAGATGGCAGGTCGTCTGGTCGGCGAAACGGTCGACGCGAACGGCGAGAATGGCTACGTGCTGACCCTCGCCACGCGCGAGCAGCACATCCGGCGCGAGAAAGCTACCAGCAACATCTGCACCAACCAGGGCCTGATGGCACTCGCGGCGGCGGTCTACATGAGCGCGATGGGCAAGCATGGCCTGCGCAAAGTCGCTGAGTTGTGCTATCACAAATCGCATTATGCGGCGGATGCCATCGCCAAGCTCGACGGTTACACCGTCTACCGCGATAAGCCTTTCGTGAAGGAGTTCGCCGTCGAGTGCCCACTGCCGGTCGAGCAGATCAACTCGTTCCTGCTTGACGAATACGGCATCCTGGGCGGCTACGACCTCGGTGGGCGCTACGAGGAGCGCCAGAACCAGATGCTGATCGCTGTGACGGAAATGAATACCCGCGCCGAGATCGACGACCTCGTCGCCGGGCTGGCGGAGGTGGCAAAATGAACGAACCCCTGATCTACGACCTGGGCGCGCAGGGCCGCACCGGTATCGATATGCCGGAGCCGGACGTGCCGCTTGCCGAGCCGCTACCTGCCGAGCTTCAGCGGGCGATGCTTGACCTGCCCGAAGTGAGCGAGGTCGATGTCGTGCGCCACTTCACGCGGCTGTCGCAGATGAACTACTCCATCGACACGGGCATGTATCCGCTGGGCTCGTGCACGATGAAGTACAATCCCAAGCTCAACGAGGACCTGGCCCGGCTGCCGGGGCTGGCACAGCTTCACCCCTACCAGCCCATCGAGACGGTCCAGGGCGCGCTGGAGTTGATGTTCAACCTCCAGCAATGGTTGCAGGAACTGGGTGGTTTCGCGGGCGTGTCGCTGCAGCCCGCCGCCGGCGCTCACGGTGAGTTCACCGGTATCCTGATCATCCGCGCAGTATCACCTGGACCGCGGGGACACCAAGCGTGTCAAGATGTTGATCCCCGATTCGGCGCACGGCACGAACCCCGCCAGCACCACGATGAGCGGCCTGACTGTCGTCGAACTGCCGTCCGACGCGCGCGGCAACATCGACCTCGATGCCCTGCGCGCAGAGTGTGACGATACCGTCGTCGGACTGATGATCACCAACCCCAACACACTCGGCCTGTTCGAGGAGCACGTCGAAGATGTGATCAAGACCGTCCACGACTGCGGCGGGCTGGTCTACGGTGACGGCGCGAACTTCAACGCACTGATGGGCATCGTGCGCCCCGGCGACCTGGGCTTCGATGTGATGCATTTCAACCTGCACAAGACCTTCAGCACGCCGCACGGCGGGGGCGGCCCTGGCTCCGGGCCGGTGGGTGTCTCAGAGCGGCTGCTGCCATTCCTGCCCACCCCGGTCGTCGACATCATCGAGGAGCCTGAGGACGAGGACGATCCTCCAGTGTATGGCTTCGTCACGCCGGAAAAGACGATTGGCCGCATGAAGGCATTCTATGGCAACTTCGGGATGCATATCCGCGCCTATGCCTACATGCTGGTCAACGGCGGCGATGGTCTGCGCAAGGTCAGCGAGATGGCGGTACTCAACGCGAACTACCTGCGCGCCTGCCTCAAGGATACCTATCACGTACCGTACGACCGGGTCAACATGCACGAGTTCGTGTGCGAGGGTCTGTGGGAAGATGCGCCCGGTGTGCATGCACTGGATGTCTCCAAGCGGCTGATCGACTATGGCTATCACCCGCCGACGAACTACTTCCCGTTGATTGTCCACGAGGCGCTGATGATCGAGCCGACCGAAACGGAAAGCAAGGAAACGCTCGACAGCTTTGTTGACGCCATGCGCGCCATCGCGCAGGAGGCGCACGACGACCCCGATCTGCTGCACAACGCGCCGCACACCGCGCCCGTCGGCAGGCTGGACGAGGTGCAAGCAGCCAAGAATCTCGTGTTGTGCTGCCGCCCGACCTCGCTCCCTGAGATGCCAGCCTGACGCTCAACAGCCAAAGACAGGCCCCCGCCCATCGGACGGGGGCTTTTCTATTGGCGCTGACGGAATTTGCCTTCTGCACAAAGTATGCTACAACCATGAGAGGCTGCCTTGCTGGCCAGGCTGTGGCTCGGCGCGGTCGGATTCTCATAGATCCCTCGCAGTCCGATCAACCCGAAAATCGGTTCGCTGTAATTGCCTGCCCGGCTGGCTGACCATTCAGGAGGATCATGGTATGAGTGAAAAGACGTACGTCACGCCAACCGGCGTGGAGGGTTTGCGCATCCGCAGCGGCCCCAGCACGGAAGGCACTGTTGTGGCTACCGTCTATTTCCCGGAGATGCTGGAAGTTAATGAGAACCCGGCGAGCGTGCTGGCCAAGATTGGCAATGAAGGTCAGTGGATCAACGTGACTTCGGAGCAGGGCAGCGGCTACGTTGCGGCGTGGTTCGTCCAACAGTCGTTTGTGTCGGAATCCGGCGCTGCGCCGGAAGTCCCCACAGATGCAGCCTCGCAGCCCACCGCGCCCGTCGCGCCAACGCCCGTCCAACCGGTCGTAGCGCCGCCGAAGCTCCCTACGGTGCCGCCCGTCCAGCCGGTCATCACGCCGCCATCGCCCACCGGCCCGCCGCTCACCCTCAGCACGTCCTCGCCGGAAGGGCTGCGCGTGCGCTCTGGCCCCGGTCGCCAGTATGATACCGCTGGCAGCATCACGCCGCAGGATCGCGTACAGGCAGTCGATCCTAACGACGCACGCGCCAAGCTGGGCCGTGACGGTGAATGGATTCAGATCACGATGCCCAACGGGCAGACGGGCTGGGCAGCAGCCTGGTTCCTGCGCGAGCCTCCCAAGGTTCTTGAGTTGCCAATCGGGCACGCGCTGGCCGGTGTGCACGGCCCTACTGACCCCGGTATGTGGCCGTGGGATGACATCAACTACAGTATCCTGCAGAAGGCCCGCGTCGAGGCGGTCAAGGTGCTCGCTGCTGAAGACATGGGCGCGCCCATCGTCGACCGGCTGCGCACGGTCGGTGTGAAGTTCATTATGGCGCGGTTGTTTGCCAAGTTCCCGGTCAGGCGCACGGTCGATGATTTCCTGCACGAGATCGACGCCTCGACGGGACGCCTTTACGCCGCCGGCGTCCGCTATTTCGAGGTTCACAACGAGCCGAATCTGCATCATGCTGACGGCCCCGAAGGCATGTGGGTGATGTGGCAGAACGGCAAGGAGTTCGGCGACTTCTTCCTCCAATGCCGCGATATTCTCAAGCAGCGCTACCCTGAAGGGTTGTGGGGCTGGCCGGGGCTCTCGCCCGGGCTCGACGTCAGCAAACCGGATGGCACACCGCTGCGTTACGACTCGGAGCGTTTCATGCGCGAGGCAGAACCAGCGATGCGCCAGGCCGATTTCATTTGCCTGCATACGTACTGGGGGGCGGATGGCTCGCCATATACTCGCTCACTGCAAGATCTGCGCCGCTACGCGGAGATGTTCCCCGATAAGGTGATCATCGCTAGCGAGTTCAGCAATTCCAGCCCCAAGGTCGAGAAGCAGATCAAGGGTCAGGAATACCAGAAACTCTTTAACGAGGCTCGGACTCTCCCCGCCAACGTCGGCGCACTGATCTCGTACGTCCTGTCTGCCTCGGCGGGCTACCCGTACGAAATCTGGCGCGACAGCCCGATCCCCGATCTCGTCGGCAAGCGCTAGCTCGTCCTGCCAAACCAATGCAACGAGCCCGGCCATGTGGCCGGGCTCGTTCTGTCAGGATTGGCGCTGGCGGGATCGCGCGATCCCGTGTGAGACTGCGTCTGTGGGCGGTACAAGACTCGAACTTGTGACCCCCTCCTTGTAAGGGAGGTGCTCTATCCAACTGAGCTAACCGCCCGGTGAGCGCGATTATAGCCGCCGGGGCAGGGGGATGTCAACCGCCGCGCTAGATCCTCGGCAGCACCACACCACGCTGATTCTGGTATTTGCCGCTGCGATCCGCATAGCTAACGTCGCAGGCTTCGTCGCCTTCAAAGAACAAAATCTGCGCGATGCCTTCATTGGCGTACACGCGCGCAGGCAGCGGTGTCACGTTGCTGATTTCCAGCGTGATGATTCCTTCCCAACCTGCTTCCAGCACTGTCGTCGGGATCAGCACGCCCGCACGGATGTAGGTCGACTTGCACAGGACCACGCCCGTCACGTCGCGCGGCATGCGCATGGTCTCGACCGAGTGCGCCAGCACGAACGAGTTCGGCGGGATGACGCACACGCCGCCTTTGAAATCGACATAGGCGTTGGGGTCGAAGTTCTTCGGGTCGACCACCGTCGAGTTGACGTTGGTGAATATCTTGAACGTGTCTGCCACGCGAATGTCATAGCCATACGACGACAGGCCAAACGAGATCACTCCGTTGCCTTTTTGCCCCTCGACGAACGGGTCGATCATGCCCTGTTCCAGCGCCATCATCTTGATCCAGTTGTCTGCCTTCAAGCCCATTGTGCGATGTATCCCCCAGTGTCCTGAACTACATGCTTTCTGGCGCGCTCATGCCCATCAGGTCCAGCGTCCGCCCAATGACGATCCGCGCTGTCGCGTACAGCTTGAGCCGGGCCTTCGCTATGTCGGCTGGCACGTCTCCGTGCAGCGCACGGACGTCTTCGTAAGTCGGGTGGAACAGCCGCGCCAGTTCCTCATGTGCCCAGAACGCGATCTTGTGCGGCGCGAGTTCCGCTGCACACAACTCGACGATCTCCGGCAGTTCCCGCAGCTTCTTGATCAGCGCCAGCTCGCGCGGATCGGTCAGCAGCGTCACATCACCATCGTCCCAGCGCACGCCGCGTTCCTCAGCCACGCGGGCGATGCTCGCGCAGCGCACGTACGCGTTCTGGATGTAGTACACAGGGTTCTCGTTCGATTGCTTGCGGGCGAGTTCCAGGTCGAAGTCCATGCGGCTTTCGGGCGAGCGGGCCAGCATGAAGTAGCGCACTGCGTCCGGTCCCACGTCGTCGACCAGCTCGTCCAGCGTGACGAATTCGCCCCTGCGCGTGCTCATGCGCTTCGTCTCACCGCCCTCGCTGATCGTCACGAACTGGTGAAGCGGCACGTGAATTCTTGCTGGCGTCGTAGCCCAGCGCGCCGACCATCGCAGCGACATCTTTCGCTTCTTCGATGTGGTCCGCGCCCAGCACGTTGACCAGCAGGTCAAAGCCACGCTCCAGCTTGTTGATATGATACGCCACGTCGGGCAGGCGATAGGTTGGCTCCCCGCTTGACTTGACCAGCGCCTTGTCCTTCTTCACATCGCGCAGCGCGCGCATCTTGATCCATGTGGCCGGCTTGCCGGCAGCGACCGTGTCCTCGTCATCGTCCGATTCGGGCTTCTCGTCGGCGTCTTCGTCCATCTCGGGCGCGAGCGCCTCGTAGACCAGCCCGCTTTCACGCAGCCGATCCAGCGTCTTCCACACTGAGCCGTCTTCGTACAGCGAATTCTCGTTGAAGAACACGTCAAACGTGATGTTGACGCGCTTCAGCGCCGACTTGATCATGACGAATATCTGAGCTTCGGCGTAGTCTTTGAACGTCTCCCAGTCGGCGTCCTTCAGCGCGTCGCCCTGTTCCGAGATCAGGCTGTCCGCGATTTCGTACAGGTATTCCCCCTGATAGCCATCGTCGGGGAACTCGAATGGCAGCCCCAGCCGCTCGCGGTAGCGGGCCTTCAGACTCTCGCCCAGCTTGCGCATCTGCCGCCCGGCGTTGTTGAAGTAGTACTCCCTCTCGACAGCGTAGCCTGTCTCACGCAGCAGGCGACCCAGCGTGTCGCCCAGGATGCCGCCCCGCACCCGCCCGACGGTGATTGGGCCGGTGGGGTTGGCACTGACGCACTCGACCTGCGCCCGCTTCCCGGCGAAGTCGTCCATCTGCGCGAAAGCCTCGCCTTCGGCCAGAATCTGTTCGACCTGCTGCTGAAGCCACGTGTTAGACAGCCGGAAGTTGAGGAATCCGCCGACCTGCTCGACACCGCTCAGAAAGTCGACCGGCGGAAAGTGCGCGGCAATTGCCCGTGCGACGTCGTCGGGCTTCATGCGCAGTTCGCGGGCAAGCTGCATCGCGGCGGGCGTGGCGTAATCGCCATGCTCATCGTTCCTGGCGCGCAGGATCTTGATCTCCGGGATGTCAAACTCAGGCAGCGCACCGGCCCGCTGCGCGCTGCGGATTGCCTCTTCAACGCGCGGGGCAAGCTCCTTCGGGATGCGGATCACACGCAACTCCTTCGGCGGAATATATGGGCCGCTATTGTATCAGAAGCGCGGGCCAACTCCAAGGCCCGCGCCGGTTTGATCTATTTGCAGACTGCGCAGGGCAGTGATGTTAATCGGCAGCCGCCGGAGCGCTTACGCCCAGTGTGCGCACGTCGAGCGGCACGCCTTTGCGCGCGTCGCGCCGCAGCGCGATGGCGCCGTTGGCGCATTGGCCCTCGCACACGCCGCAGCCCATGCACTTGTCCCAGTTGACTTCCGCCGTGTAGCCCATCGTGATTGCCTCAAACGGGCAGGCAGTCTCGCAGTCACCGCAGGCCTGGCACGCTTCCTCGTTGACCTGCGCCACATAGCCCGACGAAGTGACCATCGGCACGCCGTGCTTGACCATCGCCTCCAGCCCGCCGCAGCAGCAGGAGCAGCAGTTGCAGATCGCATAGAAGCGGTCGTTGCAGGCATCCTTGAAATACGCCGTGTGAACATGCCCGCGCCGGTGCTCGGCTTCGAGAAGGTCAAGCGCCTCCTGCTGTGTCAGTCGCCGCGATTTCTCCGGGTGGTGGTCCAGCACAAAGCTGCCGTCCCCGACGATCATGCACACCTGGGTCGGCTGGCACGGATTCTCCCGCGAAGCGCGACACGGGCATTCCAGCACAGTGATCTGCGGCGGCCCCTCCAGCACGATCTCGCGCGCAGTGGGGTATGGGATCACCTGCTCAAGGTCGGTCAGCGGGATATCGTGATCAAGCTGCACGATGCAGCGCGCCTGCTCGGTTGTCAGCACCTTGCCGTGGTAATGATCGGCCCACCACTGCCCGAACTTCGGCGACATGCGCGGCAGCAGTGTGTGGATGCAGAACCCGATGTACTCGTCTGCCCAGCGCCCGTAGATGTAGCCATGAATAGTCTGCAGGTTGAAAGCACGCTTCTCCGCGCCGCCCGTTCCGCTGATCGCCGCCCGCGTCGAGGGCAGGCCGAACACGTGGCCCCGCTCGCCAGCGATCCACAGCGCGGCCAGCCCTGCCACGGGGATGCCGACGATCGCGATAGGAATCCAGATCCATGCCATGCTGTGCCTCCCGGTGCCTGATCAGGCGGACGTTGTGTATCCTGCCGATCATTGTACGGGCAAGCTGCAGTGGCTGTAAACCGGGGTATGGGCAGCAGTGTGATTCCGCGCGCAGAATCGATCCGTTCTTCCCGATGATTGGCTTACGCCTGCCGCATCACCACCGGGTTGCGCAATACGCCAATTCCCTCGACCTCCACTTCGACGGTGCTGCCTGGCCTGATCGGGCTGACCCCCGCCGGCGTGCCGGTCAGGATCACATCGCCCGGCTCCAGCGTCATGATGCGCGAGATGTGCGCGATCAGCCGCGCCGGCTTGAAGATCATGTCGGCGCTGTGGCCGTTCTGGCGTGCCTCGCCGTCTACCCGGCAGCGGATCGTTACGTTCGCTGGGTCCAGCTTGGTGTTGATCCACGGGCCCAGCGGGCAGAACGTGTCGAAGCCCTTGGCGCGGGTCCACTGGCCGTCCCTGGCCTGATAGTCGCGCTCGCTGACGTCGTCGGCGCAGGTGTAGCCGAACACGTAACCGAGGGCGTCCTTCTCCGGGATGAAGCGCCCGCGCCGTCCCATGACGATCGCCAGCTCAGCCTCGTGTTCGACGCGCCCCATCTCCGGCAGCAGCTCGATTGCTGCACCGGGGCCGATCACGGCGCTGGTCGGCTTGAAGAATAGCAGCGGCTCAGTCGGAACCTCTTCGTCGCGCTCCTTCGCGTGCGCGGCGTAGTTGCGCCCGACGCAAACCAGCTTGCCGGGCTGCACCGGCGCGAGCAGCCGCACCTCGTCAACTGCACCCACGAATGGCCCGCGCTGCAGAGCCGGTCGCTGTGAGCCGGGTTCAAGAGCGGTCGCGCTGAACGGGTCGCCGTCCAGCAGATAGACCTGTCTCTCCTCGATCAACCCGAACATGGGGCCCGAGTCCGTCAGATAGCGGCAGATCAGCATGATCAATCCTTTCGGGTGAGGATCACTAAGCCTGCTCAGATGATACCAGCCGTTCGTGCAGGACATCCAGCCAGAATGGCAGTGCGCGCTCGAACTCCCAGCGCATTCTGGGACCCAACCCACGCACAAGCTGCTGATAAGTGACGCACTGCCGCAGCGCGCCGAGAACCCTCGCCAGCCCGGCAGCTTCCTGCAGACGCGACGCATCTGCCATCCTGCCCCATGGCTCCAGGTACGCGGCCAGCAGCCTGGCGTGCTGGCCCGCGTTGTCCGGCATGGAGGTCTCTGACAGAAAGACCGCCACGTCGAAAAACGGATGTGCTACGCAGGCGTCGGTCCAGTCGAAATACACGCTGCGCGCGCCGTCGACTGCGATGTTCTCATCGTGGAAGTCGCCGTGCACGAGCGTATCCGGCAAGCCGAACGCCGCCAGCCGCTCGCACATCGCCCCGAGGCGCGGACCGGCTGCCTGCAGCGCATTGATCTGCTCCCGCGGTATGCCGCCGGGCTGATCCGGTAGCATGCTGTCAGTGTCGCCCAGCAGCGGGTCGATCTGCGCGGCCAGACGCTCAAGCCGCGAGTCGGAACAGCCCCAGCCGAACAACTCGTCGATGCGCTCTGCCAATGCGATCTGAATCTCTGCGTACTCGCGCAGTGCCGCCTCCCAGCGCGCCAGGTCAGGGTTGGCGGCCAATGGCTGCGCATGGAAGTCACGCAGCAGCAGCCAGCCCCGCGCGCCGTCGGCGGCTGCGACTGCCGGGATGCTCCCGGGGCAATTGGCCGCCAGGGCCTGCGTGACGGTCACCTCGCGGTTCAACGTTCCGATCATCGCTTTGAAGTACAGGTCGCCGCCGCTGCTCGGAACGCGCAGCAGCGCGCTGATGGCCCACGACCGCATCTGCTCGACCGGACCGGTGCGCGTGGCATCCTGCTCCGCCAGCCACGCGTCGATCCACCCTACGGCGTCGTCGAGCCAGCCTGGCGCGTACCAGGGCGGTTCGCCGCCTGCGGGTCGCTCGAACCACGCCGCAATACGTGGGCGCATTTCCGGATACGTCAGCTCAGCCTCAGGCCGTCCAGGTCATCCCGGTCGACCCAGCGCGCGCCGTTCGGCGCTGCCCATCTGAGGCTGTGGTTCTCCGCAGCATACAGGCGGCTGACAATCCTATGCCTCTCGTCGTGTACGCTCGACAGGCAGCGCAGCATCGTCACGTCGACGCCTAACTGCTCGCGCATTGTCCGGTTGATGTGGGCGGTATCTTGCCAGTAGATGCGCTTAGTCGTGCTGAGGACTGGCAGCCGCAGCCGTCGCCGTCCGGCAGCATCAGAATATGTTGTCCTTGCCCATCAGGGATGATGACGTGATGATCACACCGCAGCGGTGTGTCTGCGCACAATGCGGCACCTCTCGGTCTGATAAATTGAGGTTGTGCTTCAGGTGGTTGCCCTGAGCCCCTTCGGGGTAGGGCGCTGGCTGGTTCGATGAGCTAGCGTAGCATGTCGACAATCCCCTCACGAACAGCGTAGACCACGCTGCACGACTGGCAGCGCAAACCACCGTCATCCTTAAGCCAGCGATTCTGTCCGCAGGCCGGACAGCGCAGCGCGTCGAGCACGTGCTGACGGCGCGGCGGTTGCTCGCCAGCCTTAAGACCCCATACCAGGTCATACTCCACCTGCCACACCTGTACTTCGACGCGCGCGATGCCGTGCCGCTCCAGCATCGCTCGGAACGCCTGCACGCTGTGCGTCTTGCCCGGCATGATGGCCGCGTTCCAGCCGCGCCGCCGGGTGGTCAGCAGAATACCGCCCGGTCGCAGCACCCGCAGCGCCTCGGCGATTTGCTCTTCAGGCCGTGGCGTGAACTCCAGCATCTCGAGGCACGTCACGCAGTCGAACGAGCCGTCGGCAAAGGGCAGCCGCGCCCCATCACGCCAGATGAGCAGCGTGCGGCGTTCGTAGCCGTCGAGGCGCTGCACAGCGCCTTCCAGCATGGGCCGCGAAGCGTCCACGCCGATGACCCGCCCGCGAAAGCCTGGCTGCTCCAGCAGTGTGAGCGGCAGGCGTCCCGTACCAGTGCCGATGTCCAGCACCAGCGGGTCGGCGATGCCCACCAGCAGCGCGGCCAGCGGCTCGCCCAGATAGGCTGACTCGGTTGCGGCGTCATACTGCTTGATATCGTCATAGCGGCGCGCGGTGATGTCGTACAGGTAGGTGACCACACTCTGCCCGAGATAGGCCCCCTCGGCCAGCACAAGCTGCCAGTACGCCAGCCCGCCGACCAGCGCAGCGCCCGCCGCGATCAGTGCCCACATCAGCCAGCCCGGCATGCGCAGCCTAGAGTATCCCCTCGGCGCGCAGCCACGCCTCGCTGCGTGCCATCCCCTCGTCCAGCCGGACCAGCGGCTGCCAGCCCAACACTTCCTTTGCCTTCCGGTTGCCGATCAGGCCGGTGCCGCACATCTGCCCGATGACATATGACAGCTTATAGCGCCGCACAAATGGGTCGGCCAGCGTAATCGCTACCCAGGCCACCCAGCACGGGACGCGGATGGCTCGCTCGGTGGGGATCATCCGCATATAACCGCCCAGGAACTCCGCGAATGTCACGGGCCCGTCATCGACCGCGTTGAACGTCTGGCCGGGCGCATCCGGGTGCGTGGCACACAGCAGCAGCAGGTCGACCAGATTGTCAATGTAGACTGGGAAAGCCGTTCCCTTGCCGCCGCCCAGCAGCGGCGCGGTGCCGCGCTGCGCCCAGCGGGCCAGCCGTACTGTCCAACCCTGGCTACCAGGACCATACACCATGCCAGGCCGCACGACGACAATCGGCAGGCCTGTCGCATCACCGACCTCCTTCAGCGCACGCTCGGCGAGCACTTTGCTGTCGCCGTACGGGTCGCCGAATGGCGCGACCGGTGTGGTCTCGTCGACGTCATGATTGCCGATGCTGCCGTAGGTGGCGATGCTGCTGGTGTATACGAAGCGCTTCACCCCTGCCGCCGCACTGGCTTCAGCCAGTGCGCGGGTGGCGTCGACGTTGACGGGCCGCGCGTTGCGGATGTCGGCGCCCGACAGCCAGGCAGCGATGTGCATCACGACCTCGATGTCCTGCGACGCGAGCGCACTCATTCGCTCTCCGTCAGCGATGTCGCCGCGCACGACCTCGATACCCAACTGAGCCAGCGGATCACCTTTGCCGGGCGTGCGTTCCAGCGCCAGCACGTGCGCGCCGTCGGCGTGCAGCCGCCGCGCCACGTAACCGCCGATGAAACCCGTGGCACCGGTAACCAGTATCCGTTTGCCTGCGATGTCTGCGTTCACGTCGCGCTCCTGCGGGGTCGTCAGTCGCCGTCCTGCGGCGGATAGATCTTCTCCGGGGGCACCCGCCGCTTCGGGCGCTCGATCAGCTCCAGCGTGATACCCAGCAGGCCCTCGGTGTTAAGGTAGGCATAGCAGCCGTCGCCGTCCGCGCCAAAACCGGAGCCATCCATGATCACATCGAGCCCGGCGGCGCGCGCCTGCGCCAGGGCGGCCTGCATGTCGTTGACCACCAATCCGAAGTGCTGCACGCCGTAGCCGTGCTTTGCGATGAACTCATCGTAGATCGACGGGCCTTGCAGCGGCTGGATCAGCTCGATACGCGTTGGCCCGAAGTACGACAGCGCGAGGCGCATCCGGTAATCGGCGGGCCTGCCGCGGTAGGTCATCTGGCTGACCAGCGGCTTCTGATAAGTGTAGAAGTGCCACGGCCCGATGTGGAACAGCCTCCAATAGGCTTCAACGGTCCGGTCAAGGTCTTCGACCAGGATGGCGATCTGTGTCAGGCCGCTATCCAGAAAAGGCAGCGGATGCTCAAGCTGCGCGATCATGGCAGGTTCACCGCCTTCAACGCCGCGTCAAAATCGTCGATGGCCTGCTGCGACAGCGGGTGGTTACCCAGCGCGAGGATCATGTCGAGCGGTATCGTGATGTTCTGCGCCCCGTTCAGCACCGCGGCGACGACCTCGTCGACCGATTTCAGGCTGGCGGCCAGCACCTGTGTCTGCGAGCCGCTGACGATAGCTGCACAGTCGCGCAGCACGGCGATGCCGTCGCCAAGCTGGCGGGTCAGACGGTTGACGTAGGGCGCGATGTACGATGCGCCGACGAGCGCGGCGAGGTACGCTTGCGCAGGGCTGGCTACGGCAGTGAGCGTGCAGTGAAGCCCCTGTTTCACCAGCCGCGACGCCAGCGTGAAGTTTTCGGTTGTCGCCGGGATCTTGACCTGCACGCGGTCGCGCTCCAGCGCGGCAGCCTCGTGTGCCTGCGCCTCGCGCCCCTCGACGCTGTCAGCCGTGACCTGGTACCATACTGGGCCACCCGTCATGCCGAGGATGTCGCGCAGCACGCCAAGCCCCGGCCGCCCGGTTCTGGCGATCAGCGACGGGTTCGTCGTCACGCCGTCCACGAAGCCGAGCGCCATTGCGCGCCGCACATCGTCGAGATCCGCCGAGTCGAGATACAGCTTCATGAGTGGGTTCTCCTTCAAGGGTGGGTGGGGCAGCGGTCAAAGGCTGCGCTGGAGGTCGGGATAGGGTTGGCGAACAGGATGTCGCTGATGGCAGTCAGGCGGCGGCGCGGGCTGGCCGCTGGCCGGGATGGGCCGGTCGCCTTGCGTGACCTGCGTCCCGCTTTCGCTGATGCTGATGCCCTGTGTGTCGTGGGCCAGCACCCAGGTGCGCACGTCGCCACCGCCTGCATCGTGCAGAGCCCGTGCCATCGCCTCGGCGATCTGCTCGTGGTTGTCAGGCGCAAACGCGATCAGCGCTGGCCCGGCTCCGCTGATCGCGACTGCCTTCGCGCCGTAGCGCCGTGCGGCCTCGACCGCGTGCCCATAACCGGGAATCTGGCGGCTGCGGGCGGGCTCGTGGAGGCAGTCGTGCATGGCGCGTTCGAGCAGATCGTAATCGCCACGGCTCAGCGCCTGCACCACCAGCGCCGCCCGCCCGATGTTCAGCGCGGCGTCGGTCAGCAGCACCTCCTGCGGCAGGCTGGCTCGCGACCCGTCGATCTCTGTCGCCGGGACTGCGATGGCGACGTGCAGCGCCGCAATTGGGACACCTGTATAGACCAGGTCGCCGCCGTCGCTGCTGCTGATCACCAGCCCGCCGAATAGCGCCGCTGTTGCCGCTTCTGGGTGTCCCTCGATCTGGATCGCCGCGCGCAGCACCTCATCGCGGCTGAGCGGGCAGCCGATCAGGACGTTGGCTGCCATTGCCCCGCCCACCAGTGCCGTGGCGCTGCTGCCCAACCCTACGCCGGGCGGGATATTGCTCTCGATATGCACGGCCAGCCCGCCGGGAGCCAGCCCAGCCCGACGGAAGATCGCAGCCGCGGCCCGCACAGCCAGGTTGCCTGCGTCGTGCGGCAGGCGGTTTGCGCCCTCACCGGCAACCTCGACAGACAGGCCGGCCTCTGTGTCGCTCAGCTCGACAATGTTGTGAAGGCCCAGGGCCAGAGCCATGCTGTCAAAGCCCGGCCCCAGGTTGCTACTGGTCGCTGGAACGGTCACGCTTACGGTAGCCATGTGATTGATCTCGGCCAGAAGTGATCATGTCGGCCGGGGCGGAACTGGCAGCCTGTCTGTATTTGCCTCCAATAGACGGCTGACACAGGCCTCCCCCGCTCCGGCGAACGAAAGCCGATTGGCAGGTCAATTCAAGTTTAGCGGCACACGCTGGCGGGTGCAAGACACAGAAACGGGCTTCCGCGTGTTGCAGTCGACCTGCCGCCGCTATCCTTACAGCTTCCTGACACTGCAGACACAGGTTTGTCATGACAGTGGCAGCCCTTGCACGTGGGATGCTACAATCGGCTCGCATGTGCGTATACATGAAATGGTAGCGAATCCGGAATCTAACACGGAAAGAGGATTCTCATGCAGCTTTCAAGAAGTTTCGTACAGGCCGTGACGGCTGCTGCCCTGCTAGCGCTGCTGGCCGGCTGTGGAGGTGCGACGACCGCCAGCGGCACTCCGACGCAGACGCCGGTCTACGTGGTTGTCACCGATACACCTACGGGCCAGCCATCTGCACAGAACACGCAGGACACACCCGCACCGCAGGACCAGCCGGTTACGATTGAACAGCCGTTCCTGTGCAAGGGTCAGGTCGTCGAGCAAACCTTCGAGCGCGGCTACATGTTTTGGATCGGCGGGACCAACGACGAGCGCTGCAAAACCACACATACCTACGAGACTGGCTCAGGCGAGATATGGGTAGCAATCTTCGACCGCGACCGGCGGGTAGGCGACTGGATGACCTTCGTCGACGATTGGCAGCAGGGGACCGACATCGTCTCTGATCCGTCGATGGACCCAACGCTACCCGGCCTGCAGCAGCCGGTTCGGGGCTTTGGCAAGGTGTGGCGCGACAAGCTCACGCCGGATCAGCGGGCGCGCCTGGGCTGGGCGACGGCAGATGAAGTCCAGTACACGGCGGACTACCGCTATGACCCAGGTGGGTTTCTCGACAAGAACGGCGTGTTCAATCCGCGACCCGGCCTGCACACGCTGCTGGGGCTGGGCGGCGAGCGGCTGATATTCGACGAGCAAAGCCGGCTGGTCTACTCACCCAACGCTGACGTGTCGAGCGGGGCGTTTATTGGGGCGCAGACGTCAATTCCGCAGCCGACAGCTACCCCTGGGCCAACCGAAACACCGGGCCCTACTGCAACGCCGTAAAACTGGGGCCGATCAGCTCACGACTAGACTGGCGGAGGCGTTACCGCGCTTCCGCCAGTTCGTCTTCCGAGAACTCCTCAACCTGGTAGGTGTCGACACGCCATCCCGGCTGCCGCCAGGAACCGGCGGAAAGCTCCATCTTTATACACAACCTATCGAGGAACTGGACCGGATCCGGCTCTTGGTCCCACACCTGCGGCAGGAACGTCGCGCGGTACATCCCCCGGCTAAGGGTAACGCCGTCGACGCCTGGACGCAGCAGTTTTGGTAGTTCCTCTGGCTGAAAGAATACCAGCGGCTGTGGAGGTGTCAGCACTGAGATCTCGATGCTCAACCCTGGTACCTCGCGTGGGGTGACCGGTGCGAAGCGCGGATCGCTGAGCGCGGTCTGCGCCGCCGTCCTGATGACCTCCTGAACAAGCGGGCCCTGCGCGACGAGAATGCCAGTGCAGCCGCGCAGCCGCTCCCCGGCGGTCAGCGTCACAAAGCACGCGCCGTTCTCGCGAAGCGCAGGCGTATAGGCCTCCAGATCGGCATGCGGCAGGCTACTGCCCGCCGCCGCCGCGACGATTGAGTCGCGCGCCAGTTTGAGCAGTGTGCGCCGCTCATCGGCTGTCAGGTGGTTGATCCGTCTACTCTCCATGTCAAACCTGCCTTTACCAGCAGCACTCGGCTTGCAGGACGGTTCGATTCAAGTGTAAGGCGATTTTCGGGAAAGGGCCAGTGATCTGATGGGGCTAATGTGTGATACCGAGCACGGCGAGCACACGCGGTGCGAGGTCTACGAGGCTGGTCAGCCCCTCGGCGAATGCCGTGTGGCCGCTGCCGATGACCAGCGTTGGGACGGAATTGGTGGTATGGCCCCGCTTACCAAGGTCCTCGATGTTCCCGTGGTCACTGGTCATCACGATTAGCCCCTGGCTGTCGTCCCATGCCTCCAGCAGCCCGGCTATCACGCCATCAAGCACCTCCAGGCGATAGACGGCGTCCTGAAGTGTGCCCCGGTGGCCGACGTAATCCGTTACCCAGTGATCGAAGAAGGTAAAATCATGGGCTTGCGCAAGGGTGGCCAGCTTGCGACCCGCTTCTTGCGGCGTCATGACCGGCGCGGCGGCGAAGCCCAGATCACTGCGCCAGCCCTGCCCGGTGAAGTCTGCCGACATGGCCTGCCCGCTGAGTATCTCGTCTGCGCCAGAAAGCCTGACACCGCCTACCTCCAGCGCAAGCTGATTAGATGACAGCAGCCGTTTGCCGCGGTTGACCGCCTTGAAGAAGTCGGGTGGGAAGGCGTTGACAAATCCAACTGTGAGGCCGTGTTCCGCCATCGTTTTGACGATGCTGCCGCGCGTGATGATCCCGGCGATAACCGGGTTGGGCTTGGGCCCATAGTGTCGCCCGATGATGCGCGGCACGTTGAGGCCGGTCATAATCGCTGCCTGACCGCTGGCGCTTTGCGGTCTGCCGCTCACGCCCAGGCAGGCGTCGGTGGGAATGAACGTGCCGCGCCCGTTTGCCGAGCGCTCCAGGCCGCGCAGCCAGCGCGCCCCATGTGTGAAGCCGGTCAGCGCCGGCAGATACGCGGTTGCAAAGGCGTTGTGCAGCGGATCGTCGTCGCCCAGCCCGACGCCATCAAGAAACAGGAACAGAACGCGCATTATCAGGTCGCCTCAACCCGCTCGAAGCGATACCACGCCGACCCCTGATCCGCCGACCGATCGGTCCCCAGATTGCTCCACACCAGCCGGAAGGCTGGCACGAACAGCGCCTCTACGGCTTCTGGCGCGAGGCCGCGCGGCCATTGCGGGGTCGGGCGGAACATGTAGGCCATCAACACGCCGCCGGGCCGCATGATTGTGCCCAGCGCGCGGGCGTAGCGCTGCTGATCCTGCGGCAGCAGGCCGTGCCCACAGCCGATGTCCACCGCAAGGTCAAACGGTCCGTCCAACTCCATCTCGTCCAGCCGCGACACGTCGCCACTGATGAACTGCGTGGCTGCCGCAACGCCTTCCCGGCGTGCCTTGCGCTGCGCCTCGCTGATCGCGCTGGCGACGAAGTCGATGCCGGTTGCTTGCCAGCCGTGTTTCGCCAGGTAGATGACGTTTGTGCCCGTTCCGCAGCCCAGGTCAATTGCCCGGCCTGCTGGCAGATTCTCATCTTCAATCAATCTGACGATCTCGGGCGGCGTGATGCCGGTATCCCACGGCGTCTGGCCGGTCAGGTAGCGCCACCCGAAGAACAGCCGCCGGATCATACACTCTCCAGCTCGCGCAGCACGCGGTCGCGGTCCAGCATGCCGACGCTTTCCATCACTTTGCTGCCATTCCGGTCGACCAGCACAAACGTCGGCGTGAAAGCGACGCCGTATTCCGCCATCAGCGACTGGCCGGGCTCGTTGTGCACGTCAAGCCGGACAATGCGGAGCCGGTCGCCCGCCTCGTTTTCCAGTTGGTCGACCACCGGTTTCATGGCCATACAGCCCATGCAGTAGCGTGAATAAAACTCAATCACAGTGGGCGTCTGGCCATTGCTCAACGCATGGCGCACCGCCTGCTCGCTGTCCATTCCTTCTGATGGGGCGCTGACCAGCGCAAACCATACGGCGAGCGCGCCACCCAGGAACACGGCCAATATAACGACATCAACAGCGGTGACGCCGTTGCGGGCCAGCAGCCACGCCAGCAGCACGAACACAATCGCGGCGACGATCGGGTAGCTGCGTTGGTTCGCTACTTGAAGCATAGTGCGCATTGGTTCCCCCTCCATCCGGGTACTCACCGGTGTTGGTTGCCGACCAGGCTCGTAGTCTGTGTGGTCACCTATCGTAGATAAGAATATAACGATCTGAACCATCCAATGCGACTGCCACCACAGAGTAGGGGGTTCCGGGTCGCATTCGCAGACCCGTCGACCGGGCGATCCCATCGATGAACGCAGCGTCGGGCAGTAGGTCGGTCGTCGCCAGGAAGATGCCTCCCTCGCACAGATCGACCAGCGCCGCGTGAAGGCCAGTGTCCCACGCTTCGCGTCGAAGCGCCACGTCAGGGTGGCGCACCACAATCAGATTGGGCGGTGGCCCTCCCGGCGACGGCACGCCAGGATCGCCTACCGTCACCTGTAAGCCAGGCAGCACGTTCCCCAGTATGTGGAGGGCGGCGCTGTCCGGCGCGAAATCTAAGGCCAGCACCGCACGGCAGTTCACGCGGCCAGCTGTGGCGATTCTCACCGCGTCGGCGAAGCGCTCCAGCGAGCCGAAACTCACGGTTGGGCGTCCTCACCGCTCTGCCCGATGCGCTTCAGCAGCATCAGCGGCAGCGTGCGCACCTCTTTGATGCCCAGCAGCAGCGCCGCACCGAAATACACCACGACGCCAATCGCGCCGCCGCCGACCAGCGTCACCAGCGACCCGACGTGCGCTACCTGTTTGAACCCCACCACCGCCGCCGACATCAGCGCGGCGGCCAGCAGCGCCTTACCGGTGTCAGTCAGAATCCGCCGCGCGTCGACCCCGCCCCACCGGATGTGCAGGATCACCATGTCGGCCAGCGCCTCGACCCCCACCGCAACGCCGTTGGCCAGCGCCAGCCCCCCATGCGACAGCCGCTCTGGGCGCGACAGCCAGATCGCCAGCCCCACGTTCAAGGCCGTGGTGAAGAACGACACGTACAGCGGAGTGTAAGTATCCTGCTGGGCGGCATAGGCCCGGACCACCACCTCCAGCACCGACTGGCTGATCAGCGCGACCGTGTAGAACTGTAGCGCATAGAAAACCAGCTCGGTGCTTTGCGCAGTGAACTCGCCACCCTCGAACAGCAACCGGATGATAGGCCGCCCCAGTACGATCAGGCCCGCCGCAGCCGGCAGTGTCAGCGTCAGGATGGCCCGCAGCGATCCGCTTAACGCCTGCCGCTGCGCGCTGATGTCCTTACGGGCCGCCAGTTCGGCCATTGTGGGAAATACCGCGATGCCAATCGCGGTGCCGATGAACGTCCACGGCATGTTCATGAGCTGGTAGGCGTAGCGCAGTGACGACACGCGTCCCACGCCCAACCCGGAGCCCAGGTTGGCGTTGATCCAGTCGATGCTGACCCGTGCCATTAGCAGGTCAATCACGCGCGGGGCCATCAGGACCGCCACGCGGCGCAGCGCCGGGCTGCTCCAGCCGAACGCCAGCCGCCAACGCGCCCTGAACAGGATCAGCCCTGGCACCTGAACCAGCAAGTGCAGCACCGCGCCGATCACCGCTCCCCACGCCAGCCCAAAGATGCCCATCTGAGGTGCAAGCACTAGCGCCCCGAAGATGATCCCACCGCTGTACATCACCGGGGCCAGCGCCGGGAACAGGAAGTGCTGGTGAGCGTGCAGCGTGCCGGTCACGATGCTGCTCACCGCGAAGATCACCGTCGAAAACAGCAGCACCCGCATCAAGTCGGCGGTCAGCCGCTGCACCTCGGGTGGGAAGTTCGGCCCCACACCCCACGGCGCGCTGACCAGCGTCGGCGCGAACAGGGCCACTAGCGCCGATGCGGCTGCGGTCAGCAGGAAGATGATGTTGATCACCTGGCTCATCAGCGTGTCCGCGCCGCGCGGGTCGTCTCTGTCGAGAGATTCGGTATAGACGGGGATGAACGCGAAAGCCAGCGCGCCGCCCGCCAGCATCGTAAACAGCAGTTCCGGAATGCCGTTGGCGGCGGTGAACGCGTCGAGCGCGGCGCTGGTGCCAAAGTTCACTGCCACGATGCGCTGCTTCACCAGCCCGGTGACCGTCGCCGCGGCAACTCCCGCCATCACGATCAGCGTCGAGCGGGCGACCCGACCGGTGCGGTTCTCCTGCTTGGCAGACAGGGCGATCTCGCTCATAAATTCCTATCCTGTTGGAAGTGGCGCGTTAAAAACCGACGGGCGTCTTATTGTGGGACGCCCGTCGACGTTTCCCGATCGTGGGCCCGGAGCAGAAGGGCCCTTAGCCGTCGCCTAGCGCCTGGAGCGCCTGATAGGCAGCCGTGTAGTGCGGATTATAGTGCAGCGCCTTGTTGAACTCGTTGCGCGCGGCGGTGGCTTCGCCCAGCGCCTGCAGCGCCAGTCCCTTGTAATAGTACGCTTCTTCGGAGTACACATTGTTCTTCAGCACGGCGTCGGCCAGCGTGGTCACGTCGTACAGGCGATTGCCACCTACGTGCAGATACGCTTCGTACGGACCGAACTCGTACCACAACATGCGCCAGGGGGTACCCCGCTCGCGGGCCAGGTCGAAGGACGTTGCTGCCGCGTCATAATCACCCAGGGCCACATAGATGGTGCCCAGGTTGAACCACGCGAACGGGTCGCCGGGGTTCTGGTCCTTCTCGTTGAGGGCCTGCGTCAGCGCGTTGGCATACATGGTCTGGTCGTCCATATCCGCGCCGATCAACCCTGCGATTTCGCTCTCCTGGTCAGGCGGATAGGCCACAATATACGTCCGGTCGAAGTGCCGCCAGTAGCGGTCGAGCTTGGAGTAGGCCTCCGACTCGTTAGGCCCCAGGTAGGAGTCCATCGTGTTAAAGCTCTGGGCGGCATCGTTGTAGCCCGTCAGCAGCAGGTAATGGCCCATCCAGCCCAGCCGATCCGGCTCCGGGTCGAAGCCTTCCTGCACGATGACGGGGTAGCCCGCCCGGATCAACCGCTTGAGCAGGTCGAGGGAGCCGTTGATACGTACCGTCGCCTCATACCCCTCGCTGTGCACGAAGGCAACCAGCTCGTCGGGCCGCACGTTGCGATCCTCAGGGTCCGGCTTGACAAACGCAGCGATATTGGCCTGGCTGGCGCCTATGCCCCAATAACTCAGCGCAATAGACAGCGTCGCAGGTCCGCAGTTGTTCCACCCCTGAAACGTGTGCACGAACCCGGTTAGCTGCGCCGAGCTGCCATCAGCCGCGACGACCGACCCGGCAGATGCCTGCCCGCCAACCTGGACGAAGCCTGGCGCGGCGTCACCGCTTACAGAGCCGCCTGTGCTGCCTGTGCCGGCAGTATCGGGCTGACTGCCTGTTTGCTGGACGGGGTTGGCGATGGTCGGCAGCGGCGTCGGCAGCACGACACTGTTAAGGTCAATCGGCGTCCCGCTGATCGTCGGCAGGGTTTGCAGTGGGTCGTTCTCGAAGATCATTTCGAGCAGCGGCTGCGGTGCATAGGCGACCAGATAGCGGCTGGGGATTGTCGCCCGCAGCAGCGGCGGCAGCCACAGCGGTGCAGAGACAGTCATGATCAGCACTGCAATGGATGCGCCGATGCCGCCCCACGCCAGCCACTGCGCGCGCCGCTTGCGCCGGGCGTGGTACGTGTCAGTTTGCGGCAACAGTCTGCGCCGCCTCGTTACAAAGCGCATGTGATTAGCTTCCTAATTCTGTCCCAGCGCGTCCAGTTCGATCTGTGCAGCCTGATAATCCTTGTTGAAGTGCAGCGCAAGGTCAAGCATCTTACGCGCCTCCGGGTTGTTGCCCTGTGCCTCGTAGGCCAGCGCTTTGTAGTAGAAAGGTTCCTCGGTCGAGATCTTCTGCAACACGGCGTCGGCTAATGACATGACGTCGTTGAAGCGCTTGACGTGCAGGTAGGTCTCGAACGGGGCGAACTGGTACCACAGCATACGCCATGGCAGGCCGATCTGCCGCGCCTGGTCGAAGGCCAGCGCTGCATGCTGGTAGTCACCCTGGCCGTTGAGGCTGGTACCCAGGTTGAACCACGCAAACGGGTCATTGCGGTCAAGACTGAGCTCCTGCCGGGCGGTCTTGGCTGAGTTCTGCCACATAGTCGCATCGTCCATGTTCTCGCCAATTATCGACGCGATGGCCGCTGCCTGCTCTGGCTTGTAAGCGACCATATAGCGCCGATTGAACTGCCGCCAGTACTTGTCAAGCTCATCGTAAGGATAGAACCAGTTTGGGCGGCGGTAGGTGTCCATGGCAATGAAGGCCTGATCTTGTTCCGAGTAGCCAACCAGCGTCAGAAAGTGCGAGGTCCAGCCGACAGTCTGCGGCTCAGGGTCGTAACCGGTCTCGATCATGACTGGGAAGCCTGCAAGGATGAGCAGCTTCAGTCGGTGGAAGTCTCCATCCTCGCGGATAATCATCTGCAGGCCCAGCGACTCGACATAGGCCTGCACCTCGTCGGGCCGCACATTGGGATCGTTGGGGTTTGGCTTGAGCACCTGCCGCGTCTCTTCCAGCGTCTTGTCGATGCCCCAGTAGCTCAACATCGTCGCCACCGACGCTGGGCCGCAGTTGTTGCTACCGGTCTGCTGGTGAAACGTGAAGCCGGTCAGCAGCGCGTCGGCGTGTGAAAGGTCCGCAGCGTTGGACCGGTCGACAGCCCGTGAGTTCGAGTGGCTCTGGAGGAGGCGGCGTGAAAGTCGGGGTGGGGGCAACTGGCAGGGCAGTCGGCTGGATGTAGCCGCCGGTGGGGTAGGTGTTGGGATCGGGCGTCGGCGTGCCGGTTGGCCCAGCAGCAGGCGTCGGCCCGGTATCGCCACCCGGTGCGGGAGTGTCGAGCAGCGCAATGGCTGCCGACCGATTTGCTGCGCTGGCGGGCGTCGGCACCTGCTCGTTCACGTCGATCTGGAAGATCACCATCTGGATCTTGGGCGGCACGTACGCCATGATGTAGCGGTCGGGGATCACCCAGCGCAGCGCGGGCAGCCAGACGGGCGAAAGGATGATCAGTGCGAGCAGCGCCAGCGCGCCGGAGACCAGCGTCCACGCCAGCGGGCTGCCGGTGCGGGCGGGACCTGTCGCATAGGCCGGAAGCTGCGGCAGCCGGCTTCTGCGACGGAAGGCAAACAACCCGTACCTGCGGGTGGTGTACTTGGGTTGAAGAGTACGATCTCGCTTCTTGAACATCGCCATGTGCTTTGTGACCAGCTACCTGTGAACGTCGCTTGAATATGCCCGATCTATATCGGACTTTTCACGATTCCGCCACCACGATACACAGGCAGTATACCGCCTCGCTCGCCCGCCTGACAAAGCAGCGGCCCGCCTTCAGCTACTGTACCGCAGTGGGGCGGGCCGTGTTGCACGAACAGCTTACAATTAGCTGGCGATGGCAAAATCCGCCGTGAAATGGCGCAGCAGGGGCGGCTCCTGGGTAATCACCACGCCGTGCAGGTGGTCCTTTGTGGCGGCGATTTCACCCATCGCCGCGATCACGAAGTCCATGTGGCTGCGCGTGTACACGCGGCGGGGGATGGCCAGCCGCACCAGCTCCAGCGGCGGGTGGACGATCTGGCCGGTCCGGGCGTCAGGGTAGGCAAATGCGACGCTCCCCAGCTCGACCGCGCGGATTCCGCCGGCCAGGTACATTTCGATCACGAGCGCCTGGCCTGGGTACTGCTCGACGGGGATATGTGGCAGGAAACGCCCCGCGTCGACGTACACAGCGTGCCCGCCCGGCGGCTCGACAATCGGCACGCCCGCGTCCAGCAGACCCTGGCCCAGATACGCCGTCTGCTCGATGCGATACGTCAGATAGTCTTCGTCGAGCCCTTCGTACAGGCCGCGCGCAATCGCTTCGAGGTCGCGCCCCGCCAGCCCACCGTAAGTTGGGAAGCCTTCGCGCAGGATCAGTGCCTGTTTGACTTTCTCGAACAGCGCGTCGTCGTTGACGCATAGAAACCCGCCGATGTTTACCAGCGCGTCTTTCTTCGCGCTCATTGTGCAGCCGTCGGCCACGCTGAACATCTCGCGTGCGATCTCGGCCGGCGATTTGTCGGCGCAGCCCGGCTCGCGCAGCTTGATGAAATAGGCGTTTTCAGCGTAGCGGCAGGCATCGATGAAGAACGGGATTCCGTAATGGTGATAGACATCTGCCACAGCCCTGATGTTTGCCAGCGAAACCGGCTGCCCACCTCCGGCGTTGTTGGTGACGGTGATCATCCCGAATGGGATGTGCGCCACTCCGTTCTCTTCGATGAACTGCGCCAGCTTACTCGTATCCATATTGCCCTTGAACGGATGCTGGCAGGTCGGGTCTTTGGCCTCGTCGATCACGAGGTCAACCGGGGAGCCGCCCGCTGCGCGGACGTTGGCCCCGGTCGTATCGAAGTGCGTGTTATTCGGAATCAGGTCGCCGGGCTTGATCAGCACGCTGCACAGGATGTTCTCGGCGGCGCGGCCCTGGTGAGTTGGCACGAAATGCTTGAAGCCGAAGATATCGTTGATGGCGGCCTTGAGGGCGTAGAAATTGCGCGCCCCGGCATAGGACTCATCGCCGGTCATCATCCCGGCCCATTGATTGTCGCTCATGGCGGCAGTACCGCTGTCAGTCAGCAGGTCTATGTATACGTCCTCTGCTCGCAGCTTGAAGACGTTGTAGCCGGCGGCCTTCAGCATATCTTCGCGTTGAGCACGCGTGGTGCGCCGCAGCGGTTCGATGACCTTGATGCGAAATGGTTCTGCCGGGTATTCTGGCATAGTGCATGTCCCTCCAGATGTGCCTGCGTTGATTGGGCAAGTTGCCCATTACATCCAGTATAGGCCTGTAGTGATCAATGTAACGTTGACAAGTGTCATGATCAGCCTTAAAATTCCTCCTACCTTTGACGTTGGTCCTGGCCACGCATTGCCCGGCCCACGATTCATCGTGCAGTTGGCCGCCGGCGATGCGTGTTGAGATTGACCCCTTTTCGGAGGCACCCCCTTATGAAAGTCTATCCGACCAAATCGTTGCGTAACGTCGCGCTTGTGTCGCACCAGGGCGTGGGTAAAACCTCGCTGGTTGAAGCAATGGTCTTCAACACTGGTGCGATTAACCGTGTGGGCGAGGTTCAGCAGGGAACCACCGTCTCCGATTACGACGAGGAAGAGATCCGGCGCGGCCTGTCCCTCGCGACGTCGCTCATCCCGCTTGAGATCGCCGATCTCAAGCTGAATGTGCTCGACACGCCCGGTTACACCGATTTCCAGGGCGACGTCAAGAACGCCTTGCGCGTGGCGGACCTTGCGCTGATCCTTGTCGATGCCCAGGCGGGCGTCGAGGTCGGCACCGAGTTGTACTGGGAGTTCGCCAACGAGTTCAGCCTGCCACGCGTAGTGGCCCTGAACAAGATGGACCGCGACAATATTCGTCCTGAGCATGTTCTCGAAGAACTGAGCACGCTGTTTGGCGTCCGGTTCGTGCCATTTCAGGTGCCGGTCATGGACGGCGGGCGTTTCGTCGGCGTCGTCGATCTGCTGACAAACATGGTCTATCGCGGCGACCAGAATCCTTCCGCCGACATCCCCGCCGACCTGAGCGATGCGGTCGAAGAGGCGCGTATCGCGCTCATAGAGGCCGCTGCCGAGGCCGACGACAAGCTGCTGGAGAAGTATTTCGACGCGGGCGAGTTGTCCGATGACGAGATCTGGGTAGGGATCACGGCCGGCGTCGGTTCCGGCGGATTTGTACCGGTCATCTACACAGCCGGGACGGCCAACATCGGCGTTAAGGCGCTGACCGAGCTGGTTACGCGCGTCATTCCGGCACCAGACAGCCGTGCGGCGTCCATCCAGGGGAAGAAGGCCGACCAGGACATCGAGCTTACCGCGTCAGACAGCGGTCCGCTGGCACTGTACGTCTTCAAGACGACGGCGGACCCCTTTGTCGGCAAGCTAACCTATTTCCGTGTGGTCTCCGGCACATTGAAGGCCGATATCCGCTGCTATAACCAGAATCGCAGTGAGGAAGAGCGTATCGGCCCGCTGCTCGTGATGCGCGGCAAGGAGCAGTTCCAGGTCGACACGATGCACGCTGGCGACATCGGTGCGGTCGCCAAACTGGCACACACCAACACTGGGGACACGCTCGGTGACAAGGGAACACCCATCATTGTGGCGCAGCCCGACTTCCCCAGGCCCGTCTACGCTGTGGCTGTGACGCCGCTTGCCCAGGCGGAACTCGGCCAAGATGGGACCGACGCTTACCCGCCTGTGCGACGAGGACCCCACGCTTCAATGGCGTCAGGATGCTGCCACCAAAGAAGCCGTCCTCGAAGGTATGGGCGACGTTCACGTCGACGTGGCCATCAAACGTGCGGCGCAGCTTGGCGTCCACCTTGAGACTGCCACGCCTAAGGTGCCCTTCCGCGAGACGATCACCAAGCCGGCCACGGAAACGTACCGACACAAGAAGCAGACCGGCGGCGCAGGCCAGTTTGCCGAAGTGCAGCTTCGCGTCGAGCCGCTCGAACGTGGCGCGGGCTTTGAGTTCACCAACTCGGTGTTTGGCGGTGCGATCTCGAACTCGTTCATGCCCTCTATCGAGAAAGGCATTAAGAGCGTGCTGGAGCTAGGTGTTATTGCCGGCTATCCCGTAGTTGATGTGAAGGCGGCGGTGACCGACGGCAAAGAGCACCCCGTCAACTCAAAGGACATCGCCTTCCAGATCGCGGGCCGCGAGGCATTCAAGCAGGCTTTCATGGCGGCCTCGCCCGTTTTGCTGGAGCCGATCATGTCGGTGAAGATCACCGTGCCGGAGACCAACATGGGCGACGTGATGGGCGATCTCAGCTCGCGGCGTGGGCAGGTGCAGGGCACCGACGTGATCGCCGGCCGCGCGATTGTGAGCGCATTGGTGCCGCTCGCTGAGATGCTGCGCTACAGCAACGACCTACGCTCCTTCACGCAGGGCCGTGGCGTGTACACGATGGAGCTGGACCACTACCAGGCAGTCCCGGCGCATATCGCCCAGGAGATCATCGACAAGTCCAAGAAGGTCGAAGAAGAATAACACGCCGCGCGCTGTCCGATGAAATTAAAGAGCCGCCTTCCAACGGGAGGGCGGCTCTTTCGTTTCCTTGCAGCGGGTGCTATCCGCCGAGCAGCTTCAGGCGCAGCTTCAGCATCGCTCGCGTACGCTTTTGCTGCGGTGTGGGGTTCTTGATCAGCAGCAGGCCGAACTCGTAAGCGCCCATCCCGGCGGAGCGGTCGCCTTCGCGGAACTGGAGAATGCCCAGCGACAGCATGATCTCGCCCTGACGCTGTTCGTCCCTCAACTCTTCGAAGATCTTTGCCGCCTCTTTGTAGCTGTCGACAGCCTTGTGCTTCTGGCCCTGCCGGCTGTACAGCGGAGCCAGATTGCCGAGCGCCTGCGCCTCGCGGCTGCGATCACCTGCCTGGGCAAACGCCGTGCGTGCCTGCTCCAATAACTGTGAAGCCTCGTCCAGACGCCCCTCAACCCGGTGGATGACCCCCATGTTGTTCAGCATCTCGGCGGCTTCAAGTAGATTATCCTGTTTCTCAAACGCTTCGCGTGCCTTGTCGAAGCGCTCCAGCGCTTCGAAGTAGGCACCCTCTTCAAATAGGCGAAGCCCGTCGGCTTTAAGCTTCTCGGCGTCAGGTGCTAGGTCGGACATATCACCTCATGCTCTCCCAAGGGCAGCGCCACCTACAGCGTAATGTCTAGGATACTCTCGGCGATGGTGCGCAGCTTGTTGACTTCCATATCGCTCAATCGCATGGCAAGCTCCAGGTAGCTGCGGTTGATGCGTTTCAGGATGAACTGCCGCATCTCCGCAGGCAACTCCGAGAAGGCTTCGAAGTCCTCCTGCGCCTGCAGCCATCCCCCCACCGGCCCATGCGGATCGACCAGCGTGTCAAGGTTCGACTTGACCGTGTAAGCCAGCAACTCAAGCTCGCTCAACGGCAGCGCGATCTGTCCTGTTTCCAGCGCCTCGATGTCTTCAGCGGCGATGCCCGATGCCTCGGTCACTTGCTCCACGGTCATACCGGCATCCTCGCGAAGCTGCCGCATCTGCACGCCGATGATCTGCTGGCGCAGCATCAGGACATCAGGCACGCGCTCCTTGATCATGTCTTCCTGACGCTTGACGGCTAGTGTGTCGCCTGCCCAGAAGTGGCTGATCGGCACGTTGAAATAGTACGCGAGGATCTCGAGCTGCGGCAGTGTCGGCGAGTTGAGTCCTTCTTCGAACGCCAGGTACTCGTCTTCGGTCAGAGAGGAGCGCGGCGCAGTCCTGCACGCTGCGCGCCGACCCCCGCCGTGCATCATTCAGCAGCACGCCGATGATCCGGTTCTTGACCGCCAGCCGCTCGGCGGTCGCTTCTTCCGCGGAAACCGCCGGGCCTGATACGCGCTCGCGCAGCCGGCGGATTTCATCCAGATTTCGTCCCATACTGACCGCCTTTTCCATGCTGATCCAGGGCGTGTGTCGCTACACTACAGTTCCACGGCATTATAGTGTTACACGGGATTGGTGTCAACCGACCTCAGAACGAACCGTATCCCAACCGGGAGTTTTTGAACGCCAGACTGACGGGTGTATAGTGGTCTGGTACTGCGGCGTCTTGCGACGTCAGGGGTTTGGGTGTAAAAATAGGGTAAGACTCAGGTTGGATTACCGTAATAGATTCGAGCCGTGGTAAGCTCACGGGAGCCAGATCGCCCCGGGATACTGATCTCCAGCGAGGACAGCTTGTGGTCACAAAACCACTAAATCAGCCGCATGAGCCGCTTGACGAGGATGTCGACCTCGACCTGCCGGCAGCGCCAGCAATACCCGAAGAGACTCTCCCTTCGCCGCCTCCGCCCGAAGTTACACCCGAGCGTGCTGGCCCAGCGTGGCGCGTTCTGTTTCACATCAGTGGGCAGCAGGCCAGCACCGTTGGCCTTGACGTATGGCGTGTCACCGTGCTGGGCCGCGCCGACCCGATGAGCGCCTTCCGGCCCGACCTGGATTTTGCCCCGTACGGGGCGATGCGACACGGCGTGTCGCGCCGCCATGCCCTCGTTCGCCCCGGCGACCGGTCGCTGTACCTCATCGATCAGAACAGCACTAATGGTACCTGGGTGAACGGACAGCGGCTCATGCCGGGCCGCGACTTTCCGCTATCGGACGGCGACATCATAGAGCTTGGCGCGCTGCGCATGACGTTGCGCATCGTGCATTCTCCTATCGAAGGCAGCAGCGCCGATCAGCCCGACGAAAGTCCGATGCGTGGGCGGCGTTTCCGCTGGCTGCGCTGATTGACGTGGGGTCGGGCGGTTGTTTGAGCGCGCCGCCGTCTATTCTTCAGGCAGCGTATAGCCCACCCCCGGCACCGTGACGATGTAGCCCGGCTGCCGGGCGTCCTCTTCCAGCTTCTGTCGCAGTCGCGAGATGTTCACTCTTAGAATCGCCAGGTCGTTGCGATACTCCGGCCCCCATACATGCGTCAGCAGATCGGTATGTGTGAGCACCTGCCCGGAGTTCTGGATCAGCATCCGCAGCAGATCGTATTCGGTGGGGAGTCAGGTGGACCTGCTGACCGCGAATGACCACGCGCCGCCTCCGAAAATCGACCTGGAGGTCGCGCCAGGAAAACTCGGGAAGGTCACCTGTCTGCGGTGCCCACTCCACACGGCGCAGCACGGCCTGGATACGCGCCGTCAGTTCCTGCGTGCCAAATGGCTTGGTCAGGTAGTCGTCGGCGCCCGCTTCCAGCCCTCGCACCTTGTCCTGCTCATCGTCGCGGGCGGTGAGGATGATGATCGGGACCACCGAAGTCGCCCGGATTTCGCGCAGCACGTCAAAGCCATCGATATCCGGAAGACCCAGGTCGAGCACGATCAGGTTGGGGCGCTGCTCCTCACAGGCGCGCAGCGCCTCGCTTCCCGTTGCAGCCGTCAGCACGTCGTAGTCGGCCAGCGACAGTGATGTCTGGATGAAGCGGACAATCTTGGGCTCGTCATCAACGACGAGAATGGTTGCCTTGCTCACCGGGTCCTCCACTGCTCAATTGCTCGGGGGTAATCAGCGGCAGGCTAAACGAAAACGTCGATCCCCTGCCGGGAGTGCTGCGTACCCATATCCTGCCGTGGTGCGCCTCGATCAGTCCCCGGCAGATCGCCAGCCCCAGTCCGATGCCATGCCGCTGCGAATTGCCGCGCTGCGAGACCTGGTAGAAGTGCTCGAAGATACGTTCCAGATGTTCCGGCGCAATGCCCGGCCCCCTGTCGCTCACCGACACAATCAGTGAGTTATCGCTGGCATGTGCCTCCACCGCGATAAGGGTGCCTGGCTCGGAGTACTTGGCGGCATTGTCGAGCAAGTTGGCCACCACTTGCTCAAGCCGTCGTGCATCGCCGAAGACTATCGGCAGGTCCTCCGGCGTGTCAAGCGTCAGGGGATGCCCACCATCGCGAAGCCGCGCGGCGGCAATTGCCTCGGCGACGACGTGTCCCAGATCTACCGGCTCGCGCTCGATGTGCAGCACACCCGCCTCGATGCGCGACATCTCCATCAGGCTGCTGATCAGCTCGGTCAGCTTGTCGGTTTCCTCTTCGATATCGCGCAGGTGCTCGACCAGCATGTCCGGCCCGATGCGCTGGTGGTGTTCTATCAGCAGCGATGTATTGCCCTTGATTGTCGCCAGCGGGGTGCGGAGTTCGTGTGAGACGGTCGACAGCAGCAGCGACTTGACCCGGTCGGCTGCCTGCGCGCGCTCCAGCGCCTCAGACAGTTTATCTATGGCCTGCGCCAGTTCTTCCGTTCGGGCCTCAACGATGTCCTCCAGATCGGCGGCATGCTCTTTGACCTGGGCGTACAGCTTGGACTTGTCTGTCGCCAGCGCCACCTGGCGTGCCACCGTGACCAAAAGGTCAAGAGTGTCATCAGAGACTGACGGAGCCGTCGAGCTGGCGATCAACAGCACGCCAAGCATCTCTCCAGGTGCCGTCACCATCGGCAGCGCAATCTGGCAAGCCGGCGTCCATCCAGCGACGTTCAAATCCGTTGGTTGTGCACCGGTGACGATCACCTGGTAGGTTTGCGCCGCTTGCCCAACCGTTCCTTCGCCGAGCCTGCAGGCATACATCCGGCGCACGGTCTCGTCTTCCATGCCTATGAAGTTAACCATGTTCAACATGCTGACACGTGCATCCCACAGATACACAGCACCCATGTCACATGCGGTACTGCGCAGCGCCTCCGCCAGACTCGTTTTGTAGATTTCGTCGAGATCGAACGTCCGGTTGATCGTCGCCGCGACCTGGTTTAGCGCCCTCATCCGGTCCGCTCGGTGCGACAGGTCGCCCAACACACGATGCGTGGCCAGGAGCCTCGCGTTCAGGGTGTCGATGAGCTTCCACAGCTCATCCTGTTCGTCTGTGCTGGGTGTGAGGGTGAGCCCGCGATGCAGGTCAGACCGGCTGACCTGCGTGCTAAGTGACGACACACGTGTCGACAGCCTGCCGGCTACGGTAGAAACGATTAACAGAGTGGCGGCTTCGAATGCAGTAAAGGACACAGCACCAGCCGCTGCTGCCGCCCACGAGGAATCCGGCCAGATCCACGCAACGGCTGCCAGCGCCGCGCCGGCGGCGATCAGCGCCAGTGCCTGCCCGCCGAGCACTGCCAGCAGCAGCCGCTTGCGGATGGACCAGGGGCGCGTCAGGCGGTGAAGCCATTTGTGGTCGTTGAGTTGGCCGAACTCTTGCTGCCCGTTCACGCGTTGTGTCCCGCTGCCTGGATTACGCTGCTATTCATAGCTAGTGTATCCTCAACCCGTTCGACAGGACAAGCGCCCTTCAGCCGTGTTTGATGGAGTTCCGCGCCTCTGATACAATCGCGCCGTGGCGGACCTGCCGGGGTGACTGAATGAAGAATATCCGTAACAAGCTAATCATTGGCGGGCTGTTTGGCGTGGCGGTTATCGTCGGGCTGCTGCTGTACTCCGATGTGCGGGGTATCGGCACGTACCTGCGCGCATTCCCCCCCCTGCTTGCCATCCCCGTTCTGTGCCTGGCATTGTTCAACTACACGCTGCGCTGGGTGAAATGGCATTTCTACCTCCACGTCATCGACGTGGACAATATCTCGCGAGCAGACAGCGCCATTCTGTGGACGTCCAGTTTCGTACTGGCGCTTTCGCCGGGGAAGGTTGCCGAGCTTCTCAAGGCAGCCGGGCTGCGGATGATAGCCGGAACGCCGGTTGCGCGAGGCGCGCCTGTCCCTATCGCCGAGCGGATCACCGATGGCCTGGCAATGCTGGTGCTGGCCGCGATCGCCTTCGGCGCGATCCTGGTCACTTCCGCTGGACACGACGCGCTGCTGATAAGCTACCTCCCTGCGTATTTCGCCATGTTGGGCATGATGCTGCTGGGTATCGTCGTCATTCAGATTCGCCCACTGTTCCTGTGGCTGCTGGGGCTGGCGACGCGCATCCCGTTGGTTGGGCGCATCAGTAAGCACCTGTATGATCTTTACGACAGCAGCTACGAGCTGTTCCGGCCCGCCGCGCTGGGTGTGGGCGTTGGGCTGGGGATTGTCAGCTGGGCAGGCGAATGTGTGGGCTTCTTTCTCATCCTCGTCGGCCTGGGGCGCGAACCGACCTGGCTGCTGCTGTGGCAGGCGACGTTCATACTGGCCGCGGGATCGATCATCGGCGCGGTTAGCGGCCTGCCGGGCGGGCTGGGAGCGGCGGAGCTAAGCATCGCCGGCATGGTGCAGCTCCTCGTGCTGGGGCATCAGGACGCGGCCTTCGCCGGCACGGCGACCATCCTCATCCGTGTCATGACGCTGTGGTTCGCCGTCCTGCTCGGTCTGGCGACGGCTTTCATCTTCCGGCGTCGTCTGTTCCCGGAGCAAATCGGCCCGGCGCTTGACACCGCTCGCGCCGAAGCCGATAGCGCGGGATGACTGAGCGTGCAGTTCCTCCCAAGGGGTGTATACTGTAATCGATGAGGCTTCTTGATTCGCGATCTGGCATGTGAGGTGGCATACGATGAGTGTCCCGCTGTGGAATGTTGAGCTCCATTCCCATACCATTTACTCCAAGGACTGCCTGACTCGTCTCGACCGTCTGCAGGAGATCTGCCGCACACGCGGGCTTGACAAGCTGGCAATTACCGACCACAACACGGCTCAAGGTGCGCTCGAAGCCGCTCGTATGTACCCGATACTCATCATCCCCGGCGAAGAAATCATGACGACCCAGGGGGAGATCCTGGCCTGGTATGTCAAGGAAACGGTGCCCCCGCAGCTCACGCCGCAGGAGACCATTGAGCGCCTGCGCGCGCAGGGCGCGCTGATCGGCGTCGCGCATCCGTTTGACCGCTACCGCAAGGGGGCGTGGAAGCTCGATCAACTGATGGCGATAGTCGATCTGATCGACGTCGTTGAGGTATTCAACGCGCGCTGCATCCATGCTGAGGATAACAACCGCGCACTGGCCTTTGCCCAGGCACACGGGAAGCTGATGACCAGCGGCAGCGACGCGCACCTGCCGCGCGAGTATGGCCATGCAGTGGTGCAGGCTGAGCCGTTCGCCAATACCGCCGAGGGCCTGCGGCAGGCGCTTGCCGGCGCAACACACCAGGGCACGCTCAGCGATCCCTGGGTGCATTTCGGAACGCGCTTTGCCAAGTACGCCAAGCGCCTGTTCCCGTCCTTGCGCCCGCCCAAACCATCCTGACGGAGGTGGCGGTTGAGCCTCCCGGTTGCAGTGATCGCGGGCATCCTGCCCATGCTGGTCTATACCGCCGTCCTGTACTGGTTTGACCGCTACGAGCGTGAGCCGCTTGGGCTTGTCATCGCCGTGATTCTGCTGGGGATTCGTCCCGGCGGCGCTTCTGTCGCTGATCTTCCAGTTAATCGCCGACGTGCCTTTCTTTCTGCTCGACGAGTTCAGGCGGACTGGGAGACGTCGTCACGACGATTCTCGTTGCGCCGCTGACCGAGGAGTTCTTCAAAGGGCTCGCGGTCCTGGCCGTGTTCCTGCTGTGGCACAACGAGTTTGACGACGTTTTCGACGGGATTCTGTACGGCGGTCTGGTCGGCTTCGGGTTCTCGGCCATCGAGAACATCCTGTACTATGTCGGCGCTTCCCCTGGCACCGTCCTGCTGCGCGGAATCATCTTTGGCCTCAACCATGCCTTCTTCACCAGCCTGACCGGGATCGGCTTCGGCGTGGCGCGCAACGCGCGCAGCGGGCTGCTGCGCATCATCGCGCCGTTGGTTGGGTTGATCGCCGCGATGGCTGCCCATATGCTGCACAATGTGATCGCGACCGCCGCGGGCGGCGCGCCCGGGTTGATCTGCCTGGCTGCCGCCGCCGACTGGGCGGGTGTGCTGTTTGTGTTCGTGGTAATGCTGATCGCTGTACGCCGCGAGCGGCAGTGGCTGGTCGAAGAGCTGCGTGATGAGGTCGGGTTGAACACCCTCACTGCCGGGCAGTACACAGTGGTATGCTCCGCGCTGCGCCGCATGACGGTGCGCCTGGGTACGCTGTTCTCGGAAGGGCCGGTCGCGTATTGGCGGGTAGGTGGTTACTACCACGCCCTTACGGAGCTTGCGTTCAAGAAGAACGAACACCGGCAGCGTGGCGAAGCGGGCGCTTCCGCTGCACTAATCGAGCGGCTTCGGGCGAAAGCCGCTGCCGGCAGTGCCGAGTTCTGCTCTCTCTCCTGACAGTATCATCGCAGTAACATCAGCGCGGCCTGTGGGCGCGCAGACGCACGACATTCGGCTGCCAGATGAGCGATCCGTCGGGTTCCGTGTACGCACCGAGATTCTCGCGCAGGTCGCTCAGACAAAGCTGCTGAACCTCGTAAGACATCGCTGCGAATTCCGCGCGGTGTACTGGCCAGGCGAATTTCCCGCGCATGAACGTCTCAACATCCGGCAGTCGCACACGATCTGTTGCGATCTCCCGCTCGATGTGCGCGTAGCTGGCGTCCTCCAGCGCGGCAACTAGGTCGTCTGACGTTTCGAGCGCGTCCCATGGGTGGCGGCAGCTCTGCGCCGCTCGACGCAACGCAAGCGCCGGCGGCGGGTCCTCGACGGCGTATGCTGCAACCGTTTCGTAGAACAGGTCGCTGAGGGCGTCGGTGGTGCCCCACTCCTGCATCGCCAGCCGCCCGCTGGGTTTTAGCACGCGCCACGCCTCGTAGAAGCTCACTTGCGGGTCAGTGCTGTTGAACGAAAAGGCGGCCAGCGCCACGTCGAAACGATCCGGCGGCAGCGGCAGCCGGTGCATGTCCCCCTGCGTGGCAGCAATTCCAGCACTCCGCCGCGCTAGGTCGGCCATTCGCCACGAGAGATCCACTCCCAGCACATGCGGTGAGGTCAGCAAAGCAGCCTGTCCTGCTGTGCCAGAGCCGGTTCCCAGGTCCAGCACCCATTCGTGCGGGGCGATAGCCGCAAATGCCGCCAGCGTGACCGCCAGCGGCCCATACAGCGGCTCGATGGCGCCGGCGTAGGATTGCGCCGCTTCGTCGTAGTAGGCTCGCAGGTCCGGTGCCCTGTTGTCGCCCTGGCGCTCGTTGCCGCCGTGAGCCGCCGCACTCACTGACCGCGCACCTCGGTAAGCTGTGCGGTGGTGTAAACCTGGTTTAGCGACATGCTGTAGATGACAACGCTCAGGTATTGACCCGCTGTCTCGCTCTCGGGCAGGGGATAGTTTTGCGCTCCACTGGGGTTTTTCAGCGGCCCAAGGTCGAGATAGCTGGGCAGCAGGGCCTCGGAACTGGTACGCGGTGTGGGGTTTTCCGAAAGCAGCACGCGCAGGTCGGGCCCGTTGGTCACGATGAACGGGTCCAGCCGCAGCACATACTGCGAACTCGTTGAGCCGGTACAGGGAGGCAGTGCCCGTAGCCTGATGCAACGGGTCGATAGTGGAGAAATCGCCTGCGCGGGTGATGTGCGGCTCGATGCCTGCCCCCAACTCCTGGATGTTGAGCGTTTGCAGCATCTCCACGATGATGGGGTTGAGGGTCGGGGTAGGGGACTTGGCGGGCGCAGGGTTCGTCGCGACCTGAGTGCCATCCGGTGTGCCGGCGGCGGCTGCCTCGGTGGGCGTCGGCGTATCGGTCGGGCTGCTGCCCGGAAGGATACGCGCCGCCCATACGTTGCTCGTCGCCACACAGGCGATGGCAAGTACCAGCACGGCCAGGGCGATCCAGCGTTGAGCGTTCACGTGAGCCCGCCCCGCGTCTCCGACACCAGGTGATCGACCACGGCAACCAGCGCTTCCTTGTCACTGGCACCCTGAGCCAGCCGCTCACGGTAGACCCGCAACTGCCGGTCAGCGCTGCTGCCCTGCCGCGCGATGGTCCGCGCAAAGGCGACGGCTTCGCGACTGCCCAACTCATCGACCACTTCGTCCAGCAGATCGACGAATTCGTCGATGAGGTCCGGCAGCGGCACTTCTTCCTGCCTGCCAAAGTCTATCAGCTTTCCCTCGACCCCGTAGCGCACAGCCCGCCACTTATTCTCTTTGATCAGGTCGCGGCGGTAAGATTCGCCACATCTGGTTGTTCTCCCTGATCCTGATCAGCTTGGCGACCAGCGCCTGGAACAACGCCGCGATACAGATGCACTCGTCGAGCGTGGTCACGACATCGCAGATGCGGAACTCAAGCGTATTGTAGCGGGGATGGGGGCGCAGGTCCCACCAGATGCGCGTGGCGTCGCCCAGCTCATGCACGCCGCGCCCCAGCGCCCCGACCTTCGCCAGCACCTTCACGAAGTTCTCGTACTCTGTCCACGATCGGAACTCCATCGGCAGGCCGGTGCGTGGCAGCGCCTTGAACACGATGCTGCGATAGCTCTTCAGCCCGGTGTCCTGGCCCATCCAGAACGGCGAGCTGGTCGAGAGCGCCAGGATGTGCGGCATGAAGTAGCGGGCCTGGTTCATGACGGCGATCAGCAACTCGCGCTGCGCCGGGCTGTCGCCAAACCCGACGTGCACATGCAGCCCGAAGATCAGCAGGTTACGTACCACCTGCTGCATGTCTTCCGCAAACTCGACGTAGCGTTCGCTATCGTTTATGACCTGGTTGCGCCAGTGCGAAAACGGGTGCGTGCCGGCGGCAGCCAACTGCAGCCCCGCCTCATCGGCGATCTGCAGAACGGTCAGCCGCAGCCGGCGGATCTCTTGCCGCGCCTCCTCGACGTTCTGGCAGATGCGCGTCCCGACCTCCAACTGCGATTGCAGGAACTCTTGCTTGACCTGGTCGCCCAGGACGACACGCCCACTGTGCAGAAACTCCTGAATGTACGACTTCAGCTCACGCGTCTGGGGATCGATGATCTGATATTCCTCTTCAATGCCCAGCGTCAGTGGTACCGATGCCATGCTCAACCTCACTTGCGAGGGGCGGCAGCGCCCCGGCGGGCGCTAGGCGTCTCCGAACAGATCTCTCAGGCGAATCGTGCTCGGAATCTCGAGGTCCAGCAGAAAGCGCTCTCTGAGCAGCGCATCCTCCTGTTCGTTAAGGGGTCGCAGCGGCGGGCGGATGGCATCGTTGTCGATCACGCCGCCGGCCTTTAGCAGCGTCTTGAGGGCAGCAGTCCTCGGTAGCCCGTCGAACTGGCGATGTGCCAGCGTCAGCCGCTCCTGCGCCTCTTCGAGCGGCTTCCCGGCGGCGTGCAGGTCAAACACTTCACGCGCCAGATCGGGGAAGGCGTTGGCCACCAGCGTGATCGAGCCCGCGCCGCCTACCTCCAGTGTCTGCGAGAGCGCCTTGTCGTCGCCGTTCAGCACGGCGAACCCTTCGAATCCGTCGATCAAGCCGCGCGTGTGTGCCCAGTCGTAGCTGCTGTCCTTGATGCCAACCACCTGCCGGGGGAACGAATCCCGCAGCCGAGCGATCAACTCGAACGACAGCCCGACACCGCACACCGGCGGGTTATGATACAGAAATATCGCGCCGTCATCTGGCACGGCCTGCCTGATCAGCGCCGTGTAGAACGCGTACAGCCCCTCGTCGTCTGCGCCGCCATAGAAGAACGGCGGGATAATCACGGCGGCGTCCATTCCGGCGTCAAACGCGGCCCGTGTGATAAAGACTGCGTCCTCCAGGCTTGATGCGCCGGTCCCGGCCAGCAGCCGCAGCCCGCTTTTGGCTGCGACCGCCGCCTCAAACAGGTCGCGCCGCTCGGCGGCGCTGAGCGATGGCCCCTCGCCGGTCGTCCCGGCCACCAGCACGCCGTGACAGCCGCGCTCAGCGAGGTTGAACAGGCAACGTGCTAGCTGCTCGGCTGACGGATGGCCGTCCTCGGCGTAGGGCGTGACGACGGCTGCGTAGATACCACGAAAGTCACGTGTCATGATGATGCGCTCCTTGTTTCGAGCCCGATGTAGGTATGCCGGCGGTACTAGACAGGCTACAGGGGCAATGATACAATCCAACTGCTCTGACCACGACGGAGTTGCCGACGATGCCTCACACAATTCTATACGTAGAAGATGAACCCGCAATAATTGAGTTGATCCAGGATGTCCTCGTTCACCCGGACGTTCGCCTGCTGACTGCACCGAACGGAACTGATGGCTTGTCCGCGATCCGCACGATCAGGCCCGATCTGGTGATGCTGGACGTGATCATGCCTGACCGCGACGGTTGGAGTATCTACGATGAAATCAGATCTGACGCCGACCTGGGCGCAACGCCAATCATTATGCTTACCGCCGTGCTGCATAAATACCGCATCATCAAGGAGTTCGCACGCAGCCCGATCGATGCATACATCACCAAGCCCTTTGATGCTGTCACCGTGCGTTTGGAAGTGGAGCGCATGCTGGGCGACCCGCTGTGGGGCATGACCAGCCAGCAGCCCACTGTTGCTGTCCGACGAACGCGATTGTCACATGCGGGGCGCTGCAAGCGCCGCACCCGCCGCCGCGAGGGGCCGTCGGATCGGCGGGCAAAGCGATGGTAGAACACATTCGCGTGCGCTTCAGATAGGAATTGCTGCATCCCATGATCAATACGACCTACAGGTTGGACAATAACCATCTGGGGGTGCGGATCGCCGTGCTCATCGCCATGCTGGCAGGGTTCATGGGCGGGCTCTTCGGCATTCCCGCGCTACCCACCTGCTCGGCTTGCAGGGGTCGTACTGGGCGCTGCTGACGCTGGCCGGCGCGTTGGGGCTGGCCTTCCTGCTATCGTGGCTGGCCGAGGTGGGATTGCCCCGTATATGGCCCAGCGGGCGCGTCATGCGCCTCGGAAGCAGCGGCGTGTCGGTCGGCGGCGGCGGCCTGAGCCCGGTCGATATGACGTGGGGTAGGCCCATCGACGTGTGGTCGTGGTGCTTTGCGGTTAACGACCGCCGCGCGTGGATCCCGCGCGGCTGGTACTGCGTGGCGCTGCGCCTGTCGCAGAACGGTCAGGTGATCTCTCCCTACACCTTCCTCAAGCCGGGCGATGCACAAGCCCTGCCCTATTGGAATTCCTTCGAAGAGTTGATCTCGCAGAAATACGCTGGGAAGCCAGGTCAGGAGCATCTCGCGCAGATTGTGGCCGAGCAGGATCACCTGCGCGCTGCAGAAGCCCAGCGCTGGGACGACGAAGTCGAGATGCGCCCTGCTGATTTTACCGAGCTGCTGGGCGTACTCGACGAGCGCGAGGACAACTGGCCGCCCGAAAAGAAAGCGGACTGACGTGCTGCGTTTCGCCTTGGTCGCCAGGCGTATCGCGCTGATCGCTGGCCTTGCGGCGCTGGCTCTGCCTCTATTCTGGGCTGTCCCAACCCGCGTCTCAGCGCAGCCCACGCCCGACCCGCGCTTTGGTGTTGTCGAGCCTCAGGCCGCGCCTGAGCAAGCCACTGACCTTGCCGCGGCGTGGGGCCGGGTGCGTTTTCACTGGGCGGCTGTCCAACCGGATGGACCCGACCAGTGGGTCGAGGCCGAGCTGACAGAAGCGCAGCTAGACGCCGAGCTGGCCTCAGGGCGTGAGCTGGTCGGCCTGCTGATCGGCGTCCCCGATTGGGCCAAAGACGAGAAAGGACTGCCGCGCGGCCTGTATCTGCCGCCAGACGATCCTGGCAACCTGTG
>CAWBCR010000021.1:0-90237 GCA_963787375.1 uncultured Chloroflexia bacterium | reverse complement strand
CGCACGTGTGGACCGACCCCAACAACGTCGTCATGTGGGCCAACAACATCGCGACGGTGCTGTCTGAATTGGACCCGGCCAACGCCGACGCCTACCACGCGAACGCGGCAGCGTACGTCAAGCAGCTTAACGCCCTCGACACGTATCTGCAGGACCAGACGGCAACCATCCCGGCGGACAAGCGCGTGCTGGTGACCAATCACGAGACGCTGGGCTATTTCGCGGCGCGCTACGGCTACACGATTGTGGGGACGGTGTACATCGGGGCCAGCGCGCTGGCGGAGCCCTCGGCGGCGAACCTGGCCGCGCTCGTCGACACGATCAACCAGCGCAACGTGCCGGCGATCTTCGTCGAGACGACGGTCAGCTCGCAGCTTGCCCAGACGCTGGCCGGGGAGATCGGGCGGCCCATCGGCGTGTACACGCTGTACAGCAACTCGCTGGGCGGGCCCGGCTCCGGCGCGGATACGTACATCGGCATGATGCGCAGCAACATGGACACCATCGTCAAGGGGCTGACGGGGGGATAGGACGCGCAGGGGAGCGGGGATCGCGAGATAGGTCGCAGCCTCTCAGCCGGTGGGATAAGAGCAGGCTATCCGGAAACCGATAGCGATTGTGGCGGACAGTTCGGATCGCTCTTTTCGCGGAACGACGCGCGGGCGAAGTCCTGCAGCATAGGACCACGCCCCACCTCGCAGCGCGCGGTAGGCACGACCTTCCGGGTCGGTATTGGTTGGGGTGTTGTATTCGTTCAGACACCACTCCCACACGTTGCCACTCATGTCCATCACCCCGTAGGGCGATGCACCCTCGGGTACTCTGTGACCGGCGCCGTGCTGCCTCAGATGAACCGCAATCTCCCAAGTACTTACGTGATTTGGCATAGCCCTGAATATAGTCAGGCCCCCACGGGTACTCCATCCCATCCGGCCCCTGCGCCGCCCACTGCCACTCCCACTCGGCGGGCAGGCGCACTTCATAACTTGCTCTGTTGCTCAGCCAGCGGCAGAAGGCCATCGCATCGTACCACGAGACGTTTTCGCGCGGCAGGTTCCTGTCTATGTAAATGTGCTGCGTCCCGGCTTCTTGCGGTGATCTGCATCTGGCCGCCAGCCCCTGCCACCACTCCGCGTTCCTGAAACCCGTCGGGTCGCTCACAAACACCTGGAACTGCTCGAAGGTGATGGGATACTTCGCCATGAGGAAGGGCTGCACGTCGAACGTCCGGGCGTTGCCCTCCAACGTCACGCGCCCGGCAGGGATTTCGCACCATTCGAAGGGCTCCGGCAGCACGGCCAGCACGGCGGCGGTCAGACGGTCGATGGCCGGCACAACCGGCGTAGGTGGGGAAGGCGGCGGCATTTCGGGCTGCGCGGCGTAGGTGCTGTCGTGGGCGGCGATGTCGAGCGTGCGGACCCGCGCTGGCCTCGGCGGGTGGGCGGGTGTTTCGTCGCGCAGCCACGCCTGGATCTTGCGCAGCGCGGCATCGTAATCCTCGTTGAGGCCCGTCACCATCTGAAAGCGGCCCCAGAACAGCGGGACATCGCACGGCAGGTAGTCGACGACGGCGATGCGCATGCGGTCGCGCATGTAAAGCACCAGCGCCGAGTCGAACTCGAAGTTGACCCAGCGCGAACTCGACGGCTGCCGGGCTCTGCAGCAGCAGGAAGTGCGTGGAGGTGTTCAGCCCGCGCTCGACAGCGCGTATCCACTCCTCGCCGGGCAGGATGCTCTCCGGGGCTTTCCAGACCGGCACACCCGCCTCACGAAGCTGCGTGGCAAGCCTGAGGGCGACGTCGGCGTCCTGACTGCTGTGGCTGAGGAAAACCTGGGGCATGGCGACTCCCGTCGATGAGCAATGCGACGCTGGCTGCACGCCCATTATAGTCGGGTTTCGCACGAGTCAAAGCGAGGCCGGATCTCGTCACCTACCGCCGGCGGGAGCGGCGGTTTCGGCGGGCATGGCGCTGACGGCGCGCAGGATGCCGCGCCAGCGGTTCACGAGGGCATAGGCGCGGCGGCGGGCGATCTGGACCTGGTGGGCGGCGATGGCCTCGTAAATCTGTTCCTGCATCTGGAAGCCAAGGTCCTTGACGCCCGGCACGTCGGCGATGCTGATGTTGATCTCGTCCATCATCTCGCTGACGACGTGATAGAACTGCTCAAGCAGCGGATTGTGAGCGGCGTGCGCCACCGCCTTGTGGAAGTCGGCATCGGCGCGCATGAAGGCCTCGTCGTCATCCATCGCCGCCGCCATGCGGTCGAGGGCGGTGCGGATGGCGGCCACGTCGGCGGGGGTGGCGCGCTCGGCGGCGAGCGCTGTCAGCTCCACTTCAAGCGCCCGGCGGGCCTCGTGCGTGGTGGCAAGGTCGAGGCTCTCAAGCTGTGTCTGCTGCAGGTCGAGCATGCGGATCAGCGAGACGGCGTCTTCAGCGACGTAGGTGCCGCGCCCCGGCTGGGGGTCGACGATGCCCAGCAGCGCCAGCCCCTTGACCGCCTCGCGGATGGTCGACAGGCCCACACCGAAACGCTGCGCCAGCTCGGGCTGTGGCATCAGCCAGTCGCCGGGGCTGAACATCCCGCTCAGGATCATCTCGGTAATTTCATGGGTCACCTGGTCGGTCAGACTGCTGCGGCTGATCGATTTACGCTCGCTCATGGGGCATCTCTCCTGTCCGCTGTCACCTGAGGCAGAGTTCGATTGATCGGGGCCTACTGCCCTTGTTTGGCCGTCTGACCTGGGGAACTGTCCACTGCGACGCCGCGTGGCAAAACATCAGAACATCTGATGTTTATAACAGTATATACAACCTTGCCGGGCGAGTCAACCGTCCCGGCCGGGCACGACTCCCCCGGCGACAGCCACGCGGAAAAGGAGGGCCGGGTGGCAACATTACAATCCTGTAATCATAGGGAAGATACCTAGTGTGCCGGGGCCGTTGCCAGCGTAGAATCAGCATAGGTTGGCCCGTGCATTCGCCGGATTCACGTTAAGGGCCGGGCAGATACAGCCCGGTGGCAATGCGACGGATCACGCGCATGGTATCCTATTTGAGCAGGCTGGTATGAGAGTCGACAACGACAGTACGATCACGCTCGAAGGCCGGACACCCCTGCCGGATAGATCCACATCGCTGCCGGACAGCCACGTGGAATTCTCCTGGCTGGGGCGGGCCGTAGGCCAGTTAGCCCGGGTACGCTACTCGTCCGACGACCCCGAAGACCGGCGGCGCAGCGTTCTGCTTGCGTGGCTGACGCTGGCCATGATGGCAACGGTCTTTGTGGTGATCGCCATCATGGCTGTCATCGAGCCATCGATCCTGCGGGACGAGGATACATGGTTGTACCTGGGCGGAACATCCTTTCTGCTCATCTCCTATCTCCTGAATCGCTACGGGCGCTTCCAACTGGCAGCAGCGGTGACCATCCTGGCCGCGATGGCCATCCCGATCGCCGCGCCGTTTCTGCCGGGCAGCGCCGCCCAGATGCTGGCCATCCTGATCGTGCCGGTGCTGCTGTCGGCCTTCATCGTGTCGTCGCAGCTCAGCGCGGTCGTGGCGGTTGTATCGCTGACCGCCTCGGCGGCGATTGTCATCCTGATGGGGATGGCGACCGATTACGCTTACCTGTACACGCTGATCATCGTCGCGGTGCTGGACAGCATGATCCTGGCCTTCATGTTCTACCAGGAGCACCTGGAACAGACACGGCGCAGCGCGCTCGATCACGCCAACCAGCGGCTCAGACAGTCGGAGGCCCAGCTAGAGCGCGGCGTTCAGGAGCGCACCAACGCGCTGCAGGCCGCCAACACCCAGCTTCGCGAGGAGATCGCGCGGCGCGAGCACGTGGAAGCCGAGCTGATCAGGCGGCGGGATGATATGCTGATGCTCATCTCGTCGATGCAAAACCTGCTGCTGGTGGTCGACGACAACGACCGCATGGTGTCGCTGTACGCCCCGCCGCATTTCCGCAGTTATCTGGAGTCGCTGGACATCATGCCGGGCCGGGCGCTGGCCCAGCTTCTGCCCGCCCAGATGGCCGAAGGACTGGCGCGCGCCTGCACCACCGTGCGCCAGACCGGCGCGCCGGAAATCACGGAGCTGGTCGTGCCTGCCGGCGACCAGACGGTGACGTTCGAGGCGCGGATCGCGCCAGTGGAAGGCATGTCGCAGGTGATGGTCGTCGTCGACGACATCACCCGGCGCAAGAGCAACGAGGAGGCGCTCGAAGCAGCGAACCAGCGCCTGCAGGAACTGGATCGTCTCAAAGACGAGTTCATGGATAGTGTGTCACACGAGCTGCGCACGCCCATTACCAATCTGAAGATATACCATCACCTGCTGGGCCACCGGCCCCCGAACTGGGACTCCTACCTGGAGACTGCCGCGCACGAGACGCAGCGGCTGGAAGCCATCATCGAGAGCATCCTGTCCGTGACGCAGATCATGAAGCAACTGCAGAACGCCACCACAGCACCGGTCGACCTGGCGCAGCTCATCACGCGGACGGTCACCAACTGGCGTCCGCGGGCAGAGATGAACGAGCTCGACCTGTCGTACCAACCCGGCGCTGAGCTGCCGCCGATCACGGGCAATCAAGCGCTGCTGGAGCGCGTTCTGACGATCCTTGTGGACAACGCGCTCAAGTACACCCCGCGCGGCGGCAAAATCCGTTTCAGCAGCCGGCTCGACACCGACGCCGATCAATCATGGGCGGTCATCAGCATCGCCAACAGCGGTCCAGCCATCCCACCCGACGAAGCCTCGCAGATGTTCAACCGCTTCTTCCGGGGCAAAGCCGCGCTGGAGTCGGGCGTATCCGGCGCGGGGATGGGGCTGTTCATGGCCAGCCAGATCGTCGCGCGGCACGGCGGCAGCATTACACTTGACGACCTGCCGGGTGCCGATGGCGGCGGCGTGACATTCACCATCCGGCTGCCGGTGGGCGGCCAGCGCGGCGGGACGCTGATTTAAGCGGGCTGGCGGCGCAGCAAGAAAAACGCTTTTCAAGTACACTGGGGAAGAAACGCATGCAGAGACAGGCCGTCACAGCGCTGCGCGGCCCGTGAACATGAGATGGCAGCGGCGCGGCTGTTGGTGACCAGGTTTATCCATGCGTCACTGCGCTGGTAGAATAGGAGTGGCGCATGGGCCAGCCAGATCGTGAATTGTTGTATTTCATGCTATTCTAATATCACTGACCAGGACTTTACCGGCTGCTCCTCCAGCCTGACTCCATTCGCCGCCCCGCCTGCCGGTCTCCCGGCCAGCCCCGGCGCAGTCGAAAGTGAGATTCTGGTCGTGTGGTCTGAAGGCTCACGTGATGTAGGATACGAAAGAGGCCGCCATGGCAGAACCAGCAAAAGAGTCGACCCATAAACTCACGCAGGAAGGCAGCCTGCACGATATCTCGGAGATCGAGCCAGAGGTTACGTTCCTACCGTTCCCGAACAAGGGCAAGCCTGATACCAAGGTGCCGGTCTGGCGGGTGCGGTTCGATCTCGCAGGCAACTCCAGCGTGTCTTTTGGGCTTGACGTCAACGACGACACCATCCTGGGGCGTGGGCCGAAGCCGGACAACCTGTTCGACCTGACCCCCTACGACGCGGGCGACCTGGGTGTCTCGCGCCAGCACGCCACACTGCGACCCACCCCAAGCTCGCTGTACGTGATCGACATGGACAGCACCAACGGCACGCTGCGCAACGGCCAGCTTCTGGGCCCGCGCACGCCATACGCGCTGGCCAACGGCGACACGCTGACGCTGGGCAATCTGCAGTTCGTGGTGCGGATCATCCAGCGGCCCAGCACGGGGCAGACCAGCGCCCTGAGGCAGAAGGCCGATCTGGCGGATGCGCTGGTGCAGGTGGCGAAGATCATCACCACGCAGCGCAACCCCGACGACGTGCTGGACCAGGTGGCCGAAGTCGCCATGTCGGTCACGGCGGCAGGCGAGACGAGTGTATGGCTGATCGACGAGATCACCGGCGAGCTGCGCCTCGAAGCCTCCTACGGCCTCGAAGATGAGAAGGTCAAGCAGATGCGGCTGCCGATCACCGGCGACACGCTGGCAGCCAAGGTCATCCAGACCGGCAAGCCGGTGCGCGCCAGCCGTGAGGGCGAGGAGAGCCAGATCAAGGTCAAGACCGATTATCTGGTCGAGGCGGTGATCCTCGTGCCGATTGCGCTGGGCGGAGTCACGTTCGGCGTGCTGGCCGCCACGCACCGGACCGCCGGACACAGCTTCGACGAGCGCGACCAGGCGCTGCTGATGGGCATCGCGGACTTTGCGGCCATTGCCATCCAGAACGCCCGGCTGTACCGGGCGACCGACGAGTCGCTGGCCCGCCGCGTCGACGAGCTGGCGTCGCTGAACCAGCTTTCGCAGGCGATGGCCTCGTCGCTGGACCTGCCGACCGTGCATTCGATGCTGCTGGAGCGGGCCACGCAGGCGTGGGGCGCGGAGCACACGGTGCTGTGGCTGTACGACTCCAACCGAGTCCTCGTGCCCTACAAGGCGGGGGGCGAGATCATCGCCGTGCTGAACAAGGCCGAAAAGCAGGTCAAGCGGGCGCTCGACCAGACGGTCAAGGAAAACAAGGCCGTCATCGTAGACATCCCGCAGGCCAGCGATGGAACGAAACCCACCGGCAAAACACCCGCCGTCGGGGCGCGGTCGATTGCCGCGGTGGCGCTGCGCGCCCAGGATAACACGATCGGCGCACTGACGCTGATCACGCGCGGGCGGCCCCTGACCGAAACAGACCTCAACCGGTTCCAGATGTTCGCCGCGCCGGTCGCAATGGCCATCCAGAACGCAGGGCTGTTCTATGAGACCGAGGTCGCGATGCAGACAGCGGAGCAGGCGCGGGCGGTCATCGACGCCACGGCCAACACGCTGCCGCAGCCGATGATGATCCTGGACCCAGCAGGCAACCTGCTGATCTCCAACCAGGTGGCGCAGGGACTACTCGAATCGGACATGGCTGCCATCCTGATGGGGGTCAGCGAGGGGATCGGCAAGACAAGCGAGCTCAAGATCGGCGAGCGAACCTTCGTGACCACCGCCGAGACAACCGAAGGCGTTGGGACGATCATCGTGATGCAGGACATTACCTACGTCAAGCAGCTTGAGCATGTGCGGGCAGAGTTCGTGAAGGCCATGACACACGACCTGAAAGGCCCGCTCACGTCGATCAAGGGCTGGCTGTACCTCGTCGACAAGACGGCGGAGCTGAACGAGCGCGCGCAGGACTACCTCCAGAAGGTGTCGACCGCTTCGAACCGCATGCTGGAGATGGTCAACGACCTGCTCGAAGGGGTGAAGCTCAGGGATTCGATGCAACTGACGCCCAGCGTTTGCAGCCTGGAGAAGATCGCGACCAACGCCGCCACGGACCTGCAGGGTCTGGCCGAGTCCAAGTCGATGAAGCTGACGGTGGCTGTGGAAGGCGAGCCGTGCGGGGTCAACGCCGACGAATCGGGGCTGTATCACATCGCGCTGAACCTGATCGAGAATGCGCTCAAGTACGCGCCAGAGAACACCCGCGTCGACCTGCGAGTGAAGTACCGGACCGACTCGATCCTGCTGCAGGTGATGGACCAGGGCCCCGGCGTCTCGCCGGAAGAGCTGTCGCACATCTTCGACGAGGGTTTTCGCGGCAAGGAAGCTGCCGGCTCGCAGAGCGGCCACGGGCTGGGGCTGTGGGTGGTGCAGGCGATGGCCAAAGCGCACGGCGGCATCATCCAGGCCCGCAACCGCGACGAAGGCGGCATGGAGTTCACGCTGACACTGCCGATCAGTCTGGCGGTCAAATCGTAACCTCGCTGCACGAATGACATGGGGGCGGACGGTGTCCGCCCCTTTTGCTGTAACGGCGCGGGTTCCTGCCAAATGACGCCGCCATCGCATGCATTCATCAGGTTCGCCTCCGAACGGCAGCGCCTATACTAAGCCCACACCGATTGGAGGCGCTATGTCCGTCATCGAGGCCATTCAGCAGCACCGCTCAATCCGCCAGTACCGGCCCGACCCGGTGCCCGACGACCTGCTGGAAGAAATCCTGGAGGCGGGCATCCGCGCCTCGTCGTCGGGCAACATGCAGACTTATTCGATCATCGTGACCTGCGACCGGGCGCTGCGCGAGCAGTTGTACGAACCGCACATGGAGCAGAGCATGGTACTCGACGCGCCGGTGCTGCTGACGTTCTGCGCCGACTTCCGCCGGATGCGGCACTGGCTGCGGCTCAACGACGCGCCCGACAACTTCGACAACTTCATGAGCTTCATGATCGCTGCCATCGACGCGACGCTGGTGTCGCAGAACGTGGCGCTGGCCGCCGAGTCTCGCGGGCTGGGGATGTGCTACATGGGCAGCACACTGGCCAACTGCGACGAGATCGGGCGGGTGCTGCGCCTGCCACCGGGGGTCGTGCCGGTGGTCGGGTTCTCGCTGGGCTATCCCGACGAAGACCCCGCCCTACGCGACCGCCTGCCGTTAAGTGGGCTGGTGCACCACGAGACGTATCACGACGACAGCGACACGCGCATCCGCGAGACGTACCACGAGCGCGAGGTGAAGGGCTGGGATCGCTACATGTCGTACCCCGACCTTCGACAGATGATCGAGGAGTCGGGCGTGGAGAACCTGGCGCAGGTGTACACTATCGTCAAGTACACGCGCAAGTCGCACCAGGAATTCTCGCAGAAGGTGCTGGATTACCTGGCGCAGCAGGATTTCATGAACAATGGCGGCTGATCCGGCATGACGCGCATCGCAAGCCTCGTAGCAAGGCTGAGGGCCGGGGGGCGGGAAGCGGGTGCGCCGCTGCACGCCGGCGCCATGTATTTTGGTTACTACATGGCGCTTGGCGCGCTGATACCGTACATCAACCTGTACTACGAGCGCATCGGGCTGAGCGGCGTGCAGATCGGCGCACTGGCCGCGCTGCCGGTGCTGGTCGGCGTGCTGGCCGCGCTGTTGTGGAGCGGCGCTGCCGACGCCTTTCACTGGCACCGGGGCATCCTGAAGGTGGCGCTGCTGGGGGTGTGCGCGGCCATACTGGCACTGTCACGGGCGCAGGGCTACGCTGCGCTGGCGCTGATCGTCGCCGTTTACGCCGTGTTCAACAGCCCTATCGTCCCGCTGCTCGACAGCGCGGCGCTGGAGGTTGCGCAGGAAAAGCGCCACACCTACGGCGCGATGCGCGTCGGGGGGACCATCGGTTGGGCGATCTCAACCTGGCTGATGGGCACGCTGATCGAGCGCTTCAACATCCACCTGATGTTCACTGGCTACGTGGTCTTCATGGGGCTGACGTTTGTCCTTTCCTGGGCGCAGCCGCAGCGCCGGCAGATGCTGCGTATATCGCTGTACCAGGGGCTGCGCCGCCTGCTGCTGCGCCGCGACTTCCTGATCTTCCTGGCCAGCGCCTTCCTGGTAGGCATGACCATCGGCACGATGAACACCTTTTACAGCCTGTATATGGACGGGATCGGCGCGGGCGAAGGGCTGATCGGGCTGGCGTGGACCGTCGCCGCGTTGAGCGAAGCGCCGATGATGCTGTATTCGGGGCGCATTATCCGGCGCATCTCCGCCAGCGGCCTGTTGAAGATCGCCTTCGTGACTTACGCGGTGCGCTGGCTGCTGCTGTCGTTCATCTACAACCCGGTGCTGGCGCTGGTGGTGCAGCTTCTGCATGGGCTGTCGTTCGGCGCGCTGCTGACCGGCGGGGTAACATACGTCAGCGAGCGCACGCCGGAGGGGCTGGGCACGACCGCGCAGGCGGTGTTCACGACGGTGGCCTTCGGGCTGGCGTCGATTGCCGGGTCGCTGGCGGGCGGCAGCTTTTACGACAGCGTGGGCATGATGGTCCTGTTCCGCATCATGAGCGTCGTGGCGCTGGCAGGGCTGGCGCTGTTCTGGACGCTGGACAGGGTGGAGGCAGTCAGCAAGGGATGAGCCACCTACGGAGGATGGTATGCGAATAGTCGTCGGCGTGGATGGCGGCGCGAGCAAGACGCACGCGCTGGTCGTCGATGAGACGGGCCGGCTGCTGGGCTTTGGCCGGGGCGGCCCCAGCAACCACCAGGTGAGCGGGCTGGACAAGTCGCTGGGGGAGATACGCCAGGCGGTGGAGTCAGCGGCCAAACAGGCCGGGCTGACCTTCGAGCAGATCGACGTGGGCTGCTTCTGCCTGGCCGGCGCGGACCTGCCGGAAGATTATCAGATGCTGCAAGCGGCCATCGACGGGCTGGGGATGGCCCGCCGGGCGCTGATCAGGAACGACACGATGGCGGCGCTGCGGGCCGGGCTGACCCGCTCGTGGGGGGTAGTGGTCATCTGCGGGACGGGGATCAACGCGGCGGGGCGCGCCCCCGACGGGACCGAGATCGTGCTGCCCGGCCTGGGCTTTATCTCCGGCGACTGGGGCGGCGGCGGCGACCTCGCGCAGGAGATGGTGCGGCTGGCGATGCGCGGGTGGGATGGCAGGGGCCAGCCGACCCAACTCAGCGGGCTGGTGCTGGAGGCGCTGGGCGCGCCGTCGATGGAGGCGCTGCTGCTGAAGCTGTATCACGGCGAGGTCGGTGAGCGCGACCTGCTCGGCCTGGTGCCGCTGCTGTTCAAGGCCACCGCTGCCGGCGACGCGGTCGCCGCCGACCTGGTCGTGCGGATGGGCGTCGAGGTGGGCGATTCAGCCAGCGCCATGATCCGGCGGCTGGGGCTGGTCGGCGAAGAGGTCGAGGTGGTGCTGGGCGGCAGCATCTTCAAAGGCGAGGGGCCGCTGCTGGTCGATACGGTGCAGCAGGTGGTGCATCGACAGGCCCCGCGCGCCGTCATCCGCGCACCACAGCATGAGCCGGTGTTCGGCGCGGCGCTGCTGGCGCTGGAAGCAGACGGTGGCAGCGTCGAGGAGGCGGTGTATCAGCGGTTGGCAGAGATGCTCGACCGCACGTCTGAGTAGCCCGCGCGTCCAGGGTATTCGGGCCACAGGTTATTTTTCGGGCCACACCTGCACCTGGTTGTCGTCCACCGGCAGCGAACTCTGCGCGACGGCCAGCCGTTCCAACGAGGGATAGCTGTACAGGCCCACGACCAGCGCGTCGGGCGCGGCCCCCTGCGGCAGAGTCAGCGGGTGCGTGGTCGTGACGATCTCGCCGGGCCGCCAGGCCCAGGTCGGCAGCGCGCCGTCGTGCGGGCGCTGGTCGTTCTGCGCGATCAGCGCGCCGCCGGCCAGCGCGTGGACGAACATCGTATAATCCCCGCCGGGCGCGGAATCGGCGCGCCAGTACAGCGTCAGCGTCCACGCATCGCCCCCCTGAGACAGCTCAAATCCGCGCAGCGAGATACCATCGGCGAACGTCACGTCGAGCGGCGTGGCCGCGTCCGGCAGCGCGGCGTCGGTGGCGGGCTCGGGCAGGCGCGCCGCGCCAAAGACCAGCGTGTCTTGCAGCGGTGACGGCAGCCCGCCAGCCGCCGGCAAGGCGGCCATGAGCGGCGGCACATACGCGCCAACGACCCACAGGTAGGCCCCCGGCGGCGCACCGGGATCGATGTGCAGGGTATGAACGTCGGGGATCAGGTCGCCGGGCTGCCAGCGCACCGGCGGGTACAGCCAGTGCAGCACGGTGTGGTCACCGCTGCCGCCGACCGGCGCGCCGGTGTTGGGGTCGAGCGCGCGGGCGTAGGCGATCAGCCCGGCGGGCTGGCGCGCCTGCGCGACGGCCCAGGTCAGCACCACGTCACGCGGGTTACCGGGCGCGATGCCCTGCACATCGCTCGCGCCGACCAGCGACAGCCCATCGCCAAGCGCCAGCGCGCCGTCGGGCCATGACGCGTCCGGGGCGTTCAACGGCTGCTGCTGGCGGGGGGTAATCGTCGCGATGAGCCAGCCGTAGGGGCTGGTCACGTCGGTGCGGGGGCCCGGCGCGTCGGCGCGGATCGACGGCGCGCCGTCCGGGCTGGGGCGGCAGAATGACGATCGTGCCGCTGGCGGGCAGCAGCAGCGCCTGAAGCGCGTCCTGCGGCGGGGCAGGCGCGCCCCAACTGTAATGGGTGGGATACACGGCCTGACCGGCGGGCAGCGTCTCCAGCCCGGCGCGCGCCCAGGTGGTGACGTTCGGATAGGCCGCGCGCTGGAGCCAGTACATCGCGACGGAGGTATCCAGCGACGACAGCGGGACGTAGGTAGGCTGGTCGGCCTTCGCCAGCAGGTCGAGGTACTCGACGTAGATCAGCGAATTCTGCCAGGGGACTTTCTTCCAATCATCGGGCTCAGCGTACTGGGCAGGGTCGGCGTACAGGCGCTGGTAGGCGCGGCCCGCGCCGATCAGCGCAAAGCCCGACAGGCCCGCGATCAGCGCAGCGCCGGCCAGTCCGACAGCGAATCGCGAGGGCTGACCGGCACGCAGGCGGCCCGCGATCAGGGCAGCCAGCGCCGCCACACCGAGGCCGACCAGCAGCGCGACCAGGCCCATCGTACCGGACAGGCGCACGGGGCTGGCCGCGTCTTCGGACAGCGCGGCAGGCAGCATGAACAGCAGCAGCCCGCCGATCACCAGAATCGACCCGCCGCGCCGCCAGCGCCACAGCGCCGCGCCCAGCCCGATCGCGGCCAGCACAGCCAGCGGCGGGTTGAGGAAGGGCGTGTTGGGCGCGTTCATATAGGTCTGCCAGTAGCCGTCGAGGAAGAAGGCGCGGGCCGAAGCCCACAGACCCGGCAGCAGGCGGCCAGCGGCCAGCGGCGCGAGGATCGCCGCCGCGCTGGTCGACTGGCTGGCCAGCGTGTCGGATGCGCCGCGGATGCGGTCATACAGATTGGGCACGGCCAGCAGCAGCGCCAGCCACGCCGCCAGCGGCGGAATCGCCCCCAGCAGCGTGATGCCCGCTTCGCGCAGGGTGAGGCGCTCGCCTTTCGGGGCAACGATCAGCTGATGGACGAGGTACACAGCCAGCCACAGCGGCGCGACCAGCCCGGCGATGTAGGTATGCAGCCCCAGCGCGGCGAAGAACCCGCCGGTGGCGTGGTCGAGGGACCTGCGGGTGCGGGCGGCGCGCAGCAGCGTGATGACGGCCAGCAGCACCACCGGCGGCAGCAGGATTGCACGCAGGTCGACGCGGCTGAGGAACAGGTGAGGCGTCATGCCGGCCAGCGCGCCCAGCGCGGCCAGCGCGCCCAGCCGCCGCCAGGGCAGGTCGCGCAGAAGCTCCAGCGCGGCGCGGTAAGCCAGCGCGACCGCGATCAGCCCCAGGAACACCTGAAACAGCCGCGACGAGAACAGGCTCGGCCCGGCGACGACATACCAGCCAGCCAGCAGGAAACGGTAGGCAGGCTCGGGGCGCGTGTCGAAGGCGAGGGGGAAGGGCAGCCCGCCCCGGCTGATGCGCAGCGCGTCGGCCAGGTTGTCGGCGGCGTCGGTTTGCAGCCCCGGCACGGTGCTGTCGAGCCGGTAGATGCGGACGAACCACGCCCCCAGCAGCAGCAGGATGGCCAGCAGCAGCGCTGCGGAGGTCGGGATGTCGTGGCGTCGGGTCACGGCTTGCCCCCTACCCCGGCCAGATCTTGTCGAGGATGCCCTGCGCCTGGTCGTAGGTGTGGATCAGGTGGCTGGCCAGCAGGGCCCGCAGGGCTTTGGGCCGATCCTGCTCGACAACCGCCTCGACCCACAGCATCTCGAAGGTGGCGTTGGCCAGCAGCAGCGCCTCCAGATCGGGCGGCAGGCCGCCGTCGTAGGCCAGCGGCAGGACGCCGCTGCGGCGCACCACGCACGGCACCTCGACGATGGCCTGCGGCGGCATGAAGGGCAGCGCCGCGCCGTTGGTCACCTGGAGGGCCTGCACCGCGCCACTGTCGCCGGCGTGGGCCAGCAGCGCCGGGACGATGACGTGCGCGTACCAGGCCGCGTTGCGCTTCGCCAGGCCGGCGGCTTTTTCATCGGGTGCGCCGGAGCGATACGTCTCCAGTATCTCCGCTTCAAGGTCAAGCAGCTCCTCGGCGCGGGCGCGCCTGCCCTGCTGCGCCGCCAGCATCCGGTCGGGATGATAGTAGTACTTGAAATACGAGGTCGGGATCACACCCAGCGCGCGGACGATCTCACCCTCGACGGGCAGGCCGCCGCCCGCGACGATCCGATCCAGCGCCTCCGGCAGCAGGTCCTGGCCGTGATGCCGCACGGCGGTGACCCAGCCGAAGTGGTTCATGCCGGTGTAGCGCACGACCAGCTCGCCGGGTGGCAGGCCCAGCGCAGCGGCGATGGCCTCGTGGGCCATCAATGGCAGATCGCACAGGCTGATCACGCTCAGGCGGGTGTGGCGGCTGATGGCGTACTGCACCATGCTGCTGGGGTTGGTCAGGTTGAGGACGAGCGCGCCGGGCGCGACCTCCTCGACGGTGCGGCACAGGTCGAGCACGACCGGGATGGTGCGCAGCGCCATCGACATGCCGCCCGGCCCGAACGTCTCTTCGCCGGGGATGCCAAACTCACGCGGGAAGGTCTCGTCGAAGGCGCGCCCGCGGTAGCCGCCGACGCGCACCTGGTTGAGCACGTAGTCCGCGCCGTCGAGGCCCGCACGCGGGTCGGTATGCGTGCTGACGGTGATCGGCGGGTCGGCCTGCGCGGCCATATCGCGGCATACCACGCCGACCGTCTCCAGCTTATCGGCGCTGCGCCCGATCAGCGCGACATGCAGCGCCGGGCGCTCGGCGGATTGGAGCAGCGCGCCGACGAGATCGGGGGTGGCGACGCCGGAGCCGCCCAGGACGGCAAGTTTAATGGGATCGGTCATGTGCATGCCCCTTGCCCCACATCATGCAGATTTGTAGAAATCGACCACCGCCTGCGCCGCCGTGCGGACCTCATCCTCGCGTAGCTGCGGGAACATCGGCAGGTTGACCACCCGGTCGGCGTAGTCCGCCGCAACGGGGATGTCCGCCGGCGTGTAGCCCATGTCGGCGTATGCGCCGAGCATCGGCACAGGCGTGGGGTACATGGCGAACGAGCCCACGTCGCGGTCGGCGAGGAAGCTCATCAGCGCGTCGCGCTCCTCTTTCTGGACGAGGATGGCATACGAATAGTAGACGTGATAGGCGTAGGGCGCGACGTAGGGCCGCACCACCGGCGCATCGGCCAGCATCTCGTCGTACAGCGCCGCCCACTCACGGCGACGCTCGTTCCACGAGTTGAGGTAGCGCAGCTTGACGCTCAGCGCGGCGGCCTGAAGCTCGTCCAGCCGCTCCTGAAAACCGATCACCTCGTGCACGAACTTGATGCGCTGCCCCACGTAGCGCAGCATCAGCAACTTGGCGTACAGGTCGTCATCGCTGGTGGTGATGATCCCGCCGTCACCGTAGGCCCCCATGTTCTTGCTGGGATACAGGCTGAAGCAGCCGATGTCGCCCAGCGATCCGACCCTGCGGCCTTTGTAGGTCGCACCGTGGGCGTGCGAGTCGTCCTCGATCACCCGCAGGTTGTGCCGGCGGGCCAGATCAAGGATGGGGTCCATGTCGACCGGCTGGCCGTACAGATGCACCGGCAGCAGCGCCTTTGTGCGCGGCGTGATCTTCGGCGCGACGAGGTCGGCGGTCATGTTGTAGGTGCGCGGGTCCACGTCGACAAAGACCGGCGTCGCACCGGTGTAGGTGATCGCCAGCGCGGTCGCCACGTAGGTGTTGGCGACGGTGATCACCTCGTCGCCGGGGCCGACCTCGATGGCCTCCAGCGCCAGGTGCAGCGCCGCCGTGCCGCTCGACGTGCCGACGGCGTGCAGGCAGCCGCTGTAAGCGGCGAACTCCTCCTCGAACTGGCGCAGGAAGGGGCCCATCGTGTATTTGCCGCTGGGCAGCACCTTCATGATGGCGTCGGTCGTCTCCTCACCAATCTCCTGCCACTGGCGCTGCAACTCGCCGCTGCCGATGGACGTGGGGCGCGCGACGATCTTCTGCCACGAAGGGATGTCAATCGCCTTGCTGAGCTCGATGTGCTTCATAGCTATCTCCGGGTTGGGGTGTTGACCTCACCCCCGCGAACTGCCCTATGGGCAGTTCACCTCCCCCTCTCCAAACTTGGAGAGGGGGACAGACCGAGGCCGACCACCGGTCGAGCAAGGTCAGGGGGGAGGTAGATCTACCGGGCAAACCATCACGCCGGCGGCTTCCCATCTTTGGGGAAGAACTGCGGCAGGTAATCGCGGTTGGCCTCCAGCATCTCATCGACCAGCGCGCGGGCGACTTCGAACGATGGCACCAGCGGGTTGACCATCATCGCCATCAGCGCCGCGCGGCGCGAGCCGGTGACGCCCGCCTCGACCGTCCAGCTTTCCCAGGCTTTGGCCTGCTGGCACAGCGCACGGATCGTCTCCGGCAGCGGACCCATGTTCAGCGGCGTGACGCCGTGCGCGCCGACCACGCACGGCACCTCGACCGAGGCGTCGGGTGGCAGATCGGGGAGCGCGCCGTTGTTGCGCGTGACAACGATCTGCACGTCGCGCCGGTCGAGCAGCAGCGAGATGATCAGGCGGATGGCCGCTTCGGAGTACAGCGCGCCGCCGCGCTGGCTCAGCTCCGGCGGCTTGACCACCTGGTTGGGATCCTTGTACTTCTCCAGCAGCGCCTTCTCGACCTCCAGCACCACCTCCCCGCGCGACTTCGGCGCGGCCTGCGCTTCGGCCAGCTTCTGCGGGTGGCTGTAATAATATTGCAGATAGTAGGTCGGCAGGACGCCCAGCGCGCGCACCAGCTCCGGCTCGAAGTGCAGCTCTTCCTGGATCGTGTCCAGCAGGTCGAAGATGCGCGGCGTCACGTCCTGGCCGTCGAGGTAGACCCGGCGCACCCAGTTGACGTGGTTCAGGCCGACCCATTCGAGGAACAACTGCTCGTCACGCGCGCCCAGCATCCCGGCCAGCATATGCTGGATGTTGATCGGGTTGTTGCACAGCCCGACGACCTTCATGCCAGTGTGCTTGAGGATCGCCTCGGTGATAATGCCCGACGGGTTGGTGAAGTTGAGATACCACGCGCCGGGCGCGTACTTCTCCACGTCGCGGGCCACGTCGAGCGTGACGGGGATGGTGCGCCACGCCTTGAGCGTCCCGCCGGGGCCGGTCGTCTCCTGGCCGATCACGCCGTGCCTGAGCGGGATTTTCTCGTCGCGGATGCGGGCCGCCATCTGGCCGACGCGCATCTGCGAGGCGACGAACCTTGCGCCTTCAATGGCTTCGGGCCGCTTGAGCGTCAGCGTGACGCGCGTGTCAAGCTCGGCGTACAGCACCTGCCGCTGCACCATCCCGCCGACGATGTTGAGCCGCTCCTCGTCGATGTCGAACAGCGCGATCTCGCCCACCTCGATCTCGTGCTGGTGGTTGATGAAGCCCTCGATGAATTCCGGCGTATACGAGCTGCCACCGCCGACGATGGCGACCTTGTCTATTTTTGCCATTCGCTCACCTCGCGTTCCAAGTCAGAGAGAGGTCACTGCGCCGCGTTCGCGCAGGCACTGCACGAGCACATTGTAACTCGGATGGCTGCTCTGCCCAGAATGGTGTGTCGTCACAAAGAAGCGCGCCTGCCGGGCCTGGTCCTCGGCAGGCGCGGCAAGACCGGAGGGAGGATCAGCCCAGCAAGACCTCGACGGCGTGCCGCGCACCATCGCCGAAGAGCGGCAGCGTGGAGCCGTCGAGCGGCTGACCGTCAACCGTCACGGAGCGCACGCCACGGCTGACGTGCTGCGGGTTGCGCACAGTGATGGCGTAGGTCGCGCCGCGAAACTGCCGCCGCACGCTGAAGCCGTCCCAGGCGGGCGGGATGCACGGGTCGACACGCAGGCCGGCGTAGTGGGGCCGCACGCCGAGGATGTACTGCGTGCCGGCCTGGTACATCCACGAGGCGGTGCCTGACAGCCAGCTATTGCGCGCCAGCCCGAACTGCGGGTGCTCGTCGCCGAGGATGTTCTGCGCGTAGACGTACGGCTCGCATTCGTAGACCTCGATCTCGTCGTTGCGCGCCGCCGGGTTGATCTGGCTGTAGTAGGCGTAGGCGCGCTCGCCGTGGCCCAGCAGCGTCTCGGCGATGATCACCCACGGGTTGGCGTGCAGGAAGATGCCGCCGTTCTCCTTGGCTCCCGGCGGGTAGGTGCTCACCCCGCCGAGCGCCGGGTCGTAGCCGTCGTAGCCGGGCACGCTGAGCTTGATGCCGCGCGGCGTGTTGAGCCGCTCGTAGACCGCGTCGAGCGCGCGCGCGGCGCGCTCCGGCGGGGCAAAGCCGGAGATCACCGGCCAGGACTGGGCGTTGGCATAAAGCTGCCCGGCGGGGTTGCGGTGCGAGCCGAGCGGCTGGCCTTCGGCGTCGAAGTAGCGGACGTACCATTCGCCGTCCCAGGCGCAGCCGTCGACGCGCGGCCCGCATCTCGTCGTACCAGCGGCGGTACAGGTCGGCGGCTGCGGCGTCACCAAGGTGCTCGGACAGGGCGATCAGCTCCAGCAGGGCGCGGCCATACAGGTTAGCCGCGAACAGCGACTCGGCCCCGGCAGCCAGGTTGACCGTGTCGTTCCAGTCGGCGAAGCCCAGCAGCGGCAGGCCGTGCGCGCCGACGTTGTCGTGAGTGAAGGCCAGCGCGCGCCGCAGGTGCTCGAGCACAGTGGCGGCTTCGAGCGGCTGCTCGTCGCGGTCCTTCTCGTAGAAGGGCATCGGCTCGTCGAGGAAGGCCAGGTCGCCGGTCTCCTTGAGGTAGGCGCACACCGCCAGGACGGCCCACAGGTGGTCGTCGCTGTAGTAGCGCGGCGCGCCCTCCACCTCCAGCGAGTCGCCGGCGGTGGCCTCCATGGTGAGCGGGTTGAACTGGTGCATCGCGGAGCCGTCGCGCTGCTGCACGCTGAGCAGCTTACGCAGCAAATCCCTGCCCTCGCCGGGCATGTGCGACAGGACACCCATCACGTCCTGCGAGCTGTCGCGGAAGCCGATGCCGCGCGAGCCCAGCCCCAGTTGGTAGAGCGACAGGTAGCGCGACCAGTTTTTGGTGGTGTGGCACTGGCGCGGGTTGTGGACGTTGAGCATGGCGTTCAGCGCCGCGTCAGGCGTCTCGACCTGAAGGTGCGCCAGATACTCGTCCCAGTAGGCGCGCAGCGCGTCGAACGCCGCCGACGCCGCGGAGGGGTCCCAGTAGCGGCGGATATCGGGCAGCGCGGCCTCGACGCTTTGCGCCTGCCCCAACTGCACCACCAGCCGCGCCGACTCGCCGGGGGCGAGCGCACCCAGATGGCACAGCAGCGCGCCGATGTTGTCGCCGCGCTGCGCCTCGTAACTGCTCAACTCCGGCTGGAGGAGGCTCAGCGGGCGGGCCCAGGTGCCGTACTCGTTCGCGCCGAGGAAGCGCCGCCGGTCGGTCTCGAACGACGAGGCGGGCAGGCTGGACGTCAGGAAGTTGACGCGCGTGTCGCGGTACATGAACGGGTACTGCATCAGGACGGTGTGGCCTTCGACGTGGTGGGCGCGGCTCTGCATCGTCTGCGGGACCCAGTCGGCGTTGGTGAGCTGGTTGAGCGCAGCGGGTGGGTGTACTCGACCAGCGGCATGGCGTCCAGCACGCACGGCCCGCTGCTGATGTTGGTCAGGGTGATGTCCCACAGCAGGCGCGTGTCGCCCGCCGGGACGAAGATCGTGGCGTCGGTGCGGATGGCGTAGAACTCGCTGACGATGCGCGTGTAGCCCAGCCCGACGTGGCACTCGTAGCGGTCGATAGGGATCGAGCGTGGGCACGAAGAACGGCGAGAACACCCGGTAGCCGTCGCCGGTTTTGAGGCGCAGGTAGAGCGTCGTGCCCTTGAAGTCGGAGGCGGGCATCTGCTGGATGTACTTGGTGATGCGGTTGAGTGTCGGATCGCCTTTGCAGATCAGCGCCCCGCCGGTGTGGTCGACGAAGCCGCCGAAGGCCAGCGTGCCGACGTAGTTGATCCACTTGACCGGGGTGCGCGGGTCGGTGATGACGTATTCGCGCGCGGCGTCGTCAAAATAGCCGTAGTGCATGGGGCTCCTCTGGCCTCGATCCGCGAATGAACTTCGCGGCTCCTCGGCCATTCAGCGGCGAAGTCTAATCGAGACGCCCGCAGTCAAACGCTGTGTCAACCTGGCGCGAGAACTGTCTAGCTCAACACCACCTGCACGTCGACCGGGCCGGGGCCGTCGGCCAGCGGCACCACGCAGCCCGGCACCGGCTGCCCGTCGACCGTCAGCGCGACGGCGTTGCCGGGCCCTTCGCGGCGGACGGCGATCTGATACGTCACGCCGCGAAAGTGGCGGGTGGCGGTGAAGCCGTCCCAACCGGCGGGGATCACCGGCGCGATCTGCAGGCCGTCGTAGGCGGGGCGGATGCCCAGGATCCACTGCGTGATGGCGACGTAGTTCCAGGCGGCGGTGCCGCGTCAGCCACGAGTTCTTGGCCTCGCCGTGGGTCGGGGCGTCTTGCCCGGCGATCATCTGCGCGTAGACGTACGGCTCGCAGCGGTGGACTTCGCTGATGGCCTCGCGGGCGGAGGGGTTGATGCGCAGGTAGATAGTCGAAGGCGCGGTCGCCGCGCCCGACCATCGTCTCGGCGATCATGATCCACGGGTTGGTGTGGCAGAAGACGCCGGCGTTCTCCTTGTAGCCCGGCGGGTAGGACGAATCTCGCCCAGGTTGAGGTAATAATGCGAATAGGCGGGCTGCTGGAGGACGATGCCGTGCGGCGTCGCCAGCCGCTCCGCCACCGAGTCCAGCGCCTGCTGCGCCCGGCCATCGCCCGCGCCCAGCCCGGCCATGACGCACATGCCCTGCGGCTCGATGAAGATCTGACCTTCGTCGCAGTTGTGCGAACCGACCGGGTCGCCAAAGTCGTCGTAGGCGCGCAGGAACCACGCGCCGTCCCAGCCGTGCGCAATCGACCGCCGCCGCGCATCTGCTCGACCGCCGGGACGATCCACGCTTCGTCGTCCGCGCTGCAGCGCCGCGCGATGGCGATCATCTCTTCCGCGGCCAGCACGAACAGCCCGGCGATGAACACCGACTCGGCCACCTTGCCGTCGCGGTTGGTGGTGGTCTGGAACGATTCGCCCGGCTGCTCGGAGAAGCTGTTCAGGTTCAGGCAGTCGTTCCAGTCGGCGCGGCCGATCAGCGGCAGGCCGTGCGGCCCCAGCCGGTCGAGGGTGTAGCGAACGCTGCGCCGCAGGTGCTCGTACAGGGGCGCTTCGCTGCCCGGCTGGTTGTCGTAAGGTGACCGGCTCGTCCAGGATCGTCCAGTCGCCGGTCTCCTTCAGGTAGGCGGCGACGGCCAGCACCAGCCACAGCGGATCGTCGTTGAAGCCGCCGCCGACGGCGTTGTTGCCGCGCTTGGTGAGCGGCTGATACTGGTGATAGGCGCCGCCGTCCTCAAGCTGCGTCGCGGCGAGGTCGAGGATGCGCTCGCGGGCGCGCTCCGGGATCATGTGCACGAAGCCCAGCAGGTCCTGGTTCGAAGTCGCGGAAGCCCATGCCGCGCCCGACCCCGGTCTCGAAGATCGAGGCCGAGCGCGACAGGTTGAAGGTCACCATGCACTGGTAGGCGTTCCAGATGTTGACCATGCGGTCGGTGTGCGCGTCAGGCGTGTCGACCTGCAGGATGCCGAGCAGCCGGTCCCAGGTGGCGTGCAGCGCGTCGAAGGCGTCATCGGCGGCAGACGGTGCGAGGTAGCGGGCGATGATCGGCCTGACGGCGCGCTTGTCGATGGTCTGGAGCCGGGCGGATCGAACTTGGCGTCGGGCGGGTTCTCGTGGTAGCCCAGCATGAAGACCACCTGGCGTGTCTCGCCGGGCTCCAGGTTCATGCGCACGTGGTGTGAGCCGATAGGGGCCCAGCCGTGGGCCATCGAATTGGGCCGATTCGCCGCGCCGACAACCTGCGGGCTGTCCCAGCCATGATAAGGGCCCAGAAAGGCCTCACGCGTGGTATCGAAGCCGGCCAGCGGCTCCGAGCAGGCGAAGATAGGCGAAGTGATCGCGCCGCTCGCGGTACTCGGTCTTGTGGTAGATCACGCCGTCCTCGACTTCCACCTCGCCGATGCTGAAGTTGCGCTGGAAGTTGGTCGCATCGTCGACTGGCGTCCCACAGCGCGAACTCGACCGACGAGAACAGCGACAGCTCGGCGCGGCCCCGCTGCTGTTGGTGACGCGTCACCTGCCAGATCTCCAGCGTTGTCGCCGAGCGGGACGAAATAGCGCGTGCTGGCCGCGATGCCCTGCGAGGCCGAGCGGATGACGGTGTAACCCAGCCCATGACGGCACTCGTAGCCCTCGGCCACGTGGCGGGTGGGCTGCCACGACGGCGACCAGAAGTGGCCGGTGCGCGTCGTCGCGCACGTAGACGTAGCGCCCGCCGGTGTCAAGCGGGGCGTTGTTGTAGCGATAGCGGGTCAGGCGGCGCAGACGCGCGTCGCGGTAGAAGGAGTAGCCACCTGCCGTGTTGGAGATGATGCCGAAGTATGCGTCGCTGCCCAGGTAGTTGATCCACGGCAGCGGCGTATCGGGGCGGGTAATGACGTACTCACGGTGTGCGTCGTCGAAAGTGCCATAACGCATAGAAGCCTCCGCCGGCCTCAGGGGCGCGCGTCAATGCCTCGTTTCATCACGGCGCGCCCCCGTGGGCCTCAAGCAATGCACATGAAACCCTAGTCAACCGCGTTCGCCGCGATTACCCGGCGATACCAGTCGGCGCTGGCCTTGGGCGTGCGGGCCAGCGTGTCGTAGTCGACGTACACCAGCCCAAAACGCTTGGTGCAGCCATACCCCCATTCGAAATTGTCCAGAAACGACCACTCGAAATAGCCGCGCAGCGGAACGCCAGCCGCGATGGCGCGCGCCGCCTGCTGGAGGTGCGCCCGCAGATAGGCAATGCGCTGCGGGTCGTCAACGCGGCCATCCGGCCCGACGCGGTCCGGGTAGGCGGCCCCGTTCTCGGTGACGAAGATCGCCGGGAAGCGGTAGTTGAAGGCCAGCCGCAGCAGCAGGTCGTACAGCCCCTCGGGGTAGACCTCCCAGCCCATCGTGGTGACATTCTCGGCATTGGGAAACACCTCACGCGGGGCGTTCTGCTCCTCGGGGATGTCGGCGCTGCGCACCACCGCGCGCGCGTAATAGTTGAGGCCCACGAAGTCGAGCGGTGCGGCGATGCTCTCCATGTCGCCGGGCAGCACCATGTTCATCGGGCGGCCATGATAGGCCACAATGTCGGCGGGGTAGCCACGCCCGGTGAGCGGGTCGGCGTACCAGCGGTTGAGCAGCCCATCGCCGCGATAGGCGGCAGCGCGGTCGGCCAGGCTGCGCGAGGCCGGCATCTGGCCGTGCATGTTGAGCACGATACCGACCTGCGCGCCGGGCGCGTCGCGGCGGATGGCCTGCATCGCCAGCCCGTGCGCCAGCAGCAGATGGTGCGAAGCCGCCAGCATCTCGTCGAGGCTGGTGTGGCCGGGCGCATGGCGGCCATCATGGTAGCCGACCTCGGCGCTGACGAATGGCTCGTTGAGCGTCATCCAGTGCTTGACGCGGTCGCCCAGCGCGCGGGCCATCACGCCGGCGTACTCGGCGAAGGTATCCGCGGTGGCGCGGGCCGGCCAGCCACCCGCATCCTGCAGCGCCTGCGGCAGGTCCCAGTGATACAGCGTGAGGTAGGGTGTGATCCCGGCTTCGAGCAGGCCGTCGACCAGCCGGCTGTAGAAGTCGAGCCCGGCGGGGTTGACCTGCCCGCGCCCGGCAGGCAGCACACGCGGCCACGACACCGAAAAGCGGTATGCACCAACGCCCAGCGACTTCAGAAGCCCGATATCCTCGCCCAGCCGGTGATAGTGATCGCAGGCAACATCGCCGGTCGTGCCGTCGGCGATCTTGCCGGGCGTATGCGCGAAGCGGTCCCAGATCGACTCGCCCTTGCCATCTTCATTCCATGCGCCCTCGATCTGGTAAGAGGAGGTCGCTACGCCCCACACAAAATCGGCAGGGAATTCGGTCCTGGTCATATATCAACTCTCCGGTTCAGCTATGCAACCCACATATTAAACGTAAACAGCGTCGCCAGGCAGGCGACCAGCGCCAGTGCGACAGCCGCCAGCCCGACGAACAGCCCTTCAGTATAAACCTGCGCCAGAAAAAGCCGGTCGGGAAGATGAGCAGATCGAACAGCCAGACGATCACGATGGCCGCCAGGGCCAGCCGAATCAGGATCACCGTGCGCACAGGCCTGCCGAACTTCATCACGCAGCGCCTCAGGGGAAGGGAGAATCATCGCAGCCGTCAAATGCGAGACGGCGGCTCATACGGCAGTCTCGTCCGGCCAGCCAGGCCCGTGAGAGCGCTCCCAATCCGAAGGAGAAAAATGAACGCCCATAACAACCACCTGGGAGCGCTCTCACGACTATCATACACCTATTACCGGCGGCGAGTCAAGACGTTGGCAGGGTTTGCGCCGCGCACACCTGTGAACAATTACATCCTGAAAACAGGCACAATGTAATCGCTAACAATGGTATAATGGCAAGATAGGTTCGCAGCGAACGCCACAAACTCTGGCAGGCGTGGCCTGCTGGCACGTGTCCAGAGCGTTGCAGCGAACGGTCTTTCGATCAGATAATTGGCGTATGAGCAGAATCTTGTCTCATCCAGAGATCGACAGCACCCTGCCCGTCACTCCGCGCGCGATTGATCGCCCACGGCTGGTCGACAGGCTTGACGGTGTTGTGCAGGTCAAGCTGGCGCTGATCAGCGCACCGCCGGGCTTTGGCAAGACCATCCTGGCGGCGCAGTACGCGCAGCGCGCCACGGTGCCGGTCGCGTGGCACGCGATTGGCGAGCGCGAGCGAAACCTGGCGGCGCTGCACAATCACAGCCTGGCGGTGCTGGAGACGCTGGCCCCCGGTATCAGCGAAGCGGTGCCGCTCACCGAGAACGCACCGCCCGAAGAGCTGGCAGCGCTGGCGACCGGCTACCTCGAAGGCGCGCTGCGCGACGATGCAGTCTACATCCTCGATGACGAGCATCACCTGGCGACCTCCTCGCTGGCGCGGCGCTGGCTGCGTGCCTTTGTCGATTCGCTGCCGCAGCGGCTGCACCTGATCGTCGCCAGCCGGCAGCTTCCTGACCTCCCACTGCTGGAGTTGATCGGCTACCAGGCCGTGCTGCCCTTCCGGCAGACCGACCTACGCCTGACCGAAGAAGAAATCACCGAGATTGCGATCAAGCTGCGCGGCCACCCGCCGTCGCAGGCGGAGATGGACTGGCTGCTGGTCCGGCTGGAAGGCTGGCCGGCAGGCGTGGCGCTGGCGCTGCAGCCCAACCTCCCGGCGCTCGACAGCAAGCTGATGGACACCACCGTCCCGCCGTCGGAGTCGCTGTTTGTCCTGCTGGCCGATCACATGCTGGCAGCCCAGCCGCCGCGCGTGCGGGACTTTCTGCTGGCCTCCTCGACGCTGGCCCGCCTGACGCCGCAGATGTGCCAGGAGATGCTTGGCCTGTCTGACAGCCGGGCGCTGCTGGCCGAGATCGAGGCGCGCAACCTATTCCTCACCCGGCTGCCCGATGGGCTGGTGTACCACACGCTGTTCCGCGACTTCCTGCAGCGCACGCTGCGCGACGACTCGCCGCAGCGCTACCTTGATCTGCACGGCCTCGCGGCCCGCTGGTTCGCCTCGCACGACGCTCCCGAAGCCGCCTTCGACCATTACATGCAGGCCAGCCTGCCGGAGGAGGCCGCCGCGCTGGCCGACAGCATGGCACCCATTTACTACGGGCAGGGCCAGCACGAAACGCTGATCGACTGGCTGCACAGGCTGGAAACCAGCAGCGTCGAGCCCCCGCTGCTGGCCTATACCTGCGGCATGATCTTCTCCGACCAGGGCGACTATGTCCAGGCAGAGTCGGCCCTGGCCCAGGCTGAAAAGGTTCTTCGCGCCTCGGCTGATGCAAATTCGTTGGCCAGGGTCCAATTACAGCAGGCACGGATCAACCTCCAGACCGACGATTATCCGCACGCGCTGGCGCTGGTCACGCCTCTGCTGTCCAGCGAGGATCTTGAGCTGCGCGGGCGCGCCCTGCGCGTCGCCGGGCTCGTCAACGTGCGCCATGGCGAAGTCACAGTCGGCGTGGAGCAGCTTGAAACCGCTTCCACCTGTCTTCGCCAGGCCGGCCTCATCTCATCGCTGTCGCACGTGTTGCAAGACCTCCATTTTGCCTACAGCCGGCTCGGAAAGCTCGATCAGGCCAGCGCGCACCTGCACGAGCTGGTCGCCATCCGCCGCAAGTTGAAGGGCCGGGCCGGGCTGGCGCTGGCGCTCAACAACCTCGGCTACTACTACTATCAGTGCAGCGACTATCCGCGCGCTTCCGAAACGCTCGAAGAGGGGCTAAAGGTTATCGCCGGGCTGGGCAACGTGCGCACAGAAGCGTACCTGTTGTGGAGCCTGGCCGACCTGAAGCGGGACCTGAGCCGGTTCCTCGAAGCGCAACAGCTTTATGAGCAGGCGCTGGTGCTAGCCACTGCCGAAGATCAGCCTGCGCTGCGCAGCGCCATCCTGACCGGTTTCTCCACACTGCGCAGCCGGCAGGGTCGCTGGGAGGAAGCGCTGGCACTGGCCGAGGAAGCCAGCGACCTGGCCGACGCTCACGGCATCGCCCACGAGGCGATCAACGCGCAAGCAGCGCGCTGGATCGCCAGCGCCTATCTGGCCGATCCGGTGGAGGCGCTCGACGGGCTGCAAGAGGTCGCGGAGCGGCTGCGCGAGCTGGAGTCGCGTTACGAGCTGGTGGGGGTGCTGGGAGCGTGCGCGCGGCTGGCAGCCCAGCACGGCGACAGCCAGCAGGCCGCGGACTTCCTGCGCGAAGCGGTGTCGACCGCAAAGGTCGTCGGCAGCGCCCAGCCGCTGGCCGTCGAGGTGGCCCACTCCGCCGTGCTGGAGTCGCTGCTGGAGGACATGGGAGGCCAGAACGGGCTGCGTCACGACCTGGAGCGGCTGGATGCGGCCCGTGGAGGCGCCCAGCGCCAGCCGCTGTCTGCCGCGGACAAGCTGGAGCAGCCGGTCTTCGCACTGCAGGTGCGCGCGCTGGGCCGGGAAAGTGTCGCCTGCGACGGCGAGCCTGTGCCCGACACTAGCTGGCGCGCTGCCGGGGCCAAGGAGTTGTTCTTCTACCTGCTGTTCTGCGGCCCCCAGACGCGGGCGGACGTGGGGCTGGTCTTCTGGCCGGAGAGCGACGACCAGCAGGTACGCGACAACTTCCACACGACGGTGCGACGCATCCGGCTGGCGCTGGTCGACACGGTCATCGAGTACGACCGCGAGAGCGGCATCTACCAGATCAACCCCTATCTAAGCGTGTGGTGCGACGCGATTGAGTTCGAGCACATGGTCCACGAGGCGCGGCTGCTGGCCCCATACGATCCGCGCGCCGAGGACCTGCTGCACCGGGCGGTCGGCTTATACCAGGGGCGGTTCATGCCCACGTCAGACAAATACGACTGGGTGTTTGCCCGCCGCCGCGCGCTCGAAGAGCTACACGTCGAGGCGCTGGCCGGGCTGGGCGACACCGCGCGCGCCCGCCAGGATTATCCCGATGCGCTGGATGCGTACGGACGCGCGCTTGACGCCGACCCATATCGAGAGGAGGTGCATCGCGCAGTCATGCAGTGTTACCTGGAAATGGGCGAGCCAGCCCACATGCTGACTCACTACGAGCGGTTGTCGAGATTACTGCAAGACGAGCTCGGCGTGAGCCCCGCAGCCGAAACGCAGGCGCTCGCGCAGAAACTCCTCGACAGGCCCTGAGCCACCCGGTTTTCAGCGACGCGAAACCGCCCTTTCGGGCGGTTTTTCGCTCTGGTCAGCAGTACGTTCAGCAGGGGCAGATACTCTTGCACCATCACACAACTTAGGAGGCTTCGAGAGATGGACATCCTGCATCGCGCACAGAACAAGGCACTTGGCGTCGGCATGTGGTTTACCACTGATCCGCGCCGCTTCGGGCTGGTCATGACCGGCCTGTCAATCCTGGCCACGGTCGTAGCAGTTATCGCCGGCGTTCACCCGGTGCACAGCACGCTGGCCGGCCCAGCTCCGGGCGACAGCGGCGGACCATCCTGATCGACGCTTGCACACGAGAATTCGTTTACAGAGAAAAGGAACTATCCATGCTCAGTATAAGACGATACGCAGTCGACTCGGAAGAGGTATCACGGCTGGAACAACTCTTCGGAGCGGCGCTTATGGACGACACTCTGTGCGAGCGGCTGGTTCGCCAGCGCGACCGGAGCCTGCTGGTAGAGTTCGGGATCTCGCCGCGAGTCCAGTCGTGGCTGTGCGCAACCCGCGCGGACACACTGCCCGAGCTGGCGCGCGCACTGCTGCCGACAGCCCAGTAACAAACCACGCGAATGTCAGGTGAGCCGGGCACCTGCCCATATGGGGCTGGGCAGGTACCCGGCATCAATCGGTGGGGCGCCGATTACGGAGGCGGGAGGAGGACGATATGACCCTGTATATTGCCGTCGTTCCCCCGGAGAGCCATGAAAACGATCCTTGTAGTGGACGACGTGCCCGAAGTCCAGGAACTGATCCGCGTCACGTTTGAGATCAAGCCGCTGCGCGTCCTGACGGCCCGAACGGCCAACCAGGCGCTCAGGATGGCTCTGCTCCAACAACCGGATCTGATCATCATGGACGTGGTGCAGCAAGGCGATATCGACGGCTACGAGCTGTGCCGCCGCATCAAGGCGGAGAAGCGCCTGCATGGTGTCAGGGTTCTCTTCCTGACCTCGCACGGCCAGAAGCACGACCGGGACGCTGCCTATGCTGCCGGAGCAGACCTGTGGATGCTCAAGCCGTTCAGCCCAACGGACCTGATCTCCAGCGCCGAGGGACTGCTGAACGCGCGGCGGTTGTCGCACCTGGTGGCTTCGTGAGCAGTACGTATCGCCGCACAGCACGTCCGCAGCCTGATGGGCCGGAAGCCGGGTCGATGCGACTTGGCGGCGGTCTGGGGCTGCCTGTGTTCGAAATGAGACGAGGGACTGATGCGTATTGTCCTGATAGACAACGACCTCGATACGCATGGCTTTGTGACCCCATACCTTGCCAGGCATGGCCTCGACGTCCTTTCGGCATATACCGGACCGGAAGGGCTGAAGCTGGTGCAGAACCGCGACCCCGACGCGGTGCTGCTCGACGTGGAGCTTCCGAATCTGGATGGATGGGAGGTGTGCCGCCGGATACGGCTGTTCTCCGGTGTGCCGATCATCATGATATCGGCGGTAGCCCGCGACGATGCCGACATCATCCGCGGGCTGAGCATCGGCGCGGACGACTACATGACCAAGCCGCTGTACCTGCGCATGCTCGACGCCCGGCTGAAGGCGCTGCTGCGGCGCAGCCGCAGCGTGGCCTGGCGCGAAGCGCGGCAGGCGTACGTCGATAACCGGCTGGTGATTGACCTGTACCGCGAGCAGGTGAAAGTGAACGGGTCGGCGGTCTCGCTGACCACGCTCGAATACGGGCTGCTGGCCCTGCTGGTGCGCAACGCCGGGCAGGTGATCCCGACCATAACCATCGTCGAGGAGCTGTGGTCGGAGGCAGTCATTGACGACTATGTGCGCTACGTGCGCGTCTACGTGAAGCGGCTGCGCGAGATCATCGAGCCTAATCCGGGCGCGCCGCGCTACATTTTGAACGAGCACGGGATCGGTTATCGCTTCGTGCCGCAGACCTAGCGCGACAGGCTGCCGGAATGCGCCGGGTATATTGCGAAATCATTACAGTCCGCGAAATAGGCCGTTTTGTATACAAGCTATATACGTCCAAGTGTTAGGATCCTCACAATGCATGAAATCAAGTACAAGAGGTAATGGTGATGATGGTGGTGGCTGCGGCCCCGGTTAGCGTCATGGAAAGGTGCATGAACAGCGACATCCTGATCGTCGACGATGATCCCGACGCCCGCGAGATTCTGGACCTTGTCCTGCGCACGCTGGAGATTCCGCTGCGCCAGGCCACTGATGGCGACGAAGCGCTGACGCTGGCTTTCGATTTACCGCCGCTGCTGATTGTGCTTGACCTGTCGATGCCGCGCATGGACGGTGCGGCGGTGCTGCGCGGGCTGCGCGCGCGTCCTGAAACAGCAGACATACCGGTCGTGGTTTTTACCGCGCAAGTGATCAACGACGAGCTGGCGGACCAGCTCAGGCTGCCGCCGCCGCAAATTGTGCGCAAGGGCAGCCTGTCGATGACGCGGCTGCGCGAGCTGATCCTGCGGCTCATCAAGGGCAAAATCGAGCTGAAACCCGAAGTGGTCAGCCTGCTGGGCGAGTTTAGTCAGTGAAGGAGACAAATCATATGGCGGTTAACGCATCTGCGACCCCATCCACGACGGAACTGAATCCCAAGAACACGGTGCCGCTGTGGCGCAGGCTCACCGAACCCGATGATGCGGTTAAGCAGCCCGAACATCGCCGGCAGGCACGGCTGCTGGCGGGCATCCTGGTCTTTCTGATCCCGCTGGGGCTGGCCGCGTCGGTCGTCCCGCCGCTGCTGACCCCGCGACCGGGATACAGCTACCTGCGGGACCCCGGATTTATCGGCGCGATGACCGGCCTGCTCTTCCTGATTATCGCCTACGTCTTCAGCCGGACACAACACTACACCATCGGCTCGACGATCACGGTGGTGGTCATCCCGGTGATGGCGTTCGGCGCGGTGATTGCCGACCCGACGCTGTTCGAGCTGATCATGGTGTACCTGTCGCTGGTGATCCTGCTGGCCAGCCTGCTGTTCTCGATCCGGGGCACATTGATCACCGTCGTGGCGCTGCTGCTCGCCCTGGAGATCGTCCCGCTGTTCATTCCCGGCATGGCACCCAGCTCACGCCCGGTGATCAACATGCTGATCTTCAACGGGCTGATGGCCGCGCTGATGGTGGTCGGGGCGGCTATCCGCCACCGCGACCTGGAGCAGATCGAGCAGCAGTCGCATGACCTGGCCGAAGCGGTGCAGGCAGCCGAGTATGCCAACAAGCTCAAGGACCAGTTCCTGGCGAACATGTCGCACGAGCTGCGCACCCCGCTGAATGCCATCATCGGGTTTTCCGAAGTGATGATGATGGGCCTGACCGGCGAGCTGCCGGCGGAAAGCGAGCGCGCCATCGAGCGGGTCCATCACAACAGCGAGCGGCTGCTGACGCTGATCGACGACATCCTCGACATCTCGCGGATCGAGGCCGGGCGCGTGGAAATCCTGCGGCAGCCCTTCAAGCCCACCGACCTGCTGAACAGCGTCGAGCAGAGCGTGAAGCCACAGGCGTCGGTGAAGGGTCTGGAGATCGCCACGCTGCTCGACCCGAACCTGCCGGAGATGCTGCTGGGCGACTTCAAACGGCTGGAGCAAATCCTGATCAACCTGACCGCGAACGCTGTCAAGTTCACGGACACGGGGCGGGTGCTGATCGCGCTCAAGCGCGTCGACATGGACACCTGGTCCATCGAAGTCAGCGACACCGGCATCGGTATTCCCGTCCACGCGCTTGAGACAATCTTTGAGAAATTCCGCCAGGTGGACGGCACCTCACGGCGTGCCTATGGCGGCACCGGTCTGGGTCTGGCCATCGTCAGAGAACTGGCCCTCTTGATGAATGGCAATGTGAAAGTGCAAAGCAAGCTGCGTGTCGGCAGCACGTTTACCGTTACCCTGCCGATGCTCATTCCTGAAAGGGCCAGGGCTTGATGAAACGGGTTGACACGTCAGATTGGCACGTGCTGGTCGTCGACGACGAACCGGACAGCGTGGAGATTGTCAAGATCGTGCTGCGTGCCTCAGGGGCCGCCGTGGCTGAAGCGCACACCGGCGAAGAGGCGCTGGCGGCGTTCCAGAAAGACCGCCCCACGGTGGTGCTCACCGATATTTCGATGCCAGACATGGACGGCTGGGAGCTTCTCGAAGCCATCCGCACACGCGAGAACGGAAAGAACCACATCCCGGTGATCGCGCTCACGGCGCATGCCATGGCAGGCGACCGTGAAAGGGTGATGAGCGCGGGCTTCGACGGCTACCTGAGCAAGCCGCTGTCGATGCTCTCGCTGTTGGAGGATATCTCGAACATCCTGGTCAAAACGTAAGAGGGGGGCGGACAGCGTCCGCCGTTATTGGTAAAGGAGCATACTTATGCCCGATCTCTCGGACTGGCAGGTGCTGCTGGTCGACGACGAGGCCGATGCGCAGGCGGTGGTCATCCCGCTGCTGGCGTATCACGGCATGGCAATCAAGACCGCATTCTCCGCCGAGGAGGCGCTGGAGATTCTCCAGTCGGTCCACCCAACAGTGGCAATCATCGACCTGGCGCTGCCGGCTATGAACGGCTGGGAGCTACTGGAGTCGATCCGCGCCAACCCGGCGCTGTCGGACATCCCGGCGGTGGCGGTGACGGCCTACTATTCGACCAAGGTGGCGCAGGAAGCAGTCGCGGCGGGTTTCGCGGCGTTCTTCCCGAAACCGATCAACGCCCGCACGTTTGTCGAAGATCTCATCATTGCGGTGGAGCAGCCTTGACAACCGGCAGGCTGACCATCCCGGGCGGGCGGCCCGGCAATCATCCGCCGTTCTGGGGGCTTTCGTTAGGGCTGAAGCCCGGCGCGCACGTGCTGGTGCTGGAAGATCGGCCCGACGAGCGGAGCGCCATACTCCACCATCTGCTGGCAGACGCCGACGTAACGTGGGCACAGATGCCCGAGCAGGTGGAGATCGCGCTGAAAGAACATGGGCCGTTCGACGTGTACTGCCTGGACTACGACCTGGGCGGCGAGCGTGGTGGCTGGTTCCACAGCGGCGAGCTGATCCGCAGGATCGACCCGCGCAGCGTGGCCAAACTGGTGCTGATCCACTCGGCCAACACCGACGCGCGCGCCTACTATGCCCTGTTTCCGGCGGCCATCTACATTCAATGGGATGTGCTGGCCACGATACTGGGCGAACCACTGGTTGACGACGCGCTGATCGACGCGCTGCTGAAGGAAACTGGGGCTGATGCTTCGGTCGATCAGATGCGAGATGCCGTCCTACGCATAAGGGAGAGTAGCGACGAGAACTAATGGGCCTGCTGCCTCCCGGCGACGGGCACCCACAAGTGAGGGGTAAGAGGATGGGGCAATTATGTATGGGGAGCTACAACACTGGCTGAGCCGGCTGGATGGGTGGTCGGATCCCGACGCCTACAGCACGGCCTGGGTCGCGCTGGTCCCTGACCTGCACGACGCTCGCTCGCCTGCGTGGCCGCAGGCACTCGACTTCCTGCGCACGCACCAGCTCGACGACGGGGGCTGGGGCGCTGCGCACAGCTACTACGCCCACGAGCGAACCATCTCGACACTGGCGGCGATCAAGGCGCTGCACACCTGGCAGACGAAGCCCGACGATTGGGCGCGCATCGAGCGCGGCCTGCGCGCGCTGCGACACTACGCCGCCGACCTGGCCAACGAGCCAGAGGAGCCGATTGGCTACGAGATGCTGCTGCCGCGCCTGCGCAGCGACCTGGAGCCGGTGTTTGGCACAAGCCTCCCGCTTGACATCTGGGCGTCCTACGATAGCCTGTTCCGCACCAAGCTGGCGATGCTCGACAGCATCCACCCGGAGGCCGACGCGCCGCATGCATGGTGGTTCAGCATGGAGATGCTGCCCGACGAACATCTCGCCTACCTGGACAACTCGCTGCTCGACGCGAATGGCTCCATCGCCACGGCGACGGCAGCCACGGCGGCCTACCTGGCTGCCCGGCGGCGGGCCGGCGGCGACTCGCCGGCGGCGGCCCGCTACCTGGCAGGCGCGCTGCTGCGCGGCGACGGCGGGGTGCCGTTTAGCTGGCCATTCGAAGTCTTTGAGCGGGTATGGGTGCTCGATAGCCTGCGCCGCGCCGGCTTCGACCCGAACACGCCGGCCATCGCGGCGCAGATCAAGGCCGTGCGGCGCTCGTGGATGCTCAACCAGAAGGGACTGTCCTACAGCGACCAGTTCGCCGTCAACGACGGCGACGACACGACAGTGGGTTTCGCGCTGCTGGCCTGGGCCGGGATCCCCGTGTCGGACAAGCCGCTGCTGGATTTCTGGAACGGCGAGTACTTCCGCTCGTACATGGACGAGCGCAACCCCTCCGTATCGGCCAACATCCACGCGCTGACGGCGCTGCGCATGCAGCCCGGCTGGCCGCACCGCGACCTGGCCGTCCGCGTGACCGACTGGCTGGTCGACGCGATAGATCGGCAGCCGCTGCTGGCTGACAAGTGGCATTATTCACCTTACTATTCAACCGCGCACGCCATCGCGGCGCTGGCCGGCTGGCACGACGTGGTCGCCCGGCGCTGCGTGGACACCCTGCTTGAGCATCAGCATGAGGACGGCGGCTGGGGCGGGCAGGGTCACAGCACGCCGGAAGAGACGGCTCACTGCGTGCTCGGCCTGTGCGAAGCGTACCGGCAGGACCTGATGCCCGACCCGCTGCCGCTGATGCGGGCGGCGGGATACCTGTGCGGCGACATGTCGTGGCCCCCGCAGCAGCAGCTCTGGATCGGCAAGACACTGTTCCGGCCCGGCAACATCGTCAGCGTGACCGTCAGGGCGGCGCAGGCCGCGCTGGAAGGGCTGATGATCCCGGCACAACTGCCACGCCGGTTCGCCACCAAGCCGCTGACGGCACGCAGGGCGCTGCCCGTCGCTCAATTCGCCAGAACCCACCGCGGCCTACTCAGAGGCTGAGTTGGACAAGGCAGGGGCGGGCCTGGACCCTCGCATCAGTCCAGCCCGCCCCTACCGACCCCTGTTCAACGCGGAGCCGTTTCTCTTTTCGCTCGCTGCAATCTCAGCCGCCGGACAGGTGCGGCCAGGCCATCGGACGCCACATCGCGGTGCGCGCATGGTGGTAGCCGATGCCCTGCGCGGCGTCGCGGTTGGCGGCGTAGAAGGCCTTCATCTCGGCGAAAGAGTCTTCGCCCAGCGCAGTGTAATCGCGGAAATGGCCGCGCCGCTCGAAGAGGTGATCGTACAGGATGTGCCGCCACAGGGTGTGGCTCAGGTACATCGACGGGCTGACGGTGAAGTACAGGTCGCCGACGGCCAGCAGCGGCGGGAACAGCCGGTCCACATTGGGCTTGTTGTTGCCGATGAAGATGTCGACCTTCTCGACCGGTTGGCCGTAGTAGGCGGCAGCCAGATCGGCAGCCAGGGGGAGTTGCCCGGTCTGGTCCAATCCCTGTTTGACGAGCGGCAGCACGCTGGCCGGGATCAGGTCGTCGTCGACGTACCAGATCAGCCGCCCGCCGGGCCGGTTGATCGTCTCGTCTTCGATCTGCCGGTAGCGGTCGGTGAGGTCGGCAGCGCCCAGCCGCTCGAACAACTGCTGCCACTTTCCCCGAAATGACACCGCGATGCTGTGCTGCTCGTACAGGCCACGCGTGGTCTCGTCGATCAGCATCTCGTAGACCCACGCCAGGTTCTGGCGATATTCGACGTTGCGCTCGCCCTGCCCGCCGCCAAAGCCGACCACGAACAGGTAGCGCACGCCGTCGCCGAACAGCATGGCGGCGATGTCGGTGACGCGGTTCAGCACGCTGCGCCCATAATGGCGAAACTGCTCAGGGTCGGCGTAGCCCGCGCCGGGGTCGCCGTGCTCCATGAAGAACCAGCGTGACGTGCCGCCGGTGGCAAACACGACGCTCCTGCCCTCGGCCACCGCGCGGACGCGCTCCGGCGGCCAGGCTGAGAAGTCCGCAAAATCGGGAATGGGTTGTTCGTTGGACACTATCGTTTCTCCAGAATGGCGCGGCTGGTTCCTACTGCGCCGACTTCAGCGCCGCGAGCCCCGCGTCGGTGATCTTGTAGCCGCCACCGGCGTGTTTAACCAGCTTCAGCTTGAGCAGGGGCCGGGCCAGGTTGTTAGTGAAGGTCGGGGCCATCGGCGTGAGCGGCATGCCGAAGCCCTTGACGACATGCACGTAGGTCTTCTTCTTGCCATCGGACAGGATCTGTAGAAAGCGCACCTGGTCGTCGGTTAGGTTCATGCTGCACCTCCGCCTGCCACACTGCCGCTGTTCCGTATGCGATGTACGGATACACTGTCCAGTATAGCATCATTCCCCGGACGGTGGCAGTTCTCGACCGTGACTTTGAACCTCATAGCTTGTGACGTCTCGCTCCCAATTGGATATAATTGGCTGCGTTAAACATCGTCCGTCAAAATCCGCCTGGGCAGTCCGGATTTCGTGTCACCGCCCCATCCATCATGAAACATGTCGCCCCGCTGCTCCATTTCGTCAAGCCCTACTGGCGGCGCTCCGTTGCCGCGCTGGTCCTGCTGACCTCGCTGGTCTTCATGGACCTGCTGATCCCCCGGCTGATCCAGCGCATCATCGACCAGGGCATCACGCAGCATGACCTGGGTATCGTCCTCCACACCTCCGCGCTGATGTTCGGCATCTCGGTCCTCAGCGCATCAACTGCCGTCGGCAACAACATCCTGTCGGTCCGGGTCGGCGAGAGCGTGGCGCGCGACCTGCGCGAAGCGCAGTTCCTCAAGATCCAGACCTTTTCCTTCGGCAACCTCGACCAGCAGAAGACCGGGCAGCTGATGGTGCGCCTGACCAGCGATATCGACGCCTTCAAACGGCTGGTGCAGATCTCGCTGCGCATCGGCACGCGCGCCCCGCTGCTGATGGTCGGCAGCCTGATCCTGATGATCAGCACCAGCCGCAGCCTGGCGCTGACCATGCTGCCGCTGCTGCTGGTCACCTCGGTGGTGATCGTGTTCTTCGTCGTCAAGATGGAGCCGCTCTTCCGAGCTCGTGCAGCAGAAGCTCGACCGGCTGAACACCGTGCTGCAGGAGAACATCGCCGGGGTGCGGCTGGTCAAGGCCTTTGTGCGGGCCGACTTCGAAGGCGAGCGCTTCGAGGCAGCCAACGAGGACTTCACCGCCAACTCGGTGCGGGTGATGCAGTTCATGTCGAGCATGTCGCCGGCGCTGACGGTCTTCGTCAACATCGGCATGGTGATCGTGATCTGGGTCGGGCGGGCTGCAAGCCATCCGCGGCGAGCTCTGACGGTCGGGCAGATCGTCGCCTTCACCAACTACCTGCTGACCACGATGGCGCCGCTGACCATGATGACGATGCTCTCCAACGCCTGGGCCAGCGGGCATCGCCTCGGCCAGGCGCATCAACGAGGTGCTGGACACCGTGCCAGAGGTCCAGGACGCGCCGGACGCGCGGCCCCTGCCCGATCGGCATCGGCGGGAAAGTCGTGCTTCGAGAATGTCTCTTTTCACTACAACGGCGACGGCGGCGAAGCGGTGCTGGACGGAGTCAACCTGGCCGCCGAGCCGGGCGAGACGGTCGCCATCCTGGGCGCGACCGGCTCCGGCAAATCGACGCTGATCAACCTGATCCCGCGCTTCTACGACGTGCCTGCCGGGCGGGTGCTGATCGACGGGATCGACGTGCGGGAGATCGCGCAGGACTCGCTGCTGGCGCAGATCGGGATCGTGCCCCAGGAGACGATCCTGTTCTCCGGCACGGTGCGCGATAATATCCGCTACGGCCGCCCGGAGCCAGCGACGAGGAGGTCATCGCGGCGGCGCAGGCCGCGCAGGCGCACGACTTCATCATGGCGCTGCCGCAGGGCTACGACACCCACGTCGAGGCAGCGCGGCGCGAACTTTCCGGCGGGCAGAAGCAGCGCATCGCCATTGCGCGGGCGCTGCTGATGCAGCCCCGCATCCTGATCCTCGACGACAGCACCAGCTCGGTCGACGTGGAGACCGAGACGCAGATCCAGGACGCGCTGGAGGCGCAGGAACGACCGCCGCACCAGCTTCGTGGTCGCCCAGCGCATCAGCACGGTGCTGAAAGCCGACAAGATCGTCGTCATCGACAGGGGGCGGATCGCCGCGCAGGGCACGCACCGCGAGCTGATGCAGTCCAGCCCGATCTACCGGGAAATCTACGACTCGCAGCTTGGCAACGGGTTCCAGCTCGGACGCGGCTGGCGATGCCAGCGGTCGAGGGCGATCGCAGTGAGCATGCCAGCGACCAGCCGGACAGCGGCAACGTCCGCGCCGATGATGCAGGGCCGGCGACCGGCCGGCACGTGGGCGTCATCGAGAAGGCCCGCGACCCGCGCCGCGCGCTGACGCGGCTGCTGCGCTATCTCGGCCCGTTCAAGGCGGTGCTGGCGCATCGTCGTCGGCGCTGGTGCGTGATCTACACGCTGCTGGGGCTGGTCGGCCCGTACCTGATGGGCGGGGCCATCGACCAGTTCATCAGCACCAAGCAGGCCGCCGGGCTGGCCGGCATCGCGCTGCTGATGCTGGCCATCTACCTGCTGAACAACCTGTTCCAGGCCATCGCCAACTGGGTGATGGCCGGCGTCTCGCAGCGGGCGCTCAAGCAGCTGCGCACGCGACCTGTTCACGCATCTGCAGACGCTGCCCGATCGCCTTCTTCGACCGCAACCCGGCGGGCGAGCTGATGAGCCGCCTGACCAACGACATCGACGCCATCAACCAGGCCGTCTCGCAGAACGTCACCTCGCTGATCGCCAGCGTGCTGTCGATGGTCGGCATCCTGATCGCCATGTTCGTCCTCAACCACTGGCTGGCGCTGGCCTCGCTGCTGGTGGTGCCGATCATGTTCTGGTTCACGCAGTTCGTCGCCAGGTACACGCGCCGGGGCTTCCGCGAACTGCAGAAGCACCTGGGCGAGCTCAACGGCGTGATGGAGGAATCGATCAGCGGGCAGAAGGTGGTCAAGGCCTTCCGCCGCAACGAGTCGGTGATCGACGCCTTCCGCCAGCGCAACCAGGCAGGTGTTCGAGGCGGGGGTGTACGCCAACACCTATGCGCTGCTGCTGATGCCGCTGACCAACGTGCTGGGCAACTTCTTCGTGATCGTGCTGGCCGGGCTGGGCGGCTGGCTGGCGCTGCGCGACCTGGTCACCGTGGGCATCATCGCCACCTTCATCAGCTACGGGCAGAACTTCATCAGCCCGCTGCGCCAGCTCGCCAACCTGTACAACGCGATCCAGGCGGCGCTGGCCGGCGCGGAGCGGGTGTTCGAGATCATCGACACGCCGTCCGAAGTGGACGACGCGCCCGACGCCGCCTCGCTGGAGTCGCTGCGCGGCGACGTGCGGCTTCGAGCACGTCAGCTTCGGCTACCAGCCGGAGACGCCGATCATCAAGGATATGACGCTGGAGGCCAAAGCCGGGCAGATCTTCGCCCTGGTGGGGCCGACCGGCGCGGGCAAGACGACGATCATCAACCTGCTGACCCGCTTCTACGAGATCGACGGGGGCTGCATCACCATCGACGGCAGGGACATCCGCGACATCAAGAAGGCGGACCTGCGCCGCCAGCTGGGGCTCGTGCTGCAGGATACGTTCCTGTTCTCCGACACGGTGATGGAGAACATCCGCTATGGCCGGCTGGACGCCACCGACGAGGAGGTGATCGAGGCGGCCAAGATGGCCGACGCCGATCACTTCATCCGCCAGCTGCCGCAGGGCTACCAGACCGCTGCTCTCGGAGCGGGCCAGCAACCTCAGCCAGGGCCAGCGCCAGCTTCTGTCGATTGCCCGCGCCATCCTGGCCGACCCCGGCATCCTGATCCTGGACGAGGCGACCAGCAGCGTCGACACCCGCACCGAGGCGCGCATCCAGAAGTCGCTGCTGCGGCTGATGGAGGGGCGCACCAGCTTTGTGATCGCCCACCGCCTGAGCACGATCCGCGACGCCGATCACGTGCTGGTCATCGACGACGGCGAGATCGTCGAGCAGGGGACCCATCAGGAGCTGCTGGACAGGCGCGGCTTCTACCATCACCTGTACGTCAGCCAGTTCAAGGGGCAGGCAATCTAGGCGTCTGCCGGACGCGGCCTCGATCCGCGAATGAACTTCGCGGCTCCTCGGCCAGAAGCCTCACCCCTATCTCTGCCTCAACATCCCCCTCTCCGGCAGCGCGGCGGAGAGGGGGTTTCTGTCTCCCGCGCAGCCCCAAACCCACATACAGTCTGCATCCGACTCTCACAACTTCTGAACAACCCACCGTTACAGTAGGGTTGATATCAGCATAGGGCACAGATGGGAGTCTGATTGTGGACATCGTTTCCGAACAGCTTATCGAACAGGTTCCGGCAGCAACCAGCGCCGGAGAGACACCGCCGCCGCTGACGCCGTGGAGCGCGCTGGCCGGCATGCTGATCCGCCCGCGCGCCACCTTCGAGCGCATGCGCGAGGGCGGGCGGTCGTACTGGTGGCTGATGCTGGCCGTCACGGTGGTGGCTGCTGCGCTGCTGGCCTACGCGACGACCAGCGTGCGCATGGCCGCGTTCCAGAGCTTCAGCGCAGGGGCGGGCAGCGCGGCGACCGGCACCACGGCTGTTCAGGGCAGCGGGCCAGCGGCGTCGGGCGCGTCGAGCAGCGTCACGGCGATCCTCGTCTCGGCGGGCGTGGGCGTGGTGGGGGTGCTGGCCGGCTACGTGGTGTGCACCGTCGTCGTGCTGGGCGTGGGGCTGGCGATGGGCGGCTCGGCGAGCTTCAAGCACATCTTCCCGGTCGCGGTATGGGCCAGCCTGCCGCTGGCGCTGCGCGACGTGGTCCACGCGGCTACCACGCTGGTGAGCGGCAAAACGGTCAGCGCCGGGTTCAGCGGCCTGTTCACCGCCTCGGAGGCGGCCTCGCTGCCGGTGCTGAACACGCTGGCCGGGCAGTTCGACATCTACCTGTTGTGGAGCCTGCTGCTGCTGGGAATCGGCATCGTGGTGATGACCAAGCTGAGCAAAGGCAAGAGCGCCGTCGTCGTGCTGGTTTACGTGGTAGCCGCAGCCGGGCTGCTGCTGGCCTCAAACTGGGCAATGAGCGCGCTGTCGGGCCTGCTGGGCACAAATCTGCGCGTGCCGGGGTTGATGAACGGAGGGGGGGTCCGGGCGGCGGACCGGGCGGCCCCAGGGGGTAGCTTGCTTCCAGACAGAGGCCCCGCTCTATCCGGGCAGGCGCGGAGAAACTGCCCGCAGCAGCGGGGCCCGAAGCGATTGGTTTGACTTCAGCGCGCCGGCGGGGTTATCTCAGCGCCAGCGTGATCTTTTCATTGTTGTCGGGGTCGATCAGCACGTTGATCTCCTTGCCGGGCTGGATCTGCGGCACGTCGATAATCTGCACCACTTTGTTCGTCTCAAGCTGATAGGGCGGATCGCTCGGCGGGTGGACCTCCAGCACGAACGCCACCTGCGGGTTGTTGTTGACCCAGGTGCCCGTCTGGTCGATCTTCTGTACGATGGCCTTGCCCTTGATGTGGTTTTCGAGCATCTCCTCGCTGGGATGTGTCGACTGGTTGACCCGGTTCGACAGAGCTGCCGCCACGACGAACGACAGGATAATGAACCCAATGGTCAGGACGACGGTTAGTGCTGGCCCCATTTTCTATCTCCTTTGTCGATTAGATACGCTATCTTACAGGAGCCGCGCATTCGCGGCAAGCGGCGCTCAGCGCAGCGCCCGAATCTTTGACGAACCACCGAAAAGGCGTATACTCAATTCACCTGGCAGGTGAGCGCCAGGCCACCCCGGCTGAGCGCACGCTCCCCGTTCTCAACACCCAACATCATGCGCCCGACCCGTGCGGAACGTTGGATCATCGCATAGTAGGAGGATGAAGGATAATGAGGATCAGGTTCGGAAAGATCATTCTGATGGCGATCATGGTCGCTGCCGTTGGGGTGATTCTGTCTGCCTGCGCCGCGCCGGGCGCAGCCACGACCGCTGCTCCGGCGGACCTGCTGTCGCAGATCCAGGCGCGCGGCACGCTGGTCATCTCCACCGACCCCGCCTATCCGCCGCAGTCGGAGCTGGTGGAAGGGGCCGCGCGTGCAGCCGATACCAAGTGCGCCGCCGACCAGCACACGGCCAATGAGCTGCACGGCTTCGACATTGACGTGGCGGTCGCCATCGCCAAGGGGCTGGGCGTCGAACCCTGCTTCGTCACTCCCGACTGGACCCTGATCACCGGTGGAAGCTGGTCGGGCCGCTGGGACATCAGCGTGGGCTCGATGACCATCACCCCCCAGCGTATGGGCGTGCTGTACTTCAGCCAGCCATACTACACCACCCCCGCGCAGTTGTATGTGAACGCGGACAACACGTCGTTCACGCAGCCCAGCGACCTGTCGGGCAAGAAGGTCGGCGTGTGCACCGGCTGCACCTATGAAACCTATCTCAACGGGACGTTGTCGATCCCCGGCGAGACCATCGACTTCGTGATCAAGAACGCGGATGTCAAGGGCTACGACACCGACGTGCCCGCGCTGCAAGACCTGGCGCTGGGCGATGGCGTCCGGCTGGACGCCGTGCTGACCGCCTCGCCAACCGGCAACGACCAGATCTCCAAGGGCCTGGCTATCAAGCCGCTGGGCGACCCGCTGTTCTTTGAGTACCTGGGGGCTGCCATCGACAAGCAGTCGCAGGCAGACCCGGTTGCGTTCCTGCACAAGGTGACGGACGTCATCAACAGCCTGCACAACGACGGGACGCTGAAGGCGCTTTCTGAGCAGTACTTCGGTTTAGACCTGGCCAGCGCTGCCGCCAGCTACGACTGGGCCGCGCTCAACCAGCCCTAAACAGGACCGTGTGGCAGGTGAGGCCCGATCGGAACCGGGCCTCACCGCCCTTTTCCCCTGGAATCAAATCGATGCACGTTCGCCCAAAAGGACACTCGTATCAGCCGTCCTCCTCTGTCTGCAAGAGGTGGCGCCTATCTGCATTTGACGGGACAAGAAAACTCATGAGCGCAGAAAATGTACTGGCACATGACGCGGACCTGGGCCTGGGACGCGCGCTGCTCGCCGACGAGCGCCGCAACAGGCTATTCCAGCAGACCAAGGTCGGCCTGGTCTGGATCGGGCTGGTGGCGCTGCTGGTAATCGGCCTGCTCCAGGTGCGTATCGACCCGGCCTACATCGCGGCCCATTACGGGTTCGTGCTGGCGGGCGCATGGACGACCATCGGCATCTCGCTGGGCTCGATCCTGATCGCCGCCGTGCTGGCGCTGCTGGGCGCGCTGGGCCGGATGTCGAGCAACGCCATCGCCAACGGCGCAGCCAGCCTGTACGTGTCGGTGGTGCGCGGCACGCCACTGCTGATCCAGATTTACATCATCTACCTGGGCCTGCCGCAGATCGGCCAGCAGATCACGCAGGCCGGGCACCCCAACATCGGCAGGCTGTTTATCCTCAACGCGTTACAGTCCGGCATCCTGGCGCTGAGCGTGAACTACGGCGCGTACATGACGGAGATCTTCCGGGCCGGCATCCAGTCCATCGGGCACGGGCAGTGGGAGGCAGCGCAGGCCATCGGCATGACGCGCTGGCAGATGATGCGCCGCGTGATCCTGCCGCAGGCCATCCGCGTGATCATCCCCGACATCGGCAACCAGTTCATCGCCATGCAGAAGGACTCGGCCTACGTGTCGATCATGGGCGTGTGGGAGATCACCTACCGCGCCAACCGCTTCGCGCGGATTGACATCAAGTTCATGGAGATGTTCCTGCTGGCGGCCCTGCTGTACTGGATCCTGACCATCATTTCAACCTGGGGACAGCGCTGGCTTGAGCAACGGATGGCACATGCATATGAACGATAATTCGATCATTCGGGTAGAGAACCTGCACAAGTGGTTCGGGGCGCTGCACGTGCTGCGCGGCATCTCGTTCGAGGTGCTGCCGCGCGAGGTCATGGTGCTGATCGGGCGCAGCGGGTCGGGCAAGAGCACGCTGCTGCGCTGCCTGAACTTCCTGGAGACCCCCTCGGTGGGAACCATCCATATCGCCGGGGCGACCGTGCAGACCGGCCCGCACATGCGGGGCCCCAACTCGCAGCAGATCCGCGAGCTGAGGCTGCGCACGGGCATGGTCTTTCAGGAGTTCAACCTGTTCCCGCATATGACCGCTCTGCAAAACGTGATCGAAGGGCTGATCACCGTGAAGGGCATGTCGCAGGATCAGGCCATCCCCTTTGGCGAGAAGTATCTCGACAAGGTGGGGCTGCTCGACAAGCGCGACGTGCACCCCATCCGGCTGTCGGGCGGGCAGAAGCAGCGCGTGGCGATTGCCCGCGCGCTGGCGATGGAGCCGGTGGTGATGCTGTTCGACGAGCCGACCTCGGCGCTGGACCCGGAGCTGATCGGCGAGGTGCTGGACGTGATGAAGCAGCTCGTGGTCGACGGCACGACGATGTTGCTCGTCACGCACGAGATGTCGTTTGCACGGGAGGTGGCGGATCGCGTGGTGTTTGTCGAAGAGGGACTGTTCATCGAGCAGGGCACGCCCGACCAGATCTTCTCGCAGCCGGGCGACGAGCGCACGCGGCAGTTTCTGGAGCGGGTGCTGTAAACCTCACCCTCTTCCGATGTCTGCCGACCGGGGTCGCCAGACATCTCCCTCCCCCTCGTCAGGTTGGAGAGGGGGAAAAGACACCCACAAGGTGTGTCGAAAGGGGTGGTTCCCACCCCGTCGTATACGGGCCAAGTACTCCGCCCCATCGCCGTATACTGACGCATGATCCTCGACCGGCGTGTCGTTTCGGACCGCGCCGGTCGGTTTGACCGAAAGCTCTTTCGGTTAAACACCAGCACAACAGGAACATCATGAACATCCAACCGGTCACCAGCCGCGCCGACCTGCGCCGCTTCATCCAGTTCCCGTACCAGCTTTATCGCGACGACCCGATGTGGGTGCCGCCGCTGCGCAGCGAGCAGTGGGCGCAGTTCGACCCGCAGCGCAACCCGATGCTCGATCACTGCGAGTACAGCCTGTACCTGCTGACCGACGGCAGCCGGGTCGTCGGGCGGGTGTCGGCGTTCATCGACCGGCTGGCGGTGCAGCACTGGGGCGCACCGATTGGCCTGTTCGGCTCCTATGAGTGCGTGGACGATCCGCAGGCGTCACGGCTGCTGCTGGACACCGCGTGTGACTGGCTGAAGCAGCGCGGCATGACGGCCATGCGCGGGCCGTGGAGCTTCGCCTCGCAGGAGTGGGGATTGGTGCTGGAGGGCTTCGAGCCGCCGCCGGTGATCATGGGGCCGTACAACCCGCCGTACTACAACGATCACCTGCTGGCCTTTGGCCTGGAGAAGGTCAAGGACCTGCTGGTGTACTACGTCGATCAGCGCGAGGGCTACGAGATCCCGCCGCGCTACCTGACGCTCACCGACAGGGTCGCGCAGCGCTACGGCGTCACGGTGCGCCCCATCGACATGTCGCGGCTGGAGGAGGAGATCGTCCGGCTAGTGGGCATTATCAATACCTCGATCTCCGACAACTGGGGCTTCTACCCCGTCACCGAGACGGAGGCGCAGGCCATCGCCCGCGATATGAAGCAGGTGGTCCACGCCGAGTTGGTGCTGATCGCCGAGGGGCCGGACGGCAGCCCCATCGGCTTCTCGATCCCGCTGCCGGACGTCAACGTGCTGCTGCGCGGGCTGAACGGGCGGCTGCTGCCCTTCGGCTGGCTGAAGCTGCTGTGGGGCCTGCCGCGCCTGCGGGAGTACCGGCTGTGGGCGCTGGGCGTGCTGGCCGAATATCACGGCAAGGGCGTTGACGCGCTGCTGTACCGCCGCACCTACGAGGTCCTGTCGCGGCGGCAGGCGCGGGTCGAGATCAACTACGTGCTCGAAGACAACGTGCCCATGAACAACGCGCTGCGCAAGCTGGGCGTCAAGGACCTGCGGCGCTACCGCGTGTACCAGCGGGACATCTAGCGCATTTCTCATCTGCGCCGCACCCCCCTATAATGGGGTCACACGCTCGGCGAGATGCCGTCCATCCGGCAGGAAAAGCACATCCATGGCCGACATATTCATCAGCTACAGCCGCGAGGATCGGGCCTTCACGCTGGCGCTGCGCGACAGCCTGCTGAAGCTGGGCTTCAACGTGTGGGTCGACGTCGACGGCCTGACAGTGGGCACGCCCAACTGGGCCGAGGCCATCGACGCCGCTATCCGGCACGTCGACGCGGTGGTCGTGGTCCTCACACCATCGGCCAGAGAGTTGGAATGGGTCAACAAGGAGATCATCCGGGCGCAGGCGTTCGGCAAGCCGATCTTCCCGGTGCTGGCCGGCGGCGACGAGCGCAGCGCCGTTCCCTTCACGCTGGCGGGCGTGCAGTACGCTGACATGCGGGGCGATCAGGAGGCCGGGTTCCGGGCGCTGGTAGCCGATCTGGGCGGGCGGGTCGGGTGGGACATCCCGGCCTTCAGCTTTGGGGCCGCTTCCGGACACGAATGGGGCGTCGTGCAGGCCGAGGGCCAGACGCCGGGGAAAGCCGTCGCCATCGGGCAGGACCTGCCCGAATCCACAGCCGAACGGCAGGCGCAGCAGGAACGGCGGCTGGAAGCCGCCATGCCGCACCGCACCCGGATCGGCAGCCGGACCGAGTGCCGCGTCAAGATCTCGCTGCCGGATTCGAAAGGGCTGCGCGGCGAGCTGCCCGCCGTCACGCTGGCGGGCGATCTGATCCGCAAGGGCGACGTGAGCGGCAGCACCTTCCCGTGCGTGTTCCCCGTCGAGGAGCGCACCGGCAGGCTGCTCCCGGCGACGCTGTGCGTCAAGGTCACGTCCGGCGATTTCACCGTGCGCGGAGAGACGCGGAACAATAAGCTGTGCGGCGACGATCAGGTGGAGATCGCGCTGCCGCCCGACCACGACTCAGGGACGATTATCTTTGAGCTTTCCCCGGTCGATGGGCAGCAGGCGGGCCGGTCGCGGGTGATCGTCACCGTCTCGGACGGCGAGCGGGTGCTGGCCCAGACGGCAGTCGTCACCGAGCTGGTCCGCGAGGTGGACCCCCTCAAGGAGATCACCTGGAACCTGGTCTCGCTGCTGATGCAGGCCACCAGCGCGCCGCTGGCTGCCGGAGCCGACACCATTAACATCACAGTAGGCGGCGGCGTGGCGGGCGATCTGAACGTTGCGGGGCGCGACATTCACACTGACACCGAGACCCCCCCACGCGCGGCGCGCACCAGTCGATTGGCTCGAAACAATCGCGCGAGGGAGCCGCGCCGCCCGCGCCCCCGGCGGAGCCCGCCCGGCCCCAGATGCCGACCTACCCGGCGCAGGCTCCACGGAAATCGTCGGGGGGTTGGGCTGGCTGCTGGTCGCGCTGGTTGTCGTGGCGCTGATCGTGTTGGCCGTGCTGGCGATCAGCGGGGGCTGGTTCGGCGGGTAAAAGGCAGCGGGCCGCTATTCGAGCGCCCCGCCCAGCCACGACGGCCTGCGCGGGAACAGCCCCTCCACGACCGGCCACGCAGCGGCCTTGCACCACACATCAGGGAACCAGCGGTGAAGCTGCGCCAGGCTGCGGTAGCCGAACAGAAGCTGCGTGAAGACCAGCGGCGGGAAAGCCACGTCCGCAGCATCCTCCGCGAGGCCGCGCGGCAGGTTCTCCGCCGCCGCCAGCAGCCCGCCTTCGAAGTCCAGCCGCAATCCGCCGGTGTGGAAGTTCAGCGTCAGCGAGCGGGTCAGCCCGGCCAGCGGGCCCGCCGCAATGCGCCGCTCCAACACGGGCGCAGCGACCTCGCGCACAAACGCCGCCACGTCGGGCACCCGGATATACCAGGCGTAGACTCGCTGCGTGTAATGCTGGTAGCTCCGCAGGTACGGGTAGATCGGGTGGTGCGCGCCGAGGGCCAGCGTGAGCTGCGGCAGCAGCGGCGGATCGTTCTGCGCAAACAGCCGCGTGACCTCCTCGCGCAGGCGGGGCATCAGCCACGGGACGACCTCCGCGATGGATTCGCCCAGCACCAGGTCGTCGATGCGCGGGCGCGGTCCCCACGTGTCGACCGGGATGCTCACGTAGCCGATCACCTCCTCGGCGCGGGTGATGGCATACAACCAGCGCTTCATGATGCTGCGCTCGCCGGTCGCGTGGAAGCGGTACAGCCAGTGATCGGCGGGGCGCGGGCAGACGACCAGCTTCCCGCGCGCGAAGCCGTCGTACAGCGCCTCCAGCCGGGGCAGGTCAGCGGGCTGCCACTCACGCAGCGTGAAAGGTGAGTTGCCGGGCAGCGCCGGGAACGACTCGAACGACAGCACCTGCCCGCCGTCCAGATCCAGCGCGTATTCGTAGCCGAACTGGCGGTAGTACCACTGAATGCCGGTGATGCCCTGCGCGATCAGCCCTTGCTCGGCGCAGCGCCGGTGAGCGGCCTCGAACTGCGCGCGGATCAGCCCCCGGCGGCGGTAATCCTTGCGCGTGCCGACCAGCTCGATGCGCCCCACCTTGAACGGCACGCCGCCGAAGGTCCACGTCTGGGGAATGATGCACAGCGACGAGACGACCTCGCCGCTGGCCGTGTCCTCGACCAGGTAGTAGTCATCCCAGGTGAGCGTTGGGTGGATGCCGGGCGCGAGCAGGTTGGTCACCCATTGGCCGATGCGCGGATCGGGCTGGTCGGTGTCGGACATGACGACGTCGTTAAAGGCCGCCACGCGGCGCACGTCGTCCTCGCTCTCGACGGTGCGCAGCACGAGGGTATCGGCGATGGTCTGTCGCATGGGGCTCTCCTTGAGCGCAGAAGGACGGCTGAAGCGCGCCCATTTTAACACCGCCCTGTCGATGTGCCCCAGTTGCGGGCTCCATTACATAGGTTATAATCCGAACCTGTTTAGCCCGACAGCGCTGCCTATGATGAGTGAGGAATGCCCAACATTCTCAAGGACCCAGCTTTTCAGGCGTACACGAATACGCGGCGCGACCATTGGGACCGCGTCGCTCGCCTGTACCGCGACCGCGCCGGCTGGGGGGACGCCTATCACCGGCGGCTGCGCGAGGTCTATGCGTTTCTGGTGTCGCCCGGCCAGCGCGTTCTTGAGCTGGGGTGCAGCGAGGGCGACCTGCTGGCCGCGCTAAAGCCCGGCGTGGGAGTCGGCGTCGACTACTCCGAAGAGGCGCTTGGCAGCGCCCGCCGTCGCCACCCGGAGCTGCGCTTCGTGCTCGCCGACGCGCATGACTTTGCCTGGGACGAGCCGTTTGACGTGGTCATCCTGTCGGACCTGCTAAACGATGTCTGGGATGTGCAGTCCGTCCTCGACAACCTGGCGAGGGCCACTCAGCCTCACACCCGCATCATCGTCAACTATTACAGCCACCTCTGGGAAGGGCCGCTGACCCTGGCCCAGAAGCTGGGGCTGGCCCGGCCCGTGCTCCGGCAAAACTGGTTGACGCCGCAGGATGTCGATAATCTGTTGTATTTGAGCGGCTTCGAGGTGATTTGCCACTGGCAGGAAGTGCTGCCTCCGCTGCGCATCCCGCTGCTCAGGGCCATTTCCAATCAGTTTCTGGTCAAGCTGTGGCCGTTCAGCCAACTGGCGCTGACCAACTTCATGGTCGCGCGGCAGACGCCCGCCGCCCGCCCACCGCAGCGCGAGATGCCGCTGGTGTCGGTGGTCATCCCGGCCCGCAATGAGGAAGGCAACATCCCGCACATCTTCGGGCGCGTGCCGGAGATGGGACGCGGCACCGAGTTGATCTTCGTCGAAGGCCACTCGCGTGACGACACAAGCGCCGCCATCGCGCGCGGCATCGCCACGCACCCCGAGCGCGCCTGCAAGCTGCTGCAGCAGACCGGCACCGGCAAAGGCGACGCGGTGCGCATGGGCTTTGAGCACGCCAGCGGCGACATCCTGATGATCCTCGACGCGGACCTAACGGTCGCCCCTGAGGATCTGCCGCGCTTCTACGAGGCGATCTGGTCGGGCAAGGGCGAATTTGTCAACGGGGTGCGGCTGGTATACCCGATGGAGGACGAGGCGATGCGCTTCCTCAACCTAGTTGGCAATCGCTTCTTTAGTGTAGTATTCTCGTGGCTGCTGGGCCAGCCGATCAGGGATACGCTGTGCGGCACCAAGGTTCTGTGGAAAGCGGATTACGACCGCATCGCAGCGAATCGCAGCTATTTTGGCGACTTTGACCCGTTCGGGGATTTCGACCTGCTGCTGGGGGCCACCAAGCAGAACCTGAAGATCGTCGAGACGCCCATCCGCTACCGCAGCCGCGAATATGGGACGACGAATATTTCTCGCTGGAAGCATGGGGTGCTCCTACTGCAAATGGTTCTATTTGCTCTTCGCCGGATCAAGTTTGTATGAGTGGTAATATCTCGGCAGCACTGCGCCGCTGGCTGGCCTATCCCCTCACACAGGGAATGGAATTAGACGATCCTCGCACGACAGAGCTGCGCCGCCATGTCGTCAGAGAGAAGCGATTTCTTTACCGGATCTACGACGAATGGTATAGGGAAATTGCCGCGGCAGTACCGGAGGGGAGCAATCCGGTCCTGGAAATTGGCTCAGGGGCAGGCTTCCTTGATGAATATATCCCCGCACTGATCACGTCAGAAATATTCCGCTGCTCCGGTATCGTAGCCGTGCTCGATGGGCAAAGACTGCCATTTGCAGATGGATCGCTGCGTGGCATAGTAATGAGCGACGTACTCCACCATCTGCCAGATGCACGGGCTTTCTTTAGAGAGGCAACACGATGCATAAATCCCGGTGGAGTGATTGTTATGAATGAACCGTGGAACACGGGTTGGGCGCGAACTCATTTACCAGCACTTGCATCATGAGCCATTTAACCCGATCACCCGTCACTGGGAATTCCCACTAAGCGGTCCCCTTTCAGGTGCAAATGGGGCGTTGCCATGGATAATCTTCGAGCGTGATAGGGCCATCTTTGAGGCGGAGTTTCCGCAGTGGCGGATCGAGATTATCCGCTTGCATACATCACTCCGATATCTGATTTCTGGTGGGGTCTCAATGCGCAGTATAGCGCCAGTCTGGAGTTTTGATGCCTGGCACCTTCTAGAGCATCTGCTGGCCCCATTGAATGGTCATCTTGCCATGTTCGCGCTCATCGTGCTCCAAAGGAATGAGGTTTAACATATGACGTCTCTGGAAGCTTGGAGGGCTCCCCAGGTATGCTCGGTGAGTATCTCGTACGCTCATGCGCCACTTATCGACGTCGAAGGCTGAGCCGTGCAGGCCAACACCACATTTGATTTCCTGGTAGACAGGACCGTCGCGATATTCAACAGCCCGCCAGCTCGGCAGTTTGAACACCGTGTTCGCCTGGTCGGGCCCTGGCTGGTTTTCGCCGTAGGGCTCGTCGCCTATCTCAGCGCCCAGATGTATTTGGCTATGGCTCCAATGGCCAGCCGGGTGCTACCGAGAGAGGTAGATGACTCATATGCCTATATGCTGCACGGGCCGCAGTTTGAGACCTGTTTCTGGGAAGACTGCCCGGCGTTCCGCGATTTACATGCCCAGTTCACCGCTCCCACCCCGAATTACGACGCGGCGCTCCAACGCTGGCGGCAGAATCAGCGCATGCTGGAGGTTTATCCACCCTTTGCATTCGGCGCTGCTGCTGCTGCTGAACAGGCTGGGGCTGACGTGGGAAGGGGCTTATCGCGTCCTCGAGATCGCCGGGGCAGTCCTGATCCATCTCGCGATTGTCACCTGGATGTTCGCGCTGTGGGGCCCCGGTCCAGCGGGCATCACGCTGGCGCTGCTTGCCTTCCGAACCTATTCGCATCAGGGCTTCAACTTGATTGTGCCCAGCAACATCGCGCTGGGCATCGCCATCCTGCTGTGGGCCCTGATCTTGAACAAGAGAGACGTGCGGCCGTGGATCCTCATCTCTGGGATTGTGGCGCTGCTGACAATGCACACCATGGGCCGCCTGTACGCTGCCGTCACGCTGGCGCTGTACTTTCTGCTGGCCAACCTATCCACTGTCGAAACAGCGCTGGCGGGTGCTGGCAGCCGGCGTAGCCGTGATTGTGCTCTACTCGGCGCTCCCACTGGTCATCAAGCGGCCTGAGCTATCATTTGTGCGCAGCCCCCTGCCACCGGGCTGGGTTGCTGGCCAGGGGCTGAAAATCAATCTCAGACTGGCTAGAGTTGAGATAACAAACTGGTATCAATCGTTTGCATCCTTCACGGTTATCTTCGTGCTCTTTGCGGTGGGTTTCCTGAGCCTGCCGCCGGATAGGAAACGTCCCTTTCTGGCGATGGGCATCTTGCTGGGTGGTCTGGTTGCAGTCAGTGTGCTATACGTCGAGCCGACGTATCCCGCGATGGTATTCTACCGGGACGTGATTCCACTGTTCATCCTGCTGACCGGCCTGTTCGGGCAGGCTATATGGGCGTGGCTAACGACGGCCCTGCGCTGGATCGAACTGATAGTGCAGGACGGAGTAGCCAGAACGCGCAGTGCTACACTAATCCTCTCGTTCAGGGGCTGGGTACTGGTACTGCTGCTGCTGCTGGCAGGTGCGGTGACGGCAAGAATCCCTTTAACGCTAATCCGCAACGGTCTATCTGGGGTCCGCGACAGAGTGCAGCGTGGGATAACACGTCAGCATATTGCGCTGGACGCTGCGCAGGTCGAGCGGTTGCTGTCGTACCCCGGGGGATGCGGCAGCGTGGCATACACTGACGAAAAAATGCTGTACTTTTACCTGACACATGGAGCGCTTCAGTGCGGCGCGGTTTACACGCCGGCAGTGGTCGGCACGTCTGTAGAGCAGCCCTGGCTGACGGCCAACGACGACATCCACTATCTTGCCGCGATGAATCCGATTACCGGACTCAACATCGCGCAGGAGGGCGGGATCGTGCTGCAGGAAGGCACACGGCTCGACTTTCAATTTGATGGAACCGTGTCAGCTTCCATGCTGAGCATCTACGTCGACAACCCGCAGGGTGACGCACGTCTCGTCTTCAGGTCGGCTGATGGTGACGCCGAGTTAGCCCAGATCGACGTTCCCGCCCAGTCGTCGGGATGGCTGCAGGCTGCGTTTTGACACCGACCTGGCGGGCAGCGCGGTGTATATGGAAATATCCGGGGGAGACAACAGCTCTTTTAAGCTGGAAGGGCTGCGCCTAGGCGACGACACATCGCTGCACTGGCCCTGGGATCAGGGCATCACGATTGTGTACGGGTCGGGGTCAGACGCGGAATCGGTTACCCTTGACGCCGCCTCGCTGTATCCGGGCGTGGGCCGCAGGGTCGAGGTACTGGACGACAGCGGCGACAGCGTTCTGGCGCGCATCGGTCCGCCCAGCCCGTAGTCGCCGTCAGCCCCGCTTCAGGCGCGGCAGGATGGCCCGCGCGGCGACGTAGCCCGCTGCGCCGGTGTGCCCGCCGCCGGGATGCGTCCCCGCGCCGCACAGGTACAGCCCACCGAGCGGCGTGTCATAGCCCGACCAGCCGGGCACAGGCCGCATGAACAGAAGCTGGTCGAGCGCCATTTCGCCGTGCGCGAAGCTGCCTTCTGGCAGGCCATACTCGCGCTCAAGGTCGGGCGGCGCGAGCACGCGGCGGTGCAGCACCCTCCCCGGCAGGTCGGGCGCAACCTCGGCCAGCGTCCGCACCACGAGGTCGCCCAGCGCCTCGCGCTGATCGTCCCCCCACCCCCCAGTCAGATCATAGGGCGCGTACTGCATCCAGATCGTCATCACGTGCCGGCCCTCCGGCGCGAGCGACGGGTCGGCCAGCGTGGGGATGCTCGCTTCGAGCAGCGGGCGCTCGGAGATCGCGCCGTACTTGGCCGCGTCGTAGGCGCGCTCCAGAGTGTCGAGGTCGGGGCTGATGCTGATCACGCCGCCAAGCTGCGAGGCGTCCGCGCCGTCGAAGGCTGGCAGGCCATCCAGCGCCAACTGCACGACCGCCGCCACACCGCGCATGCGGATGGTGCGCACCTCGTTCGCGAACGACGGGTCCAGCTCAACCGGGTCGAGGAGGTCGAGGAACGTGGTGCGCGGGTCGGCGGAAGACACGACTGCGCGGGCCGCGATCTGCTCGCCATCCGCCAGCGCGACGCCCGTCACGCGGCCATCTTGCACCATCATCTGCGCCACGCGCGTGCCGCAGCGCACCTCGGCCCCCGCCGCGCGCGCCGAATTGGCCAACGCCTCGCTCAGTTTGCCGATGCCGCCGCGCACGCGCGTCACCGCGCGGAACGCACCCTGCGCCGCGCCAACGTGCTGATGCAGGAACAGCAGCGCCGTCCCCGCGCCGCGCACACCCTGCATCACGCCGGTCACGCCCGCCGCGCCCAGCGCGCCTTTCAGCGCCGGGGTCTCGAACCACTCGTTGAGGAACTCGTAGGCCGACATCGGCAGCGTGCGCAGAAGTGCCTGCATCCTACGGCGGCCCATGCGACGCACGCGCAGCGCGGGCGGCAGGTAGCGCATGAGCGACCCCCACGACGCACCGTGAATATCGGGCGCGGGCAATACGTACAGCGACTCCAGCGCGCGGGTGATGCCCGCCACGTGCGCGCCGAACGCCAGAAAGCGATCGGCATCGGCGGGCGACAGACGGCGCAGCGCCTCGACGGTGCGCGCCGGGCTGCGCCACAGCGTCAGGCCGCCGCCATCGGGCAGCGGCGAGAAGACCGCCGCCTCAGGCCGGATGAATTCCAGATTGAGGCGCAGGTCGTGGACGAGGCGCGGGTTGAGCCAGCCGGTGCCGCGCGGCATCACGTCGGCGCGGAAGCCGGGCGCGAACTCCTCGGTGGCCAGCGCCCCGCCGACCGCCCCACGCGCTTCGAGCACCAGCACGCGCTGTCCGGCGCGGGCCAGGTACGCGGCACAGGTCAGGCCGTTGTGCCCGGCCCCGACGACGATGGCGTCATAGCGTGTGGTCATCGGGCTGCCTCCCCCCACTCCTTGAGGATCTCCAGCGCCGCCAGCCGCCCCGACGTGCCGGCGATGCCGCCGCCGGGGTGCGTGCCCGATCCACACTGCCAGTAGCCGCGCACCGGCGTGCGGTAGTTCGACCACTGCATCGAGGGACGCAGGAAGAACAACTGGTACAGCATCAGCTCGCCGTGGAAGATGTTGCCCTCCGTCAGCCCGCCGATGCGCTCGATGTCCGCCGGGGTGAGCACCTGCCGCCCAACGATGATGTCGCGGATGTTGGGCGCGTGCTCGGCGATGGTGTCGATCACCGCATCGCCGAACGCCTCGCGTGAGGCGTCGTCCCAGCCGCCGATGCGGTCCGAGGGCGCGTACTGCACGAAGCACGACATGACGTGCTTGCCGGGCGGGGCCATGTCGGGGTCGATCAACGAGGGGATGATCATATCGATGTACGGGCGGCGCGAGAAGTCGCCGTACTTGGCGTCGTCGTAGGCCCGTTCGAGGTAGTCGACGCTGGGGCTGATCGACGTTGCGCCGCGCAGGAAGGGCAGCGGGTCCTGGCCCTTCAGGCAGGTGAAGTCGGGCAGGCCGTCGAGCGCCAGATTGACCTTGCCCGACGAGCCGCGAATCCTGAACTTGCGGATGTCGTCGACGAAATCGGCGGGCAGGTCCTGCTCGTCGAGCAGCCGCAGGAAGGTGCGCTTGGGGTCGACGCCGGAGATGACCACCGGCGCGTGGAACTCATCGCCGTTCTCCAGCGCGACACCCACCGCTCGCCCGCGTTTGACGATCACCCGCGCGACGGGCGCTTCGGTGCGGATCTCCACGCCGAAGCGGCGCGCGGCGGCGGCAATCGCCTGCGCGACCGCGCCGGTGCCGCCCTTCTGGAAACCCCACGCGCGGAACACGCCGTCGATCTGGCCCATGTAATGGTGCAGCAGCACGTAGGCCGTCCCCGGCGAGCGCGGCCCTAGGAACGTGCCGATAATCCCGCTGGACGACATGGTCGCCTTGAGCGGCTCGGTCTCAAACCACTCGTCAAGCAGGTCGGCGCTGCTCATCGTCATCAGCTTGACCAGCGTGTGGAAGTGCTCGCGGTCGATGCCGCGCATGTCGCGCAGCAGGTCGAGCAGCGCGGTGAGGTCGGCGGGGTTGAGCGAGGCCGGGTTGGGCGGCACCATGTTGAGGATCGGCTGCACGGCCTGCGCCACGTGGACCATCAGCTTGCCGAACTCCGGGTAGGCGTCGGCGTCGCGCGGGGAGTGGCGGTACAGCTCGCGGCGCGTCTGGTCGTAGTCGGCCCAGCGCACCAGGTAGTCGCGGTCGTACAGCGGTGTGAAGGTGCTTTCCAGCGGCAGCAGACGCAGCCCGTGGCCGGGCAGGTCGAGGTCGCGGATGATCTCGGGGCGCAGCAGGCTGACGACGTAGGAGAACACCGAGAACTTGAAGCCGGGCACGATCTCCTCGGTGACGGTTGCCCCGCCGACGATCTCGCGGCGCTCCAGCACCAGCACGCGCTTGCCCGCGCGGGCCAGATACGCGGCGGCGACCAGCCCGTTGTGCCCTCCGCCGATGACGATGGCGTCGTAACGATGGTTCGTCATGCTGCGGCCTCCCGGCGGGCTGTCGCCTTCTTGCGCTCCGGCTCGAAGAAAGGCGTCGGCACGACCCGCGCCTGCGCCTGCCGCCGCTCGTGCTCGACGGTGATCTCGATGCTCAGCGGGGTGCCCACCCGCGTATAAGGCTCTCTGAGGTGCGCCAGCGCCAAATACTGCTTGAGCAGCGGCGACCACACCCCGCTCGACGCGTAGCCGACCTGCCGCCCCTCGATGGAGATCGGCACGCTCATGCGCCACGCGGCGGCAGGAAGCTGCGGCGGCAGGCGGTGCGCGGCGTACAGCGCGTGCAGCGATTCCCACTCGACGGCCACGCCGACGAAGCCCCACGCGCGCCCATGCGCCCGCTCCTCACGGATCGCCGCGCGGCCCACAAAGTTGCCCTTGTCCATGCCGACCGCCCAGCCCAGCCCCAGCTCGTCGGGCGTGGAGGTCTGCGCCGGGATCAGCGCGTGGCGGGCCGACACGTAATCGACCTCGATCAGCAGCAGCCCGGCCTCGACGCGCGCCATGTCCAGCGCCAGCATCCCGGCGGGCAGCAGGTCGTAATCCGCGCCGGCCTCGACCAGCATGTCCCACACGTCGAGAGCGCGCTCGGCGGGCAGCCAGATCTCGAAGCCGAGGTCGCCGGTGTAGCCGGTGCGGCTGATCTCGACCGGCACGCCGCGCAGGTCGGCGCGGGTGATGCCGTAATAGTGCAGCGTGTCGAGGTCGGCGTCAGTGAGGCGGCGCAGGATGTCACGCGAGGTGGGGCCCTGAAGCGCCAGCGCCGCCACCCGCTCCAGACTCGTCCTCGACCGCCACCTGCATGCCGGCAGCGTTCTCCTGTATCCAGCGCAGGTTGGGGTCGGCGGCGGTCACGCGGAATTCGTCGGGGCCTAGCCGCTGGAGCGTGCCATCGTCGAGCAGCTTGCCGCGCGCGTCGCACCAGGGGGTGTAGCCCACGCGGCCCACCGCCAGCTTCGACACGTCGCGGGTGACCATGCGGTTCAGCGCGCGCTCGGCGTCGGGCCCGCTGACGCGGTACTTGTACAGCGGCGAGACGTCGATCAGCGCCGCCGAATTGCGGATGGCCCAGTACTCGGCCTCGTGCGTCAGCTCGTAGGAGCCGGCCACGATGTAGCCGGACCAGCGCCGCCAGTTCTGCGCCTGGCATAGATGGCGCGGTCCGTTCGTGAAAAGGCGTGTATTTGAGCATGGTTCACTTGTCTCTGCAATGGTTAAGTGTTCTGTCAAAAGTTTTCCTTGAAACACTCCTGATGAAACCTTGGCGACTGCATTATCGCACAGACCAGCACGGGTACAAAACCGACGCGCCGGCGCAACACCAGCGCGTCGTCGTTCGGATACTTGACCCTTCTGTGACCATGCAGAGCGGTCGCACAGAGTTGTGAACCTGCTGCATTCAGCAGCCCGGCGGCAGCGTCAGCGACGGGCTCCACATGCTGCTGTTGTAGAAGCACATAAACTGTGTGTCGGTGACCCGCCCGGTGAAGCCGCCGGCTGGCTGGAGAAGCAGCACGCTGGTGGCGTTGGTGTACGACGCGGAGTCTTCGTCCACCCACAGACTGACCGCGTAGCCGGACGGCGCGTGGCGTACGATCACGCCCTGGCCGGTGGTCGGGTTGTGCATGGCGAACCAGCTACCGTTCCAGTCAGACACCTGGCAGCCAAGCGGGCAGGCCGACGGCGTCTCCATCACCAGCAGCGAGCCGCTGGCATCGGGATGGTACACCTCGGTGTAGCCATCGAGCGGGTACAGGCGCGGGATGTAGGGCCGGAGATCCTGCGTCAGCGGCGCGCCCCGGAAGTCAAACTTGCGCTGCACCTGGATGCGGTTGACGACGGGCCCGCGATCCCAGAAGTGGTAGCTGGTCTGGACCGGAATGTCTGATGCCCCATAGCAGCCCGACGCGCTGTTTGAAACGGAACGGATGTCGACGCTGTGGGAATTCTTGCTGCCCCACGTCCCGGACTGTGCCCAGCCGACCAGTGACACGAAGTTCGCCGAGTCGGGCGCGGCCCAACTGTTGCCGAAGTATTCCAGCGGATCGCCACAGCTTGTCACGCCGGTGGCGGTCAGGTTGGGGGAACCGTTCCAACTGATTGAGCTGATTTCTTCCGGGTTCGTCAGGCTGAACTGGATGTCGAATGCAGAGGTGGTCACCGTGCGGGCCGTGGTGTCAATCGTGGCGGCGAGTGCCGTCCCCACGATGAGCAGCGCTGCCCCAAGCACGCCACCGACGATCATCATGCGCTTGCGAAACATGGTATCCTCCCTTGGCTAACAATAACGCTCATCCCTCATGTAGACCGTAGCAGGCAGGCTCTATTGTTTTCCCCTCCTCCGGCGCGGCGTCATGACCGGCCTGCCGCTGCCCCTCAAATCACGTTGATTCCAGTATACGATACGCGCCGGATCGACGCCAGCCGCCTGCCGAGCGTGCGAGCACGTATCCTCTGCGCCGCGCGACGGTTTCAACTATTGGCGCAAAGGGCGTATCACATGAGCCTGCCCGACACAGGAGGCCACTATGAGCGAACGGACGTATCGCGTATATGGATATCGGTGGGTGGTGCTGGGGGCCTTCATGGCCATCAACCTGACCATCCAGACGCTGTGGATCGCCTACGCGCCCATCACCGGGCCGGCGGCGCGCTTCTACGGCGTCGGCGACCTGCAGATCGGGCTGCTGGCGATGACTTTCATGATCGCCTACGTCCCGCTGGCGATCCCGATCTCATGGGTCATCGACACCTACGGCTTCCGGCTGGCGGTCAGCATCGGCGCGGTGCTCATGGGCATCTTCGGCGTGCTGCGCGGGCTGGCCGGGGCCAACTACACGCTGGTCGTGTTGAGCACCATCGGGCTGGCCATCGCCCAGCCATTCCTGATGAACTCATGGACGAAGGTCCCGGCGCAGTGGTTCGCGCTGGAAGAGCGCGCGACCGCCGTCGGGCTGGTGACGCTGTCGAACCTGATCGGCGTGGCGCTGGGCATGGTGCTGACACCGATCCTGACCGAGAGCCTGGCGATCCCCACCGTGCAGCTGATCTACGGTGGTGTCGCGGCCTTTTCGGCGGTGGTGTTCGTGGTGCTGGCCCGCGAGACGCCGCCGACACCGCCCTGCCCGCCCGGCATGGAGGCGCGTGCGCTGATGCTCGACGGGCTGAAGCACGCGCTCAGGGCACGGCCCTTCTGGCTGTATCTCGCCATCCAGACCATCGGCATGGGTATCTTCAACGGCCTCACCACCTGGGTCGAGGGCATCATCCGGCCACGCGGCTTCACGACGGTCGACGCCGGGACGCTGGGCGCGCTGCTGCTGGTCGGTGGGCTGATAGGCGCGGTGGTCCTGCCGCCCATCTCCGACAAGCAGCACAAACGCCAGGTCTTCCTGCTGTTGGGCTTCACGCTGGCCGTACCCGGCCTGATCGGCCTGACGTTCGCCACCAGCCTGTGGCTGCTGTTCGCTTCGGCCTTTGCGATGGGCTTCTTCCTGATCGGCGTCAGCCCGATCGGCTTCCAGTACGCCGCCGAGATTACCTATCCCACGCCGGAGGGCACCTCCAACGGGCTGATCCAGTTGTTCGGGCAGGCGTCGGTGGTGTTTGTGTACATCATGGAAGCGATGAGGGGTCGCGGCGGTGTGTTCACGCCGTCGCTGCTGCTGGCTGTGGGGTTGATGGTGGTCAGCGTGCTGGTGATCACCCAGATGAAGGACCCGGATATCATCGCACAGCCTGCCGCGGCTGACGCGACGGCAGATCGCTAGTGGGGCCTTTCGATTCGCATCGAGCGCGGTCAGGCGGCGGGCAGCGCGAACCAGAACGTGCTGCCCCTGCCCACTTCGCTGCGCACTCCGACCTCGCCGTTCAGCTTCGTGACAATCCGCTGCACAATCGACAGGCCAAGCCCGGTCCCTTCGGCCTCAGCCGTGTGAAACCGCGAGAACATGGCGAACAGCGTGCTCAGGTTCTCGGGCGGGATGCCCAGCCCGTTATCTTCAACTTCGTAGCACACCCTATCGCCTGCCGGGTAGCTCCGGATGCAGATGGTGGGGTTGGGATTATCATGCCCGCAGTACTTGACGGCGTTTCCGACCAGGTTCGCCAGGACTTCCTCAACCCAGGGGGCGTATCCCAGCGCCGGCAGCAGCGGCGACTCCACCTCGATGGTCATCTGCCGGGCCTGGATGTGGTGCTGCAGCCGCGCCAGAGCCGCCTGTGCAGCAGCCTCCATGTCGACCTCTGAGATCACTTCGCTGGCGTCACGCAGGCGGGCGAACAGCAGCAGTCCCTCGATCATCCGGTTGGCTTTGTGGGATGCATCCAGGGCGATGTCGAGCAGGCTGTGCTGTGTCTCCGATAGGCCATGCTCCTCCTCGGTGATGAGGTCCAGACCCAGCACGATGTTCTGGAGCGACCCTTTGAGGTCATGCGCGATGGTATGGCTGAAGGAGTCAAGCTCGGCGTTGCGCTCCTCCAGCTCCTTCGCATATTCCTGAAGCTTCATCTCGGCCTGCCAGCGGGCAGTGACATCCCGGATGATCCCCTGATAGCCGAGGACGACGCCTTGCCCGTCATCCCACAGCGACGAGGTAAGCAGGCAGTTGAGGATCACGCCGTCTTTGCGACGGAGCCTGACCGGGTATTCTTTGATCCCGCCAAGGTCGAAAATGATCTGCCTGAAGTGCTCACGTTCTTCCGGGTCGGCATATAACTGCCTGATGTCAAGGTCCATCAGCTCGCTGCGATCATAGCCAAACATTTCGATGCCTGCCGGGTTGATATCGACAAGCTGGCCGTCCAGCGTGCTGATGTAGATCGCGTCCCGGACCTGCTCAAAGAGCGATTGGTATCTGTCCTGATACGTTTGCAGCGCCTGCACGATTTGCTCACGCTGGGGCGCGCGCTCTACAAACGACCCACTCTCGTTCAGAAATCGTCGGCACCGTTTCTGCGCGCTGATCTGTATAAGTTCTCATGACGCCCACCCTCCCAGTCGTGTCCCAAATTGTGCGGGTATGGCCGCTATGTTAGATCATAGATCATGGGCGGCTCGGAGGCATCGCCCCGGTGGCGGGTTTTGCGCTCAGCCACCTGGCCGATGCGATGCGTGAGGGCGATACAGGCGGCGCGCCGGTTGCAGCCTGTCAGCGGAAACCGTATACTCCGCGCAACTTCCGCTGAATTCGCCAGAGGAACACAGATCATGTATGCAACGGCTGATTTCGTGATGGCACGCGTCCCGGCGCTGCGACGGCTGGTCAACCGGCTGTTCTACCAGTATCTGGCCGGGCTGGATCAGAATGGCGACGTGCGGCTGATGAACTATGGCTACGTGGCGCTGCGTCCCGACGCTGCCACCCTCCCACTGGAGGGCCGCGACGCCGCCGACCGCTACAGCCTGCAGTTGTACCGGCAGGTCGCCGGGGCCATCGACCTCAGCGGGCGCGATGTACTGGAGGTGGGATCGGGGCGCGGCGGCGGGGCGTCGTACGTCATGCGCACGCTGAACCCACGCAGCATGACTGGCGTCGACTTTTCCAGCCGGGCAGCAGCCTTCTGCCAGCGTTTCTACGACGTGCCGGGGCTGCGCTTCCGCCACGGCGACGCCGAGAAGCTGCCTTTTGATGACGCCTCGTTTGACGTGGTGATCAACGTCGAGTCGTCGCACTGCTACGGCTCGATGCCGCGCTTTCTGAGCGAGGTGGCGCGCGTGCTGCGGCCCGGCGGCCACCTGCTGTGGGCCGATCATCGCACGCCGTCGGCCCTGCCTGCACTGATGGCGGATATCGACCGGGCCGGGTTTGAAGTCGAAGCGCAGGAGCGCATCACGCACAACGTGCTGGCGGCGCTGGGCTACCAGCGCGAGCGCAACCGGGCGCTGATCGACCACGGCGTGCCGCGCGTCGCGCGGGGGATCTTCTACGCCTTCGCGGGCGTCGAGGGCACGCTGATTTACGACCGCTTCGACAGCGGCGCGCTGGAGTATATGCGGCTGGTGCTGAGGAAACGCTGAGCGTCAGCTTCCGGCGTCGAGCAGGCCGATCAACTCCACTGGCGCATATTCCCGATAGCGCTCTTTGCCCGTCTGCTCGGCCAGAATGCCGAAATCGACGAGCGCCGCGATGGCCTTGCGGGCGGTGGGGGCCGTCACGCCCATTTGCCCGGCAGCGAACGGGGCCGTCATCGTCTGGTGCTCAAACAACAGGTCGAGCAGCCGGTAAGTGGTTTCCGTCGCGCCGGCAGCGTGCAGCCGTTCGAGATACGTCTCACGCAGCGCCGCGACTTTCCCGGCCAGGTCGGCGGTGCGCTGCGCCTGCTCGGCCACCCCGCGCGCGAAGAACCCTACCCAACCGCCCCATGCCCCCTCGCGGCTGACGGCCAGCATCGCATCATAGTAGGCCCCGCGATTTCTCAGCAGGTAGCCGCTCAGGTAGAGCAGCGGCTGGCGCAGCACGCCCCGCTCGACGAAGAACAGCTTGACCAGCAGGCGGCCCAGCCGCCCGTTGCCATCGGTGAAGGGGTGGATCGTCTCGAACTGGTAGTGCATCAGCGCGGCCTGAAGCACAGTGGGCATCTGCAGGCGCGCGTTGACGAAGTCCGCCCAGCCGTCGACCAGCGCCGCGACCCGGTCGCCAGGGGGCGGCACGAAGCGCGCATCGGCGACGCGGGTGGACGCGCCGATGATCACCGGCCCCTCGCGCAGGCGGCCATGCGGCCCGCCCGACCGCCCGCGCGGCAGCCCGTTTAGCAGAACTTTGTGGAGCCGGCACAGGAAACGCGCGGAGATGGGCAGCGAGGCGAGCAGGTCCTGCCCGGCGCGCAGCGCGGCCATGTAGTTGGTGACCTCGCGGTAATCGACCACCGCCTCGCCCTCGGGGCCGACGACCTCGTAGCGCTGCGCTTCCGCGTCGGTGATGCGGGTGCCCTCGATGCGCGTGCTGGCGACCGCTTCCTGGCGCATCACGATCTGCGCCATCAGCAGCCGCTGCCCCTGAAACACCTGCGGCAGCGCGCCGAGCACCCCGTCGAGGCGGCCCAGCGCTTGCTCCGCCTGCGCGATCCAGGTCAGCGCGGCGTCGTCGAGCGCCAGCGCAGAGACGGATCGCGGCAGGGGTTGCGGCACGTAGGCAGCGTACGCCTCGCCGGTCTTCAGGCTCTGCTGCGGAACCAGGTAGCCGGTGGGGCTGTTGGCGAATCGGCTCTCGTCCATTGCTTTTCCTTGTACGCGCGAGATAGCTCTTTAAGGAAAGGTTTTCTCATTCTACTTTCTTTAGCGTGGGGAGTTAACGCGCTAAGGAAAGGGCGGGACCCTCACCCCTCACCCTCCGCCCCCCTCTCTCACGTGCTCGCTGGGGAGAGGGGGGCGGAGGAGGCGCAGGATGCCGCTGGGATTGTCACAACCGGCCCGGACGATCATCACATCGCTGCGGCGGCCATTGACAACCCGCCTGATGAGCGGTACCCTGTACTCAGAACGTTGACATGAGACACGCATGGGTGCACCGCTGCCGGAAGGCGGCTGGCGCATGGCGCGGCGATCACTCGCCCGCCACCAGGGGAAGTCCGGTGAGAGTCCGGCGCTGGCCCGCAACGGTATCTGGCGTAATCGACCTCCGGTCGCCATCGCCAGCAGCCCGATGACCTGCCCGTGCGTCTGCTCTAAGCCACCTTCGTGAGACAAGGGGGCCGGGCGCGAGGGACATTCCCCCGCACACGGTCCCGCCAGACGGCGGGATTTTCGTTTTCTGGCGACCTCTCACCGGGCCGCCATTTTCGATCCCGCGCAAAGACCAACTCTCTATCACCTGGAGGTTTTGCGTGGAACGTCCATCGACCCTGCTCAATATTCTGATCGCTGCCGCGCTGGCGCTGGCGCTGGCAGGCTGTGCGGCGGCCAGCACGCCCGCGCCAACCGCTGCGCCGACCGCGCCGCCCACCACCGCGCCCATCGCGCCGACCGCCACCGAAGCCGCCGCCGCACCGACGGCCAACCTGACCGATGGCTGCGTGCAGGACTACACGCCGGGCGTCGACTACTTCCCCGACAAGACGACGCTTACTTACGCCCAGAACTTCACCGTCGAGTATCACAACAACTACAAGGTCGTCACCACGCTGACGCCGTGGCCCGGCGCGGACCGCACCTTCCAGGCGGTGCTGGTGCAGTGCGGCACGCCCACGCCGACCGGCTTCGAGGGCGCGACGGTGATCCAGGTGCCGGTGCAGCACATGGTCGCCATGTCGACCTCGTACATCACCATGCTCGACGACCTGGGGCAGCTTGACCGGCTGGCGGGCGTCGACAGCTTCGCCTACGTCAACAACCCGACCGTGCGCCAGATGATCGACGCGGGCAAGGTGGTCGAGATCGCGCCGGCGGGCACGGTCAACGTCGAGACGGCGCTGAACCTCGCGCCCGATCTGGTCATGGCCTACAGCTCCGGCACGCCGGAGTATGACACCTTCCCGGCGCTGATCGACGCGGGGCTGCCGGTGGTCATGAACGCCGACTGGACGGAAGCGACGCCGCTGGCCCGCGCCGAGTGGGTCAAGTTCATCGCGCTGTTCTTCAACGCCGAGGCGAAGGCCGACACCGTGTTCAGCGGCATCGCGCAGCGGTACGAGGACGCCGCCGCGCTGGCGGCCTCGGTCGGCGAGCGGCCCACCACCTTCACCGACACGCCCTACGAGGGCACGTGGTACGTGGCCGGCGGGCAGAGCTTCACCGCACGGCTGATCCACGACGCGGGCGCGGACTACGTCTTTGCCGACAACACCGACACCGGCTCGCCTGCCTTCGACTTCGAGACGGTATTCAACCAGGCGCAGAACGCCGATTTCTGGGTGAACGTGTGGACGTATACCTCGCTCGACGAGATGCGCAACGCCGACGAGCGCTTCGCGCAGTTCACGGCGTTTCAGGATGGGCAGGTGTACGCCGTCAACACGCGCGAGACGCAGTACGGCAACGACTACTTCGAGACGGGCGCAGCGCACCCGCAGATCGTGCTGCTCGACCTGATCAAGATTTTCCATCCGGAACTGGTGCCGGATCATGAGCTGTATTACTACCAGCAGTTGAAGTAAGAACCTCATCCCCGCCGGACTTCCGGTCCGACTCCCCCTCTCCAAATTGGAGAGGGGGAAAAGCGATGCGCCAGTGGCGCATCGCAAAGGGGGTGAGGTAAAGAGATCGACAGGAACAGGATACCGTGACCGACATCGCCGACACGCTTACCACACCCAACCTGACCCCGCCCCCTGCCGAAGAGGCGTGGCCCGCGCGCGGCGTGCGCCCGCTGGCGATGGCCGGGCTGGCGCTGCTGCTGGTGGCAGTATTCGCCGTCAGCCTATCGATTGGCTCGGTGAGCATCCCACTGCGGCAGATCGGCATCATCCTGACCGGCGGCGTGCCGGAGCGCGCTGCCTGGGCGACGATCATCTGGCAGTTCCGGCTGCCCAAGGCCGTCACCGCGACGCTGGCCGGCGCGGCGCTGGGCATCGCCGGGTTGCAGATGCAGACGCTGTTCCGCAACCCGCTGGCCGACCCCTACGTGCTGGGCATCAGCTCTGGCGCGAGCCTGGGCGTGGCGCTGGTGGTGCTGGGATCGGCGGGGCTGCTCAAAGGCGCGACATTCCTGAGCGGCCTGCCGCTGCTGGGCGACCTGAGCGTGATCGTGGCGGCGAGCCTGGGCGCGCTGGGCGTGATGCTGCTGGTGCTGTGTCGCCAGCCAGCGCGTGCCAACCATGACGCTGCTGATCCTGGGCCTGATGTTCGGCTACGCGGTCAGCGCGCTGGTCGACATCCTGCTGCACTTCAGCATCGCCGAGCGCATCCAGACCTACATCTTCTGGACGTTCGGCAGCTTTGGCGGCACCACGTGGTCAGAGCTGCGGCTGATGGCCCCGGCGCTGATCGCGGCGCTGGCGCTGGCGGCGGGCATGGCCAAGCCGCTCAACGCACTGCTGCTGGGCGAGCACTACGCGCACAGCATGGGGTTGGCCGTCAAACCGGCGCGCTTCTGGATCATCGTCAGCGCCTCGGTGCTGGCCGGCGTAGTGACCGCCTTCTGCGGCCCGATCGGCTTTCTGGGGATCGCCATCCCGCACCTGTGCCGCAGCCTGTTTGGCACGTCCGACCACCGCGTGCTGATCCCGGCGGTCATCCTGAGCGGCGCGGTCGTGGCGCTGATAGCCGACCTGGTGGCGCAGGTGCCGGGCAGCAACATCGTGCTGCCGCTCAACTCGATCACCGCGCTGATCGGCGCGCCGGTGGTGGTGTGGGTCATCCTGCGCCGCAACAACCTGAAGGAGACGTTCTCAGCATGATCGCGACATCCGTCCTGAACACGCAGGGCCTGACGATTGGCTACCGCCAGCCGCAGCACACCCTCAGCCGTGATCTCGCGCTGACGCTAACCGGCGGCGAACTGGTGTGCCTGCTGGGGCCGAACGGCGCGGGCAAGTCGACGCTGCTGCGCACGCTGGCCGGGATGCAGCCACCGCTGGGCGGGCGCATCTCGATCATGGGCCGCGACGTGGCGCGCCTCAAGCCGCGCGAGCTGGCCCGGCTGCTGAGCGTGGTGCTCACCGACCGCGTCAGCGTGGGCACGCTGACCGCCTACGCGCTGGTCGCGCTGGGGCGCTTCCCGCACACCGGCTGGCTGGGCAGGCTCAGCCCGCACGACGAGTTCGTGGTGCGCTGGGCGATTGAGGCGGTGGGCGCGGGGCCGCTGGCGGCGAACAGCGTCGAGGCGCTGAGCGACGGCGAGCGGCAGAAGGTGATGATCGCCCGCGCGCTGGCGCAGGAGCCGCGTGTCATGCTGCTCGACGAGCCGACCGCCTTCCTCGACCTGCCGCACCGCGTCGAGGTGATGCAGACGCTGCGCGCGCTGGCCCGCTCGACCGGGCAGGCGATCCTGCTCTCGACGCATGACCTCGACCTCGCGCTGCACTGCGCCGACCGCTTATGGCTGATGGCCGCCGACGGCTCGATCCGCAGCGGCGCACCCGAAGACCTGATCCTGAGCGGCGCGTTCGAGCAGACCTTCCAGCACGCGGGCGTCAGCTTTGACGCGGCGACCGGCTCGTTCGCCGCCCCGCGCGGCGAGGCGGGCACGGTGCACCTCGACGGCGAGGGCCTGCCCGCCGTGTGGACGGCGCGCGCGCTGGAGCGCGAGGGCTACGCCGTCAGCTACAACGGCGACCATGCGGTGATCCGCGTCGCGGTCGACGGCACCAACAGCCACACCCGCTGGCGCGTCGAGACGGCGGATCGCCGCGTCGAGGCGGGGTCGATCCACGAATTGATCGACGCGCTGCGGCAGGACACGCCGCCAGAACATTGAGCGCCAGTAGGGGCGGGTCTGAGACCCGCCCCTACAAACACGCACATGCAGATATCACCAGGAGCCAACCCCATGCTTCCCGACCTCATCGCCCGCATCCGTCCCCTCGACGCAGCCGCCGCGCAAGCTGCCGCCGACCGCCAGAACACGCTGACCAAGCCGCCGGGCAGCCTGGGCCGGCTGGAGGCGCTCTCGATCCAGATCGCGGGCGTCAGCGGGCAGGCGCAGCCCAGCATCAGAGACAAGGCCATCGTGACGATGGCCGGCGATCACGGCGTGGTGGCCGAAGGCGTCAGCGCCTTCCCGCAGGAGGTCACGCCGCAGATGGTGCTCAACTTCCTGCGCGGCGGCGCGGCGATCAACGTGCTGGCGCGCCACGTCGGCGCGCGGGTGGTCGTGGTCGACATGGGCGTCGCCGCCGACATGCCGCCCCACCCCGACCTCGTCGTGAAAAGATCGCGCACGGCACGGCCAACATTGCGCGTGGCCCGGCCATGACGCGCGACGCAGGCCGAGCAGGCGGTGCGAGGCCGGCATCGAGCGTGGTCGAGGCGGAGATCGCGAAGGGGCTGGACATCGTCGGCACCGGCGACATGGGCATCGGCAACACGACGCCCTCGGCGGCCATCGCCGCCGTGCTCACCGGCGGCCGGCGGCGGGTCCTCGCCGGGCGCGGCACCGGCATCGACGACGCCGGGCTGGCGCGCAAGATCAGCGGCGATCGAGCGGGCGCTGGCGCTCAACCACCCCGACCCCGCCGACGGGCTCGACGTGCTGGCGAAGGTGGGCGGCTTTGAGATCGGCGGGTTGGCCGGGCGTGATCCTGGGCGCAGCGGCCCACCGCGTCCCGGTGATGGTCGACGGCTTCATCTCGACGCCGCCGCGATGATCGCCGCCGCCATCACGCCAGCGGTCAAACCGTACCTGATCGCCGCGCATCGCTCGCAGGAGCGCGGGCACGGCATCATGCTCGACTGGCTGGGCCTCTCCCCGCTGCTCGACTTCGACCTGCGGCTGGGCGAAGGCACCGGCGCGGCGCTGGGGATTTCGCTGGCCGAGGCGGCCTGGAACACTTCTGTCAGAGATGGCGACCTTCGCCGAGGCGGGAGTTCCGGATGGCGAGGGGGAGTAGATGCGCCATGCCCGCCCGGCGATCAATCGCCGGGCTGGGTGCCCGCTCGCGACGCTCGCGGGCAGACAAGTCCACTGGAAGCGGACTCCGGGCCTGAGAGGTTCGTGACGTAGTTCGCTCCCTCATTAAGTGGAGAGAGGGAAGGAGACACCCTGATCGCGCTGCTGGCCGCCTTTCAGTTCCTGACGATCCTGCCGCCAGTGGTACGGCGGCCCTTCACCGCGCACGAGATGGGCCGCTCGGTGGGGTTCTACCCGCTGGCCGGGCTGGCGCTGGGCGCGGCGCTGTTCGGCGCGCAGATGGGGCTGCGGCTGATCTTCCCGCCCGGCGTGGCCGCCGCGCTGACGCTGGCCGCGTGGGTGATCCTGACGCGCGGGCTGCACCTCGACGGCTTCATGGACGCCTGCGACGGGCTGTTCGGCGGGTTCACGCCGGAGCGGCGGCTGGAGATTATGCGCGACTTGCGCGTGGGCGCGTTCGGCGTGGCAGGCGGCGGGCTGATGCTGCTGGCGCAGTTCGCGGCGCTGGCCGCGCTGCCCGACCGCTCGCTGGGATTGCTGCTCGCGCCAACGCTGGCCCGCTGGGCGATGGCGCTGGCGCTGGTCGCCTTCCCCTACGCCCGCGAGCAGGGTCTGGGCCGCGCGATGAAAGACAACGCCCGCTGGCCGCAGGCGCTGCTCGCCTCGCTGATCGCGCTGGCGGCGGCGTGGCTGGCGGCGGGCGTGATAGGCCTGATCGCGGCAGGGCTGGCGCTGGCGGTGATGCTGGTTGCGGCGTGGTTCGCGCTGCGGCGCGTCCCAGGCCTGACGGGCGACCTGTACGGCGCGCTCGGAATGCTGGTCGAGCTGGCGGTGCTGCTGCTGGTCATGGCGGGGATTAGCATGTAAAGTAGGTGAAGTCCGCCCAGGTGCGGTCTAAGCTGATTCTGTGCAAGGCACCGATAGAAGGCTTTATGGGACTCCTGAGGTCGGCATGGCGCATTCCTGTACAGGTTGCAGCTTGCCTGGCGATGCTGACTCTGGGTGCCTGTAGCCCCGCAGCACCGCAGGCTGCCGAGGAAGCGGTTAGCGCAGAGGTCACCCCAAAGCCAGCTTCCTATCCGCTGTCAGAACGTGACCCATATTACCTTGGCAAACGTACGTATTCGTTCGAGGACGCCAGCCGCGATGATCGGCTGGTCAGCATCACGGTGTGGTATCCGGCCATCCAGCCCGAAGACTCGACCGACGCTGCCTTTCAGGATGGCAGCAACCTTGAGCCGGACCGCAGCGGCGCGCCCTACCCGCTGATCCTATCTTCGACCAAGGTGGCCAGGGTATTCGCCCCGTACCTGGTCAGTCGTGGTTTCACGTGGGCCAGCGTCGATAAAATCGACACCTACCTTCAGATGGGCGAACAGATGACCGATCAGCCGCTGGACCTCCTGTTTGCGCTGAATCAGGTTGCCTCCAGCCCGCCGGAAGGGCTGGAGGGCATGATCGACGCCGACCACGCCGGGGCTATCGGCTACTCGTTTGACGGCTACAATGCGCTGGCCCTGAGCGGGGCCCGCATCGACCCCGAATACTATCTGGCTCAATGCCCGGACCCCGACGCGATTACCGAGGGGCTTGTGAGGGACATGTCCAGCTTTTACTGCGCCCCGGCTGACGACTGGGATGCTTTCACCGCCCATGTGGGCGAGGCCATCACCGCCAGCGACGATGGCCTGTGGCAACCGATGACGGATGAGCGGATTCGCGCCGTGATGCCGCTGGCTGCGGAAGGCTGGTGGTTGTTCGGTGAGAGGGGGCTGGCGGCGGTCGACCGGCCCACGCTGATGATCGTCGCAACCGGGGATACGCTCTACCCGGAAAACGCGCTGATCTTCGAGCACCTCGGCACACCCGACAAGACGCTGATCTCGTTCGTCGGCCCGGATCACATGATGGTGCTAAACCCGGAGATGGTGGCCCGCATGGCGCATTTCGCGGCTGCCTTTTCGGCACCCATCTACAGGGACGCGGGGACCTGGCTGTGTACTACTCGGAGGATTTCGTCGCGCAGCACGATGACCTGGCCTGGGGTGTCTATACGGACCAGTGACCCGCACGAATCAAGATAGTGTCGGCTGACGGCTCACCGAGCCGAAGGGGTTCCATGGGAAAGATGATTCTATTGCTGGGCGGCGTGCGCAGCGGCAAGAGCACGTACGCCGAACAGCTTGCACGTGAGATCGGCGGCGGCGACGTGCTGTACGTGGCGACCGCCGAGGCCAAAGACGACGAGATGCGCGAGCGGGCGCGCGCCCACCAATCGCGGCGGCCTGCCACATGGCGCACGCTCGAAGCGCCGGGCGAGGTCGGGGCGGGGATACGCCGCGAGGCGGGCGGTGCGCGCGCCGTGCTGGTCGACTGCGTGACGGTGCTGGCGGCTAACATCCTGATGGAGATGACCGGCCCCTACAACGCCGACGCCTTCGCCGAGCCGCACGAGCCGTTCAACCCGGCCATCGAGGCCGGCGTGATGCGCGAGGTCGAGGAGATTGCCGCCTGCGCGCGGGAACTGGACACCACGCTGATCGTCGTCTCGAACGAGGTGGGGATGGGCGTCGTGCCGCCCTATGAGCTAGGTCGCGCCTATCGCGACCTGCTGGGTCGGGCCAATCAGGCGCTCGCCCGCGACGCCGACCGGGTGATCCTGATGGTGGCGGGCATCCCCATGACGATCAAAGGCGGTGCGTGATGACTATCGATCAGCCGCAGGCCGCCACGCACGGCGGCGCGAACCGCAACGGGCTGGTGATCGTCAACACCGGCGACGGCAAGGGCAAGACGACCGCCGCGCTGGGCGTGATGCTGCGCGCCTGGGCGCGCGGCTGGCGCATCTGCGTGATCCAGTTTCTCAAGCACGAGGGCGGCGAGTGGAGCGAAGTCCGCGCGGCGCGCCGCCTGCAGGGCATCGACTGGATCAAGACCGGCGACGGCTTCACCTGGACCTCGAAGGATATCGACGAGACGACGGCCAGGGCGCTGCACGGCTGGCAGGTGGCGCAGCAGAAGATCGCAGGCGGGGAGTACGACCTCGTGATCCTGGACGAGTTCACCTACCTGATGGCGCTCGACTGGCTGGCCGCGCCGGAGGTCGTGGCGTGGCTGAAGGCCAACAAGCCCGCCGCGCTGCACCTGATCATCACCGGGCGCGACGCGCCGCCGGAGCTGGTCACCTACGCCGACCTCGTCACCGAGATGCTGGCGATCAAGCACCCGTATGAGGACGGCGTCCAGGCGCAGGCGGGGATTGACTTCTGAGAAACCTCACCCCCATCCGATTCGCATCAAAGGAACTCCATGCTCACCCTCACCCTCGTCCGGCACGGCGAAACTGAATGGAACGTCACACGGCGGCTGATGGGCCAGTCCGACGTGCCGCTCAACGAGACAGGCCGCGCGCAGGCCGCTGCCTTAGCGCAGCGACTCGCCGGACGCACCTTCGACGCGGCCTACAGCAGCGACCTCAGCCGCGCCGCCCAGACGGCGCAGGCCATCACGCAGGCGGCGGGCATTGCCTTCAAGCCGGAGCCGCGCCTGCGCGAGATCGCGTTCGGCGTGATCGAAGGGCTGACCTACGAGGAAGCGCAGGTTAAGCACACCGCAATATTCAACCTGTGGCAGTCCGACCGCGACCAGCCGCCCGGCGGCGGTGAGGCGATCAGCGTCTTCAGCGCGCGCTGCGACGGGCTGCTCGACGTGCTGAAGGCGAGGCATCCCGATCAGTCGGTGCTGCTGGTGACGCACGGCGGGCCGATCCGCGAGATGCTGCGGCTGGCGCTGCGCCTGCCGCCGGAGGGCCATTGGTCGTTTCAGGTGGATAACGCCAGCCTGACCGAGCTGGCGCTGTACGGCGACAGCGCCGTGCTGGTGCGCCTCAACGACACCTGCCACCTGGGCTGATCGTCAGGCCAGCGTGCGCCGGGCCCGAAGCCACACCAGCGCCGCGATGACAATCGCCGCGACCGCCAGCCCAGCCCCGAACTCGGTCGTGATGTAGGCCGTGACGCCGGTGTTGGCCGTCAGCGGGTCGAAGATCTGCTGCACGAAGGCGTTGTGGCTGCCGTGCAGCAGCGCGGCGGCCCACAGTCCACCCGACTCCAGCCGCAGCCAGGCGAACAGGAAGCTCAGCCCGACGACCATCACCGTGAAGCACACCACCGCGTACAGCGCGGGCGTCTGGCCGGTGTTGTAGTCGGCGAACAGGATCAGCGGCATGTGCCACACGGCCCAGATCGCGCCGCTGATCAGCGCGGTGGCGGCGAAGCTGAAGCGTTTGGCCAGCGCCGGCACCAGGAAGCCGCGCCAGCCGATCTCCTCGCCCAGCCCGGTCAGCAGCCCGACGAAAGGCAGGAGCAGCGCGCGGATCACACCGCCCGGCGTCGCCAGCACGGCCAGCGCGGTCTGGTTCACCGCACCCAGCCCAGTCAGCCAGGTAACCCCGTAAGCGACGGCGCAGTACAGCAGCGGCGCGAAGAACGCCACCAGCAGGTAGCGCACCTTGCCGGGCCGCCAGCCCAGCTCACCCAGGCTGCGGCGCAGCACCAACCCCTGTGTGATCAGCGCCGCCACGGCAGGCGACCACATCAGGCCCAGCACGTAGATGCCACCGTTGGCGTCGAGCGTGCCCGCCGAGATGATCAGCCCCCAGAACACGGCGCTGAGCGCGAAAGCCAGCGCCACAAAGACGACGATCCCCCTGATCGCCACATCCGGCGACGTTTCCTCATTCAGGCTTGCTGCATGGGAACCCATTGGCCTATCTCCCTATATAGTTGGGCGTTCTGACAGGATATACGCACGCTGCGCGCATCCGTTCCCGCATGCGGGAACCCGCTGCGTCCCCGCATACGTATACCTAGCAGACCGCCGCGAACCGGACACTCGCCCCGCTGCGGCCTTATGCCGGGCGCGCTGCCTGGACCCACAAGGAGCCCTTCATGACCGTCGACCAATCGCTCAACCCGTCGCAGACCGCCGCATCGATTCCACCCAGGCACCTGCCGTGGCCGGTGTGGGTACTGATCGTCATCGTCGCATTGATCGCCGCCTACGCGCTGATCATCTATCCGTGGATCTGCCGCTGGGGCGCAACCCCCGCCGAAGTCGCCATGATGCTGCCCGGCGACGAGCTGGTGCCGGTGATGGGCCGCCAGTTGACCAACGCCGTCACCATCCACGCCGCGCCGTCGCAGGTGTACCCGTGGCTGCTCCAGCTTGGCGTGGGGCGGGGCGGCATGTACAGCTACACGTCCATCGAGAACCTGATGGGCCTGCACGTGGTCAACATCAACCAGATCGTGCCGGAGCTTCAGAACGTGCAGGTCGGCGACTTCCTGCCCTTCACGCCCACCGATTTCCCGACGCCGGCGCATCCCGGCCTGTATGTCATGCAAATGGTGCCCGACCAGGCGCTGGTGCTGTGCTTTGGCATGGACACCGGGCCTGACGAGACCTGCCCCGGCACGTGGCAGCTCGTGCTGCGGGACCAGGGCGACGGCACGACGCGCCTCATCCTGCGCGCCCGCTCGCCGCAGAGCACGAGCCTCATCGGCAGCCTGGGCGCGAAGGCGTTCGACTTCCCGACGTTCATCATGCAGCGCAAGATGCTGCTCACCTTCCGCGATAACGCCGAGGCGCTGGCGGCGATGGGGCAGTAGGAGGTTCTTGACCTCACCCCCGAACCTCGCTGCGCTCGGTTCTCCCCCCTCTCCAATTTTGGAGAGGGGGAAAGAGACGCCCGCAAGGGCGTCGGAGGGGGTGAGGTAGGCGCGGCGCTTCCACCTGCGCTACACTCCACGTAACCGCACCGCGAAGGAGGTTCCGCGCCTATGCCTATCCTGGTGATCTGCCTGCTAATCGTGCTGGCGTTGGTCGTGGCTGCCGCGCTGATCGTGCCCCCCATCGCCGAGCAGTCGATGAACCGGGTGCGGGCGCGCCCACCCTACGCCCCACGCGCCGATGCTGCTCGCACTGCACCAGCGGCTGGCGGTGGTTGACCTGCACGCCGACTCGCTGCTGTGGAACCGCAACCTGCTGCGCCGCGCGCGCTACGGCCACGCTGACCTGCCGCGCCTCGACGAGGCGAACGTCGCGCTACAGGTGTACGGCGTGGTGACCAAGGTCCCGCCGGGCCTCAACTTCCAGCAGAACGCCGACCGGGGCGACCTGATCGCCATTCTGGCAGTGGCGCAGTTGTGGCCGCCGCGCACCTGGCGCAGCCCGTTTGAGCGGGCGCTGTTCGAGGCGGGCAAACTGCATCGCCTCGCCGCGCGTTCGGACGGACGGCTGCGCGTGATTCGCACTGCCGCCGACCTCGATCGGCTGGTGGCGGAACGCGGGGGCGGGCAGCGGGCCATCGGCGGGATGCTATCGCTCGAAGGCGTGCACGCGCTCGAAGGTGACCTCGCCAGCCTCGACGCGCTGTACGACGCCGGCTTCCGCATGATCGGGCTGGCGCACTTCTTCGATACCGAGGCCGGCGGCTCGTCGACCGGCGTCGAGCGGATTGGCCTGACGCCGTTCGGCAGGGAGCTGGTGCAGGTGATCCAGCGCAAGCGCATGGTCCTCGACCTGGCGCACTCGTCGCCGCGCGTGATCGACGAAGTGCTCGACATGGCGCAGGGGCCGATCATCGTGTCGCACACCGGGCTGCAGGGCGTCGCCGACAGCCCGCGCAACCTGTCGGACGAACACCTGAGGCGCATCGCGGCGACCGGCGGGCTGGCCGGCGTGGCGCTGTTCGAGGAGGCGGCGGGCGGCCCCACGCTGGAAGCCGCCGCTCGCTCGATGGCCTACGCCGCCGAGATCGCGGGCGTGGAGCACGTCGCGCTGGGCACCGACTTCGACGGCGCGATCCCTGCGCCGGTCGACGTGACGGGCCTGCCGCTGCTGACCGAGGCGCTGATCGACCACGGCTTCGACGAGGACGCAATCGTCGCGCTGCTGGGCGGCAACGCGCTGCGCGTGCTGCGTGGCATCCTGCCCCCGGCGTGAAATTCATCGAACCGACTGCTCCGCTCCTGCGTATCTATAGGTGAGGCGTCTGCGCGTTTTCGCGTGTAAATGGCAGTCGCCTTACAATTGGCAGGGGCACGTCCTGCGCGCCCACCGGGGACACTCCCTGCGATCAGACCGTTTCGCCCCACCCATCCAGAGTGAAGAAAACATGACCACCAGACCCCTTCCCATACAAAACACCCCACCCACACGCCTCTCGCGCCGCGCGTTCCTGCGTGCCGCGACCAGCGCCGCCGCCGGGATGGCGCTCAGCGCCTGCCTGCCGCACCCCTCGAACGGGGTCACGGAGACGGCGTCCGGCGTGCAGATCGTCTACCAGGACTGGAGCACGCCCTGGTTCCCGCCGATGGCCCAGCAGATGCTGGGGCAGTTCAACACCGATCATCCCGACGTGCAGGTGTTCTATGTGCCCGACCCGGACAACGTCGAGGAGCAGCTGATCGTCGACATGCGTGCCGGCAATGCGCCCGACGTGTTCCAATCGTGCTGCACCACCTTCCCTATCGTCGGGCAGGCGGGCTACGCGCTCGACCTGCGGCCCTACGTCGCCAGGGACATCGACCAGGCCACCATCGACGACTGGGACCCGGCGCAGTACCGCTCGCTGTTCCTGCCGGATGGCACGCAGTTCGGCCTGCCAAAGTATCACGGCGCGCTGGCGCTGTACTATAACAAGGACGCGTTTGACGCGTTCGGCGTGATTACCCCGACGGCACCTGGGATCACGGCGATTACCTGACGGCGATGAAGCTGCTGACCCACGACCTCGACGGCGACGGCCAGATCGACCAGTGGGGCAGCATGATCGACATCTCCTGGGACCGCATCCAGATGCACGTCAACGGCTGGGGCGGGCACTTTGCCGACCCCGACGACCCGCGCCACAGCCTGATGGCTGCCCCGGAGGCGCTGAACGCGATGGAATGGCTGCGCGCCCGCATGTGGGACGACCACGTGATGGCTACGCCGCTCGACGTGAACAACCTTGCCACGCGTGACGCGTTCATCGCGCAGAAGATCGCGATGGTCGAAGACGGCTCGTGGGCACTGAAGGACATCCTGAGCGGCGCGCCGTTCCAGGTGGGGGTCGCGCCGTTCCCTGCCGGGCCGGTCCGCCACGTGACGCTGGCGACCACCGACGGCTTCGGCATCTTCGCCGGCACGCATCATCCCGACGCCGCCTGGGAGCTGATGAAGTTCCTGATCAGCCCGAACTACGGGCGGGCGATGGCCAGGGCACACCTGCTCCAGCCGGCGCGCGCCTCGCTGGTGGCCGACTGGATCGGCTACATCCTGGACGAGTTCCCTGGCCGCGTAAGCGCCGACGACGTGGCCGCCTTTGCCGAGGGCCATCTCAAGGGCTACTCGGTGGTGGCCGAGGTCTTCCCCAACATGGTCAACGTCAAGGAGATGGTCTACGCGGCGTGGGAGCAGATTTTCGTATTGGGCCAGGCCCCGGTCAACCTGATGATCGACGTGTCGCGCCAGGTCGAAGCCGTCCAGCAGCAGGGATAGGAGGGCATGTGCCGTTTCGAATCCGGTGGAAAAGCCTGCGCACGCTGATCGTCACGTGGTCGTTCGTGCCGACCGCCATCATCCTGCTGGCGGTGGCGCTGGTCACCTACCGTGCCTACCAGGCGGTGACAGAGGACCTCGTCATCGAGCGTAACCAGGAACTGACACGCCTGGAGGCGGGCAACCTCAGCGCAGAACTGGAGCAGTTCGGCGCGCTGCTGACCGACATCTCGCGCACGGCAGACATCTACAATGGCGTGTCCTCCATGCAGCAGCACGCGCTGGCGTCAGTGTCGAACCGGCTGGCCGTCTTCGACGGCGGCGTGATCGTGCTCGACACCTTCGGCACGGTGGTCGCCGCGATGCCCACGCGTCCCGACGCGTTGGGCCAGAGCTGGGTCAACCGCCCGATTTTCGGGGACGTGCTGCTCTCCGGGCAGACGGTCTATTCCAACATCGTGAACGACGGCCCCGGCGGCAGCCCGGTGATCGTGGTCGCCGTGCCGATCAACGACGACCGGGGGCAGTTCAAGGGCGCGCTGCTGGGCCTGTTCCGGGTGGGCAACACCGCCGTCAGCGCCTTCTACGGCGACATCGTCAAGCTGCGCATCGAGGCCAGCGGCGGCGCGTACCTCGTCGACCAGACGGGTCACGTCATTTACCATACCGACGTCAGCCGCATCGGCGAGAACTTCTCCGCGCAGCCGATCATGCAGCAGGCGCTGGTCGGCCAGACGGGCGCGCTGCGCACACAGGACGTGACCGGCACGGACATCGTCGCCAGCTACGCGCCGGTGCCCTCGACGCCGTGGAGCCTCGTCACCGACGAGCGCTGGGACGTATTGAGCGCGCCCACGCGGGGCTACCGCCTGTTCCTGCTGCTGCTGCTGGTGCTGGGCGTGCTGCTCCCGGCGGTGGTGGTGGCGGTCGGCGTGCGGCGCATCACGACGCCCATCGAGGAGTTCACGCAGGCGGCGCAGGAGATCGCCGAGGGCGATTTCAGCCGGACGATTGGCCGCCAGCCGGTCGACGAATTGCAGGCGCTGGCGGCGCAGTTCAACCGCATGTCGGACCAGCTTCGCGACTCCTATGCCACGCTGGAGCGGCGCGTCGAGGACCGCACGCGCGAGCTGGGCGCGCTGAACGCCATCGCGCTGGCCGTCAGCCAATCGCTGGAGATCGAGTTGCTGATGTGTACCGCGCTCGACAAGGTGCTCGAAGTGCTGTCGTTCCCCAGCGGGGTGATGTACCAGGCGCAGCCCGGCAGCGGCGCGCTGAAGATCATATGCGAGAAGGGCTTTTCGGAGGCGGGGCGGCTGGAGCTTGAGCCGGAGGGCGGACTGCTGGCCGCGCAGGCGGTGCGCACTGGCGACCCGGCCCTGGTCCGCGATTTTCGGCAGGAAACGGACAAACAGCCGCAGACCACCAATGGCTATCGCAGCGCCGCCGCCGTCCCGCTGATCGCCAAGGGCCGCGTGCAGGGCGTGCTGCTGATCGCCGGGCGGAAGCCGCGCGACTTCACGCAGCAGGATGTCGACCTGCTGCTATCGATTGGCCGCCAGATCGGCGTCGCCATCGAAAACGCGCGGCTGTACGAACAGGCCCAGCAGGCAGCAGCGATGGAGGAGCGGCAGCGGCTGGCCCGCGAGCTGCACGACGCCGTCAGCCAGACGCTGTTCTCCGCGACGCTGATCGCCGAGGTGCTGCCGCGCCTGTGGGAGCGCAGCGCAGAGGAGGGCAAGCGGCGGCTGGAGGAGCTGCGCCAGTTGGTGCGTGGCGCGCAGGCCGAGATGCGCACGCTGCTGCTTGAGCTGCGCCCGACGGCGCTGGTCGAGGCGGAGATGCCCGACCTGCTGCGCCAGCTTGGCGAGTTGATCATCGGGCGGGCGCGGGTCCCCGTCCACGTGAAGGTTGAAGGGGTCTGCCCGCTGCCCGCCGACGCGAAGGTCGCCATCTACCGCATCACGCAGGAGGCGCTGAACAACATCGCCAAGCACGCCGGGGCGTCACAGGTGTGGGTGACGCTGATGTGCAAACCAGGCGCGCTCGACCTGGAGATCCGCGACGACGGGCACGGCTTCGATCCCGCCGACGTGTCGACCGACCACCTGGGGCTGGACATCATGCGCGAGCGCGCCGAGGCCATCGGCGCGGCGCTAACCGTCGACACGCGCCCCGGCGCGGGGACGCGAATCGCCGTGGCCTGGCGGGGGGAGGTCCCGGAGGGGACACCCGAATCAGCCTAGGGGCCCGCGTTTGACCGTCAGAACTTGCGGCTCCACTCCTGCGGCCAGCGCTCGATGACCACCTTCTTCTGTGTGAAGAACTCGACCGCGTCCAGGCCCTGCCCGTGCAGCGTGCCGAAGAAGCTGTCGCGCCAGCCGCTAAACGGGAAGAACGCCATCGGCGCGGCCACCCCGATGTTGATGCCGATGTTGCCCGCCTGCGCCTCGTGGCGGAACTGCCGCGCGGCGGCCCCGCTGCTGGTGAACAGACAGGCCATGTTGCCATACTGCCCGCTGTTGACCAGTGCAATCGCGTCCTCGACTGTCTCGACGTGGAGCAGGCCCAGCACCGGGCCGAAGATCTCCGTGCGGACAATCTCGCCGCCGGGCGGCACATCGCCCAGCACGGTCGGGCGCACGAAGAAGCCGTTCTCGTAGCCGGCGATGCGCGGGCCACGCCCGTCGACCAGCAGCGCCGCGCCCTCGTCGACGCCTTTCTGCACCAGCCCTTCGATGCGCGCCCGGCTGGCCGCCGTGATCACCGGCCCCATCTCGACGCCCGCGTCCAGCCCGTAACCCACCACGCGGTTGGCCGCCGCCTCGGCGATGGCCTCGCCGAACGTTTCGCGCGCCGCGCCAACCGTCACCGCCAGCGACCCGGCCAGGCAGCGCTGCCCGGCGCTGCCAAAGGCACTGTCGGCGACGATGCGGGTGGTCATCGCCATGTCGGCATCGGGCAGCACGATCAGCGGGTTCTTGGCTCCGCCCTGGCACTGGGCGCGCTTGCCGTGGGCCGCCGCCTGCGCGTAGACGTGCTTCGCCACCGCCGTCGAGCCGACAAAGCTGATGGCTCGCACGTCGGGGTGCGCCAGGATGGTATCGACCGCCCCCTTGGCCCCGTTGACCAGGTTCAGCACGCCCGGCGGGAAGCCAGCCTGCTCGATCAGCGCAAACACCTGCTGCATCGTCATCGGCGTGCGTTCCGACGGCTTGACGACGTAAGTATTGCCACAGGCGACCGCATACGGCATGAACCAGAAGGCGATCATGCCGGGGAAGTTGAAAGGCGTGATCGCCGCGCACACGCCCACCGGCTGGCGGATCATCGTCTCGTCGATGCCGTGCGCGATGTCCTCCGAGTTGTAGCCCTGCATCAACTGCGGGATGCCGCACGCCGTCTCGACGTTCTCGACGGCACGGCGCATCTCGCCGCGCGCCTCGTCGAGCGTCTTGCCGCACTCCATCGTGATGCTGCGGGCCAGGTCGTCGAAGTGCTGTTCAAGCAGGTCGCGCAGCGCGAACAGGTATTTGACGCGCTCGACAGCCGGCGTACGCCGCCAATCGCCGAACGCCCCAGCCGCCGCGCGCACCGCCGCGTCGACTTCCGCCGGTGGGGAAAGCGGCACCTGCGCCAGCACTTCGGTCGTGGCCGGGTTGACTATGTCCAGCCAGTCGCTGGCCTGCGAGTCTCGCCACGCGCCCGCGACGTAATTGCGCAGTCTGGTCATCATGACTCCTTTCGTGGGGGCCTCACCGGCCCTCAAACCACCACGGCTTGGGCCGCGCTTCGATATCCCAGTGGACGTGCTTCACCTGCCGGAAGTCGTCCAGCCCTTCGTCGCCCAGCTCGCGGCCAATGCCGCTCATCTTCATGCCGCCGAACGGCCCCGCTACGTTGTCGACCAGCGGGTCGTTGACCCACACCGTCCCGGCGGGGACCTCGCTGTACACTCCGGCGCACCGCGCGCGCATCGTGCGTGAAGATCGACGCGCCCAGCGCGTAGTCCGAATCGTTGGCGAGCGGCATCGCCTCGTCGAAGCGTGTCGTAGGGCATCATGCCCGAGCACCGGCCCGAACGTCTCATCACGCATCAGGCGCATGTCGTGCGTGCGTCGGCGACGACGGTCGGCGGGTAGAAGAAGCCGGGCGTCCGACGCCGACCCGCCGCCGGCCAGCAGCCGCGCCCCCTGCCGACGGCTTCCTGCACCATGCGCCTGAACGTCGTCACGCGCGGCGGCGCTGTTCATCGGCGCGACTGTCGGTCTCCGGCTCGAAGCCGGGGCCGACCACCAGCGCTTCGTACATGCGCAGCCAGCCGCCTCGGCTGAAATCGTCGGCGAGGGCCGCTCGCCACGTACACCCGCTCGATGCTGGTGCACACCTGCCCGCCGTTGAAAAGCGCGGCCCAGGCCACCGCCGTGGATCGCCCGGTCGATGTCGGCGTCGGCGCACGACGACGGACGCGTCCTTGCCGCCCAACTCGAGATGCAGCTTCTTGATCGCGGCGCGCCCAGCGCCTCAACCGCTGCCCGACCTCGGTGCTGCCGGTGAAGGCGATCAGCGGCACGTCGGGGTGGCTGCACCAGCGTCATCGCCGACCTCGCCGCCCCGCCCGGTAACGACATTCACCACGCCCGGCAGCAGGTGGTCGAAGCACATTCGGCCATCATCGGAGCGTCGTCAGCGGGGTCTGCGAGGCGGGCTTGACGACCACCGTATTGCCCGCCGCCAGCGCGGGGGCCATCTTCCAGGCCAGCAGCAGCATCGGGTAGTTCCACGGCACGATGCAGCCCACCACGCCATACGGCTGCTTGAGGACGATGTTCAACTGCCCGTCCGGCTCGGCGCTGGGCACGACATGCCCGCGCTCGCTGCGGGCCAACTCGGCATAGTAGCCGAACACACGCGCCGACCACTCGATGTAGTACTGGTTGCGGGCCTGCATGCGGCCCGTCTCGTGCGTCAGCGGCACGGCGAGATCGGCGGCGGCGGCGCGCATGCGGCGCGCGGCCTCGTGCAGCAGGTCGACGCGGGTGTCCGCCGAGAGATCGCGCCACGCCGGGAAAGCGCCTTTGGCAGCCTGCACCGCCCGGTCGACATCGGCGACGGTCGAGGCGGGCACGCGGCCCACCACCTCCTCCGAAGCCGGGTCGACGACCTCCATCCAGGCGTCGGGCGCGGCGGCAGGCACCCACCGGTTGCCGATCCACAAGGTGTGCTGGTAGGCCATGCGTTTGTCTCCTGGGGGTGACACAGAACTCTCACTTGCGGCCCTCACATCATAGCACCGGCGCGGGTTGGGGTAAAGTGACGGGGCCGGTTTTCGACTTTTGGCCGAATTGCAGTACACTGTGCGGGATGACGTGTGCCGCCCGACCCCACCCCCTCACGACCTCCCCCACGCGGCGCACCCCTTGATCCACATCACCTCAGGAGAGGGCCACATGAAGATCGTTGTGTTGGGCGGCGGCGGCAAGATGGGCTCCATCGCCGTCCAGGACCTCGCGCGGAACGCCGACGTTGACGAGGTGGTCGTCGCCGACCTGTATCGCAGCGCCGCACAGACCGTCGCCGATTTCCTTAAGAGCCCCAAAGTCACGGTGGCGCAGGTCGATTTGAAAGACCACGCCGCGCTGGTCGACCTGTTAAGCGGCGCGGATGCCTGCGTCAACGGGACGGTGTACTACACCAACCTGGCCGTGATGGCGGCCTGTCTCGACGCGAAGACGCACTACACCGACCTGGGCGGGCTGTTCCACACGACGCGCAAGCAGCTTGAGCTTAACGACCGCTTCGCCGACGCCGGGATCAGCGCCGTGCTGGGGACCGGCACCGCGCCCGGCCTGCCCAACATCCAGACCCGCTACGCCGCCGACCACCTCGACACTATCGAGCACATCCGCATCTACGACGGCATCAAGCCGCCCCCGCCGGATCGCATGGCCTTCACCTACGCCGTGCCGACCATCATCGACGAGATGACGCTGCAACCGATGGTCTTCCGCGATGGCGAATTCATGGCCTGCGAGCCGCTGACCGAGTTCGAGGATTACTTCTTCGCCGAGCCGCTGGGCGTGCTGCCGATGCACCTGTCGCTGCACTCGGAGGTCGCCACGCTGCCGATCAGCTTTGCCGCCAAGGGCGTGAAGGAGTGCTTCTTCAAGATCAACTACTGGGGCATGGCCAAAGAGCTGGTCGAGAAGGTCAAGGTGCTGGCCGAGTTTGGTTTCGCCAGCGACGAGGCGGTCGACGTGAGGGGCGTGCAGGTCTCCCCGCGTGACTTCCTGATCGCGATGATGGGCCACTACGTGCCACCCGTGACCGCCTTCCTCGAAGCGCCCACCAAGCGCCCACCCGACTGGGAAAAGGAGATCGTGACCGAGGTGAAGGGCACGAAGGACGGCCAGCCGGTGACCTATCGCATCGGCACGCTGACCGTCAAGGGCGCGCTGCCGACCGGCGTCGTGCCGGCGCGGGCGTCCGTGTGGCAGGCGTCGGGCCGGGTGGCTGCCGGGGTGCATCCACCGGAGCTGGCCTTCGACGCGGAGCCGTTCCTCAAGCAGCTTGAAGACCGCGACATTTACACCGAGGTGACGGTGCGGCGCGGGTTGTAATTACCTCACCCCCTGACCTCGCATGCGCTCGGTCTTTCCCCCTCTCCAAATTTGGAGAGGGGGGAGGAAGACAGCAGCCAGAGGCTGCTGTCGGAAGGGGGTGAGGTAAACCCGCCGCGCCCATTCACACAGGAGGGTTTCCCCGCATGAGCACCGATATCGACACAGCCATCGACCACCTCTCGCCGGTGTGGACGCACCTGACACACATCGTCGTCGACCACGCTGAGGGCGCGTACCTGTACGACGCAGCGGGCCGGCAGGTCCTCGACTTCACGTCGGGCATCGGCGTGACCAACACCGGCCACTGCCACCCGAAGGTCGTCGAGGCGGTGCGCGAGCAGGCCGGTAAGCTGCTGCACGGCCAGGCGAACATCGTCTTTCACCCGGCGATGCTGGCGCTGGTCGAGGAGCTGCGCACGGTGGTGCCCGATCCGCTCGACAGCTTCTTCTTCTCGAACAGCGGCGCGGAGGCCATCGAGGCGGCGATCAAGCTGGCCCGGCAGGCCACCCAGCGCCCCAACGTGATCGTCTTTCAGGGCAGCTTCCACGGGCGGACGGTGGGCACCATGTCATTAACCACGTCCAAGACGGTCTATCGCAGCGGCTACCAGCCGCTGATGGCGGGCGTGTTCGTCGCGCCGTACCCGTACGCCTATCGCTACGGCTGGGACGAGGACACGACGGTCGATTTCTGCCTGAACGAGCTGGAATTCCTGCTGCTCAGCCAGACGGCCCCCAACGAGACCGCCGCCATCCTGATCGAGCCGGTGCTGGGTGAAGGTGGCTACGTCGTGCCGCCGATGCGCTTCCTGGCCGCGCTGCGCGACCTGTGCGACCGGCACGGCATCCTGCTGATCGCCGACGAGATCCAGTCGGGCTTCGGGCGGACGGGCAGGTTCTTCGCGCACGAGTACGCCGACATCACGCCCGACATCCTGGTGATGGCCAAGGGGCTGGCCTCCGGGCTGCCGTTGAGCGGCATCGCCGCCAGCCGCGCGCTGATGGACAAATGGCTGACCGGCTCGCACGGCGGGACGTATGGCGGCAACGCTGTCGCCTGCGCGGCGGCGGTGGCGACTGTGCGCGTCATCCGCGACGAGGGGCTGCTCGACAACGCGCTGGCGATGGGCCAGCGGCTGATGGACGGCCTGCGCGCCATCCAGGCGCAGCACCCGGCCATCGGCGATGTGCGCGGGCTGGGGCTGATGGTCGCGACGGAGCTCACCGTCGACGATGGGCATCACGGCAAGACGACCACCCAGGCGATACAGCAGGCGTGCCTCGCCGACGACCTGCTGCTGCTGACGTGCGGCACCTACGGCAACGTGGTCCGCTGGATCCCGCCGCTGATCGTCGACGCCGCGCAGATCGACCACGCGCTGGACGTGTTTGGCCGCGCGGTCGCGCAGGTGGTGGGGTAAGACGGGTCTACACGCAGGGGCGACTGGCCGGTCACCCCTGCTACACCATTGGATCGATCACACCACCATGAGGAACAGCGCCATGTGGTCCAGCGGGGCCGTCTCGACGCCCGCGAACCCGGCCTTGCGCGCAAGGTCGGCCACGGCCTCCGCGCTCAGGCGATGCGCCAGCGGCGGGCCCATCTCGTCGTCGCGATAGGGCCACTCCAGCACGGCGACCCGCAGCCGCGCCACCCGCCGCGCCTCGGCGAGCGCCTGCGCCGCGTCGTCGGTCTCGTGCAGCACCAGCCCCATGAACACCACATCGAACGCGCCCGCGTCGAACGGCAGGGCCTCCGCCGGGGCCTGCTCGAAGCGCCCGCCGGGCACGTAATCGCGCGCCGCCGCCAGCATGTCCGGGTTCACGTCGACACCCGCCACGCGCAGCCCGCGCGCCGCGAACGCCTCGGCGAAGATGCCGCTGCCGGTGCCCACGTCCAGCGCCGAACGCGCGTCGAGGCCGCCCAGACAGGCGTCGACTACCCGCGCGACCTCCAGCCGCGCCACGCGCTGCGGATCGCGCAGCATGCCGGCGGTCCCTGAAAAACGTCTTTCGTGCATGAAAAGGATGCCCCCTCACTGGCAGGATCAATGCAGTGAGTATAGCGCAGCGACGACGCGATCAGCGCCCGATGCGCTGCCCCAGCCCGCGCGCCAGCGCCTGCCGGTACACTTCGGGCAGGATCGCGGCGTATTCGCCCCAGATGCCCAGCGCCACGTACAGGATGATCTCGTCCGCCGATCTCGCGCCGGCGGCCCGCCCCCGGCGATGTCGGGCCACTCGGCGTGGACATCTTCGCGGCGCAGCCGCCCGGCGTCGATCAGCGCGATCATCTCCGGGATGCGCGTGCTGACGTAGCGCCAGCGGTCGACGATCAGCTTGTCGGCCTGCGCGAACAGGTCGAGCGCGACCTCCTGGTACGATCCCAGCCGCGCCACGAACGCGCCGCGCTTCAGCCAGCCATGCTCGACATTCACCGCGCTGCCGGTCGTCACCGTGATCACGATGTCCGCGCCGCGCACCGCTTCCTCCGGCGTGCGGGCAATGCTGATCGGCAGGCCGGTCTGCGCGCTCATCGACACGGCGAAGGCGTTCGCCGCCTCAGGCCGCACGTCGACCACGCGCACCTCGTCCAGCTCGAACGTCTCGGCCAGCGCCAGGCAGTGCATGCGTCCCAGCCCGCCCGCACCGAAGATGGCCGCGACCTTGCTCGCGGGGCGGGCCAGACGGCGGGCCGTCACCGCCGTCGACGCGCCGGTCTTGAGCGCGGTGACGTGATTGGCCTCCATGATGCACACCGGCAGCCCGGTCGCAGCGTCGAACAGCAGCACCATCGAATCCGTCACCGGCAGGTCGCGGGCGCGGTTGCCCTCGTAGAAGCTGAACGTCTTGACGTAGGCGTAGTCCTCGCCGGCCAGGTAGCCTGAGAACGGCTTGATGAAGCCCGCTTCGCCGGTGTGCATGTAGAATTTGTCGCCGGCGACCTCGCCCGCGCCGTCGGCGGTGATGCCGCGCTCGGCCAGGTCGATGGCCTCACGTATGGTGAGGCACTGCTTCACGTCATCCTCGGCCAGATACAACAGTTGCATGTGTCACCTCGCTGGTGGGGAATCGGCAGCCATTCCGCCGCGCCCGATTATCATCGTACGGATGGGGCCTCACTGTCAAGCCGGCCAGGCGCTTCCTGTCGTGATCTGCGCGCCGCGTTTCCGATTCGGAAGCCGGAACGGGCGAATATTGACAATTCGGAAGAACTGACCTATGCTTAGCCTAAATTACCACTGGAAACGACATGAACCAGCTCGACAGTACAGACTGGGAAATCATCGCGCTGCTGAACCAGGATGGGCGCATGACCAGCGCCGAGATCGCCCGCACGCTGGGTGACATCTCGCCGCGCACGGTCAGCAACCGCGTCGAAATCGCTCATCGAGCGCGGCATCATCAACATCCGGGCGGTCATCAACCCGGAGGCCATCGGCTATGGCGTGCTGGCTGACGTGTTCATCGAGGTTGAGCCGGGGCGCGTGCGCGAGGTTGCGGAGACGGTCGCCACCTTCCCGCAGGTCAGCTACGTGGCCTGCGCCACCGGCGACTGCGACGTGAGCGTCTCGCTGCGTGTGCGCAGCAACGCGGAGCTGTTCGACTTTGTAAGCGACCGGATCGGCAAGATACCGGGCGTGCGGCGCACACAGACGCACCTGCTGCCCGTCAAGATCAAAGACCTGGACACCTGGTTTCCGGACGTCATGCCGGCGCACAGCGCCACCGACCCGGACGCCTGACCACACCCTCACCCGCTGCCCCTTCGCCAGGGCAGAGCACTCGCATCGACGCCGTCATGCCGCGTGGCATGTGAAGCACCCGCCCGGTCATGGGCACGGCCTGTTTAATTCCTGACACACCGAAAGGATCGTCAACTTTATGGAGCACACGAAGTCTCGCGCCCTGTTTCACCGCGCTGCCGAAGTCCTGCCGCGCGGCGTCTCCTCCAACTTCCGCTTCTGGGAAGAGGACAACACCCCCATGGCCAGCCGGGCGCAGGGCGGCTATATCTGGGACATCGACGGCAACCGCTACGTCGACTTCCGGCTGGGCTTCGGGCCGATCATCCTGGGCCACGCCACGCAGGAGGTCGACGACCACGTGCGCGACGCCGTCAGGGACGGGACGATCTACGCGCTGACCACCGAGCGCGAAGTGGGCGTCGCCGAGAAGATCGTCGAGATGTGCCCGGCGGTCGAGATGGTACGCTTCGCCAACTCCGGCAGCGAGGCGACGATGCACGCGCTGCGCGTGGCACGCGCCTACACCGGGCGCGACCGGATCATCAAGTTCGAGGGACACTATCACGGCATGTACGACTATGTGCTGTATTCGACCGCCTCCAGCCAGGCGGAGTCGATGGGCAGCCGCCGCTCGCCGGTGCCGGTGTCGACCACGTCGGGCATCCCGCACGGCGTCGCCGACCTGCTGATCTGCCTGCCGTTCAACGACTTCGAAGCGTTCGAGCGCACCGTGCGGCAGTCGTGGCACGACGTGGCGGCGGTCATCATGGAGCCGATGATGGGCAACGTGGCGGGCATCAAGCCGCTGCCCGGCTTCCTGGAGCACGTCCGCGCGCTGTGCGATGAGTTCGGCATCGTCATGATCCTGGACGAGGTCAAGACCGGCTTCCGCGTGGCAAAGGGCGGCGCGCAGGAGCTTTACAACATCCGGCCCGACATGGCGACCTACGCCAAGTCGCTGGGCAACGGCTACCCGATTGCCGCGTTCGGCGGCAAGCGCGAGATCATGGACATCGTGGGGCACGGCGTGGCGCACGGCGGCACCTTCGCCGCGAACACGCTGGGCATCGCCGCCGCCGAAAAGACACTGGAGATCCTGACCACGACGACCGCGCTGGACGAGGTCGCGGAGCGCGGCAAGCAGCTTCAGAAGGGCCTCAGCGACATTCTGGAGGAGCACAGCATCCCGTTCGAGATCGCCGGCCACCCGGCGATGTTCGGCGTGCATTTCACCGACCACCACCTCAAGGACTTCCGCGACTGGGCAGCCAGCGACCACGCGCTGTTCGACCACATGCTTGGGGGCTGATCGAGCGCGGCGCGATGCCCGACCCCGACTCGCGCGAGCCGTGGTTCCTGTGCCGCGCGCACAGCGAGCAGGATATCGCCGACACGCTGGAAGGATTCGAGGCGGCGGTCCACGAGGCGTTGGGCTAGAGGATGCACAGACTGGCAGGCAAGGCCGCGCTGATCACCGGCGGCACGTCTGGGATCGGGCGCGCAACGGCGCTGCTATTCGCGCAGGAAGGGGCCAGCGTGGTCGTCACCGGGCGCGATGCGGCGCGCGGCGAGCAGGTCGTCACGGCGCTGGAAGAGGCGCAGCCGGAAGGCAGGCATGCGGCCTTTGTCCGTTGTGACGTTCGAGACGCCAGCGCGTGCCGCGCAGCCGTCGAGCAGGCCGTCGAGGTGATGGGCGGGCTGGACGTGCTGTTCAACAATGCGGGTGTGTTCTTTGGCCAGCGGCATGTCACCGCCACCAGCGAAGAGATATGTGGACCAGACCTTGATACCGATTCAAGAGCGTGTACTTGTTCTGCCGCTGCGCCATACCAATCATGGAGCAGCGCGGCGGCGGTGCGATGGTCGACGACGCCTCCCACTGGGGATTCGTCGGTGGGCGAGACGCCGCCGCGTACTCGCTTCGAAAGGCGGCGTGGTGCTGCTGACCAGGGCCATGGCGCTCGACCGTGCCGCGGACCACATCCGCGTGAACTGCGTGTGCCCCGGCGACGTCGACACGCCGATGTTCGACGCGGCGGCGAAAGCGCTGGGCATCCGCCTGAGGCGTACCGGGCCGAGGACGGGGCGGCATACCCGCTCGGGCGAATTGCCAGGCGGAGGAAGTTGCGCGGGCGGTGTTGTTTCTGGCCGCGACAAGCGCTGTTCATCACCGGAACCGCGCTGTCCGTGACGGCGGCGCGACCGCCGGCTGACATGGTGGACGTGATCAGGATGAACCTGAATGGAGGTGCGATGAGTGAGTTTGCGGTGGAGATCAGGGATGTACCAAGCGCTTTCCGGGGCCCGGCGGCGAGACCGTGGTGGCGGTCAACGAGCTCAACCTCGACATCCGTGATGGCGAGCTCTTCGATCCTGGGGCCTTCCGGCTGCGGCAAGACGACCACGCTGCGCCTCATCGGCGGCTTCGAG
>CAWBCR010000020.1:0-77518 GCA_963787375.1 uncultured Chloroflexia bacterium | reverse complement strand
CACGTCGCGATACGAAGCGGGCAGGCCGGCGCTCTCGCTGCCGAAGATCAGCGCGAAGGGCGGGGAGAACGTCAGCGCGTCGAGCCGGGCGCGGCCATCGGTCATGAACGGGTACAGCGCGTGCCCGCCGAAGGCCGCCGCGTAGGCGTCGAACGTGGCGAAGTGCGCGGCGCTCACCTGGAACAGCGCGCCCATCGAGGCACGCACCGTGCGCGGATCGAACAGGTCGGCGGCGGGCGGGATGATGGCGAGGTCGCGCAGGCCGAAGCCCAGCATGGTACGGATGATCGTGCCCAGGTTGCCCATGTCGGACGGGTTGACCAGCACGAGGTGGTTCGCGGCGGCGTCGAGCGGGGGCTCGACCTTCTCGAACACGCCGACCGCGTAAGTGTCGCCGCGCTGCGAGAGCTTATCGACCGCCTTGTCCTGCTCCTCGACGCGCACGCCGAGCACGTCGCACAGATCGCGGATCTTCTCGACGCCCGCGTTGCGCGCGCCCTGCGAGTGGATCAGCACCTTGAGCGCGGCGTCGGGGCGATGCTGGAGCAGCTCCAGCGTGGGGAACACGCCCAGCGCGTAGGAATAGGGGAAGTCCTTTCTGTAGGGCTTGAGTGGAACGTCGATGAGACGGGTCATGGGTTGGGCCTGTGTGGGGTGGAAATCGGACTACCGCAGAGAACGCAGAGAAGAATTCGGTCCACAGATTACACGGATTTCACAGATGAAGAATCGGATCATCTGTGCAATCTGTGGATGATTGTCTTCCCTCTGCGGCCAGCCTTCCGCCGTCAGGACTCGGGGGCGGGGGCGGCGGCGCGGCGGCCAAACAGCCACTGCACGCCAAAAGCATACAGGTGCGCCAGCAGCATCCCCACCACCAGCAGCAGCCCGCGCCAGAAAACGGGCGGGTTGCCGGACTGCGTCTGGACGAGGTTCATCAACGTGTTGAGCAGCGAGGCGATCAGCACGCCGGCCACGCCGCCGATGGCATAGCCGTAGCCCTGGCCGAAGGGCGTCCCGCCGATCACGACGGCCAGCAGCACTTCGATCTGGATGACGGTGCCCCCGCCGGGGATCGCCGCGCCAAGCTGGCCCAGCAGGACGATGCCCAGCAGGCCGGCCATCAGGCTGGAGATGATGTACGGGCCGCCGGTGTAGACCGCGCGCAGCGGCCAACTCAGCGACGTGTCGTCGGACGCGTGGCGGCGCAGCGGCGTGACGTGCAGCAGCAGGATCACGACCACCAGCACCATCAGCGAGATGATCCACATGAGCACGGGCACAACGCCCTTGCCAAAGGTTTGCAGCGCATCGGGCACGGCGACCATGCTCTGCGCCGGCGAACACGGCCAGCAGCAGCGCCCCCATGCCGAACGTGACCAGCGCCCCGTTGATGCGCACGACGCCGACCAGCACGCCGTTGATCAGGCCGACCAGCAGCGCGACGGCCAGCGCGGCCAGCGCCCCGACGACCATCGACACCCCCTGCCCGGCAAGCTGGACGATCACGCCCATCGCCAGCCCGGCGACCGCCCCGACGGACAGGTCGAGGCCGCCGTTGGCGACGATCAGGATGCTGACCGGGACGACCAGCAGCAGCGTCAGCACGTGGCGGGCGATCAGCCTGAACAGATGCGGCGACGCCCCGGCAGTCGACAGCATATTGCCGACGATCAACACGACCACCACGATCATGGCCAGCACGACCCAGACCGCCTCGGAAAGCACCCGCCAGCGCGTATCGTCGTAGAAACGCGGTGGCTGCGACTCGTTCTCGCTCATGTCACGCACCTCCCCCTCACGGGTTATGTATTGCGCTCTACCATATAGGAACTGCGAGGGCCACGCAACCGGGTCAGCTCCCCGGCTGAAAGCTGATGATCTGGATCGCGAGGCGCGCGGCGATGAACACCACCAGCGCGATCCCGCCGGCGAGGCTGGCCATCGCCAGGCTGCGCGCGTGGTCGTCCTCGGCCTGGCGCAGGGTGATCACGCCGCGCGCCACCCACGCCGCGCCGGCCAGCAGCCCACCCAGCGGCCACAGCAGCGCCAGCACAAAGCTGCCGCCGACCAGCAGCGCGAGCTGCCCCGGCCCCAAGTCGAGCTTTGACGAGTCTTTCGTATCAGGCATCCGATCCTCTTTCCGTGGTGTGTCCCCTCGCGGCGCGATTATGTTAAAATGTGGGCATGGATGGCGAACTGCTTGATCCGCGTGTCGTGCGCATGCCCGACTTCGCGCCCGGCGCCTGGCTGGGCGTCGACCAGGCCCCAACCAGAGAATTGCTGCGCGGGCAGGTGGTGCTGGTCGATTTCTGGGATTACACCTGTATCAATTGTATTCGGTCGCTCCCCTACGTGACAAGCTGGCAGCGCCGCTATGCCGACCGGGGGCTGGCGGTGATCGGCGTGCACGCGCCGGAATTTCGCTTTGCGCAGGTCCGCCAGCAGGTCGAGGAGGCGATGCGCGCGTACGACATCGGCTTCCCGGTGCTGCTCGACAACGACTACCAGACGTGGGACCGCTTCGCGGTGCGCGCCTGGCCGACGAAGGCGCTGATCGACGCGGAGGGTTACGTGCGTTACCGGGTACAGGGTGAAGGCTCCTACCACGAGACCGAGCGCGCCATTCAGGCCGCGCTGCGGCTGCGCGACCCCGACGCGGCGCTGCCCGACGAGCCGCTGCCGCTGCTGCGCCCGGAAGACGCGCCCGGCGCGGTATGCTATCGCAGCACGCCGGAGCTTTACGCGGGCTACGAGCGCGGGTCGCTGGGCAACCGCTCCGGCTACGCGGTCGACAACCCGGTGGTGTACGAGATGCCCGCCGAGCGGCCTGAGCCGGGGTTCTACGCGGACGGCATCTGGCGGGCCGGGCGTGAGAGCTTCGCGTTTGCCGGGCAGAGCGGCGGGCAGATCGCGCTGCCGTATCACGCGGTGGGCGTCAACGCGGTGCTCAGCCCGACGGCGGACCCGGTCGAGGTGGCGCTGAACCTGCGCCCCAGCGAGGCCGATCCGGTAGTCGAGGTGTGGCAGGACGGCCAGCCGCTGACGCCCCTCAACGCCGGAGATGACATCCTGTACGACGACGGCGGGTTGAGCTACGCGCTGGTCGAGCGGCCCCGGATGTACGAGCTGGTGCGCAACCCGGCCCACGAGGCGCACGAGCTGATCCTGGTCTTCCGCGCGACGGGGCTGGCGCTGTATGCGTTCACGTTCACGTCGTGCGTGGTCGAGTAGCACGCTAACCGCTTCCCTGGAGGGACCCATGAAGATCGACTCAGACCTGTTTGCGTTCCCGTTCAGAGATCCGCGCTGGAAAGAGAAGATGCTCGTCGGCGGGCTGATCGCGCTGGTGTCGCTCGTCATCTGGCCGCTGTACCTGGCGCTGGGCGGCTACGCGATGCGCGTCATGCGCGGAACCATCGAAACCGGCGAGCCAAAGCTGCCGGAGTGGGATGAGTGGGGCGAACTGTTCCTCGACGGCCTGCGCTACTTCGCGGTGATGTTCGTGTACCTGATCCCGGTGCTGGTCGTGATGTGCTGCATCATGGTCATCTGGATGGGCGTCTTCCCGGCGTCGATGGCCTACGCCGACCGCGCGCCGGTGGTGGCGGCAGGCGGTATGGCGCTGTACGGGCTCAGCTTTGTGGCGATGGGTGTGGTCATGATCCCGGCCTTCTTCCTGAGCTACCTGGCGCTGGCAGCCATCACCCGCGTGGTGGCGCTGGGCGATCTATCGGCAGGGTTCAAGTTCGGCGAGGTGTGGCAGCTTGGCAAGACCGGCGTCAAGAATTACGTGCTGGCCTTTCTGGTGGTGTACGGGCTGTCGTTCGTGACCGGGCTGGTGTCGCAGGTGCTGATCTACACGGTCGTGCTGTGCTGCCTGTACCCGTTCGTGCTGGCGGCGTGGACCTTTTACGCGCAGGCCATGACGGGCGCACTGTTCGGGCTGGCCTACCGCGAGACGGCGGCCAACCTCCCGGCCCCTGCCGGGCCGGCGGAGCCAGCGGCGGAATGAGGTAATCAGCGAGGGGCGCACACGCAGGTGCGCCCTTATGCATTCTGCACAAGGATAGGTGAATATGCTTCGTGCGCTGTTTCTATACCTCTCGCGGGCCGGGTGGGCTCGCGCCATCGTGATGAAATGGCCGCTGGCGCGGCGGGTGGCGCTGCGCTTCGTCGCCGGGGAGACGCAGCCCCAGGCGCTGGGCGTGATCCGCGACCTGAACGCGCGCGGGATCACTGCCACCGTCGACGTGCTGGGCGAGAGCATCACCGAGGCCGAGCAGGCTACCGCCGCGCGTGATGCCTACCTCCAGCTGATCGACGCCATCCGGCAGCAGAAGCTCGACGCGTGGGTGTCGCTCAAGCTGACGGCGCTGGGGCTGGACATCGACGCCGACCTGTGCCATCACAACATGTGCGACATCCTCGCGCAGGCGCAGGCCGCCGGGCTGCGTGTCACCATCGACATGGAGGACCACACTTACACCCAGAGCACGCTCGACATGTTCCGCTGGCTGCGCGGCGATGACGGCTTCGACAACGCGCGGACGGTGCTGCAAGCCTACCTGTTCCGCACCGACGACGACATCGCGCACATGGCCGAAGAAGGGGCCGGTATCCGGCTGTGCAAGGGGGCCTATAAAGAGCCGGGCAGCGTGGCCTATCCGAAGAAAGCTGACGTCGACGCGCACTACGTACACAACATGCAGACGCTGCTCGACGCGGCCAAAGAGGGGCGCGGCTATCCGGGCATCGCCACGCATGACGAGGCAATCATCGAGCAGGCCAAAGCCTACGCCGCCGCGCATGACATCCCGCGCGACGCGTTCGAGTTCCAGATGCTGTACGGCGTGCGCAGCGCGCTGCAGGACCAGCTTGTGAAGGACGGCTACCGGATGCGAGTGTACGTGCCTTACGGCACACAGTGGTATCCCTATTTCGTACGGCGGCTGGCCGAGCGTCCGGCGAACGTGTGGTTCTTCGCGAGCAACTTCTTCAGGCGGTAGGCCGGGGAATAGAATTCCCCCGGCCAGTATGGCAGCCTCACATGCGTTCGGCTGCCTGCATGTCCACTCAAGTGGACGTGAAGGCAACCGGTGCTGGGCAGGGCCAGTGACGAGATCGGCCCTCAGCCCACCGCTTTCTTGACGAGCGCGACGATCCGTTTCTCTTCGGCGGCGGTCAACTCCTTCAGCGCGAAGGTGACCGGCCACATAGTGCCTTCGTCGAGGTTGGCCGTATCGCTGAAGCCGAGCGTCGCGTACCTCGTGTTGAACTTCTGCGCGCTCTGGAAGAAGCAGACGACCTTGCCGTCCTTGTTGGCATAGGCGGGCATCCCGTACCAGGTTTTCGGCGAGAGGGCCGGCGCGCTGGCTGTGATGATGGCATGGAGCCGCGTGGCCATGGCGCGATCGGGTTCCGGCATCTCGGCGATCTTCGCGAGCACGTCGCTTTCCCCGTCCGCCTTTTGCGCAGCCGCCTTCAGCTCTTTGGCGCGCTCCTTCATCGCGGCGCGTTCCTCGGCTGTGAATCCATCGGACTTCTGCGTTCCCTTCTTTGGGCTCATCGAAACCTCCTCAACCTGACCTGGGTTGGAAACCTCGTCGCAGCTCGAATGCGGACTGCGCCGCCTAACTAAGACCTTAACGCAGCTTTGCGGTAAATTCTACCACATGCATCGAATATGCTGTGTTTGTTGAACGATGCTTCCACCGAAGAAAAAGACTCCCCGATCAACGGCTGCGGCTACTGGTTTTTGTGTGCCGAGACGTGCTTGACTTACCGCTCGATCTGACATTACAGTCAGTTCAGGCGAGAAAGCCATCTACCGACAGTCCTTTCTAAGACTGAGGTCGAATTGTATGTCTGGCTCAAATCGTGCTGCCTGACTAAAATCATTTGTGTATTGGCGGGCATTCTCATCCCCGGGTATCTCAGGAAGGCATTATGGACCTCAAAGGCAAAGTCGCGCTGGTGACCGGATCGGCGCAGCGGGTGGGCAAGACTATCGCCATCGCGCTGGCGCAGCGTGGGGCCGACATCCTGATCCACTATAATCGCAGCGAAGACGCCGCCCGGCAGACCGTCGAGGACATCCGGCAGTTCGGCGTGAAGGTCGATATGGTGCAGGGCAACCTCGGCAGCCCGCTGGATGTCGAGCGCGTGTTCGTCACGCTCGAATCGATCTTTGGCCGCATCGACGTGCTGGTCAACAGCGCGTCGTCGTTCAAGGCCGGTGACTTCCTGGAGCTGACCGTCGAGGACTGGAACTACGCGCTGGCGATCAACCTGCGCGCGCCGTTCCTGTGCGGCCAGCGCGCCGCGCACCTGATGCTGGCCCGCCGCAGCGGCGGCGTGATCGTCAACATTGCCGACGTGGCCGGGCAGGTGCCGTGGGTGCGCTACCCGCAGCACAGCGTCAGCAAGGCCGGGCTGCTGATGCTGACACAGGTGATGGCCAAGTCGCTGGGGCCCGATATCCGCGTCAACGCGGTGGTGCCGGGGCCGGTGCTCAAACCGGAGATGACGAATTTGGGTGTGTGGGAAGAACTGGGCGCGCTGCTGCCGCTCAAGCGGACGGGTCGCCCGGAATACGTTGCACACGCGGTGCTGGCGCTGATCGAGAACGACTACATCACCGGGGCCGCACTGTCCGTCGACGGCGGCGACACGCTGATGGGAACGCTCGACATGCTGTAACTGTCAGGCCCCGAAGATGCGCACGGCCAGAAACAGCGTCAGGCCCAGCATCGCCAGGAAGAGAATCGCGTAGACAGGCTTCAGCCGCGCGATCATCGCCGGCGCGTTGTCCTCGGACAGCCCGCTGCCGGCCCGCTCGCGGCGCAGCCGCTCCATCCTGATGTACTGCTCCGGCTCGAACCACACCAGATAGCTGAACCACCCGGCGATGGCCGTCAGGAACACGCCGATGGTGAGGCCGCACGTTCCCTGCATGCCTGCTCACTCCTTCCCTCGCCTGCCCCTCTATCATCGCCCTGAGGCAGGCCGCTGGCAAATGCCGGATCTCATGGAAAATCTGGCTGTGTATGCTATAATGGGGCGCATGGAGCGGTAGCATAGTCTGGCCTAATGCGCGCGTCTGGAAAGCGCGTGGACGGATCCCGTCCCGTGGGTTCAAATCCCACCCGCTCCGCCATGAAAAATACAGCCCGGCCCTGTTCTCGCAGGGCCGGGCTGCTGTCTGCTTCGGTGCGCCGCTACGGTGAATTGCCGAGCCGCCGGAAGGTGATATCGGGGCAGGTGACCACGCCCGTATCGTTGAAGGTGTAAAGCTGGGTGTAGACGTAGCCATCGGTGGTGAAGCTGAGCAGCGCGCGCGCCTCGCCGATGTTCTGGTTCTGCACCTCGCTGTGAATGACCTTGCTCTCTTCCCACTGGTTCGGGCCGACGCGCTGCATGGTCCAGGTGGTGCCGTAGCCGTCGCCCTCAAAGTGGAACTCCAGACCGTCAGGCGTGAAGGTGAACGACGCCTTTTGCAGCAGCGGCAGCTCGCACGAGCAGCCCGCCGGGGTGATCAGGCAGGTGTAGCCGCTGTAATTCGCCAGCCCGGTGCGCGACGCGATGATCTCCTCGCCGGTCATGTCGTAGGGCACGTCCGGCAGCGTGGGGTCGTGGGTGGGGGTCGGCGGGACCGGCGTCGAGGCGACCGCCTCGCTGGGCGTGGGCTGCGGCGAGGGCGGCAGCGAGGCCGTCGGCGCGGGGCCGGTGGCCGGCGCGACCGTCGGCGCGGCGGTCTGCGCGCCGCCGCCGCATCCGGCCAGAACGCCCAGCGCCAGCAGCGCAGCGACAGCCAACATCCAGCGATTACGATACCAACCCGTGTTCATATCCCGCTCCTCAGATTCGGTCAGCGCGCCCCGCATACACGGGAGCGCATTGCCGCTAGAGGGTATCACGTTCGGGGGGCTTCGACAAGAAAGAAATCGGCCCACAAAGGACACTCTGGCCGAATCGCGCCGGATCGATTATAAACGGCGCATCACTGTGAAAGGACACACATGCTCAAGACGCTCTCGCCCCGGCTGCGCGCCGTGCTGCTGGCGCTGCTGGTCACGTTCCTGTGGTCGACAAGCTGGGTGCTGGTCAAGATCGGCCTCAAGGACATCCCCGCGCTGCCGTTCGCCGGGCTGCGCTACACGCTGGCCTTCGTGGCGCTGCTGCCCTTCGCGCTGCGCGGCGGCAGGCTGCGCGCGCTGCGACACGTATCGGCGGGCGGCTGGCTGCGGCTGGCCGCGCTGGGGCTGCTGTATTACGCCATCACGCAGGGGACGCAGTTCGTGGCGCTCGACCACCTGCCCGCGGTGACGCTGTCGCTGATGCTCAACTTCTCGGCGGTGATCGTCGCCGCGCTGGGCATCGTCACGCTCGGCGAGTGGCCGACGCTGCGCCAGTGGGGCGGGGTGGCGCTGTTCATGGCCGGGGTGCTGATCTACTTCGGGCCGGTGGCCTTCCCACGCGAGCAGATGTTCGGGCTGATTATCGGGGCGATCAGCGTGCTGGCCACCTCGATCTCGTCGGTGCTGGGCCGCTACGTCAACCGCGCGGGCGACCTCGACGCGATGACGGTCACGGTTGTCACGATGGGCATCGGATCGCTGGCGCTGCTGGGCGCGGGGGTGATCGCGCAGGGGCTGCCGCGCCTGAGCCTGCCGGCGTGGGGGATCGTGGTGTGGCTGGCGGTGGTCAACACGGCGCTGGCCTTCACGCTGTGGAACCACACGCTGCGGACGCTGTCGGCGATGGAGTTGAGCATCATCAACAACACGATGCTGATCCAGATCGCGCTGCTGGCGTGGCTGTTCCTGGGCGAGCAGCAGACAGCGGTCGGGGTGCTGGGGCTGGCGCTGGCAGCAGCCGGGGCGCTGATCGTGCAGGTGCGGCAGCGGGAGCCGGCGGCTGCGGTCGAGGGGGCGTAGGGGAAATCAGCCCACAGATTACACCGATTTCACGGATTTTCTGATCCACACCATCTGTGGACGATCTCTCAGCCCCCTGACAGGCGGTCGAACAGGAAGCGCATGTTGCGGGCGTAGGCCCCGCCCGACCATCCGGCGAAGGCCGCCGGGACCGGCGCGCTGGCTGCGTCGTCGTCGGTGCCGCCGGCAACGATCACCTGCCGGACGATGCCCTCGACCGCGTCGAGGTAGCGGCGGATCGCGCCCACGTCCGCTCTCGTGCCGACCGGGCCGTGGCCCGGCACCAGCGTCTCGAAGGGCAGCGCCTCGACCTGCGCCAGCGCCACGCGCCACTTATCGGGGTCGCTGTCATACATGTAGGGATGCGTGCGCACCAGCACCGCATCGCCGGCAAAGACGATGCCGTCGTCGGGCAGATGGACGATCACGTCGCTGGGGGAATGGGCCGCGCCCAGCGACAGCAGGTCGACCCGGCGGCGCGCGCCGTGGATCGCCAGCCGCCCCTCGAAGGTGAGGTCCGGCGGGCGCACCACAATCGTGTCGAACGCTTCGAGAAAGCGGCTGAAGCGCGTGATGCTGTTGAGAAACTTCTGGTGTGCGGCGTCGTCGGAGGTGGCCTCAGTCTGCTGCTGGAGATCGGCCAGCATGGCGGTGACCTCCGCCTTCTCGCCGGGGAAGTCCTGCGCGTAGGCGGCGATCAACTCGCGGTTGCGGTGGGTCGAGACGACCCGTGTCTCCGGCGGGAAGACGCCGTTGCCGATGAAATGGTCGTCGTGGGAATGGGTGCTGACCAGCATGCCGACCGGTTTGCCGATCAGCCGATCTACCGCGATAGCAATCTCGCGGGCGGCCTGCGGCAGCATGAACGAATCGACGACCAGCGCCGTCTCGCCCAGGTCGACGATGCCCACGTTGGAGACGGTGCCCGCCTCGCGGTTGGCGATCCCGGCGTACACCCCCTCGGCGAGGGTCTCCAGGCGGAAGTAATCCGGGTGATAGGACATCGACTGCCACTCCTTCGGGGGTCAGGGGGAAAGGCGTTAGTTGTCCAACAGCCCGTTCTGCATCGCCAGCGCGACGGCCTCGGTGCGGCTGCTGGCGGACAGCTTCGACAGGATGCTGCTGACGTGGAACTTGATCGTCGAGCGGCTGACGACCAGCCGGTCGGCGATCTCGGGGTTGCTCAGCCCTTCGGCCATCAGCGCCAGCACCTCCAAGCTCGCGCTCGCTGAGGTCGTGGCCCGGCGCGGGTTCCTGCGTGGCGACCCGCACCAGCGCCTGCGCCGCCTCCGGCGAGATGGTCGAGCGGCCCTCGTAGGCGGCGCGGATGGCGTCGGCCAGTTCGCTGGCCTGCGCGTTCTTGAGCATGTAGCTGATCGCCCCGGCACGCAGCGCGCCCTCGACGAGGTCCTCTTCGGGGAAGCTGGTCAGCGCGATGAAGCGGGTGTCAGGGCACACCTCGCGGATGTGCCGGATGGCGGCCACGCCGTCCATGCCCGGCATCATCAGGTCCATCAGGATCACGTCGGGCTGAAGCTGCGCGCACAGCGTGCGGGCCTCGTCGCCGCCGCCGGCCTGCCCGACAAGCTCCAGGTCGTCGTAGGCCATCAGGAAGGCGGCCAGCCCGCTGCGCACTACCGGCTGATCGTCCACGATAAACACACGGATGGGTTCGCTCATAGTGCTCTCTCTCGCTCGTCGAGCCAGGACACGGCAACCGTCGTCCCCTGCCCGATCTGACTTTCAATGCGCAGCCGCGCGCCGACGGCCTCTGCCCGCTCCCGCATGATGCCCAGCCCCATGTGGTCGGACGTGATGGTCGACAGGTCGAAGCCCTGGCCGTCGTCGTGGATGGTCAGCGCTGCGCCGTCCGGCCCGTCACACATAGTCGACGGTGGCCTGTGCCGCCCCGGCATGCTTGGCGATGTTGTTCAACGCCTCCTGCGCGATGCGGTAAAAGGTGAGTCTGACGTCTGGCGGGAGCGCGTCTTGGTGTCGTCGACCTTGAGGTCGATCTCGACGCGGGCGCGGCCTACCGTCGCCTCGACGAGCTGGCGCAGCAGCTCGCTCAGATCGGAATCGGTCAGCGCCGCCGGGCGCAGCTCCAGCAGCAGCGTGCGCATCTCGGCCAGCGCGCCGCGCGTCAACTGGCGCAGCTCGTTCAGGCGGCGTGTGGCCTCTTCCCGATCGCGCTCCCACAGGCGCGGCAGCACTTCGGCGATGATGCTGGCTGCGAACAACGTCTGCGTGACCGCGTCGTGCAGGTCGCGGGCCAGCCGGCTGCGCTCGCCGGCGGCGGCGGCCTGCTGCGCCTGCTGGCGCAGCCGCGCGTTCTCGATGACCAGCGCGGCCTGGTCGGCAAAGGTGACGGCCAGCGCGATCTCGTCCGGCGGGAAGGCCTGCGGCTCGTCGTAGTATAACGTGATCGCGCCGTAGACGGTATCTTTGACGATCAGCGGGACGGCCAGCAGCGACGCGTAGCGCGCGCTCATGCTGTCGACCTTGTCCTGCCAGCCTTCGGGCAGCTCGCGGGCTATGTCGCGCAGGGGGGCGCGGTCGCGCGTGCTGGCGTAGGGCACCGGCCTGCGCTCGGCGACCGCCTGCCCGGTGATCGCCTTGCCGACCGGCAGGCGCAGCGCGCGGTAGTCGTCGGCCAGACCGCGGGCGGCAGCGACGTACAGGTCGCCCTGGTCCGTATCGAGCAGGTAGATGGCCCCCGCGCTGGTGTCGAGCAGCCGCGAGGCCTGCTCGACGACGCCCTGCAGCGTCTCGTCCAGCGACTGGTTGGCGTTGAGCAGCGCCAGAATCTCGCGCAGGCCCTCGGCCACGCGGCGGCGCTCCTTCTCCTGCTCGTAGAGCCGCGCGTTCTCCAGCCCGATGACGGCGGCGCGGGCCAGCATGGTCAGGATGCGCTCGTCGTCGGCGTCGAACTGGCCTTCGGCTTTGTCGGCGACGGAGATGGTGCCCAGCGGCCCACTCTCAGACAGCAGCGGCACGATGATAAACGCCCCAATCTGCCCGCGCTCGACCGCGTCGGCGTACACGACGGGGTCGTGGCGGGCGTCGTTGACCCGCTGCGGCTGGCCGGTGCGGATGGCGAGGCCTGCCCGCGAGTTGTCGAGCGGCACGCTGTAATCGTCGGGGAAGCGGTCCCCGTCGTCGCCGGACTTGATCGCGCCGCGCAGCCACTCGCCGTCGATCAGGTGGACGAAGCTGAGGCGCGTGCGGGTCAGGCGGCGGGCCTCGTCGGCGATAAGCTGGAGCACGGCGTCGCGGTCGAGGCGGCTGGTGATGGCCTGCTGGACGGCCATCAGCGTCTGGTTCTCGTCGGCGCGGCGCATGGCCTCTTCATACAGGCGGGTGTTCTCGTGGGTGCGCTCCTCGACGCGCTGCTCAAGCGACTGGGTGGCGGCGACCTGCCCTCTGATGTCCTCGACGGTGGCGACCATCCCACTCAGCGCGCCGGTTTCGTCGTGCAGCGGCGCGCCACTGACGCTCAACAGCATGCGGCTGCCATCGGGCCGCTCCAGGCCGATGCGTGCGCCGTCGACGGCCCCACCGCCGGCCATCACCTGCCGGAAAGGCATCTGGTCGGGGGGCAGCGGCGCGCCGTCCTCGTCAAAGATCTTCCACTCGCCGCCGCTGGATGTATGCCCGATCATCTGGCCGCGTTCCAGCCCCAGCACCTCGCCGGCGCGCCGGTTGGCCTCGACGATGTGGCCCGTGGCGTCAAAGACCAGGATGCCCGCCGGGCTGGTCTCCATGATGCGCGCCAGCCGGTCGCGCTCGGCGCGCAGCGTCTCCTGCGCGGCGATGCGCCCGGTCGCGTCGGAGTGGACGTTGACGATGCCGATCACCTGGCCGCCGTGCCACAGCGGCCTGAGCGACGCGTCCCAGTACGAGACGATACCGGCGCTCTCCAGCCGCAGCGCCTCCAACTCGACCGTCTCGCCGGCCAGCACGCGCCTGAAGTGCGGCATGATCGCCGGCTCGATCTCCGGGGCCAGCTCGAACAGCCCCACGCCGGGCACGACGTCAGCAGCCTGCGCGGCGGTGTAGCGCACGATGTACTCGGCCCAGGTCAGGTTGCAGCGCAGCAAGCGGAATTCGCAATCCCAGATCGCCAGCGCGACCGGGACGTGGTCAAACAGGATGTCGAGTAACGCCAAATCGCTGTTGATGAGATTCTTGCCGTCCATGAGTGTGGCGTCGTACCCCCATAGCGGCTGCGCGCCGTCGGGCAGGCAGACCGAAAAGCAGCGCCGAGCCTGCACAAACGCATCGGCGGCCTGTCTGGTTAACGTGGTATGGTGCGAAGGAGCGTGCCCTTGTGATCTCTCAATATCGTAATCCAGATTCTGTTATGGGTAAATACGCTTGTCATGCGTGCGGCATGACAAATGGCACGATTTGTGAGAGCGCTCCCTACTAACGCGCGAAAGTGGTGCTGTGCTAACAGAACTGAAAAGACCCCGGGGTGTACATCCTTGCGGATGGTGGGGTCCTTTCAGCAAGTGAGGAGCTTTGTGGCGAACGGTTGTGTGTGCGTTCGCCAGTTTTCCCTAATGGTTCCGCGACAGGTTGTTTGTCGCTGAAATCTGCTATCATGATAGTACACATTTCCTAGAATGGCAATACCCAGTTTGCCGATCCACCCCATTTGCTGCCGGGAGGTGCGCTTGCCGCACGTCGATTTCACCCACAACTGGCACATCACAGTGGCAGGCCGCGACCCGCTCGCCGCGCGGGAGCTTCAGGCGGCGCTGGCGCGCCTCACCGGGCGCGAGGTGCCCATCACGCCGCAACCGCCGGATGGCGCGCCGGTCCTCGCGCTGAGTTACGACGAGGGCGGCGGTGACGGCTTCACGTGGCAGGCCGCGCCGACGCGCATCGACCTGCACGGCGGCAGCCCGCGCGGGCTGCTGTACGCGGTCTACGATTTTCTGGAGGCGCTGGGCTGGCGGTGGCCCGCGCCCGGCGTCGAGCGTGTCCCGACACGGGCCGCCTTTGACCTGCCGGATGGGCCGGTGGCGCAGAGCCCGGCGCTGGCGGGCCGCTGCCTGATCCTCGGTCACCACGCGTTCATGGCCGACGCGGCACAGTGGATCGAATGGGCGGCCCGCAACCGGCTCAACACGATCTTCTTCCACACGCTCGACGAGCCGCTGGCGCTGGGCGCGATGCCCGAAAGCCAGTACCTCGCCCACCGCGAAGAGGCGGTCGGGCTGGCGCGCGAGCGGGGTATGGTGATCGAACATGGCGGGCATGGCCTGGCCGCGCTGCTGCCGCGTGATTTGTTCGGCGAGATGCCGGACGCCTTTCGCATGAAGGACGGCCAGCGCACCGCCGACCACAACTTCTGCGTGAGCAGCGCCGAGGGGCTGGCGATCATCCGGCAGAACGCCCGCGCGCACTTCGAGGCGCACCCGGAGGTCGACGTCTTCCACGTGTGGCCCGACGACATCGAGGGCGGCGGCTGGTGCGGCTGCGAGCAGTGCGCGCCCTACAGCGCCTCCGAGCAGGCGCTGATCGCCGCCAACGCGCTGGGCGAGGCGCTGGAAGCGGTGAACCCCGCCGCGCAGGTCAGCTTTATTGCCTATCACGACACCGAGGATGTGCCGCTGAAGGTGACGCCGCGCGGCAACGTGTGCCTGCTGTGGGCCCCGCGCAAACGCTGCTACGCGCATCCCACCGACGACCCCGCCTGCCCGGTCAACACGCCGCACTACGCGGAGACGTTCCGCGGGCAGGTGGCGCACATCAACACGGCGGGCGCGCCGCCGGCGCGGGTGTTCGAGTATTACCTCGACGGCATACTGTTCAAGTCGGCGCTGCCGCCGCTGCCGTCGGTTGTGCAGCGCGACCTGCGCTTCTACCGTGACGCGGGCGCGCACACCGTGCAGGCGCTGCTGACCGGCGACCATCCCTTCAGCGCGCCGGAGGCGAACCCGTGGCTGTTCGCGCGGCTGGCGTGGGACCCCGATCAGGATGTCGACGCGCTGCTCAGGGATTTCGGCGCGGCAGCGCTGGGGGGCGGCAGCGGCGAGGCGTTCGCGGCGTACGTGCGCACGCTCGAACGGGCCTACGCGCTGGCGCTCGACCTCGACCCGCGACAAATCGAGCTGCAACTGGTCAACGCGCCGCTGACGATCCTCGCGGATCCGCCTATCGACATGGGCGACCCGATCAACGCCCCGCCCGACGCGCTGCACGACAAGGCCGCCCGCGCGGATGCGATCCCCGGTCTGCTGGCCGAGGCGGAGTCGCAGCTAGAGGCCGCGCGCGCCGGTGCCGACCCCGCCGCGTGGGCAGATCAGCGTGCGCTGTTCGACCTGCACCGCTGCTGGCTGGAATTCGACGCGGCCCGCGTGCGACTGTACGACGCGCTTGCCTACGTCCCGCTGCCGGACGACGCCCGCGCGCGCTACGTCGCGGCGCAGGCCGCCTGTGACCGGGCGCTCGGCTGGGGCCGGGCGCACATCGCCGACCCACGTTACCGGGCCAACTTCGACCTGCTGCACTGGACCTTCTGGAAGCTGCGGCTGAACAAGATCGGCGCGGAGCACTTCGCCAGCAAGTGCGACAGGCTGACGCTGCGGGTGGGATCGCTGCTGCACATGTGGGCGGCCATGCGGCGGGTCACCGGGATGTACGAGGAGTAGGGGGAAGCGGTTGACTTCTGGCTAATCGCTCATGGCTGGCGTTTAATGACTGCAAACCCATGATATGATACGATCTGGCTACCAGCTAATCGCTAACTGCTAAGGAGCTACCCTTATGCGTATCGGCGTTGTGTACCCACAAATCGAGTTTCCCACCGACCCCGCCGCCATCCGCGACTACGCGCAGGCGGTCGAGGCGCTGGGCTACACGCACATCCTGGCCTACGACCACGTGCTGGGGGCCAACCCCGACCGCTCCGGCGGCTGGACCGGCCCGTACAACTACCGGAACCCGTTCATGGAGGTGTTCGTGCTGTTCAGCTACCTGGCGGGCCTCACCCGCTCGGTGGAACTGGTGACCGGCATCCTGATCCTGCCGCAGCGGCAGACGGCGCTGGTCGCCAAGCAGGCGGCCACGCTCGACGTGCTGAGCGGCGGGCGGCTGCGGCTGGGGATCGGCATCGGCTGGAACGCGGTCGAGTACGAGGCGCTGGGCCAGGATTTCCACACGCGCGGCAAACGCTCCGAGGAGCAGGTCACCGTGCTGCGCGGGCTGTGGACCGAGCCGCTGGTCACCTATGCGGGGCGCTGGCACCACATCCCCGACGCGGGCATCCTGCCGCTGCCGGTGCAGCGGCCCATCCCGATCTGGTTCGGTGGGCAGGCCGAGCCGGTGCTGCGGCGCTGCGCGCGGCTGGGCGATGGCTGGATGCCCAACACCCGCTCGCCGGAAGCCGCCAAACCGCTGTTCGAGCAGCTCGACACGTACCTGGAAGAGGCGGGCCGCAGCCGCGATGGTTTCGGCATCGAGCCGAGGCTGAGCTATGGCGAAGGCCACGCCGACGAGTGGGCGGCGACGTTCGCCGGCTGGCAGAAGCTGGGCGCGACGCACCTGTCGGTCAACACGATGGGCGCGGGCTTCACCACGCCCGACCAGCACCTCACCGCACTGCGACGCCTCGCCGACGTGCTGGGCGTGGGGGGCTGAACAGCCCCCCGAAAGCTGCTTGAATCCGGCGCTGCCAGACGCTATCCTGACAGAATAGAACTGCCGCGCTAGCGCGGCAGTTCGCCACGAAAGCGGGGATGGATGGATCTTCTGCCACCCTTACCCTGAGCCAACAGGAGAGATCGATGTCAGCGCAGGAGGGCAAGAAGCATGTGCCGGGCCCGGGGATTGCGGCCATTCCCCACAATCTGCACGATATGCCCGCCAACCCGATCCGTTTCAGCCGGCAGATGGTCGAGCAGTACGGCGACGTCGTGCGCTTCTGGATGGGACCGGTTGAGATCATCCTGATCACGAACCCGGACGACATCCAGCACGTTCTTCAGGACAACAACCAGAACTACTCCAAGGGGCGGATGTACGACGCCTTCAAGCCCATCGTGGGTAACGGACTGCTGACCGCCGAGGGGGCCGACTGGCGGCGGCAGCGGCGGATCGCCAACCCCACCTTCCATCACAGCGAAATCCGCCAGTTCCTGCCCATGTTCGCCGAGATGACCCGGACCGTGCTCGACGAATGGGACGAACACCGCCGCAAGGGTGAGACGATCAACCTGGGCCGGGAGATGATGCGCCTGACCTTTGGCGTGGTCGGGCGGGCGCTGTTCAGCGCCAACCTGGAGGCCGAGGCCCGCGAAGTCGGCGACGCGATCACCGAGGCGCTGGAAGATGCCAGCTACCGGGCCGACGTGCTGACGCCGCTCCCGCTGTGGGTGCCGACCGCCCGCAACCGCCGCTTTCAGAAGGCGCTCGACACGCTGGATGCGAGCGTCCGGCAGATCATCCAGCAGCGGCGGCAGGCATCCGAGCGCCCGCACGACCTGCTCACCATGCTGCTTGAGGCAGTGGACGACGAATCGGGCGCGGGCCTGACCGACGACGAACTGCGCGATGAGGTCATGACCTTCATGCTCGCCGGCCACGAGACGACCGCCAACGCGCTGACCTGGACGTGGTACGCGCTGCTCGAACACCCGGAGATCATGGAGAAGGTCCGCGCCGAATGTGTTGAGGTGGTCGGCGAGCATGCGCCGACCTACGAAGACCTCCAGCGCCTGACGTACACCAAACAGGCGATCCAGGAGTTGATGCGGCTCTATCCACCCTTCCCGTTCATCGCGCGCAGCGCGATTGGCCCGGATCAACTGGGCGGCTACGATATCCCGGCAGGCGCGACGATCATGATGGGCCAGATTCTGACCCATCACGACCCGGCTTACTGGGACGACCCGGAGACCTTCAAACCGGAGCGCTTCACCCCGGAGGCGATCAAAGCCCGGCACCACATGGCCTACTTCCCCTTCGGGGGTGGGCAGCGCATGTGCATCGGGGCTGACTTCGCGATCATGGAAGCGCAGGTCTTCCTCAGCATGGCGATCCAGAGGTTCCAGTTGCAGCGGGTCTCGGATGAGCCGGTCGAACTGGTCGAGCAGGTGACGTTGAGGCCGAAGGGCGGCGTGCCGGTGCGCGTCCTGGAGCTGGAGAAGGGCGCGTAGGCCGCCGGAGTAATCATGTAAACCGGGGGCGCAGAGAAATCACCGAGCGCCCCGGGCTGAATGGAGGCCCCATGCTGTTTGAAGACATGACGTGGATGGACATGGAGCACTACGTGCAGGAGCACGACGACCGGTTGGTGGTGATCGTCGGGGCGTGCGAGCAGCACGCCTACCTGAGCCTGCTATCGGACATCCGCGCGCCGATGGCCATCGCGCAGGCCGCCGCGCAGGTCGAGCAGGTGGCGATTGCGCCGCCGCTGCCGTATGGCATCTCGCCGTATTTCGCCACGTACCCCGGCACGATCAGCCTGCGGCCTGAGACGTTCGCCACGGTGGTGCGCGAAGTAATCGAGGCGCTGCTGGCGCATGGCTTCCGCCGGGTGCTGGTCAGCAATGGGCACGGCGGCAACAGCGGCACGCTGACCCCGCTGCTGGTCGACCTGAACACGCGCCACCCGGAGGCGCGCTGCGAGCTGTTCCAGTGGTGGCTGCACCCGAAGGTGGTGGCGGCGGCGCAGGCGGCGGGGCTGCCGCAGTATCACGCCAACTGGTCGGAGGCGCTGCCGGTCAACGTCGTGGGGCCGCTGCCGGAGGGCGACAAGACCCCGCCCGACTTCTCCCGCACCGCACCCGCCGCGAAGGTCCGCGAGGCGCTGGGCGACGGCTCCTACGGCGGGCCGTATCGCGCGCCGGAAGCGGCCATCGACGCGCTGTTCGACGCCGCCGTCGCGGCGATGGTCGAGGCGCTACGCGCGCTTTGACCTCACCCCTTCCGATGCCCTGACGGGCATCTCCCTCCCCTCTCCGGCAACGCGCCTACGGCGCTTATGCTTGTTGGAGAGGGGATTCGGCGCGCGTGGCGAGCCGGGGGTGAGGTTCAGCGGCACGACCGGGGTCTTCGTGGAGGCTCATAACAGGTTCCAGGCTCAGGAGGCCGCGATGCCTGACCGGCAGAACATCTCATCCGGCGCACCGTGGGAAGACGTGCATGGCTACTCGCGGGCGGTGCGTGTGGGCAACGTGGTGCACGTCTCCGGCACGACCGCCACCGGCGAGGACGGGCTGCCCGTCGCGCCCGGCGACCTGTACGCGCAGACGGCGTACGCCATCCAGAAGATCGGGCGCGCGCTGGAGCAGGCCGGCGCGTCGCTGGACGACGTGGTCCGCACGCGGCTGTACGTGGTCGACATCAGCCGCTGGCAGGAGGCCGCCCGCGCGCACAACGAGGCGTTCGGCGCGGTGCGGCCCGCCAGCACGATGGTCGAGGTGAGCCGCCTGATCGACGCGGGGCTGCTGGTCGAGGTCGAGGCGGAGGCGGTTATCGGCGCGGGAGGCTGATAACCGTCACGACATTTTCGGTCAAATTACACTGGTTCTCCGCAACCAAATGCGCGATGATGCATCCAATCAGCATACACATCCCACCACCAGGAGAACCCGAATGGCCCGTGCGGAGATCATAGCAGGCAACTGCGGCTACACCACCACCATCGAGGCGCAGGCGGACGGCATGCGGCGGGTCACGCTGCACATCGAAAGCGAGTGCGCGGCCATCCAGATGCTGGCCGAGCATCTTGGCGAGGTCGATCCGTTCCAGGAGATCAGCTTTCGCGGCGAGGGGCCGCAGGCGCTGGCGCTGGGCCACGAGCACTGCACGCACACCGGCTGCCCGGTGCCGGTGGGGATCATCAAGGCAGTAGAGGTCGCTGCCGGGCTGGCCCTGCCCGGCGATGCGACGATCCACATCACCAAGGACTGAGACGGGCGCTACCCGGCGTAGCTGGCGACAGCCTCGTCGACGGTGGCGAACGACTTGAGCAGGCCGGTGATGCCGGACATCTCCAGCACTTTCGTCACGCTCTTCGGCGCGCCGCACAGGCGCAGGTCGCCCTCGCTCTGACGCACGCGCTTGAGCGTGGCGAGGATCGCGCGAAGCCCGGCGCTGCTGATGTACTCAACCTCCGAAAGGTCAATCGCCAGCCGGTTGTGGCCGGCGTCGACCTGATCGTCCAGCAGCGTGGCAAGCTCGCCCGCCGTCAGCGCGTCGACGCTGCCGGTAATGGTGACAATCGTGACACCGTCACGTTGTGAGGCGTGCAGTTCCATGGCGTTTCTCCTTGACTTATCGGGAGCGATCCGTTTCGTCAGCGTCAGGTGGTTGACATTCTGCGCGTCGGTTTCGTAGGTGACCTGGTCGGCGACCAGTTTCAGGAAGTAGACCCCCAGCCCACCGGGGCGGCGTTTCTTCCAGTTCGTGCGCAGGTCAGGCGGCGGGGCGCTGCCGGGATCGAAGGGGCGGCCCTGATCGCTGATCGTAATGGCAATTCGCTCCCCGTCAAATCCAAAATCAATCGTGATCGATCCATGCGCCGGGCCATCGTAACCATGCGTGATGATATTCGTACACGCCTCGTCGACGGCCAGCATGAGGTCATAGGTGACCTCGCCATCGGCGCCGGCCTGCCGGCAGCCATCGCTCACGAATTCACGCAGGGCCGCCAGGCTCTCCAGCGTGGCCGGTTGTGTGATCGTCCGGTCTATCGCCATCCTCCCCCCTGTGGCTCCATCGGATGCGCCGGTTGACGCAACTACCCGGCAGTTTAGTTTACCATGATTTAGGCTTGCATGCGGCATGTGATTGGCTGGCCGGGCGGTTTGTTCCGAACTCCCCAACTGGCCAGGCGGCAGACTGACCAGTAGCCGGATGGCCTGCGATGGGGGTTGATCTATGCTGTGTGCATACTGGGTTTATCGGAAGCAAACAGGAGAAACGTTGGTGACGGCCACGCATCCTATCCGTGTGATGATTGTAGACGACCAGCCGGTAGTACGCAGCGGGCTGGCCGCTTTCTTGCTCGCCTATGACGATCTGGAGCTTGTCGCCGAGGCCTCGAACGGCGAGCAGGCAGTCGGGCTGTGCCAGCAGGCGTGCCCCGACGTGGTGCTGATGGACCTGCTGATGCCCGGCATGGACGGCGTCGCGACGACGCGGGCTATCCACGCGGCCTGCCCCGACAGCCAGATCGTGATCCTGACCAGTTTCCGCGAGGGCACGCTGGTGCAGGAGGCGCTGCAGGCGGGTGCGATCAGCTACCTGCTCAAGAACACCAGCGCCGACGAGCTGATCGGCGCGATCCGCGCCGCGTATGCCGGGCGCATGACGCTCGCGCCGGAGGCGACGCAGGCGCTGGTGCGCGCCGCCCGCGCGCCTGAGCCGGCGGTTATAGCATTCACCGGGCGCGAGATGGACGTGCTGCGGCTGATGGCGCAGGGCCTCGGTAACCCGGAGATCGCGCAGAAGCTGGTCATCAGCCGTTCGACGGTCAAGTTCCACGTAGGGCACATCCTCGAAAAGCTGGGGGCTGCCAACCGCGCCGAGGCGGTCGCCAGGGCCATCCAGCAGCGCCTCGTCGACTGACGCCGCGTTATCCCCGGCGGCGCAGCGCACGCAGCCCGCGCGCGGCCCCCATCACAATCGGCCCCAGTATCCAGCGACCGGCCCGGACCAGCCCGCCCAGCGCCCACGCCAGCGCCTCAGGCCGGCGCGGTGCGAGGATCGGGTATGGCTCCAGCCCGTGCGCGCGCAGCACGGCGTTGGCCGCCTCGACGGCGGTGACGACCGAGCGCTCCATATTCAGTGAGGGGTGCGGATGCGCCACCCAGTCGCCGCAGGCGTATACGCCCGGCCACGGCGTCTCGACCGGCAGGCTGTCGGCGGTGGGGATGCTGAACAGCGTCTGCGTGCGGCCATTGCGGCGCAGCGCGCCGTGCACGAAGTGCCCGCGCAGCGCGGGGAAGGTGCGCTGAAGCTCGGCGGTGACCATCACCAGCAGCGCTGAGTCCGGCTGGTCGAGCAGCGCGCCCCTGCCGTACAGGTGCACCTCGATGGCGCTGCCACCGGTCTGCGTCGTGCCAGTCGCGGAACTCGTCATACAGCCGGTGCAGCCAGAAGAAGTTATCCATCGGCACGTCGCCGGTGAACATGCCGCCCGCCGCGCCGCTGCTTGGCGATTGGTCGAACCACAGCCGCACGGCGATGTTGGGCAGCGCGCGTGGCACGCGCAGCCGCGCGGCGCGCTCGGACAGCGCGGGGCTGGCAGCCAGGAGACGCTGCGCGGCGGGCGGGTCGACCGCCAGAATGACCCGCTCAGCATCGAGCGTGCGCGCCCCGCCGCGCGTCCGGTCGTCGACGCGCACCTGCCAGCCGTCGCCCAGCGGCTCCAGCGAGACGGCCTCCGCGCCGCGAAACAGCATCCCGCCCAGCGCGTGCAGCCGGTCGATGAGGGGCCTGATCAGCAGGTCGTGCGAGTTGCCGGGCAGGTATTCGAGCGTCCACGAGTCGCGGCGGAGCATGGTGTAGAAGCGCAGCGCGGCGATGAACGAGGCCAGCGGGATGACGTCGTCGGGCGCGGCCAGCAGGTTGCGCCCCAGCCCCACGAAGGTCACGCGCAGGTTGCGCGTCCAGCCGCGAAAGAACTCGCGCATCAGCAGCCCGTCGAGCGGGGCCTGCTCGCGGATCGGGTCGAAGCCGACCGTCAGCAGCACGCTGACCAGAAAGCCCGGCAGCGACAGGAAGTCAAGCGCGGTGATGGTCGGCCAGAATTTGGGGCGCAGCAGGAGCATCAGATAATGAAACGGTGCGGCCAGCCAGGCATAGCGCACGGCGGTGCCGGCCTCCACCACGCGAATCTCGCTGCCCCAACGGTCGATCCAGTCCTCGGCCACCGACAATCGCAGATCGACATCGGTGAAGCGGCGCAGCGCGGCGCGCGTATTGTCGTAGCTGCCCCACAGCGCGTGGACGCCGTGATCGGGCCGGAAGGACCACGTCCGCCCACCGTAGTCGAAGGTGTCCATCTCGCCGCCCGACAGCCGCCCGCCCGGCCACGCCGAATCTGCTTCGAGCACCAGCGGCTCGATGCCGCGTTCGGCGAGGTGCAGCGCAGCGGTCAGGCCGGCCAGCCCCGCGCCGACGATCACGACGGGGAAGCGGTCGGCGGGTGTGGATGGGGGTGGGCTCACGGGCGCTCCTTCAGGGGTAGGGTGACGGCGTCGGGTATTATAGCGCGGATGGGGCGGCCACGCACCCCCGCTTGCCTCCCCGATCTTTCGATATAGAATGGACTCAGCGCGGGAGCGCAGTCCTCTTTACCCCAGGAGAGAATCACATGCTGGATTTCTCGCTGACAGACGAACAGGTGATGCTGCGCCGCATGGCGCACGACTTCGCGGCGAACGAGATCGTGCCGGTGGCGGCAGAATTGGATGAGTTGGCCACGTTTCCCCATGAGATCATCGCGAAGGCGCGCGAGGTCGGGCTGATCAACGCCAACATCCCCGAGCAGTACGGCGGGCTGGGCGCGTCGGTGCACGAGGAATGCCTGATCATGGAGGAAATCTGTTGGGGGTGCAGCGGGGTCGGCACCGCCATGAACATCAACAACCTGGCGGCGCTGCCGATCAAGCTGGCCGGCAGCGATGCGCAGAAGCAGGAATGGCTGAGCCGCATGACCGCCGGCGAGCTGGCTTCCTACGCGGTGACCGAGCCCAACGCCGGCTCGGACGTGGCGGGCATCGAGACGTTCGCCGAGAAGCGCGGCAGCGAGTACGTCATCAGCGGCAGCAAGACGTTCATCTCGAACGCGTCGGAGGCGGACTTTTTCGCGATCTTCGCCCGCACCGACCGCGAACAGCGGCACCGTGGGATCAGCTGCTTCATCGTCGAGCGCGAGCGGCCCGGCTTCTCCGTCAGCAAGAAGTTCGACAAGCTGGGCCAGCGCTGCGCCGACACCGCCGAGATCGTGCTGGATGGCGTGACGATCCCGGAGAGCCAGCGGCTGGGCCCGGAGGGCAGTGGCTTCATGACCGCCATGCAGGTGTTCGACATCTCGCGGCCTGTGGTGTCCGCCAGCGCGGTCGGCGTGGCGCGCCGCGCAATGGAAGAGGCGCTGGCGTACAGCAAGGAGCGGCAGGCGTTCGGCCAGCCCATCGTCAACTTCCAGGGCGTGAGCTTCATGATCGCTGAGATGGCGATGAACATCGACGCGGCGCGACTGCTGGTGTGGAAGGCGGCCTGGAACTGCGACCAGGGCAAACCCGACAGCAAAGAGGCGGCCTTTGCCAAAGCCTTCGCCGCCGACATGGCGATGAAGACCACCGTCGACGCGGTGCAGGTGTTTGGCGGCTATGGCTTCATGAAGGAATACCCGGTCGAGAAGCTGATGCGCGACGTGAAGGTGTTCCAGATCTACGAGGGCACCAGCCAGATTCAGCGCTCAATCATCGTGCGCGAGCTGACCAAGGGGTAAAGGCCCAACGTCTGGCAAAAGACTCCCGGCGATCCACTCGGATCGCCGGGGTTGATTTACGCAGGTGGGCGTGCGCGTCAGTTGACGTCGAAGGTCGTTGAACCGCTGCCCTCGCTGTACCCGCTCCTGCTGGCTGTGGCCTGCGCCATGTAGGTACCGACCCCCAGATTGGCGGTGAGCAGTTTGACCTTGAAGCCCGCCTTGCTGTTCTTGTTGGTCATGCCGTGCAGCGTGATGGTCTGGCCGTTCGCGCCGGTGATGACCAGCGTAACTGCCGCGCCCTTGACCCTGTTCCCGGTGATGGGATCTGTCACGAGGACGGTGAACGTGGCCTTGTTGCCATTCCTGTAGCTCGAACGGTTGGTGCCGACCGCCACCGTAAGCGGCGGCGCGACGGTGACGGTGATGACGACCGCGGCGAGCCGCGTGAAATCGTGCTTGAAGTTCGCGCCGTACTGGGCCAGCGCAGCCCGGACGGCTGCGTGCTGACCGCGCTGGAAATGCACCCACACGCGCGACATGCTGACCCGTCCGTTACCCGCGCCATACGCAGGCGTAGCACCCAGCAGCGCCGCGAACAGCGCCAGCCCCACACCGAGCGAAACGATCCGCTTGAGCCTGTTCATGTTTACCTGCTCTCGGCTGCGCCTGAAACCATGCCGGGTTCGGATGTAATAGAGTCCCGAAGGGCATCAATCCCGAGTACATTCATATCACAAAAAGAGTCAGGGAGCAGTAGAGAGCCGGCCACATGCGACCGTCACAGGTCGCCGGCGAGGGCATACGCAGCGCCCCAAAATCGATCTTGCCAACCCGCCGGATTTTCGGTATACTTTTTTGAGTAGAATGCAGGATGCAAGACTTTCGTGAGAAGTTCGGCCCGGCATTTGCCGGGTTTTTTCTTGACCACTGAGAGGCCTTCCCCTGCACTACGAATCACCATATGTAGGGTAAGGAGATACTACCCATGTCGTCAGAACGTATGCTCGGCACCGTGAAGTGGTTCAACGGAACCAAGGGCTATGGGTTCATCGCCCCGGATGATGGCGGCAAGGACGTGTTCGTCCACTACAGCGCCATTCAGACGACCGGCTACGCGAACCTCGACGAGGGCGACCGCGTCGAGTTCGGCGTAGAGGAGTTGCCCAAGGGCCCTCAGGCGGTCAACGTCGTCAAGCAGACTGTGTAAGACGCTCGTACAACCGCATACAGAATGGCCCCACGCGCAGCGCGTGGGGCTTTCTTTTTGCGCCATAACACGCGCTTAACGCGGCGCTGCTACACTCACTCTCAACGCAAACAGGGAGGCATGGCGATGGCGAAACAACGCGTGCTGGTGCTGTGCACCGGGAATTCGTGCCGCAGCCAGATGGCGGCAGGCTGGCTGACGGCGCTGTACGGCGAGCAGATTGAAGCGTTCAGCGCGGGCAGCCGACCGGCGGGCTATGTGCATCCCAAGGCGGTGGCGGTGATGGCCGAGGCGGGCGTCGACATCGGCGGGGGGCGCTCGAAGAGCGTGAGCGAGTTCGCCGGCCAGTCGTTCGACACCGTGCTGACGGTGTGCGACACGGCGGCGGAGACGTGCCCGGTCTTCCCCGGCAGGGCGCAGCGCGTCCACCACGACTTCCCCGACCCGGCCAAGGCCACCGGCAGCGACGCCGAAGTGCTCGACGCGTTCCGCCGCACGCGGGACGACATCCGCGCGTGGCTGGTGGGGCTGTTCGGGGAGGGGGAGGAGGAAGAGGGGGATAACCGCGGAGGGCGCAGAGGACGCAGAGAGGAAACAGGGCTGAACACCCGGCGCACCGTTTAACAACATGCCCTATAATGGGGGTAGAACCGGACCGCGTCACTGCCCCGGGAGGGAGAAAGATGAAGAACGGTCAATGTCCTCGGTGTGGCTCGAACAATGTCCGTAAGCGCCGGCAAGGTATCGAGTATGAACAGAGCATGAGGCTCGGCATCACCATCCGAACCGACGAAGGTGGCGGACCCATTCCTCTGGAAAACTATGTCTGCACCGATTGTGGCTACTTCGAGAATTACATCGCAGATCGAAATAAGCTAGAGCAAATCGCTCGCCAATGGGACCCGGTGAAGTAGCGCTGTAACAAACGTCAGAGGGCGCAGCATGGATGTCGAGGAGCGCGGGGTCGAGAAGATCATCAAGGCGGCGATGGAGCGCGGCGAGTTTGACAACCTGCCGGGCAAGGGCAAGCCGCTCGACCTGAACGAGAACCCGTTCGAGGACCCGGCCATGGCGCTGGTCAACCACGTGCTGAAGAATGCGGGCTTCGCCCCGGCGTGGATCGAGGATCGGCGCGAGGTCGGGGAGCGGCTGGAACAGGCGCGCGCGGCGCTGCGTCGAAGCTGGACGTGGCAGGGCACAGCGCTGGTGCACGGCGTCTCGACGGTGGTGGTGCTCGACGTATGGCAGCGCGCCGAGGCGGACTTTCGGGCCGAAGTTGAGCAGATCAACCGGCAGGTGCTGAATCACAACCTGAAGGCCCCCTCGCCGCTCGTCCACCTGCGGCCCGTCGACGCCGACGAGGAGGTCGCGCGGGCCAAGCGTGTAGACCTCACCCCCTGACCTCACCCGACCTGCGGTCGTTCTCGGTCTGTCCCCCTCTCCAAATTTGGAGAGGGGGAGTCGGACCAGAGGTCCGGCGGGGGTGAGGTAGATACCCGACAGCAGCAAACCGGGGGTGCGACCGATCACACCGCCGGTTCTTGATTCCGCTGCGGCTCGTAGCGCGTGACGCGGCCATCCTGGAGCGTCACGTGGCCCTGTTCGAGCAGCGCCTTGAGCTTGCGGAGATTGTCGGACACGGCCATCCTGACCTTGCCCCGGGCCAACCGTTCGAGGACCGGGCCGCGCCCGCTGTCGAAGTGCCACTGGTCGATCAGGTAGGTCGCGAGGCCATCGGGCTGCAGGGTGAAGCGCATCTCCAGCGCCGGGGCGGGCGGCAGCGTCTTGATCGCCAGGCGGCGGGGCGGCTGGTACTCGGTGACAACGAAGCGCTGCGAGTCCGTCTTGCGCGTCTGGTGGAAGACGGTCCCAACGCTCACCGGCCCCTGATCGATCTGCCTGACCTCCATCACGAAGTAATTCCACAGCGGCATATGCGTGAAGTCGGCCAGGAACGCAAAAACGTCATCGACCGGCCGGTCGATGCTCACGCTGTTCGTGAAGTCGATCATCGGAAGACTCCCTTAGATTTTCGGCTTGCGCGTGCAGGATATCCCCATCTTAACAGACCTGCGCTGCTCGATCAAGCCGCGAGGGCGCGGATTGTGCTAAGATCAGCGCATCAACCTGATGCACACAGGAGCGAGTTTCATGCGCGAGGTATACATCATCTCGGCGGTGCGGACCGCCATCGGCAAGCGCGGTGGAATGTTCAAAGACACGCACCCGGTCCACCTGGCGGCCCCGATATTGTGCGAGGCGGCGCAGCGAGCGGGCGTCGAGCTGGCGCTGGTCGAAGACGTGATATTGGGCTGCGTGTCGCCGGTCGGCGAGCAGGGCGGCAACATCGCGCGCCTCACGGCGCTGCACGCCGGCTTCCCGGTGACGGTGCCCGGCGTGCAGATCAACCGCATGTGCGGGTCGAGCCAGCAGGCGGTGCACTTCGGCGCGCAGGCGATCCTGGCGGGCGACATGGACATCGTGCTGGCGGGCGGCGTCGAGAACATGACACGCGTCCCGATGGGCTCCGACTGGCCGCCGGATGGCATCCCCGGCTGGCCGTATAAGTGGGAGAACCAGGGCGTGTCGGCGGAGATGGTGGCGGAGAAGTGGCACCTGACGCGCGAGGCGCTGGACGACTTCGCGTTCGAGTTGCACCGCCGCGCGGCGGCGGCGACCAACGCCGGGGTCTTCGAGCGCGAAATCCTGCCGATGGCCGTCACCCGCGACGGCGAGGAGATCGTGGCCCGCGTCGACGAGGGCATCCGCTTCAACCCCGACCGCGCCAAAATGGCGCAGCTTGCGCCCGCCTTCAAAGAGGGTGGGGTGATCACCGCCGGGAACTCGTCGCAGATCAGCGACGGGGCGGCGGCACTGGTGCTGGCCTCCGGCGAGGCGCTGCGCGCCCACAACCTCACGCCGCGCGCGCGGATCATCACGCGGGTGGTCGCCGCCGACGACCCGGTGATCATGCTGACCGCGCCCATCCCCGCCACGCGGACCGCGCTCAAGCGCGCCGGGTTGTCGCTGGACAAGATCGACGTGGTGGAGATCAACGAGGCGTTCGCGTCGGTGGTGCTGGCCTGGGCGCACGAGTTTCAGCCCGACATGGCCCGCGTCAACGTCAACGGCGGGGCGATTGCCAACGGGCACCCGCTGGGCGCGTCGGGCGCGAAGCTGATGACGACGCTGCTGCACGAGCTGGAGCGGCGCGGCGGGCGCTACGGCCTGCAGACAATGTGCATCGGGCACGGCATGGCGACTGCGACGATCATCGAGCGGGTGTGAAGGCGCGCTGATGTAAGCCAATCGCCAGCCAGTTGACAGACGTCGCGCCCGCTGCGTCGAGCGCGGCGGGCCGTTCGCTGCCAGACTGAGGGCAGTTCTCCAGGGAGAATGCCGCATCCCGGTGCGGAATTGATGAGCAAAGCGAAGATTTTCAGTCCCGGTCTTCCGCAGGGACTGTCTCATTGTAACAGGAGGTCCCCATGACCAAGCGCATCGCGGCCATCGTCCTGATCCTGTTCGCAGCCGCCGCGCTGGCGGGCTGCGCAGCTCCCCCTGCGCGAATCACCACCCCTGCGCCGGCTGCCACCTCTGCCCCGACTTCTACCTCTGTGCCGACCGCTACCGCGACGCTGGCAACCTATACCGACCCGTTCGCCTACTGCGCCGAAGTGGGCACGGCGGATACGCCAGGGTCGGACTATGTAGGCCCCAAAGTTCCCGAATCTGTCCTGCAGGGATTGCAGGGGGCCCTCAATGCGCCCGACATCCCCCTCGACGTGCTGGAGAACGGATCATTCTGGCGCTGCATGGATGGCATCGTCTACGCCTGTTTCGTGGGGGCCAATCTGCCCTGCGAAGCCAGGGCGAACACCGACCGGACACCGACACAGGGGGAAATCGACTACTGCCAGCAGAATCCCAACACGGACTTTATCCCGGCGGTCGTCACCGGGCGCGAGACCGTCTACGAATGGCGCTGCCTCAATGGCGCGCCCGATATCGTCGAGCAGGTGACGCAGCCCGATGCGCAGGGCTTTTTGTCCGACATCTGGTACAAAATCAGCCCGAACGCGGCAACCGGAACCTCAACCGGACCGACGCCGCTTCCGCCTGCTGGTCTTCCCACGGCCAGCACTCTGAGACGGATCGTCTTTGACTCGAATTGAGGTGGAGACTATCGGAACATATACGTCATGGATACGGATGGCGGGAACGTCGTGCGCCTGACAACAGAAGAAACCAATGACTTTGCCGGCCCGTGGTCGCCCGATGGTCAGCGCATCGCCTTCACGCGATTTGGCCTGACCACCAGCGATATATGGGTCATGAACGCCGATGGCAGCGGCCAGATCGCGCTAACCAATACCCCACAGGTCGACGAGAGCTTCCCGGCCTGGTCGCCCGACGGCCAGCGGCTGGCTTACACCACCCGCCGCGACGGCAACAACGAGATCTATGTGATGAAAGCCGACGGATCCAATCCAGTACGGCTGACCGACAACCCGGCAGACGATTTTGCCCCGTCGTGGTCGCCTGACGGCTCGCAGATTGCCTTTGTCAGCGACCGCGACAACTCGCCGGGGTCCTATGACATCTATTTGATGGACGCCGACGGCTCGGCACTCGCCCGGCTCACCACCAATGCGGGCAGCACCTACGCGCCGGCCTGGTCCCCCGATGGGACCCGGATTGCCTTTCGCTCGGATCGCGACGGTTCATCCGATGTCTATGTCATCAACGTGGATGGCACAGGCCTGCAAGACCTCACGAACGACCCGGCGCTCGACTGGGCGCCGTCGTGGTCATCTGACGGCTCGCAGATCGCCTTTCAGACCAATCGCGACGGCAACTGGGAGATATACGTCATGAATGCTGATGGCACGGCGCCAACCAACCTGACTCACGACCCTGCCGACGACCAGCTCCCATTTTGGCGGCGATAGCGCACGGTGCGCGGGGTGTGGTGCTCGTCTTCAGGCGGGCGCTATGGCCTTCAGGTCATGTACATCGGGCACGGCATGGCGACTGCGACGATCATCGAACGGGTGTAAGCGCCCCCTCCGCACCGTGACTCTCACCCCCCGGCGGTGTTTGACTCTGAAAATCGGAGTGTGAGGGGGAAATCATGGCTGTCCAATCGGAGAGCGCCAGGCCGACCGAGAGCGTCGAGGACGCGCACGAGTATTTCAAGAACACTATCGACTTCATGAAATGGACGACGTCGCTGGCGACCGGCTCGGTGCTGTGGGTCGCCAAGGACATCGCGGCCATTGCCGGCGTCGCGCAGTGGCTGGTGGCTATCAGCGAGGGGCTGCTGGCTGCCTCGATTGTGGTGGGCGTGGTCGCCGCCGCGCAGACGCTGCTGGTGTGGTCCGCGCTGCGCGCCGGGAAAATGCCGCCCGCCACGAAGCCGCGCCAGATCGCGACGACGATTGTGCTGCACGTGCTGCTGCTGGGGGCCGGCCTGCTGATGTATGGCGCGTATGCCCTGTGGCCGTTCTTCGTGTTTCAGATGCGCGGCTGATCGGCGGCCTGCGGGGGAATCACACAGCCGGGCGATCCGCTGGATGGTCGCCCGGCTGCCGTTGTTTCGTATGCGCTGCGCTAGAACAGCTTGATCAGGCCATACCCGCCGTAGGCGAAGATCGCCGCGCCGATAAAGGCAGGGATGGCGGTCGTCCAGATAAAGCGCAGCATCGGGACACGGTAGATACCGCCTGCCACGCTGACCAGCTTGGGCGCGTAGCCGGGGATCATGCGCGCGCCCAGCAGAAACCACACCGAATTGACCGGGAACTTGCCCAGCCCGAACGGCAGGTCTTTGCGCTTTTCTTCGAAGTCGGCGGCGTTGCCGATGCCCTGCCCGATGTAATACTCGACCACGGCGGCGACGGTGTTGCCCGTCCCGGCGATGATCGTGCCCATCAGCGGGCCGTACACCGCGCCGTTGATCATCGTCAGCGGCTCGGAGGGGATCGGCGATGCGCCCAGCGCGCCGTATAGCATCACGCTGACCAGCGGCCCCAGCGCGCCCATGCTGGTGATAAAGTCCTCGACCACCAGCGCGTGATGCGCCAGGTAATCCATCAGCAGGAAAGACAACCCAAAGGTCGCGAGCAGGCTTGTCCATGCAAGGATCTTCTTGCCCGTCGATTCCATGGGCTGTTCCTTCTTGTCCACGTTAGCAGCCACCTGACATCTCCCCCGTGCAGCCAAAAACTCTTGTTAGCATACCTTACTACGTGCCACCTTTCAAAAAAGTTCCGGGAGAGTCGGTAACCCAAAAGCGCAGGGGCAGACGCCGCCCGCCCCTGCGCCGTGACGGACAGCGTGCGCTATTTGATGCCGACCAGCTCCACGTCGAAGTGCAGCGTGGCACGCGGCGGGATGACGCCCGGATAGCCGCGCTCGCCGTAGCCCAGGTCGTGCGGGACGACAAGCGTGGCCTTGCCGCCGACCCTCATCAGCGCGATGCCCTCGTCCCAGCCGGCGATCACCTGCCCGCGCCCCAGCGTGAACTCAAACGGCTGGCCCCGGTCGTGGGAGCTGTCAAACTGGGTGCCGTCGTCGAGCGTGCCGGTGTAATGCACGCGCACCACGTCGCCGGTCTTGGCCTGCGCGCCGGTGCCCGCTTCCACCTCGATGTACTCCAATCCGCTGTCTGTCTTCACTGTGCCTCCCCTGGTGTAGGATGTTGTGCGCTCAACTATAGGTCAAATCCGGTTCACCGCAAAGGCGCAAAGGGCGCAAAGAGGATAAGACTAAGCGCAAAGAGCGCAGAGGTCGCTGAGATACCTCTCCTCTGCGCCCTCTGCATGCTCTGCGGTCAGCCTTTTGCTTTTTGCACCTTCGCGGCGAGATTTCTGCCCGCGCGACACATCACGCCGGGGTTTGCGGTACAATCACACAGTCTTGAATGGACCATGAATGAGGAGCACGAATGAGCGAGAATTCGTCTGCATTGGAAACAACCGGCAGCCAGAGTATCCCCCCGGCCAGCGCGTTTGGCGCACCGGTGGGTGATGCCCGCGACGGGCTGCGGCGGGCCGCTGCTGCCGTGATGGAGATACAGGACGTGACGTATGGCGCGCAGGAAACGCCGCTGCGCATTCGCGGGCGGCTGACGGTGCCCTCCGAAGAGGCGTTCAACCAACTGCGCCCGCAGTACGAGGCGGCAGGCTTCACGCCGCAGATGCGCCGCGAGGATGATCTCGACGTGATCCGCGCGCTGCCGGTGGTCTACAGCCGCCTGCCGCACCATACGCCGTGGGTGGCCATCATCCTGCTGATCGCGACGGTGGTGAGCGTGTTCTTCGTCGGCTTGCAAGGCGAGCTGTACGCCCCGGCGACGCAGATCATCATCGCCAAGCTGACGCACAACGCCGGGCTGGTGCGGCCCGACCTGATGCCGACCGACGCCGATTTCGGCAAGGCGCTGATCACCGGCGGGCTGTACGTGCTGGCGCTGATGGGCATCCTCGGCTCGCACGAGATGGGCCACTACCTCGTCGCCCGGCACCACAAGGTGCAGACGACCGTCCCGTTCTTCATCCCGCTGCCGTTCAACATCTTGGGGACGCTGGGCGCGGTGATCGCCATGCGCGAGCCATCCCCCAACCGCCGCATCCAGTTCGACATCGGGATCGCCGGGCCGATAGCCGGGCTGATCGTGACCATCCCGGTGATGATCATCGGACTGCTGCTGTCTCAGGTGGAGAGCACGCAGCAGATGCTGGCCTCGATGCCGCAGGGCGTGGGCACGGCCATCATCCATGAGGGCCAGTCGATTGCCTACCTGGCGTTCAAGTTCGTGGTGTTCGGCAGAATCCTGCCGCAGGGCAACCTCGACGTGTGGGTGCACCCGGTCGCGTTCGCGGCATGGGCGGGCCTGCTGGTCACGATGCTGAACCTGCTGCCGGTCGGGCAGTTGGACGGCGGGCACATCCTGTACGGGCTGTTCGGCGACAAGGCCGACCTGGCGCGCTGGCCGATCATCGGCGTGCTGGTGGTCATGGCGCTGGCCGGCACGCTGACCGATTTCGGCATCGTGAGCCTGCCGTTTGGCTGGTCGGGGTGGTGGATCTGGGTGCTGTTCATGGTGTTCCTGCTGAAACACCACGCGCCGGTGCTGGACGAGATCACCGGGCTCGACATGCGGCGCAAGGCGCTGGGCGTGGTGATGCTGATCGTGTTCGTGCTGATCTTCACGCCGCGCCCGCTGGTCATCGACGCCTCACCGCTGGCGATGCTGTTCGGGCTGTTCAGGATGTAGGCGCAGCCGCAGAGGAAAACAATCAGCCCACAGATTACACCGATTTCACAGATTTCGATTTCCTAATCTGTGTCATCTGTGAAATCTGTGGACGATCTTTTCCCGCGCTCTCTGCGCTCTCAGCGCGTTGGTCTTCTTACGAGAGGTCGCGCTTGGCCAGCCCGATCTGGTAGTCCAGCTCGGCGATCATCCGCACCAGCACCATCTCCTGCACGTGCAACCGCTCGCGCTCGTCGGCCAGCTCGTTGTACTCGACGGTGGCCGTGCGCAGCGCCTCGCTCCACTGCTGGTAGACCTGCTGGCGCTGCTCCTCAGGGAGATCGTCGGAGTCAAGCTGCACAACGATATGGCTGCGACAGGGCATCCTGCCGGGCAGGGTGGTTGGCCATGCTGTGCTGCACGGACCGCGCGGCGGCGAGCACCGCGTCGAGGTCGGCGACGGTGCGGCGGCGCTTGACGTCGAACTCGGCCAGCCGCTGAGCAAGCGTGTCGGAAGGGTCGTTATTCGGCATCGTACTGCCTCGCTGTGAACGGGTCCAACTGCGGCAAGTGTACCCAATGCCGCCGGGTTCGCCCAATCGGGGGGGAGAACTGGAAGCGCACCAGAAGCAGGTGAAAACCTCACCCCGACACCGTCGCGGATACCGGAGAAGAATCAGCCGGGTCTGAGAAGCCAGACCCGGCTGCGGATGATCGATGGCTCACCGTGCGATCACGCTACGGCTCAACGGTGTAGCCATAAAGATGGCCGGGAGCCAGGCTGTCGAAGATGATGACCTGCGTCTTGCCCTCGGCGTCGGGGCCGATGTTAAGCTGGAACTCGCCGCTGGTCAGCGCATACAGCGTGATGTTGCCGATGGTCATGATCGGGGTGTTGACGGCGGGTGGGTTGCCAACGAAGGCCGCGATATCCTGCTGGGTGATGGTGAACAGGTAGAACCCCGCGCCATCCTCACCCACGCCGAACACCCGGATCGCCGGGTTGCCCTGCGCATCTGTGCCGGGATACAGCACGACCAGATAGTCGGCCACCCCCCAGTTGAGACGGTCGTCGGGCGGGGTGGGAGCGGCGGGCGCAGCCGCTGCGGATGAAGGATGGGTGCAACTGGTCTTCACCGTCGCGTACATGTCAATGGTCTCGATATGGAACCAGACGTCGTAGCTGCCAGCGGCGGGAATGACGTAGCTGCCGGACGTGGTCTGGCCGACAGAGGCCGGAACCGGGACCCATACCACAACGCTGCCGGGTGGGTCCACCTGAATGTCGGACGAGGCGGTGATGCCGCCGGCTGTGCGCTTGACGGCCATCTTGAGGATGTCGCCGGCCTGCAGCGACACGTAGCCATATGCCGGGCTGCCGGAATAGGGCGGGGTGATCGCCGTGACGGTGTTCAGCTCGCGGCACGTGACGGGCGGGAGCGCGTTTGCCTGCACGGGGCGGGCCACGCCCAGCAGCACAGCGGCGACGGCAACGAGGGCTGCCAGAACAGCCATAAACCGGACGCGTGAGGTCATGGTGTCCTCCATGTAGGGAAAAGGATCAGATGGTGGAGAGCCAATCCGCGCCTGTGGCGGCGCTGCCCCGCGACCGGCTCGTGCCTGTGGGTCGATCAAAGCCGGTGAGGTGCCCCGGCTGCACGATGCCCATGCCCCATTATAGCTGCCTGTGAAAACACACACAAGCAAGCCCCGCCCCAACAAAAACCCCACCGTGGGGTGGGGTCCATTCAGGAGCAGAGCGTGATTACATCTTGCCGGGCATCTCGCTGAACAACGCCATGCGGTTGCCCGATGGGTCCTCGAAGAAGGCGAACCAGCCCATGCCGGGGATCTCGAGTCTTTGGCAGCAGCGCCTTGCCGCCCCTCGCGGCGATGGCCTTCAGGTCGGCGTCGATGTCGGGGCTGTCGATGTAGACGACCACATCCCCGGCTTTGGTCATCTCGCCGAGCGGATTAAAGCCGCCGCCTACGCTGCCCGACCTGAACGTCGTGTAGTTCATGTCGGGGAAGTCGTCGTGCTCCCAGCCGAACAGTCCGCCGTAGAAATCCTGCATCTGGCTGCGGTCCTTCGCCGACAATTCGATATGCACAATATTGCGTCCGCTCATGGCTGTCTCCTTATGGCTGTGTCGAACGTGTGTTCTAATTATAGACCATCTGTTCGGTATGAGTTAAGAGATACAATTGCCTTCGATCCGCTGTTGCAATTGGATATTACAGGTCTATAATGAAGGTGTTGCGATTTCGTCAAATAAGATCTGAGTTTCAGAAGGACGGGGGGATATGGTAATGAAACTGCGGAGTGTTCTCGTCGTCGCGATCGTTCTGGTTCTGTCGCTGGTCTTGCTGTCACCGGCCAGCGCAGCGGGTCCCTCGCAAGGTGGCGCAAATGGCTATGTGCCGGTGTGCCCCGGCCCGGCCAGCCCCGGCAGCGGACGCTGCCACGTGCTGGTAGTGGTCAACGCGCACGGCAAGCCGCCCAAGCAAACGACGCCGTCAGGCTACGGGCCCGCGCAGTTCCACGGCGCGTACAACCTGCCGACCAATGCCAGCGGCTCCGGGCTCCCGATCATTGCCATCGTCGACGCCTATGACGATCCCAACATCGCCTCCGATCTCAATACCTACAGCAATACAATGGGCATCCCGACGCTGCCGACCTGCTCCGGCCCGATCAGCGCGTCCAGCGTGCCGTGCTTCCAGAAGCTGGATCAGAACGGTGGCACCAACTATCCACAGAGCAACGCCGGCTGGGCGCTGGAGATCTCGCTGGACGTAGAGGTTGCCCACGCGGTCTGCCAGAACTGCAAGATCCTGCTGGTCGAGGCCAGCAGCAACAGCATCGCTAACCTGATGGCTGCCGTCGACCAGGCCGCCGCGCAGGGTGCAACGGTCATCTCGAACTCATGGGGAGCCAGCGAGTTCTCTGGTGAGACAGGCTACGACAGCCACCTCAACATCCCAGGCGTGGCTATTACGGTCAGCTCCGGCGATGCCGGCTATGGCGTCGAGTGGCCCTCCGCTTCGCCCTACGTCACCGCGGTGGGCGGCACCAGCCTGTACGTGAACACCAACAACAGCTACCAGAGCGAGTCAGCGTGGAGCGGTGCAGGCAGTGGGTGCAGCGCCTACGAGCCCAAGCCGTCGTGGCAGACCGATGCTGGCTGCGCGGCCCGCACCGTCGCCGACGTCTCTGCTGACGCCGATCCCAACACTGGCGCGGCGGTGTACGACAGCGTGCGCTACCAGGGACAGAAGGGCTGGTTCCAGGTAGGCGGCACAAGCCTGTCTGCGCCGCTGATCGCCGCCGTGTATGCGCTGCAAAACGACGTGACAGCCGGCGTCCCGGCCAACTCGCTGCCCTACGGGCGCACGTCCAGCCTGAACGACGTCACCTCTGGCAGCAATGGCTCGTGCGGCAGCTACCTGTGTAACGCAGGCAGCGGCTATGACGGCCCGACCGGCCTCGGCACGCCCAACGGCTCCAGCGCGTTCTAGGAAAAACATCGGCTTTGGATTAGCATCGCATTGACAATGTCGTGGGGGGCGCACACACAGGTGCGCCCCTTTCGTTTCCCCCGGTGTGACGTGCCTGCGCGCTTCATCCACCCGCCGCTTCTGTTGTATACTAGACGCAGGCAGCCCATCTGCCGCCGCCTACCGTCGCTGACCCACCGCGCAAGGAGCACAGGATGGCGCACAAAGACAAGTCCAAGAAGAACGGGAAGGGCCACAAGAAGACCGGGGACAACCCCGGCAAAGCTGCCGGCGCAGCCGCCAAAACCGCCGGCGACACGGCTCATCTGGGCAGCTACAAAGAGATCAAGAAGACCTGGCTCGACAAGCAGTTCTACGAGAACGAGCTGGCGAGGCTCCAGACCGAGCTGGTCAAGCTCCAGTACTGGGTCAAGGACAAAGGGGTGCACGTCGTCATGTTGTTTGAGGGGCGCGACGCCGCCGGGAAGGGCGGGCTGATCAAGCGTATCACCGAGCCGCTGAACCCGCGCGGCGTGCGGCTGGTGGCGCTGCCCGCGCCGTCCAACGTCGAGCGGATACAGTGGTACTTTCAACGCTACGTGGCGCACCTGCCCGCCGCCGGGGAGATCGTCATCTTCGACCGCTCGTGGTACAACCGCGCGGGCGTCGAGCGGGTGATGGGTTTCTGCGACGACGACGAATACTGGGAGTTCCTGCGCTCGTGCCCGGAGTTCGAGCGGATGCTGGTCCGCTCCGGGATGGTGGTGTTGAAGTACTGGCTGTCGGTCAGCGACGACGAGCAGGAGCGCCGCTTTCAGGAGCGCGTCCAGGACCCCACCCGCCGCTGGAAGCTCAGCCCGATGGACCTGGAGACGCGCGCCCGCTGGGTCGAGTACTCGAAGGCCAAAGACATCATGTTCGAGCACACCGACATCCCCGAGGCGCGCTGGTACCAGATTGAGTCGGATGACAAGCGCCGCGCCCGGCTGAACGGCATCCGCCACATCCTGAGCATGATCCCCTACGAGGACGCCACGCCCGATCCCATCGACCTGCCACCGCGCCCGCCGGAAGACGAGCAGTACGTCCGCCCCCCGCGTGAGGCGCACATCGTCGTGCCGGATTACTACGCGGGCAAAGAGTAACAAAGAAAAGATTCACCGCAAAGACGCCAAGAGCGCAGAGGAAGAACAATCAGTCCACAGATGACACAGATGAAGAGATCAAAATCTATGTCATCTGTGGATGATCTTCTTTGCGTTCTTTGCGCCTCAGCGGTGAAGTATTCTCTCCCGCCTACTTTAGCGACAGCGCATCGTCAAGCGACTGGCCGTTGAGCGTGATGGCCGTCTGTGTCACGCCGGGGAACTGCGCGGCAGTCAGCTCAAGCTGGGCCTTGACGCGCGGCGAGTTGCACTCACCGCCCTGCAGCAGCGCGCCCGACAGCGCGACCGCTGCCGTGTCGCCGGTGATGCTGGCGCTGTCGACTGTCAGCGTGGACTGGTACAGCGCGTCGTACAGGCCCGACTCCCCGTAGAACTGGTCTTTGATGGCCAGCAGCGCCTCGATGGCCGGCATGAGCGGCTGATCGGTGGGCGTGATGGGCACGTTGACCGCCACGGCGCTGTCGCCGCAGCCCACCATCGGGCCCGACACGCCGTTGTCGCCGATGGCGATGAGGTAAACCGTCACCATGTCGACCTGCGGCCCGGCGGGCGCAGTAGGCGGCGCGACAGTCGGCCCGGCGGTTGCCTCGACGGTCGGCGGGACGGCAGTCGGCGGGGCAGGCGTGGGGGCGACGGTTGCCGGGGAAGTCGGCGCGGGCTGCTGCGCCGTGGATGTGCCGCAAGCCGCCAGCGCGGCGGCTGCGATGAGGATCAGGATAAGGGCTGCGATGCGTTTGAACATAGGTCCTCCTGTATACAGGCACATGACACAGTCCCGGCCACCTGACCGGGACTGAAGGCGCTTCACTTGAGGCTCGGCGTTTCGCGAGACGGTGCGGACTTCCTCGCTGTTCGTGCAATCTATCTCAATAGTAACCCCGAATCGCGTGTCGCGCTTGACGCAGCGCCGGGGTGATGCCTGTCAACTGGCTGGCGATTGGCTTACGGAGGGCCACCCAGAACCTCACCCCGCTCAATCGCTCTGTGAGCGATCTCGCCGCCCCTCTCCAATCTGGAGAGGGGCAGACCGAGCGTGCGACCACCGGTCGTGCGAGGTCGGGGTGAGGTTCTGGCTCCGCGCTGGCCCGCGCCGAATCGGCGCGCTATACTTGCGCCCATGACCACGCAAGACACATCGGGCCGGAAAAGACATCACCTGCTGCTGGCGGCAGCCCTGATCGCCGCGCTGTCGCTGGGCGGCTGCAAGGCCGTGCGGAGCCTGCTGTCTGGCGGCGGATCGCCCACCGTGCAGCTTGCCGACGGCGTCACCGATGCGAGCGGCGTGGGGCGCGTCACCAGCGCCGCCGGCGTGGTCGACTTTCAAGCCGTGTCGGGGCAGTCGGGCGAGCACGTTGCGGGCGTCAAACTGGAAGTGGCCGTCATCGGGCACACGGAACTGCTGCGCGCCGAGGACCCCGCCGGGCTGCATTACACGCTGGTCGTGCCGCTGGCCGGTAACGCGACCGTGCGGCGGGTGGTGATGCCGCCGCTGGCGGTCACCGGCTACAACATCACGACCGCTGCCGGGCCGCTGGACCTGTCGGACCTGACGCCGCTCGGCACGCTGGCCGAGGCCGACATCCGCGACCGGCTGTCGAAAGGCCCCGACGACGCGGTGCTGCTGTACCTGTACAACCCCGCCCGCCCGCTGGCGCTGACCGGCGCGCCGCTGGAGGCCTATTCGACGCCCTTCGACGGCGTGACAGTCCTGCGCGCTGCCGGCGAGCCGCCCGACGCGCAGCTTGCGCTGGTGGTCGTGACGCTGACGCGCAGCGCCTTCGCGACGTGGTCCAACCTCAACGTCGACCGCTACCTGGCGGGGCGCATCGGCCAGCCGCCCGACGTCGACCTGCGCGCCGACCTGGCCTTTCACTGGGCCTACCCGGTGTTCGACGTGTACCCGTCCGGCAGCCGCATCGACCTGGGCATCGAAGATCAGACCACGCTCAAGATAAGCTGGCGCTCGCAGAACGCCGACCCGCCACCGCCGTGGACGTTCTTCGTCAAGACCGACGACGCGCACGTGCAGATCAATCCTGAGTCGTTCCCGCTGGCACCCAACTCCGCGCCGGTCGACGTGACGATCAGCGTCGACCGCTCCAACCTGCCGGTTGGCGACTACAGCGCCACGCTGTACATCCAGCCTTTCAGCGACGCGTTCGGGCTGATCCAGCAGCAGGTCGAGATCACGCTGGCCTACAGCGTAGCAGAGGCGCTGCCCACGGCGACCCCCGCGCCCGCGCCCGATGCGCTGTTCATCATGCCGCAGGCCCCGCGACAGGGCGATACGCTGCACGTGGTGGCGCAGGGCTTCAAGCCCAACGAGACGGTGCTGTTTGAGCTGATCGGCAGCGAGCGCAGCATCCGCGACTCGCTGCCCACCGCCGACGCGGGCGGGCAGTTCACCTACGACGTGGACCTGGCGACGGTGCCGCCCGGCGACTACACGCTGCGGCTGGTCGGCACGCAGAGCGGCAAGGTCGGGACCGCCACGGTGACGGTCGCCGAGGCCATCCCCGACGCGGTGGTGGTGACCGACGAGCTGAACCTGCGCGAGGGGCCGGGCTACGACTACGACGTGACTGAGGTGCTGGTCAAGGGCGACAGCCTGCAGGCGATCAGCACCAACTACAACAACAGTTGGATGCAGGTCGAGGCCCCCGACGGCAAGCGCGGCTGGATCGTCGTGGACCTGGTGCAGTTGAACGTGAAGATTGCCGACGTGCCATTCGACCCGGTGTACGGCAGAGCGCCGTAGTAAGAGATTCCTCACCGCAAAGTCGCAAAGGGCGCAAAGTAAAGAAATCAGCCCACAGATTACACCGATTTCACAGATTTTAATGTCTTCGTCTGTGTTATCTGCGGCCCGATTTCTCCCTCCGCATCCCCCACGGCTCGTCTTTCCCCAAAAACTGGTGCGTCACTTTCCGCTGCCAGCCCTGTTATATCATCTGAATGGATGGCTGATGCTGCAAGGCGTCGGCCATTACGTCTGTTTATGGGGAGACAGCGATGAGCGACATGGGAATCCACCTGGAGGTTGACGGCGAGGGCGTTGGCACGCTGATCGTCGACCGCCAGAACAAGATGAATGCGCTCGACTGGGCGGCGATGGAAGCCTTTCGCGACGCGGTGCGCGCCGCGCGCGACGACAAGCGCATCCGCGCGCTGATCGTCACCGGCGCGGGCGAGCGGGCGTTTATCAGCGGCGGCGACCTGTCGGAGCTACAGCACTACCCCGCCGAGCGGGATGGCCGACGGCTGGCCGACGTGATGGGCGAGGCGCTCGACGAACTGGACCGCATCGACGTGCCGGTGGTGGCGGCCATTAACGGGCATTCGCGCGGGGGCGGGTGCGAGATCGCCGTGGCGTGCGACATCCGCATCGCCGCCGAGGGGGCGTCGCTGGGGTTCGTCCACGTGCGGCAGGGCATCTCGACGGCGTGGGGCGGCGCGCAGCGGCTCAAGCGGCTGGTGGGCTATGGCCGGGCGATGGAACTGCTGCTGACCGGGCGCATCATCGTGGCCGAGGAGGCGCTGCGGCTGGGGCTGGTCGAGCAGGTGCTGCCAGTGGCGGCCGTCGTGCCTGCCGCGCGCGACCTGGCGACGATCATCGCGGCCAACCCGCCGCAGGCCGTGCGGGCGCTCAAGCGGCTGGTGCGGCTGGAGGCCAACGAGGCGTTCGAGGCCGAGCGCGAGATGCTGGCGCGGCTGTGGGCCACCGCCGATCACCTCGAAGCAGTGGCGGCCTTTCTGGAGAAGCGCAAGCCGGTGTTCAGCTTCGCCGGGGATGCGTAGCGACGCTCTATATTCAATCCAATGCGGGGCACGGCATGCCGTGCCCCTACCATGATCTGGCCAATTGGCAGGCTGCCACTATCGGAGTGGCGGCCTGTTGTGTATGATGGAAGGATCGCATGCCAGGGAGGCAACGCATTGAGCAGTCTCAACCTGCGCCAGATGATCATCGGGCCGCCGCTGCCGACCCAGCGGGCTCAAGACGAGCGGCTGGGCAACCTGTCGGCGCTGGCGGCGCTCTCGCCGGACGCGCTGGCGTCGATTGCCTACGCCAACCAGGAGATCTTCCTGGGGCTGGTGGCGGCGGGCGCGGCGGGGCTGTTTTACTCGTGGCAGATCGCGCTGGCGATTGCACTGCTGCTGGGCATCGTGGCGCTGTCGTACTCGCAGGTGATCCGTTCCTACCCGGCGGGCGGCGGGTCGTACGCCGTGGCCAAGGAGAACCTGGGCGAGTTCCCGGGGCTGGTGGCCGGGGCAGGGCTGTTCATGAGCTACCTGCTCAACGTGGCGGTCAGCATGACGGCGGGCGTGGCGGCGGTGACCTCGGTGTTTCCGGGGCTGCACCATTTCCGGGTGTACCTGGCGCTGCTGCTGCTGGTGATCATCACGGTGGCCAACCTGCGCGGCCTGCGCGAGTTGGGAACGTTCACCACCGGGCCGGTGTACCTGTTCGTGGCGGCCTACCTGCTGATGATCGGCGTGGGGCTGGTGCGGGCGCTGCGCGAGGGGCCGACGCCCTTCACGGCGAGCGCGCCGGCGGCAGTCGCGCCGCTGACGCTGTACCTGGTGCTGCACACCTTCGCGGCGGGCTGCACCGCGCTGACCGGCGTCGAGTCGATCAGCAACGGCGTGCCGATCTTCAAGCCGCCGGAGGTGCGCAACGCCAACCGCACGCTCGGCTCGATGGCGGTGCTGATGGCAATCCTGTTCCTGGGCACCGTCGGGCTGACGCAGTACTTCGGCGTGGTGGCCACAGGGCAGGAGACGATCCTGGCCGCGCTGGCGCGGCACGTGTTCGGCAGCGAGGGGTTCTTCTTCTTCGTGATTCAGGCGACGACGCTGCTGGTGCTGATGGTCGCCGCCAACACCAGCTTTGTGGGCTTCCCGCGGCTGGCGTCGATCATGGCGCGCGACGGCTTCATGCCGCGCCAGCTTGCGCTGCTGGGCGACCGGCTGGTCTTCTCGAACAGCATCACGCTGCTGGCCGGGCTGGCGGCGGTGCTGGTGGTCCTGTTCAACGGCGACACGCACCTGCTGATCCCGCTGTTCGCGGTGGGCGCGTTCCTGGCGTTCACGCTGTCGCAGGCAGGGATGGTCAGTCGCTGGCTGCACCATCACGACGGGGTGTGGCTGCTCAAGGCGGCGGTCAACGGGCTGGGCGTGCTGGCGACCGGCACCGCGCTGCTGATCATCGGCGTGAGCAAGTTCCTGGAAGGCGCGTGGATCGTCGTGCTGCTGCTGCCGCTGCTGGTGCTCGGCTTCCGGCAGATCAACCGCCACTACCGCTCGATCTCGTCGCAGTTGACGCTGAGGGGCCTGCCGCCGTCGCTCAAGCCGCTGCCGGAGCCGCGCATCGTGCTGCCGATCTCCGGCGTGCATCGCGGCGTGATCGAGGCGCTGCGCTACGCCCGCGCGATCTCCAGCAAGGTGCTGGCGGTCTACGTCGAGATCGAGCCGGGCAGCAGCGAGCGGGTACGGCATCAGTGGCAGGAATGGGGGCTTGGCGCCGACGCCGAGCTGGTGATTGTGCCATCGCCGTACCGCTCGGTGATCATGCCGTTCATCGACTTCCTTGAACGCACCGACCACGAGCACAACGATGGCCAACTGGCAACGGTGCTGCTGCCGGAGTTCGTCCCGGCGAAGTGGTGGCAGACGCTGCTGCACAACCAGACGGCGTGGCTGATCAAGCTGGTGCTGCTGTACCGGCGGCGGACAACCGGCAAAACGCGGGCGATCATCGACGTGCCGATGTTCCTGCACGACTGACCGCGCGTGTCTTTCGCGCGCGAGGGTTGTTGTAAATGATAAACTCACGGGTCGCCGCCGCTTTCCCCGGCGGCGCACTGCGAGTATACTTGCACAGTCCCATACCAATCGCGTGCGGCAACACGTCCATGCATCATCGTTCAGGAGCTTTGTTTTGAGCCACTCGCCCATACCCGCCTTATTCACCCGCGACGCTGCGAGCAAGCAGCCCGCGCCCGCTCAATTCGACCCGCGCGCCGCGCTGCGGCTGGTCAGCCGTACCTTCGCGCTGTCCATCGAGCAGCTTCCCGCGATGATGCGCGAGGCGACGACGCTGGCCTACCTGGCCTTCCGTGTGTCGGACTTTCTCGAAGACAACCTGACCATGCCCGCCGATCAGAAGGTCGCGCTGCTGAACCTGTGGGTGCAAGTGCTCGATGGGCAGATCGACGTGGAAGCGCTGACCGGGCGGCTGGAGAACGTCGACCCCAACGACCCGGAGGCGCTGGTCGCGAAGCACGCCGGGCGAGGTGCTGGCCTACATCCACCGGCTGCCGCCTGACCTTCAGGAGGTCATCCTGCACGAAGCGCGCGAGTCGGCGCTGGGCATGGCTCGCTGGCAGGCGCGCGGGCCGGTGGTCCACGACGAGGACGACCTCGACGATTACATGTTCGAGGTGGCGGGCCGCGTGGGCCTGATGCTGACGCACATGTTCGCCTATCACTACCGCCCGCTGGCGGCGCTGACCGACGAGCTGCTGCCGCTGGGGCGCGAGTTCGGGCTGGCGCTGCAAACGGTCAACGTGATCCGCGGGCTGCGCGCCGACTACGAGCGCGGCTGGATCTTCGTGCCGGAGTCGTTCTGCGCCGAAGTGGGCATCGTGCCGCCCGACCTGTTCAAGCCCGACAACCTGGAGCAGGCGATGAAGGTCGTCGAGCGGCTGGCCGACAAGGCCGAGCGGCACCTGCGGGCCGGGCTGAGCTACGTCAAGCGCATCCCGCGCCGCTATCACAACATCCGGCTGGCGTGCATGTGGCCGCTGTTCTTCGCGGTGCGGACGCTGGCTATCAGCCGCAACAACGGCAGCGTGCTCAACTCCGAGGCCAAGATCACCCGCAAAGACGTGAAGCAGATCGTGATGGACACGCAGGCGATGGGCTGGTCGAACCACTGGCTCGACAGCTACTACGAACGGCTGCGCCACGCCGAGGTGTAGCGCCGCTCGCCTGCCGAACGTGCTATACTCATGCTATCTTCACCGCCGGGTTCACCCGGCGGATTTGCTTGGCAGAGGTGACGGATGCACAACGACACGCTTCGCATCTTTGGCGTTCCGATGGACCTCGGCGCGAACCGGCGCGGGGTCGACATGGGGCCGAGCGCGGTGCCGGGCCCGCCCGACGATCAATCGTCGGGCTATGTGCAAACGCCCACGGGCGTTTGCCTACAGGTCGGCTGAAAGCCGACCCCGGAGAGCAACTTCTCTCCGCAGGGTTACCCGGTTATCTGTGGATGTTCAATACCCGGCGGATTTGCCTGGCAGGGGTGATGCTATGCACAACGACACGCTTCGCATTTTTGGCGTTCCGATGGACCTCGGCGCGAACCGGCGCGGGGTCGACATGGGGCCGAGCGCGGTGCGCTACGCCGGGCTTCAGCAGCGGCTGGCGCGGCTGGGCTACGACGTGTACGACGGCGGCAACGTCGCCGTGCCGCAGATCGAGGAGCTTCACCCCAGCGGGGTGATCGAGCCGGTGCTGGCCGACGGCGGACGGGCCTACAACCTGCCGCAGATCGCGACGGCCTGCCAGACTGTCTACGAGCTGGCCGAGTGCTGCATCGACGCCGACGAGCACGTGATCTTTCTGGGCGGCGACCACGCGATCAGCATCGGCACGGTGGCGCTGGCGGCGCACGGCGGGCCGACCGGCGTGCTGTGGGTCGACGCACATGCCGACATCAACACGCCGCGCACCACGCCATCGGGCAACGTGCATGGGATGGTCGTGGCGGCGCTGCTGGGCGAGGGCGCGCCGGAACTGGTGGCGGTCGGCGGGGTGGGGCCCAAGATCACGCCGGGGCAGGTGGCGATGGTCGGCATCCGCGACCTGGACCCGCCGGAGCGCGAGCGGCTGGCAGATGGCGCGATCCTGGTGCGGACCATGCGCCACATCGACGAGCGGGGTATGGCGAGTGTCGCCGCGCGAGATCCTCGACCGCTTCGCGCCGTACGAGCGCATCCACGTCAGCCTCGACCTCGACGGGCTGGACCCGTCGTTCGCGCCGGGGGTGGGGACGCCGGTGCCGGGCGGGCTGAGCGTCCGCGAGACGCACCTGCTGATGGAAATCCTGTCGGACAGCGGCAAGGTGGCGTCGATGGACATCGTGGAGGTCAACCCGATCCTCGACGACCACAACCGCACCGCCGAGGTGGCGGTCGACCTGGCGGCGAGCCTGTTCGGGATGCGGATCCTGTAGCAGCAGTACAGGTCGATTGGTTAATTGCTGCTTGACCTCACCCCGACCTCGCTGCGCTCAGTCTGCCCCTCTCCACCAGGTGGAGAGGGGCAAGTCAAGGGCGGTTGTGATGGGGTGAGGTTTGATTTCTGGGCGCAGTAACACGACTTTGCAACAGATCTGAGCGGCAGTATGGCATACTCGCGGCGTTGGCCCGATTGCGCTATAGTGGGGCCGTCTGATTTGCGACCACAGGAGCCTGCACCGCGACGATGAACGCCCGACTTGCCCGACCCATCGCCCTGCTGGCGGCGCTGGCGCTGGGCGGCTGCACGATGGGCATGACGCCCCCGCCGACCGTCACGCCGACCGTCACCGCGACCCGCACCGCCACGCCCGACGTGTACGCCACGTCTGCCGCGCGCACGCTGTCGGCGATGGAGGCCGGCGGCACGGTGTCGCTTGAGACAGTCGCGGCGCTGCAGGCCACCGGGACGCGCGTCGCGCAGAACCCGCCATCGATCACGCCGCGCGTCAATACGGCGACGCCGTCGCCGACGATCACGCCGAGCCCCACCATCACGCTGACGTCCACGCCCACGCCCAGCCTGATCACGCCGGTGCCCACGCCGCCGCGCGCCGGGCTGATCCACGTGTTCAGCGCCACGCCGACCCAGATCAATCCCGGCGACACGATCACCCTGAACTGGGCAGTGGTCGGCGATTCTGCCGGCCTGTACAGCCTGTCGCCCGGCGGGCCGCTCGGCACGGATTACGGCCCGATCTCGCTGATCGGCTCAAAGACCATCACGACCAGCACCAGCGTGCGCAACACGGTGCAGTTCATCCTGTACGCCACGCAGGGCGACACGACCGAGAGCGCGGTCGTCACTATCGCGGTGAGCTGCCCCGATACGTGGTTCTTCGCCAACCCGCCGACCGACTGTCCGGGCGCGCCACCGGCGCAGTCCGCCGCTGCCATCGAGCATTTCGAGCACGGCATCATGATCTGGATGCAGGCCTATCAGCAGATCCTCGTGCTGTTCGACGAGCCGGGCGGCTCGCACCCCTACCTGCGCTTTACCGACACGTGGCAGCCGGGCATGGCCGAATCGGACCCCTCGCTCCAGCCGCCAGACGGGATGTACCAGCCGGTGCGCGGCTTCGGGCTGGTATGGCGCGGCGACGTGCCCTCGACCGTGCCGGTGCGCGAGCACCTGGGCTGGGCGACCGACGTCGAGACGGCGTATACGGCGACGTTCCAGTGCAACTCCGCGCCCAAGTACAACACCTGCTACGTCAGCGACCACATCGGCGAGATCTTCGCGCTGGGCCCGGAAGGCTCGACGTGGTACCTGTGGGTCGGTCCGCCGGGCGGGCAGTAGGCAGCTGTTAGCGGTTAGCTATTAGCTGTTAAAGGCTGTTGCGAATGCAGTGGCGATTATTTGATTCCGTGAGATCACAAGTATGGACTTCACATTCCATACTTGATGATCCAAAAGAGTGAGTTTGCTCGTGAGACGCATAACTCTCGAAGCCCATCGTTTTGGCGCTTGCAGTTGTCTTTTGATTGTGCTGTTGAGCGTTGTCTCATGCCAGATAAACTCGACCGAATCCGTTACTCCGAATGAGGCGAACGGTGAGGAAACTGATATCGTATCGACCAGTTCGGTTGAACTCCCAGGCATAACACCGTCAACCTTGTCAGGTTCAACGACCCTTCAGCCAACAGCAACGCTTGAACGGCCACAGACCGTTACAAGCAATGATGAGTGGACACCTGTCATTGCGGAATTCGCCGGGGTTGAAATGGCTCTCGTGCCACCGGGATGTTTCATGATGGGGCCAACGGAAGGTTATGGCGATACGAAGAAGGTCCGGGAAGTGTGTTTTGAGGAACCATACTGGATTGATGTCTATGAGGTGACTCATAAGCAATTTGGGAGTGCCGATGATAACCGGCCTGTTGAGCTGGCGACCTGGTTTGAGGCAGCTGCACACTGCGAAGCCCGGGGAGTGCGACTGCCCACTGAAGCGGAATGGGAGTATGCAGCACGCGGACCCGATAGTCTCACCTATCCGTGGGGAAATGAAATCGTGGTCGAGAATGTGGTTTCGTTTTATGATTCGGCAGAACATAGTGCTGATGTGGGTAGTAAACTTGAAGGCGCATCGTGGGTGGGAGCCTATGATCTGAGTGGAAATGCAGAGGAGTGGGTTAACGATTGGTACGATGTGAATTACATAACAACACTTGACGAACCCATTATCAACCCTCAAGGCCCAGATGATGGTAGATTTCGGGTAATTCGGGGGGGCGCATGGAATAGTCCACTTCCACTGCTCTCTTCCGTTACTCGCGGGTATGGTGAGCCTGATGTCCCGGCAGGCTTTCGATGCGCTCGCGCATGGGAACCATAATGGTGGGCCGGTAAGGTAATGCCCGAGGAAATGGGGGACAATTTGCGCAGAACAGAGTTAACAGGGCCTTATGGGGCAATTTTGCGCTCAAAATCAGCCTTTTTGGATGTATCAGGTGTATTTGCAGTCCACAATTAGCTGTTAGCCGGATCACGTGAGGAGGATGTTTCGATGTTATTGGCTGCGAAAACGCCCCGATCAGCAGAAAATCGCTGTCTGCTAGTCGCTAAGTGCTAACCGCTAATCGCTATGTCTTTCCCCCTGTACGATTTCGGCGGCAGCGGCCCGTTGCTGCACGTATCGCTCGCCAACGGCTTCCCACCGGAGACGTATCGCCCGCTGCTCGACCCGCTCACCAAGCGCTACCACGTGGTGTGCCTGCTGCCGCGCCCGCTGTGGCCCGATCCGCCTGGGCCGCAGACGCTGACGACGTGGCGCGTGCTGGCTACTGACCTGCTCGACGGGCTGCGGGCGCACGGCATGGACGACGTGATCCTGCTGGGGCACTCGATGGGTGGGGTGGCCTCGGCGCTGGCGGCGATTGCCGGAGCCGGGGCGCTTCCGGGCGCTGGCGCTGTTCGACCCGACGATGCTGCCGCCGCGCGTGCTGCTGCTGATCCGCACGATGCGGGCGCTGGGCCTCAGCGAGCGCTTCCCGCTGGTGCAGGGCGCGCTACACCGCCGGGCGCGCTTCACCAGCGCCGACGAGGCGTTCAGCTACTGGCGGCGCAAGCCGCTGTTCGACGGCTGGCCCGATTCGAACGCTGCGGCTGTACGTCGACGGGCTGACGCGCCCCGCGCCGGGCGGCGGCGTCGAACTGAAGTGGTCGGTGCAGTGGGAGGCGCAGGCATATCGCACTGTCGCGGCGGACGTGTGGCGCGACGTGCCGAAGCTGGCGCACATCGGCGTGCCGGTGCTGGCCGTGGGTGGTATGGGGACCAATACCTTTACTGCCGCGTCGATCCGCAAGTTCCGGCGGCTGGTGCCGGATGCCACCGTCGCGGAGATCGCGGGGCACGGGCACCTGTTCCCGCAGACCGCGCCCGACGAGGCGCGCCGGCTGTTGTTAGAGTGGCTGGAGGAGCAGGGAGTGGGCTGAAGATTTCGATCCGCGAATTACGCCAATTCTAATTCCCAATTCGCGCCATTCGCGTCATTAGCGGACTGATATCTTTACCCTTCAGCAGGCAAAAACGACTCGAAGACGCGCTCGCGGGGCCACACCCAGCGCCGCGCCGCGCGCAGCAGCTCGCCGCTCAGCACGTAGGGCAGCAGCATGCAGCACACGATCCCCACGCCCTCCGAGACCCACGCCGTCTGCGAGCGCCCGCTGGTGCCGGCCAGCACGGTCGTGATCAGCGGCACGCTGACGGCCAGCACGAGCACCGGCGCGAGGGCCATCGCCAGCGCCGAGATGCGCCGCACGATCAGCGCCAGCGCCGCGCCGATCACCGCCCCGAACAACGCCAACCCCCACATCGCCAGCGACACCGCCGCCAGCGCCGCGCCGGGCCACACCAACTGGCGGGTCATCACCGGGGCGACCTGGAGTCCGTAGGTGTGGATCCGCCCGCCGACGAACAGCGGCGTCAGCACCGCCAGCCCGCACAGCACCCAGCGCACGCGGTACAGCGCCGCCGCCACAATGCTCGACATGATCTCACGCTCGGTCAGCGCGGTCAGACGCAGCAGCCCGAAGCCCGGATCGCCGGTCACGTCGGCGGTCAGGCCGGCAGACGCCGCAGCGACCAGCAGCGGCGCGGCGACCAGCGCCGCCATGCCCAGCAGCGACAGGATCGCCAGCGGGGCAGGCGCAGCGGGCATCGCCCACCACAACCCGGCCACCAGCGCCACGCCCAGCACCAATGACCCGGCGAAGATCGCCAGCGAGGCGCGGACGCCCGGCCCCCGGCTGGTGCGCAGCAGCCGCGCCAGCAGCGGGCTGCGCAGCCCGCGCGCCGCGCGCCGCCGCGCAGGGAGCGACGCGTCGCCCCAGCCGCCCAGCGCCAGCAGCGCGAACATCCCGCCGCCGCCGATCAGGCCAAAGGCCGCGCCGTGCAGCGCGCCCCCGGCGATCACCGGCAGCGAGAACTGGATGGTGGGGAAATACAGCGTCCAGTTGGGGGCGTTGGGCAGCGTGAAGAAATCGTGCTGCGTGCCGATGGCCACCTGGTAGGCGATGGCCCACGCGGCGGCGACGCCCAGCGCGTAGGGCCAGCGCACCGCCCGGCTCGACGGGCTGCCATCGGCGGCGGCGCGCAGCAGCAGCGCGGTGATCGCCCCGCACAGCAGCAGGCCCATCGGGACGGCCAGCGGGCCATCCAGCGCGAGGTACAGCGACGGCAGGCGGCGCAGCGTGGTGGCGGGGATGATGAACGGCAGGCCCAGCGGGCCGGTGAACGCACCGGAGGTGGTCAGCAGGCGGCTGAAGCTGGCGGCAGGCAGGCCAATGCCCCACGTCAGCGGGGCGGTGACCGTCCAGCCGAGCGCCAGCAGCAGCGCGTGGTGCCAGCGCACCTCTCGGGCGGTCAGGGCCAGCGCCAGCCCGGTGACCAGCCCGCCGATGGGCCACGGCGTCAGGTTGTGGACGATGGACCAGCCGGTGTACCAGCCGATGCGGTCGAAGAAGTGCAGGCCAAGCGGCGTATCGACCAGCGTGCCGAAGCCGATGCTGATCGTCCAGCCCAGCGTGGCGATCAGTACGGCGATCAGCGTTTTGCGCAGCCGGTGGTTCGGGGTGGGTGCCATAGCGTCTGCCTCTTTGCCGAGATGTCCTACATTCTACGTGATTATAGCCCGCTTCACATCGGGCAGATGGGCCATATGTGCAAGTGGCGCGCAGACGGCTGAACCTCACCCCCTGTGACCTGCCCACAGGCAGGCCACCTTCCCCCTCTCCAAACTGGAGAGGGGGGACAGGCCGAGAATCGAGCGCAGGTCGGGCGAGGCCAGGGGGGTGAGGTGATAGTCCACCTGCCCTATTTTGGCGCGCCGGGGCGCACATGAAGGAACCCGGCGCGCGGGCTGTTCGTCCTATGGATGATGGTGACAATCTTCACAATGGGAGCACAAAAGGGGAGAGATATGTTCAAGCGTAAACTGACACTGGCAACACTGATGATCGCTGCCGGGCTGCTGGCAGCGTGCCGCACCCCGAAACAGCCGACGGAGACTCCGCAAGCAGGCCTGCCTAACCCGGCATCGGCCTACTGCGAGCAGCAGGGCGGCACGCTCGACATCCGCACGGATGCGAGCGGCGGGCAGTACGGCGTGTGCATGTTCGATGACGGCAGCGAGTGCGACGAGTGGGCGTACTTCCGGGGCGAGTGCGCGCCGGGCCAGTCGACCACCGCGCCGGAGCCGCCGGCGGCCACGCCTGAGCCGGCTGCGGGCGGCGGCGAGATGGCGGGTGAAACAGTTGGCGAGATCGACATCGCGCCGCTAGCCAGCGCCGAAGTGGCTGCGGGCTGGCTGGGTTACGTCGCCAGTCTGCCGGCAGGCACGCAGTTCGACGATAAGCTGGTGCTGATGCCGGAGGGCAGCGGTGAGATGGGCATCGCCGGGGTGAATGACGATCTCGAAGCGCAGATCGTCGCGCTGCGCGACCATCCAGAGCCGGGCAAGTACGCCAACTTCTGGGGGTCGCTGGCCTGCGACGTGCCTGACGTGAACGGCTGCCAGCTTCTGGTCAGCGCGATCCGCGTGGGGCCGACGCTCAGCGAGCCGCAGCCGGTCGAGGGTTGGCCGGGGACCATCGTCAGCAACCCGGAAGGTATGCAGTTCGACGACACTTTCCTGCTCGACGGGCGCTACGCGGTGCGCTACGGCATCAGCCCGGCGGTCGACGCTTCGGGCGAGATGCCGCTGACCGACACGATTGTCGGCCTGCGCGACACGGATACGCCGGTCGTGGTGTACGGCACGCTGCTGTGCGGTGTGCCCGACGTGAACGGCTGCCAGATTCAGGTGGAGAGAATCGAAACGGCAGAGTAGGACACAAGCGTCTGGAAAATCAAGACCGCAGAGGGGCGGAGTTTGCGGGGAGTCTTTCTCTCCGCGCGCTGTGCGACCTCTGCGGTCTGTCTTTTCTTCTTTGGGCGCTTCGCGTCTTTGCAGTGAAGCGCTTACTCCGCCGGCTGAACGCTCAGCAAGTACCCCTGGAGGAAAAACGCGCCCAGCACAGCCAGCACCAGCGGCCACAGCACGGCGGCCACCCCCTTGTGGCTGATGTCGCGATGGATGATGCCCTGCGCGTGGGCAGCGTCGAGCGCCGGGGCAAGGCCAGCCACGATGCGCACACACTGGTCGAGCGGCAGGCCGCCCCGCGACAGCTTGTCGGCCAGCGAGCCGCCGGGCATATAGCGCATCACGAGGTACGGCTGTTCATCCTGCTCGCCGAAGTCGTAGACAGGCAGCACGCTGGCCATGCCGCCGCGTCCGATCTCATCTTTGATCTGGTAGCGCCCAATGGCATCTGGCAGGGGGATGTGTGGCTGATCGTCAGACATAACGTCTTCTCTGGATGAGCGGTGAGACTGCGGCTTATGATCTCACCGCTGCGGGTGGATGGCAAATCGCGGTTGGGCAGGGGCTGCATGAGGCGTGATGGCCCCATGCCCGTCGGGCCTATCTTATGATCAGGGTAGGGGGCGTATCCGCGCCCGGCACGGCGCGCCTCGCTACCTCCCGCCGAGGATGCGGGCCGTCTCGTCGCGGTCTTCGGTGTCTTCCGAGGTGCCGACCACCCGCACCTTTAGCTGGAGCTTGCCGAAAGCGACGCGCGCGCCGGCGCGCAGCGCGTACTTCTGTCCCGGCTCCACGCGCACGCCATTGATGAACGTGCCGTTGGTGCTGTCGAGGTCCATCAGCGCCAGCGTGTCGTCGGTGGGGATCATCACGGCATGCCGCCGCGAGACGCCCGCCTCCGTCGCACCGTAGGGCGCGAGGTCGAACTGCGGCATCTCGCCGCTGGTCTCATCGGCGCGGCCAATGACTGTCGCGCCGCGCACTTCCACGCCAATGGCCTTGGCGGTATCGTCGCCAAGCTGGAAGATGATCCGCCATACCTGAGCAGGGGGCTGGAAGTCTGCGCCTTCAAGCGGCTTGGTGGTGGTTTTGGGTCTGAGGTCTGGATCGTCGGACATGGCGCGTTCCTTAATGTGTGCGGCGTAACGGCAAAGCTGCCAGCAGCTCCGTGCTGGAGCAAGGCCAATCCGCACGGGATGACGTGAACAGCCTCCCGGCTCCTCACGGGCACAGTTCACAACAGAATGTTCCCTGATTATACCCCAGAAACGGCGGACGTAAGATGACCAAAGTCACACTCCGGGCGCGCTCATTTGCGGGCATCCTGAGTGGATCGCGAGCTTTTCGTAAAATAGATGTGCAGCTTCAGTTGGCCCAGGCGGATCAGGTCGCCGTCGTGCAGGACTTCCGGCACGCTCGGCGTGAGCTGGTTCTCGTTGATGAACGTGCCGTTGGTGCTGCCCAGGTCGACCAGCGTCAGCTCGTCTTCGCTGCTGCGCATCTCGGCGTGCTCGCGTGAGATGCCTTTCTCGACGGCCCCGTAGGGCGTCAGGTCGAGGTCGGGCGCGATCCCGCGTTGGCGGTCCAGTCGCCCGATGACGAAACGCTCGGTTGGCTCGACAATCAGCGGCTCGGTGGCATCGTCAATGTGCAGCACGATGGCCATCGTCGGGTGGAAGCTTTTGGTCCCCCAGCCGGAGACGACGCCGGGCCGGTCGTTGGAGGACGGGCGGGCGATGAACGTCTCGTTGGGGTCCCTGGGCTGGTCGAGTATGGCAGGGGGCTTGCGGTCCGTATCTTCCAAAGGGGGCGGGCCACTCGCGCCGGTGGTGGCCCCGCACCACGGGCACACCTCAGCCGTGTAGATTTCGTGCTGGCAGTTCGGACACTTCATAGGTATCTCTGTCTGCTGCAATGCGTTTACGTCACCACCATTATAGACAGGTTTTGTTCTGGTTGGGAAGATTGTAGGAAAACCGTAAGGCGGGCAGCTAAAAGAAAAAGGCCGGCACTGCGGGCTGCCGGCCATCTGCTGCAAGCTGTTGTGTTGTCAGTAAGCGTACGTCTCGCGACGCCAGCGCTTGAGCAGCGTATTCACGCCGACGACGATCAGGATCGTGATCTCCAGCACCCACCACACCAGCGCGATGGGCAGCCAGGTGCTCACCCACTGCCCGGTGCGCAGATAGAACAGCGCATCCTGCGGCGCGACCACCCAGCGCCCGTTGACCTGCTGGATGTGGTAGGGATAGCGGCTGTAGCTGCGCGTATCCCAGAACAGGTACGAGTAGTAATCGTCGCTGACGTTGTACAGGATCGTGGCGCGGATGTTGGGGCCGGTGGTGAAGGCGTCGGGGTGGCGCAGCCCCTGAAGCTCGGCTAGCTGGCGGGTGTCGCCCGTGCGCAGCGCCTGTTCCAGCGCCTCGACCACGGTGCTGGGCGAGTTGTAGCGCGCGTCGAGCGCCGGGTTGAAGTCGGCAGAGTTGTAGCGCAGCGCCGGGATCGCGGCCAGCTCGGTGAGGGCGATGTACAGCGCCGCTGCGACGAGTGGCACGATTGTCACCGCAAATATCGTGCGAAAGGTGAGCCTGACGCTCAGGCGGTTAATCAGATCGACCATCGCAACCCCCTCCCCATACAAAATGGACACGTCGTGCGTCCCACGTATTCATATTATAAATCAAGATATTGATTTTGTAAATATGCATATCAATTTTGCAGATAATCGAATCGTGAAATACAAGAACGCCCCGGCATGATGTTTCCTTGCTTGAGTTATACCATACCGTGTGCAGCGTGTGAATAGTCCGGGTGGGCCGTTTGGGAAATACGATTGAGGGGGCGCGCCGAGGAGGAGGTTGGGGCGCGTCCCCTCAAGGGTGAAGAATTGGGGAGAGAGCAAGAAGTGTGCTTGCGTGTTACTGATAACAAAATCATATGTCTGGCAGCATCCTGATATAAGTGACGAATATCCATGTCTGGCAGATATTCGACACGTTTGTGCGCCGCCCTGCCCCGGGCCTCACGCCTCGGCGGGCGCAGCGACAGCATCGCCCTCCGCCGCCGGGGCCGGCTCCGCGACGAAGTCGGGCAGGATGGTCTCGACGTTGCGGATGATGGGCACCAGGTAGCTGCCCAGCGCGAGCCCGATGGTGGCCAGCCCGGCGAAGACAAAGATCAGCCCCATGCCCGCGCCGGGGCCAGTCCCTACCAGCCAGCCGAAGGTATGGGCCAGCGCGCCGCCGGGCTGCATGGCCGGCTCCATGACGCGGTCGGCCAGCGGCCCGGCGATGGCGGCGGCCAGCGGCTCGATGCCGCCCGCGATCAGCCGCCGGATCGAGAAGACCCGGCCCTGCAGATCGGGCGCGACCTTGCTCTGCCAGATCGACTGGTTGGAGGGGTTGACCAGGCTGATCAGCGCCTGATCGAAGAACAGCGCAAAGCCCCACAGCGGGAGGGCCGCCCACAGGGGATCGACGCGGCCCAGTCCGAGGAGCAGCGTGAACAGGCCGGACGCCGCCCAGCCGATCAGCACGCCGTGAATGTTGCGCTTGAAGCCGCCCCACGCGCCGACCACCAGCCCGCCGATCACGCCGCCGACTGCGCCGATGGTCTGCACCGAGCCGAACAGCAACTCGTTGCTGCCGCTGCGGGCGAGGAGCATCGGCGCGAACAGGGCGAAGGCCATCCCCAGGCAGAAGTTACCCAGCATGAACACCGTCTGGAGGGCTAACAGCGGGCGGCGCTCCAGAATGTAGCGGAAGCCAAAGGTCGCGTCGCGCAGCAGGCCCGACCAGCCGCCGCCCTGCGGCGTGTCCTCCGTGCGGGACGGCTCTGGCACGACGACGACCAGCAGCGCGCCGACCGCGATCACAAACGTCACGATGTCGATGACGAGGATGCCGTGCAGCCCGATGAAGCCCAGCAGCGCGCCGGCCAGCAGCGGCGCGAAGATGCCGGAGGCCGAGTCGGCCAGGCTCATCAGGCTGTTGGCACGGGTGTAGTGCTCCCTGGGCAGCATCAGCGAGATGGCTGCCGAGTAGGCCGGCCACTGGAAGCTCTGGAAGATGCCCGACACGAACGTGCTGATGTACAGGTGCCAGATTTCGAGCTTACCCAGGCTGAACAGGATCAGGATGGCAATCGTCACCACACCCGACGCGAGGTCGCTGAGGGCCATCATCAGCTTGCGGTTGTAGCGGTCGACGAACACGCCGGCGATGGGGCTCATCACCAGCAGCGGGACCATGAAGAAGACGCCCAGCAGCGCGAGGTCGGTGGCGCGGCCTGTCTTCTGGTAGGCCCAGATCGTCACGCCGAAGTTGGTCATGGCCGTGCCCAGCAGCGAGACAAGCTGCCCGATCCACACCACAATGAAGGCCGTCATGCCGCTGGGGCGGGTTGAGGAAGTCATGAGTCGTATCCTGTGAGTGTGCCGGAATGCGGAGAGATTAACCGCAAAGCCGCAAAGAGCGCAAAGAAAAGACTAACCGCAGAGGTCGCGGAGGGAAGAGAGAAAGAGAATCATCCACAGATGACACAGATGAAGAATCAGAGAATCTGTGGATCACTCCTGCTCTACGCCTGCTGCGGTCAATTCTCCAGCGCCACCGCCTCTGCAGCCGCAGCGCTGGGCGCGGCGGCTGTCTCCGGCGTCTCGCCGATGGCGTCGGGGATCTCGTCCTCGATATGCCGGATGCGCGGCACCGCGTAGCCCGCCGCCGTGATCACCACTGACAGCGCGCCGACGATGATGAACAGCAGCCCCACGCCGCGCCCCGGCCCGGTGCCGATCACGCGGCCCACCAAATCGGCCAGCGGCCCACCGTTCGCCATCAACGGCTCGAAGACGCGGTCGGTCAGCGGACCGGCCAGCAGGATCGACAGCGGCTGTGTCGACCAGGCGATCATGCGCCGCACGCTGAACACACGGCCCTGCACGTCGGGCTCGACCTTACGCTGCCACAGCGCCTGGCTGCATCCGCTGGCGATCGGCTCGCTCAACATGAAGAAGAAGCCCGATACAGCGATCAGCGGGATCGAGGGGCGCGCGCCAGCCAGCGCGATGAACACGCCAGCGATCGCGCTGGAAGCCATGATGCCGGCCACCAGCCGCTTCGGGCCGCCCCAGGCGCTCATGATCAGCGTCCCGGCCAGCATCCCCAACCCGATAATCGAGCCGACGTAGCCGTACACGTCGGGCGTGGCCATGTTGAGGAGCATCGGGCCGAACAGCGGGCCGATCACCCCGATGACAAGATTGACTGCCGCGAAGTAGATCAGCAGGCCGAACAGCCCCGGTCTGTGGCGGATGTAGCTCCAGCCGAAGACGGCCTCCTTCAGCAGCGATCCGCGCCCCTGCTCGCCCGCCGCGCTGCGCTCCGGCTGCGGCAGGTTGACCAGCAGCAGCATCGTCAGCACCGCGAAGGCGAACGTCGCCACGTCGATCAGCACCAGCCCCTGGATGCCAAGCGTGACGAACAGCACACCGCCCAGCGCCGGGGCGATCAACTGGCTGATGCCATCGTTCATCTGGACCATGCCGCTGGCCCGGCCAAGCTGCTCCCTGGGAACCAGCAGCGTCGTCGCCGCAGAGAAGGCCGGCCACTGGATCGAGCTGAAGGCTGAATAGAAGAACGTGCACACGAAGATGTGCCACACCTCGATGCGCCCGGTGAAGACCAGCACCACCAGCGCCAGCGCGCTCAGCCCTGCGCCGACGTCGCTGACGATCATCATCAGCTTGCGGTCAAAGCGGTCGACCAGCGCGCCGGAGATCGGCGAGAAGATGACCTGGGGCAGCGTGTAGGCCAGGATGTTCAGCGCGAACAGCGTGGCCGAACTGGTGCGCTCGTAGATGTAGACGCCCAGCCCGAAGGCGGTCAGGCCGGAGCCGATGACGGACACCATCTGGCCAAGCCAGATAATCAGAAAAGTCCGAAACCCGCGCGACGCGGGCGCTTGTTGTGACATCGTTTCCCCTCGTTGATGGTGAGGCCCTTTGGTTCTACCCCGCCGGCACCGCTTCGGCGACCGGCGCTTCGTCGATGACCTGCGCCGCCTCGCCGACGGCGTCGGGCAGCTCATCCTCGACGCGGCGCACGTGCCGCAGCGCCAGGATGCTCAGCGTGGAGGCCGTATAGCCCAGGTGCGCCAGCACGAACAGCAGGCCCGTCCCGCGCCCCGGCCCCACGCCCACCAGCCAGCCGACCGGCGTCGCAGCCAGCGAGCCACCTGCCAGCAGCAGCGGGTTGAAGACGTGCTCAGCCAGCGGACCGGCCAGGATGTAAGAGATGGGGATGATCGAGAAGGCCATCATGCGCCGGGCAGCAAACACCCGACCCTGCACGTCCTGCGCCACCTTGCTCTGCCAGATGGCCTGGCTGCACCCATTGGTGATCGGGAATGTGATGGCCATCATAAATCCGACGGCGGCGATCAGCGGGACGGCACGGCTTAGGCCCAGCATCACGCCGAACAGCCCGGCCAGCGCGTCGAAGATGACGATGCCATAGATGCGCCGCTTCGGCCCGCCCCAGCCGCTCATGATCAGCGTCCCGGCCAGCGCGCCCAGCCCGAAGGCCGACATCACAAAGCCGAACTGATCAGGCGTGGTCTGGTCGAGCAGCATCGGCGCGAGCAGCGGGAAGGCCAGGTTGCTGCAAAAGTTGCTGATGGCGAACACGATCAGCAGCCCGAACAGGCCGGGGCGGGCGTGGATGTACTGCCAGCCGAACAGCGCCTCGCGCCACCACGGGCCGGAGCCTTGCTTGCCCGCCTCAGTCCGTTCCGGCTGCGGGAAGCTGACGGCGGCCAGCGTCGCCAGCGCGACGCCGAACGTCGCCAGGTCGATCAGCAGGATAGGCTTCAGCCCGGCGGTGACGTACAGCGCCCCGGCGGCGGCAGGCGCGATCAGCTGCGAGGCCGCTTCGGCGGCCTGCACCATACCGCTGGCCCGCCCCAGGTGCTGCTTGGGCACCAGCAGCGAGGTCGCCGCGCTGTAGGCCGGCCACTGGAAGGTGTTGGCCGTCGAGCCCAGGAAAGCGGCGATGTACACGTGCCACACCTGGAGGTGGCCGGTCAGGACCATGACCAGCACCAGCGTGGTGCCGCACGCGGCCAGGCTGTCGCTGAAGATCATCACCAGGCGGCGGTCGTAGCGGTCTGAGGCGACGCCTGCCAGCGGCGAGAAGATGATCGTCGGCAGGACGTAGACCAGCATGCTCAGCGCAAACAGCGTGGCCGAGCCGGTGGTCTCGTAGATCCACACGCCGGCGGCAAAGCCCGGTCAGCCCGGAGCCGAGCGTCGAGACAAGCTGCCCGGCCCAGATCGTGCTGAAGGTCCACATGCCGCGCGGGGCGGCTGAATGGGGTGGGTGGGTTGTCATGCGATGCGCTCCTGTGGCGGAACAAACAGGGGCACGGCATGCCGTGCCCCTGCCACGGGTATGTCGGGTCTTCTATCTGGCGGGCACCGGCTCCGCGATCTCCTCGCCGGTCAGCGCGACGGCTCCGGCGGGCGTGCTCATCTGTTCCTCGATGTTCATCACCGCCGGGATCAGCAGCCCGCTGACGCCCATCAGGACTGTGGCAACGCCGCCGATGACGAACCACACCGGCACGCCTAACGCGTCGGCCAGCGGCCCGGCGACGGCCAGCCCGATCGGTATCATGGCCGATGAGCCCGCCATCACCAGCGTGAAGACGCGGCCCTGCATGTCGGGCGGGACGAGCGTCTGGAGCGCCGCGAACAGCGATCCGTTGGCGATGGGGTTCATCAGGCCCACCACCAGCAGCGCCGCGACCGCGCCCCACAGCATATATGACGGCACAAAGCCGACCAGTATCAGCCCCGTGCCCATACCGATCAAGGCCAGCATGGCGGTGACCACTCGCTTCTTGAAGCCGCCCCACACGCTCAGCAGCAGGCCGCCGGCGATCATGCCGACGCCGATAGTCGCCTCAAGCGTGGCGTACTGCGCCGCCGCGCCGTGGAAATGCTCGGTGACGAGCAGCGGCAGCAGCGAGAAGGCCGGCGTCACCAGCAGGTTGATCAGCATAGCGAAGGCCAGGATGACCATCAGGCCCGGCCAGCCCCACACGAAGGCCAGCCCCTCGCGCAGGTCGGCGACGACCGACGGCCTGGCGGAAGCCTCACCCGGCGTCTCCTTGCGCTCCGGCTGCGGGATGGCGATAAAGAACAGGATGCTGATGGCCACGATGGCCGTGCTGATGTCAATCGACAGGATGCCCTGCATCGGCAGGACGGCCAGCAGCAGCGCGCCCAGCGGCGGCGCGGCGATCTGCGCGATGCCGTTCAGCGACTGGTTCAGCCCGGCGATGCGCGACAGGTGCCGCTCGGGGACCATCAGCGTGGTCGAGGCCTGCATGGCAGGCCAGTGGAACGCGCCACCCGCCGCGCGCAGGAACATCAGCACGTAGATGTGCCACACCTGCACCGCGCCGGTGGCGAACAGCACCGCGATGACGACCGTCGCCAGCGCGATGCTGCCGTCGGCCACCTGCATCACGATGCGCCGGTTCCAGCGGTCGACCAGCGCGCCGGCGACCGGGCCCAGGAAGATCTGCGGCAGGACGGCCATCATCGTGGCGAAGGCCAGCACGGTCGCCGAGCCGGTCTTTTCGGTGAGCCACCATACCAGCGCAAACTGAACAAGCTGGCTGCCAACCAGCGACAACGCCTGCGCGCCCCATACAATAAAGAACGGCGTCATTGAGGGCTCGCGCGTTTCGGTCCGAATACTCTCACTCATCCATCCACCTCGAAGATTATGGTTGTCTCAGCCCGGCGAAGGGGCTGTTTGTCTGATTAATATACGCTCCGAGAGCGGCTGCGGTTGCCGGTGGGGCAGGGGCATGTGCCCCTTGCCTTACCCCCACGACCTGCCCACGATGCGGGCCAGTCAGGGGGTGAGGTGCGCGGCCAGAAGGGACGTGGCAAGCCCCCGAACCGCCTAGGCATTCACTATCGCCACCGCGCCAATGCCCGCCTCAACGCTGATCTCGCCTGCCGGCTGCGCGATCTCGCCGCTGATGACGTGCCGGGGCGTCTGCGATTCGTCCATTCCTGCCTCCAGTGGCGTGCGGCTCAGGCGCTCCGCCGAAAGGACTTTCGGGCAGATACTTAATCCTGTTAAGCCACACCTTGATATAGTAAAGGCGGACATTTATATTGTCAATAGTCCACGTGGCATATACCTGTACGCAGGAATGAACCGAGGGTTGCACCCTACCCCAGCCGGGCGTTGATCGCCTGCTGCCAGTGCGGCATGAACGCGTCCCGGTAGTGCGCCTCGCTGAAACGGTCGAGCGTGGGGCTGCCGGTGGGGAGTCAGCGCGGTGAGCGTGTACGTCACCCGCGCGCGGGTAGTGGCGGAGTCCGGCCCCGGCTCGCATTCGATGCGGATCTGCGCGGCGTGGTCGCCGGGCGCGACGCGCGCATACTCCACGACCCGGCGCGCGGCGTCCCATTCGGCGATGATCCACACCGTGTCGGGCTGGCCGGGGTGCGCGGTGGTGAACACCGTGCCTTTGCCTTCGCCCAGCGACGAGGCGGCGTACAGGAGGGTCGGCTCCCAGCCCGGCGACCATTCCGCCTCGCGGACCGGGCCGAACAGCGGGAAGACGACCTCCGGCGGCGCGTTGAGCATGAGAACCGCGCTGCGCACGACGTGCTGTGTGGCACTGCTGGACATATCGCAAGCCCCTTGTGTGAGAAGAACTGAAAAGCAGCGCCGCCCAAAGGCAGCGCTGCTTCGCGTATAGGTCGATGGATCCATGGTAGCCGGGATCGGGCCGGGAGTCAAGCGGATTGGGAACACGCCACGCGCAGGTGGTTCGCTTGCGCTATAGCAATCGGGTGTAGAATGTGGGCAAAATCAGCCGGCTGGGTAAAGGGAGCGAATATGAACGACCCTAACATGGCCTTCGGGGACCTGAACACCCGGGTTGCGAAGCTGGAGCGCGCCGTGCAGTTTCTGCTGGAGCATCTGGAGCTGACCTACGACGAAAGTCCAGCGGCGTTGTTCCCCGATGTGACAGAGCTCAAACGGCTTGGCAAGGAGATGGACGCCATCAAGCTGTACCGGGAAAAGACGGACGCGGATCTGGCCGAGGCCAAGCGCTTCGTCAACTCGCTGTAAGCGCCGGTCAAGTCGCGGGGAGGATGGAGCGCGGCCCTATTTCTTCTTCAGCCGGTCGACCCAGAAGCTCAGGTCGCCGGAATCTTCGCCCATGTCGCCCTCCTCGCCGTCCTCCGCGCCGAGCACGTCCTGCCAGTCGACGCGGCTGCTGTCAGAGCCGGCGGCGGGCTTCCTGCGCCGCGCGACGATCCACACGCCAGCCAGCGCTGCAAGCCCCAGCACCAGCCCTGCCGCCGGCAGCCCCAGCCCGGCCAGCGGGCTAACCGTCCGCGCGATCGGTTCGGCGGCAGGCGCGGGCGTGGCAGGCGCGCCGCCCGTCGGTCCGAGGTTCCCGGTGAGCCCAGCGGCCAGCAGGCCGAAGATGGCCACCACCAGCACCAACAGCCCAATCAGCAGCGTGGGCCGCTTTGCGTCGGCGATCAGCTCGCGCTCCGGCGGGGGCTGGCGGTCCCTGCGGGCAAGCGCTGCGCGGCGCACGGCCAGCCGGACAACCAGCGCCAGCCCAACGCCCACCAGCATCGCGCCCAGCCCGATCCACGCCTCGCTGCCGCCGACCATGGCCACCCCGATCAGGGCCACACATGCCACCGCCATGACGGCGATCAGGTTACGGTTCATGATGCAGTTCCCCCCTATGGCCTCTCAGGTCGATGCCGAGTCGAAGCCCCCCACGCCCGCGAACAACTGCGGAGCCTCGACGTAGATGCCACGCCCCTCGACGGCGACCGTGCCATCGGGCAGGCTGATCGTCCCGGCGGTGTGGATCACGCGCTCCTGCCGGGAGGTCATCCAGCCGGTGATGGTGATCGGCTGGCCGAGCGGGACCGGCTTGCGATAATCGACGGTGAGGTTGACGGCGGCGACCTGGTGGCCCGCCGCCCACACCGCCAGGCCCATCGCGTCGTCGAGCAGCGCCGCGGTCGCGCCGCCGTGGGCGTGGCCGGGCGGCCCCTGCTGGTAGAGGCTTAGGCTGATGGTGCCGGTCAGCGCGCCGTCGTCGCGCACAAACCACTGGATGCCGATGCCGTGCGGGTTCTGCGTGCCGCAGGCAAAGCACACGCCGTGCTCAGGAAATGGCTTCATACCGCGCTCTCTTTGATGGGAGACAAGCAGCGAGGCCAGTATGGATGGATTCAGGCGGCGTGTCAACCAGCGGGCGCGAGCCGCGCCTCACACCACGGCGATGCCAAACGTCAGGCGCGGGGTTGCGGCCAGGTGCCAGGCCAGCGCCAGCGCGATCACCGTGTCGTCGTGCTGGCCGGAAGGCGCGCTGTAGCGATAGCGCCCGGTGTAGGGGCTGGCGCTGTAGGTGTACGCCTCCAGCTCGGCGATCAGCGCCGGGTCGTCCAGCAGGCCGATCTCGCGGTCCTCGATGGCCTTGACCAGCAACTCGATCAGCGGGGGCTTGGTCAGCGCGGTGGTGGTGAAGGCGCTGACCGGCACGCCCTCGGCGAGCAGCGCCTCGATGTTGGGCTCGCCCATGGCGTTGGCCTCGGCCAGCACCGCCCGCACGTCCCAGAGCCGCGCCAGCCGGGCGATGCGCGCCCGCTGCAGCCGCCAGCTCACCTCCGAGAAACGCTCCAGCGCGACGAGCGCCGGGCGGGGCAGGCCGCCGTGTGACGCGGAGGCGTCGAGGACGGCCAGGGCGGTGAAGTCGAAGGCGCGGCCAAAGTCGACGCCCATCAGGTAGCGGTGGCCGGGCAGCGGCCCGGTGGGCGCAGTCGGGCAGGATGGCCCCGCGCACGCTGCGGAACACCGTGCCGCCGTCGGGGAGGAACTGCGCCTCGTACTCCTGCTCGAAGATGCGCTGCGGCAGGAGCGTCCGCACCTCGTCCAGCTCGGCGGGGGCGATGGCGGTGTTCTCGGCGGTGGGGTGCTGCCACGACTGCCACAGCCCGTTTGACGGATCGCGGCCCCGCATGAAGGCGTGGAAGAACCAGTTGCGCCCGCGCGGCGTCGAGATGATCAGCGCCCTGCCGTTGCGATCTGAGAGGGAGGGCCGCAGCGCGGCGACCCACGCCTCCTCGGCGACAAACGCCGCCTCATCGACGATCAGCAGGTCGAGGCCGACGCCGCGCAGCCCGTCGGGGTTATCGGCAGTCTTGACGGTGATGGAGCCGCCGCCGGGAAGCTCGATGTGCCTGTCATATTCACTTTTTGATACCCACTCAGCCGGCAAATCGCCGTTTGAATGTGCGCCAGGGGTGGAAGGCCAGATGATATGTGGGCGCGACCCACCACACGCGCTGGCCGTCGAGAGCGTGGTGGACGGCCATCACCATTCCGAGGGTTGTTTTGCCCCAGCGCCGCCCGCACGCCACGACCTTGAAACGGGCCGGGTGTGCTGCGATCTTGCGCTGGGCACGCCTCAGCTTGGGTAGTAACTAAGAATCCTTGGCGAACTTGCTACCTCCTTTGCGCTGAAAGCGCCTCACTGCGCGGCAATCTTAACCTGCGTAGGCTGCGCCGCAGCGCAATAATCGAACGTTTGTTCTATACAGGATGAGTGTACGACAGATGCGGGGGAGGCGTCAAGGGGTTTGCGTTGAGCATCCGTATAACGGGGAGGTTAGAGTTTGCAAACCCTCATCCCCCGCCCCTTCTCCCGAGCGGGAGAGAATGAGGCGGTAGGGTGGCGGGATACGCGTAAAATGAGCGCAGGCCTGACGCACTTCACGCTGGCGTGGCCGACAGCGGGTCGGGCGGGGCGACGGTCGAGCGGCGGGAATACGCGTATAATGAGATCGGCAACCTGGCGCACTTCACGCTGGACGTGGCCGGCGGCGGCCCGTGGGCGGGCCACCTGACGCGCGGCGCGGTGGGGCCGGGCGGCGGCGTGCTGAGCGGCAAATCGGCGCAGGGGCCGGCGGCCTTCAACCCGCTGGACAGCACCGCTCACGACCGGCGGCAGCGCGACCACTCGCACGCAGGGGGTGACGGCCTTCGTGGGTGGCTTCACCAATGGGCAGGGCAGCGGGCTGGTGACCGAGGAAGACCTAGCCTACACCTACGGCGACGGGGCCGGGCCGCACGCGGTGACGGCGCTGAGCGATAACTCGACGTTTGAGGGCTACGACGCCAACGGCAACATGACCGAGCCGCACAGCAGGACGACATGACGTGGTGCCTACAGCCTTCGACGCCGAGAACCGGCTGGTGATCGAGGTGCTGAGAGAGGTGACGTGCGCCGACGAGTCCATACGACGTATACGTGTACGATGGCAGCGGCGGGCCGCGTCAAGCGGGTCGTCGACGACGGCGTGACGGTCACGACGACGGTGTACGTGGCGGGGATGGAGATTAAGCTGGTCGGCGGGACGGAGGAGAGCCGCACCGTGTACTACGGCGTGGCCGGGGCCTTCCGCATCATCGGCGGCGACGAGGCCGGGCTGTACTTCCGCCACGCCGACCACCTGGGCAGCACCAGCGTGCTGAGCGACGCGAGCGGCGACAAGGTCGCTGGCAGCGACGTGCTGTATGCGCCGTTCGGGGAGATACGGCACTGGCGAGCTCGTCGACACTGACCGACTTCGGCTTTACCGGCCAGCGCGTGGACCGGTCGGCGGGTGGGTTGATGTACTACGGGGCGCGGTACTACCTACCCGAGCTGAGGAGGTTCATCTCGGCGGACAGCGTCGTGCCGGGGGCGGGGAATCCGCAGGCGCTGAATAGGTACGCATATGCCTTCAACTCGCCGATCACTTACATCAGATCCGAGTGGGCATGTGCCGTGATCGATGGTCTCTATTACAGTACAGACTGCCGTTAGCACTGATTTAAGCCCAGCAAACAACCCAGATTTTAGTTAATAAGCCTGCGCTGGCTCAGGCAGAAGGGTGGGAACCACAGGCCCAAACCCGCGTGGACACTGTGGATTACCTGGAGAAAGAACTCGGCAAATATGGTGTCACGCCCGGAGACGTGGAGGTCACGGGTGGAGAGAAGATCAACGCATACCAGACGATACTACGCGCTGTGCACGATATGGGAGAAACCTTTGCTTCTACGCAAAATCAGAAAGAAGGAGTGAAACTGGATCGCTATCAAGCATTCACGAACGTCATGGGCCAGACGACAGTCAACATCCTCAAACCAGTGAAGTACAAAGATTATCCTGGGGCTAGGGACTACAACTACGGATATCCCGGCAATCCTGGCTGGCTGGGTCAAAATCACGGCAATGGGATAATCGACTTCGCTTACGCCGGTCTCAACGGCTCGTCACATTATCCTGACTCCATGGAATACCTGAATATCGTTGCCCACGAGTTCGCTCATAACCTGACAGATAGTACCTCTCAGAATGGGGCGTGGGATTGGTATACGGGACGAATGTACCAGAAATCCCGACCCACCACCTCTGGAGATTAGTGCGGCGCGGTACTGGGCGGACTATTCCACAGTGAAGGCAAAAGGCAAAAGCACTTGCACTTGGTGCGAATATAGTGCGGATCTCATCGCAGACTGGATGCTGGGACACGGTGGTACTACCCAAAACGAATTGGCTCGGTGTGCACTCGGCATTGTTACGTGCAACGGGAGTTGAGCAATGATGTGCATGAAATCAATGCTTAGGTACATCTTTGCGGTCCAGCACTTTATCATTGTGCCATGTATTATCTCATCTACTCTCTCCTCTTGCGCTGGCGTGTCATCTGGCACAGCGGTCTATGAGACTGTCTCACCGACATCACTTCAGGCGACATCTGCCGCTGAACTCACATCCACTGGCGTACGGACAGAGCAGCTCACGGCGACACCCACGCCAACCCCCACCCTTACGCCTTTCCCGACCTCTACGCCTGTTATTGGCACACCTATCGTACCAACGCCGGGGCTCCCGCTGGCGAGCGAGAACTACTTCCCACTGGGCGATTTCTTCTTCGCCGGTCAGAGTGCCGATTGCCAGTTTCCCTGCTGGAACGGCTTACGACCGGGCGAGTCGACTCCTGAGGAGACCCAGCAAGTATTGAAGAGTCTGTTGGGGTCTCCTCCAACGGTGATGCTGTCAAACGATGATTCACTTCTCATCATGGCCTATGAGTGGCACGATGTACGGTACTCAGAAGGCAGCCTGTTCGCGATGGGGACGTATTTGTGGACATCTGACTATCGGCTGGCTGCAATCGGCTTTAGATGGAATCTGTTCTATATACCAGGTTACACGGTCGACATGTCCCCGCAACGCCTGCTGCAGGAGATGGGGCCTCCAGCGAAACTCCTGGTTTCTATAGAGGAATTGATTGGGGGACAAGATGCAGTCATCAACCTATTAATCCTCTATTCGAATGGAATAAGCTATAGGTACATGCGCCACAGCACAATAGAGAGGCGCGGCAGAGTCGTCAGAGTGTGCTTAAGAGCGCCTGCAGAGCCCGACCAGCCCGCTGCGGACAATCTGTTTGTGATAAATCCTCTCGAAGACGTGACGAACTCACAGTCGTCGTTTCGGGAGATCCTTCTCGGAGAGAACTTGAACCCAGCCGAAATGGAGAACTTTGAGTCCGTGTTTGGGGCGACCCCTGAACAAGTCGCTGGTATGGCGGGGCAGGAAGCACCTCTGTGCTTCTATTCGAAGTAGCAGCGCTGTTCCCTTCCTTCGCACCGACCACCTGGGCCCGACCTCTATCCTCAGCGACGCGAGCGGCGGCAGAGTCGCTGGCAGCGACGTGCTGTACGCGCCCTTCGGCGAAATCCGGGATGGGGCGATCAGCGAGCTGACCGACTTCGGCTTTACGGGCCAGCGCGTGGACAGCTCCGCCGGGGATCTGATGTACTACGGGGCGCGGTACTACCTGCCGGGGTTGAGACGGTTCATCTCGGCGGACAGCGTCGTGCCGGGGGCGGGGAATCCACAGGCGCTGAACCGCTATGCGTACGCAACCAACAATCCAATCAGATATGTTGATCCATCCGGGCATGTCTACTATGACACTACCGGAATCTGGGAGCCCGGCTGGGATTGGGCCTGGCTGCCTGGTGAACCACCCCCTGATGAGCCGGATCAAGGTTTCTGGGAATTGCCCTCAGCCGCTCAGGCGATAGACGACTCGGTGGATGCTTCAACGACAGCACCATCAGAGGTGGCCACACCTGTTGGGCCCCCAGTCGCAGTGCCGGAAACTTCCACGGATAGTGAGAGTTACAACGCATCTCAAGTCACAACTGGAACAGTAACGGATAGGGCACTGCATGGCGATCTAGCAGCTATTGGCGATCTCCTCACCTACCAACTATGGACTCAGAGTGCAAGGCGAAGGGTCAGGGTCGATCTTTTCTGGAACGGTGGGGGTGCAGGTAACTTATAATCGAGTCTCCAATGACCTAGCTCTCCACGTTGACGTCTCGCCGAATCTCGGTCTGTCAGCCGGTGGAGGAGCATCGTTGACTATTGGGCCAGTTTTCGGATGGGCGTCAGCGTCCATTGACTCTACAACAACAGGCGTAGCTGGAGAGGCATCTGCATCTGCTGCTGGCGGCCTTGCTGCTACAGTGAGCATAAATGCTCCAATTGATGGCAATATGTCTGACGGATTGCCGCTCTATGTCGACCCAGTCTACGGACAGGTGCCAGTGACTTATATGTAGGCGTGGGTGCTGGTGGGGGTTATGCAGGGGTCGGGGGTGGAGGCTCTTGGGTGCTATTTCAAGAAAAGATGGAAGATTACCAGTGTCCGATTTGCTACTGAGACTGAATGGAGCCAGAGTAGTCCCCCGAAGGGGAAGGAACATGAGAAGATATACAGCAAAGCTGTTCATAAAAGGGCAACGGAGCGACACTGAACGAATCAAGACTACAATAGAGGCGGCTTTCCTATCCTGTAGGGTCTTGGCTGACTTGGGCCCAATCACGTGGGAGAGTGACAATGTAGCATTGGTTCAAATGCGGAGTGAAGCAGATCGAGATAAAGTAGCCCTGATACTCGAGCAGCTAGAGTTTACGTTGGATTGGCATCTCGAGAAAATCGGATGGGGCTGGCTTGTAGCTAACTCCGGGCTTGCGGACATTGTTGATCGGGGTAGCTCCACCGCGCTTGATTTTGGCGATGCTCAAGTACCTGATACCCATGAGCTCCGCTATGGGGTTGGCATGTCTCTTGTTGCCGCGCTCTCCCTCTTGGGTATTTTAAGTAGCCTGTTACTACTGGCGTGGAGTGTGTATAGGCCTTCGTACATTTCGGCCTGCTTTGGATTTTTTATGGGGCAGGTTTCAGCTATCTGGCATTTCATCGGGTACGAGCTATTCGATATGACAAGAAAGGCACTGAAATCAGGTACTGGTTCAGGCCATCCGAATGGTTCTCTTGGCAGGAGATATCAGGACTTCAGATTCATGCGTGCTCTAGGCGAGCACTGGTGCTGTATAGAGGGGCACGGGGGAACGAGTTGCTTCCCGATCAATGCCTTCTATGGATTGGACTACAAAACTCTAGTAACGACTATTCTCAAGCAAGCGCAACTACTCTATGTCGAAGGTAGAGCATGGGAGAACGCTATATATAAGCAATTCGACGCTCCATGAATACCGCGTAATCTTAAACCCTCTCATCGAACAACCTTGAAACGCCTCTGCCGTGAGTAAGTGGGCAATGGCGCCCTTTATGAGGGTCCGGGCGGCGCGTTCCGCATCGTCGGCGGCGACGACGCGGGGCTGTACTACCGCCACGTCGACCACCTGGGCAGCACCAGCGTGCTGAGCGACGCGACTGGCGACAGGGTCGCTGGCAGCGACGTGCTGTACGCGCCGTTCGGGGAGATACGGGATGGGCGCTCTCCGAACTGACTGACTTCGTGCTTCAGGGCATCCTGCGGTCGCGTGGCAGCGCGTGGAGGGGGTCGGGGGCTGCTCTTCTTGGCTTGCGCCGATAGCCCGGCGGGCTCCGTATTCGCTATAATGATCTATAGCTGAGTGTAGAGTGAGGGTTTATGACAATCGATCTGACGACTGCTGAACTTCGCAACGACCCGTATGCAGTGTATGCGCGCTATCGGGAGGAGGAGCCTATCGCGACGGTGCAGGGGGGCTACGCCGACGGCGCGACTTTCCTGACTCGCTATGACGACGTGCTGCAGGTGCTGAAAGACCCGCGCTTTTCGAGCGATTTCCGTAAGCTGTACCCGGATCGCAAAAAGCCACTGGCGCTGCGCTGGCTGCCGAGCTTCTTCGACGCGCTGCAAAACAGCATGCTGATGGCCGACGACCCCGATCACCGCCGCCTGCGCGACCTGGTACACAAGGCGTTCACGCCGGCCCGCATCCAGAGCATGACGGCGCGCATCGAGACGCTGTGCAACGATCTGCTGGACCAGGCCGCGCGCAAGCGGCAGGTTGACCTGATCGCGGATTACGCGCTGCCGGTGCCGCTGACGATCATCTCGGAGATGATGGGCGTGCCGGAGAAGGATCGCGGCAAGTTCCATCACTGGACGGCGCACTTCCTGGAGGCGGCTTCGGGCAGGTGGAGCATGATGTCGCAACTGCCGAGCGCGATCAGCATGTACCGCTTCCTCAACAAGATGGTGAAGCTGCGGCAGGCCGATCCGCAGGACGACCTGATCACGGGGCTGGTGCAGGCCGAGGTCGACGACCAGCGGCTGAACATCGACGAGACGCTGGCGATGCTGTTCCTGATCCTGTTCGCAGGGCACGAAACCACCGTCAACCTGATCGGCACGGGCGCGATGGCACTGATCGAGCACCGCGATCAGCTAGAGAAGCTGCACGCCCAGCCGGAACTGCTCGACAGCGCGATTGAGGAACTGCTGCGCTATACCAACCCGGTCGAGCAGATTGCGCCGCGCTTTGCGACGGAGGACATCGAGGTGGGCGGGCGGATGCTCCCGAAGGGGACGCGGATCATGGTGGCGCTGGGCTCGGCCAATCGCGACGAGCGCGTCTTTGCGAATCCCGACGACCTGGACATCAGCCGCGACCCGAACCGGCACGTGGCGTTCGGGCTGGGGATGCATTACTGCCTGGGCGCGCCGCTGGCCCGGCTTGAGGGGCGCATCGCGATCTCGACGCTGGTGGAGCGCTACCCGCACATGCAGCTTGCCGTGCCGATGAACGAACTGGAATGGCGCAACACGGTGGGGGTGCGCGGGCTGAAATCGCTGCCCGTCATGCTGGAGTGAATAAGGAGGGCACGGCATGCCGTGCCCCATAGGCATCAACTTAAGCATTTTCAGAGCCACCAAGCAACCATTGGTAGGTGTTAGGGTGAGCGCGGCGAGAGTTGATGCGACAGCCACGGCCAGGCATCTATCAATGCTGTCAATGGCCTGAGCTAAACAGCGCCAACTCTTCGAGCAGGTTGCGGCCAGATGAAAGGCGTGCTGCTGAACGGTGTGAGCAGCTTGGGTCAGGCTGCGGTTGGGATAAGACCAGAAACTGACCAGAAACAACCAGTGCTCACCACCATGGCAATGGGTTGGCGTAGAATTCACACAAGATACGCCACGGGTTGTGGCTGCGTGAGGGTGTCGAGACTCCCGCCCGTTTTCCAGAGCTTGAACAACAGTTCAATCTGCCAGCGAACCCGCTAGAGGGCGAGCGCGTCGTTTAGGGTCAGAAGGGCAAGCGGGGCATTGGTGATCAGCAGGGTCCATTCTGCCAGAGCCAACCGGGAGGTATTCAGCGTTTGGCCTTTACGGGCTGTGCGCTTCAGCTTACGTCGACGCTGAACAGCTACCTCGGACGGCACCCGCACCGCCAGCAGGCGGCAGGCAAGTTGGTGTTTACTCCCCAGCCGGATCGGGCCATCAGGCGGCCCCTTGCTGGTCAACCATTTGCTCAAATCGAGTGCCTGCCCCGCTTCATCATAAACCGTCGTGCCCGCCCGCAAGCGGGATAGCCAGAATACCCCCCGCTGGCTGTGCGCGGTCAGCGTTCCATTTGAAGTACCCCAGTCAGCTATCCGCAAGGCGCCGCCGGGCAGTTCAATCGCCTGGGCTGACCGACACTGGTCATGCTCCCGCCCGGCCTAGCCACAGTCGATGTAAGGCCCCATTGCTGTAGTTCAAATCGACCTGGACCTTGACGGCTGACGGGCTCCCTAACTCCGCCACAGCCTGACCACAGCGTCGCCAGGCTGTCCGGTAGTTCCACTTGCTGCTGTCCACAAGTACACCCCATTGAACCGCTCTACCCTAGCGCCACCGGTTCAGCCTCAACCACCTGCCCTACGGCTGTTTCCAGCACCTGACGCAGACAGGCAGCGGCTTCTGCGGTAAATCGCTTCGTCAGCCCCTGAGGGCTGATGTTCACACCCACCGCGGCTGCCGCCTGATTGAGCTCACTGCTGCTCGCCTGCCCATTGCCTAACCAGCCAAAACACTCGTCTGAACGAAGCTCGCCCCATCCAGCTCGCGCTTCCGTTTCTCAAGCCCGTTACCCGCGCGGCCTCATCCGCCGCTTCTCCCAGCACATATTGCATAGTCCGAGCTGTTCGTGCTACAGTGCTCATTGGGGAGTCCTTCGGTTGTGTGGTGTTCCAACCCTTATCTTCCCGGAGGACTTCCTTTTTGTCACTTTTCCCCTTAAGTTGATGCCTATGCGGCGACCGGCCGGTCGCCCCTGCTACATCATTGGATTGATCATATTCCCAGAAGAAACAGCGCCATGTGGCTCAGCGGGGCCGTCTCAACGCCCGCGAACCCGGCCTTGCGCGCAAGGTCGGCACGGCCTCCGCGCTCAGGCGATGCGCCAGCGGCGGCCCCATCTCGTCATCGCGATAGGGCCACTCCAGCACGGCGACCCGCAGCCGCGCCACCCGCCGCGCCTCGGCGAGCGCCTGCGCCGCGTCGTCAGTCTCGTGCAGCACCAGCCCCATGAACACCACGTCGAACGCGCCCGCGTCAACGGCAGCGCCTCCGCCGGGGCCTGCTCGAAGCGCCCGCCGGGCACGTAATCGCGCGCCGCCGCCAGCATGTCCGGGTTCACGTCGACACCCGCTACGCGCAGCCCGCGCGCCGCAAACGCCTCAGCGAAGATGCCGCTGCCGGTGCCCACGTCCAGCGCCGAGCGCGCGTCGAGGCCGCCCGAGACAGGCGTCGACTACCCGCGCGACCTCCAGCCACGCCACGCGCTGCGGATCGCGCAGCATACCGGCGGTCCCTGAGAACGTCTTTCGTGCGTAAAGGATGCCCCCTCACTGTCAGGATCTATGCAGTGAGTATAGCGCAGCGGCGAGCGATCAGCCCCCGACGCCTTCCCCAGCCCGCGCGCCACGGCCTGCCGGTACACTTCGGGCAGGATGGCGGCGAATTGCCCGAGATGCCCAGCGCCACGTACAGGATGATCTCGTCTGTCTCGCGCCCGGCGGCCCGCCCCCCGGCGATGTCCGGCCACTCGGCGTGGAGGTCCTCGCGGCGCAGCCGCCCGGCGTCGATCAGCGCGATCATCTCCGGGATGCGCGCGCTGACGTAGCGCCAGCGGGCGACGATCAGCTTGTCGGCCTGCGCGAACAGGTCGAGCGCGACCTCCTGGTACGACCCCAGCCGCGCCACGAACGCGCCCCGCTTCAGCCAGCCATGCTCGACGTTCACCGCACTGCCGGTCGTCACCGTGATCACGATGTCCGCGCCGCGCACCGCTTCCTCCGGCGTGCGGGCGATGCTGATCGGCAGGCCGGTCTGCGCGCTCATCGACACGGCGAAGGCGTTCGCCGCCTCAGGCCGCACGTCGACCACGCGCACCTCGTCCAGCTCGAACGTCTCGGCCAGCGCCAGGCAGTGCATGCGGCCCAGCCCGCCCGCGCCGAAGATGGCCGCGACCTTGCTCGCGGGGCGGGCCAGGCGGCGGGCCGTCACCGCCGTCGACGCGCCGGTCTTGAGCGCAGTGACGTGGTTGGCCTCCATGATGCATACCGGCAGCCCGGTGGACGCGTCGAACAGCAGCACCATCGAATTGGTCACCGGCAGGCCGCGGGCGCGGTTGCCCTCGTAGAAGCTGAACGTCTTGACATAGGCGTAGTCCTCGCCGGCCAGGTAGCCTGAGAACGGCTTGATGAAGCCCGCCTCGCCGGTGTGCATGTAGAACTTGTCGCCGGCGACCTCGCCCGCGCCGTCGGCGGTGATGCCGCGCTCGGCCACGTCGATGGCCTCACGCATGGTGAGGCACTGCTTCACGTCGTCTTCGGCCAGGTACAACAGTTGCATGTGTCACCTCGCTGGTGGGGGGATCGGCAGCCATGCCGCCGCGCCCGATTATCATCGTATGATGGGGGTGCGTTGTCAAGCCGGCCAGGCGCTTCCTGTCGCGATCTGCGCGCCGCGTTTCCGATCCGGAAGCCGGAACGGGCGAATATTGACAATTCGGAAGAACTGACCTATGCTTAACCTAAATTACCACTGGAAACGACATGAACCAGCTCGACAGTACAGACTGGGAAATTATTGCGCTGCTGAACCAGGATGGGCGCATGACCAGCGCCGAGATCGCCCGCACGCTGGGCGACATCTCGCCGCGCACGGTCAGCAACTGCGTCGATTTCGCTCATCGAGCGCGGCATCATCAACATCCGGGCGGTCATCACCCGGAGGCCATCGGCTATGGCGTGCTGGCCGACGTGTTCATCGAGGTTGAGCCGGGGCGCGTGCGCGAGGTCGCGGAGACCGTTGCCACTTTCCCGCAGGTCAGCTACGTGGCCTGCGCCACCGGCGACTGCGACGTGAGCGTCTCGCTGCGTGTGCGCAGCAACGCGGAGCTGTTCGACTTTGTGAGCGACCGGATCGGCAATATACCGGGCGTGCGACGCACACAGACACACCTACTGCCCGTAAGATCAAAGACCTGGACACCTGGTTTCCGGACGTCATGCCGGCGCACAGCGCCACCGACCCGGACGCCTGACCACACCCTCACCCGCTGCCCCTTCGCCAGGGCAGAGCACTCGCATCGACGCCGTCATGCCGCGTGGCATGTGAAGCACCCGCCCGGTTATGGGCACGGCCTGTTTGATTCTGACACATTGAAAGGATATCAACTTTATGGAGCACACGAATCACGAGCCCTGTTTAAGCGCGCTGCGAAAGTCCTGCCGCGCGGCGTCTCATCCAACTTCCGCTTCTGGGAAGAGGACAACACCCCCATGGCCAGCCGGGCGCAGGGCGGCTACATCTGGACGGCCCGGCAACCGCTACGTCGACTTCCGGTTGGGCTTCGGGCCGATGATCCTGGGCCACGCCACGCAGGTGGTCGACGACCACGTGCGCGACGCGGTGAGGACGGCGATTTACGCGCTGACCACCGAGCGTGAAGTGGGCGTCGCCGAGAAGATCGTCGAGATGTGCCCGGCGGTCGAGATGGTGCGCTTTGCCAACTCCGGCAGCGAGGCGACGATGCACGCGCTGCGCGTGGCGCGCGCCTGCACCGGGCGCGACCGGATCATCAAGTTTGAGGGACACTATCACGGCATGTACGACTACGTGCTGTATTCGACCGCCTCCAGCCAGGCGGAGTCGATGGGCAGCCGCCGCTCGCCGGTGCCGGTGTCGACCACGTCGGGCATCCCGCACGGCGTCGCCGACCTGCTGATTGCCTGCCGTTCAACGACTTCGAGACGTTCGAGCGCACCGTGCGCCAGTCGTGGCACGACGTGGCGGCAGTCATCATGGAGCCGATGATGGGCAACGTGGCGGGCATCGAGCCGGCCCGGCTTCCTGGAGCATGTCCGCGCCCTGTGCGATGAGTTCGGCATCGTCATGATCCTGGACGAGGTCAAGACCGGCTTCCGCGTGGCAAAGGGCGGCGCGCAGGGCTTTCAACATCCGGCCCGACATGGCGACCTACGCCAAGTCGCTGGGCAACGGCTACCCCATCGCTGCGTTCGGCGGCAAGCGCGAGATCATGGACATCGTGGGGCACGGCGTGGCGCACGGCGGCACCTTCGCCGCGAACACGCTGGGCATCGCCGCCGCCGAAAAGACACTGGAGATCCTGACCACGACGACCGCTCTGGACGAGGTCGCGGAGCGCGGCAAGCAGCTTCAGAAGGGCCTCAGCGACATTCTGGAGGAGCACAGCATCCCGTCGAGATTGCCGGCCACCGGCGATGTTCGGCGTGCACTTCACCGACCACCACCTCAAGGACTTCCGCGACTGGGCAGCCGGCAACGACGCGCTGTTCGACCACATGCTTGAGGGGCTGATCGAG
>CAWBCR010000019.1:0-5506 GCA_963787375.1 uncultured Chloroflexia bacterium | reverse complement strand
GCGCGATCCGCAGCCTGTCTTGTGTTTATGACGGTCGCTTAGCTCACCCCCTCCCGACGCTCTGTCGGGCGACGCGGGGGACGGGTTCACGCTCCGCGGCGCACGTAGTCCTGCAACTCGCGTTCCAGCCGCGCGACGTATTCAGGATCGAGGTCGTCGTAGGTCAGCCGCGCGCCCTGCGCCTCGGCAGACAGCGCACCTGGCGCCATGCGGCGCAGCGCGACAACCAGCACGACCACGGCGGCCAGCACGCCTACCACCGGCAGCACCCACACCAGCAGGTTGATGCCGCGCCGTTCGGGCGTAGCCAGCACGCGCTGCCCGTACTGCTCGGCGAAGGTCGTCTGGATCTGGTCGGCGGTCTTGCCCTGCTCCAGCATGGTGCGGATCTGCTCACGCCAGTCGGCGCAGGCCTGCGTGCCGCACACGTCGAGCGGCACATTCTCGCACACCGGGCAGTACAGCTCGCCGGCGACCGCGTTCACCTGGTCGTCGGTGACGGCTGCCCCGCCGGGGGCGGGGTCGGCGCGGGGGTCTGCGCGCGCGCGGTCTGCGCCGCGCCGAGCGCGACAACCGCCAGCGCGATCAGCAGCGCCGCAATTATCAGGATTGGTCGTTTACGTAACTGCATAGTTCTCACCTGCTATCCCACCTGTGCGGCGGGCTCCACATTCTCAGACACGGCGGGCGGCTGCGGCGGCTGCGCGATGCTTTCAGCCAGCGCCGCGCGCCCGGTGCGCCAGCGCACCCACAGTGCAATCAGCGCGATGCCCAGCAGCGTGATCGCGACGTTGATCAGGCCCGCTTCCGGGCCGAAGGCCCCACCGGTCCACAGCGTGGGGCCGCCCTGCTGGATGCTCAGAAACGAGGCGGGCCGGGTCGCCAGGCCGCTCACCGGGAAGCCAAACACGTTGCCTTCGAAGAAATTCCACGTGATGTGCAGCCCGATCGAGATGGCCAGATCGCCGGTCAGCAGGTAGCCCGCCGCCAGCAAGACGCCAGCCAGCATCAGGTTGAGCGTGCTGGCCAGCGACGAGCCAGGGTTGGCCAGATGCAACACCCCAAACACCATCGAGGACAGCAGCGTCGCCAGGACAATCGCCCGGCGCGACCCCATTCCGTTCAGGCCCTCGGCCAGATTGGTCAGCAGGTAGCCCCGGCTGAACAGCTCCTGCTCGATCCCGGTCGCCACCCAGCCGATCACCACGACGGGGATCGCCAGCGCAAACGGCCAGCCTGCCGCCGTCAACTCAAACGAGCCGGTGACGGTCACCCAGCCCGCCGCGACTTCCACCGCAAAGACCACGGCCATCAGCAGCGCGCCCAGCAGCAGCCCGAAGCCCAGGTCGGCCCACCAGCGGCGGTTGAGATGCAGGCCAAAGCCCGCCAGCGGCCTCCGGTCGAGGATGCGCCCGGCCAGCCACAGGATGCCCAGGGTCGTCGCCAGGTTGGCGACCAGCGGCAGCGCGAACATCGCCGCGTTGCCATACAGCAGGTTGGTGATGAACGCCGCGTCGGTAGGCTGCGCCAGTGTCGCTGCGCCGGTCAGATAGGCCAGCACCATGCTGGCTATCTGGGCCAGCAGGCTGGCGATGAGCCACGCCACGCCCACGATCAGCAGCCGCCACAGCGCCCGGAGTCGTCGTTCGTCGCGGTTCCAGAACAGGTTCTGCACAGTCGTCAACGGCGTATCAGTCCCCGGCTGCCGGCAGCGGCGTGCGTTCCAGGTGTGTGACGGTCCGGCGCTCCTCGCTGTAGTCCGGCCAGGCCGCGATCAGCGTGCCGATGATAAAGATGAAGCCGCCGCCCCACACCCAGTTGATCAGCGGATTGTAGTATATCTTGATCGTCGCGCTCGAATAGCTGACCGGCTCCCAGGCGACCAGCAGCACGTACAGGTCGTCGCCGGTGATGGTCGTCAGCGTGGCGGGGATCGTCGCCCGGTCACCCGTCTGGTAGTTGTCGATGCGCGGCACGAGATGCCCTACCTCGCGCCCATTGTGATACACGGTGGTCTGCGCGCGCGTCACCTGCCGCCCATCGGTGGCGGTGAAGGTCTCCAGATTGTCGAACTGGAGCACGTAGTCATGCAGAGTGATGGTCTGCCCGGCGGCGACGGCCTGCTGCGTCTGCTGCTGGTAGACGTTCGACGAGATGATGCCGATGGCCATGATGATCACGCCCAGGTGGATGAAGTAGCCGCCGTAGCGCCGCCGGTTGCGCCCGACGAGCGTCCACAATGCGGCGGGATAGCTCTCGCCGTGGGCCTTCATGCGGGCCATCGCTCCACGGTGAAATTCGAGCACCGTCACCGAGGCAGCCAGCAGCGCCAGCACGTAGCCCAGCAGCGCCAGCGGGTTGCGGATGCCCTGCCAGACCATCAGCGCCCCGCCGACAAGCGTAATCGCCAGCGGCCACAGCAGGGCGCGGCCCAGCCGCTTCGCGCTGGCGCGGTGCCAGGCGATCAGCGGCGCGACGCCCATCAACAACAGCAGCGCCAGCCACAGCGGGCCGGTCGTGCCGTTGAACCACGGCGGGCCGACGGTTGCCTTCTCGACGGTCGGGAAGTAGTCGGCGGCCAGCTCGGTGATCAGCGGCCAGAACGTGCCGATGGCGATCACGATGTTGAGCGCCACGAACAGCAGGTTGTTGACCAGGAAGAACGTCTCACGCGAGAGCAGGTTCTCAAGCTGGTTGTCCGATCCGAGCGCGTCCCAGTTCTTGATCAGCAGCGAAATACTGATCACGAACGCGCCGGCCACGAACAGGAAGAACAGCGGCCCGATGGCGCTCTGCGCGAAGGCATGGACCGAGCTAAGCACGCCGGAGCGCGTCAGGAAGGTGCCCAGGATGACCTGCAAATAGGTGAACGTGATCAGCAGCATGTTCCAGCGGCGCAGCATGCCGCGCTTCTCCTGGATCATGACCGAGTGCAGGAAGGCGGTGCCCGTCAGCCACGGCATCAGCGCCGCGTTCTCGACCGGGTCCCAGCCCCAGTAGCCGCCCCAGCCCAGCACGTCGTAGGCCCAGCGCCCGCCCAGGATCAGCCCCAGGCTCAGGAACAGCCACGCGACCAGCGTCCAGCGCCGGGTGGACCGGATCCACGCATCGCTGACCTCGCCGCGCGCCAGCGCGCCCATGGCGAAGGCGTAGGGCACCACGAAGCTCACGAAGCCCAGGTACAGCATCGGCGGGTGGATGATCATGCCGATGTGGCGCAGCAGCGGGTTCAGGCCCTTGCCGTCGGGCGGGACCAATACCGTGGAGCCGACGGGCGGGGCGAAGTGCGCGACGCCCTGCAGCAGCACACCCAGCAAGCCGGGCGCTTTGTCGGCAATAGAGGTGATGGCCGCCGTGAGGCCGCTCAACACAACCGAGGGTGCAAACAACGCCGGGTCGACCGCCCCGGCAGGCGTCGCGAAGTAAGTGGCGAACGGGTTTTCCCAGAAAGTCACCAGCAGGATGAAGAAGGCCAGCGTGCCCATGCTCGCGCCGATGACGTACGGCATCAGGTGGTGCTCGCGCCGCCAGTTGCGCAGCATCGCGGCGGCGGCGAAGGTGCTCATCAGCCACGACCAGAGCAGCAGCGAGCCGGCCTGCCCGCCCCACAACGCCGTCACCTTGAGATAGGTGGGCATCTCGCGGCTGGTCACCGACCACACGAACGCGACGCTGAAATCGCCGCGAACCAGCAGGGTGATCATCAGCACGGCGGCCAGCGTCAGCAGCGGCCAGGTGATGATCGCCGCGTTGCGCGCGCTCTCGACGAGCCGTTCGTTGTTCTTGCGGGCTCCCAGCAGCGAGGCGACCAGCGCGTAGGTTGCGCTGAAAAATGCCAGAATCAGCAGGATCACACCCAGTTCAGCACTCATGACGGCATGCCTCTATTCACTTCATGATCGAGGCGAGGTGGGAACGTCCGCCTCGCCCCGCTGTGCGCTTGTGGTCGGCAATCGCGGGCGCGCGGACGGCACCCGCAGGAATGGAACCTACTGGCTCGACGTGTTAACCTGATCCGGCACCGCCTGCTCGTAGCGGGTGGGGCACTTTAGCAGCAGCTCGTCGGCGTAGAACACCCCGTCTGCGCCCATCGTGCCGGTCACGATGGCCTGCGCCTCGTTCTGGAGCAGGTCCGGCTTGGGCTGATTGACCAGCACGACCTGCACCTTCTGCGCGGTGGGGTCGGTGGCGGCGGTGTGCAGCACTTCAGCCAGCCCGCCGTCGTCCTGAATCTCGGCTGCCGAGTCGGGCACGTTGGCGATGGTGAAGCTCAGCGTCTGGCCGTCATACTGGATCGTGTCGCCCAGCACCACGCCGGAGATGCGGATGTTGCGCCCGACCAGCTCCGACTGGCGAGACATCAGCTCGTTGACCGTCATAAAGTACTGCTGGTTGGACGTCAGGTTGCTGACGACGAGATAGACCACGGCAGCCAGCAAGATCAGGCCACCGATGATAAACTTGGCGCGGCCCCCTCGGCGGGTCACCGGCATCTTGGGGGTATCGATTGTCGCTTCAGCCATGTAGCACTCCTCGAAACAAATCTGACAATTCTCGTCAACATTCTAGCACGTAATCGTCAAATTGACGGGCGAACTTTGTCATCCGTTCCAGATGACACTTATCATAGGTTGCATATAACCTCATACATGAAACATCATCCCCGATTTTAGCGCGTCGTCGCGCCAGTTCAAGGCTATTTGAAGGCCATCAACGCAACCACCACGACAAACGACATGATGAACCAGTGGATAAAGAACGAATACAGGAACGATTCGCTGCGCCAGGCCACCCAGCCAAACAGCGTCCCGCCGAAAATCGTGCTGATCGTCTCCAGAAACGGCTTGCCGACGTGCGCCATCGCAAACGGCACCGCCTGCAACACGACCGCGCTCGGCCCGGCCACGCGCAGCAGCGCAAACAGGATGAACCCCCGGAAGAAGAACTCCCAGCTAAACAATTCCAGCGCATTGGTCAGCAGCATCTGGCCCAGCGGCTGATCGTAGCGCGCGTAGTACAGCACCATGTCGGGCGTGCGCCCGGCGAAATACAGGATCGGGATGGCCGCCGCCCACACGATCAGCGTCCACTTGATGCCCTCGCGCCACTTGCCGAGCGTAAAACCGTACGCGGCGGGCCGCTCGCGGAAGGCCAGCAGCACCACCGCCATCGGGATCACCAGGTACAGGATCAGGTGAAAGTAGGCCGTGCCGAGCAGCATCGCGCCAAAGGAGCCGTTATTGGTCCATATCGGCGTCTTGTAGTAGTAGTCAACGATCAGCAGCAGCGTGCTGAGGATGATGACCGTGGTGGTCTTCCATGGCAGGCGCAGGCCCAGCAGGTTGATGGTGGCCTGATCATCGGGCGTCATGCAGGCGTCTCCTGTGTGATGCGTCGAGGGCCAGTCACGGCTGGCCCTCGACGAGTCTAACAGGCTTCGGATGGTCCGTCCAACAGCCGCACGAGGCAGGATGGCCGGGCGCGGAGACTTCACGGCACCTCAGCC